>NZ_VEGH01000010.1 GCF_007679345.1 Cellulosimicrobium cellulans
GGGGCGGGGGGGGCGGGGTGGGGGGCGGCGGGGTCGGGGTCGGGGGCGGCGGCGTCGGCACGCCCGCGCCGGCACCCGCCGGGACGCAGCGGCCCGCCCCGGACGCTCCCGGCGCGTCGTGGGCACGGCCGGCCGCGCCCCTCGCGCCGACCCACCGCGCCGGCCCGCCGCTCGACCTGTCCGCCGGCACCCCCGACCCCGCGCTGCTCCCCCCGCTCGGGCGCGCCCTGGCCCGGGTCGCCGCGGCCACCCCCGCCGCGGGCACCGGGTCCTACCTGGGCGCACCCGTCGTCGAGCCGCTGGAGCGCCTGCTCCGCGCGTCCTGGCCGTTCACGCCGCAGCGGGTCACGGTCGTCGACGGGGCGGTCGACGCCATGAGCCGGACGCTGGAGCAGCTCGCGGGGTTCGGCGACCGGGTCGTCGTCGAGGACCCGTCGTTCCCGCCGATCTTCGACCTGTGCGACCAGCTCGGCCTGGAGCGCGTGCCGGTCCCGCTGGACCGGCAGGGCCTGCGCCCGGACGCGCTGGCGGCGGCGCTGCGCACCGGCGCGGAGGTGGTGGTCCTGCAACCGCGCGCGCACAACCCGACGGGTGTGTCGATGACCTCGACCCGGGCGCGGGAGCTGGCGGCGGTCGTCCGGAAGCACCTGGCGGCGACGCCCGGCGCGGGGCTGACGATCGTCGAAGACGATCACTCCGGCGAGATCGCGTCGTCCGCCGACGTGTCGCTCGGCAGCCACCTGCCCGACCGCGTCGTGCACGTGCGCTCGTACTCGAAGTCGCACGGTCCGGACCTGCGGATCGCCGCCGTCGGCGGCCCGGCGGCCGTGCTGGACCGGGTCGTCGCGCGCCGGATGCTCGGGCCGGGTTGGACCAGTCGCCTGCTGCAGCACGTGCTGGCCGACCTGCTCGACGACGGCGACGCGCTGGCGGCCGTCGCCCAGGCCCGCCGGACGTACTACGCCCGGCAGCGGGCGCTGACCACGGCGCTCGCGGCGCACGGGGTCGAGGTCCGGCCCGGCGACGGGATCAACCTGTGGGTGCCGGTGGCCGACGAGGCGACGGCGCTGGTCCGGCTGGCCGCGGCGGGCATCCGGGTGGCGCCGGGCGCCCCCTTCCGCGCCACGACCGGGCCCGGCGCGGCGGCCGACGTCGAGCAGGGCGGGTCGGGTCACGTCCGCGTCACCGTCGGCGCCCTGGCGGGCGGCCCGGACGAGGTCACCCGCGTGGCGACGGCCCTGGCCCTCGCGGCAGGCGCGTAGCGCCCCGTCCCACCCCGGCGCCGCCGCGCCTCGCGCGCGCCGCTCCCCCGCTCCGCCCCCTCGCCGCGCTCCGCGCCGCGCGCGCCACCCCCCCCGCTCCGCCCCCTCGCCACGCTCCGCGCCGCGCCCCCTCGCCGCGCTCCCTCGCCGAGATGGCAACTCTCGCCTGGGCCGCGGCGCCGCCGCACAGCCGAACGTCGCCATCTCAGCGGGGTGCTGTCGCCGACTCTCCAGATGCGGACTCTGGGGCGGTGCCGCCGCGAAGGCCGGAAGTGGAGACTCGGCGAGCGGAGCGGCGAGGGCGGAGCGCGGGCGGGCGGCGCGCGGCGGGGGCGGCGCGCGGCGGGGGCGGCGCGCGGCGGGGGTGGCGGCGGGCGTAGGGTGGTCGCGGACCAGGCCGGATGTGGCCTGGGTGTCGCCGCCCGCGCATGGGCGGCGCGGCCACCGGGCGCGACGTGCACCCTCCCCGGCCCGCAGCGGCGGACGCCCCGCGCGTCCCCCACGGGTCCGTCTCCCCCAGCGTCCACCGTCGGACCGTGCGTCCGTCGTGGCGCCCGGCCCGCTCGACGACGTCGCCGCGGCCCCGGTCGCCCGCGCCGTCGCCGCACCCGTCAGGAGCCCGCCCTTGCACAGCACCCGCCGCACCCGCAGCACCCCCGACCGCCGGACCGGGGACCGCCCCGGCACCGGTGCGCGCTCCCGCACCTCCCGCGCGCTGCTCGCCGCGCCCGCCGCCCTCGCCCTGGCCGCGCTCGCGGCGTGCGCCGGCGGCTCCGCGGGCGCCCCCGCGGCCGACGGCACCGCCTCCGCGAGCAGCGCGTCGACGGGCGCGTTCGCGCCGGTCACCCTCGACAACTGCGGCACCGAGGTCACCGTCGACAGCCCGCCGGAGCGGGTCGTGGCGATCAAGTCGACCTCGATCGAGATGCTGCTCGCGCTCGGCCTGGAGGACCGCCTGGTCGGCACGGCGTTCGCCGACGGCCCCGTCCCCGAGGAGTACGCCGCCGCCTACGACGCGGTCCCCGTGCTGTCGGACAAGGTCCCCGGCCAGGAGGCGCTGCTCGAGGTCCAGCCCGACTTCGTCTACGCCGGCTGGGAGTCGAACTTCTCCGACGACGGCGCCGGCGAGCGCTCCGCGCTGCAGGGCCTCGGCATCGGCACCTACGTCTCCCCCGCCGCGTGCAAGGAGGACGGGTACATGCCGGACCCGCTGACCTTCGACGGCCTGTTCGACGAGATCCGCGAGATCGCCTCGGTGTTCGGCGTCGAGGACCGCGCGGAGGACCTGATCGCGGGCCAGCAGGCCGCGCTCGACGCCGTCGAGCCCCCGGCCGAGGAGACCACCGCGCTCTGGTACTCGTCGGGCACGGACACCCCGTACGTCGGCGCGGGCATCGGGGCGCCGCAGATGATGATGGACGCCGCCGGGCTGACCAACATCTTCGCGGACGTGCACGACACCTGGACGTCGGCCGGCTGGGAGCAGGTCGTCGCGGCCGACCCGGACGTCATCGTGCTGGTCGACGCCACCTGGAACACCGCCGAGAGCAAGATCGCGATGCTCGAGGGCAACCCGGCCACGAGCCGGCTCACCGCCGTCCAGGAGCACCGGTACCTGACCGTGCCGTTCCCCGCGGCCGAGGCGGGCGTCCGGAACGCGGACGCCGTGGTGAGCCTGTCCGAGCAGCTCGCGGACCTGGAGGGCTGACCGCGCCCATGACGACGACCGCGCCCCCTGGCGGACGGTTCCGCCCGACACGCCGACGGCGTGTCGGTCAGGATCGTCCACTCGACGCGCGTGCGACGCCCGGCGCCCGGCCCCCGTGGCGACCTCCGCTGGTGCCGACCCTGCTCCTGGGGCTCGTGCTGCTGGTCGCCACCGTGCTGGTGTGCGTGACGATCGGGCCGGCGGACATCGCGGTCGCCGACGTGGCGCGGAGCATCGCCGGCCACCTCGGGCTCGGCCCCGCGGCGGGCGCGGACGGCGGGGTGCCGGTGCTGACCGACGCGATCGTCTGGGAGCTGCGGCTGCCGCGGGTGCTCACGGGCGCGGCGGTCGGCGCGGGGCTGGCCCTCGCGGGCGCGGTGATGCAGAGCCTGACCCGCAACCCGCTCGCCGACCCGTACCTGCTGGGGCTGTCGTCGGGCGCGTCCCTCGGGGCGGTGGCGGTGCTCGTCGTCGGGGTGGGCCTGCTGCTGCCGGTCGCGGCGTTCGCCGGGGCGCTCGCCGCGCTGGTCGCGACGCTGAGCCTGGCCCGGGTCGGCGGCGTGCTCACCCCCGGCCGGGCGGTGCTGGCCGGCCTCGCCGTGTCGCAGCTGGCCGCCGCGGGGACGTCGTTCGTCATCTTCTGGTCGGCCACCGGCGACTCCTACCGGGAGATCCTCAACTGGCTGCTCGGCTCGCTGGCGGGGTCGACCTGGCAGAGCGTGGCGATCGCGGCCGGGGCGCTCGTCCTCGTGGGCACGGTGCTCGTCGCCTCCGCGGTGCGGCTGGACGCGTTCGCGTTCGGCGACACCGCCGCCGCCGCGCTCGGCATCCACGTCGACCGGACCCGCTGGGTGCTGATGACGCTGGTCGCGCTGCTGACCGGGGCGATGGTGGCGGTGAGCGGGTCGATCGGGTTCGTCGGCCTGGTGCTCCCCCACGCGGTGTCCGCGCTCACCGGGCCCGCGCACCGGCGGCTGCTGCCGGTCGCCGCCGTCGTCGGCGCGATCTTCCTGGTCTGGGCCGACACGGGGGCCCGGACGCTGTTCGACCCGCGGGAGCTGCCGGTCGGCATCGTCACGGCGCTGATCGGCGTGCCGGTGTTCGCGGTGCTCCTGCGCCGCGGGAGGGGGTCGGCGTGGACCTGAGCATCGCGGGCGTCGGCACCCGGCTCGGCGGCCGGTGGGTCGTCGACGGCGTGGACGCCACCCCGCCACCCGGCGCGCTGACCGGCCTGCTGGGACCGAACGGCGCCGGCAAGACCACCCTGCTGCGGCTCATCGCGGGGCTGCTCGACCCCGAGGCCGGCGCCGTGCTGCTCGACGACGTCCCCGTGCACACCGTGCCGCGCCGCGAGCGCGCCCGCCGGGTCGCCCTGCTGGAGCAGGAGTCGTCCTCGACCGTCCCGCTGACCGTCCGCGAGGTCGTCGCGCTCGGCCGGATCCCGTACCGGACGCTGTGGGGCACCGACGCCGACGAGGCCGCCGTCGACCGCGCGCTGGCCGCCGCCGACGCCGCGCACCTGGCCGACCGGGCGTGGTCCGCGCTGTCCGGGGGCGAGCGGCAGCGGGTGCACATCGCCCGGGCGCTCGCCCAGGAGCCCGACCTGCTGCTGCTCGACGAGCCCACGAACCACCTCGACGTCAGCGCCCAGCTGTCGCTGCTCGCGTTCGTCCGGGACCTGGGCCGCACGACCGTCGCCGCGCTGCACGACCTCAACCTCGCCGCCGCCTACTGCGCGCACGTGCTCGTGCTGGCGGACGGGCGGCTGGTGGCGGCCGGCGACCCGCGCGACGTGCTGACCGCCGACCTCGTGCGCGAGGTGTACGGCGTCGAGTGCGCCGTGCTGACCCACCCGCGGACGGGGCGGCCGGTGATCGCGTTCGGCGACCCGGTGCCCGGGACCGCGACCCCGGCCGACGCCGACCCCCGCACCCCCCGGCCCGAGCCGGTCCCCGAAGGAGCACGATGAGGATCACCGTCCTGTCCGGCGGCGTCGGCGGCGCCCGGTTCACCCGCGGCCTGCTCGCCCTGCTGCGCGACCGGCTGCCCGACGGCCGGGGCGGCACGACCGCGGAGGTCACCGTGATCGCCAACACCGGCGACGACATGTGGCTGCACGGCGTCCGGGTGTGCCCGGACCTCGACACGTTGATGTACACGCTCGGCGGCGCCGTGCACGAGGAGCAGGGCTGGGGCCGCCGCGAGGAGACCAGCCGGGTCAGCGCCGACCTCGCGGCCTACGGCGTCGGCTGGGACTGGTTCACCCTCGGCGACCTCGACCTCGCGACCCACCTCGCGCGGACCCAGTGGCTCCGCGAGGGCCGCACGCTGTCCGAGGCGACCCACCTGCTGAGCCGCCGGTGGGGGCTCGCCGAGCAGGGCGTGCGGCTGCTGCCGATGGCTGACGAGCCCGTCGAGACGCACGTCGTCGTGGCCGACCAGGAGGGCTCCGGCGCGGAGCGGACGATCCACTTCGAGGAGTGGTGGGTCCGGCACCGCGCCGCGCTCCCGGCGCTCCGGTTCGTCCAGGTCGGGCTCGACTCCGCGCAGGCCGCGCCCGGCGTGCTGGACGCGCTGGCGTCGGCCGACGTGGTGGTCGTCCCGCCGTCGAACCCGGTCGTGTCGGTGTCGACGATCCTGGCCGTGCCGGGCGTCCGCGCGGCGCTCGCCTCGACCGCGGCGCCGGTGGTGGGCGTCTCCCCGATCGTCGGCGGCGCACCCGTCCGCGGCATGGCCGCCGAGTGCCTGGCGACGATCGGGGTCGAGGCGACGGCCGAGGCGGTCGCCCGGTTCTACGGCCGCCGGGACGACGCCACGCGGGCAGGCGCGGACGCGGGGGTGCTCGACGCGTGGCTGGTCGACACCGTCGACGCCGATGCGGCGGAGAAGCTGACGGCCGACGGCTGGCGGGCCGCGGCCGCGCCGACGCTGATGACGGACGTGCCGGCGACGGCGCGGATCGCGGCGGAGGCGCTGGCGCTCGTCGGTCTGTGACGCGCCCGGCGCGCGCGGTGCGCGCCGATCCGCCCCGCGCGAGCACGCGCCCCGCTACCGTCGACGCGACAGCACCCACGTCCCGGGGAGGCGGCATGCGACGGCGACGGGCGGCAGTGCGCGCCGCGGTGACGGCGACCGGGCTCGCGGCGCTGGCGCTGCTGTTCGCCGACGGCCTCCCCCGGATCCCGGTCGTCGGGGAGCCGGGGCCGTGGACCGTCGTCGCGGGCCCGGACGTCACCGGCGACGCGGGGGCGTGCTGGGACGACCCGGCGGTGCTCTCGGCGATCACCCCCGCCGTCTGGCCGCCGGCGGCCGTGACCGTGCAGCTGGTGGAGGGCGCGACCCGCGACGACGCGCAGCGGGTCGTCGCGTGCCTGGCCGACCGGGCGGGGTACTCGCCGGTCACGGTGCTCGGGCCGGACGACTGACGCCCGCGTTTCTCAGCCCGGCGACTCCAGCGGCCCCAGCCGCCGCAGCAGCGTCCCCGTCCGCCCGCCGACCTTCCGAGCGACGAGCGCCGCCAGGTCCGCCGGCACGTCCACGTCGTGCCGCAGCGTCGCGTCCGCCGGCAGCGCGATCTCGGCGTGCCCGAGAGCGCGGTGCGCCGCCGCCGACCCGCCGCCGAACGCCGGCCGGAGCGCCGCACCCGCCCGCGCGGTGAGCAGCGTCGTGCCGGTGCCGTCGGCGTCGGGCAGGACCGCGAGCGGGTGCTCCTCGGCGGCCGCGAGCGCCGCGTCGAGCTCGTGGGGGTCGAGCCCCGGCAGGTCCCCGAGCAGCACGCCGACGTGCGCGGTCGGCGCCTCCCCGCGTGCCGCGGCGACCCCTGCGGACACCGCCCGGTCGAGCGACGCCCACCCGCCCGCCGCGTCCTCGGGCCCGGGCGCCGGCTCGGGAAGCACCCGCACCCGCGGCAGCGCCGCCGCGGCCGCGGTGACCTCGGCGTCGGCGGTCACGACGACCACCCGGGCCACCCGCGGGCTCGCCAGCACCGCCTCGACCGTGTCGAGGGCCATCGCCCGCACGAGGGCAGCGCGCGCCCGCGGCTCCAGCACGTCGGCCAGGCGGGTCTTGCCGCGCCGCGCGTCCTTCACCGGGACGACCAGGACCCACCGACCGAGCAGCACGGACGCACCCTACGCGGGGCGCCCCGGAGCGCGCCGCCCGCGTCCGGGGCCGGTCAGCCCCGCGTCCGGTCCAGGGCGGCGTCGATCTCGGCGCGCCGCCCGAGGACGAGCGCGTCGAACGCCTCGGGCGGAAGCGGCCGGTCGGCGGTGAACCGGATGCCGCCCTTCGTCGCGTCGACGCCGTCGAGCGTCGCCAGGACCGCCGCGACCACGTCCGCGCTGAACGGGTACGCCGTGCACCCGCGCGGCCCGACCGAGACGGCCACGAGGGGCCGGCCCCGGTAGCGGTACGCCGCCATGCCGTAGCTCGTGCCCTCCTCGGCACCCGGGACCAGCGCCCGCGCGCGGGCCAGCAGCCCGCCGACCACCGTCCGCTCCGGGTCGGCCAGCGACGCGACGTACTCCGTGACCTCGGCCATGGGTGCTCCCCCTCTTCCGCGCGGGCCCTGCGCACCCGATCCTGGCAGGCGGCGTCCACCCGGTCAGCCCCTCGCGATCACCCGGATGCGCGCTCCACCCGTGCCGTCCGCCGCCGATGGGTGGGGGGACAGGATGTCGCGGGGCCGGGCAGGAAGCGGGGTGGTGAGCGTGCGTCAGCGCGTCATGTCCGTGCTCACCCTGGTGGGCTGCCTCACCGGCATCGTCGCCGTCCCGCTCGGCTGGGGCGCGCACGAGCCCGCGCGGTTCTGCGCCACCGCGGCCGACTGCCCGGACCTGCGGTGGCCCGCGGCGGCCGACCTGACCGGCGACCCGGCGCCCTGACCCGCACGCCGCGCGTCAGCAGTCCACGTGCCCCGGGGCGCACCACTGGTGCCCGACGTCCACGACCAGCCGCGACCCGGCTCCCGGCCCGGCCAGCACGAACGCCCGGAACGGCAGCCGCGCCCGCACACCCAGGCCGACGGTCGACACGCCCTCGAAGCTGCCGGCCCAGGCCACCTGCCGGAACGTCTGGTAGCCCGCGGTGCTGACCAGGTCGCTGCCCACCCCGACGAAGAACGCGTCGGTCGGCAGGACGTTCACGCGCGCGACGACCTCGAGCCGCGCACCGCCCCGGACCGGGACCACGGCCCCGGAGCCGTCCGCGGTGACCTGGGAGACGTACTGCACCGACCAGGCCGTCAGCGGTCGGTCGACGTCCAGCACGAGCCGGTCGTAGCAGGCGTGCCGCCCCGCGCGGACGTCCGTGAGCTGCCCCGCGGACATCCCCGGGACGCCCTTCGCGAGCGACCCCCAGACCTGCCCGCAGTACGGGTGCGCCGCGGCCGCGGGGGCCACGAGCACGCTCCCCCCGAGCAGCAGGGACAGGACGGACAACCAGACGAGCAGCCGGCGACGCATGGCGGTACCCCCTCGTGCCCCTCCACGGTCCGCCCGCCCCGGGGCCCCGTCAACGGCCGCGTGGCACCCGCAGCGGGTGAGATCCGCGGCGCGCGGCGCTCGGGCACAATGGCGCGATGACCCTCTGGCTGACCGGCGACGCCGACGCGGACCGACTGCTCGACTCCGACCCGTTCGCGCTCCTGGTCGGGATGCTCCTGGACCAGCAGGTCACGATGGAGTCGGCGTTCGCGGGACCGGCCAAGATCGCCACGCGCATGGGCGGGTTCGACGTCCGCCGGATCGCCGAGGCCGACCCCGGGGAGTTCGCGGCGCTGTGCGCGACACCGCCGGCGGTGCACCGGTTCCCGGGCTCGATGGCGGGGCGCATCCAGGCCGTCGCCCGCGCGGTCGCCGACGAGCACGACGGCGACGTCACCCGGATCTGGACCGAGGGCGACCCCGACGGCGCCACCGTGCTGAAGCGGCTGAAGGCGCTGCCCGGGTTCGGCGACCAGAAGGCGCGCATCTTCCTGGCGCTGCTGGCGAAGCAGCGCGGGGTGACCCCGGCGGGGTGGCAGGAGGCGGCCGGGGCGTACGCCGACGACGTGCCGCGGTCGATCGCCGACGTGCGCGACCCGGAGTCGCTCAAGCGGGTCCGGGAGACCAAGCAGGCCGCGAAGGCTGCGGCGCGGGCCGCGAAGGCCTGACTCCCCCGCCGCCGGCCGACCAGGCGCCGCCAGGCCGCGGCGAGACGCATCGTCCCCGGACGACCGCTCAGCCCGCGAGTCCCTTCGGCACCGACAGCCCGACGAGCCGCAGCAGCCGGACCACCGTCTCCTCGACGAAGGTGTCCTCGGGCTCCACGCCCTCGACCGCCATGAGCCGCCGGACCTCGTTCGGCTGCACGTCGAGCGCGCCCACCGACTCGGCCCACGTGGCGAAGGCCTCTGCCTCCCCCTCGATGTCGACGGGCTCGCTCTCCGCCGGGTCGTCGTACAGGTCGCGCGGCTGGAACCCGAGGTAGAACCGGCCCAGACCCTCGGGCGCCGGCCGGTAGTCGATCACCGCGATGTCGCTGTCGAGGACCTCGACCGCCAGGCTGGGGGTGGCGGCGAGGTCGCCGCCCCACGCGCCGCCGCCGTACTGGAACTTCTCGGACGTGCCCAACCCGGGCCTCCCTCTCGTCGCGCCCCCGCCGTCGGTACCGCGCCCGCGGGCCCGGCCCCGCGATGGTAGCCGCGCTCGTGCGGGTGGCGGCGGACCCGGCGCACGGGTGACCCGGCGCGTCCGGGTCGTCGCCGGGGGCGCCGGGCTGGCACGATCGCCGCATGATCGTGGTGACCAGCAACGAGATCCCCGGCTACCGCATCCAGGCGGTGCTCGGCGAGGTCATGGGCCTGACGGTGCGCTCGACGAACATCGGGGCCAACTTCACGGCGGGCTTCCGCTCGATCGGCGGCGGCGAGATCCCCGAGTACACCAAGATCATGTACGAGTCCCGGCACGAGGTGATGCGCCGGATGACCGAGGAGGCCGCCCAGCGCGGGGCCAACGCGATCGTCGCGATGCGGTTCGACACCGACTCGATCGGGCAGTTCAGCGAGGTGTGCGCCTACGGCACCGCCGTGATCGCGGAGCCGATCCCCGGCGGCGAGCCGGGCGCGACGGGTCAGTCCGCGCAGATCGCGGCGCAGCAGCCGGGGCGCTGACGGGACGGCGCCGCCGAGCGCGGTGGCAGGCGCCGAGCGCGGTGGCTCGAGCCGCCGCGCTCGGCTGGGACCACCGCGCTCGGCACAGCGCGCGGGGTACCCGGCGCCGCTGCGCGCGTCGCGCGTCAGCGCGTCGCGCCGCCGGCCCCCGCCGCGTCCTTCCACCCGCGCGCGTACGCCTCCGCGGTGCCCTCGGCGAACATGTCGTCCGGCCCCGTGCGCACGAGCACCCGCGCGCCCGGGCCGTCGTCGGGCGTCACCACGTGCGCCAGGCCGCGCACCACCGCGACGGGCCGCCCGGTCGCCTTGCCCTTGACCAGCTCGGCGGCGGCGGCGATCTCGTCGGCGACGGCCGCCATGCTGACCTGCAGCGGGCGGCCGTGGGTGTCGGTCGAGCCACGCAGGTCGTCCAGCACCTGCACCCCGGCCGCGCCGATCGCGATGTCGGTCTGCCCCTGACGCCAGGGACGCCCGGCGGTGTCGCTGATCAGGACCCCGATCGTCACCCCGAACCGCTCGTCCAGCGCCGCGCGCAGCGCCCGGGCCGTGGCGTCGGGGTCGACGGGCAGCAGCAGGACCGTGCCCTCGTCGGTGTTGGACGCGTCGACCCCGGCGGCGGCCATGACCAGGCCGAGGCGGTTCTCGACGATCCGCGTGACCCCGCCCGGGTGCTCCCGGGTCGCGACGACGCGGACCGTCTCGGCGGTGATCGCCGCCTCGCGGTCCTCCGCCTGGACGACGCGGCCCTCGGCCTTGGACACGATCTTGCTCGTCACGACGAGCACGTCGCCGTCCGCGAGCGCCGTCGCCGGCCGGGCCGACGCGTCCGCCGCGAGGGCGTCGCCGAGCAGGGCGGCCAGGTCGTCGCCGGGGCGCACCTCGCCGATGCCGGGGACGCCCCAGGCGGTCAGCAGGTCGGCGGCGGCGGAGACCGGGCCGGCCTCGGCGTCGGTCACCGTCAGCGCACCAGCTTCGGCAGCACGTCCCGGCCGAACACGTCGATCCACTCGCGCTGGTTCCGGCCGACGTTGTGCAGGTAGACCCGGTCGAAGCCGAGGTCGACGTACTTCTGGATCTCGGCGCGGTGCACGTCGGGGTCGGCCGAGATGACCATGCGGCCCTCGAAGTCCTCGGGGCGCACGAGCTTGGCCATCTGCGCGAAGTCGAACGGCGACCGGATGTCACCCTTGGGGAACTTCATTCCGCCGTTGGGCCACTCGACCATGGCGTTCTCGAGCGCCTGCTCGTCGGTGTCCGCCCAGGACAGGTGCAGCTGGAGCACCTTCGGCAGGTCGTCCGGGTTGCGGCCGGACTCGCGCACGCCCTCGTCGAACTTGCCGAACAGGCCGCTGATCTTCTCCAGGGGGGCGCCGACGGTGATGAGTCCGTCGGCGTGCTTCCCGGCCCGCTTCGCGGTGACGGGGCCGGCCGTGGCGACCAGGATCTCCGGGGCGACCTCCGGCATGGTCCACAGCCGGGTCGACTCGAGCTTGTAGAACTGGCCGGCGTGCTTGACGTCCTTGCCCGCGAGCGACGCCGAGAACAGCTTCTTGATGATGTCGATCGCCTCGAACATGCGGTTGATCCGCTCGGGCGCCTCGGGCCAGTACTGCGCGGTGATGTGCTCGTTCAGCGCCTCGCCGGAGCCGAGCCCCAGCCAGTGCCGCCCGGGGTACATCGCGGCGAGCGTCGCCGACGCCTGCGCGACCATCGCCGGGTGCCAGCGGAAGGTCGGCGCGGTCACGCCCGGGCCCATGTCGCCGGTGGTCCGCTCGCCGAGGGCGGCCAGCACGTTCCACACGAACGCCGACTGCCCCTGCTGCGGGACCCACGGCTGGTAGTGGTCGGCCGCCATCGTGCCGAGGAACCCCTGGGACTCCGCGTAGGCGGACAGCTCGACCGCCTCGGTCGGATGGAACTGCTCCAGCATCGCCGCGTACCCGACCTGCAGGCCCTCGGCCACCACACCCTGTGCCACGAACGCTCTCCCTCGTGCCCGGGCCGCGCGGACGCGCGCCCCACCGTCGAGCCTAACGAGCGGGTGTTACCGGGACATTCCGTCCGGGCGACGCGCGGCCCCTTGACCCGCGCCGCCGAGCGCTGCGACGCTCCCCCGGCCGACGTGAGGAGCACCGATGCCCCGCCCGATCATCCTCGACTGCGACCCCGGCCACGACGACGCGGTGGCCCTGCTGCTGGCGCACGGCAGCCCGGACGTCGAGCTGCTGGCCGTCACCACCGTCGCCGGCAACCAGGACCTCGACAAGGTCACCCGCAACGCGCTCGCCGTCGCCCGGGTCGCCGGGCTCGCGGGCGTCCCGGTCGCCGCGGGCGCCGACCGCCCGATCGTCCGGGCCCGGGACCACGCCCCGAGCATCCACGGCGAGTCGGGCCTCGACGGTCCGGTGCTGCCCGAGCCCGCGCAGGCGCTCGACCCGCGGCACGCGGTGGACCTGATCGTCGAGACGGTGATGAGCCGGGAGCCGGGCACGGTGACGCTCGTGCCGACCGGGCCGCTCACCAACATCGCGCTGGCCGTGCTGCGGGAGCCCCGCATCGTCGACCGGGTGCGGCAGGTCGTGCTCATGGGTGGCGCCTACCGGACGGGGAACTGGTCGCCGGTGGCCGAGTTCAACATCCGGGAGGACCCCGAGGCCGCGCGGGTCGTGCTGCGCGCCGGGTGGGACGTCGTCGTCGTCGGGCTCGACCTGACGCACCAGGCGCTCGCCACCCCGGACGTCGTGCGCCGGATCGCCGACGTCGGCACCGCGCCCGCCCGGTTCGTCGAGGAGCTGCTCGCGTTCTTCACCGCGTCGTACCGGGACACGATGGGGTTCGACGCCCCGCCGGTGCACGACCCGTGCGCGGTCGCCTACGTCATCGACCCGTCGGTCATGACGGTGCGGCGGGCGCCGGTCGACGTGGAGCTCGCCGGCGAGCTCACGACGGGGATGACGGTGGTCGACCTGCGCGGTCCCGCGCCCGAGGGCTGCCCGACGGCGATCGCGCTGGAGCTGGACCGCGAGCGGTTCTGGGACCTGGTGGTCGACGCGCTGGAGCGCATCGGCGAGCCGGGCTAGTCCGCCGGGCTCACGCGCCGCGGAACAGGTGCGCCAGGTGGCCCCGTGCGTGCAGCCGCGCGGCGACGGCCTCGCTCACCTCCGCGAACACGTTCTCCGACCGCTGGACACCCCACACGCCGCCCATGGCGCCGGCGCCCGAGTCCCGGCCGAACCGCGCCACGGGGGTGCCCTGGTGGTCGAAGAACCGGACGTCGTAGACGAGCCGCTGGTTCTTCCGGCCCGCGAGCACGCCGAGCATCGCGGTGGCGGCCACGCTGCCCCGGGCGACCTCCCACGAGCCGTCCGGCCGCGGCGTCACCGTGAAGCCGTGCTCGACGAGCGCCTCGGCGAGCGCGGCGCGGGCGGCGTCCGGGTGGCCGGACAGGAAGTAGTCGGCGCTGGCCACGGGGGTCCTCTCGTCGTCATCCGGCCCGTGCGGTGCCGCCGGGCCGGGCGTGACCGTAGCGCAGCCCCGCCGTCGGCGCCCCGGCGGCTCAGCGCGGCGCCTGGCCCAGGATCGCCGAGGTCAGCGCCTCGATCGGCTCGCGCGGCGACTGCGGGTTGGCGACGAGCGTGATGTCGACGTCCCCCAGGTCCGGCAGCCCGAGCGCGGCGGCCGGCAGCTGCACCAGGTCCTCGGGCAGCAGGCTCTGCGGCAGCACCGCGATCCCCAGGCCCGCCCGCAGCGCCGCGAGCACGCCGTTCACCTCGATCACCTTGCAGGTGGTGCGCCACGGCCGCCCCGCCTCCGTGAGCGCCCGCACCGCGGCCTGCCGGGTGAGCGACGCGCCCTGGTAGGTGATGAGCGGGACCGGCGCCTCGGCGTCCACCGCGGTGCCGGGGACCGCCACCCAGACGAGCCGGTCGCGGCGGACCAGCTGCCCCTCCGCCTGGCCGGTCGCCTCCTTGATGTAGACCAGGTCGAGCTGCCCCGCCCGCAGGCGCCGGTGCAGCGCGCCGCTCTGCGCGACCGTCAGCTCCAGGTTGATCCGCGGGTGCAGCCGGCGGAAGTCGCGCAGCACCCGCGGCAGCTGCGCGAGCGCCAGGTCGTCGGCCGCGCCGAACCGCAGGCGCCCGTGCATCGCCGAGCCGGTGAAGTACCGGGTCGCCTCGTCGTGCGCGGCGAGGATCGTCCGGGCGAACGTCGCCATCGCCTGCCCGTCGTCGGTGAGCGCCACGCCGCGGGTGTCGCGATCGAGCAGCCGGCGCCCGGCCGCGTCCTCGAGCTTGCGCACGTGCTGGCTGACCGTGGGCTGCGAGAGGGAGAGCCGGGCCGCCGCGCGCGTGAAGTTCAACGTCTCGGAAACGGCGAGGAAAGTGCGCAGCTGGTCGGGGTCAAACACGGCGATCCTCCGGCTCGGACGGCGGGCCGCTGACCTGCGGCACCACCACACGATCATTACAGAACATCATCACAGTGATTGCCGCCATCACCTCAAGAAATCGCGTCGGGCGCCGTAGCCTAGAGGGACACGACTCGTCCGGACCCGTTCCGCACCCACACCACACGCATCGCTCAGCAAGGAACACCTGTGCCCTCGGCTCGCCGCCACGCCCCGTCCCCGACCCGCACGAACCGCCCCGCCACCGCCACGAGCCGCCTGCGCCGCACGCTGCACGGCCCCCGCCTCGCGCTGCACCGGCGCCCGGCGCCGGTGACCGACACCCCCGCCGACGCCGCTGCCGCGTCGCAGGCCGCCCCGGCGCCCGCCGCGCCGAAGCCGCGGAACGCGACGCTCGCCGCGCTCGGCGTGCGGAACTTCCGGCTCTACGTCTTCTCCCAGGTGCTGACGAACACGAGCGGCTGGGCCGCCCGCGTCGCCCAGGACTGGCTCGTGCTCAGCCTCACCGGCTCCGCCGCCCTCGTGGGCCTCACGGTCACGCTGCAGTTCGTCCCGATGCTGCTGCTCGGCCTGGTCGGCGGCGTCGTCGCCGACCGGTTCCCGCGCCGGCGCGTCCTCATGGTCACCCAGTCGATCTTCGGGCTCTCGACCCTGACGATCGGCGTGCTCGCCATCAGCGGGCACGTCCAGGCCTGGCACGTGCTGGTCGCGGCGTTCGTCAGCGGTCTCGCGACCGTGTTCGACAACCCCGCGAGGCAGGCGTTCGTGCACGAGGTCGCCGGGCCGGAGCACCTCCGCCAGGCGATCAGCGTGAACTCCGCGGTGTTCCAGCTCGGCGGCCTGGTCGGCCCCGCGGTCGCCGGCGGCCTGATCAGCGCGGTCGGCGAGGGCTGGACGTTCCTGCTGAACGCGGTGGCCTGCCTCGCGGCGGTCGCGCTGCTGGCGGTCATGCGGGCCGCCGAGCTCACCGCGACGCCGGTGGTGGCCCGCGCCAAGGGGCAGCTCCGCGAGGGCCTGGCGTACGTGCGGCGCAGCCCCCGGATCCTGTGGTCCGTGGTGCTCGTCGGGTTCGTCGCCGTCACCGGCGTCAACATGGCGACCGTCCTCGCCGCCTACACCGACCAGGTGTTCCGCACCGACGCCGGCGGCTACGCGCTGCTCACCTCGATGCTCGCGGTCGGCGCGCTCACCGGCGCGCTGCTGTCCACCCGCCGCCGCGGCAGCCGGATCACGCACCTGGTGCTGCTCGCCGGGGCGATCGGCCTGCTCCAGCTGCTCGCCGCCGCCGCGCCGTCCCGCCCGGTGTTCATCACGGTGCTGATCGCGATGGGCGTCGTCACGCTGCTCTACCTCACCGGGTCGAACACGCTCGTGCAGACGACCGTCGCCCCGCACGTCCGCGGCCGGGTGATGGCGCTCTACGTGCTGGTGCTGCTCGGCGCGCAGGCGGTGTCCGGGACGCTGATCGGCTGGGTGTGCGAGCACCTCGGCGCGCGGGCCGGCATGGTCGCGTGCGGCGTCGGCCCGCTGCTCGGCGCCGTCGTGGTCGGCCTGGCGCTCGCCCGCCGCAGCGACGGCGGCACCCGGGCGACGTTCCACCGCTTCACCCACCGCTCCCCCGCGGACGCGGCCGCGGAGCCCGTCGCCGCCTGACGCCTCGCAGCCGGCGAACTCGCGCCCCCGCCGCGGAAGGATGGGGGCGTGTCCTCCATCCGCGTGCGCCGCGCCGGCGTCGTCACCGCTTCGGCGCTGCTCCCGCTGCTCGCCCTGCGCGAGCGCGAGCGGCTCGACCGCGCCACGCCCGGTGATCGCGACGCCGTCGCGTCGGTGCTGCTGCTCGCGCGCCTCGCCGTCGCGGAGGCGTGCGGGGTGGAGCCGGACGCCGTGCGGGTGCGGCGGCGCTGCCCCCGCTGCGGGTCGGCGGCGCACGGCGTCCCGATCGCGGATCGCGTGGACGGGGGGCCGGTGCCGCACCTGTCGCTGAGCCGCGGGCGCGACGTGGTGGTCGTGGCGCTGACCGACGTCGGGCCCGTCGGGGTCGACCTCGAACCGACGAGCGCGGGCGTCGCACGCGCGCGCCCGGGCCCGGAGCACCCGCGACCCCACGTCGAACCCGCCACGCCGGGCGCCGGGTGGGCTCGCACCGGTGAGGATCTCGCGCGCGTCGTGCTCGCGCCCGGGGAGCCGCCCGCGGCCGGGCCGCACGGGCTGCTGCGCACGTGGGCGCGCACCGAGGCGGTGCTCAAGGCCGCGGGGACGGGGCTCGCGGTCGACCCGCGGTCGCTGCGGGTGTCCGACGCGGCCGGGCGGCCGGAGGTGCGGGTCGTGGACCCGGCCGCCGTCGCGGGCCTCGCGCCCGCGCCCGGCACCCGCTGGTGGCTCACGGACCTCGACGTCGGTGCCGACCACGTCGCCGCGCTCGCCGCGCTGCTGCCGCCGAGCGCGCCCCCGGCGGTCGACGACCGCACCCTCCCCCTCCCCTGACGGGCGCCCGCCGCCGAGGTCGAGCGTCTCCGCCGAGGTCGAGCGGTTCAGCGGGCGCGCCGCGGGCGAACGCTCGACCTCGGCGGCCGGGGGCGCGTCAGCGCCGGCGCGGGAGCGGCGGGAGCGGTGCCGCGGCGACCCACGCCGCCAGCACCGGGCCCGCGTCCGTCCCCGCCACGTCCGCGATGCACGCCGCGAGCGCCGCGGTCGTCACCGTGCCGTGCCGGTGGCGCGCCGTCCACGCGCGGAGCACGTCGAAGAACGCCGCGTCGCCCAGGTCGGTCCGCAGCGCGTGCAGGGTGAGGGCACCGCGCTTGTAGAGCCGGTCGTCGAACATGAGGTCGGGGCCGGGGTCGCCGATGACCAGGTCCTGCGGCAGGCCCGCGAGCCGCTGGTGCACGGTCCGGGCCTGCGCGTCCGCGGACCGCCCGCCGGCGTGCTCCTCCCAGAGCCACTCCGCGTAGGCGGCGAACCCCTCGTGCAACCAGATGTCCCGCCAGGTCGCCGCGGTGAGGCTGTTGCCGAACCACTGGTGCGCGAGCTCGTGGGCGACCAGGCGCTCGGTGCCGCGGTGGCCGTCGACATGGTTGGCGCCGAACACGGAGAGGCCGTGCGCCTCGAGCGGGATCTCCAGCGGGTCGTCGGTGACCACCACGTCGTACCGGTCGAACGGGTAGGGCCCGAACCGGTCGACGAACAGCTCCATCATCGCGGGCTGGCGCGCGAAGTCGTGGGAGCGCGCGGCCCGCAGCCGCGCCGGGGCGACGACGTCCTGCGGCACCGGCCCGGTCGCCAGGGCCGCCCGCTCGTACCGGCCGACCTGCACGGTCGCCAGGTAGGGCGCGGTGGGCTCGCGCTGCTCGAACTCCCAGCGCACCCGGCTGGACCGCTGGCGGCGGGAGACGAGCGCGCCGTTGCACACCACCTCGTAGCCGACCTCGGTGGTGACGGCGATCCGGAACGCGGCCTTGGCGCAGGGCCGGTCGTCGCACGGGAACCAGGACGGGGCACCGTCGGGCTGCCCGGCCACGATGACGCCGTCGGTCAGCTCCTCCCAGCCCACCTCGCCCCACGGTCCGCGGCGCGGGCCGGGGCTGCCGCCGTAGTGCACCTCGACGGTGATCGGTGCACCCGCCGCGACCGGCCGGGCCAGCCGCACCTCGAGCCGCCCGTCGCGCACCGCGAACCGGGCGGGCCGCCGGCCGTCCACCAGCACCCTCGACACCTGCAGGCCGACCAGGTCGAGCGACAGCCGGTCCAGGTCGGCCGCGGCGGTCGCGTGCACGACGGCGCGCGCGTCGAGCCGGTTGGTCGCGACCCGGTAGTCCAGGTCGAGGTCGTACCGCGCGACGCGCAGCCCACCCGGGCCGCGGTCCGGCAGGTACGGGTCGACGCCGGCCGCGACCTCTGCGGGCCCCGTCGACGCCGGTGCGCCCGGGCCGCCCGTCACGCCGTCACCGGCGCGACGGGGTTGCCGGTCCAGCGGCTGCCCGCCGGGATGGTCTCGCCGCGCAGCACGAGCGAGGCGGGGCCCACGGAGGCCCCCGCGCCGAGGGCCGCGGCGGGCAGGACCACGCCGTGCGGGCCCACGCTGGCGCCGTCGTCCAGGCGGACGGTGTCGATGCTCATCACCCGATCATGGAACAGATGCGTCTGGAGCACGCACCCGCGGTTCACCGTCGCCCCGTCGCCGAGGGTCACGAGGTCGGCCTCGGGCAGCCAGTACGTCTCGCACCACGCCCCGCGCCCGATGCGGGAGCCGAGCGCCCGGAGCCACAGGGTCATGGCCGGCGAGCCGACCGTCGCCGGCCCGAGCCACGGGACGGCGACCACCTCGAGGAAGGCGTCGGCGAGCTCGTTGCGCCAGATGAACCCGCTCCACAGCGGGTGCTCCCCCGCGCGGATCCGGCCGACCAGCGCCCACTTGGCGACGACGGCCACGGCGCAGGCGAGCGCCGCGGCGCCCACGACCACCACCGGGGACAGCAGCGCCGCCGCGCCCAGGCCGCGCGCGTGCGCGACCTCGCCGAGGACCAGCAGCACCGCGACGCCGACCCCGAACGCCACCACGACCGCGAGCAGCCGGCAGGCCTCGACCAGCGCCCGGGCGACGCGCAGCCGCGTCGGCGGGTCGAACGTGCGGGAGGTGTCCGCGTCGCCCGGGGTGCGGCGCAGCGGCTCGGGCGGGGAGCCGAGCCAGGACGTGCCCGGCTTGGCCCGCTCGGGCGCGCCGGACAGCACCGCGACCAGCCCCCGCTTCGGCACCGCGCGCCCGGGCGCGATCATCCCGGAGTTGCCGAGGAAGGCGTACTTCCCGACCTTCGCCCGCTCGACGCGCAGCCAGCCGCGGCCGAGCTCGTAGGAGCCGATCAGCGTGTCGTCCGCGAGGAACGACCCGGCGCCGACCGAGGTGAGCGACGGGAGCATCAGCACGGTCGACGCCTCGACGTCCCGGCCGACCCGCGCCCCGAGCGCGCGCAGCCACAGCGGCGTCAGCGTGCTGGCGTACAGCGGGTAGAGCGTGCTGCGCGCGTCGTCCATGAGCCGCTGGGTGGCCCACACCTGCCAGCCGACCCGGCTGCGCACCGGGTGGTACCCCTCCGCGACGCCGATCCCGAGCACCCGGACGCCCGCGAGCGTCACCGCCGCGAGCACCGCGAACGACGCCAGCGCCGCGAGCGGGACGGCCCGCAGCGCGTCGTCCCACGCCCCGCCCCACGTCCCGGCGTCCCGCAGGTCCGCGGCCACCACGAGGAGCCCGACGACGGCCGCGACGACCGGCAGCGCGGCCAGCGCCGCGGCGGTGGCCCCGTACACGGCCACCCACCGGCGTCCCCGCGGCGCCCGGCCGGCGGGCCACGACTCGGCGGCCGGACCGACGAACGCCGCCGGGGAGCCCGCCCACAGCTCGCCCGGCGCGACGCCGGACAGCACCGCGGAGCCGGCGGCGACCTGCGCGCCCTGCCCGATCCGGACGCCCGGGGCGAGGGTGCTCCGGGTGCCGACGGTGGCGCGCTTGTCGATCCGCACCCGCCCGACGTGCAGCACGTCGCCGTCCAGCCAGTGGCCGCGCAGGTCGACCTCGGGCTCGACGGCGCACCGGTCGCCGAGGGTCAGCAGGCCGGTGACCGGTGGCGCGGTGTGCAGGTCCACGTCGGCGCCGACCTTCGCGCCGAGCGCGCGGGCGTACACCGCGGTCCACGGCGCGCAGGACAGGTTCTCCGCGCCCGCCGCCGCGGCCCAGCTCTCGGCGAACCACAGCCGCAGGTGCACGGACCCGCCGCGCGGGTACCGGCCCGGCCGCAGCCCGCGGAGCAGGGTGCGCGCGACCAGGACCGTGGACCCCATCCGGCCGAGCGGGCTGATCAGCAGCACCCAGCCCAGCGCGAGCCACCACCACGAGGCCGGCACCGGCGTCAGCCACGGCACCAGGCCGGTGACCGCGAGCAGCTGCTCGGCCGCGAGCAGCCAGGTCAGCCAGCGGAGCCCGACCAGCGCCGCGAGCGGTACGCCGAGGAGCGTCTGGACCGCCTGCGCGCGCCGCGGCGTGGGCACGACGACCCGCTCGGCGACCGGCGCCGCGGGCTCGAGCTCGTCCAGCCGCCGGGCCAGGTCGGCCAGCCGCGGGTACTCGTACACGTCGGCGACGGTCACGGTGCCGAACCGCTCGCGCAGCGCGGACACGAGCTGCGCCGCGACCAGGCTGCCGCCGCCGGCGTCGAAGAAGTCGTCGTCCGGGCCGGCCACGGGCGCGCCCAGCGCGGCGGTCCAGCGCTCGGCGACCCAGGCCGCGGTGGGCGTGAGCCCCGCGGCTGGTCCGGCGCCCGCGTCCCCGCCGCCCGCGGCACCCGCGGGCGCGGCCCCGGGCAGCGGCCACGGGAGCGCGTCGCGGTCGACCTTGCCCGACCCGCGGGTCGGCAGCGCGTCGACGACCCCGAGCAGCGGCACCAGCGCCGCCGGGAGCACCGCGCGCAGCCGGGTCCGGGCGTCCGCGAGGTCGAGCGTCGTCCCCTCGGCCGGCACCAGGTACCCGGCCAGCACCGCCGTCCCCGCGGGCGTGCGACGCACCGCGACGGCCGCGCCGGCGACGCCCGGCAGCCCGCCCAGCGCCGCCTCGACCTCGCCCAGCTCGATCCGCCGGCCGCCGATCTTGACCTGGTCGTCCGCGCGCCCGACGAACAGCAGCCCCGCGCGGTCCAGCCGGACCACGTCGCCGCTGCGGTAGGCGCGGTCCCAGCCGAGCCCGGGCGCGGGGGCGTACTTCTGGGCGTCCTTGGCCGGGTCCAGGTACCGCGCCAGGCCGACGCCGCCGATGATCAGCTCGCCGGTCTCGCCCTCCGCGACCGGCGTGCCGTCCTCGCCGACGACCGCGAGGTCCCAGCCGTCGAGCGCCAGCCCGATCCGGACCGGACCCTCGCCGGTCATCCTGGCCGCGCACGCCACGACGGTCGCCTCGGTCGGCCCGTAGGTGTTCCACACCTCCCGGTCCGGGGTGACCAGCCGCGCCGCGAGCTCGGGCGGGCACGCCTCGCCGCCGAAGATCAGCAGCCGCACGCCGGCCAGCTCCTCGGAGCGCCACAGCCCGGCGAGGGTCGGCACCGTCGAGATGACGGTGATCTGCTGCGCGACCAGCCACGGCCCGAGGTCCATCCCGGTGCGGACCAGCGCGCGGGGCGCGGGCACCAGGCAGGCGCCGTGCGCCCACGCGAGCCACATCTCCTCGCAGCTCGCGTCGAACGCCACCGACAGTCCCGCGAGCACCCGGTCGCCGGGGCCGAGCGGCGCGCCGGCGAGGAACAGCCGGGCCTCGGCGTCGACGAACGCCGCCGCGGACCGGTGCGTCACGGCCACGCCCTTGGGCGCGCCCGTGGACCCGGAGGTGAAGATGATCCAGGCGTCGTCGCCGAGCCCCGGGCCGCGCACCGCCGCAGCAGCGGCCGCCCCGCGCCGCCGCCCGGCCGCGACCAGCGCCGGCAGGTCGCCCTCGGCCAGCACCCGGTCGACCGCCGCCTCGGCGAACACGGTCCGCGCGCGCTCGTCCGGGTCGTCGACGTCCACCGGCACGTAGGCGGCGCCCGCGGCGAGCACCGCCAGGATCGCCGTGTACAGCTCGGCGATGCCGGACGGCACCCGCACGCCGACCCGCGAGCCCGGCCCGATGCCCTCGGCCGCCAGCGCCGCCGCGGCGGCCCGCACCACCGCGTCGAGCTCGGCGTACGTCAGCACGGTCGTGCCGTCGTCGATCGCCGGGGCGTCGCCGTGCGCCGCGACCGTCGCCGCCAGCACGTCCGCCAGGGTCCGCGGCGCAGGCGCCAGCCCCGACCGCAGCAGCCCGTCCGGTTCGCCCACGTGTTCCTCCCGCCCGTCGGCCGCGCCACGTCCCGGGCGGCCGACGGGCACTGTGACACACGGTCCGCGCCGCCGCCGCGCCGGCCCGCGACCGTTCACCGGGGCGTCGCCCGGCGTTCGCGTCCCGGTCACCGGCCGCCGCGTCGGGAGAACCCCCGACATCTGGGAAGATGTGTGCCCATGACCGACCTGTCCCCCGCCGCCACGCCCGCCGCACCCCCGACGACCGCCGCCGCGGCCGTACGCGCGGTGCGCGAGGTACCGGACCGGGTGTCGCTCGACGGCGTCGAGGACCGCTGGGACGGCGCGTGGACCGAGCAGGGCACGTACGCGTTCGACCGGTCGAAGACCCGCGAGCAGGTGTACTCCATCGACACCCCGCCGCCCACCGTCTCCGGCTCGCTGCACGTGGGCCACGTGTTCTCGTACACGCACACCGACGTCGTCGCCCGGTACCGCCGGATGCGCGGCGCCGAGGTGTTCTACCCGATGGGCTGGGACGACAACGGCCTGCCCACCGAGCGCCGCGTGCAGAACTACTTCGGCGTGCGCTGCGACCCGTCGCTCCCCTACGACGAGACCTTCGAGCCCCCGCACGTCGGCGGCGAGGGCAAGAGCGTCAAGGCCGCCGACCAGGTGCCGATCAGCCGCCGGAACTTCGTCGAGCTGTGCGAGCGGCTGACCGTCGAGGACGAGCAGCAGTTCGAGGCGCTGTGGCGCCGGCTCGGCCTGTCGGTCGACTGGTCGCGCACCTACCAGACGATCTCCGGCGAGGCCCGCGCCGTCGCCCAGCAGGCGTTCCTGCGCAACCTCGCCCGCGGCGAGGCGTACCAGGCCGAGGCGCCGGGCCTGTGGGACGTGACGTTCCAGACCGCCGTGGCGCAGGCCGAGCTCGAGGCCCGGGACTACCCGGGCGCGTTCCACAAGGTCGCGTTCCACCGCGACGGCGCCGACCCGGTGTTCATCGAGACCACCCGCCCCGAGCTGCTGCCCGCCGTGGTCGCGCTCATCGCGCACCCCGACGACGAGCGCTACCAGCACCTGTTCGGCACGACGGTGACCAGCCCGCTGTTCGGCGTCGAGGTCCCCGTGCTGGCCCACCCGGCCGCCGAGCCGGACAAGGGCGCGGGCATCGCGATGTGCTGCACCTTCGGCGACCTGACCGACGTGCAGTGGTGGCGCGAGCTGCAGCTGCCGACCCGCTCGGTGATCGGCCGCGACGGCCGCCTGGTGCGGGACACCCCGGACTGGATCACGGACGAGGCCGGCCGCGCGCTGTACGGCGAGCTGGCCGGCAAGACGACGTTCTCGGCGCGCGAGGCGGTCGTGGCCGGCCTGCGCGAGTCGGGCGACCTGGACGGCGAGCCGCAGGCGACCCAGCGCAAGGCGAACTTCTTCGAGAAGGGCGACAAGCCGCTCGAGATCGTCACCTCGCGCCAGTGGTACATCCGCAACGGCGGCCGGGACGCCGACCTCCGCGAGCAGCTGCTCGCCCGCGGCACCGAGCTCGGCTTCCACCCCGACTTCATGCGGGTGCGGTACGAGAACTGGGTCGGCGGCCTGAACGGCGACTGGCTCGTCTCCCGCCAGCGGTTCTTCGGCGTGCCGTTCCCGGTCTGGTACCCCGTGTCGGCCGAGGGCGAGGTCGACCACGACCACCCGATCCTGCCGGCCGAGGACCAGCTGCCGGTCGACCCGTCGTCCGACGTGCCCGCCGGCTACACCGCCGAGCAGCGCGGCGTCCCGGGCGGCTTCGTCGGCGACCCCGACATCATGGACACCTGGGCGACGTCGTCGCTGTCCCCGCAGATCGCGGGCGGCTGGCGGTCCGACCCCGACCTGTTCGAGCGGGTGTTCCCGATGGACCTGCGCCCGCAGGGGCAGGACATCATCCGCACCTGGCTGTTCTCGACGGTCGTGCGCTCGCACCTGGAGCACGGCTCGCTGCCGTGGAAGGACGCGGCGATCTCCGGCTGGATCCTGGACCCCGACCGCAAGAAGATGTCGAAGTCCAAGGGCAACGTCGTCACGCCGATGGGCCTGCTCGAGGAGCACGGCTCGGACGCGGTCCGGTACTGGGCGGCCTCGGCCCGCCTGGGCACCGACGCGGCGTTCGAGGTCGGCCAGATGAAGATCGGCCGCCGCCTGGCGATCAAGGTGCTCAACGCGTCGAAGTTCGCGCTGTCGTTCGGCCCCGCCGCGCAGGGCGCGTCCGCGCTCGACGCCTCGCTGGTCACCGTGCCGCTGGACCGGGCGATGCTCGCGGGCCTGGCCGACGTGGTCGACCGCGCGACCGCCGCCCTGGAGGCGTACGACCACACCCGCGCCCTGGAGCTCACCGAGACGTTCTTCTGGACGTTCTGCGACGACTACCTGGAGCTGGTGAAGGACCGCGCGTACGGCGCCGGTGCCGAGGCCTCCGACGTGACGCCGGAGACCGCCTCGGCGCGCGCCGCGCTGAACGTGGCGCTCGACGTGCTGCTCCGGCTGTTCGCCCCGGTGCTGCCGTTCGCCACCGAGGAGGTCTGGTCCTGGTGGCGCGAGGGCTCGGTGCACCGCGCGCCGTGGCCGGTCGCGGAGCCGCTGCGCGCCGCCGCGGGCGACGGGGACCCGGCCGTGGTCGCCGCCGCCGGCGCCGCGCTCGCCGCGCTGCGCAAGGTGAAGTCCGAGGCGAAGGTCTCGATGCGGACCGAGATCCTGCGGGCCCGCCTCGAGGTGCCGGCGGCGCTGCTGCCGGGCGTGCAGGTGGCGCTGGGCGACGTCCGCGCCGCGGGCCGGGCCACCGGGGACCTCGACGTCGTCGAGGTGCCGGACGCCCCGGACGCGACGGTCGTCGCCCGCGACGCCGAGCTGCTCCCCCCGGAGCCGAAGCAGAAGCCGACGGCCTGACCGCCGCCCGGCACCCGCTCGCGAGGGCGCACCCACACCGGGGTGCGCCCTCGCGGCGTCGTGGCACCCTGGGACTCTCGTCCCACCCCGGTGGGTTCTGCATACGTATCCTCGCCGATGTATAGTTGTGCGGCCGTCCGTCCCCCACGAGGAGTCACTCCATGCGCACCCGCACCCTCGCCGCTCTGCCCGCCGCCGTCGCGGCGGCGCTGCTGCTCGCCTCCTGCGGCGGGAGCGGCGACGACACCGCCGCGTCCGACGGCGGGGTCCAGCTCGTCAGCGACGGCACGCTGACCGTCTGCACCAACCCGCCGTACGAGCCGTTCGAGTACGAGGAGGACGGCGAGGTCGTCGGCCTCGACATCGCGATCGTGAACGAGGTCGCCACCGACCTGGGCGTCACGCTCACCACCAAGGTGACCCCCTTCGAGGGCATCCAGTCGGGCGCGGACCTCAACACGGACAACTGCGACGTCGTCGCCTCCGGCATCACCATCACCCCGGAGCGCCAGCAGAAGATCGACTTCTCCGACCCGTACTTCGACGCCGACCAGGGCCTGCTGGTCCCGGAGGGCTCGGACCTCGACAGCGTCGAGGCGCTCGAGGGCAAGACGATCGGCGTGCAGCAGGCGACCACCGGCGAGACCTGGGCCACCGACAACGGCCTGCAGACCGTCCAGTTCGAGGACCTCGGCCTGCAGATCCAGGCGCTCAAGACCGGCCAGGTCGACGCGGTCGTCAACGACATCGCCGTGCTCGGCCCGTACGTCTCCGAGGGCTTCGAGGTCAGCGCGAACTTCTCCACCGGCGAGCAGTACGGCCTCGGCGTGAAGCAGGGCAACACCGCGCTGCTCGACCAGATCAACGCCACCCTCGAGCGGATCCGCGAGGACGGCACCTACGACGAGCTGTACACCCAGTACATCGGCACCGCCCCGATGACCTCGGAGACCGCGTCGGCGTCGCCGAGCCCGTCGGACGGCTGACGTGACGACCACCTCCACCCCGGCGCCCGGGACGCTGCCCGCGTCCCGGCGCCGGTGGAGCCCGCGCCGGCGCGCTCGGGCGTTCCGGCTCGCGCAGTACGCGCTGCTCGCGGTCGTCCTCGTGGTCGTCGCGCTGGCGATCGACTGGGAGGACGTCGGCACCAACTTCTTCAACGCCGACGCCGCTGCCACGATCGCCGAGCGCATCCCCGCCGCGTTCCTCAAGACGCTCGAGTACACGTTCGCCGGGTTCGCCGTGGGCCTGTCGCTGGGCACCGTGCTCGCACTCATGCGGCTGTCCTCGGTGGGCCTCTACCGCTGGCTCGCGATCGTCTACATCGAGTTCTTCCGCGGCATCCCGGCGCTGCTCGTGGTGATCTCCTTCGGCTACGCCGTTCCGATCGCCTTCGGCGTGAACATCCCGTCGGTCACCCTGAAGGCCGCGCTCGCGCTGGGCCTGGTGTCCGCCGCGTACATCGCCGAGACGCTCCGCGCCGGCCTGCAGGCCGTCCCGAAGGGGCAGGTCGAGGCCGCCCGGTCGCTGGGCATGTCCCACGGACGCACGCTGCGCCAGGTGGTCGTCCCGCAGGCGTTCCGGATCGTGCTCCCGCCGATGACGAACGAGTTCATCCTGCTGACCAAGGACACCTCCCTGGTGTTCCTGCTCGGCCTGACCGCCAACGAGTTCGACCTCACCAAGATCGGCCGCGACGCGCTCAACAACGCGCAGGGCGGCCTGACGCCGCTGTTCCTCATCGGCGCCTGCTACCTGCTCATCACGCTCCCCCTGGGCCAGCTCGCGCGGTACCTGGAGAAGCGCACCGGCGCGAGGAGCCGCACATGACCGCCGCCGCACCGACCGGCGCCCCCGTGGTCCGGATCGCCGGCCTCCGCAAGGCGTTCGGCGAGCGCGAGGTGCTCACCGGCATCGACCTGGACGTGCACGCCGGCGAGGTCGTCTGCGTCATCGGCCCGTCGGGCTCCGGCAAGTCCACGCTGCTGCGCTGCGTCAACCTGCTCGAGCAGCCGACCGGCGGCGACGTCGAGGTGCTGGGCGTCGACGTGACCGACCCGGACGTCGACATCGACCAGGTCCGCACGCACGTCGGCATGGTGTTCCAGCAGTTCAACCTGTTCGCGCACAAGACCGTGCTGGAGAACTGCACGATGGCGCAGCGGGGCGTCCTCAAGCGCTCCGCGGCAGAGGCGGACCGGATCGCCCGCGCCAACCTCGAGCGCGTCGGCCTCGCGGACCGCGCGGACGCCCACCCGGCGCAGCTGTCCGGCGGCCAGCAGCAGCGGGTCGCGATCGCCCGGGCGCTGTCGATGGACCCGCAGCTCATGCTGTTCGACGAGCCGACCTCGGCCCTCGACCCGGAGCTGGTCGGCGACGTGCTCGGCGTCATGCGCGACCTGGCCGACGCCGGCATGACGATGATCGTGGTGACGCACGAGATGGCGTTCGCCCGGGACGTCGGCGACCGCGTCGTGTTCATGGACGGCGGCGTCATCGTCGAGGACGGCCCCGCGGACCAGGTGATCGGGGCGCCCCGCGAGGCGCGCACCCGCACGTTCCTGCAGCGGGTGCTCGACCCGACGCACACCGACGTGGCCTGACGGCCCGCGCCGCGCACGACCGCACCGGGTCGTCGGGATCCCACGATCCCGGCGGCCCGGTCTTGTCGCCGGGGGTCCCGGGTCGGCGCACAGGCGGCCGATACCATGGCGCGAACGGTCGTCGCCGCTCGTCAGCGCGGTGCGGCCCCGGTCCCCCGACCCCCGCACCAGGAGCACCGATGCGCGAGTTCAGCGCCGACACGCCCGCCCCGCACGACCCCGCGCTCAACGTGCCCGGCCTGCTGCTGCGGCGCCTGGCCCGCGGCGCGTCGAGCGTGATCTTCGAGCGCTCGACCGGGCTCGGTGGCTCCTGGGCGCCGGTGACGGTCGCCGAGTTCGTCCACGAGGTGACCGCACTCGCCAAGGGCCTGGTCGCGCGAGGGCTCGAGCCGGGTGACCGCGTCGCGATCATGTCCCGCACCCGGTACGAGTGGACGCTCACCGACTTCGCCGTGTGGTTCGCCGGCGGCGTGGGCGTGCCGGTCTACGAGACGTCCTCGGCCGAGCAGGTCGAGTGGATCCTGTCGAACTCCGGCGCCTCGCTGGTGGTCGTCGAGACCGCCGCGCACGCCGCGGTCGTCGGCCACGTGCGCGACGCCGTGCCCGCCGTGCGCGAGGTCGTGGTGATCGACGAGGGCGGCCTCGCCGACCTGGTCGCCGCGGGCGCCGAGGTCGCCGACGCCGAGATCGAGCGCCGCCGGTCCCTGGCCACCGCCGCGGACCTCGCGACGATCATCTACACCTCCGGCACCACGGGCCGGCCCAAGGGCGTCGAGCTGAGCCACGGCAACTTCGTGGACAACGCCCGCAACGGCGTCGCCGCGCTCGCCGAGGTCTGCGCCACCCCGGGCTCGCGCACCCTGCTGTTCATGCCGCTCGCGCACGTGTTCGCGCGGTTCATCCAGATGGTCGCGATCGAGGCGGGCTCCCCGCTCGGCCACACCCCGGACACCCGGAACCTGCTCGCCGACTTCGCCTCGTTCCGGCCGACGTACATCCTCGCCGTGCCGCGGGTGTTCGAGAAGGTCTACAACTCCGCGGAGCAGAAGGCCGGGCACGGCGCGAAGCTCAAGCTGTTCCGCTGGGCGGCGAAGGTGTCGATCACCTACTCCCGCGCCCTCGACACCGCCCCCGGGCCGTCCGCGCAGCTCAAGGCGGCGCACGCCCTCGCGTCGTCGCTGGTGCTGCGCAAGCTCCGGGACGCGATGGGCGGCTCGCTCCGGTACGCGATCTCCGGCGGCGCCCCGCTCGGCGAGCGGCTGGGGCACTACTACCGTGGCCTCGGCCTGGTGGTCCTGGAGGGCTACGGCCTGACCGAGACCACCGCCCCGTCCGCCGTGAACCGCCCCGGCCTGATCAAGATCGGCACCGTCGGCCCCGCGTACCCGGGCACCTCGCTGCGGGTCGACGACGACGGCAACGTGTTCGCCAAGGGCCCGCACGTGTTCCGCGGCTACCACGACAACGCCGAGGCCACCGCCGAGGTGCTGGACGCCGACGGCTGGTTCGCGACCGGCGACATCGGCCAGCTGGACGACGACGGCTACCTGCGCCTGACCGGCCGCGCCAAGGAGCTCATCGTCACCGCGGGCGGCAAGAACGTCGCGCCCGCCGTGCTGGAGGACCGGTTCCGCGGCCACCCGCTGGTCAGCCAGGTCGTCGTCGTCGGCGACGGCCGCCCGTTCATCGGCGCCCTGGTCACCCTCGACGCCGACATGCTCCCGGGCTGGCTGTCGATGCACGGCCTGCCGCCGATGGACGTCCGCGCCGCCGGGAAGCACCCCGAGGTGCTGGCGGCCCTGGACCGCGCCGCCGCGCGCGCCAACGAGGCCGTGTCCCGCGCCGAGTCGATCCGCAAGGTGCGCGTGCTCGACGGCGACTTCACCGAGGCCAACGGCTACCTGACCCCGAGCCTGAAGGTGAAGCGCGCCCTCGTCCTGAAGGACTTCGCGTCCGACGTCGAGGAGCTCTACGTCGACACCCGGGAGCACTGACACCGCCGAGGGCGCACGCGACACCGCGAGGGCGCACGAGATCTCGTGCGCCCTCGCGGTGTCTCACGCGCCGTGGCGCGGCGATCAGACCACGTCGTGCAGGCGGCGCTGGTCGGCCGACTGCGACGGCACCGCCTCGCTCGGCGTGGAGCCGTCCGTGTAGCGCAGCACCGCGCCCACCCCGTCGACCGCCTCGACCTGCCCGTCGAGCGCGATCGCGAGCCCGGCGTCCTGCCCGAGCGCGGCGCGCAGCAGCGCCACGGCGGCGGGCATCGTCCGCGCGCCCTCCGTGACGCCGATGCCGGCGAGGTCGTCCTCGCTCGTGGCGATCTGCAGCGGGTCCGGGCCGACCCACAGCTGCCGGTCGGCGAGCGCCGAGCCGGGCAGCGTGACGTCCTCGTGCAGCACGAGCGCGCGCACCTGCCCCCGCTGGAGGACCGTCACCACGTCGTCGACCGACGTGACGGCCGCTCCCCCGCGGCCCAGCTCCTCGCGGTACCGCGCGAGCGTCTCCTCCCGCCGGCGCTGCCGGAACGCCTCCAGCGCCTCCGCCACCCGCTGGTGGAAGACGTCCTGCTTGACGCCGTCGGCGCGGGAGCCGCCGGGGACCTCGACCACCAGGTCCTTCGTGCGCGGGGCGACCGCGTGGCACAGCAGCGACACCGCGCGCACGTCCCCGGTGACGAGCACCACCTCGGGCTTCTTCTCGACCACCTGGCGGTCGAGCTCCGCCGCGACCGTCTCGGCGTTGCGCTCCCAGGAGTCCTCGGCGCGCATCTGCACCCGCCGGGCCTTCCAGCCGTCGCCGGTCTCCTTCACCTTGCGCAGCTCGTCGTGGCTGCCCTCCACGCTCTCCTTCTGCGCGGTGCGCAGGCCGGAGCCGTCCGACCAGGTGAGGTCGGCGCCCTGGCGGTCGACCTCGACCAGCAGGAACCGGGTCGCCTGGTCCGCGGCGCGCACGGCCGGCAGCAGCACCGGCACGTCGTCCAGGTGCGCGGTCGACTGCGCCGGGGCCTCCTTGAGCACGCGGTCCACCACGACGCCCTCGGCGTCCGCGATCACCACGCGCCCGTGCGGGCCGGCCACGCCGGTGGGCCGGGTGACCCGCTCCTCGATCTCGTCGAGCACCGTCGCCGACGCCCCGGAGCGCTCGAGCTCCCTGCGCAGGGCCCGCCACCGCCCCGCGACCTCCTCGTCGCCCGACGCGTCAGCGCGGGTGGCGTCGAGATGGATCGTCACGAACGGGGCGGGACGTCCGAGCAGGGGCTTGAGCCAGTGCAGTTCCACGAGCGACCTCCGAGGGTCCGGTTGCGTGGGTCGTGCCGGCGCAGCGCCGTCCGGGCCGCACCGACCGACCGGTCCTGACCCCTCCCACCCTCTGACAGCCCGTCGCAGCGCGCCACCCCGGCGCGGGTCCGAGTTCGCCCGGCGGTCGCCGCCGTCCCGGATGCCGGGCGCGCGCGGGCCGGGGCGGTCAGTCCGTGACCGGGTCGTCCGAGGCGGTCGCGGGCGCGCGCTGCCCGTCGGGGCCGGCGGCGATCTCCTCGTGGTGCCGGATGACCTCCTCCACGATGAACGCGAGGAACTTCTCGGCGAACACCGGGTCCAGGTCCGCGGCGTGCGCGAGGTCCCGCAGCCGCGCGACCTGCTGGGCCTCGCGGCCCGGGTCGGACGCCGGCAGCCCCAGGCGCGCCTTGAGCACGCCGACCTGCTGGGTCGCCTTGAACCGCTCCGCGAGCAGGTGGATCAGGGCCGCGTCGATGTTGTCGATGCTGCCGCGCAGGCGCGCGAGCTCGGGCGGGGGTCCGGCGGGAGGAGTCGTCACGCCCCCGATCGTAGGGGGCGGGAGGGTCCGCTCAGGCGCTCTTCTCGCGGGGCGTGCGCTTGGCGGGCGCCTGCCGCGGGACGAGCGTCGGGTTGACGTTCTCCAGCACCACGCCGCGGTTCACGACGACGCGCTCGACGTCGTCGCGGCTCGGCACCTCGAACATCACCTGCTGGAGGACCTCCTCCATGATCGCCCGCAGGCCGCGCGCCCCGGTGCCGCGCAGCAGCGCCTGGTCGGCGATCGCCTCGACGGCGTCCTGCGTGAACTCGAGCTCGACGCCGTCGATCTCGAACATCCGCTGGTACTGCTTCACGAGGGCGTTGCGCGGCTCGGTGAGGATCCGCACCAGCGCGGACTGGTCGAGCGGCGACACGGTGGTGATGACCGGGACGCGGCCGATGAACTCGGGGATGAGCCCGAACTTCAGCAGGTCCTCCGGCATGACGTCGCCGTAGACGTCCTTGTCGTCCGCGCTGTGCAGCGGGGCGCCGAAGCCGATGCCCTTGCGTCCCGAGCGGCTGGTGATGATCTCGTCCAGCCCGGCGAACGCGCCCGCCACGATGAACAGCACGTTCGTCGTGTCGATCTGGATGAACTCCTGGTGCGGGTGCTTGCGGCCGCCCTGCGGGGGCACCGAGGCCGTGGTGCCCTCGATGATCTTGAGCAGCGCCTGCTGCACGCCCTCGCCGGACACGTCCCGCGTGATCGACGGGTTCTCGCTCTTGCGGGCGATCTTGTCGATCTCGTCGATGTAGATGATCCCGGTCTCGGCCTTCTTCACGTCGAAGTCGGCGGCCTGGATGAGCTTGAGCAGGATGTTCTCGACGTCCTCGCCGACGTAGCCCGCCTCGGTGAGGGCCGTGGCGTCCGCGATCGCGAACGGGACGTTGAGCATCCGCGCGAGGGTCTGGGCGAGGTACGTCTTGCCGCAGCCGGTGGGGCCGATCAGCAGGATGTTCGACTTCGCGATCTCGACCGAGTCCTCGGCCTGCGCGGTGCCGACCGACGGGGTCGCCTCGCCCGCCTGGATGCGCTTGTAGTGGTTGTAGACGGCGACCGCGAGCGACCGCTTGGCGGGCTCCTGGCCGACGATGTACTGCTCGAGGAACGCGAAGATCTCCTTCGGCTTGGGCAGCTCCACCATGCCGATCTCGGTGGCCTCCGCCCGCTCCTCCTCCATGATCTCGTTGCACAGCTCGATGCACTCGTCGCAGATGTAGACGCCCGGTCCCGCGATCAGCTTCTTGACCTGCTTCTGCGACTTCCCGCAGAACGAGCACTTGAGAAGGTCGGCGCCGTCCCCGATGCGAGCCACGTGCGTCCCCTTCCCTCGGTGCGACCGGTCGGTCGCGAGTCACTGCGCTCTCGGGCGGACCGGCCACCGCCGACCGCCCATCGGTCCATTGCACACCACGGCGGGCCCGGTGTCAGCCCGCCACGCACCGGGGGCCGGGCGTGTCGGCCGGGTTCGCCCGTCCGCCACGCCCGGCCCCCGTGCGCATCACGGCTCGACGCGGGTCGCGATCGCGCCCTTGCGGCTCTCGAGCACCTGGTCGACGATCCCGTACTCGTGCGCCTGCTTGGCGGTGAGGATCTTGTCGCGCTCGATGTCCTGGCGGACCTTGTCCAGCGGCTGGCCGGTGTGGTGCGCGATGGTCTCCTCGAGCCACTCGCGCATCCGGATCAGCTCGTTGGCGTGGATCTCGATGTCCGACGCCTGGGCGTAGCCGCCGCCCTCCATCGCGGGCTGGTGGATCAGCACGCGGGCGTTCGGCAGCGCCAGGCGCTTGCCCGGGGTGCCGGCGGCCAGCAGGACCGCGGCGGCCGAGGCCGCCTGGCCCAGGCACACCGTCTGGATCTGCGGCTTGATGTACTGCATCGTGTCGTAGATCGCGGTCAGCGCGGTGAACGAGCCGCCGGGCGAGTTGATGTAGAGCGTGATGACGCCGTCGGGGTCGGTCGACTCCAGGACCAGCAGCTGGGCCATGATGTCGTCCGCGGAGGCGTCGTCCACCTGCACGCCGAGGAAGATGATCCGGTCCTCGAACAGCTTGGTGTACGGGTCCTGCCGCTTGAAGCCGTAGGCCGTGCGCTCCTCGAACTGGGGCAGCACGTAGCGGGACGACGGCGAGGTCGCGACGGACCCGGCGGTGCCGCCCCAGCCGCCGGCGAGGCGCCCGGCGCGGGCGATGAACTGCGACTCGGTGCTCACGAGTTCTCCTAACGAGGTCTGTGGTGGTTCGGGGTCGGTCAGGCCGCGGTGCCGCCGCCACCGGTGACGGCGCCGGCGTGGGTGACGACCTTGTCGACGAACCCGTACTCGAGGGCCTCGGGGGCGGTGAACCAGCGGTCGCGGTCCGAGTCCGCCGTGATCTGCTCGACCGACTTGCCGGTCTGCTCGGCGATCAGCTCGGCGAGCACCGTCTTCATGTGCAGGATCAGCTGGGCGTTGATGCGCACGTCGGTGGCCGTGCCGCCGATGCCGCCGGACGGCTGGTGCATCATCACGCGGGCGTGCGGGGTGGCGTAGCGCTTGCCCTTGGCGCCCGAGGAGAGCAGGAACTGCCCCATCGAGGCCGCCATGCCCATCGCCACCGTGGCGACGTCGGGCTGGATGTACTGCATGGTGTCGTAGATCGCCATGCCCGCGGTGATCGAGCCACCGGGCGAGTTGATGTACAGGAAGATGTCCTTGTCCGGGTCCTCCGCGGCGAGCAGCATCATCTGCGCGCAGATGGCGTTCGCGTTCTCGTCCCGGACCTCCGACCCCAGCCAGATGATCCGCTCCTTGAGGAGCCGGTTGTAGATGGAGTCGTTGAGGCCGAGTCCCCCGGACTCTGCCCGGGCGATGGCCGGCGTCTGGTCGTTCACGAACGCTCCCTCGATCAGGACTGGTTGCTTGTCAGCGACCCTAACGCCCGGCCCGCCCGGCATCAGTCCCGGTCGGGCCCCGTTTCGCTGTCGGCGCACGTGCGGCGCGCCGGCCCCGGGGCGAACCGCGGGCCGGGACGCCCGAGGGCCCCGCACCGGATCGGTGCGGGGCCCTCGTGACGTGCGGGTGGCGCGGGGCTCAGGCCTTCGCGTCCTCGGCGGGCGCCTCGGTGGTGCCCTCGGCCGCGTCCTCGTCGCCCTCGGCGGCCGCGGTGGCGGCGTCCTCGAGCGCCGTCTGCGCGGCGTCCTCCTCGTCCGTGCCGATGTACTCGGACAGGTCGACGGCCTCGCCGGCCGGGTCGACGACCGCGACGTGGCGCAGGGCCACCGCGAGCGCCTTGGAGCGCGCGACCTCGGCGACCATGGCGGGGATCTGGCCCTGCTGGTCGATCGTCTGGATGAAGGTGTTCGGGTCCATGCCGTACTGGCGGGACGCGCTCACCAGGTAGTCGACGAGCTCGCCCTGGTTGACCTTGACCTCGAGGTTCTCGGCCAGGGTGTCCAGGAGGATCTGGTTGCGCAGCGCGGTCTGCGCCTGCTCCGTCACCTCGGCGCGGTGCACGTCGTCCTCCAGGCGACCCTCGGACTCGAGGTGGCGGTGCACCTCGGCCTCGACGGCGCCGGCCGGGACCGGGATCTCGAGCTGCTCGAGCAGCTGCTCCAGGAGCAGGTCGCGGGCCTGGACGGCCTGGTTCTGCGCCTTGATCTTGGTGGCCTGCTCGCGCAGGTCCGCCAGCAGCTCCTCCACCGTGTCGAACTCCGACGCCATCTGCGCGAAGTCGTCGTCGGCCTCGGGCAGCTCGCGCTCCTTGACGGAGGACGCGGTGACGGTGACCTCGGCCTGCTCGCCGGCGTGGTCGCCGCCGACCAGCGTGGTCGAGAACGTCGTGGTCTCGCCGGCCGACAGGCCGGTCAGCGCCTCGTCCAGGCCCTCGAGCATGTTGCCCGAGCCGATCTGGTAGGAGACGCCGGAGACCGTGTCGACCTCCTCGCCGTCGATCTTGGCGACCAGGTCGATGACCGCGAAGTCCTTGTCGGCGGCCGGGCGGTCGACGCCGACCAGGGTGCCGAAGCGCTCGCGCAGCGCGTCCAGGCGGCCCTGCACGTCCTCGTCGGTGATCTCGGAGGCGTCCACGGTGACGGACAGGCCGTCGAGCGACGGGATCTCGATCTCCGGGCGGACCTCGACCTCGGCGGTGAACACCAGGTCGCCGTCGGTCTCGCCGGGCACGAGGCCGGGGACCTTCGTGACGTCGACCTCGGGCTGGCCGAGCGGGCGCAGCTTGTTCTCGCGGACGGCCTCGGCGTAGAAGCCGGACAGGCCCTCGTTGACGGCGTGCTCCATGACCGCCGGGCGGCCCACGCGCTGGTCGATGATCCGCGGCGGGACCTTGCCCTTGCGGAAGCCGGGGATGTTCACCTGCTCCGCGATGTGCGAGTAGGCGTGATCGATGCTCGGCTTGAGCTCGTCGTACGGAACCTCGACGGTCAGCCTGACCTTGGTGGGCTCCAGGGTCTCGACGGCGCTCTTCACTTCAGTGCTCTCCAACTGCTCGGATTCGTCTGCGCCGGGGTGCCCGGCGTGGGCGCTGGGGCGGGCCGGTCGGGCGGTTCCCCGCTCTACCCCGAGGGGCGGCACGCTACGGCGCGCGCGGGCATGGCTCGCCGCACCGGCCCACGAAGCCTACGCCACCGCGCCGCGCCGCCGCCAAAGCGCGCTCAGGCCCGGCGGCGGCCCCGCCACGCGCGCCACGCGCCGGTCGACCACAGCGACCACGCGACCAGCGCGGCCTGGCCGGGGAGCCGGGCGAGCCGCTTGGCGTCGGTGTCGAGCCCGAAGGCGTCGGTGTGGGTCAGGTACTGCGACACGTTGCCCGGGAAGATCGCGACGAAGAACGCGGCCGCGGCCCACCCGACCGTCGTGCGGTGCCGCGCGGGCGCGACGGCGAGCGCCGTGCCGAGCGCGATCTCGACCACGCCCGAGCCGAGGACGACCAGGTCCTCGTCCAGCGGCACCCACGGCGGGACCTGCGCCCGGAACTCCTCGCGCGCGAACGTGAGGTGGCTGGTGCCGGCGAACGCGAGCACCGCCCCGAGGCCGATCCGGCCCACCGTCCGCGCGAGGCCGCCGCCCGGCCGCGCCTGCTGCTCCGCCATGTCCGCTCCCTGGGTAGACGAGTTCGTCTACCTATCGAAGCACAGGTGCGGGGGCGCCTGCACCTGCTGCCGCGCGGGCAGCGGCGCGCGTGCCTCGCCTGGCCGTCGGCCCGGGCGCGACCGGCGCGATCAGCCCGCGGGGTGGACGCGCCGACGGGCGGAGGCCCGCCCTCGCCCGGACCAGACGACCAGCGCCACGCCCACCGCCCCGGCCGCACCGGCGAGAGCGACCGCGGCCAGCACCGCCGTGCCCGTCGCGGCGAGGCCGGCGGACGGCCGCGCGGCGCGGGCGCCGGAGTCGCCCGCCGTCGTGGCCGCGGTCCCCGGGCCGGCCCCCGAGCTGGGCGCGGAGCCCGGCGCGGAGCCGGGTCCGGGCGCCAGACCGGTCCCCGGGCCGGCGCCGGGGACGGACCCCGGCGCCGTCACCGCGACGTCGCCCGTCAGGACGCCGGACAGCTCACCCCGGAGCACCAGCGCGAGCGACCCGCCGGGCGGGACCTCGGCCACCGTGGCGGGCACCGCGACGGACCCCTCGGCATCGGCCGGCACCGTCCCGAGGTCGGCGCCCCCGAGGGTCACGCGGACGAGCTCCCCGGGCTGGAACCCGCCGGCCCCCAGGGACCCGCCGCGGCCCGCGACGAGGGCCGCGGCGGTGACCCCGGGCAGCCCGACGCGCCACCGCACCGCGGTCGACGTGTTGCCGGCGCCGTCCTGCGCGTCGACGTCGAGGCGGTCCCCCGCGACCGCCGCCGGCGCCAGGCCGACCGACCAGGTGCCGTCAGCGGCGACCGTCGTCGTGCCGGCGAGCGCGCCGTCGTCGCGCCGGACGCGGAGGAGGGCACCCGGTTCCGCCGTCCCGGTGAGCGCGCGGCCGTCCGTCGGGCGCAGCACCGGCGGCGCGGGGGCGACCGCGTCGACCGTCACCGGGGTGCCCGGCCCGGCGACCCCGCGCACTGCAGCCGCCACCGTGAGGACCTGGCCGTCGAGCGGTGCCGGGTCGAGCCCGACGACCACGCCCCCGTCGGCGCCCGCCACCGCGGACCCCAGGCTCGCGCCGCCGGCGTCCCGCACGGCCACCGTGCTGCCGGGCGTCGCCCGGGCGGTCACGCGGACGGCGGACGCGACGACGTCCCGGGGTGCGGCGGGCGGCTCGACGTAGGTGAACGCGGCGTCGAGCGCCAGGTCCGGGCCGGCGGTCACCCCGTCGCGCAGGACCGTCGCCAGCCGGACCGCGACGGCCCCCGCGGCCTGCGCGGGGGCGGTCGCGCGGACGCGCCGGTCGTCGACCACGGTCACGTCCGTGGCCGCCACGGCACCGAACGAGACGGCGATGACGGCGAGCGGTGCGCGCACGCGCGTCGGCACCGCGCTGTCCGCGCCGGCACCGTCGGACGTCGCTCCGGCGGTGCCCGACCCCCAGGTCCACAGCGTGCCGTCGTCGAGCACCACCTCGGCGTGCTCGCCCTCCGACGCCAGGGCACGGGCCGGCCCCGGCAGCGGCACGCGCGCGGGTGCGGACGCGAGCGGACGAGCCGGGTCGCCCAGGGCCGCGCCGCTCCCCCAGCTCCACACCTCGCCGTCGGTGCTCCGAACCACGGTCGCGGTCGCCGACAGCGCGGCCTCCGCGACGCGCACGTCCGCCAGGCCCGGCACCTGCTGCGGCACCGCCGCCACCCCGCCCAGGGCCCCGTCCCCCAGCTGACCCCACCCGCCGGAGCCCCAGATCCACAGCGTCCCGTCCTCGGCGACGGCGGCCGAGTGGTCGGCGCCGGCGCTCACCGCGACGATCCGCCGCGCGCCCCAGCCGGTCACCTGGACCGGGGTCGACGAGGACGTCCTCGCACCGTCGCCGAGCTGGCCGAGCTCACCCCGGCCCCAGGCCCAGACCGTGCCGTCCTCCCGGAGCGCGAGACCGTGCGCGGTCCCCGCGGCGACGGCCACGGACCGGGGCGTGTCGGCGAGCCCGCCGACACGCACGGGCAGCGAGACCCCGACCTGGGCCGGCCAGCCCAGCTGCGCCTCGTCGTTCTCTCCCCAGGCCCACGTCCGCCCGTCCTCGGTGACGGCGAGACTGAACTCCGCACCGGCGGCGACGGAGACCACGGGGACGTCGACGAGATACACCTGTCCCGGCACGTCGCGCCCGGCGCTGGAGCCGTGGCCCAGCTGGCCGGAGGACCCGTCGCCCCACGACCACAGGCTCCCGTCACCGGCCACCGCCAGGGTGTGCCGCTGGCCGCCGGCGACCTGCGTGACCCCGCCCGGCAGACCACCGACGGGGACGCGGGTCGCCCGGTCGGCCGAAGCGCCGTCGCCGAGCTGCCCGGCGGTCCCGCTGCCCGCCGCCCACAGCCGCCCGTCCGACGTGACGGCGAACGATGACGAGGCGCCGGCCCAGACGTCCGCGTACGTCGACCCGGGGACCTCGAGCTCGACCACCGCGCCCCCGGCGGTCGACCCCGCGTCCGGGCTCGGCGGCGCCGCGGCCGCCGACACCGGCACCCCGACCGCGAGCGCCACCGCGGCCACCGCCACCAGGCGCCGCGCGAGCCCGGGCCGCGCGGGGCGGCGCCCGACCCGTCCGGGCGCGGCGGCGGGCGGCACGGTGCGGGCGGGCGTCATGCACGCGTCCTTCGGGTCGGGGGTCCCGCAGGGCACGGGTGGACGTCGCGGACGGTACTCGACGGGCGCGAGGGCACGGAAGACGGTTCCCCCCGGTGGCCCACACGGTTCCGCCGGCGGAGCCGGTACGGTCCGACGGTGCCCGCCGCCCCCGCTCGCCGCGCTGCGTGACCGGCGGCTCCGCCCTGCGGACGGCGCTCGCGCTGGTCGCCCTGCTCGCCGTGTTCCTCGCGGTCACGACGGCCGCCCGGGTGCCGGTCCGCCGGGAGACCGTCGTGGCGGTGCTGCGGGGTGCCGTGCAGCTCGTCGCCGTCGCGGTCGTCATCGCGTGGGTGTTCCGGCACCCCGCCGCCGCGGGCCTCTACCTGGCGGTCATGGTGGCGGTGGCGGCCTGGACGGCGACCCGGCGCGTCGGCCTCGGCCCGCGCACGCTCGGCGCGGTCGGGCTCGCGGTGCTGGCGGGGGCGACCACCGCCGTCGTCCCGGTCGTCGCGAGCGGTGCCCTCGCGCTCGGCGCGCCCACGCTCGTGCCGTTCGGCGCGCAGACGATCGGCGGCGCGATGGCAGCCGCCTCCGTGACCGGCCTGCGGCTCCGGGACGACCTGCACACCGAGTGGGACGTCGTCGAGGGCTGGCTCGCGCTCGGCGCGACGGGTCGGCAGGCGGTCGCGGGCCACGCGCGGCGCGCGGTGGCGCGGGCGCTGGTGCCCGGGATCGACCAGACCCGCAGCGCCGGGCTGGTGACGCTGCCGGGGGCGTTCGTCGGGCTGCTGCTCGGCGGGGCGAGCCCGGCGGTGGCGGCGCAGGTGCAGGTGCTGGTGCTCGTCGGGCTCCTGGCGGCGCAGGCGGTGTCGGGGGTCCTGACCTCGACGCTGCTCGCGGGACGGCTGGGGGCGGCGCGCCCGGCGGTGGTGGTCTGAGCCCCCGAGAGACGCGGCCCGGGCCGGTCGAGCCGCGCCGGCGTCAGACCCGGGCGCGCAGCAGCCCGTCGAGCCGATCCGCCGACTCCCGCCACCGGGAGGGTCGGTCGACCGCGACCCACACCCGCTCGGCGAGCAGGTGCAGCACCTCGTGCACCCCGAGGCGCGCCGTCTGGTCCGCGGTGAGGCCGCCGTACCCGTCGAGCAGCGCCCCGACGTCCCCCGGCGCGTGCTGCCGCACGTGCACCAGCGTCAGGGCCAGGTCGGCCACCGGGTCGTCCCACGCGGCCCGCTCCAGGTCGACGATCCCGCTCACCCGAGTCGGGTCGCGGTCGTCCACCAGCACGTTCCCGTCGACCAGGTCCCGGTGGCAGAGCACCGGGACGACGTCGGCGTCGAGGGCGTCGCGCCGCTCCGCCAGCAGCGCGCGGACGCCCTCGCCCACCACGGTCGGCCCGCCGACCCGCCGGTAGGCCGTCAGCAGCTCGTCGGCGCGGGCCGTCACCCGGTCCCCCGCACCGGCCCGGCGCGGTCCGGCCGCCGCGAGGTCGCCGAAGAACAGCCCGGTGACGGTGTGCACCCGGCGGAGCACGGCACCAACCGCCGCCGTGAGCCCCGTGGTGGCCGCCGCCCCGAGCGTCGCCCGCCGGTCGGCCCAGCGCGCGCCGCCCAGCCGGGACATCAGGACGTAGGCGGCGCCGCCCGCCGTGACCCCGTGGGCGCGCACGACGGGGACCGGCACTCCCGGCACGTCCCGCAGCAGGCCGAGCGCCGTGACCTCGGCGGGCAGCCGGTCGCGCACCCGGGGGCCGAGCACCTTGAGGACGTACCGCGTGCCGTCGTCGCCCGTCAGTCCCCGCACGTGGCCGACCGCGCCCTGGACCGACGGCGACCAGCCGTCCGCGCGGAGCCCCGGCACCCGGACGGCGAGGTCGGCCAGGACGGCGGGCAGCAGGTCCGCGTCGGCCGGCACCGGGCCTCCTCGCGTGGTCGGGATGGCGGGATTCGAACCCACGACCTTCCGCTCCCAAAGCGGACGCGCTACCAACCTGCGCCACATCCCGTCGGGCCGGAGTCTAGTGGCGCGACGCGCACCCCCGGTGGCGGCGTGGGTGCCGTGCGGGCGCGCAGGTGCGAGTGGTGGTCGCCCGAGCCGGTACCCTGGTCCGGCGGCCCGCCCCGGCGGGCCTGCGCGGATGTAGCTCAATGGTAGAGCCCCAGTCTTCCAAACTGGCTACGCGGGTTCGATTCCCGTCATCCGCTCCACGGTATCGCGGCGCCGCCCGTCGTCACCGGGCGCGCCGACCGGCGCAGGGCCGCCACCGACCGGCGGACGTCCGCCACGTGCCCGGCCCGCGCGAGGTCAGCACCCATGCCGACCGCGATCGCCCCCGCGTCGAGCCACTGCCCGGCGTTGCCGAGCGTCACTCCGCCGGTGGGGACCACGGGCACCTGCGGCAGCGCCCGGAGCATGGTCCGCAGGGCGCCCGGCGACCACAGGTCGGCGGGGAAGAGCTTGACCGCGTGGGCGCCGAGGCGGAGCGCCTCGAGCATCTCCGTCGGGGTCGCGCAGCCCGGGACCACGATCGCGCCCAGGTCGCGGGCGGTGCGCACCACGTCCGCGCAGAGCGCCGGCGTCACGACGAGTCGCGCCCCGGCCGCCACGGCCGAGCGGACGTCCGCGGCGCGGAGCACGGTCCCCACCCCGATGACGTCGCCGCCGGTCGCGTCCGCGGCCTCGGCGACGAGGTCCAGCGCGCCCGGCGTGCCGAGCGAGACCTCCGCCACCCGGACCCCCGCGGCGCGCATGGCGGACAGCGCCGCGCGTCCCGCCGCGGCGTCCGGCGCCCGGACGATCCCGATCAGCCGCTCGGCGCGCACCGCCGCCAGCACCTGCTCGTCCACGCTCATCGCCGCACATCCGTTCCGTCGGCCAGCACGTGGTCCCGCTCGGCGGCGGTCGGCAGGCCGTCGACGTCGCCGCGGGTGGCCACGACGCAGGCCGCGACCGCGGCGCCCTCGCGCAGCCCGTCCTCGACGTCCTTGCCGCGCAGCCACGCGGAGATCCACCCGGCGGCGAACGCGTCGCCGGCGCCCACCGGGTCCACCAGCGGCACCGGGCGCGCGGGCACCGTCCAGGTCGTGGTGCCGTCCGTGGCCGTGGCGCCCGCCGCGCCGCGCTTGACCACGACCAGCGGTGCGCCGCGGTCCAGGAACCAGCCGATGCCGCACCCGCCGCCCAGGACGGCGAGCTCCTCGTCGCCGACCAGGACGGCGTCGGCGAGGCCGACGAGGGGCTCCAGGGCGGACCGCCAGGCCGCCGGTGGTCCGAGCCGGCGGCGGACGTTCGGGTCCAGCGTCACGTAGCGGCCCGCGCCCCGGGCCGCGTGCGCCGCGGACTGCACCGCGGCGCACGGCCCGTCGCCGAGCATGGCGCTGATGCCGGTGAGGTGCGTCGCGCGCGCGGACCGCACCACGGCGAGCGGCACGTCGCCGGGTGACAGCGCGGACCCGGCGGCCGCCGTGCGGTGGTACACCAGGTCCACCGGCCGACCGGAGGGGGCGTCGCGCACGATCAACCCGGTGGCCCGGCCCGGCGTCGTCCGCACCGCGGCGTCGTCGACCCCCTCGCCGCGCAGGAACCGCCGGACCACCTCACCGGACGTGTCGTCGCCGACCCGGCCGCAGAACGCGACCCGGTGGCCGAGCCGCGCGACGCCCACCGCCACGTTGCTCTCGGCGCCCACCACCCAGCGGTCGTAGCGGGCGGCGTGCAGCAGCGGCACGCCGTCGGTGGCCACCAGGGCGACCAGCGCCTCCCCGAGCGTGACGAGGTCCGGGCCTGCGGGCGGGTCCGCCGCGCGCCCTCCGGCCGGCGCGGTCCCCCGGTCAGATCCGGCCATACTTCGCCAGCAGATCCGCGTACGACAGGCCCGCGAGGATGTCCCGCCGGGTGCTGGACTCCAGCTCGGCCTGCGTCACCGCGCGCTCGTGGACCTCGGCCAGGTCCTCCTGCCGCACCACCGTGACCCCGATCTCGTCCGCGACCACCAGGTCGCCGGGCCGCACGATCACACCCCCGCAGTGGACCGGGGTGTTCAGCGCGACCGGCTCGTAGCGCCCGGTCACCGGGCTGTGCGTGGAGCGCGGCGACACGGACCGCGACACGATCGGGAACTCGAGCAGCCGCGCCTCGTCGATGTCCCGCGCGGAGCCGTCGACCACCACCCCCGCGACGCCGCGCGAGCGCGCCAGGCCGCACATCAGCCCGCCCCACACCGACGTCTCGCTCTCGCCGAACGCGTCGACCACCACCACGTCGCCCGGAGACACGACATCGAGCACGGCGAGCGGGTCGACCAGGTTCCCCGGGGACAGGCCCACGGTGACCGCCGTGCCGATGAACGCGTGCGTCACGCTGCGCAGGCGCAACGAGCTGTGCATCACCTGGGCGCGCTGCTGCGCGTCCGCCACGACGCAGGAGACGGACACGACGTCGGTCATCGCGCGGAAGGCCTCGACCAGCCGCCGGGTCTCGCCGGCGTCGTCCCGCACCGGGGTGTCCCGCACCCGCGTGGTGTCCCGGGTCATCGCGGCAGACCCGCCCGGACCTCCGCGGCGAGCCGGCGCAGCAGCGTGTCGACCTGGATGAGGTCGACGCTCAGCAGGCCGATCCGGATGCCGCGGGCGAACTGCTCGAGCATGGCCTGCGGCTCGGCGGCGTTCCACCACATGTGCTTGCCGTGCCGCATCGCGGCCTCGAACACCTTCTCCCGGGCCGCGTTCGTCTCGGCGGAGTCCTCGTCGCCGATACCCGCGGTGAGCGAGTAGTCCTGGTGCCCGAAGCCGACGGCGTCGATGCCCTCCACGGCCAGGATCTCGTCGATGTTCTCGACGGCCTCCGGCGACTCGATGATCGCCCACAGCATGACCTCGTCGTCGAGCTCGCGCCCGAACCGCTGGACGTCGAGCTCCGCGGGGCGCGGGATCTCCCGCGCGGAGCGGTCGCAGGTCGCGATCCCGCGCTGGCCCAGCGGGGGGAACTTGGCGGCCTGCACCACCTTGCGCGCGGTCTCGGCCGAGTCGACCTCCGGCACCATGATGATCTGCGCGCCCACCTTGAGCGCCTTGATGATCTGGTTCACGGGCGGCTGACCCGCGACGCACTGCTCGGTGCGGAACAGCGGGGTGATCCCGGCCAGCTCGGCCGCCCGCACCAGGTTCTCCACGCCCTCCCAGTCCCGGGCGACGTGCTCGTACTCGATGTGCAGGAAGTCGAACCCGGCGTGGCCGAGGAGCTCGGCCATCCGGGGGTCGCGCAGCCACGACTCCATGCCGATGACCGGCTGTCCGTCGGCGATCTTCTGCTTCACGAGGTTCGTGCGGGCGTACATGGGTTCCCTCTCTCTCTGGTGTGTCGGCTGCTCGGTCGCGCGCCGGCGGCGCGCTCGGCTCAGACGGCGGTGTACCCGCCGTCGAACGTGAGGACCGAGCCGGTGATGAACGACGCGCGGTCCGAGGCCAGGAAGGTCAGGAACGCCGCGAGCTCCTCGGGGGCGGCCAGCCGCCCGACGGGGTGCAGCGCGACGGCCTCGGCGCGCGCCGCCTCGGGGTCGGGGCTCTCCTGGTAGAGCTCCGCCATCTGGTCGGTCTCGACGCCGCTCGGGCACACCGCGTTCACGCGGACGCCCGCCGGCCCGTGGTCGACCGCCATCGCGCGGGAGAGCGCGATGATCCCGCCCTTCGACGCGCAGTAGGCCGGTCGCCCGGCGCGCCCGACGAGGCCGGTGATGGAGGCCAGGTTGAGGATGACCCCCCGGCCGCGGGCCTGCATCGACGGGAGCACCCGGCGGGAGACCAGGAAGGTCCCGGTGAGGTTCACCCCGATCACGGCTGCCCAGGAGGCCTCGCTCATGGTGTCGACGGTCCCGGGGTTGACCAGCGCCGCGTTGTTGACCAGCACGTCGACCCCGCCGTGCACCGCCTCGAACGCGCTGACGGCCCCGTCGACCTGCTCGGCGTCGGCGACGTCGGCGCGCTGGAACATCGCGGTCCCGCCGGCCCGCACGATCTCCTCGGCCGCGGCACCGCCGCCCGCCTCGTCGACGTCGAGGAGGAGCACGACCGCGCCCGCCCGGGCGAACGCCGTCGCCGTGGCCCGGCCGATCCCCTTGGCCGCGCCCGTGACCAGGGCGCACGTGCCGGTGAGGTCGGCGGGCAGGAGGTTCTGCTGCTCGGTTGCCATGTGCACCTATCCCTTGACGGCACCGGCCGTCAGGCCGGTGATGAAGTACCGGTTGAACAGGACGTAGAGGATCGCGACCGGCAGGATCGTGGCGACCGTGACGGCGGTGAGCGGGCCCCAGTCGATCGTGGTGTCGACGAACATCGTGATGCCGACGGGCAGCGGCCTCATCTGGGTGTCGGACGTGACGAGCAGCGGCCACAGGTAGTCGTCGAGCGACCAGACCAGCGCGAAGACGGCCAGGCTCGTCAGGGCGGGACGGGACATCGGCAGGATGACGCGGAACAGCACGCCCCAGTCGGTGCACCCGTCCACCCGCGCCGCGTCCTCGACCTCGGCCGGCAGGGTGCGCAGGAACTGCGCCATCAGGAAGATCCCGAAGCCCGTGACCGCCGTGGGCAGCACGATCCCGGCGTACGTGTCGAGCAGACCGAGCTTCTGCGTGAGCAGGTAGCTCGGGATGAGCCGCACCGCCGGCGGCACCATCATCGAGCCGACCACGATCGCGAAGATCACCCCGCGGCCCCAGAACCGCTTGCGGACGAGCACGTAGGCCGCCATCGAGCAGAACACCACGTTGCACACGACCGTGAGGGCCGCGATCACGACCGAGTTGAGCATCCAGCGGCCCACGGGGAGCTGCTGGAACATCTCGCCGTAGTGCGCGAAGGTCAGCGGCTGCGGGATCCAGCCCGGCGGCCAGCTCTTGATGAACTGGGTCTCCTTGAGGGAGGTCGACACCAGCCAGTAGAGCGGCACCAGGCAGAACAGCAGCACGAGGATTAGGACCGCGTGCCGGGCCACCGAGGCGATCGTGCGGCGCGTCATCAGTCCTCCTTCCGGTTCAGCAGGCGGTAGAGCACCGCCGAGCAGCCGCCGATCAGGACGAGCATCGCGACCGCCGTGACCGACGACTGGCCGACGTTGAGCGTCCCGAAGGCCTGGTTGTAGAGGAGCTGTGCCATCGACACCGACGACGTGCCCGGTCCGCCCTGCGTCAGGACGTACGGCTCGATGAAGATCTGCAGGCTGTAGATCAGCTGGATCACCGAGACGAACAGGGTGATCGGCAGCAGCATCGGCCAGGTGACGTACCGGAACTTGGTCCACGCGCCGCCGCCGTCGACCGACACCGCGTCGTACAGCTCGGACGGCACCGTCTGCAGGCCGGCGAGCAGCACCACGGCGACGAAGCCGATCCGCTTCCAGACGCTCATCAGCACGAACGCCGGGATCACCCAGTCGCCCGACTGGAGCCAGGGCACCGGCCCGACCCCGACGTGCCCGAGGATGTAGTTGACGAACCCGTAGCGGGGGTCCAGCAACCAGAACCACAGCAGCGCGTAGGCGGCGTACGGGACGACGTACGGCAGGAAGAAGGCGGTGCGGTACAGCGCGGTCCCGCGGACCACCTTCTGCAGGAGGAGCGCGAGGCCGAGGCCGACGGCGACGCTGACCACCAGCGAGCCGACCGTGTACAGGAGCGTGTTCCGCGTCGCCTGCCAGAAGACGGGGTCGCCGAGCACGGTCCGGTACTGCTCGAGCCCGACGAACTCGACCGGGCTGAACAGCCTCGTCCGGAAGAAGCTCAGGTAGATCGAGTACAGGATCGGCCAGAAGACGAAGGTCGTCAGGATGGTCAGCGCCGGCACGAGCGTCGCGGTCAGGAACAGCGCTCTGCTGTCCAGGAAGCGCCACCTCCGCAGCCGGCCCGGCCCCCGGCCGGAGCCGCGCTCCGGCCGGACGGCCCGGTCTCGTCCGGGCACCTCGGTCTCGGTGGACATGGTGGTCGGACCTATCCGTTGAGCAGCTGCTGGATCTTGTCGTTGGCCACCCGCGCGGCCTCCTGCACGTCGGCGCCGCTCTTCAGGTCGCCGGACAGGGCGTAGACGGCCTCGGCGATCGCCTGCCCGTTGGGCACGCCGTGGATCGAGTTCGCCGGGCGCTGCCCGAGCTCGAGCCACTGCTGGAGCATCGCGTCGTCGGCGACCTGCGGGTCGGAGTAGGCGGCGACCCTCGACGGCAGCAGGCCCGTGAGGGTGTACCACTGCGCCTGGTTCTCGGGGTCGAGCATGAAGGCGAGCCAGGCGTGGGCGCCGTCCTTGTTCGCGGCGTTCGCCGGCACGATCCAGGGGTTGGGGTGGCCGTACACGGTCGAGGACGTGGGGCCCTCGGGGAGCGGCGCGAGGGCCCACGTCCCGGCGAGCTCGGGCGCCTCGTTCCGCTGCAGCCCCATCCACCACGGGCCGGAGTGGGCCATGGCGTAGTACCCCTCCTTGAAGCCCTGCCACGGGTCGACGCGCTTGGCGGGGTCGCCCGGCGCCACGTCGTGGGTGTAGAGGTCCTGGTAGTACTCGAGCGCCTCGATCACGGGCGCCGAGGTCACGGTCGCCGTCGTGTGGTCCGCGCTGTAGAAGTCCCCGCCGAACGCGTAGACGAGCCACGACACCAGGTGCACGTCGAGCTGGCCGGTCTGGTCGGCGAAACCGAAGACGTCGGCGCCGTCGCCGAGCGCGATGCCGTCCGCCACCAGGTCGTCGAGCGTCGCCGGCGGCTCGGTGAGCCCCGCAGCCTCGAACAGGTCCTCGCGGTAGAACAGACCGCGCACGTCCGTGTACGCGGGCGCCGCCCACGTCCGGCCGTCGCTCGCGAAGTAGTCCCACGACGCCGGCAGGAAGTCCTCGTCCGCGTAGCCCTGCTCCGCCATGAAGTCGTCGAGCGGCGCCAGGCCGCCGAGCGCCGCGAACTGGCCCACCTCCATGTCGGCGGCCTGCGAGACGTCGGGGGCCGCGCCCCCGGCCATCGCCGCGACCAGCTTGCCGTCCAGCGCGTCCCACGAGTACTTGGTGTACTTCACCGTGTACTGCGGGTGCTCGCTCTCGAACTTCTCGATGAGCGGTTCGAGCCCCGAGTCCGAGGAGCCCCACACCGTGATCGTGCCGCCGTCGGCCCCGGTCGACGAGGAGCCGGGCGAACCGGAGCACGCCGCCACCGCGACGGAGGTCAGCGCCGCCGCGGCCGCCAGGAGGGGGCCACGCCGCCGCCTCGTTCCGGCTCCGTGCGACGCGGGTCGTTGCGCTGTCATGGCCAACCTCTCTTCTCGCCGAGCTGAGGACACGCTCCCGATCTCCTCGGTCCGCGCCGTGTCCTCGGGGGGCGGACCGCTGTCGTGCCCCGATTCGACCCAGCCGGCCGGACAGGGTCAACGCCGTCGCCGAATGCGGATGACCCCCATCCGGGATCCGTCTGGCACTCGGGACCAGACGGCCCCGCTCCTACGGTGAAAGCCGTGATATCCACTGGAAGCAGCACCGCCGCCGGCCCGTCGGCACGCGCCCCGCGCCCCACCCGCCGCGAGCTGGCGGGGGGCGTGGCGCTCGTCACCGGCGGCACCCGCGGCATCGGCGCGGCCGTGGTGGCCGCCCTCGTGGGGCGGGGGATGTCCGTCGCGGCCCTCGGCCGCGACGTGTGCCCCGGCGGCCCGGCGGGCCTTCGGCGCTGCTACCCGTGCGACGTGGGCGACGAGGACCAGGTCCGCGGCACGATCACGGACGTCCGGCACGACCTGGGCCGGATCGACCTGCTCGTGCTGAGCGCGGGCGTCGCCTCCGCCGGGGACGCCGCGGTGGCCGACACGCCCGCCGCCGAGTGGGAGCGGCTGCTGCGGACCAACGTGCTCGGCCTGCACCTGGTCGCACGCGCCGCCCTGCCCGAGCTGCGCCGCACCCACGGCCAGGTCGTGACCGTGCTGTCGACCGGCGCGCACCGGGTGCGGCCCGGCGCGGTGGCGTACGGGGCGAGCAAGCACGCGGCGCGGGCGCTGACCGAGGGCCTCGCGCTCGAGGAGCCGCTCGTCCGGGTCAGCTCCGTCAGCCCCGCGCAGACGGACACGAGCATCTGGGACGCCCGGTCCGCGCCGCCGCACCCGGCGACCCGCGCGCGGATGCTGCGGGCCGAGGACGTCGCGGCCGCCGTCGTCTGGCTCGCGGAACGCCCCGACCACGTGCACGTCCCCGACCTGCGCATCCAGCCGCGGCACGACCCGTCCACCCCCGGACCGACCGTCGAGGAGCCCTCGTGAGTACCGCCCCACCCCGCACCCGCGTCGCCCTGCTCGGCTTCGGCGTCGCCGGGCGCGTGTTCCACGCGCCCCTGATCGCCTCCCGGCCGGAGCTCGACCTCGCCGTCGTCGTGACGCCCTCGGCCGTGGAGGCGGTGCAGGTCGCCGCGCTGCACCCCGGCACCGAGGTCCTGACCACGCCGGAGGAGCTCTGGCGGCGCGCGGCGCAGGTCGACCTCGTCGTGATCGCGACGCCGAACGCGTCGCACGTCCCCCTGGCGCGCGCCGCGGTCGACGCCGGGCTGCCGGTGGTGCTGGACAAGCCGCTCGCCGTCACCGCGGCCGACGGTCGCGACCTCCTCGAGGCCGCCCGGGCGCGCGGCGTCCCGCTGACGACCTTCCTGAACCGGCGCCTCGACGGGGACTTCCGCACCCTGCAGGCCCTGTGCGCCCGGGGCGCGTTCGGCCGGGTGCTCCAGTTCGAGTCCCGGTTCTCCTGGTGGGAGCCCGAGGTGGGCCCGGGGTGGCGGGGCCGGACGACCGTCGCCGAGGGCGGGGGCGTGCTGTACGACCTCGGCCCGCACCTGATCGACCAGGCGGTGCGCCTGTTCGGGCCCGTGGTCGACGCACGGGCCGATCTCGACCGCCTCCGCCCCGACGCCGTCGCCGAGGACCACGCGTTCGTCCGGCTCGTCCACGCCGGCGGCGTCCGGTCGCGGCTGTGGATGAGCAGCGCGACCCCGCTGCCCGGCCCGCGCTACTGGGTGCTCGGGTCGCGGGCCGGCTACGTGCAGCACGGCGTCGACCCCCAGGAGGCCCAGCTGGGCGGCGGGATGCACCCCGGGGACCCGCACTACGGCGCGAGCTCACCCTCCCGCTGGGGCGACCTCGGCACCGACGGGTCGACCGTGCCGGTGCCGACCGAACGCGGCGCGTACCCGACCTTCTACGCCGACGTCGCCGCCGCGCTGCGCGGGGACGGCCCGATGCCCGTCGACCCCGCCGACGCCGTCGAGACCCTCGACCTCATCGAGCGCCTGCACGCCGGGGCCCGCCGGGGGACGGCGTGAGCGCGCCCGGCGGACGCGGCGCTGTGGACGTCCTCCTGGAGGGCCTCGACCACCCCGAGGGGCCCGCGGAGCTCGACGACGGTTCGGTGGTGCTGGTCGAGACCCGTCGCTCGCGGCTCACGGTCTGGCGCGAGGGGACGGGCGCCGCGGTGCTCGCCGACACCGGGGGCAGCCCCAACGCCTGCGCCGTCGGCCACGACGGCGTCTACCTCACCCAGGCGGGCGGCGGCTTCGGCGGCTGGGAGCCCGAGCGGCCCGCGACGCCCGCCATCCAGCGCGTCGCCCCCGACGGGGTGGTGCACACCGTGGTCACCGAGGTCGCCGGCCACGCGCTGCGGGCGCCGAACGACCTGTGCTTCGGCTCGGACGGCCGGCTGTACTTCACCGACCCGGGGCGCCGGTTCGACGACCCGGAGCGCGGCTACGTCTTCGCCGTCGGCGGCGGCCTGCCCGCGGTCGCGATCGACGTCGGGCCGACGTTCCCGAACGGGATCGTCGCGCTGGCGGACGGCGCCGTCGCCTGGGTCGAGAGCGCGACGCGCCGGATCGTGCACCGGATGCCGGACGGGACCACGACGCGGGTCGCCACGTTGCCGGCCGGTCACGTCCCGGACGGCTTCGCGGCGACCGCCGACGGCGGCTTCGTGGTCAGCACGATGGGATCGGGCGGCCTCGACCTGGTCGCCGCGGACGGCCGCCACCTCGGGTTCGTCCGGACCGGCTGGCGCCCGCTCAACTGCGCGTTCGCGGGCGGGTCGCTCGTGGTCGCCTGCGACCCCGACCCCGTGCGCGAACCCCCCGACGCAGGCCGGCTGCTGCGGGTGCGCACCGACCTCAGTCCCGGGCGGATGTTCCGCGGCGCGGTGTGATCTCCCCGTCGGGCGGCCCGCTCGCGGCCACGTCCGGGGCGCCCTCGGGGGCACCCAGCCGCAGCACCGCCTCGTGCACCGCCTCGACCGCCGGCGACAGCGCGGCGTCGACCCGGCGCCACAGCCCGACCGTGCGCGTGAACGGCTCCCCGTCGATCGGCCGCATCACCACGCCCGCGTGGTCGGCGGTCTGCGCGGCGAGCACGTTGGTCAGCCCGACGAACCCGCTCAGCCGCGCCAGGTTGACCAGCGTCTGCGGCTGGTTGGTCTGGTACGCGATCGTGGGACGCAGGCCGGCCTGCGCGAACGCCAGCCCGACCTCGAACTGGTACGCGGTGCCGGGCGTGACGGAGCCGCCCACGGTCACGAGGTCGTAGCGGGCGGCGTCTGCCGGCGTCACCCGCTCCAGCCGCGCGAGCGGGTGACCAGGCGCGACGACGGCCACCAGCGGCTCGCGCCACAGCGGCTCGTACTGCAGCCGGTCCGAGGTGGCCAGCGGGATCAGCGGGCGCACCGCGAGGTCGACCGCGCCGGTGAGCAGGGCGTCGGACAGGTCGGCGGTCTGGCCCTCCCACAGCGTGAGGCGCACCTGGGGGTGCAAGCGCCCGATCACCGGGAGCAACCGCGGGAAGAGCCAGCAGGACACGCTCGGGTACAGGCCGACGCGGACGGTGCCGCGGACCTCGCCGAGGCTCTCCGTCATCTGCGACAGGAAGTCCAGCTGGTGCAGGAACGCCTCGGCGTGCAGCAGCATGGCCCGGCCCTCGGGGGTCAGCTGCACGGGCTGGTACGACCGGTCGAAGAGCTGGACCCCCCAGGCCCTCTCGAGCGCCGCGACGTGGGCGCTGACGTTCGGCTGGGCCCGGTTCAGCGACCGGGCCGCCGCCGAGAACCCCCCGTGCCGCGCCACGGCCACGAAGGTCGCGACCCAGTCGGCCGGGAACCGGAACGCCCCCTGACCCCGCATGCCCGCAACCGGACCGCCCACCCCGCGACAGTAGGTCACCGCCTCGCGGGGAGTCGAGCGGTGGCAGGCGTCAGGGGACGCGGGAGCCGGGCGGCGCGGTGCAGCTCACCGCCCCGCGAGCCACCCGAGCATGCCGCGCGCCGCGGCGACCCCGGTGCTGAACGACGCCTGCAGCAGGTACCCGCCGGTCGGCGCCTCCCAGTCGAGCATCTCCCCCGCCACGAACGTCCCCGGCAGCGCCCGCAGCATCAGGTGCTCGTCGACCTCGGACCAGCGGATCCCGCCGGCGCTGGAGATCGCCCGGTCGATCGGCATGGTCGCGGGCACGGGGACGGGCACCGCCTTGAGCAGCGCCGCCACCTCCGCCGGGTCGTCGGGCACGGCGTTGCCGGTCGCCTCGCGGAGCAGCCCGACCGCGACCGGGTCGAGGCCCACGGACCGCTGCAGCCACGTCGACCGGGAGTCCTTGGGCCGGCGCCGCGCGAGGCGCTCGGCCAGGCGCTCCGCCGGGGTGTCCGGGCGCAGATCGACCTCCAGCACGCAGCCGCCGGCGTCCAGCGCCGCGCGCACCGCCGCCCCGACCGCGTACAGCGGCCCGCCCTCCAGGCCGGTGCGGGTGACCATCGCGTCGCCGCGCACGGGCGCCCGGTCCTGACCGCGGACCGTCAGCGCCACGTGCTTCAGCGGCACGCCCTGGAAGCGGTCCGCGAACCCGGGCGTCCAGCCGACCCGGACGCCGACGTTGGCCGCGCGCAGCGGCGCCGTCGCCACGCCGCGCGCCTCGAACGCCGGCACCCACGACCCGTCGGAGCCGAGCCGCGGCCAGGACGCCCCGCCGAGCGCGAACAGCACCACGTCGTGCCGCGCGGTCCGGTGCTCGCCGTCCACGCCCCCGCCGACCCCCACGAGCCGCAGCCCCGCGCCGTCCTCGGCCCAGCCGTCCCAGCGCTGCCGCCGCTCGATCCGCACGCCGAGCGCGTCGAGCCGCGCGAGCCACGCCCGCACCAGCGGTGTCGCCCGGAACGAGCGCGGGAACACCCGGCCGCTCGTGCCGACGAAGGTCTCCTGACCCAGCCCGGCGCACCAGGCGCGCAGGTCGTCGGCCGTGAAGGCGTCCACGAACGGGGCGAGGCGCCCGGCGGCGTCGCCGTACCGCGGGAGCATCCGGTCCCGACCCTCGGAGTGCGTGATGTTCAGCCCGCCGTGCCCGGCGAGCAGGAACTTGCGCGTCGGGGACGGCATCCGGTCGTAGACGGTCACCGCCACGCCGGCCCCGGCCAGCACCTCCGCGGCGATCAGCCCCGCCGGGCCGCCGCCGACCACTCCCGCCGTTCGCACCGGCCGACCGTAGCCCACCGCGCCGCCGCGCCCGAGCGCGGCCCGCCCGGCGCCGCGCCGCCGCACCTGCCTAGGCTGCACCGCATGGCCACCGTCCTCCTCGTCCGCCACGGTCGCACCACCGCGAACGCCACCGGAGTGCTCGCCGGCCGCACCCCCGGGGTGCTGCTCGACGCCGTGGGGCACGAGCAGGCCGCCCGCACCGCCGAGCGCCTGTCCGCCGTCCCGCTGGTCGCCGTCGTGACCAGCCCGCTCGAGCGGTGCCGCGAGACGGCCGACGCCGTGCTGGCCCGGCAGGACCCCGCCCCGGCGCTCCGCGTCGACGACCGGCTCACCGAGTGCGACTACGGCGCCTGGCAGGGCCGGCCGTTGCGCGAGCTCGCCGACGAGCCGCTGTGGCGCACCGTCCAGGGCCAGCCGTCCGCAGCCGTGTTCCCGGGTGGGGAGTCGCTCGCGGCGATGCAGGCCCGGGTGGTCGCGGCGGTGCGGGAGCGGGACGCCGCGGTCGAGGCCGAGCACGGGCCGGGCGCGGTGTGGGCGGCGGTCACGCACGGCGACCTGGTGAAGGCGCTGCTCGCGGACGCGCTCGGGATGCACCTCGACCTGTTCCAGCGCCTGCACGCCGGCCCGGCGTCGGTGTCGGTCGTGCGGTACGGCCCCACGCGGCCCGAGGTCGTCGCCACGAACACCGACGCCGGCGACCTGTCCTGGCTGCGGGCGGCGGCGCCCGCAGGGGACGCGGCGGTCGGCGGCGGCGCGGGCGTGGCGGAGGCCGCACGCGACGGTGTCGGTCCGCGCTCCTAGCATGGGGTCATGGCCACCCTCCTCCACCTGCACGACTGGCCCGACCGCGCGGTCATCGGCACCGTCGGCCGGCCCGGGGCCCGCACCTTCTACCTCCAGGCGCGCACCGGGCGCCGGCTGACCTCGGTCGCCATGGAGAAGGAGTGGGCGTCGACCCTCGCCGAGAAGATCGACGAGATCCTCGACGAGCTCATGACCACCGACGGCAACCCGTACAGCGTCCCCGCGGAGGCGTTCGCCGAGCTCGTGGACGCGGACCCGGTCGAGCAGCCCGTCGAGGAGGACTTCCGCCTCGGCCAGATGCGCCTGCACTTCGACCGGGCCACCGCCCAGATCGTCGTCGAGGCGTTCCCGCTCGTGCTCGTCGACTCCGAGGAGGAGGCCGAGCGCCTGGCGGCGGAGGACCCGGAGCCCGAGGAGGCGATGGTGCTGCGCATGCCCGTCGGCTCCGCGCGCGCGTTCGCGGAGCGCGCCCGCCGGGTCGTCGCGCAGGGTCGCCCCGCGTGCCCGCGGTGCGGCGAGCCGATGGACCCCGACGGGCACGTCTGCGGCACGGCCGACCCCCGCTGACCGCCCGGTCCCCCCCGCGCAGCCACTCGGCGCGGGTGATGCCGCCGCTCCCCGACCCCACCTAGCGTCGGTCCCGGCAGCGGGCCCACCGGGCCCGGTCGGCCCGGAGCGGGAGGGGAACCGCGATGAGCGAGCGTCGCAGCGGTCTGGCGGTCGGCATGACCGTCTTCGCCGGCACGATCATGATCATGATCGGCGTCATGCACGTCTTCCAGGGCATCGTCGCCCTGGTCAACGACACCTTCTACGTCGCCGGCGAGGAGTGGGTCCTCCAGCTCGACGTCACCTCGTGGGGCTGGGTGCACCTGATCCTCGGGGCGGTGGTCGCGCTCGCCGGGTTCTTCGTGTTCAGCGGCGCGGTCTGGGCCCGGACGATCGGCGTGATCATGGCCGTCGTCAGCGGCCTCGCGTCCTTCGCCTGGCTGCCGTACTACCCGGTGTGGGCGCTGGTCGTGATCGCGCTGGACGTGTTCGTCATCTGGGCGCTCACCGCGCACGGGCGGGAGATCGCCGAGCCGATGTGACGCGCTCGCGCGGGTTCGGGCCCGACGAGCGGGCCCGGGCTCGCGCCCGCTCCTAGCATGGGCCGCATGTCAGCCGTGACCCCGCCCGACCTCGACGGCGGCCCGCTCGAGGTGCTCGGCCGGATCACGGTGGCGTCCAACGCGACGTTCCTCGCCGCGATCGACGGCACCCGCGTCGTCTACAAGCCGGTCGCGGGCGAGAAGCCGCTCTGGGACTTCCCCGACGGCACGCTCGCGCACCGCGAGGTCGCGGCGTACCTCGTGTCGGAGGCGACCGGCTGGGGCGTGGTCCCGCGCACCTGGCTCCGGGACGGCCCACTCGGGCCGGGGATGGTGCAGCTCTGGCAGGAGCCGGACCACGAGCAGGACCCAGTCGACGTCGTGCCCTCGGACACGGTGCCCGCGGGCGTGCGCACCGTGCTGGAGGGCGGCGACGAGGAGGGGCGGCCCGTCACGCTCGTCCACGAGGACTCCCCCGCCCTGCGCCGGATGGCGGTGCTCGACGTGCTGGTGAACAACGCCGACCGCAAGGGCGGGCACGTGCTCCCGCAGCCCGACGGCCGGCGGCTCGGCGTCGACCACGGGGTGACGTTCCACGTCGAGCCCCGGCTCCGCACGGTGCTGTGGGGCTGGCTCGGCGACGACCTGTCGCCCGAGGAGGTCGCGGGGGTCGGGCGGGTGCGTGCCGCGCTCGACGCCGACCTGGGACGGCTGCTCGGCCCGCTGCTCGCGCCGGCCGAGGTGGACGCGCTCGCCGCGCGGTGCGACCGCCTGCTGGCCGCGCCCCGGTTCCCGGGGCCGGAGGGCGAGATGCCCGCGGTGCCGTGGCCGCTGTTCTGACGCCCGCGCCGCCGTCCCCGGCCGCCGGTCGTGCCGGGCGGGCCGGCAGGCGCGGTCAGGCCGGCACGAGCAGCGTCGCGCGCAGCCGGTCCACGTCGTCCGCGCCGACCCCCACGGACGCGAGGTAGCCCGCGACCCCGCCCCGCTCGCGGTCCAGCCACGCCAGCTCGTCCCGGAGCACGGCCGCCGGGCTGCTGCCGATCATCGCCCGCAGCCGCGCGTCGGGCCGGACGCCCAGCAGGCGCAGCCGCCGGAGCATCCGGTCGGTCCACTGCCCGGCCAGGTTCCCCTCGCTCGCGGCGTAGTCCGCGACCACCTCGTCCCGGTCGGCCCCGAGGACGAGCAGCACCAGGGCGACCACGACCCCGGTGCGGTCCTTGCCGGCGGTGCAGTGCACGACCACCGGCCCGGGCGACCCCGCGACGGCACGCACCGCCGCCCGCACCTCGGGACCGTGCCCGACCAGGATCTCCCGGTAGACGTCGCGCAGCTCCCACCGGCCCAGGAAGCTCGCCGCGGAGCCGCCGAGCATCGGGACGCGCACCACCTCGACGCCCCCGCCGAGCCGGTCCCGGCCGCCGAGCCGACGGTCCCGGTCCGACCGCAGGTCCACGACCCGCCGGACCCCGAGCGCCGTCAGCGCGGCGCGCCCCTGCCGCCCGAGCCGCGACAGCGCGTCGGAGCGGAACAGGTACCCCGGGCGCAGCCGGTACCCGCCGCCCACGGTCACGCGGACCTCGCGGAAGTTCGCGGTCCCCGGGATCCGCACGTCGGTGTCGCTCATGGTCGGACCAGTACACGGCCCGCGGCGCGGTGGGTGGTGCGCCCGCCACCGCTGCGTGGGTACTGCTCGCGGCGGGGGGGCGCCGGTCAGCCGCGGGCCAGCGTCACGTCCAGCCAGCCGACGACCTCGTCGAGGTACCGGGTCCGTGCCGGGAGCGGGGACAGCGCCAGGTCGTGCGCACCGCCGGTGATCTCCTCGTACGTGACGTCCCGCCCCAGCCGCGGCGCGAGCCGGCGCATGTCCGCCGGGTCGAGCACCGAGTCGGTCGTGAGCAGCCCGTCGTGCCAGCGGTCGTCCGGGCCCGAGGCGTCCGAGGCGAGCACCAGCACCGGCACGTCGATGTCGAGCCCGCGGGCGACCTCGGCCTGCCCGCGCTTGATCGCGCGGACGAACCCCGCCCGCACCGGGAACCCCGCGTACGGCTTCCAGGCCAGGTCGTACGACCACTCGCCGCCGCCGTCCGCGTGCAGCGCGCGGCCGTAGTGCTCACCGACGTGCGACACCACCAGGCGCGGGGCGACCCGGCCGACGACGTGGTCGATCGTCCAGGCGAGGACGGTCCGCTCGACGAACGACCCGCGGACGTCCAACCACGGCGAGTTGAGCACCACGGCGTCGACCAGGCCCCGCCCCCGCCGGTGCTGGGCCCAGAGCGCCGCGATCAGGCCGCCGGTGGAGTGGCCCAGCAGCACCACGCGGTCGTGCCGCTCCCGGACCAGGCGCACCGCGGCGTCGACCTCCTCGGCGTAGACCGCCAGCGACCGGGTGTCGTTCGGCTCCCGGCCGGCGCGGATGGACCGGCCGTAGTCGCGCAGGTCCAGGGCGTACAGGTCGTAGCCGCGGTCCGCGAGCGCGTCGGCCACGTGCGTCTGGAAGAAGTAGTCGACGAACCCGTGCACGTAGAGGACGGCCGGCCGTGCCCGGTCGCCTCCGGCGTCGCGCCGGTGCACCAGGGTCGCGACGGCGTCGCCCTGGGCGTCCGGGCGCAGGTGCAGCGTCCGCTGCACCCAGTCGCCGCCGAGCACGTCCTGAACCGCGTCGTCCACCCGCATGCCGGCGATCCTGCCACCCCCGCCCGCCCCCCGGGAGGCCCTCGCGCCCGACCCCCGCCGCGGCCGGCGGCCGCGTCACCGCTGCTCCCGGTGGCGGCGACCTGACCGGTGCCGCACGGTGGAGGGGTGGAAGCCGGCCGTCGACCGGGCCCGCGCCGGGGTCCGGGGACCACCCGATCGGGGCGCCCGGGCATCTTTGTGGGGCCGCGTGCGTTGGCGCTACTGTCGGCCGTGTCGGGTGCCGACCACCAGGGAGAGGGGACCGGGCATGCGCCTCGCGCCGAGCACCGCGCTCCTCCCGTCGCGCCCCGCCCCCGTGCGCGCGCACGCCGTGCCCGCGGCGACCCGCTGTCGCTGTCTGTAGAGCGCTGGCCGCACCGCCGCACGCCGGCCCCCGGCCCGCCCCGGGCCCGCCCCGGGCCAGCGCTCGCCCTCGACCCGCGGCCGGGCGCGCCCCGCGCCGCTCCCCCCTGCACCGCCGACACTCCCAAGGACGGACTGACATGGCACGCATCTACGACGACGCGACGAAGCTCATCGGCAACACCCCGCTGGTGCGGATCAACAAGCTGACCGAGGGCGTCGGCGCGACGGTCGTCGGCAAGCTCGAGTTCTACAACCCCGCCAGCTCGGTCAAGGACCGGATCGGCGTCGCGATCGTCGACGCGGCGGAGCGCTCGGGCGAGCTGCAGCCGGGCGGCACGATCGTCGAGGCGACCTCGGGCAACACGGGCATCGCGCTCGCGTTCGTCGGCGCGGCCCGCGGCTACGACGTCGTGCTGACCATGCCGGAGTCGATGTCGAAGGAGCGGCGCGCGCTGCTCCGCGCGTACGGCGCCGAGCTCATCCTCACCCCCGCGTCCGAGGGCATGAAGGGCGCCGTCAACCGCGCGAACGAGATCGTGGCGGAGCGCCCGGGCGCGATCCTCGCCCGGCAGTTCGCCAACGAGGCCAACCCGGAGATCCACCGCCGCACCACAGCCGAGGAGATCTGGGCGGACACCGACGGCGAGGTCGACATCCTGGTCGCCGGCATCGGCACCGGCGGCACGATCACGGGCGTCGGCCAGGTGCTCAAGGAGCGCAAGCCCGGCGTGCAGATCGTGGGCGTCGAGCCTGCCGAGTCGCCGATCCTCAACGGCGGCGCGCCCGGCCCGCACAAGATCCAGGGCATCGGGGCGAACTTCGTCCCCGAGATCCTGGACACGGAGATCTACGACGAGATCATCGACGTGGACGCGGACACCGCCGTCGCCGTCGCGCGCCGGGCCGCGAAGGAGGAGGGCCTGCTCGTCGGCATCTCCTCCGGCGCCGCCCTGCACGCCGCGATCGAGCTCGGCAAGCGGCCCGAGAACGCCGGGAAGCTGATCGTCGTGATCATCCCGTCGTTCGGCGAGCGGTACCTCTCCTCCATCCTGTACGCCGACCTCCTGGACTGATCGCCATGACCTCGACCACGCGACCGCCGCTCACGGGCGGCACCTCCCGGCCCGCCGGCCGGGGGGTGCCGACCCCGGCGCGCGCGACCTCGGCCGAGCGCGCGGCGACCGGGTCCACCGGCGCCGGCGAGCACTGGCGCAGCCTGCGCCGGCTCGCCCGCACGCTGCGCGAGGACCTGGAGGCCGCGCAGCGCCGGGACCCGGCCGCTCGGTCGCGGGTCGAGGTCGCCCTGGCGTACCCCGGCCTGCACGCGGTGTGGGTGCACCGGGTGGCGCACCGGATGTGGCGCGAGCCGGCCCTGCGGCTGCCCGCCCGGCTGCTGTCCCAGGCCTCCCGCGCCGCCACCGGGGTGGAGATCCACCCCGGCGCGACGATCGGCCGCCGGCTGTTCATCGACCACGGCATGGGGGTGGTGGTCGGCGAGACCGCCGTGGTCGGCGACGACGTGGTGCTGTTCCACGGCGCGACCCTCGGCGGCAAGACGATGCGGCGCGGCAAGCGGCACCCGACGGTCGGGAACGACGTCGTGGTCGGCGCGGGCGCGAAGGTGCTCGGTCCGGTGTGGATCGGCGACGGCGCGCAGATCGGCGCGAACGCGGTGGTCCTCAAGGACGTCCCCGCGGGCGCGGTGGCGGTCGGCGTCCCGGCGAAGATCCGCCAGAAGCCGACCTCCGCTCCCCCGGAGCCGGAGATCGACGACCCCGCGATCTACATCTGACCGGCGCGGCGTCCGCGCGGCCTACGGTGTCCGGCCCCGCCTCCTGCGATCGCAGGGTGCGGGGCCGGAAACCGTAGGGCGGGCGTGCGAGGTGCGACGAACCCGAGGTCAGGCGACCGGGGAGCTGCCGTCCCAGGCGCGGGGCGTGATCTCGGGGCGGCTGGTCCACTCCTCGCCCAGCATCGGCGAGGAGATCAGCATGTCCGCGGTCGCGACGTTCGCGGCCATCGGGACGTTCCACACCGCGGCGATCCGCAGCAGCGCCTTGACGTCGGGGTCGTGGGGCTGCGGCTCCAGCGGGTCCCAGAAGAACACCAGCATGTCGATCGTGCCCTCGGCGATCTTGGCGCCGATCTGCTGGTCCCCGCCGACCGGGCCGGACAGCAGCCGCGTCACGGGCAGCCCGAGCTCGAACTCCAGCATCGTGCCCGTCGTGCCGGTCGCGTACAGGTGGTGCCGGGACAGGGTGCCGCGGTTGAACTCCGCCCAGCGGAGCAGCTCGACCTTCTTGTTGTCGTGGGCGACCAGGGCGATGTGGTGGGCGGCGCCGGGCATGGGCGGGGTCCTTCCGTGGAGCGGTGCATCGGTGGGCGGGCAGCGACGACGGCGGAGCGCCCGGGCCACACCCTAGAGCCCGGGGATGTCGGTGCGGTGCGTGCGCCCTGTGCGCGGACCGCGGGGTACCGACCGGCCCACCCGTCGCGGGCCGCCACCCACCCAGGCGCCCCTCGTGCACCACTCAGCCGCCCGATGAGTGGTGCGCGCGGCACCTAGCGTCGCTGCCGTGACCCCGCCGCCCGCCCCCGCCCCGGCGCACGCCGCCGCGCGCTCCCGGGCCCGCGCCCGCCGGGATCCCGCCGTGTCCGCCGTCGGCGTCGCCGGGGAGCTGCTGATCACCCTCGGCGTGCTGCTCGCGCTGTTCCTGGTCTGGCAGCTGTGGTGGACGACCGTCACCGCCCGGCAGGACGCCGACGCCGTGCTCGCCGAGGTGCGCGCCGCGCTGCCCCCCGCCGCGGCCACGACCGCGGAGCTCCGCACCGACGACCCGCCGATCCCCGCGCCCGTCGGGCACGGCGAGGTCGTCGGCGTGCTCACCGTCCCGCGCTGGGACGGGCTCACCCGCAACGCCATGCCGGTCGTCGAGGGCACCACGCCGGACCTGCTCGACCGCGCGATGGCGGGCCGGTACGCCGGGACCCAGCAGGTCGGCGAGGTGGGCAACGTCGCGCTCGCGGGGCACCGGCGCACCTGGGGCGACTCGTTCCGGCACGTCGACAAGCTCCTCCCCGGCGACCCCGTCGTGATCGAGACCGCCAGCACCTGGTACGTCTACGAGGTCACCTCCCACGAGATCGTCGAGCCGTCCGAGTCGTCCGTGCTGGCTCCCGTCCCCCGGCAGCCCGGCGTCGCCCCGACCGAGCGGCTGCTCACCCTCACGACCTGCCACTCGCGCACCCTCGGCGAGTACGGCAACGACCAGCGGTGGATCACGTACGCGACCTTCGCCGGCTGGCTGGACCGCGCCGACGGCACGCCCGAGGCGGTCCTCGCGACGGGAGGCGTCTGATGTACGCGTGGCTGTTCCGGCACCTCCCCGGCCCGCTGCCGGTGCGGGTGCTGCTCGCGCTCGTGCTGCTGGCCGCGGTGCTCGTCGGTCTGTTCGGCTGGGGCTTCCCCGCCCTCGCGCCGCACCTGACCTGGTTGACCGGGGACCCGTCGCTCGGCTGACCGGCGGCGACGCGGCGGCGCGGTGTCCTCGCGCCGCGGCCGGTGGCACGGCAGCATGGGCCGCGACCGCGCTCACCGGCGAGCGCGGGACGACGAGGAGGCGGCATGCGGCTCGGCTACCACACCGGCTACTGGTCGGCGGGGCCCCCGCCCGGGGCGGCGGAGGCGGTGCTGGCGGCAGACCGGCTCGGGCTCGACTCCGTGTGGACCGCCGAGGCGTACGGCTCGGACGCCTTCACCCCGCTGGCCTGGTGGGGGGCCGCGACCTCGCGTGTCCGGCTCGGGACGGCCGTGGCCCAGGTCGCGGCCCGGACGCCGACCGCCACCGCGATGGCCGCGCTCACCCTCGACCACCTGTCCGGCGGTCGGTTCACGCTCGGCCTCGGGGTGTCCGGGCCGCAGGTCGTCGAGGGCTGGTACGGGCAGCCGTACCCGCGGCCGCTGGCCCGCACCCGGGAGTTCGTCGCGATCGTCCGGGACGTGCTGCGCCGCGAGGGGCCGGTCCGCGCGGCCGGGCCGTTCTACCGGCTGCCGCTGCCCGAGGACGAGGGGTCGGGGCTCGGCAAGGCGCTGCGCTCGACCGTGCACCCGCTGCGCGCCGACCTGCCGATCCACCTCGCCGCGGAGGGACCGAAGAACATCGCGCTCGCTGCCGAGATCGCCGACGGCTGGCTCCCGCTGTTCTACGCGCCGCGGCTGGACGACGAGTTCCGCGGCCTGCTCGCCGAGGGCTTCGACCGCCGGCTCGCCGGCACCCGGCCCGTCGAGGAGTTCGAGGTCACGGCGACGGTGCCCGTCGTGCTGGGCGCCGACGTCGAGTCCGCCGCCGACGCGGTCCGCCCGTTCGTCGCGCTGTACGCCGGAGGGATGGGCGCGAAGGGGGCGAACTTCCACGCGAACGCCCTGGCCCGGCTCGGCTACGCGGACGCCTGCGCGGAGATCCAGGCGCACTACCTCGCGGGCGACCGCGCGCGGGCGGCGGCGGCCGTGCCGACCGAGCTGGTGCGGGACGTGGCGCTGGTGGGCACGCCGGACGACGTGCGCGAGCAGGCGGCGGCGTGGCGGGACACGGCGGTGACGACGCTGCTGGTCCAGGCGGCGCCGGACCAGCTGGAGCAGATCGCCGGCCTGCTGGGCTGACCGCAAGGGGGCGAGGTCGTCGGTTCCGCCCGAGGTCGCCGGTTCCGCACCCCCTCGGGTGGACGGAACCGACGACCTCGGGCGCGGACGGCGCAACGCGGCGGACACACCGCGGCGCTACCGTGCGGCGCGTGACCCGGCCCGACGACTCCCCCGCCGTGACCGCGACCGCCGACCTCCCGGCGCGGGACGGCGGGACGCACGTCGCCGCCGGCGTCGTCACGGCGCTCGTCGGGTTTACCAGCGCGTTCGCCGTCGTGCTCGGCGGCCTGCGCGCGGTCGGCGCCACCCCCGCGCAGGCCGCGTCCGGGCTGCTGGCCGTCACGCTGGCGATGGGTGCGGCGACGATCCTGCTGGCGTGGCGCACCCGGCTGCCGATCACGGTCGCCTGGTCGACCCCCGGCGCCGCCCTGCTCGCGACCACCGGGACCGCGGCGGGCGGGTGGCCCGAGGCGGTCGCGGGGTTCGTCCTGTGCGGGGTGCTGCTCGCGGCGGTCGGGCTGTGGCGGCGGCTCGAGCGCTGGGTGCGGCTGATCCCGGTGCCGCTGGCGAACGCGATGCTCGCGGGCGTCCTGGTCGACCTGTGCCTGCAGCCGGTGCTCGCCGTCGCGGAGCGGCCGCTGCTGGTCGGACCGGTGGTGGTCGTGTGGCTGGTGCTGCTGCGGCTGGCGCCGCGGTGGGCCACGCCCGCGGCGATCGGGCTCGCGGTGGCGATCGCGGTCGCCTCCCCCGGCGTGCGCGCGCTCGACGCCGCGGACCTGGTGCCGTCGCTGACCTGGACCACGCCGCAGCCGTCCTGGTCGGCCGTGGTGTCGGTCGCGGTGCCGCTGTTCGTCGTGACCATGGCGTCGCAGAACATCCCCGGCGTCGCGGTGCTGGCCGGGTTCGGGTACGCCGCTCCCCTGCGCCGGGTCATGCTCGTGACCGGCGCGGGGACCGTGCTCGCGGCCCCGTTCGGCGGGCACGCGATCAACCTCGCGGCGATCAGCGCGGCGCTCGCCGCCGGCCCCGAGGGCGGGCCGGACCCGCGGCGGCGGTGGCGCGCGGCCGTCGTGGCGGGCTGCGGGTACGTGGTGCTGGCGGTGGCCTCGGCAGCGGTGGCCGCCGTGGCGCTGGCGGCGCCCGCCGGGCTGATCGCCGCGGCGGCCGGTCTGGCGCTGGTCGGGACGCTGGCCGCGTCGCTGGGCGGGGCGTTCGGCCCCGCGGAGCACCGTGAGGCCGCGGCGGTGACCTTCCTGGTGACGGTCTCGGGCGTGAGCGTCGGCGGCGTCTCGGCGGCGTTCTGGGGCCTGCTGGCGGGCATCGCCGTCCACCTCACCCTGCGCGCCGCCCGCCGCTGACGCGCGCCCTCCCCTCCGCCGAGATGGCAACTCTCGGCTGCGCTCGGGCGACCGACGACAGCCGAGAGTTGCCATCTCGGCGAGAGGTGGGCCCGCGGGGTCGGGGTTGTCGCGCCGCACGTCGGGCGCTACTGTCGGCGGTGATCCCGAGACGTGAACATATGCGTCTCATCGGGCGAGACAATGCGAAGGAGGCGGCCCGTGGCCCGGTCGATGCACCCGCGTACGACCCAGCGCCCGGGCCTGCCGATGTCCGCCTCGGCGCGCTGCTGTCGCCCCTCGGCGAGCTGTCCGCGCACCTCCCGCGCCGCCTGACCCGCGTCCCCCGACGCCCACCGGCCGCGCCCCGGCAGCACCCCGCCCGCCCGCGACCCGTCCGACCCGCGCCCCGCCGCCGGTCGCCGACCGGGGCCGGGCCCGCCGCCCCGCGCCGCGTCCACGCGGCCCCACGACCCGGGAACCCCCATGACCTCCGCCCCCAGCGCCACCACGGCCCGCGCCGGCGCCACCGCCGGCGCCGCGACCGGCCCCGCGACCGCCCGCCCCGTCGCGCTCCGCGGAGTCGCCCGCACCTTCGCGACCCCGTCCGGCCCGCGCCCGGTGCTCGCCGGCCTCGACCTGGAAGTGGCCCCGGGCGAGATCGTCGCCGTCATCGGCCCGTCCGGCTGCGGCAAGTCGACGCTGCTGCGCCAGGTCGCGGGCCTCGACGCCCCCGACGCCGGGCAGATCCTGATCGGCGACGACCCGGTCGCGCCGTACGACGCCCGCACGGCGGTCGCGTTCCAGGAGCCGCGCCTGCTGCCGTGGCGCACGATCGCGCACAACGTCGCGCTCGGCGTCCCCCGCGGCACCCCGCGCGCCGAGTCCCGCGAGCAGGTCGCCCGGCTGCTGGACCTGGTCGGGCTCGCCGGCTCGGCGGGCCTGCGCCCGCGGCAGGTGTCCGGCGGCATGGCGCAGCGCGCGTCCCTGGCCCGGGCGCTCGCCCGCCGGCCCGGGGTGCTGCTCCTCGACGAGCCGTTCGGCGCGCTCGACGCCCTGACCCGGCTGCGGATGCAGGACCTGCTGCTCGAGGTGCACGCCAGCCGGCCGACGACCGTGCTGCTCGTGACGCACGACGTCGAGGAGGCGCTCTACCTGGCGGACCGCGTCGTCCTGCTCGGCGCCCTCGCCCCCGCCGCGCCGGACGCCGCCTCGGTCCGCTCCGTCATCACGGTCCCCGGCGACCGGCCCCGCGACCGCGCGGACGCCCGGCTCGCGGAGCTGCGCGCCGAGCTGCTGGACGGCCTCGGCGTGCCCTCGCACCACCCGGCGCACGACCCCGACGCGCACCACTCGATCTGACCCGCACCGCCCCGACACCCCCGACACCCCACCTGGAGCACCCCATGACCGCCCTCACCACCGCCCTCCGTCGCCGGCTGCGCGGCCCGATCGCCCTCGGCGCCGGCGCCGTCGCCGCGACCCTGCTGCTCGCCGGCTGCGTGGCCGGCGAGGGCGAGACCGCCCAGGCGGACGCCCCGGACGACGGCGCCACCGCCGCCGAGGGCTGGAGCGCCGACACCCTGACGATCGACTTCGCCACCTACAACCCGCTGAGCCTCGTCATCAAGGACCAGGGCTGGCTGGAGGAGACGCTCGGCGACGACGTCGACGTCGAGTGGGTGCAGTCCGCGGGGTCGAACAAGGCCAACGAGGCGCTGCGCGCCGGCGCGATCGACGTCGGCTCCACGGCGGGCTCGGCGGCGCTGCTCGCCCGGTCCAACGGCTCGCCGATCCGGACCATCGACATCTACGGCCAGCCGGAGTGGGCGGCGCTCGTCGTCCCGGCGGGGTCGGACATCACCGAGGTCGCCGACCTGGCCGGCCGCTCGGTCGCCGCGACCAAGGGCACCGACCCGTACTTCTTCCTGCTGCAGTCCCTGGAGGAGGCGGGCGTCGACCCGGCGGACGTCGAGGTGCAGAACCTGCAGCACGCCGACGGCAAGGCGGCGCTGGAGAACGGCTCGGTCGACGCGTGGTCGGGCCTGGACCCGCTGATGGCCGCCAGCGAGGCCGAGGCCGGCTCGACGCTGCTGTACCGGAACGTCGACTTCAACACCTACGGGTTCCTCAACGCGACGCAGGACTTCCTGGACGCGAGCCCGGACCTGGCGCAGGTCGTCGTGGACGCCTACGAGAAGGCGCGCGCCTGGGCGCAGGAGAACCCGGACGAGGTCGTGAACATCCTCGCCGAGGTCGCCGGCATCGACCCGGCCGTCGCCGAGACCGTCATCACCGAGCGCACCACGCTCGACATCGACCCGGTCCCCGGCCAGGCGCAGCGCGACGTGCTCGGGGTGGTCGGCCCGATCTTCGTCGAGTCCGGCGACGTGTCGAGCCAGGACCTGGTGGACGCCGCCCTGGACGAGCTGTTCGAGCCGACCTACGCGGAGAACGCCGACCCGAGCAGCATCGCCGGCTGACCCCGTGCCGGGCCGGCGTCCGCGCGACGCCGGCCCGGGCCACGGCACCACCGACCACCCCCGACGGAAGAGCCCGCCATGACCAACGCCCCCGTGGTGACCGTCGCCGGCACCAGCGCGCCGGTGACGGACGCCCGCGGCCGCGCGCTGCCCGGGCTGAACCCGTTCAGCCTCGGCCTCCCCGCCCGGCCCGGCGCCGGCCCGCTCGCGCGGCGGCCCGTCCGCATCGCGCTCGGCCTGGTCGTCCCCGCGATCCTGCTCGTCACCTGGCAGGTCGTCACGACGTCCGGCCTGGTCGCGCCGTACCAGCTGCCGAGCCCGGCCTCGGTGTGGACGGCCGCGGTCGACCTCGCGGAGCGCGGCCTGCTCGGCCAGTACGTGGCGATCTCGACGCAGCGCGTCGTCCTCGGGTTCCTGATCGGCGCGGCGCTCGGCCTCGCGGTCGGGTCCGTCGTCGGCCTGTCCCGGCTGGCGGGCGCCCTGCTGGAGCCGGTGCTCGGCGCGATCCGCGCGGTGCCGTCGCTCGCGTGGGTGCCGCTGCTGATCCTGTGGATGAAGATCGGCGAGGAGTCCAAGCTGACCCTCATCGCGATCGGGGCGTTCTTCCCCGTCTACACGACCGTCGTCGCCGCGCTGCGGCACGTCGACGCGCACCTGGTCGAGGCCGGGCGCGCGTACGGGCTGCGCGGCGCGCGGCTGCTGGGCGCGGTGCAGCTGCCCGCGGCCGTCCCCTCCGTGGTGGCGGGCCTGCGGCTCGCCCTCGCGCAGTCCTGGCTGTTCCTGGTGGCCGCCGAGCTCATCGCGTCGTCGATGGGCCTCGGCTTCCTCCTCATGGACTCCGGCAACAACGGCCGCGTCGACCGGATGATCCTCGCGATCGTCCTGCTGGCGCTGCTGGGCAAGCTGACCGACGCGCTGATCGGCCTGGCCGAGAAGTCGCTGCTGAGAAGGTGGGCATGACGAGCACGACGAGCGCGACCATCGCCGCGCTGCAGACCGAGACCCGCGCGTACCCGGCCCCGGCCGGCGACTGGAACGTGGGACCGGAGGAGGCGGCCCGGCTGCGGGCCCGCGCCGACGCCGACCACGTGGGCTTCTGGGAGGACGCCGCGCGCCGCCTCGAGTGGGCCGAGCCGTGGCACACCGCGCACACCTGGTCCCCCGCGGTCGAGGGCCCGGAGGGCGACCTCACCGTGCCCGAGGCGCAGTGGTTCGTCGGCGGCAGGCTGAACGCCGCGGTGAACTGCGTCGACCGGCACGTGGCCGCCGGCCGCGGCGACAAGGTCGCGATCCACGCCGAGGGCGAGCGCGGCGACCGCCGGTCGATCACGTACGCCGACCTGCAGCGCGAGGTGTCCCGGGCGGCGAACGCGCTGACCGACCTCGGCATCGGCCCCGGCGACCGGGTGGTCGTCTACCTGCCGGTGATCGCCGAGACGATCGTCGTCACGCTGGCCATCGCGCGGATCGGCGCGGTGCACTCGCTGGTGTTCGGCGGGTTCTCCGCCGAGGCCGTGCGGTTCCGGGTGCAGGACACCGGCGCGAAGCTGCTCGTCACGTCCGACGGCCAGTTCCGCCGCGGGCAGGCCGTCGAGGTGAAGTCCGCCGCCGACGCCGCGGTCGAGGGCCTGGACCACGTCGAGCACGTGCTGGTCGTCCGCCGCACCGGGCAGGACGTCGCCTGGACGGACGGTCGCGACGTCTGGTGGCACGACGTCGTGGACACCGCCTCGGACGAGCACGAGGCGCAGGCCTTCGACGCCGAGCACCCGCTGTTCATCATCTACACGTCCGGCACCACCGGGAAGCCGAAGGGCCTGGTGCACACCACCGGCGGCTACCTGACGCACGCGTCGTGGACGCACTGGGCGGTGTTCGACGCCAAGCCGGACGACGTGCACTGGTGCACCGCGGACCTGGCCTGGGTCACCGCGCACACCTACGAGATCTACGGGCCGCTCAGCAACGGGCTGACCCAGGTGATCTACGAGGGCACGCCGGACACCCCGCACCGCGAGCGCCACCTGGAGGTCATCGAGCGGTACGGGGTCACCGTCTACTACACGGCGCCGACCCTGATCCGCACGTTCATGACCTGGTTCCCCGAGGGCCTGCCCGACGGGTACGACCTGTCGACGGTCCGGCTGCTCGGCACGGTCGGCGAGGCCATCAACCCCGAGGCGTGGGTGTGGTTCCGCGAGCAGTTCGGCGCCGGCCGCGCGCCCGTGGTCGACACCTGGTGGCAGTCCGAGACGGGCGCGGCGGTCATCGCCCCGCTGCCCGGCGTCACGACGCTCAAGCCCGGCTCGGCCACCCGCGCACTGCCCGGGTTCTCGGCGAAGGTCGTCGACGACGCGGGCGCCGAGGTGCCGCGCGGGTCCGGCGGCTACCTGGTGCTCGACCGCACCTGGCCGGGCATGGCCCGGACCGTCTGGGGCGACCCGGCGCGGTTCCGCGACTCCTACTGGCGGCCGTTCGCCGCGCACGGCTACTTCCTGGCCGGCGACGGCGCGTCCTGGGACGCCGACGGCGACGTGTGGCTGCTCGGCCGGGTCGACGACGTCGTGAACGTGGCGGGGCACCGGCTGTCGACGATCGAGATCGAGTCGGCGCTCGTGGCGCACCCGGCGGTCGGCGAGGCCGGCGTCGCGGGCGTCACGGACGCGGTGGGCGGTCAGGCCGTCGCCGCGTTCGTCGTGCCCGCGGTCCCGCCCGGCCCCGTCGACGACCTCCGGGCGTGGCGCGCGGCCGCCGCGGCGCTGCGTGAGGACCTGCGCGCGCAGGTGCAGCGCGAGATCGGCCCGGTCGCCAAGCCGAAGCACGTGGTGCTCGTCCCGGAGGTCCCCAAGACCCGGTCCGGCAAGATCATGCGGCGGCTGCTGGCCGAGCTGCACGACGGCCGGCCGCTGGGCGACGTCACCTCCCTGCAGAACCCCTGGGCCGTGGACCAGGTCGCCGCGCTGCTGCGCGACGGCGCTAGCCTCGCCCCGATCCCCGAGGCCGAGGAGGCCACCGCCCGATGAGCTCCGAGCACCGCTTCGGCTTCCGCACCCGCGCCCTGCACGCCGGGGCGATCCCCGACGCCGCGACCGGCGCCCGTGCCGTGCCGATCTACCAGACGACGTCGTTCGTGTTCACCGACACCACCGACGCCGCGAACCTGTTCGCGCTGCAGAAGTACGGCAACATCTACTCCCGGCTCGGCAACCCGACGGTCGCCGCGTTCGAGGAGCGGATCGCGTCGCTCGAGGGCGGCATCGGCGCCGTCGCCACCGCGTCCGGCATGGCGGCGGAGTTCATCACGTTCGCCGCGCTGGTCGGGGCCGGGGACCACATCGTCGCCTCCGCGCAGCTGTACGGCGGCACCGTGACCCAGCTCGACGTGACCCTGCGCCGGTTCGGCGTCGAGACCACGTTCGTCGCGGGCACCGACCCGGCCGACTACGCCGCGGCGATCCGCCCCGAGACGAAGGCCGTCTACACCGAGGTCGTCGCCAACCCGTCGGGCGAGGTCGCCGACCTGGCGGGGCTGGCCGAGGTCGCGCACGCCGCGGGCGTCCCGCTGGTCGTCGACGCCACGCTCTCGACCCCGTACCTGGTGCGGCCGATCGAGCACGGCGCCGACATCGTCATCCACTCGGCCACCAAGTTCCTCGGCGGGCACGGCACCACGCTGGGCGGCGTGGTCGTCGAGTCGGGCCGGTTCAACTGGGGCAACGGCAAGTTCCCGCAGATGACGGAGCCCGTGCCGTCGTACAACGACGTGAAGTGGTGGGAGAACTTCGGCGAGTACGGGTTCCTCACCAAGCTCCGCTCCGAGCAGCTGCGGGACATCGGCCCGTCGTTGTCCGCGCAGTCGGCGTTCCAGCTGCTGCAGGGCGTGGAGACGCTCCCCCAGCGGCTCGACGCGCACCTCGCCAACGCCCGGGCCGTCGCCGAGTGGCTGGAGGCGGACCCGCGGGTCACGTCGGTGCAGTGGGCCGGGCTGCCGTCGCACCCGCACCACGAGCGCGCGCGGCGCTACCTGCCGCTCGGCCCCGGGTCGGTGTTCGCGTTCCGGCTCGCCGCCACCGCGGACCGCGACGGCCGCGAGGTCGGGCGCCGGTTCATCGAGAACCTGCAGCTCGCGAGCCACCTGGCCAACGTCGGCGACGCGCGCACGCTCGTCATCCACCCCGCGTCGACCACGCACCAGCAGCTGTCCGCGGAGCAGCTCGCCACGGCGGGCGTGCCGGAGGACCTGGTGCGGATCAGCGTCGGGCTCGAGGACCCCGAGGACATCCTCTGGGACCTGGACCAGGCGCTCGCCGCGGCGACGGCGCCCCTCGAGGCGTCGGACGGCGGGACCGACGGGGCCGCTGACGCAGCCGCCCGGCCCGCCGTCCCGGCCGCCACCGCGGTCGGCGCCGCGGTCACCGGCGTCGGCGGCATCGCCGGCGGCGCGTCCTGCTCTGTCCCGGAGGCGAACTGATGACCACGACCCCCGAGCGCACGTGGCAGGGCCCGAGCGCCCCCGACCGCCTGGCGCTGCTCCGCCGCACCCGGTCGATCGCGATCGTCGGCGCGTCCAACAACCCGGCGCGCGCGTCGTACTTCGTCACGACGTACCTGCTGTCCAGCACGCCGTACGACGTCTACCTGGTGAACCCCCGCGAGACGTCGATCCTCGGGCAGCCGGTGTACCCGTCGCTCGACGCGCTGCCGGTCGTCCCGGACCTGGTGGACGTGTTCCGCCGGCACGACGACCTGCCCACGGTGCTCGACGAGACGCTCGCGGTCGGCGCGAAGGCCCTGTGGCTGCAGCTCGGCTCGTGGCACGAGGAGGTCGCGGCGCGCGGCGAGGCCGCCGGCCTGACGGTCGTGATGGACCGCTGCGTCAAGATCGAGCACGCCCGCTTCCACGGCGGCCTCCACCTCGCGGGCTTCGACACGGGCGTGATCAGCAGCAAGCGCGCCCTCGCGTAGAACCCCTCCGCCGAGATGGCAACTCTCGGCTGTGCGCGGGCGGCCCGCCGCAGCCGAGAGTTGCCATCTCGGCGTCGTGCCGGCGTGAGGTGGGCGCGGGCGGGCGGCGGCGCGGCGCGTCAGCGCGGCGTCAGCGCGCGTCGGCGAGGAGGGCCTGCTCGCCCACCGCGGCGTCGGCCGGGCGGCCCGTGGCCAGGGGCAGGATGATCGTGTCGATGAGGCGCTCGGCGAACTCGGCGTCCATCGGCCGGTGCGCCACCACCTTGCGGTAGTGCACCATCGCCGGAGCGACCGCCGCGACCATGTCGAGGTCGACGCCCGGCGCGGTCTCCCCGCGCAGCCGCGCGCGCTCGAGGACCTCGCGCGCGAGCCGGACCCGGCCAGCCACGAACTGCTCGTGGAACACCGCGCGCACCTCGGGCTCCTCGCGGACCGCCGTGAGCAGGCCGGTCATCAGGTCGTCGCTCTTCATCCGGGTCGCCCGCACGAAGATGCTCAGCAGATCGTCGCGGATCGACCCGGTGTCGGGGACCTCGTCGATCGTCATCTGCTTCGCGCACAGCAGGCAGTCGACCGTGAGCTGCACCTTGGAGGGCCACCGGCGGTAGACGGTCGACTTGCCCGCCCCGGCGCGCTCGGCGACCGCGTCCATGGTCATGCCGTCGTAGCCGCGCTCGATCAGCAGCTCGCGGGCCGCGGCGAGGATGACCTCGTCCTTGGACTCGTCACGCCGTCGGCCGGGTCGGCGGGCGGCGGCGGTCCCGCCCGCGGGCGCGCCCACGACCGCGACGTCCTCGCGCGCGGCCATCCGGGCTCCTCTCGACGTCGCCATCATGCCCGCCCCGCGCCGCGGAAACAAATCGAGACTCGGGGGTTTCGAAACTGCCCGGTCCTGGTTTACGGTCGTGCCATCCCCCCACACCGTCGTCCTGACCGGAGCACCCGTATGTCCTCGTCCTCCGCACCCACGCCGCCCCCCGGGCGCCGCTGGCTCGTCCTCGCCACCGTCGCGCTGGCGCAGCTGATGGTCGTCCTCGACGCCACCATCGTGAACATCGCCATGCCCTCCGCCCAGGCGGAGCTCGGCTTCAGCGACAACGACCGGCAGTGGATCGTCACCGCCTACGCCCTCGCGTTCGGCAGCCTGCTGCTGCTCGGCGGCCGGCTGTCCGACATGTTCGGCCGTCGGCGCATGTTCCTCATCGGCCTGGTCGGCTTCGCCGTGTCCTCGGCCCTCGGCGGCGCCGCCGGCACGTTCGAGCTGCTGGTCGCGGCCCGCGCCCTGCAGGGTGTCTTCGGCGCCGTGCTCGCCCCCGCGGCGCTGTCCGTGCTGACCACCACGTTCACCGTGCCGAAGGAGCGCGCCCGCGCGTTCGGCATCTTCGGCGCCATCGCCGGCATGGGCGGCGCCATCGGCCTGCTGCTCGGCGGCTACCTCACCGAGAACTTCAACTGGCGCTGGAACCTCTACGTCAACGTCGTGATCGCGGCGGTCGCCCTGGTCGCGGGCGCCGTCCTGCTCCCCCGCGCCGGCGGGGCGGCCGGGCACCGGCTCGACGTCCCGGGCGTCCTGCAGGGCTCCGCGGGGCTGTTCGCCCTCGTGTTCGGCTTCTCGCAGGCCGAGCCGCAGGGCTGGGACTCGCCGCTGACCTGGGGCCCCCTCGCCGCGAGCGTCGTGCTGCTCGTCGCGTTCGTCATCCGGCAGCGCACCGCCGCCAACGCGGTGCTGCCGCTGGACGTCGTGCTGGACCGGGACCGCGGCGCCTCGTTCCTCGCGATCCTGGTCGCGGGGTCGGGCATGTTCGGCGTGTTCCTGTTCCTCACGTACTACCTGCAGTCGACGCTCGGGTACACGCCGATGCGGACCGGCGTCGCGTTCCTGCCGATGGTGCTGTCGATCATCGTCACCGCGCAGATCCAGTCGAACCTGCTCATCCCCCGGTTCGGGCCCAAGGTGCTCGTGCCGATCGGCATGCTGCTCGCCGCGACCGCCATGCTGACCTTCACCCGCCTCGAGGTGGACAGCACCTACGCCGCGCACGTGCTGCCCGGGCTGATCCTCATGGGCATGGGGATGGCGTCGATCATGCCCGCGTCGTTCCAGCTGGCCACGCTCGGCGTCGCCCCGCGGCTCGCCGGCGCCGCGTCGGCCCTGGTGTCGACGAGCCAGCAGGTCGGCGGCGCGATCGGCACGGCGCTGCTGAACACGCTCGCCGCGACCGCCGCGACCGCGTACCTCGCGGACCACGCCCCGGTGACCCCCGAGGTGGCGGCCCAGGCCGCGCTGCACAGCTTCGACACCGCCTACGCGTGGTCGGCGGCGATCTTCGCCGGCGGCGCCGTCATGGCGGCCCTGGTGTTCCGCACCCGCTCCGACCGGGCGGCCCGCGCGGCGGCGGCCCCGGCGGCCGCCGGCGCGCAGGCGGAGGCCCCGGCCAACCCGGCCGCGGTCCCCGCGCACTGAGCCCGGCCCGTCCGCTCGCCCGACCCGCCCGGCCCGCCCCGCTCCGCCCGACCCGGCCCGCCCCCCGCTCGCCGAGATAGGACCTGCGCGCCGAGGTAGGACCCCCGACGGTCCTACCTCGGGCGGGAGGTCCTATCTCGGCGCCACGGGTCGGCGGGCGGGCGGCCGCCCGGACAGAGGCCGGGAGGGCGGCGAGGCGGACGGCGCGGCGCGGCGCGGGGCGGTCAGTCGTCCGGGAACCAGATCGCGCGGCGGAGCGCCACGCGGGTGCCGTCCGCCGACAGCGGCGTGCCCTCCGCGCGCAGGTGCTCCAGCGCCGCCCGCGCGTGGTGCGCGGGCGGGGCCCCGGAGGCGTTCACCACCCGCCACCACGGCACCCCCGAACCGCCGCGGGACATGATCTGCCCGACCTGCCGGGGGCCGCCGCGCGCCGCCAGCCCCTCGGCGACGAACCGGTCGGCCACCACCTCGGCGATCGTCCCGTAGGTCATCGCCCGGCCGGCCGGGATGGCGTCGACGACGTCGAGCACCGCCTCCAGGTACGCCTCGTCCACTCAGCCCCTCCGCACCAGCACGAGCGCCCGGTCGTCGCCCTCGCCCGCGCCGATCTGCACCAGCACGTCGTCCGCCCCGCCCCGCCCCGTGGCCAGCACGCCCTCGGCGGCCCCGCGGAGCCGGTCGATCCCCAGGTCCAGGTCGCCGCCGGGCGTCTCGACCAGGCCGTCCGTGTACAGCAGCAGCGTGTCGCCGGGGTCGATCCGGCCCCGCACCGCGGGGAACGCCGCGCCCGCGAGGACCCCGAGCGCGGGCCCGCCCCGGACCTCGACCAGCTCGACCGCCCCGGAGCCGGCGTGCAGGTGCACCGGCGGCGGGTGACCCGCGGACGCCACGGTGTACTCGCCGGTCGCGAGGACCAGGCTCACGTGCACCGCCGTCGCGAAGCCCTCCTCCCAGTCCTGCCCGAGCAGGTAGGCGTTCGCCGCCGGCAGGAACGACGGGGCGGGCAGCTGCCCGATCAGCCCGGCGAGCGCGCCGGAGAGCTGCAGCGAGCGCACCCCGGCGCCCTGGCCCTTGCCGGACACGTCGACCAGGGCGATCTCCAGCACCGTGCCCTGCTCGCGCAGCGCCGTGACCAGGAAGTCGCCCGAGAACGCCTCGCGGTGCGCCGAGTGCAGCGCGGTCTGGACGCGCCAGCCCTCGGGCAGCGTCGGCACGACGCCGTGGGCGGCGAGCCGGTCCCGCAGGTCGACGAGCATCAGCTCCCCCGGCGCCCCCTGGAGGCCGAGCCGCTCCCGGTGCGCCGCGAATGCCAGCAGCGCCCCGATCGCGATGCCCTGCAGGACGAACGTGCCGGGCGTGAACTCCCCCAGGCCCGCGAGCGGGATCGCGACGAACTGCACCACGATCGCCGCGCACAGCACGACCATGCCGCGCATCCGGAGCAGGAACGCGCCGAGCAGCTCGATGAGGATGAACGTCGACGGCGGCACCCAGGGCCGGGCCCACACGATGCCCGCGGACGCCAGGAGCGTGAGCCCGACGAGCAGCGTGGTCAGCGCCCGCTGCGAGCCGACGCCGTACCGCCCCAGGCACGCCCGGACCCGGTCCAGCGCGCTCGCGGCACGGCGCCGGCGCGCGGGCGGGAGCCCGCGCGGCACCGGCGGCGGGGTCGGCCGGCGCAGGGTCGTCACGCGGCGAGAGTACCCAGCACGCTGAGGGCGCGACCAGGTGCCGCGACGGGAGGGTCGGTGGGGGAAAACGCGTGACCCGCCGCGACGGCGACCAGCAGGATGGCGACCATGAGCGCCGCCACCACCACCGGGTACCGCCTGTTCGAGATCACCGCCGACCGCGTCGAGGACTACCGGGCCGTCGACGGCATGGCCTTCGCCGAGCCGGCCCGCGACCCGGGGCTCGACGCCGAGGTGCCGTTCGCGGTCCCCCTGGACCGGGCGGTCGCGGTCGAGACCGAGGACGGCGAGATCGTCGCCGTGCACGGGTCCTACGCGTTCGCGCTGCCCACCCCCGGCGGGTCGGTGCCGTGCGCCGGGCTCACCTGGGTCGGCGTGCGGCCGGACCACCGCCGCCGCGGTCTGCTGTCCACGATGATGCGGGCGCACCTCGACCGGTCGCTGGCCCGCGGCGAGCACGTGTCGGCGCTGTTCGCCGCCGAGCCCGGGATCTACGGCCGGTTCGGCTACGGCTCCGCCTCGGACCACCTCCGCCTGACGATGCCGCGGGGCGCCGCGCTGCGGGACGTCCCCGGGTCCGCCGACCTCACCGTCCGGTTCGCGACGCTCGACCCGACCGCGCACGAGGGCGTGGTCGAGGACGTGTACGCCGCCGCGGGGCGGGGTCGGCCGGGCTGGATCCGCCGCGGGTCGGACGCCCTGCGCCGGATCGCCGTGGCGGACCCGGCGGCGTGGCGCAGCGGCGGCGAGCAGGCGCGGCTCCTCACCGTGCACGCCCCCGACGGCAGCCCCCGCGCCTTCGCGATCCTGCGCCGCACGCAGACCTGGGGCGACGGCGGCGCGGAGTACCCCGTGCAGGTGCGGCTGTCCGCAGCGGTCGACGCCGCGGCGGCGCACCGGCTGTGGTCGGTGCTGCTCGACCTGGACCTGACGGCGAAGGTCACCACCGGGATGCTGCCGGTCGACGACCCGCTGCTCGCCCTGCTGGTCGACACCCGGCGCCCGGTCCCCCGGGTCAGCGACAACCTGTGGGTGCGGCTGCTCGACGTGCCCGCCGCGCTGGCGGGCCGCCGGTACGCGGCGCCGCTCGACGTGGTGCTCCGGGTCCGGGACGGCCTGCTGCCCGCCAACGACGGCGCGTGGCGGCTGGTCACGGGCGAGGCCGGGGCGGACGGCACCCACGGCGCGCGCGTCGAGCCGGCCGGTGCGGTCGCGCCGGACCTGGAGCTCGACGTGCGCGAGCTCGGCGCCGCCTACCTGGGCGGTCGCAGCCTCGCGGCCCTGGCGGCGGCCGGCCAGGTCACGGCCGCGCGCCCGGACGCGCTGCACCGCGCGGCGACCGCCTTCGGCTGGCCGGTCGCCCCGGTGTGCCCCTGGGTCTTCTGAGCGTCGCCTCGCCGAGTCTCCACTTCTCGCCTGCGCCCCGGTCGTCGGGGACAGGCACGCGGTGGAGACTCGGCGGGCGCGTCAGGCGCGCGCGGCGCGGGCGAGGAGCGCGTCAGGCGCGCGCGGCGCGGGCGAGGAGCGCGTCAGGCGCGCGCGGCCTCGTACGCCGCGAGCTGGTCGATCCGGCGCTGGTGGCGCGGGTCCTGGGAGAACGGCTCGTTCACGAAGACGTCGACCAGCTCCAGCGCCTCGTCGACCGAGTGCTGCCGGGCGCCGATCGCGACGACGTTCGCGTCGTTGTGCTGCCGGCCCAGCCGCGCGGTGTCGGTGTTCCACGCCAGGGCGGCGCGCACGCCGGCGACCTTGTTCGCGGCGATCTGCTCGCCGTTGCCGGACCCGCCGATGACGACGCCCAGGCTGCCCGGGTCGGCCACGACGGCCTCCCCCGCGGCGAAGCACACGGCCGGGTAGTCGTCCTGCGGGTCGTACTCGGCGGCGCCGTGGTCGACGACGTCGTGCCCCGCGGCGCGCAGGTGCTCGACCAGCGCGACCTTCAGCTCGAACCCGGCGTGGTCAGCGGCGACATGGATACGCATGGGGCCATCCTGCCGCACGCCCGGCCGCGGCGTCGCGACCGTCCGCGTCCCGGCCGCCGCCACCCGGGGCAGCGCTCCGTCACCCCCGCGACCTAGGCTGGCTCCCGGTGCGCGGCCGCGCGCCTGCCCGACCGGAAGGGACCCCCCTCGACCATGACCCGCAGCGGCATCGACACCTCGGCCCTCGACCCGGCCGTCCGGCCCCAGGACGACCTGTACGCGCACGTCAACGGCCGGTGGGTGGCCGAGCACGTGATCCCCGCCGACCGGGCGATGGACGGCTCGTTCCGCGCGCTGCACGACCAGGCCGAGGAGCAGGTCCGGGACATCATCGTCGAGGCGGGCGAGGCCGCGGAGGCCACCGGGGTGCAGGCCCAGATCGGCGCGCTCTACGCGTCGTTCATGGACACCGACGCCGTCGAGGCCTCCGGCACCGAGCCACTGCGACCCGACCTGTCGGCGATCGCCGCCGCGACCACCCGCCAGGACCTCACGGACGTCCTCGGCACCCTGCAGCGCACCGGCGCCGCCGCCGGCACCGGGTTCTGGGTGGACAACGACGCCAAGGACCCCGAGCGGTACGTCGTCTACCTGTACCAGTCGGGCCTCGGCCTGCCCGACGAGTCGTACTACCGCGACGAGCAGTACGCGTCGGTGCTCGCGGCCTACCGCCCGCACGTCGCGCGGATGCTGCGCCTGGGCGGCTGGTCCGCGGACGAGGCGGCCGCGGACGAGGCAGCGGGCCGGGTCGTCGCGCTCGAGACGATGATCGCCGCGGGCCACTGGGACGTCGTCAAGGACCGCGACGCCGACCTCACCTACAACCCGACGACGCTCGCCGCCCTCGCGACGACGGCGCCGGGCTTCGACTGGGAGGCGTGGTCCCGCGCGCTCGGCGCCCCGCAGGGCTCGCTCGACGAGCTGGTGGTCCGCGAGCCGTCGTTCGCGACCGCGTTCGCCGGCCTCTGGGCGTCGGAGCCCGTCGAGGACTGGCAGGCCTGGCTGGCGTACCACGCGATCAGCGCGCGGGCCCCGTACCTGTCCTCCGAGCTGGTCGAGGCGAACTTCGACTTCCACGGCCGCACGCTGACCGGCGCCCAGGAGCTGCGGGACCGGTGGAAGCGCGGCGTCTCGCTCGTGCAGGGCGTCCTCGGCGAGGCCGTCGGCGAGGTCTACGTCGCCCGGCACTTCCCGCCGGCGCACAAGGAGCGGATGGAGGTGCTCGTCGGTCACCTGGTCGAGGCGTACCGCGAGTCCATCACCGCGCTCGACTGGATGGGCGAGGACACCAGGGCCAAGGCCCTCGCCAAGCTCGACGCGTTCACCCCGAAGATCGGCTACCCGGTCAAGTGGCGCGACTACTCGGGCCTCGACCTGCGCGCCGACGACCTGGTGGGCAACGTCCGCCGCGCGTCCGCGTTCGAGCAGGACTACGAGCTGCACAAGATCGGCAGGCCGATCGACCGCGACGAGTGGTTCATGACCCCGCAGACGGTCAACGCCTACTACAACCCCGGCATGAACGAGATCGTGTTCCCCGCCGCGATCCTGCAGCCGCCGTTCTTCGACGCCGACGCGGACGACGCCGTGAACTACGGCGGCATCGGCGCGGTCATCGGGCACGAGATCGGCCACGGCTTCGACGACCAGGGCTCGAAGTACGACGGCCAGGGCCGGCTCGAGGACTGGTGGACCGAGCAGGACCGCGCGGAGTTCGAGAAGCGCACGTCGGCGCTCATCGAGCAGTACAACGCGTTCTCGCCCGCCCAGCTGAACGGGTCGCACCACGTGAACGGCGCGCTCACCATCGGCGAGAACATCGGCGACCTGGGCGGCCTGTCCATCGCGCTGAAGGCCTACCGCATCGCGCTCGGCCGGCCGCTGGACGAGGCGCCCGAGGTCGACGGCCTCACCGGCGTCCAGCGGGTGCTGCTCGGCTGGGCGCAGGTCTGGCGGGCCAAGGGCCGCGACGAGGAGATCATCCGCCGGCTCGCGGTCGACCCGCACTCCCCGGACGAGGTCCGCTGCAACGCGGTGGTGCGGAACGTGGACGAGTTCTACACGGCGTTCGACGTGCAGCCCGGCGACGGGCTGTACCTCGCGCCCGAGGAGCGCGTGCGCATCTGGTGACGGACGACCGCGGCGCCCGTCCCCGGCCGGGGGGCGGGCGCCGCGGCGCGTCGTCAGGCCTGCGCGAGCGGGCCGCCCGTCACGGCAGCGTCGTCAGCGCCGCCGTCGCCACCCGGAACCCGGCCCCGGTCTCGTCCACCACGCAGGACATGCCGTTCGACCCGCTGGTGCAGGTGTACGGCCCGACCGTCTGCGTCTGCCCGTACTCCAGCACCGGGGTGTCCGCCGAGGCGGGCGCGGGCGCCGGCCCCTCGACGCAGGGCGTCGTGACGCCGTCGGACTCGTTGAGCACCACGGTGTGCCCGGTGGTGCCGGTGCAGCCCTCGGACGCGGGCACCGAGTACTGGATGTTCGCGATCGTGCAGGTCACGCCGTCGGGCGACATGGTGCACGCGATGTTGCCGGTCGGGGACGCGAACGACGTCGCGACGTCGCTGGTCGCGCCGGACGTGGCGCCGTCGGTCGCGGCGCCGGACGCGGCCTGCGAGGCGGGCGCCGACGGGTCCGCGGTCGTCCCGCCGTCGGATCCGCCGCCGAGCACGACGATCGCCGCGACGACCAGGCCGAGGACCAGCACGACGTCCACGGCGAGGAAGATCTTCACGCCGCGGCTCAGGTTCGCGAGGGCTGCCATCTGCTACCTCCGGGGGTGGGGCGGGGGCGGCGCGCACCCGGGGGGCGGGCGCGCGGCCGGCGCTCAGTCGAAGACGGGGCCCTTGGTGCGGGTGCGCTTGAGCTCGTAGAACCCGGGCACGCCGGTGATCAGGACGAAGCCGTCCCAGAAGCGGCCGGCCTCCTCACCCTTCGGGGCCGGCGTCATCACGGGGCCGAAGAAGGCGGTGCCGTTGACGGCGACGACCGGGGTGCCGACCTCGTCGCCGACCAGCGCGATCGCCTCGGCGTGCGAGGCCCGCAGCTGCTCGTCGAACTCGTCGGTGTCGCCGTACGCGACGAGCGACTGCGGCAGCCCGACCTCGTCCAGGGACTCCCGGATGATCGCCCAGGTGTCCGAGCGGCCGCCCGGGTGCCGGCGCGTGCCCAGCGCGTCGTACAGCGGCTTGAGGTGCTCGGCGCCGTACAGCTCCTTGGCGGCGGTCAGCACGCGCACGGCCGCCCAGGAGTCGTCCATCAGCGCGCGGTACTCGTCGGGGAGGTCGCGGCCCTCGTTGAGCACGGACAGGCTCATCACGTGCCAGCGGACGTCGACGTCGCGGACCCGCTGCACCTCGGTCATCCAGCGCGACGTCATCCACGCCCAGGGGCACGCGGGGTCGAACCAGAAGTCGGCGGTGTCGCGGTCGGGCGCGGTCGTCTCGGTCACTGGGAGGGCTCCTCGGGCTGTCGACGTCGGGTGCGTGCGCGCGGACGCGGGCGCCGTCCGGTCGACCGCGCCGCCCGCCATCATGCCCCGGAACCGGGGGGCCGTGTCACGCGGGGGCGGGAGCCCGGCGGACGCACGCACCCGCCGGGTGGTGGAATGATGCGGCGACGCCTCAGCGAGGCTGTCCCCCGCAGACCTGCGACCGACGTTCCACGAGGAGACCCCGCGTGCCCGCAGAGAACCTGACCCGCGACGAGGCCCGGACCCGGGCCGCCCTGGTCGACGTCCAGTCCTACGACGTGGCGCTCGACCTGACGACGGGGCCGGTGACGTTCACCTCGACGACGACCGTCCGGTTCACCGCCCGGGAGGCCGGCGCCGGCACGTTCCTCGACCTCGTCGCGCCGACCGTGCACCGCGTGGTGCTGAACGGGACCGAGCTCGACCCGGCCGAGGTCGTCGCCGACTCGCGCATCCGCCTCGACGGCCTCGCCGAGCAGAACGAGGTCGTCGTCGTCGCCGACGCGGCCTACATGAACACCGGCGAGGGCCTGCACCGGTTCGTCGACCCGGTCGACGACGAGGTGTACCTGTACTCCCAGTTCGAGGTGGCCGACTCCCGGCGCGTGTTCGCCGTGTTCGAGCAGCCCGACCTCAAGGCCACCTTCGCGTTCACGGTGACCGCGCCCGCGCACTGGGTGGTCGTGTCGAACTCCCCCGCCGTCGGCGACCCCGTCCCCGTCGAGGGCGGCAGCAACCGCAACGGCGGCCGCGACGAGGGCACCGCGACCTGGACGTTCGAGCCGACGCCGCGGGTGTCCTCGTACATCACCGCGGTGGTCGCGGGCCCGTACCACCACGAGCACGGCGAGCTCACGTCGCGCGACGGCCGCACCATCCCGCTCGGCGTCTACTGCCGCGGCTCGCTCGCGCAGCACCTGGACACGGACAACATCCTCGACATCACGCGGGCCGGCTTCGCGTTCTACGAGGAGCAGTTCGACTTCCCGTACCCGTTCGCCAAGTACGACCAGCTGTTCGTGCCGGAGTTCAACGCGGGCGCGATGGAGAACGCCGGCGCGGTCACGTTCCTCGAGTCCTACGTGTTCCGGTCCAAGGTGCCGGAGGCCACGGTCGAGCGCCGCGCGGTGACGATCCTGCACGAGCTCGCCCACATGTGGTTCGGCGACCTGGTCACCATGCGCTGGTGGGACGACCTGTGGCTGAACGAGTCGTTCGCCGAGTACGCCTCCACGCTGGCGACGGCCGAGGCGACCCGCTGGACCACCGCCTGGACCACGTTCTCCTCGCTGGAGAAGGGCTGGGCCTACCGCCAGGACCAGCTGCCGTCGACGCACCCGATCGCCGCGGACATCCGCGACCTGGAGGACGTCGAGGTCAACTTCGACGGCATCACCTACGCCAAGGGCGCGAGCGTGCTCAAGCAGCTCGTCGCGTGGGTCGGCCAGGAGCAGTTCTTCGCGGGCGTCCGGCAGTACTTCGCGAAGCACGCCTGGGGCAACACCGAGCTGCGCGACCTGCTCACCGAGCTCGAGGCCACCTCCGGCCGCGATCTGTCGGCGTGGTCGGCGCTGTGGCTGGAGCAGTCCGGCGTGACGCTGCTGCGCCCGGAGATCACCTCCGAGGTCGGCGAGGACGGCGTCGAGCGGATCACCGCGCTGGCCGTGCGCCAGGAGGTGCCCGCCACCCACCCAGTGCAGCGCCCGCACCGCCTCGTGGTCGGCGGCTACGACGTCGTCGCGGACGCCTCCGGCGAGACCCGCCTGGAGCGCGTCGTGCGCGTCGAGCTGGACGTCGACGGCGAGCGCACCGAGGTGCCCGAGCTCGTCGGCACGAAGCGGCCCGACCTGCTGCTGCTCAACGACGAGGACCTGGCCTACGCCAAGGTCCGGCTGGACGAGCGCTCGCTCGCCACCGCGATCGCGCACCTCGGCCACTTCACCGAGTCGCTCCCGCGCACGCTGGTCTGGGCGGCGGTCTGGGACGCGACCCGCGACGGCGAGACCCCCGCGCGCGACTACGTCGACCTGCTGCTCGGCAGCATCGCGCACGAGACGGACTCCTCGGTCGTCCTGGTGCTGCTCCGCCAGCTGCACACCGCGCTCGACCTGTACGTGGCGGCCGAGCACCGGTCGGCCACCGAGGTCGCCGCCGCGGACACGCTGTGGACGCTCGCGACCGACGCCGAGGGCGGCAGCGACACCCAGCTGCAGCTCGTCAAGGCGTTCGCGGCCCGCGCCTCGACCCCCGAGCAGCTCGACGCCGTCGCGGCGCTGCTGGACGGCGGCACCCGGCTGGACGGCCTGTCGATCGACACCGACCTGCGCTGGGAGCTGCTGACCTCGCTGGTCGCCGGCGACCGCGCGGGCGAGGCGGAGATCGACGCGCAGCTCGCGGCGGACCCGACCGCGACCGGCCAGCGCGCCGCGGCGGCGGCCCGCGCGGCGCTGCCGACCGCCGACGCCAAGGCCGCCGCCTGGGCCGCGGTCGTCGACTCCGACGCGCTGCCGAACGCCCTGCAGGCCGCGACCATCGGCGGGTTCGGCCGCGTGCACGACCGCACGCTGCTCCGCCCGTTCGTGGCGCCGTACTTCGACGGGCTCGAGCGCGTGTGGTCGGAGAAGACCAACGAGATGGCGCAGAACATCGTGACCGGCCTGTACCCGACCGAGCTGGCGGACGACGCCGGCGACGGCGCGGTCGACGTGGCCGGGGCGACCGACGCGTGGCTGGCCGCGCACCCGGACGCGGCCCCGGCGCTGCGCCGGCTGGTGGTCGAGGCCCGCGACGGCGTGCGCCGGCTGCTCGCGGCCCAGGCGGCCGACCGCCACTACCACGAGGCCTGACCCGCACCCCGGCCCGGCACGACGCGCCCGGCGCCCGACCCTCGCTCGCGGGGGCCGGGCACCGGGCGCGTCGCCGTCCCGGGCGACGCCGGCGTCAGCGTCGAGATCGGTCGTCCTGCCGCGACCCAGGGGGTCGATCGCCGAGATAGGGCCCCCGCGGCGAGATAGGACCGTCCTCGGCCCTATCTCGCCGCAGCGGTCCTATCTCGGCGAACGCCCGGCGGGCGCGGCGGGCGCGGCGGGCGCGGCGGGCGCGGCGCGCTCGGCGGGTGCCGGCGCCGCCTGCGGGAGGGCCGCCAGCCAGCGGCGCGCCGCGCGCGGGGTGCGCAGGCGCACCACCGGGACCGTCCCCGTCGCCGCGAGGCGCCGGTAGCGCTCCCGGTAGGCGGCGTGCTCCGTCCACGACCAGAGCACGATGTTCTCCTCCGGGTCGGTGCGCACCAGCGACGCCAGCGACTCGGTGTTGCCGTGGTAGATCGGCCGGCGCAGCACCGCCCGCGCGAGCGTCCGGCGGACGACCCGCGCCATGACCAGCGGCCGCGGGTAGTCGAGCCACACGACGGCGTCCACGTCGTCGGCCAGCCCCTGCCGGACGTCGTTCCAGTTGCCGTCGACCACCCACCCGCCGGGTGCCCCGTCGAGGAACTCCCGCAGGATCCCGCGCGCGACCTCGGGGTCCTTCTTCACCCAGCCCGGCCCCCAGAACACCTCGTCGAGCTCGCGGTGCGGGACGCCGAGGCGCCGCGCGAGCGCGCGGGCGAACGTCGTCTTGCCCGCGCCGGAGTTGCCGACGACGCGCACGCGCCGCGGGGGCCAGGTCGTCATCGGGGCAGCCTAACGACGCGCCCGACGACGCCCCGGCGCCCCCTGCCGTCCCCGCGGCCCGACCACCCGCGCGGCGTCAGCCCTCGGCGAGCACCGACGCGAGCGACCGCAGCCGCGCGTTGGTGAACAGGTCGTCCAGCAGGACCAGCCGCCCGGCGCCGTCCGCCAGCGGCACGCGCCAGTTCGGGTACTCCTGGTCGGTCCCGGGCTGGTTCTGCGCGCGGCGCTCCCCCACGGCGTCGGCCAGCGAGACCCCGACCAGCACGCTCGGCGTGCGGAGCACGTACCGGTGCAGCGCCTCCACGACCTCCCGCTCGGTGGGGTCGTCGCCGAGCAGGCCGCGCTCGCGCAGCACCGCCAGCATCGCCTCGCGCTCGGCCCGGGCGGCCCGCCGCACCTGCTCGACCGGCTCGGTCAGCAGCCCCAGCCGCTCGCGCAGGGCGACGTGCTCCTCGGCGAGGTAGCCGGCCGTCGGCGGCAGGTCGTGCGTCGTCACCGAGGACAGCGCGAGCCGGCGGTAGTCCTCGGGCGGCAGCGGGCGGCCCTCGCCGTCCTTCTCGAACCACAGGATGGAGGTGCCCAGCACGCCGCGGTCCAGCAGGTACTCGCGCACCCACGGCTCGACGTTCCCGAGGTCCTCGCCGATGACGACCGCACCCGCGCGGTGCGCCTCGAGCGCGAGGATGCCGATCATCGCGTCGTGGTCGTACCGGACGTAGGTGGCCTCGGCGGGGCTGTTGCCCTGCGGGATCCACCACAGCCGGAACAGCCCGATGATGTGGTCGATCCGGACGGCGCCCGCGTGCCGCAGCACGGTGCGCAGCATGTCCCGGTACGGCCGGTACGCGACCCGCTCGAGCTCGGCGGGGTGCCACGGCGGCTGCGACCAGTCCTGGCCCTGCTGGTTGTACATGTCCGGCGGCGCCCCGACCGACGCGCCGCGCGCCAGCACCGACCCGAGCGCCCACGCGTCCGAGCCGTCCGGGTGCACGCCGACGGCGAGGTCGTGCATGACGCCGATCGACATGCCGGCCTCGTGGGCGGTGCGCTGGGCGGTGGCGAGCTGCTCGTCGCACAGCCACTGGAGCCAGCAGTAGAACTGCACGCGCTCGGCGAGCTCGGTGCGGGCGCGCAGGGCGCCGGGCGCGGCGGGGTCGCGCAGGTCGGCGGGCCACGGCGGCGGGCCGTGCCGCTCGGCCAGGGCGCACCACAGCGCGAAGTCCTCCAGCCCCCGCCCCTCGCGTCGGCGGAAGTCGTCGAACGCCGACTGCCGGGCGGCGGACCGCGGCGCGGCGAACACCACCTCCAGCGCGGCCTTCTTGGCGGCCCAGACCACGTCCCGGTCGATGGGCCCGTCGTCGGTGTCGAGGGCCAGCGCCTGCTCGGCCGACCACTCGACGAGCGCCCGGTCGGCGGACGACAGGTACGCCGTCTCGGGGACGTCCTCGACGCGCAGGTACAGCGGGTTCACGAACCGGCGCGTGGTGGGCAGGTACGGCGACGGCGTCAGCGGCGGCACCGGCTCGGCGGCGTGCAGCGGGTTGATGAGCAGGAACTGCGCACCCGCCTCGTGCCCCGAGAGCCACGCCAGGTCGGCCAGGTCCCGCAGGTCGCCCGCGCCCCAGGACGCCCGCGAGCGCACCGAGTACAGCTGCACCATCAGGCCCCAGGCGCGCTTCTCGTCGAGCGCGGCCGGCAGCGCCAGCCGGTCGGGCGTCACGGCCAGCGGGCTCGCCGCCTCCCCGGACGGGCCGGACGTGCGCAGCAGGTGCCAGCCGAGCGGCAGCCCGGCCGGCACGGTGAACGTCGCGCGCCCGACCTGCCGGCCGTCGACCGTGCGCGGCTCCACCAGGACGTCGGCCTGCTCCAGCTCGACCCGCTCGGTCACCGCGCCCGCGGCGCGCCGGCCGCGCCCCTCGGCGCCGTCGACCTCGACCCACGCCCGCACCTGGTCGCCGTGCGTGACGTGCACCGGGACCTGCACGGCGTCGGACTGCCGGACCACGACGACCGGCGGCAGCACCCGGCGCCACGGGGCGTCCTCGGCGTGCCGCAGCGCGACCTCGACCCGCTCGGGCGTCGAGGCGTCCACGCCGAGCGCCCCCAGCACGGCGACCAGGGTGGCGGGGGCGACGTCGCGCATCCCGCCGTTGAACTCCTGGAACTCGGTGGCGACGCCGTGCGCCCGCGCCAGGTCCAGCAGGGACGGGGAGGGTGTGTGCTCGGCCACACGCCGATCCTGCCAGAGGGGCGCGGGTCACGCCGGGCAGCCGCGCTGGTGGGTGCGGGTGCGGGACCCGCGCCGCCGCGGCACCGGGCCCCCGCGGCCGGGGCCGTAGGGTGGCGCGCATGACCGCCGAGCCCGCCGCCACCGAGCCCGCCGACGTCGCCGCCGCCGCGACGCCGACCGCGACCGGCTACCCCGCCGCCCGCCGCCTCGACCTGGTCGAGGACCTGCACGGCCGCGCCGTCGCCGACCCGTACCGCTGGCTGGAGGACCCCGAGGACCCGGAGACGGAGGCCTGGTCCACCGCGCAGGACGACCTGTACTCCGCGTACCGCGCGCGGGTCACGGCCGGCGACCTCGCGGACGGCCCGCTCGCGACCGGCCCGCTGACCGAGCGCCTGCGCGCGCTGCTCGGCGCCGGCTTCGTGGGCGTGCCCGCCTGGCGCGGCGACCGCCGGTTCTTCTCCCGGCGCACCGGCGACCAGGAGCACGCGGTGGTCGTCGTGGCGGAGCCGGACCCCGCGTCCCCGGGCGGCGAGCGCGAGCGGGTGCTCGTCGACCCCGTGGCGCTCGACCCCGCGGGCACCACCACGCTCGACGCGTGGCAGCCGAGCAAGGAGGGCGACCTGCTGGCGTACCAGGTGTCGCACGGCGGCACCGAGGAGAGCGTGCTGCACGTGCTCGACGTCGCGACCGGCGCGCTCGTGGAGGGCCCGGTCGACCGCGCCCGGTACTCCCCCGTCGCGTGGGAGCCGGGCGGCCGGTCGTTCTTCTACGTGCGGCGCCTGGCGCCCGACCTGCTGCCCGAGGGCGAGAAGCAGTACCACCGCCGGGTGTGGCGGCACGTGGTCGGCACCGACGCGGCGCAGGACCTCGAGGTGTTCGGCGACGGCCTCGACATGACCAACTACTACGGCGTCTCGGTGTCCCGCGACGGCCGCTGGCTGATCGTCTCGGCGTCGGCCGGCACCGCACCGCGCACCGACGTGTGGATCGCCGACCTGGCCGCGACCGAGCCGGGCGCCGTCCCCGCCTTCCGCGAGGTCGCCGTCGGCGAGGACGCCGAGATCGGCGCCTGGGTCGGGCGCGACGGGCGGCTGTACCTGCACACCACGCTCGGCGCCGACCGCGGGCGGCTGGCCGTCGCCGACCCCGAGGAGCCCGGCGTCCCGCACTGGCGCACCCTGCTGCCCGAGGACCCCGAGGCGGTGCTGGAGGACGTCGCGTTCACCGACGGCGGCGGGGACGACACGACCCCGCGGCGGCTCGTCGCGGCCTGGCGCCGGCACGCGGTCAGCGAGATCACCGTGCACGATCCGGCGACCGGCGAGCGGCTGCCCGGCGACGCCGGCACCGTCGACCTGCCCGGGCTCGGCTCCACCGGCGGGCTGGTCACGCGCCCCGACGGCGGCCCGGACGTCTGGTTCTCGTACACCGACCACACGACGGTCGCCGAGGTGCACCGGTACGACGCGCAGACCGGGACGACCTCCCTGTGGGCGGCCCCGCCCGGGGTGGTCGCCGACCTGCCCGACGTGCGGGTGCAGCGCGTCGTCGCCACCAGCGCCGACGGCACCGAGGTGCGGGCGTTCGTCGTGGCGCGGGCCGACGCGCTGGACGCCGACGGCCGCCCGCTCGCCCCCGCACCGACGATCCTCTACGGCTACGGCGGCTTCCAGATCTCGCTCGACCCGGCGTACTCCGCCACCACGCTGGCCTGGGTCGAGGCCGGCGGCGTCTACGTCGTCGCCAACCTGCGCGGCGGCGGCGAGGAGGGCGAGGACTGGCACCGCGCCGGACGCCGCGGGCACAAGCAGCACGTCTTCGACGACTTCCACGCCGTGGCGCGGCTGCTGGTCGACGACGGCTGGACCACCACGGACCGGCTGGCGTGCTGGGGCGGGTCGAACGGCGGCCTGCTGGTCGGCGCCGCGCTGACCCAGCACCCGGAGACGTTCGCGGCGGTGGTCTGCTCGGCCCCGCTGCTCGACATGGTGCGGTACCAGCACTTCGGGCTCGGGACGACGTGGACCGACGAGTACGGCGACGCCGGCACCCCGCGGGAGCTGGACTGGCTGCTGTCCTACTCGCCGTACCACCGGGTGGTCGACGGCACCGCGTACCCGGCGACGCTGTTCACGATCTTCGACGGCGACACCCGGGTCGACCCGCTGCACGCGCGCAAGCTCGGGGCGGCGCTGCAGGCCGCGACCTCCGCCCCGCTCGACGACGCGCCGGTCCTGGTCCGCCGGGAGAAGGGCGTCGGGCACGGCGGCCGCGCGCTGTCCCGCACCGTGGCCCTGACCGTCGAGCAGCTGCAGTTCGTCGCGGACCGCACCGGCCTGGCCCGCCGCTGACGCCCGCCCGCGCGGGGACGCGGGGCCCGTGCGGCGCGGGAGCGTGTGCGGGTCCCGTGGGGGCCGCGTGCGGGCCGCGCGACCCCGCCGGGGTGGCCGCTAGCGTGGACCGGTGATCGCCGCGTCCCTCCCCTCCGTCCTGCCGGCCGCGTCCGACGACCCGGCCGCCGCCCTCGCCGACAACGCCGACGCCCTCGTCGACTGGCTGCTCGGCCCCGGCCTGCGCATCGCGCTGATCATCGTGATCGGCGCCGTCGCGCTGCTGATCGTCCGGCGCCTGATCAAGGTCGTCACCGAGCACATCGCCGACGGCACGTCGCTGCTGCAGCGCGGCATCGCCAAGCCGCTCGGCGGGACCGAGGTCGCCTCGGCCCTGCGCAAGGTCAACCCGATCGCGAACGCCCGGCGCACCCAGCGCGCCCGGACCATCGGCTCGGTGCTGCGCTCGACCGCCGGCATCGTCATCGGCACCGTCGTCGTGCTGTCCGTGCTCGACCAGGTCGGGGTGAACATCGCCCCGTTCATCGCCTCGGCCGGGATCGTCGGCGTCGCGCTCGGCTTCGGCGCGCAGAGCCTGGTGAAGGACTTCCTGTCCGGGATGTTCATGCTGCTGGAGGACCAGTACGGCGTCGGCGACGTGGTCGACGTCGGCCCCGCGCAGGGCACGGTCGAGTCGGTCGGGCTGCGCGTGACCAAGATCCGCGACGCCGACGGCACCCTCTGGTACGTCCCCAACGGCTCGATGCTCCGGGTCGGCAACAAGACCCAGGGCTGGGCCAACGCCGTGGTCGAGGTGAAGGTCGACTACTTCGCGGACCTCGACCGGGTCGGCGACGTGCTGGTCGGCGCCGCTGCGCGGCTGGCCGAGGACCCGGCACTCGGCCCGTCGATGGAGGGCTCCGCCACCGTGACGACCGCCGAGGACCTGTCGTTCGACGCGGTGACGGTCAAGCTCGTGCAGCGCACCGCCCCCGCGCGGCAGTGGGCGGTCGCCCGCGCCCTGCGCACCGCGGTCCGCGAGGCGCTGGAGGCCGCGGACATCCCGCTCGCCGGTCAGCGCGAGGCGCTGGAGGCGCACCGCGAGCGCGTGTCGGCGACGGACGACCCCGCGACGGACTGACGCGCCGCCGTCGACCCGGGCCGGGTCCGCCGGGTGGACGGCCGCCGCCGGACGCGCGACGGCCCCGGTCGCGCCGGTCCCCCTCGGGGTCGGTGCGGCCGGGGCCGTCGCCGTGCGGGACCTGCGTCAGCGCAGGCCGTCGAGCTCCGCGGCCAGGTTGTCGGCCTCGGGGCCGACGATGACCTGGACGATGCGCCCGGAGCGCACGACGCCGAACGCGCCGGTCGCCTTGAGGGCGTCCTCGTCGACGCGCTGCGGGTCGGTGACCTCGACCCGCAGGCGCGTGATGCAGGGCTCGAGGTCGACGACGTTGCCGCCGCCGCCCAGGGCCACCAGGATCTGCTCTGCCTTGCTCAATGGAACCCCCGTGGTGCTGTTCTGCGGAATGCCCCCGCGGCCACCCGCGCGGGCGGTCGCCTGGGCTCCAGCCTAGTCCGCGCGGTGGCCCGCGACCGGGTGCGACGCCCGGACCCCGCCCCGCGCGGTGCGAGACTGTCGCCATGACCGACCAGCCGCCGCCACCCGCGCCCCGCCCGGCCGGCCCGACCCTCCCGCTGAGCGCCGCGGCACCCGCGGCGTCCCCCGTCGCCCCGGCGCCCGAGGGCAGCGCCGAGGCCCGCCGCCGCGAGTCGTTCTACGAGGCCGTCGGCGGCCACGTGACGTTCACCCGGCTGGTCGACGCGTTCTACGACGGCGTCGCCGGCGACCCGGTGCTGAAGCCGATGTACCCCGAGGAGGACCTCGGCCCCGCGAAGCGCCGGCTGACGATGTTCCTCGAGCAGTACTGGGGCGGGCCGACCGCCTACTCCGAGGAGCGCGGCCACCCCCGGCTGCGGATGCGGCACATGCCGTTCACCGTCGACCCCGACGCGCGCGACCGGTGGCTGCGGCACATGCGCGCGGCGGTCGACACCCTCGGGCTGGCTCCGCTGCACGAGGCGACGCTGTGGGACTACCTGGAGCGGGCCGCGCACTCGCTGGTCAACTCCGCGGGACGCTGACCCGGCTCGACGGGAGCACCGAGTCGGCACCGACGGCGCACCGGCCGGGCGGGCCGTCGTGAGACGCTGGCCCGCGTGACCGACGCCGCACCCTCGACCGCTCCCGCCTCCGCCCCCGACCCGATCACCGCGCTGCTCGGCGTCCTCGACGTCGCCCCCGGCGCCGGCCCGGACGCCTTCACCGCCACGAACCTGCCGAAGCCCGGCGGCCGGGTGTTCGGCGGCCAGGTCATCGCGCAGGCGCTCGTCGCGGCGGGGCGTACCGTCCCGGAGGGCCGGCTGCCGCACTCGCTGCACGGGTACTTCCTGCGCGCGGGCGAGGTCGGCACCCCGATCGAGCTGGGGGTCGAGCGGTTGCGCGACGGCCGGTCGTTCTCCGCGCGGCGCACGCACGCGGCGCAGGACGGCGACCCGATCCTGTCGATGATCGCCTCGTTCCAGGAGGACCAGCCCGGCGTCGAGCACACCGAGCCCGCACCGGACGTCCCCGCACCCGAGGACGTGGAGTCGGCGATGGACCGGATGGGCCACCTCGACCACCCCGTCGCCCGGTTCTGGACGCACGAGAGCGCGTTCGACGTCCGGCACGTCGGCGGCTCGCTCTACCTGGGCCCGGCCCCGACGCCGGAGGGCCGGCAGCGGGTGTGGATGCGCGCCAAGGGCGCCCTGCCCGACGACCAGCTGCTGCACCGCGCGCTGCTCGCGTTCGCCTGCGACCAGATCATGCTCGAGCCGGTGCTGCGCCGCGCCGGGCTGTCCTGGCTCACGCCGGGGCTGTCGGTGGCGAGCCTGGACCACGCCATGTGGTGGCACCGGGACGTGCGGGTCGACGACTGGCTGCTGTTCGACCAGGACAGCCCGTCGGCGCAGGGCGGGCGCGGGCTCGGCAGCACCCGGGTGTTCGACCGCTCCGGCGCGCTGCTGGCGACCATCGCCCAGGAGGGCATGGTCCGGGTCCCGGCCGCCTGACGCGCGGCGCGGCCGGTGCCCCGGCCGCCTCCCTGACGGCTCAGGCGCTCCGCTGGCGGGGCCCCGCACCCCGGTGCACAGTGTCCCGGTGGTGAGGCTGCGACGGGTCAGGATCGACTCCCCGGGGTGGACCCGGCGACGTGCGGGGAAGGGCTTCTCCTACCTCGACGTCGACCGCGTCACGCGGATCACCGACGTCGAGCACCTGGACCGGATCACCGCGCTGGCCATCCCGCCGGCCTGGCAGGACGTCTGGATCAGTCCGTGGGCCAACGGCCACATCCAGGCGGCCGGGCTGGACGACGCGCAGCGGCGCCAGTACCTCTACCACGAGCAGTGGCGGCGGCGCCGAGACCGGCTCAAGCACGACCACGTGCTCGACGTCGCGCGCCGGCTGCCTGCCGCGCGCCGGTCGGTGCGCCGTGACCTCGCCCTGCCGGGGTTCCCGCGGGCGAAGGCCCTCGCCCTGGCGTTCCGGCTGCTCGACCTCGCGTACTTCCGGGCCGGCGGCGAGGGTTACGCGCAGCGCAACGGCTCCTACGGCCTGGCGACGCTGCGCCGCGAACACGTCCAGGTCCTGGCCGACGACGACGGCGCCGAGACCGCCGTGCGGTTCCACTACCCCGCCAAGTCGGGGCAGATCCGGGACGTCGTCGTCGAGGACGCGCAGGTCGCGGAGCTCGTCGGCACGCTGCTGCGCCGGCGCGGCGGCGGGCCCGAGCTGCTGGCGTGGCGCGACGACGACGGCTGGCACGACATCACCAGCGCCGAGGTCGGCGCGGACGTCAAGCACCGGCTCGGCGACGACGCCAGCCCGAAGGACTTCCGCACCTGGCACGCGACGGTGCTCGCGGCGCGCGGGCTGGCGGCGTCCGGCGAGGCGCCGAAGTCCGAGCGGGGGCGGCGGCGGGTCGTGGCCACGGTCGTCAAGGCGGTGTCCCACGAGCTCGGCAACACCCCCGCGGTGTGCCGGGCGTCGTACATCGACCCGCGGGTCGTCGAGCTGTGGTCGCACGGCAGCACCATCCGGCCCACGCGATCCCAGGCGGTCGCGGAGAAGGAGACGCTGGCGCTGCTGTCCTGAGGGCGTCAGTCCCGGACGCGGGCCAGGGCGAAGCCGTCCCAGCCCTTCGCGCCGACCGTCTGCAGCGCGGTCGCGTCCAGCCGCGGGTGCCTGCCGAGCGCGCGCAGCACCTCCCGGGAACCGACCACGCGGGGGTCCTCGGACGCCGCGTCGGCCACCTCGCCCCGGCGCACCACGTTGTCGACGACGATCACCGTCCCCGGGTGGGACAGCCGCACCGCGAGGTCGAGGTAGCGCGCGTTGCTCGGCTTGTCGGCGTCGATGAAGACGAGGTCGAACGCCTCCTCGCCCCGCGCGAGCAGGCCCTCGACCGACTCGCCCGCGGGCCCCTCGACCAGCCGCACGCGGTCCGCGACGCCGGCCCGCACGAAGGTGTCCCGGGCGACCGCGGCGTGCGCCGGGTCGATCTCCAGCGTCGTCACGTGGCCCTCGGGCCCGACGGCGTCGGCGAGCCACAGCGTGCTGTACCCGGCCAGCGTGCCGAACTCCAGCACCCGCCGCGCGCCCGCGATCCGGCACAGCAACCACAGCAGCCGGCCCTCCGTCGGCGCGACCTCGATAGCCGGCAGCCCGGCCGCCCGCCCGGCGTCCCGCGCCGCGACCAGCGCGGCGCTCTCCGGCACCAGCTGCTCGACCAGGTACGCGTCGACCGCGGCCCAGCCCTGCTCCCCCGACCCGTGCTCGCCCATGATCCGATCATGCACCCGGCCGCGGGGTGGACGGTCCGGACCTCCCGTCGGCGGGCCCGGCTCCGACCTCCCCGGGCGGTGCCACCGGATGCGGGCCGCGCCGGAGCGTCGGAGACTGCGGACGTGCCCCAGGACCCCGCCGTGACCGGCCCGAGCGCGGACGCGCCCATCGCCGACGACCTGCTCCCCGAGCCCGTCGCCCGCTCCCTCACCGGGATCGTCCCCGGCGTCGGCCCCGACGGCCGCCCGCGCCCGGACGCCCCGCTGGTGGCCGTGACCGGCGTGACCGGCTACGTCGGGGGCCGCCTGGTCCCGGAGCTGCTGGCCGCCGGCTACCGGGTGCGCGCGATCGCCCGCCGGCCCGAGCGGCTGCGCGGCCGGCCCTGGTACGACGCGGTGGAGATCGCCCAGGCGGACGCCGCCGAGCCCGACGAGATCCGCGCGGCGCTCGACGGCGCCGACGTCGCGTACTACCTGATCCACTCGCTCGGCTCCGGCCGCCGGTTCGAGCAGCGCGACCGCCACACGGCGCTGGTGTTCGGCGCGGCCGCGCGCGAGGCGGGCGTCGGCCGGATCGTCTACCTCGGCGGGCTGACGCCGGACACCGAGGACCTGTCCCCGCACCTCGCGTCGCGCACGGAGGTCGGCGAGATCCTGCTCGCCTCCGGCGTCCCGACGACCGTGCTGCGCGCGGCGATCATCCTCGGCTCCGGCTCCGCGTCATTCGAGATGATGCGGTACCTCACCGAGCGGCTGCCCGCCATGACGGTGCCCAAGTGGCTCGACAACCGCATCCAGCCGATCGCCGTCCGGGACGTGCTGCGCTACCTGGTCGGCTCGGCGTCGATGCCGCCGGAGGTCAGCCGCGAGTTCGACATCGGCGGGCCCGACGTCCTGACCTACCGCGACATGATGCAGGGCTACGCGAAGGCCGCCGGGCTGCCGCGGCGGCTGATCGTCAAGGTCCCGGTCCTCACCCCGCGGCTGTCGAGCCACTGGGTCGGCCTGGTCACACCCGTGCCGTCCGGCATCGCCCGGCCGCTGGTCGAGTCGCTGATCCACGAGGTCGTCTGCGACGAGCACGACATCGCCCAGTACGTGCCCGACCCGCCGGAAGGGCTGATCTCGTTCTCCCGCGCGCTGGAGCTCGCGCTCGCCCGGATCCGCGAGGCGGACGTGACGACGCGCTGGTCGTCGGCCGGCGTCCCCGGGGCGCCGTCCGAGCCGCTGCCGTCCGACCCCGACTGGGCCGGCGGCTCGCTCTACGAGGACGCCCGGAGCGTCGACGTCGACGCGTCGCCCGCGGCGCTGTGGCGGGTGCTGGAGTCCGTCGGCGGCGAGCGCGGCTGGTACTCGTGGTCGCTGGCCTGGCGCGTCCGCGGGCTGATGGACCGGGTCGTCGGCGGACCGGGTCTGCGGCGGGGTCGGCGGGACCCCCGGCGGCTCGTCGTCGACGACGCGGTGGACTTCTGGCGCGTCGAGGAGGTGCAGCCCGGCCGGCTGCTGCGGCTGCGCGCCGAGATGCGGCTGCCGGGGCTGGCGTGGCTGGAGCTGCGCGTCGAGCCCGACGGCGACACCCCCGTGGAGCAGGGCGACCACGACTCCGCCCGCCCGGCCGACGTCTCCCCCGAGCGCTGGACCACCCCGCCGACCCGGTTCGCGCAGCGTGCCGTGTTCCACCCGCACGGGCTGCTCGGGCAGCTGTACTGGTGGGCGGTGTACCCGTTCCACGGCGTGGTGTTCGGCGGGATGCAGCGCAACATCGCCCGCGCCGCGGAGACCGCGGAGCGCTCCCGCCGCGACCTCCCCCGCTGACCGGGCGCCGCCGGCGCCGAACGCCCGACGCGACGCCGCGCACGGCCGGCCGGCCGCCGCGCACCCGGCGCGCTCGCGCCGCGCTCGCGCCGCGCTCGCGCCGCGAGATAGGACCCCCGCGCCGAGATAGGACCCAGGACGGTCCTACGTCGGCGCGACGGCCCTATCTCGGCGAGTGGGGCGCCGCCGGAGGGCGGCGGGTCGGCCCGGCGGTCAGCGGCCGCGGCGGCGGAACGTCGGCGGGGTCTCGACGTAGGGCAGCCAGGCCGCCCGTTCGGTCTCGCCGATGCGGCGCGGCGAGCCGCTGGCGGCGTCGACCAGGACGAGGGTCGTGACCGCGCGGGCGTAGGGCCCGGCGCCGTCGGCCGCGACGTCGTCGGGGGACGCGTCGTGCACCTCGTAGCAGACGTCGATGCTCGCGCCGCCGAGGTGGCCGATCCACATGTCGACCACGACCGGCGTGCGGCGGTAGCCGAGGGGACGCAGGTACTCGACCTCCTGGCGGGCGACGAGCGTCGCGGTCCGCGCGCCCGGGCCGGCGTCGAGCACAGCCGTCGGCCACGTCTCGCGGTCGGGGACGCGCGGCGCCGCGCCCTCCCCGAGGGGGTCGGCGGGCGCGGGGTGCGCCCAGAAGGCCTCGATGCGGGCCTCCTCGAGCAGCCGCAGCAGCTCGACGTTGTTCACGTGCCCGTACGCGTCCATGTCGGACCAGCGCAGCTGGACCGGCACCCGGAGCCTGGCCATCCGTCCTCCGTCCCTCGGTGCGGCGCCGTGCGGCGCGCCCCCAGCATCCTGCCCCTCGCGCCGGCGGTCGCGGGCGCGGCGCGCGTGTGGCGTCGGCCGCACCGGCGCGCACGGGACGTCGTCGTCCGGCGGGCCGGGGCGGACCGCACCGCTCCAGCGGCACCGACCCGACGCCGCCCGGCAGGGGCCAGCCGGCCCCACGCCCCGCCCGGCCCGGCCCGGCGCCGCCCGACCCCACAACCGGCCCGGCCCCACACCCGGCCCGGGCCCACGCCGCCCGGCCCGGTCCCGACCGGCGTGGGGTCAGCGCCCGCGGTCACCCGCCGCGCGGTGCGCCTGCTCCCGGCACGTCGCCAGGTCGCCCAGCACCGCGGCCGCGGGGTTGGCGACCCGCTCCCGCGCCACCCGGGTGACCGCCGTGAGCAGCCGCGCCCGCGCCGTCCGCGCCCGGCCCCGGGCGAGCACCCGCGCGAGCACCGACGCGAGCAGCGCCAGCAGGGCCCCCGCGAGCAGGCCGCCGGCGAGCAGCGCGGTCGGCACCGGGAACGGGCCCCACTCCGGCGTACGCGGCACCGGCAGCTGCAGGTACGCCAGCCCGGCGAGCGCCCCGAGCCACGCCGCCCCCGCCACGGCCGCGGCGAGCAGCAGCCACTGCAGCCACCCGGCGACCCGGACCCACGCCCCCGGGCGGTCCGGCAGCAGCGCGGTGCCGCCGACGGCGCGGTCCAGGTCGTCGGCCAGGTCCGCCGCGCCGACGGCGTCCCGCACGGCGAGCGCCCAGGCGTCGGGGGCGTCGGCGGTGGCGCCGTCCACGTACCGGCGCACGGCGGAGGACGCGGCCGCGCGGGCGGCGGGACCGGCGGGCGGCAGCGACGTGCGCTCGACGGCCCCCGGCTCGGCCGGGTCGACGGCGCCGGCCCGGCCACGGCGGCGCCCGGACGCGGCACCGGTCGCGAGGTGCAGCCGGCGCAGCGGGTCGGGCCGCAGCCGGGCGAGCCAGCGCACCGGAGGCCACCCGGCCCGCGCGGACGCCCGCTGCACCGCCGCACGCCGCACCGCCTCGACCACGACCGGGACGCCCGCGGCCTCGGCGAGTGCGTCCGCGAGCGCCGGCAGCCCGGCGTCGTCCCGGCCCCGGCGCCGCGCGGGCGCCGCGCCGCACGCGTCGAGCACTCGGCGGGCCGCCACCTCGACGTCGGCCGTCATCCGGGCGACGGCCACCCGGCGGCGCTCGGCGGCGTCGTCCAGCAGGTCGCGCAGCGCCGACACCCCCTGCCCCGTGCGCGCGGAGACGGCGAGCGTCCGCACGCCCGGCAGGCCGTCGTCGGCCGCGAGCCGCCGCAGGTCGGCCAGCACGGCGTCGACCTCCGCGGGCGCGAGCCGGTCGGCCTGGTTGAGCACCAGCACGACGACGTCCGCGTGCCGGGCGAGCGGGCGCAGGTAGCGCTCGTGCAGCGCCGCGTCGGCGTACTTCTGCGGGTCGACGACCCAGACCAGCAGGTCGACCCGCTCGATCAGGTGCTCGGCGCGCAGCCGGTGGGCCTCGACCACCGAGTCGTGGTCCGGCAGGTCGAGGAGCACCAGCCGCGACCCCGCGGCACCGGGACCGACCGGCAGCCCGTGCCGGCGGCGCACCCCCAGCCAGTCGAGCAGCGGCTCGGCGCCCGGGCCGCGGACCGCCGCGAGCGCCTCCCCCGTGGTCGGCCGCTGCACGCCCGGGACCGCGACCTCCTCGCCGACGAGGGCGTTCACCAGCGACGACTTCCCCGACCCGGTGGCGCCGGCCAGCGCCACGACGGTGTGCTCCGCCGACAGCGCCGCGCGCTCGCCGACCCGCGCCAGCACCGCCCGGCCGTCGGCGACGGTGACGGCGGGCAGCCGGCCCTCCCCCGCGTCGAGCGCCGCGGTGAGCGCGGCGACGCGGTCGTGCAGCGGGACGCTCATCCGCGGTCCTCCCGGCCGAGCAGCCGGCGCCAGAACCCGCCGCGCGGGTGGTCGGGGTCGGTGGCTCCGCCTGCGCCCGGGGAGCCGCCCGGCGCAGCGCCCGCCGGAGCCCCACCGGCCAGGCCCTCCGCACCCGGCCACGTCCCCCCGCCGCCCACGCCCGGCGTCCGCCCGGGGCCCGCGGCACCCGCGCGCGCCCGCCACCGGTCGGCGCCGCGCAGGCTGGTCGGCAGGCCGCCCGGCGACCCGAGCCCCGGCCCGCCCGCCGTCGCCACCCGGCCCGGCGCTCCCGGCACGGGCGCACCCGCCGCCGTCCCGTCACCAGCCGCGGCCCCCGCCGCCGCGCGCTCCGCCCGCTCGCCGCGTGCCGCGTCCTCCACCGCCAGGGCCGCGGCTCGCAGCGCCTCGCCGCCCGTCACCACCAGTGCGTCGAGCTGCGAGGTGTACCGCGCGGCCTCGCCGGCGAGGACCCCGCGCACCCGGGCGTCGAGCCGCTCGCGCGCCTCCGCGGTCAGCCGGCGCACCGCGTCGTCGCCGAACACGGCCTCGAGCAGCTTCTGGGCGACCACCGCGGTGCCGCCCGCGATGCCGACCTCGATCCCGGTCAGCCCGCCGGTCGAGGCGAAGGCCAGCACCATCAGGCTGACGCCGAGCGCGTTGACGCCGAAGGACAGCGCGCGGGCCGTGCCGCGCCGCTGCGCGCCCTGCTCGCCGACCAGCGCCAGGACGTCGGACTGCCAGGCCCGGATCTCGGCGTCCACCTCGGCCCGCAGCGTCGTCGACGACCGCGACAGCCCGAGGTCCGGCAGCAGCGCGGCCCCGGACGGGTCGCCTCGCCACGCCGCGTGCGTGCGCTCGGCCGCGGCGTCGGCCGCGTCCAGGACGACGGCCGCCAGCCCGTGCGCGATCGCCTGCTCGACCGGCGGGGTCGCCGCGGGCCGGCCGCGGACGAACCCGACCACGGCGTCCCGCACCCGGCCGACCCCGCGCTCGACGGACCGCAGCAGGTCGCCGGTGCCGACGAGCTCCTGCCAGCGGGCCAGCACCTCGCCGCGGAGCATCGCTCCGTCGGACGTCGCCGCCGCGACCTGCGTGGCCGCCTCCGCGTAGGCGCGCGCCACCGCGTCCCGCAGCCGCGCGTCGGCGACGACCTGGCCGTCGGCCGCCTGCGCGAGCGACAGCCCGCGGCGCGCCAGGTCGTCCACCACGCCGTCCCGGGTCGCCACCGCCACCGCGCGCCGGGCGGCCGCGTCGCCGCCGAGGTCCGACAGCCAGGCGGCGACCGCGCCGACCGCCTCCTCCGGGAGCAGGCCGTCCGGTCCCGTGCCCTCGGGCACCGGGAACAGCGGCGCGCCGGCGAGACCGTTCGCGTCGAGCATCCGGCGCAGGTCCTCGACCGCCGCCTCGGAGCCGGGGTCCACCCGGTCGACGACCAGCGCGACCTGCGCGTGCCGCTCGGCGGCGGTGTGCAGCAGGTCCCACGGCACCGCGTCGGCGTACCGGGCGGCCGTCGTGACGAACAGCCACAGATCGGCGGCGGCGAGCAGCTGGGCCGCGAGCCGGCGGTTGGCCTCCTCGACCGAGTCCACGTCGGGTGCGTCGAGCAGGGCGAGGCCGCGGGGCAGGGCGCCGCTCGGGACCAGGCGCACGGCAGCGGCACCGGGCTCGGCGGCGCTGCCGTCGCCGAGCCCCCGGTCCCCCGCCAGGCGCGCGAGCCCCGGCAGCACCCGGTCGCCGGCGAACCAGCCGCCGTCGAGCGGGTGGTGCACCAGCACCGGCGACCGCGTCGTGGGGCGCAGCACGCCGGGATCGCTGACCCGCTCGCCGAGCAACGAGTTCACCAGGGTCGACTTCCCCGCCCCGGTGGAGCCGCCGACGACGACGAGCAGCGGCGCGCCGACGGAACGGAGCCGCGGCAGCAGGTAGTCGTCGAGCTGGTCGAGCGCGGCCCGGCGGTCGGTGCGGGCCTGGGCCGACCCCGGGGCGTCGAGCGGCAGCGCGAGGTCGCGGAGCCGGGCGCGCAACCGCTCCAGGGCGTCGCCGAGCGCGGCGTCCGCGCCGGTCACCGCGCCGGCGCTCGTCGGGGGCGTGTCGTCGGCCATCCGCCCATCCTGCCGCCCGGCGCGGTCCCCCGCCCCGGGAGACGAGCCGGCCGCCGCCCCCGGGTAGGGGGCGGCGGCCGGCGCGTGCGGTGCGCGGGGTGCGTCAGTCGCGGGTCAGCTTGCGGTAGGTGACGCGGTGCGGGCGGGCGGCGTCGGCGCCGAGCCGCGAGACCTTGTTCTCCTCGTACGAGGCGAAGTTGCCCTCGAACCAGTACCAGTTCGCCGGGTTCTCCTCGGTGCCCTCGTAGGCCAGGATGTGCGTCGCCACCCGGTCGAGGAACCACCGGTCGTGGGACACCACGACGGCGCAGCCGGGGAACTCCAGCAGGGCGTTCTCCAGCGAGCCGAGGGTCTCGACGTCGAGGTCGTTGGTCGGCTCGTCGAGCAGCAGCAGGTTGCCGCCCTGCTTGAGGGTGAGCGCGAGGTTCAGCCGGTTGCGCTCACCACCGGACAGGACGCCCGCGGGCTTCTGCTGGTCCGGACCCTTGAAGCCGAACGAGGCGACGTAGGCCCGGGAGGGCATCTCGACGTTGCCGACCTTGATGAAGTCGAGCCCGTCGGAGACGACCTCGAACAGCGTCTTCTTGGGGTCGATGCCGCCGCGCGACTGGTCGACGTAGGACACCGACACCGTCTCGCCGACCTTGAGCGAGCCGCCGTCGAGAGGCTCCAGGCCCACGATCGTCTTGAACAGCGTGGTCTTGCCCACGCCGTTCGGGCCGATGACGCCGACGATGCCGTTGCGCGGCAGCGTGAAGCTCAGGCCGTCGATGAGGACGCGGTCGCCGAAGCCCTTCTCGAGGTTCTCGGCCTCCAGCACGACGCTGCCCAGACGCGGGCCCGGCGGGATCTGGATCTCCTCGAAGTCGAGCTTGCGGGTCCGGTCGGCCTCCGCCGCCATCTCCTCGTAGCGGGCCAGACGCGCCTTCGACTTGGCCTGGCGGCCCTTCGCCGAGGAGCGCACCCACTCGAGCTCGTCCTTCAGGCGCTTGGCGAGCTTGGCGTCCTTCTTGCCCTGCACCTCCATGCGGGCGGCCTTCTTCTCCAGGTAGGTGGAGTAGTTGCCCTCGTACGGGTACAGCCGGCCGCGGTCGACCTCGCAGATCCACTCCGCGACGTGGTCCAGGAAGTACCGGTCGTGGGTGACCGCGAGGACGGCGCCGGGGTAGGTGGCGAGGTGCTGCTCGAGCCAGAGCACGCTCTCGGCGTCGAGGTGGTTGGTGGGCTCGTCGAGCAGCAGCAGGTCGGGCTTCTCGAGCAGGAGCTTGCAGAGCGCGACGCGGCGGCGCTCACCACCGGACAGCACCGACACGTCGGCGTCCGGCGGCGGGCAGCGCAGGGCGTCCATCGCCTGCTCGAGCTGGGCGTCGAGGTCCCAGGCGTCGGCGGCGTCGATGGCCTCCTGCAGCTGGCCCATCTCGGCGAGCAGCGCGTCGAAGTCCGCGTCGGGCTCGGCCATGAGGGCGGAGATCTCGTTGAACCGGTCGATCTTGCCCTTGATCTCGGCGACGCCCTCCTGGACGTTGCCCAGGACGGTCTTCTCCTCGTTCAGCGGGGGCTCCTGCTGCAGGATGCCGACCGTGTAGCCGGGGCTGAGGCGCGCCTCGCCGTTGGACGGCTGGTCCAGCCCGGCCATGATCTTGAGGATGGTCGACTTGCCCGCGCCGTTCGGCCCGACGACGCCGATCTTGGCGCCGGGCAGGAAGTTCAGCGAGACGTCGTCGAGGATGACCTTGTCGCCGTGCGCCTTCCGCGCCTTGTACATGCTGTAGATGAACTCAGCCACTGGCTTCTCGTCCGCCTCGGGGTCGTCGGTTCCGGTGTCGCGCGCCGGGCGACCACGCGGGTGCCGGGCGGCGCGCAGTCCCCCAGCCTAGGCGATCCCCGCCGTCGGGACCGCGCGGCCGCCCGCCGGCTCCGGCGCCCGCTCAGGCCGGCAGCGCCTGCACCGTCCCGGTCGGGACGTCCCCGGGCAGCGGGTCGTCGTCCGCCAGCTCGAACGCCCGGCTCACGTCCACCACCTCCGCGCCCCGCCCGCCGACGCCGGCGCCGCCGTCGTCCGCCCCGTCCTCGGTCTCCGGTGGCACGGCCCGCCCGTCCGCGTCGGCGGCCGCCGCGCGCCCGGGCGCGTGCACCGTCCGCATGAACCGCGTGGTCCCGCGGGACAGGTCGTGCCCCACGGCGTCGGCGGTCAGCTCGGCGGTGGTCCGCGGCCGCCCGTCGGGCGCCACCCAGTCGACCAGCCGGAGCCGGCCGTGCACGACCACCGGCTCGCCCCGGCGCACCGACTCGGCGACGTTGAGCGCGAGGTGCCGGAACGTCTTCACGGTGAACCAGCTGGTGTCGGCGTCCACGTACCCGTCCTGGTCCCGGTCGTACACCCGGGGGGTGCTGGCCACCCGGAACTTGGTGAACGGGACCTGCCCGTCGTCGCCGGTGTACCGGACCGGGTCGCTGCCGACCCAGCCGACCACCGTGACCGTGAGCTCGTTGACCGCCATGCGTCCTCCTGGTGCCCGGGGCCGGCGCCCGTGCGGGCCGGCCGTGGGCACCACGCTGCCCGCCGCGACCTCGGCGGCTCCCGGCGCAGCCCGCGCACCTGGGGACGACGCACCGCGCCGGGCCTGTGGAGGACTCGGCGCCCCGTGATCGCGGGGCACGGGCGCGCAGCGGCACCCCGCCCGGCCGGTCGCCCGGCCTCAGCCCTCCCGCGCCCCCGCGGCCAGCTCCCGCACCCGCCGGTGCTCGGCCAGCACCGCCGCCGTCGGCTCCGCCAGGCACCGGCGCGCCACGCCCTCGAGCGCCTCCCGCCCGTCCCGGCGCACCCGCTCGGCCCGGCGACCCGCCGCCGCGCGCCGGGCCCGCACCGCGAGCCACGCGCACAGCACAGCGAGCACGGCCAGCACGGCCGCCGCCGGCCAGCCCAGCCCGAGCAGGTCCTCCGGGCCGGTGCCCGACCCCCAGGTGCGCCACGCGCCCGCGCCACCAGCGGCCAGCGCGCCGACGCCGAGCACGACCGCCAGCACCAGCAGCGTGACGGCGAGCCGCGACCGGCGGGTGACGACGGCCACCCGGGACAGCGCCTCGTCGGCCGCCGAGCGGATCTCCTCGGTGCCGGCGAGGGCGCCGCGCACCGCCTCGACCCACCGGCGCGGCAGCCGCGCGGTGACCGCGTCGGTCCACTGGCCGCGCGCCAGCGCGACCGCGCCCTCCTGCACCGACACCAGCTCCGGGACCGTCGTCGCGCTCCCCCGCACCACCGCCGCGACCGCGTCCGCCAGCGCGGGCAGCCCCGCCGCGTGCGCGAGCGTCACCGCGACGGGCGTCACGTCCAGCGCCTCGGACGGCGGCTCCGCGTCGCCGACCTCGCCCTGCACGAGCCGCGCGGCGTCGGCGATCTCGGCGGACGCGCGCCGCGCCGCGAGGCTCTGCCGCCCGACGACCTCGGCGAGCGTGTCCCGCATCTCGGCGACCCCCTCGCCGGTGCGGGCGGACGTGCTGCGCACCTCGACGCCGGTGAGCCCGTCGGCGGCCAGCAGCCGCGCGACGTCGGCGACCAGCGCCTCCCGCTGCTCGGCCGGCACGGTGTCCACCTGGTTGAGCACGACGAGCATCGCCCCCTCGTGCCCCACCAGGCCCTGGAGGTAGCCGGAGTGCAGCGAGTCGTCGGCGTACTTCTGCGGGTCGACGACCCAGATCAGCAGGTCGGCCATCGGCAGCAGCCGGTCGACGGCCTCGCGGTGCGCGTCCTCGATCGAGTCGTGGTCCGGCAGGTCGAGCAGCACGAGGCCGCGCAGCGGTGCCTCGGTGTCGCCGTCGAGGGCGCTCTCCCGCTCGATCCGGCGGTCGTCGGCGACGTCGAGCCAGTCGAGCAGCTTCTCCCCGCCTCCGCCCCACACGCAGGCGGTCGGCTGGGAGGTGGTGGGGCGCTTCACGCCGACCTCGGCGAACTCGAGCCCGCAGATCTCGTTGAACAGGCTCGACTTGCCGGAGCCGGTGCCGCCGAGCAGGGCGACGACCGTGTGGTCCACCCCCAGCGCGAGCCGGGTCCGCACCTGGTCGCCGATCCCCCGCACGCGCGTCGCCACGGCCGGGTCGAGGCGGTCGCCGCCGACCGCCAGCGCCTCGTCCAGCCGCGCCAGGCGCTTGGTGAGCGCGGCGGTGTCGCCGCGGGAGTCGGTCATGTCAGCCCCTTGATCACGGCCAGCCGCAGCCGCAGCGTCGACGCGGCGTCCGGTGCGAGCGCCGGGCGGTCCAGCACGGCGGCGGCCGCGTCCCGCTCGCGACCCGCCTGGTCGGCGGCGTGCTGCGCGAGCCGGTCGCGCAGCGTCCCCGCCACGGCGGTGCCGCGCTCGCCGAGCAGGTCGACCAGCATCCGGTCGGCCGCCTCCAGCCCGGCGGCCGACGCCAGCGCCAGCGCGGCCAGCCCCTCGTCGCCGAGGGCGCGCTGCGCGGCGGCGGCCCGCTTGGCGGCCTTGGCGGCGACGCGCTTCGCGGTGCGGTCGTCGCCCGCCGGGGCGGGGGTCGCCGGGTCGGCGGTCAGCACCTCGACCGCCCCGCCGACCCAGTCCCGGGCGGCGCGCTCGACCTCGCGCGGCCGGTCCGCGGCCCGGTCGGCGGCCGACCAGTCGCCCGCGAGGGTCGTCGCGCCCGCCGGGCCGGCGGCCAGGGCGTCGCGCAGCGCGGTCTCGGTCGCGGCGCCGACGGCCGACAGCGTCGAGGTCGCCGACGACACCAGGTCCTGCACCAGCGGCATGACCGCCGCCGCGCGGTCCCGGCCGGCCCGGCGCGACCGGTCGACCCGCCCGCCGCCCTTCAGCACGTCCGCGAGCGCCGCGCCCGGCGCGGTCAGCTCGGTCCAGCGCGCCTGCACCGCGCCCTGCGCGACGGCGCCGCGCGTGATCGTGCGGCGCGCGTCCTCCGCCGGTGCGCGCACGGCGTCGTCGAGGGCCGTGCGCACCGCGGCCGCGGCCTCGGCCTGCCGGTCCACCGCGTCGACGAGCTCGTCCACCCACGGCCGCAACGCGGCGAACGACCCGCGCAGCGTCCGGGCGACGACGGTCCGCGCCCGGTCGGCACCGGCGAGCATGGTCAGCCAGCGGGTGATCGGCGCGACCAGCCCCGCGTCCATCAGCCCCTCGTGCGGCCCGAGGTCCGGCACCACGAACAGCGGCGAGCCCTGCATCCCGTGCGAGCGGAGCCGGTCCAGCAGGTCCCCGCGGACCGTCGGCAGCGACGCCGGGTCGACGCGGTTGAGCACCATCGCCACGGACGCGCCGCGCTCGGTCGCGCCGGTGAGCACCCGCCAGGGCAGCGCATCGCCGTACCGGGCGGCAGTCGTGACGAACAGCCACAGGTCGGCCGCCTCCAGCAGCCGGTGCGCCGAACGCCGGTTCGCCTCCTCCACGGAGTCGACGTCGGGCGCGTCCATCAGCGCGATGCCGCGCGGCACCCGCTCCGACGCCACGATCTCCACGGCGTCGGTCACGGGGTGCTCGCGCACCAGCTCCGCGTCGTCGGGGTGGTGCACCAGCACCGGGCGGCGCGTCGTCGGCCGCAGCACGCCGGCGGTGGTCACCTCGGTGCCCACCAGCGAGTTCACCAGCGTCGACTTGCCCGCCCCGGTCGACCCCGCGACCACGACGATCGCCGGCGCGGACAGCTGCCGCAGCCGCGGCACCAGGTGGTCGGCGAGCTGGTCGACCAGCCGGGTCCGGGACGCCCGCGCGGCGCCCACGCCGGGCACCTCGAGCGGGAACTCGGTCGCCCGCACGTCGCGCAGGAGGTCGGTCAGGGCGTCGAGCAGGGACGTCGCGGCGAGCGGCCGGTCGAGGACATCCCGCGCCGCCGAGCTCTCCGCCTGCACGTTCACACCGTCATCCTCTCGTGTGAACGGGGAGGCGGCCAAACGTCCGCGCCGTGTGACCTGCGACGACTTCGGCACGCGGGGCGCGGGGCCGGGTCACCGGTGGCGCGTACCCTGGGTGCGCCGGTCGCGCGGCCCCGTGCGGCGCCCGGCGACGCCTCCATAGCTCAATGGATAGAGCAACGGCCTTCTAATCCGTCGGTTGCAGGTTCGAGTCCTGCTGGGGGCACCCGGACGCTGCCGTTCGCTCGTTCCTCGAGCGCGGCGGCGCGGCCCTCGGTCCGGACCGAGGGCCGCGTCCGTCTACCGCGTGTAGTCCTGCGGCCCGCCGTCGCGGGTGAGGTCGAGCGTGACGCAGTGGAACCCGCCACCCAGGGTCCGGGCGTGCCGGAGCCGCAACGGGATCACGTCGATGCCGTGGCGCTCGAGAGCGCGCACCAGCGCCGGATGGGTCGCGTCCACCACCGCGAGGTCGGTGTCGACCATGAGCAGGTTCATGCTGATCCACGGTGAGCTCAGGTCGAACGGGTTCACCGAACCCGGCGCGGGTTCCGGGCACCAGACGACCTCCCAGCCGTCGAAACAGCGGGGCACCGTCTCCGGCGTGACGCGTCGCGGGTTGAGAAGGACCAGCCCCGGGCGCAGCAACGCGATCGTGCTGTCGATGTGGGTCCCCGCGTACATATTTCTCAGCGGATGCACCCGGATTCCCTCGCCGAGGAGCCCCAGGAGAGACCGGAGCCACCGCAGACCGCGCTCGTTGCCGCTCCCGGAGACCTGGTAGAGCAGGTCCCGACCGAGGCGCAGGACGTTCGCGGCTTCGAACAGCGGTTCGTGGTCCGCCAGGCGGACCCGACCGCGCCCGTCCTCGAGGTACGTCGACTCCTCCAGCCGAGGCTGCGGCATCGCCAGCCACTGCCCCCCGGCCGTCAGCACACCGTCCACGAGGTGGCGCAGCGCGAACGACTCGAAATACCGCGCTCGCGTCGGGCTCGCGGTCTCGACGACGGTGGGACCCAGCACGAGCGCCACATCGCGGGGGCAGTACGCGTACATCCCTGTGCTCTGCCATCCCGGTGCGCCGAACGGCGCGGCGTCGGCGCCCCCTTGCGCGCGATGCACCGTCACGTCGAGGCCCTCGAGCACCCGAACCAGCTCACCGAGGTCTTCCTCGGTCTCACCGATCACGCGCGAGGACACCGGTCCGGCCGGAGCACCGGCTGCCCGGGCCCGAGGTAGCTCCGGGTACAGGTTGAGCCAGGCGGACGAGTCGGCCGCTGAGGGGATCGTCGCCCCGGTCGCCGTGCCGACCACGACCTCACGCAGACGGGTGAACTCGTCCCAGCTGCCGATCGGGACCCGCGACACCGCCCGCCAGGCGGGGTCCGACCCTGGCGCCGACGTGGTGTGGTGCGTGGCAGGGATGTCCGCCACCGCGTCAGTCCTCGACTGCCAGGGCGAGCACACGCGACTCCAGCGCGCGTGCGGCGGCAGAGGTCGCAGCGACGGCGCAGTACATGACCGCCCCGGTGACGTCGACGTAGTTCGCCGTCAGCACGACTCCCTCGCCCGTGGCTCGGTCGAAGGCGAGCCCGCTGCGCTCGAGAGCCGCGACGGCGGCCGGGAAAGAGCGCACGGGCCAGGAGTCACGCTCCAAGAGCGTGCGCGCGTCGCTGCGCTGCGGGCCGAGCATCCGGTCCCGGAGCACGGTGTGCAGATGGGTCGACCCTGTGACGCGACCGTTGGTCTCGGTGAACAGCAGCTCGCCGTCGGGCGTCGCGATCGCGTCGGCGCTGACACGCCCGCGGTAGCCCAGGGCGCGGAACGTGTCGCAGATCCGGCGCCCCTCGCGGACGAGCTCGTCGTGCAGCTCGCTGCGGAGCGACGGGGGCGGGACCACTTCGCCGGCAGCAACGGGTTCCATGAGGATCTCGCCGGTACCCGACAGCTCCGACGCGGCGTCGGTGACCTCGAACTCGGCGTAGACGGTCGTGCAGTCGGTGAAGAACCGCTCGATGACCACCCGGCTCTCGCCACCCGCGGTCATCCAGTCCCAGGTCGAGCCCAGGTACTCGGCGACGGCCTCGGAATCGGGGAGGACCGTGACCTCAGCGGCACCCGAAGGACGCACGCCGTCGTGCGGAGCCACGATCGTGTTGCCGAAGCCGCCACCGGCGTACTCCTGCTTGATCATCGCGGGATGCCCCTGCCCGAGGATGCGACGCAGTGTCGACAGCGCCCGCGCCGGGTCCGCGGTGACGACGCCCGGCGCGATCGTCAGTCCGATGCCGGTGGCAACCGCGCGGAACACGGCCTTGCTGTTCACCAGCGCGACGCCCCCCTGCGCACTGAACGCGTACCCGGCCAGCGCTTCCTGGACGCCGAGCGTCTCGCAGAGCTCCACCACGGCCTGGTCGTCGAAGCACGTCACGACCCGCTCGACGTCTTCGCCGACGATGGCGGCCCGCAGCTCGGAGATGAGCACGGGATCAGCCAGCCGGTCGGGCGTCAGCAGATCCGTACCCAACGCCCCCGCTGGCGGGACGAGGATCGTCAGGCTTCGCGGGTCGGTGCCGGTCATCGAGGTGACGTACTCGAGCAGGTACGACGGGGGTCGCCACGGGAGCACGACGACATCCGAGTCCTGCGCGAACCACAGCATGCGCTGGGCGCCCCAGGCGCCACCCTTTCGCGCTCTCTCGGAGAGTCGGGACAGGTCGCCCACCATCTCCACGGTCCGGCTGTTGCCGATGATGATCTTCACGTCGCTCCTTCGTCGGTGCTGGTGATTCCTTGGCGTCGTGCGGGCGTTGTCCTGGAGGGCCGCGTCCCGACGGCCAGAGCTCCCACCGAGGCGATCGCGACGATCGCCCCGGCGCAGACGAGGAGCGTCAGCCGAGCCCCGAGGCCGGCGATGAGCGGGGCGGCGAGCAGCGCGCCCGCCGGCTGGGCGAACGTCTGCAGGGCTGTGCGTGCCGCGAGCACGGCGGCGAGGTCGCCGTGCGGCGCCGTCCGCTGGAAGTAGGCGGTCGTCGTCGAGGGGAACGGGCCCCAGAACACGCCCGCGACCGCGAACGACACCCAGCCCCACACCGGCGCGACCCCCGCCCCGAGGGGGAGCAGGAACACCCCGACGCCGAGCACGCTCAGCAGGCTGGTGGGCAACAACGGCCAGCGTCGCAGGTACCCGGCGGCCGCTGCGCCGAGGAACCCTCCGATGCCGAAGCCCGTCAGGTACCCCGCGAGCGTGCCGGCGTCGGCGCCGAGGTCCTGGCGCACGTACACGGTCAGCGCGACGGCGACCGGGCCGAAGCACAGGAAGAACGCGAACGAGACGGCGACCAACGCGCTCAGCGACCGGTCCGAGCCGATCGCTCCGAACCCGGTGCCCCGGGACGGGACGCGTCCCGCAGGACGAGCACGGAGGCGAGCGGGGACGAGGAACCGGAACACCAGGGCCAGCACCGCGAACGTCAACGCGTCGATCCCGATGACGATGCTCGGGTCGGCCAGCGTCAGCAGCAGCGCCGCGAGCGGGGGCCCCGCGACGTACGCGAGCTCGAGCACGATGTTGATGAGGGCGTTGCCTGCCAGGTGGTGCTCCTGCGGAACCGCGTCCGCGAGGAGGACGTACCGGCCGGACTTGCCCCAGGCGTTGAGCAGCGAGGAACCCGCGAGGAGGGCGACGAGCACCTCGATGCTGAGCCCGCCGGTCGCCGCGAGCACCGGGACGGCGAGCAGGAATGCCGCGCGCAGCGTGGCGTCCCAGACCGCGAGCTGCGCACCAGCACGTCCCGTGAGCCAGCGCGCGAAGGCGAAGGCACCGATCGCGCCGGGCAGCGTGTAGGCAGCGGTGGCGACCGCCACCCAGGTGGCACCCTGCTCGACGGGCGCGATCTCCAGCGCCAGCCAGCCGATCGCGACCGCGCTCAGCCCGTCACCGATGCTGGACAGACCGATGCCCGCGAGCACCCGGCGCAGGAAGCGCACCCCCAGCACGGGCCGGTACGGCGACCTGAGCACGAGGCCGGGGACCCGGGCCCGGGGACGCGCGCGGGCATCCTCGCGTGCGACGTCATCGGGCATGCCACCCACACTCGCAGCCGGGTGACCGACGGAACGGCCGATCGACCGGCTGTCCTGTCGTCGCCGGCGAGAACTGCCCCGCGCAGACCGGCTCGGAAGGGACGAACGTCCTCCATCTGCCGTCCGCGCGCCGCCGATCGTCCTGACCCCCGCGACCGGGGTTCACTGGATCGTTCTGCCCGACACGCCCCGGCGTGTCGGGCAGAACGCTCCACCGAACTACCTCAGCGCACCTCGAACGCCGCCCGCAGCAGGTCCGCGTCCCGCGAGGAGCGGCCGACCAGCACGTCGAACCGCCCCGGCTCCACGACCCGCCGCCCGGCGGCGTCGACGATCGTGCAGTCCGCCACGGCCAGGTCCACGGTCACCTCGACCGACGACCCGGGCGCGACGTCCGCCTGCGCGTACGCCTTGAGCTCCTTGTCCGCCCAGGACACCGAGGTCACCGCGTCCGAGACGTAGAGCTGCACGGTCTCCCGCGCCGGCCGCGTCCCGGTGTTGGTCAGCGTCACGGTCGCCCGCACGGTGTCCCCCACCGCCGCCACCGACCGGTCGAGCCGCAGGTCCGCGTACTCGACGGTGGTGTACGACAGCCCCTCGCCGAACACGAACGCCGGCTCCTGGGTGAGGTCGGCGTACCGGTCGCCGTGCTGGCCGCGGATCTGGTTGTAGTACGTCGGCTGCTGCCCGGCGTGCCGGGCGAACGAGATCGGCAGCCGCCCGGACGGCTCGGTGAGCCCGAGCAGCACCTCGGCGACCGCCTGCCCGCCCTGCATGCCCGGGTTCGCGACCCAGAGCACCGCGTCGGCCGACGCGACCGACGGCGGCAGCACCAGCGGCTTGGACGCCAACAGCACCACGACCAGCGGCTTGCCGGTGGCGGCGAGCGCGTCGAGCAGCGCGACCTGCCCGCCGACCAGCTCGAGCGTCGCCGTCGACCGGCCCTCGCCCACGAGCTGGATCTGGTCGCCCACGACGGCCACCACGTAGTCCGCGTCCTCGGCGGCGGCCACGGCGTCGGCGACGAGCGCCGCGTCGGGCGGGCACGGAACGCCGATCTTCGGCCGCGGCTGGCCGTCCGGGTAGAGCTCTCCCGCCGGGTCCGGCACCAGGTCGAGGATGTCGGCGCCCCGGCTGTGCGACACGGCCCAGCCGACGGGCGCCGCGGCCCGCAGGCCGTCGAGGATCGTGACGATCATGTCCCGCGGGTGCCCGTCGGGCAGCCAGTCGGCCTGGCCGGAGTTGCCGGCCCAGTCGCCGAGGTGCGCCTCGTGGTCATCCGCGAGCGGGCCCACGACCGCCACGCGGCGCGGGGTGTCGTCGCCCCCCGAGGCCCGCAGCGCCCCGGGCGCCGGGACCCCGCCGCCGTCGGCCGCCCGCGCGGCGGCCCCCGGCACCCCCGCGAACCCGCCCGCCAGGGGCAGCACACCGGAGTTCCGCAGCAGCACCAGCGAGCGCCGCGCGACGTCGAGGTTGAGGTCCGCGTGCTCCGCCGCCCCCACGACGGTCGCCTGCGCCGAGGCGGACGGCCGGCGCGGGTCCTCGAACAGCCCCAGCCGGAACTTCAGCGTGAGGATGCGGCTCACGGCGGCGTCCAGCTCGGCCTCCGCGAGCAGCCCGGACTCGATGGCCTCGAGCGCCCCGGCGAAGAAGCCCGGCGTCGTCATGACCATGTCGTTGCCCGCCTTGACCGCGGCCGCGGCGGCGTGCGCGTAGTCGGGCTGGACCTTCTGCTCCCAGACCATGCGGCCGACGTTGTCCCAGTCGGTGATGAGGGTGCCGGTGTAGCCCCACTCGCCGCGGAGCACGTCGTTCAGCAGCCAGTCGTTGACCGTGATCGGCACGCCGTCCATCGTCTGGTAGCCCAGCATGAACGTGGCGCAGCCCTCGCGGGCGACCCGCTCGAACGGCGGCAGGAACCAGGACCGGAGCTTGCGCCGCGAGATGTCCGCCTCGGACGCGTCACGCCCGCCCTGGGTCTCGGAGTACCCCGCGAAGTGCTTGGCGGTCGCGAGGATCGCCGTGGGGTCGTCCAGGCCGGTGCCCTGGTAGCCGCGGACCATCGCGGAGGCGAGCTCGCCGATGAGGAACGGGTCCTCGCCGAACGTCTCGTCCACGCGGCCCCAGCGCAGGTCGCGGGCGATGCAGAGCACCGGGCTGAACGTCCAGTGCACGCCGGTGGTGGCGACCTCGCGGGCCGTGACCCGGGCGACCTGCTCGACGAGGTCGACGTCCCAGGACGCCGCCATGCCGAGCTGGGTCGGGAAGATCGTCGACCCCACGAAGAACGAGTGCCCGTGGATGCAGTCCTCGCCGACCAGCAGCGGGATGCGCAGCCGGGTCTCGGCCGTCAGGTCGTGGGCGTGCGCCAGCCGCTCGGGCGACGCGTGCAGGATCGACCCCACGTGCTTGTGCAGGATGTCGTCCGCGTAGTCGCCCCGGGCGTCGAGCTGGAGCATCTGCCCGACCTTCTCCTCGACGGTCATCCGGGCGAGCAGGTCCTGCACGCGGTCGGCGACGGGGAGGCCGGCGTCGAGGTAGCGGGCGTCGAGGGACGTGGCGTTCATCTGGTGGTCGATCCTTGCGTCGTGTGCGGGGTGACGGCGGTGACGCCGTCGGTGGTGTCGAGGCCCTTGCGCCGCATGGCGCGGGCGAGCTCTCCGGCGGAGCGCAGGCGTGGGTTGATGTACTCGTCGATGCCGAAGTTCAACAGTGCCAGGGCGACACCGATCGCGGCGATGCAGAGCCCGGGCGGCAGGAACCACCACCACTGGTTCTGGGTGAAGGCGCCCTGGGCCGAGGCCCAGTTCAGGATGGTGCCCCAGTTGTACGCGTTGACCGGGATGACGCCGATGTAGGACAGGGTGGTCAGGCCGAGGATCGCCGCGGTGACCGAGCCGACGAACGACGACGCGATCAGGGCGGTGAGGTTGGGCAGCATCTCGACCCCGATGATGCGGCGCAGCGGTTCGCCGTTGAGCTTCGCGGCCTGCACGAAGTCGCGGTTGCGCAGCGACATCGTCTGGGCCCGCAGCACGCGCGCGCCCCACCCCCAGCCGAGGATCCCGAGGATCGCGGCGACCACCCACAGCGGCGGGTTGGTGAACCGCGAGGCGATGATGATGAGGATCGGGATGCCCGGGATGACGAGGAAGACGTTCGCCAGGGCGGACAGCGCCTCGGACCGCCACCCCGGCAGGTAGCCGGCGAGGACCCCGATCACGAGGGCGATCGCCATCGAGATGAGCGACGTCAGGGCGCCGACGACGACCACGCCGCGGGTGCCGTAGATCACCTGGCTGAGGACGTCCTCGCCGAGGTGGGTGGTGCCGAACCAGTGCGTGCCGCTCGGCGGCTGCAGCCGGGCGGTCGCGTCGATCTGCGTCGGGGAGAACGGGGCGAGCTGGTCGGCGAAGACGGCGACGACCACGAACACCGCGAGGATCGACAGGCCGGTGACCGACTTGGCGTTGCGGAACATCGCGAACGACGCGCCGAGCCGGGCGCCGCGGCCCCGGAGGGTGAGGGGGGTGATCGACATCTCTCAGGCCTCCGACTGGCGGGTACGGGGATCGAGGACGGCGTAGGCGACGTCCGCCAGGATGTTGGCGACCAGGACGGCCAGCACGATCACCAGGAAGCCGCCCTGCATGAGCGCGTAGTCCTTGGCGTTCGTGGCGTCGAGGAGCATCTTGCCGACGCCCGGGTAGGAGAAGACCTGCTCGACGATGATCGCGCCGCCGACGATGAAGCCGATCGACAGGGCGAACGACTGGATCTGCGGCAGGACGGCGTTGCGCGCGGCGTAGCGCCACAGGACGCGCCGGTTCGGCATGCCCTTGGCCTGCGCGACGGTGACGTAGTCCTCGTCGAGGACCGTGAGCATCATGTTGCGCATCCCGAGCATCCAGCCGCCGAGCGAGGCGACGACGATCGTGGCCAGCGGCAGGGTCCCGTGCTTGACGACCTCCCCGAGGAACTCCCACGACAGGCCGGGCGTGGTGCCGATCCCGTAGGCCTTGCCGATGGGGAACCAGCCGAGCGTGACGGCGAAGACCGAGATCGCCATCAGCCCGATCCAGAAGTACGGGACGGTCGACAGGAACGTCGTGACCGGGATGAGGGCGTCCAGGCGCGACCCGCGGCGCCAGCCGACGACCGCTCCCCCGACGGTGCCGATCAGGAACGAGAGCACGGTCGCCAGCCCGATCAGGCCCACCGTCCACGGCAGCGCGTTCGCGATGACCTGGCCGACCGGCTGCAGGCCGTGCGTGATGGCGATGCCGAGGTCGCCGCGGGCGAGCATCCCCAGGTAGTCGACGTACTGCTGCCACAGCGTCCGGTCGGAGTCCAGGCCCAGCAGGGCGCGCAGCGCGTCGGCCGCCTCCGGGGACATCCCGCGGTTGCGGGCGAGGTAGTTGTCGACCGCGTCGCCCTTCATCAGGCGGGGCACGAAGAAGTTGATGGTGATCGCGGCCCACAGGGTGAACAGGTAGAACGCGACGCGCCGGCCGATGAACCGCCAGGGAACCCGTGCCCTGGTCCTCGTGGCCCGGGTCGCGGTCGTGCCGTCGGCGACCACGTCGGTCTCCGGGCTGCTGATGGTGGTCATCGCACACCTCCCACGTGGTCGGCGAAGAAGGACTCCGGGTCCGGGGACGCCTCGCGGAGCTCCCGGGTGTACGGGTGCTGCGGGCGCAGGATGACGTCGTCGGCCGAGCCGTGCTCGACGACCCGCCCCTGGTTGAGCACGATGATCTCGTCCGAGAAGTACCGGGCCGTGGCGAGGTCGTGGGTGATGTAGAGCACCCCGAGCCCGTCCTCGGCCTGGATGTCGGACAGCAGGGACAGCACCCCCATCCGCAGCGACACGTCGAGCATCGAGACCGGCTCGTCCGCGACGAGCAGGGCCGGGCGCGGTGCCAGGGCCCGGGCGATGGCGACCCGCTGGCGCTGGCCGCCGGACAGCTCGTGCGGCCGGCGGTCGACGACCCCGGCGTCGAGCTGGACCTTGTCCAGCAGGCGGTGCACCTCGGCGTCGACCTGGTCGGGCGGCACGACCCCGGAGAGCGCGAGCGGGCGCGCCACGTGGTGCCGGATCGAGTGGTAGGGGTTCAGCGACGCGAACGGGTCCTGGAAGACCATGCGCAGCTGCTGGCGGTAAGCGCGCAGCGCCGCGCCCCGGGTCGGGATCGGCTCGCCGTCGAGGAGCACCTGCCCGCTGGTGGGCCGCTCCATCTGGGTGAGGATCTTGGCGACGGTCGACTTGCCGGAGCCGGACTGACCCACCATGCCGATGGTCTGCCCGCTGGAGAGCGTGAACGACACGTCGGACAGCGCGTCGATGGATCCCGCGCCGCGGACGCGGTAGGTCTTGGAGACGCCCTGGACGTCGATCGAGGTCATCGGTTCACCGCCCGCTCGGCCGTCAGCCGGGGGAACGACGACAGCAGGGTCTTCGTGTAGTCGTGCTGCGGCCGGAACCAGATGTTCGCCGCGGTGTCGAGCTCGACGATCTGCCCGGCCCGCATGATCGCGATGCGGTCGGAGATCTCGAGCAGCAGCGGCAGGTCGTGCGTGATGAAGACGACCGAGAACCCGAAGGCCTCGCGCAGGCTCGTGATCTCCCGCAGGATCTCCCGCTGCACCAGCACGTCCAGCGCCGTCGTCGGCTCGTCCATGACGACGAGCTGCGGGCGCAGCGCGAGCGCCATGGCGATCATGATGCGCTGGCGCATCCCGCCGGACAGCTCGTGCGGGTAGCTCTTGATCCGGGCCGCGCCGACCTTGACGATCTCGAGCAGCTCGGCGACGGCGGCGGTGCGCTCGGACCGGGACATCGCGGGCCGGTGCACCTCGAAGACGTCGGCGAGCTGGGCACCGACCGTCGCCACCGGGTTCAGCGCGCTCATCGCGCCCTGGAACACCATCGAGATCTTGTCCCACCGGAACGCCCGCAGCGCGGCGGCGTCCAGCGCGAGGAGGTCGGTGTCGGTGCCGTCGGCGTCGTGCCAGGTGACGGACCCGCCGGGGATCACGGCCGGGGGCTTGAGCAGGCGCTGGACGCCGTAGGCGAGGGTGGTCTTGCCGCAGCCGGACTCGCCGGCGAGCCCGAGGACCTCGCCCCGGTGGACGGTGAGGGACACGTCCCGGACCGCGTCCACGGGTGCGGCGGTCTCGTACCGGACCGAGAAGTCCCGGACCGACAGGAGGGGGTCGCTCATCTGGGGGGTCTCCTTGCGTGGGGGTGCCAGGGGCGGCGGTGCCGCCGCCCCTGGCACCGGGATCACTCGGCGGGCTCGAGGGTGCTCAGGACGAGGGCGACCTCGGGCTGGGTCGGGTCGGCCGAGGCGTACATGTCCTCCTCGGACGGCCAGCCGGTGTAGCTGCGCTCGTTGAACAGGCCCAGCAGCGGGTGCGAGCCCAGCGGGATCGCCGGGACGTCCCGGACGAACGCCTGCTGCAGCGTGGTCATCGCGGCGGCACGGTCGGCGTCGTTGTCGGTGCTCGCGTAGGTGTTCAGCGCCGCGTCGACCTCGGGGTCGCTGTACCGCCCGAAGTTGAAGTCGGCGTTCTCGACGCCGGCGTCGTCGGTCGTGATCCAGCGGGTGCCCATGATCGAGTCGTAGACGCCCCAGGCGCCCTCGCCGTCGAGCCAGTGGATGATCGCGTCGAAGTTGCCCGTCTTGCGGGCCTCGTCCCAGCCGCCCCAGTCGGGCTGGTCGATCGTGACCTCGATGCCGAGCTCCTTCATCTGCTCGGAGAGCAGCGCCTGCTCGGTGTTCCAGTCGGTCCACCCGGCCGGGACCGAGATCGAGAACGTGACCGGCTCGCCGTCGGGGTCCACCAGCTTGTCCCCGACACCCGTGTAGCCGGCGTCCTCCAGGATGGACTGCGCCTTGTCGAGGTCGACCTCGTAGGTCTCGCCCGCGAACTCGTCGACGACGTCCTGCTCCAGCGACGGGCCGAGGCCGGTCACCGAGTCGACGACGGCCGAGGCGCCCTCCCGGGCGATCTCGACGTAGGCCTCGCGGTCGACGGTCCACGCCAGCGCCTGGCGCAGCGCGACGTCGTCGAAGGGCTTGCGGGTCAGGTTGAGGAACAGCGTCCCCGCGCCGGCGGTCGGGGTGACCAGGTAGCGGTTGGCCGGGTCCTTGTCGAGGAAGGTCTCCTGGACCTGCGGGAGGAACGCCTGCGCCCAGTCCGCCTCGCCGGTGCTGAGGGCCGTGGCCAGCGCGGAGTTGTCGCCGTAGGAGACGTAGTGCAGCTCGGGGACCGCCAGCTCGCCGTCCCAGTAGTCCGGGTTGGCCGTGAGCGTCACGGACTCCGTCGACCAGTTCGACAGCACGTAGGGGCCGGTCCCGATGGCCTCGCCCTCGCCCGTCAGGGCCGCGGTCGAGGGGTCGTCGAGGGTGTCCCAGATGTGCTTCGGGACGATCGGGACGTGCAGCACCGTGCCCCGCTTGACGAACTTGGAGTTGCCGAACTTCAGCGTCGCGGAGTCCCCGTCGACGTCGGCGCCCAGGTAGTCCAGCGCGGCGGTGTCGGTGAGCCGGCCGTCGAGGTACATGTCGAACGTGCCGACGATGTCGTCGATCGTGAACGGCTCGCCGTCGTGCCACGTCACCCCCTCGCGGGCCGTGACGGTGAGCTCGGTGTAGTCGGCGTTCCACTCCACGCTGGACGCGAGCCGCGGGGTGACGACGGTCGGGTCCGCGGTGTTGACCAGGGCCATGGTCTCGAACATGGCGTAGCGGTAGCCGTACATGCTGGCCGAGCTGTCCCCGAGGAACGGGTTGTTCGACTCGGTGGTGATGGCGCCGTCGGGCTTGGCGATGGTCAGCGCGGCACCGGAGCCGCCGGTCGAGCTGCTCTCCCCGCCCCCCGACTCTCCGGAGCAGGCCGTCAGCGCCAGCGCGGCGGCCAGGCCGAGCGCGATCGCCGGGAACTTCACCCTCATGGTTTCTCCTTCGAAACGAGACGCCCGGCCGGGCGTCTGTGAGGTCGCGCCGCGTCGTCGCGATCGCGCTGGCCGGAACGTTACTACACTGTCAGTAAGTTCTTTCCAGCCCTCCGGCGGAGCCGTGACCAAGTCGTGACCCGGGGGGTCGGCGGCGCGGTCGGCGCCACTAGGGTTGGCCGCGCGCCGAGAGGCGCCACACGAGGATGTGAGGAACGGATGAGCACGACGAGGCGCGCCCCGCGGGCCCGGCCGGAGACCCTGGCCAAGCGCACCGAGATCCTCCGTGCCGCCACCGCCACCTTCGGGGCCAAGGGGTACAACCGGGGCCCGCTCACGGAGATCGCCGACCAGGTCGGCATGACGCACGCGGGGATCCTGCACCACTTCGGGTCCAAGGACCAGCTCCTCGTGGAGGTCCTCAAGTACCGCGACCGCACCGACGTCGAGGGCCTGCAGGACCAGCGGATGCCGGACGGGCTGGACCGGTTCCGGCACCTGGTGCGCACCGCGTTCGCCAACGAGAGCCGCCACGGCATCGTCCAGGCCTACGCGGTGCTGTCCGCGGAGTCGGTGACCGAGGACCACCCCGGGCGGGCGTACTTCGAGGAGCGGTACCGCACCCTGCGCCAGGACCTCCGCGACGCGTTCGAGGACGTCTGCGCCGAGCGCGGGATCACCGTGCCCGAGACGGTCGACCGCGCCGCCGCGTCGATCCTCGCCGTGATGGACGGGCTGCAGGTGCAGTGGCTGCTGGCGCGGGACGACGTGGAGCTCGCGGAGGCGAGCGCGTTCGCGATCGAGGCGCTGGTGTCGGCGGTGCTGGACCCGCGGCCGTCGCTGCTGGGCGGGGCGGGGTCGGGCGGCGCGGCAGGGTCGGGCACTGGCACGGGGTCGGGTGGCGGGGCCGCCGCCGGCGCCGGGACCGCCGGGGCGTGACGCACCCGGCCGCACCCGAGCCGCCGGGAACAAAGCGGGCGGCCCGCTCGTCGTTGCTGGCATGACGACACCGACCCCCGCCGGCGCCGGCCCCGCGGGCCCCTCGCCGACCGAGGGCCTCGCCGCCGAGATCGCCGCGGGCGAGCGCACCGACTCCGGCGCGCACCGTGCGCTGGCCCGGCTGCGCGAGCGGCTCGACAGCCGGCCGTGGCTGCGGCTGACCTACAAGGTCGTCGTGACCGTCGTCGGCGTGACCGTGGTGCTCGCGGGCATCGCGATGCTCGTGCTGCCCGGGCCGGGCTGGCTCGCGATCTTCCTCGGGCTCGGCATTTTGGGCACCGAGTTCGCCGTGATCCAGCGGTTCAACCACCGGCTCAAGGCGCTGGTGCTGCGGACCTGGCACGCGTTCCGCGAGCGCCGGGCCCGGCGGGCGGCCGCGCGCCGCGGGTCCTCCGCGGCCTGACCAGGGGCGCGCGCCCACGGTCCCCACCCGATCGTCCCGCGGCCACCCGGTCGATCAGGGGGCGGCGCGACGACCGGGTGGGGATCAGCCCGCCTCGTTGCCGCAGGCGTCCGCCGGGTCGACGACCGGGTTCTGCGCCTGCAGCCGGTTCTCGGGGTCCAGGGCGCCGAGCACCGCGAGCGCGATCGCGTCGAGCTGCTCGACCTGCTCCGCCGTCAGCCGGTCCACGACCAGCCGGCGCACCTCTCCCACGTGCGACGGCGCCGTGGCCACGACCTTCCGCCAGCCCTCCTCGGTGAGCGTGGCGAGCGTCGCGCGCCGGTCCCCCTCGTCGCGGGTGCGGGTGAGGAACCCGCGGGCCTCGAGCCGGGCCGCGACGTGCGACAGCCGGGGCAGCGTGGCGTTGGTGCTGGCCGCGAGCCCGCTCATCCGCAGCGTGCGGTCGGGCGCCTCGGACAGCTTGGCGAGCACCAGGTAGTCGTAGTGCGACAGGTCGGCGTCGCGCTGCAGCTGGTGGTCGAGCGCGGCGGGCAGCAGCTCCGCGACGGCCTCGAGGCGCATCCAGGCCTGCAACTCGCGTGCGCTCAGCCAGCGGGTGTCGTCGGTCATGCCGGACATCCTAGCGAATGGTTGACGCTTCAACCTCGGTGTCGTACGTTGGTTGAAGCGACAACATGTCGGTTGCCGCGGAGCGACCCATCGAGGAGCAGACATGACCAGCGTGACCATCATCGGGGCGGGCACCATCGGCGGCGCGGTGGCGCGTCTGGCGCTCAAGGCCGGCGCCGACGTGCAGGTGCTCGCCCGCGACGCGGCGAAGGCCGCCGCCGTGGACCCGGCCGTGACCGCCGGCACCGTGGGCGACGCCGTGACCGGCGACGTCGTCGTGCTCGCCCTCCCCTACCCGGCGCTCGCCGAGGTGGCGGCGCAGTACCCCGACGGCTTCGCCGGCCGCGTGGTCGTCGAGACCACCAACCCCGTCGACTTCGCGACCTTCGACTCCCTGGTCGTGCCCGCCGGCTCGTCGGCGACGGCGGAGCTCGCCGCGCTGCTGCCCGAGGCCCGGGTGCTGAAGGCGTTCAGCACCAACTTCGCCGCGACGCTGGCCTCCGGCACGGTCGGCGCCCTGCCGACGACGGTGCTGATCGCGGGCGACGACGCGGACGCCAAGGCCGCGGTGGCCGGCGTCGTCGAGGGCGGCGGCCTGCGCGCCGTCGACGCGGGCTCGCTGAAGCGGGCGCACGAGCTCGAGGCGCTCGGCTTCCTGCAGATGACGCTGGCCGCCGCGGAGCAGACCTCCTGGACGTCCGGCTTCGCCCTGGAGCGCTGAGCGTGACCGCTCACACGCTCGCGGTCGACCCCGCGGCGGCCCGGTGGGCGGCGACGCCCGGTGCCGGGCGCCCGGGGCCGGACGCGCCGCTGCTCGTGCTGCTGCACGGCTACGGCTCGCACGAGGGCGACCTGCTCGGGCTCGCCCCGCACCTGCCCGGTGGCCTGGCCCTGGCCGCGCCGCGGGGGCCGCTGCTCGGCGGGCCGGGGTTCGCGTGGGCGCCGCTGGCGACCCCGGGGCGCCCGGACCCGGCGCGCGTCCGAGCGGGCGCCGACGCGCTGCTGGCGTGGCTGGACGGCGACGCCCGCGTCGGGGACCGGCCGGTCGCGGTGCTCGGGTTCTCCCAGGGCGGGCTCATGGCGACGCAGCTGCTCCGCGCGCGGCCGGACCGGTTCGCGGCGGCGGTCGTGCTGTCGGGGTTCGCGCTGGACGCCGAGGAGCCGGGCGACACGGCGCTGGCCGCGCGCGACCCGCGGGTGCCGGTGCTGCTCGGCCACGGCGACGCGGACCCGGTGATCCCGCCGGACGCCACGACGCGGACGGCCGCGTGGCTGGCGTCGCACGCGGCGCTGGAGCACCACGAGTACCCCGGCCTGGCCCACGGCATCGACGCCCGCGTCCTGGCGGACGTCGCGGCGTTCCTCTCCCGCACCCTGCCGGTGGACTGACGCCGAGGTCGAGGGTTCCCCGCCGAGGTCGAGGGTTCCGGGCGGCTCCGGGCGGGCGACCCCTCGACCTCGACGTCCGATAAACGCGTGACCCGCGGGGGGTGGGGGTGGGAGCGTTCTGCTCACCGCGCGGTGAGTCCCGGGGCCCGGCCAGGCCCCTCCCGGAACGTTCGAAGGACCCACCCACCATGCACCCCACCGGCACGTTCGACCTGATCCAGGCCGACCACCGCGAGCGCATCGAGACCGCCCGCCTCCTGTCCCGGCACGCCGCCCGGCGCGCCGCGGTCAGACCCGACGGCGAGACCCGCGGTCGACCGCCGGAACGCCTCCGGCAGCTGCGCCTGCGGGCCCTGCTGCCGGCGACGACCACCGTCGCCGCGATCCGCTGACCGGGCCGGCCGGAGTGCCGACCCCGGCGGCGCACCGCCGCCCGCACCACACCGGTGGGCCCGCCGGACGCACCCGTCCGGCGGGCTCACCCGTACCCTGAGCGGGTGAGCACCCTGAACAACGGCAACGGCAAGGCCGACCGGATCGTCTGGATCGACTGCGAGATGACCGGCCTGGACTCCGTCCAGGACGCGCTCGTCGAGGTCGCGGCCGTCGTCACCGACTCCGAGCTCAACGTCCTCGGCGAGGGCGTCGACGTGATCATCGCCCCGCCCGCCGAGTCCCTGGCGCAGATGGGCGACTTCGTCCGCGACATGCACACGAGCTCCGGCCTGCTCGACGCGCTCGCGGCCGGCACCACGCTCGAGGACGCGCAGGCCCAGGTGCTCGCGTACGTCCGCGAGCACGTGCCCGAGCCCGGCAAGGCCCCGCTCGCCGGCAACTCGGTCGGGACCGACAAGGTGTTCCTCGACCGGGACATGCCCGAGCTCGTCGGCCACCTGCACTACCGGATCATCGACGTCTCCTCCATCAAGGAGCTCGCGCGCCGCTGGTACCCGCGGGTGTACTTCTCCTCCCCGAAGAAGCAGGGCGGGCACCGCGCGCTCGCCGACATCCTGGAGAGCATCGACGAGCTGCGGTACTACCGTGCGGCGCTGCTCGTCCCGCAGCCGGGCCCCGACTCCAAGGCGGCGAAGGCGATCGCGACGCAGATCGAGGCGACCTCGGTGGCCGCCGCGCACCGCGGCACCACCGCCACGTCCTGAGGACCCCTCGGGACCCGGTATGCTTGTCGACGGCCCCGGAGGTCTCCTCCGGGCATGGTGGCTATAGCTCAGGTGGTAGAGCGCCTGGTTGTGGTCCAGGAGGTCGCGGGTTCAAGTCCCGTTAGCCACCCCAGCACGAAGGGCGCCGCTCCCCCGGGAGCGGCGCCCTTCGTCGTGCGCGGCGCGCCGAGCGCGCGCCGGCGTCAGAGCCGGCGGGTGATCGCGTCCGCGAAGCGGTCGACCGCCTCCGGGGCCTGCGCGAAGAAGAAGCTCGGCTCGATGAGCTCGAGCTCCAGGACGACGGGGTTGCCCTGGTCGTCCGGGATCAGGTCGACGCGGGTGTACGCGAGCGGCTGCTCGACGCCCTGGATGAGGTCCGGGAGGGCGTCGACGACCCGCTGCCCCAGCGCGAGCTCCGCCTCGGAGGCCTCGCGCGGGGTCATGACCTCCTCCTTGTAGAGCACGCCGTCGGTCTCGCCCTCGCGGTACGGGCCCTCGAGCAGCGGGGCCTTGCGCACGGCGTGCGACAGCTTCCCGTCGAAGTACACCAGCGCGGTCTCGCCGACGGTGTCGACCTGCTTGAGGTAGCGCTGCACCATGACGTGCCGGCCGTCGTCGAGCAGGCGCTTCACGTGCTGGATCGCGAGCGCGCGGGACGGGGTCTCGTCCGCCGCGTACCGCCCCGTGTCGCGGGAGCCGGCGCTCACGGTCGGCTTGATGACGAAGTCGCCGAAGGCGGGGAACCGGGTGTGGATCGCGCGGGCGTTGAAGTTCCGGGCCGGGTCCATCCAGATGGTCGGCACGATCGGCAGGCCCGCGGCCTCCATCGCCCGCTGGTAGATCTTGTCGATGTTCCAGGTCAGCACCTGCGCGGGGTTGATCAGGCGCGACGCCTGAGCGACGCGCTGCGTCCACCAGCGGAAGTCGCGCGGGCGCTCGGTGTAGTCCCAGGTGGAGCGGACCACGACGGCGTCGTACGACGACCAGTCGACGTCGGCGGCGTTCCAGACGGGCGACTCGACCTCCAGGCCGCGGTCCCGCAGCGCCGTCACGAGCGGCGCGTCGTCGGGGTCGAGGTCCGGGAGGGCGGCGCAGGTGGCGAGGGCGATGCGAGTGGTCACCCTGGGCAGACTACCCACGCGCTCCGGCGGACGGCTCGTGCTCCTGCGCCGGGGCGCCCGGGACCGCGTCCTGCGCCCCGTCGACCAGCCGGTGCAGGGCGGCGACGACGCGCGGCGCGTCCAGCTCCCCGACGACCTGGTCCCCCTCGTGCACCGGGACCCGGCCGGTCGGCTCGGCGGCCAGCGCGGCGAACGCCTCGTCCAGCGGGTCGCCCACCCGCAGCGCCGCGGCCCGCGCCCGGCCGTTCGCCGAGGCGGGGCCCGCTCCCCCGACGGGCAGCAGGTCGCGCCGCTCGACGCGGCCCAGGGCGAGCAGCCGGACCGCCGCCCCGGTGCCGACCAGGTCGGCGACCGCCGGGCTCGCCGGGGCGGCGAGGAGCCGCACCGGGTCCGAGAGCTGCTCGAGGTGCCCGCCGCGGCTCAGGACCGCCACGCGGTCGGCGAGCCGCACGGCCTCGTCCACGTCGTGGGTGACGAGCATCACGGTGGTGCCGAGCTCGGCCTGGATGCGGCGGAACTCGGTCTGCAGCCGGCGGCGGCCGACCGGGTCCACGGCACCGAACGGCTCGTCCATCAGCAGCACGGGCGGGTCGGTCGCGAGGGCCCGGGCGACGCCGACGCGCTGCCGCTCGCCGCCGGACAGCTCGTGCGGGTAGCGGCGCGCGTACCGGTCCGGCGCCAGGCCGACCAGCTCCAGCAGCTCCCCGGTGCGGGCGCGGGTGCGCCGCTTGTCCCAGCCGAGCAGCCGCGGCACGGTGCCGACGTTCTGCTCGACGGTGCGGTGCGGGAACAGGCCGACGTTCTGGATCACGTAGCCGATCCGGCGGCGGAGGGCGACGGCGTCCACGTCGGTCACGTCCTCGCCGTCGAGCAGGATCCGGCCCGAGGTGGGCTCGACGAGGCGGTTGGCCATCCGCAGCGTGGTCGACTTGCCGCAGCCGGACGGCCCGACGAGCGCGAGCAGCTCGTGCTCCCGCACCTCGAGCGACAGGTCGCCGACCGCGACGGTGCCGTCGGCGTACGCCTTGCGGACGTGGTCGAACGCGATCGCGGTGGCCATGCCGACGACCGTACCCGCGCCCGCCGACACCCGCGCGCCCCTGGTCCACGGGGCGGGTGTCGGAGGCGCCCGGTAGCGTCGGGCCGGTGATCAGCCTCGAGAACCCGGGGACCGCCGCGCACGTCGCGGCGGTCGCGGGCGACCCCGCGGCCAACCCCTGGCTGTCCTGGGACTACGTCCAGCGCAACTGGGGCGACATCTCCCGCGCGCTGGAGCAGCACGCGGGCCTCACGGTGCAGGCGGTGCTCATCGCGTGCGCGATCGCCGTCCCGCTCGGGATGCTCGCGCACCTGCGCCCCCGCCTCGCCGCGCCGATCGTCGGCACCAGCAGCGTGCTGTACACGATCCCGTCGCTCGCCCTGTTCACGGTGCTGGTTCCGTGGACCGGCATCGGCCGCACGCCCGTGCTGATCGGCCTGGTCGTCTACGCGCTGCTGGTCCTCGTGCGCAACGTGCTGGTCGGGCTCGGCGGCGTGGACGAGAGCGTGCGGGACGCGGCGCGCGGGCTCGGCTACGGCCGGCTGCGCCTGCTGCTGACCGTCGAGCTGCCCAACGCCCTGCCCGCGATCGTGGCCGGCGTCCGGCTGGCCACCGTGACCACCGTCGCGCTGGTCACCGTCGGCGTGGTCGTCGGCTACGGCGGCCTGGGCCAGCTGATGTTCCGGGGCTTCCGCAACAACAAGTACCACGCGGAGATCCTCACGGCGACGCTGCTCTGCCTGGCGCTGGCGCTCGTCCTGGACCTGCTCATCTGGCTGCTCGGGCGCGCGGTGACGCCGTGGGCCCGGCGCGGACGGGAGGCCTGACCCGTGGACGTGCTGCAGGACGCCTTCACCTGGTTGAACGACCCGCTGAACTGGACCGGCCGCGACGGCGTGCTCGCGCTGGGCGCCGACCACCTGCGGATCAGCGCGCTCGCCGTGCTGCTCGCCGCGCTCGTCGCCCTGCCGCTCGGCGTCTGGCTCGGGCACCGCCGCCGTGGCGGCGTGGTCACGGTCGTCGCCGCGAACACCTCGCGCGCGCTGCCGACGTTCGCGCTCCTGACGATCTTCGCCTCGACCGGCCTGTTCGGGGCGACGGCCACCGTCCTGGCGGTGGCCGTGTTCGCCGTGCCGCCGATCCTGAGCAACACGTTCACCGGCCTGATGGAGGTGGACGCCGACGTCCGGGACGCCGCGCGCGGCGTCGGCATGTCGGGGGCGCGCTCGCTCGCCCTGGTGGAGCTGCCCCTCGCGCTGCCGCTCGTCGGGGCGGGCCTGCGCACCGCCACGACCCAGGTGCTGGCCACCGTGCCGCTCGCGGCCCTCGTCGGCGGCAGCAGCCTCGGCTCGATCATCGTGCAGGGCATGGCGCTGCAGCGGTACGGGCAGGTGGTCGCGGGGGCGCTGCTCGTGGCCGGGCTGTGCCTGGTCGTCGAGGGCGTGCTCGCCGCGGTGCAGCACGCGCTCACGCCGGCACCGATGCGCGCCACCGCCCGGCGCCGACGCCGCCGCACGCCCGGCTCCCGCGCCGGCTCCGCGCCGCGGACCGACGCCGACCCCGGCACCACGCCCCGGACCGCGGCCGAGCCCGCCGCCCCCGACCAGCAGACCGTGACCCGATCGTGACCGCGACGACCGCCCGCAGCGGTTGCCGCACCCGGGCGGCCTCGGTCGAATGATCGACGGCCCCTCGACGCCCACCGACCCACCCGTCCGGTGCCCCAGCCGCACCGAGCTCCGTGTGCCCACCCGAGACCAGAGGACCCGCACATGAACGCACGTCGCACCACACTCCCCGCCGCCGCGGCCGGCCTGCTGCTCCTGCTGGCGGCCTGCGGCGACCCCGGCTCCGGCGGCGGCACCGCCGAGACCTCGGCGAGCGGCTCGGGCGGCACGGTCTGCGAGCCCGTCGCCGGCGACCAGCTGGTCGTCCTCGAGGACGACCAGGGTCTGCAGAACGCCGACAACGTCATCCCCGCGGTGAACGCGGCGGCCGCCCAGGCGGACCCGAACCTGATCCCGCTGCTCGACACCGTCTCCGCGGCGCTCGACACGGACAAGCTGATCCAGCTGAACAAGGCGGTCGACATCGACCGCCAGACCTCGACCGAGGCGGCCCAGCAGTTCGTCGAGGACGAGGGCCTCGCGGCGAGCGACGCGGCGGCCGGCAGCGGCAAGAGCGTGGTCATCGGCGCGGCGAACTTCTCGGAGAGCGCCACGCTGTCCGAGATCTACGCCGACGTGCTGCGGTCCGCGGGTTACTCCGCCGAGGTGCAGACCATCGGGAACCGGGAGACGTACCTCCCCGCGCTGCAGAGCGGCCAGATCACGCTCACCCCGGAGTACGCCGCGACGCTGGCGGAGTTCCTCAACACGTCCGCCAACGGCGCCGACGCCGAGCCGGTCGCGAGCGGCGACCCGGACGAGACGGTGGCGGCGCTCACCGAGCTCGGCACGGCCGCCGGCCTGACCTTCGGCGCGGTGTCCGAGGCCCAGGACCAGAACGCGTTCGCGGTGACGTCGGAGTTCGCCGACGAGCACGGCGTGACCACGCTGTCCGACCTGGCCGAGGCGTGCGCCGGCGGCGTCGTGCTCGCCGGCCCGGCCGAGTGCCCGGAGCGGCCGTTCTGCCAGATCGGCCTCGAGGACACCTACGGCATCACGGTCAGCGAGTTCACGAGCTACGACTTCGGCCTGATCGGCGACGCGGTGCGCCAGGGCGAGGCCTCGATCGGCCTGGTGCTGTCGAGCGACGGCTCGCTCGCCAGCTGACCACCCGGGACGACAGCGGGGCGGGACCGGTCACCGGTCCCGCCCCGCTGTCGTGCGCCCCGCCGGGCTCCGGTCAGAGCCCAGCGGTCTCCAGCAGGCGCAGCCACACCTCGCTCACCGTCGGGTACGCCGGCACCGCGTGCCACAGCCGGTCCAGCGGCACCTCCCCCGTCACGGCGATCGTCGCGGCCTGCAGCAGCTCGGCGGCGTCCGGGCCGGTGAACGTCGCGCCCACGATCACCCCCCGGTCCTCGTCGAGGACGACCTGGGCGGTGCCGGAGTACCCGTCGGCCGCCACCGAGGCGCCCGCCACGGACCCGATCGGGTAGGACACGGCACGCACCCGCAGCCCGGCGTCGCGCGCCTGGTCCTCGGTGCGGCCGACCCACGCGACCTCGGGCCGGGTGAACACCACCTGCGGCACCGCCACGCGGTCGGCGGACGCGCGGTAGCGGGTGAACGGGGCCGCGTCGCGCTCGGCGGCCTGCGCCTCGGCGGCGCCCTCCCCCGGCTCGGCCACCGCCGCCGAGAACCGGGCGGCGACCACGTCGCCCACCACCCGGGCGTCGTACTTGCCCTGGTGCGTGGTGGCGGTCCGGCCGGTGACGTCGCCGACCGCGAACAGCCAGCCGCCGTCCGCCCCGGTCGCCTGCAGCGCGTCGTCCACCGCGATCGGCGCGCCCGGCTCCAGGCCGACCGCCTCGAGGCCGAGGTCCGCCGTCCGCGGCCGGCGGCCGGTGGCGACCAGCACCTCGTCGGCGTGCAGCTCGCCGGCGCCCTGCGGCCCGGTGACCGCGAGGTGCACGCCGCGCTCGTCGCGGTCGACGCGCGTCGCGCTCGTGCCGAACCGCAGATCGACGCCGAGGTCGCGCAGGCCGGCCGCGACCTCCTCGGCGGCGAACGGCTCCGCCTTGTCGAGCAGGCGGTCGCCCCGCACCAGCAGCGTCACGGCGGCGCCCAGGTCGCGGTACGCGACGGCCATCTCCACGCCGACCACGCCGCCGCCGAGGACCACCAGGCTGCCCGGCACCTCCTTGACGGCCGTCGCCTCGCGCGAGGTCCACGGCTGCGCCTCCGCCAGGCCGGGGATCCCCGGGACGGTCGGCTCGCTGCCGGTGGCGACGATCACGGCGTGCCGGGCGATCACCCGGGTGTCGCCCTCGTCCGACTCGACCAGCAGCTCCTTCGGGCCGGTGAACCGGGCGGTGCCGCGGAGCAGCGCGATCCCCGCGGAGTCCAGCCACTCCACCTGGCCGTGGTCGTCCCAGTGCGAGGTGAACTCGTCCCGCCGGGCGAGCACGGCGGTGGGGTCCAGCTCGCCCTGCACCAGCTCGGCGGCACCGGGCACGGCCCGCGCGGCCGCGAGCACGGCCCCGGGCCGCAGCAGCGCCTTCGAGGGCATGCAGGCCCAGTAGGAGCACTCGCCGCCCACCAGCTCGTGCTCGACCACCAGCACCGACAGCCCGAGCCGGCCGGCCCGGTCGGCGGCGTTCTCCCCCACCGCGCCCGCGCCCAGCACCACGACGTCGTACGTCACGGTGTCGTGCGGCGCCTGCTCCCCGTCCGTCTGCAGGGTGCGCTCGGTCATGTCGTCGCTCCGTTCCTCCGGGTGCCGCGGTCCGCGGTGCCCCCATCGTCGCCCGGCGGCGCGGTTCCGGCACGCAGGCGCCGCGGGGTCGCCTCACTCCAGCGGCGCTCGAAGGTTGGGCATCATCGAGCGGCTATCAGGTGAATCCGGCCCGCACACCCGCGTGTCGCCGGGTGAAACCGGGGCAGAAGCCGCCGATCGCCCCCGCCTGGTGGGACCTTGTCCTCATGAACGAGGACCCCTGGCGCGTCGAGATCACGGACGCCGACATCCGCGCCGCCAAGCGCGCCTGGATCGCCGCGCGCGACAGCGACGCGACGGACGCCGAGGTGGACCGCCGCTACGACGACCTCCGCCGCCTGGTGAGCGGGCAGGCGCAGCAGATCGCCGACGTGGTCCGCGCGCGTGCCGCCGCGCGGCGCAAGGCGCAGGCCGACTGACCCGCGCCCCGCACGCACCGCGACCCCCGCGCACGCCGCACGCGTGCGCGGGGGTCACCACGTCCGGGGTCGGTGCGTCAGTACCGGAACCGCGACACCTGGCCGCGCAGGTCCTCGGACATGCGGGCGAGCTCGGCCACCGCGGAGCCCATCTGGTTCAGGGTCTGGGAGGACTGGGTCGCGGCCGAGGCCACTCCGGTGATGTTGGTGGCGATCTCCCCCGACCCCGTCGCGGCCTCGGCCACCGACCGGGACATCTCCGTGGTCGTGGCGGTCTGCTCCTCCACCGCGCTCGCGATCGTCAGCTGGTAGTCGTTGATCGACGCGATGATGTGGCTGATCTCCCCGATCGCGCCCACCGCACCACTGGTGTCCGCCTGGATCGCCTCCACCCGCCGCGCGATGTCCTCGGTCGCCTTCGCGGTCTCCTGCGCCAGCTCCTTGACCTCACCGGCGACCACCGCGAACCCCTTGCCCGCCTCACCCGCGCGGGCCGCCTCGATCGTCGCGTTCAGCGCCAGCAGGTTCGTCTGCTCCGCGATGCTCGTGATGACCTTGACGACGTTCCCGATCTCCTGGGACGACGTCCCCAGGCGCGCGACCTGCTCGTTCGTCACCGCCGCCGCGTCCGTGGCCTGACCCGCGACCTTCGCCGCCTGCGAGGCGTTCTGCGCGATCTCCCGGATCGAGGCCCCCATCTGCTCCGCGCCCGCGGCCACCGTCTGCACGTTCCGCGACACCTGCTCCGCGGCCGCCGCCACGACGCCGGCCTGGGCCGAGGTCTCGTCCGACCCCGCCACCACCTGCTGCGAGGCAGCGGACAGCTCCTCGGCCGCCGCCGCGACCGTCTGCGCCGTGTGCACGACGCCGCTCATCAGCGCGCGCAGCGAGTCCTGCGCCTCGTTCAGCGAGCCCGCCATCCGGCCGAGCTCGTCGCGGGAGTCGAGCGGCACGGACACCGTGAGGTCGCCGTCGCCGATGCTCTGGACGGTGCGCTGCACCGTCGCCAGGTCGCGGACGATCCGGCGGACCAGCAGCACGCCGAGCGCCGCCGCGAGCAGCACCCCGACCGCGCCGACGGTGATCATCTGCACCGTCGCCGCGCGCGCGTCGGACGCGGCGTCCGCCACCCCCTGCTCGGCGTGCGCGGACACCGAGTCGGTCAGCGCCTGGAGGGCGTCGCCGAGCTCCGTCGTCACGCCGCGCACCTGGTCGGCGTAGGCGGCGTGGTACGCGGTCCCGCCCTCGTCCGCCAGAGGCTCGATCGCGTCGGCGGCGGCCTGGTAGCGCGCGTAGGCGTCCTGGAGCGCCGCGTAGGCGTCCTCGTCGAGCACGTACGGCTCGTACGCGGCGACGTTCTCCAGCGCGTCCGCGTCGAAGCCCTCGCGGTCCGCGGTGATCCCGGCCCGGTCGGCGGGCGCCACCATCCCGTACTCCAGCACCCGGGCCCGACTCGCCTGGAACCAGCGCTGCGTGTTCACCAGGTACGTCTGCGGCTCGATGGCGTCGCGGCCGAGGCGGTCGATCGACTGCTCCAGGCCGCCCAGCCGGGCGATGCCCAGTCCGGCGACCACGGCCACCGCGACGGCGAGCAGGCCGAGCACCGCGCCGATGCGGGCCCCCACGGGGGCGTCGGCGACGAGCCGGCGGGCGCGGGGGCCGGTGGGGGCGGCGGTTGCGGGCATGCGGGAGGTCTCCGTCCGTCGGTGGGGGTGCGGACCCCGACCGGGGCCCGCCGACCCGATCGGACGGCGCCCGCCGCGCGTGAGCCCGGCGACGGGTGAAAGGTAGGACCTTTGGCTCAGCCCTCGACGGCGAGGTGCGGCAGCAGGCCGGTCACCTCGAGCAGCGTCTCCACCGCCGGGCCGATCCCCCGCACGGTGAGGGTGTTCCCGGCGGGCTGCAGCGCCATGACCAGCCCCGCCAGCAGACCGACGGCCGACGAGTCCGCGAACGTCACCGCCGCCATGTCGACCACCCGCACCTGCGGGAGCACCGCGGCGAGGTCCGTGCCGCGCGCGCTCTCGGCGCCCAGGCGGTCCCGCAGCTCCTCGACGACGGCCACGTCGACCTCCCCGCGCATCCGCAGCAGGGCGGGTTCCGCCTCGTCGACCCAGACGTGTCCTCGCTCGGGGAGCGGCGGGGTCGGGCCGGCGGCAGCGGTCTGAGGCACCCGTCCAGTATGCGTGCCGCCGACGCCCCGCGGGGGAAGGGGACCCCGGCGCGGCGGCCGGCGCCCGGAGGCGCACCGGGCCCGGTGCTTTCTGCCCGCGGGCGCGGGCCGGCCGGACGCCGCGGGGACGACGAAGGCCCCCGACCCGCGTGTCCGCTGGTCGGGGGCCTCCCGGAGTGCGCCATCAGGGACTCGAACCCCGAACCCGCTGATTAAGAGTCAGCTGCTCTGCCAATTGAGCTAATGGCGCAACGAGGAGAGACGTTAGCAGCCCCGTGGCGCCGGACGCTAATCGGATCCCCCGCTCAGCGGCCCGACGTGGCGGACGTCACGCCGGGTGCGGGTCGGCGGCCGCGTCCGGGTCCGCCGGCACGTCGTCCTCGGGGCGCGCGGCCGCCACGGGCGAGGCCGCACCGGTCCCGCCGGCCTCGTCCTCGCCCTCCCACCAGGCCTCCTCCGGCAGCCCCTCGGCCGCCAGGATCGCCTCCGACCGCGGCTCCGCCACGGCCAGGTCCGCCAGCAGCGTCAGCGGCACGTGCTCCGCCAGGAGATCCATCACGACGCCGGTCGCGTCGCCCTGAGCGCCGCGCTCGTCCTGCACGGCCGCCTGCTCGTCATCGCCCATCACGGCCACCCCCGGGGTCGTTCCTGCGCACATGGGAACACCGTGCGAAGGGCACGCGCAACACGTGACGCCGAGGGCGAACAACCCTGCCGCGGCGGCAGGGAAAACGGTTCCTAGAGATACAGGCCGGTGCCCTGGCCGCCGTCGCGCGGCTCCGCCACCGCGTGCACGTCCTTCTCGCGGAGCAGCAGGTAGGTCTGCGCCTCGAGCTCGACCTCGGCCCGCTCGTCCGGGTCGAACAGCACCCGGTCGCCGACCGCCACCTGCCGGACGTGCTGCCCGGCGGCGACGACCGCGCCCCAGGTGAGCCGCTTGCCCACCGCCGCCGTCGCCGGGATCACGATGCCCGCGGTCGACCGGCGCTCCGAGGCGTCGGCGTCCAGCTGGACGAGCAGCCGGTCGTTCAGCATCCGGATGGGCAGCTCGGGGCGGGTCTGGCTCTCGGGGCGCTGTGCACTCACGGGGCAGACGCTACCGCCCGGCCGTCGTACGCTGACGGCGCCCGCCGCGCGCGGGCACCGCACCCACCAGCCAGGAGACCGCCATGCCCCGCCTCGCCGTCGGCGACACCGCCCCGGACTTCACGCTGCCGACCGCCGACGGCGGCTCGCTGACCCTGTCGGACCTGCGCGGCCAGGGCGTCGTCGTGTACTTCTACCCGGCGGCCGGCACGCCGGGCTGCACCAAGCAGGCGTGCGACTTCCGCGACTCCCTCGCGTCGCTGCAGGCGCACGGGTACGCGGTCGTCGGCGTCTCCCCCGACACCCCGGAGAAGCTCGCCCGGTTCGCCGAGGAGGAGTCGCTGACCTTCCCCCTGGTGTCCGACCCGGACAAGCAGGTGCTCGAGGCCTGGGGCGCCTGGGGCGAGAAGTCCCTGTACGGCAAGACCGTCACCGGCGTGATCCGGTCCACCGTGGTCCTCGACCCCGAGGGCGCGGTCCGGCTCGCGCAGTACAACGTCAAGGCCACCGGCCACGTGGCCAAGCTGCGTCGCGACCTCGGCATCGACGGCTGACGCACGGCCCCGGCCCGGCCGGGGCACGCGGGAGTGGTGAAACGGCAGCCACGCCAGGTTTAGGTCCTGGTGCCCGAGAGGGCGTGCGGGTTCGAATCCCGTCTCCCGCACCGCACACCCCCTGCGCCCGGGGCCGGGTCCCGTTCACCCGCCCGCGCGCCGGCCACCCGGATGCGTGCCCGCCCGCGACCCCGTCCGGGTGACCGCCCGCCGGACCGCTCACCTCCCGCTTCACCCGCTCGACGGGAAGACGGGACCCGAGGCGGCGTCCCGCGCGGGCGCGACGCCCGCGGCGTGCGTGACGGGAGGCCGACGGATGACCGGGACCAGGGGTGCGACGGGTCGGGACGACAGGGCGACGGCGGCCGCGCCGCGCCGCCGGGGGCTCGGGTTCACCGGCAAGATCCTGCTGACGGTCTCGGCCGCGGTGGCGATGACCGGCCTCCTCGGCTGGATCTCGGTCCTGACGCTGTGGCAGAGCACGGCCCGCACCGAGCGGATGTACTCGGACCACGTCACCGGGCTGGCGCTCGCCAGCCAGGTGGCCTCCCACCTCAACGAGGCGCAGTCGATCGGCACCGACATGCGCGCCGCACGCGACGGGGGCGACCCGTTCCGCGCCGACGCGCTGATGTCGGACCGCGGGGCGGCGGTCGGCGCCGCGCTCAGCGCGCTCGACGAGTACGCCGCGATCCCGGCGCTGTCCGACGAGCTGGCCGACGCGGCCGGCGAGGTCCGCACGGCGCTCACCACCTACCAGAACCTGGTGGGCTCCAGCGAGGGCGCGGACACCGCCGCCCGCGGCGCCGCCACCCGCGTCGACGCGCTGATCCAGGCGCAGACCGCCGCCGCGGCCACGGCTTCCCGCGAGGCGACCGTCGCCGGGGACCGCGCCGTGCGCCTGGAGTTCGTGGCCCTCGGCATCGCGGCGGTGGTGCCCGCCGTGGCCGGCGTCGTCGTGGCCCGGCGGCTGAGCCGGCGCCTGGACCGGGTGGCGGACGCCGCGCAGGCCCTCGCCGGCGGCGACCTCACCGTCAGCAGCGGCGTCACCGGCGCCGACGAGATCGGCCGGACCGCCGCCGCGCTGGACCGCGCCACCGCGGCGCTGCGGGACACGGTGGCGGGCATCGACGGGACCGCCCGCACCGTGGCCGACGCCGCGGGCCGGCTGGAGCGCTCGGCCGGACAGGTGGTGTCGGGCGCCGACCGCACCTCCGAGCAGGCGGTCGTGGTCGCCGGCGCGGCCGAGCAGGTGAACCGGGACGTGCACACCGTCGCGGCGGGCGCCGAGCAGATGGGCGCCAGCATCCGGGAGATCGCCCGGAACGCCGCCGAGGCCGCCGCCGTCGCCGGCCGGGCCACCGAGGCCGCCGCGCGGACCAACGAGCAGGTCACCCGGCTGGGCACGTCCTCGCAGGAGATCGGCAACGTGGTGAAGGTCATCACGTCGATCGCCGAGCAGACGAACCTCCTGGCGCTGAACGCGACCATCGAGGCCGCCCGCGCCGGCGAGGCGGGCAAGGGCTTCGCCGTCGTCGCCGGGGAGGTCAAGGAGCTCGCCCAGGAGACCGCGAAGGCCACCGAGGACATCGCCCGCCGCGTCGAGACGATCCAGGCCGACACCGAGGGCGCCGTCGCGGCCATCGGCGAGATCGGCACGATCATCGCCCGGATCGACGACTACCAGACCACGATCGCGTCCGCCGTCGAGGAGCAGACCGCCACCACCACGGAGATGAGCCGGTCGGTCGGCGACGCCGCGGCGGGCTCCAGCGAGATCGCCGCCACCATCACCGGCGTCGCGGACGCCTCCGCCGGCAGCACCGAGGAGCTGGGGCGGATGGGCGAGTCGATCGCCGAGCTCGCGCGGATGGCCGACGACCTGCGGACCCGCGTGGCGCAGTTCCGGCACTGACACCCCGCGCGGGCCCGGCCCCGGACGCGACGACGCCCCCGCACGCTGCTCGCGTGCGGGGGCGTCGTCGGTGCGCGTGCGCTCGGGTCAGCTCTGCGCCGCCCCGGCCGCGGCGATCTGCGCGCGGACGTCGTCCATGTCCAGCGCCTTGACCGCGTCGACCACCTGCTCCAGGGCCGGGGCCGGGAGGGCACCCGCCTGGTTGAACACCAGGATGCCCTCGCGGAAGGCCATCAGGGTCGGGATCGACGTGATCTGCAGCTCGGCCGCCAGCTGCTGCTCGGCCTCGGTGTCCACCTTCGCGTGCACGACGTCGGTGTGAGTCTCCGACGACTGCTCGAAGATCGGTCCGAAGCGCTTGCACGGCCCGCACCAGTCCGCCCAGAAGTCCACCAGCACGATGTCGTTCTCGGTGATGGTCTTCTGGATGGTGTCGGCCGTCAGCTCGGTCGTTGCCATCAGTCGCCTCCTGTTGTCGGTGTGGCCAGTAGAGCACCCGGACCCCCTCGAGTATTCCCGGGCGGGGACGCGCCCGCGCGCGGGGAGGCGCCGCACCGCGCGTCGGGCTGTCGCCCGGCCCCCGGACCGGGGTACAACTGCCGGGTGACCGACACGGCTGACCTGCCCCGCGAGCCCGAGCGCCCCTCCGGGTGGCTGAGTCCCGAGGGCATCGCGGCGGCCCGCCACTCGCTCCCCATCCTCTACGTGGACGCCGTCCCGGTGCGGGTCGACGACTCCGGCGACGTGGTCGCCGTCGGCCTGCTGCTGCGGGTCACGCCCGAGGGCGTGATGTCCCGCGCGCTGGTCTCCGGCCGCGTGATGTACCACGAGCGGGTGCGCGACGCCCTGCTCCGGCACATCGAGAAGGACCTCGGCCCCGTGGCGCTGCCGCAGGTCCCGCCGACGCCGCAGCCGTTCACGGTCGCCGAGTACTTCCCCACCCCGGGGGTCACGCCGTACCACGACCCGCGCCAGCACGCGGTGTCGCTCGCCTACGTCGTGCCCGTCACCGGCGACTGCCGGCCGCAGCAGGACGCGCTCGACCTGGCCTGGCTCACGCCCGAGGAGGCGTGCAGCGAGCAGGTGCAGGTCGAGATGAACGGCGGCCAGGGCCTGCTGCTGCGCCAGGCGATGGCGCACGTCGGCCGGATGCCCTGAGGCGGCGGGCGTGACCGCCGAGGCGCGGACCCCGGGCGCGCCGGGCGCACGGGCCGGCTCCGCGGGGCTCGCCGTCGCCCGGGTGCTGCACGCGCTGCTCGCGCTGGCGGCCGCCGGCGGCATCGGCCTCGAGGTGTCCCGCGCGCTCGCCGAGGGCCCCGGCGACGCCGGCACCACCACCGAGCGGCTGGTCCGGCTGTTCTCCTACTTCACGATCCAGTCGAACCTGCTCGTGCTCGTCGCGTCGGCGCTGCACGCCGCCCGGCCCGCGCGCACCGGCCGGCTCATGGCCGTGCTGCACCTGGACGCGCTGCTGTGCATCGCCGTGACCGGCGTGGTCTACCACGCGGTCCTGGCCGACGCCGGCGTGGACCTGACCCCGTCCGGCGCCCTGGCGAACCTCCTGCTGCACACCGTGACGCCGGTGGGCACCTGGGTGGTGTGGCTGGTCGTGGGCCCGCGCCCGCGGTTCGCCGGGGCGACCGTCGCGTGGTCGGTCGTCTACCCGCTGGCCTGGATCGCGTACACGTTCGTCCGCGGGGCGGCGACGGGCTGGTACCCGTACCCGTTCCTCGACGCGGGCGCGCTCGGCCTGGCGACGGCCGCGCGCAACACGGCGCTGGTCGCGGTGGCGTTCCTGGTGCTCGCCCTCCTGGTGCGCCTCCTGGAGCGCGTCCTGCCGGCGACCCCGCGCGCCCCCTGACGCGGCGCGCCGGCGGGTGCCGGGCGCTGGTGCGGCGCGCCGAGCGCGGGCGATCGCGCCGAGCGCGGTAGGAGGAACGACCGCGCTCGGCGCGAAGCACCGCGCTCGGCGCGCGGGCACGCGCTCGGCGGGCTACAGCTCGATCGCCGGCCAGTCGGCCAGGTCGGAGCGCATCGCGCGGTCGTGGGTCGCGACGACGACCGCCGCGGAGGTCAGGCGCAGGGCCTCGGTCAGCTCGTCCACCAACGCGATCGAGAGGTGGTTGGTCGGCTCGTCCAGCAGCAGCACGTGCGGGGCGGCCACCAGGGCGGCCGCGAGCTCGAACCGCCGCCGCTGCCCCACCGACAGCTCGCCGAGCGGCCGGTCCAGGTCCTCCTCCTCGAGCAGCCCGAGGGCGGCCACCGGCAGCACGTGCGCGGGGTCGAGCGCCCCGGACCGCAGCAGGTCCAGCGCGCGCCGCGCGGCCGCCTCGAACCCCGTCGTCGCGAGCCGCGCGGGGCTGTCGTCGTCCTGCACCAGCACGCCGAGCCGCACCCCGGGCGCGACCGACCGGTGCCCCCGGTCCAGCGGGGCGCGCCCGGCGAGGGCGGCGAGCAGCGTCGACTTGCCCGCCCCGTTCGCCCCCGTCACCAGCAGACGGCCCGCCGGCGGCAGGTCGACCCGCACGCCCGGCAGGTCCAGCCGGCCCTCGACGCGCGGCGCGCGCAGCTCCAGCAGCGGACCGCCCGCGTAGTCGGCGGGGATGCTCGGCAGGTCCGGGAACGCCAGCGCGGGCGGCGGCACCGGCACCTCGACCGCCTCGGCCTCGAGCTTCTGCACCAGCCGGTCGGCGGCCTTCACGTGGATGCGCGCGCGGGTGCCGCGGCGGTGCTTCTGCGAGCCCTTGGGCGGCCGCCACTCGTCGGACAGCCCCTCGTAGGACTCGTCGAGCCGCTGGGCCAGCTTCGCCGCGCGCTTGCGCTCCTGGGCGTACCGGGCGCGCCACCGGCGCAGCGCCTGGTCCTTGGCGAACCGGTACGTGGCGTACCGGGTCGCCCCGTACAGGACGGGCCGACCGTCCATCGACGGGTCCAGGTCGAGGATCGCGGTCATCACGTCGTCCAGCAGCCGCCGGTCGTGGGTGACGATCACCACGACGCCCGGCCACTGCTGCAGCTGGGCGGTCAGGTAGTCGATCCCGCCGACGTCCAGGTGGTTGGTCGGCTCGTCGAGCAGCAGCACGTCCGCGCGCTCGGCGACGTGGCAGGCCAGCCGCGCGCGGTAGGCCTCCCCCACGCTGAGCGTGTCCAGCCGCCGGGCGGGGTCGCGCGGGGCGCCGAACCGGGTCAGCGCCTCGTCGACGCGCCGGTCGACGTCCCACGCCGCGAGCCGGTCGACCGCGGCGATCGCGTCGGCCAGGGCGGCGAGGTCGCCGCCCTCGTGGTCGAAGCCCGCGACGACCTCGTCCAGCCGGGCCGCCGCCGCGCGCACGTGCGACGCGGTCCGGCGCACCAGGTCGCCGATGGTCGCGCCGGGCGGGACGTCGAGCTCCTGCTGCACCACCGACACCGACCCGGACCGCCGGACCTCGCCCGCGGTGGGCGCGAGGTCGCCGGCGAGCAGCCGGAGCAGCGTCGTCTTGCCCGCGCCGTTCTCCCCGACGACGCCGACCCGGTCGCCCGCGGACGCGGACAGGCCGACGCCGTCGAGGACCGGCCGCCCCGGGTACCCGAAGGTCAGGCCGTCCGCGACCAGGTGGACGTCAGCCACGCGGCTCCCGGCCCAGCACGGCGACGACGGCCGGCACCAGCGCGCGGAACGCCTGGCCGCGGTGCGAGATGCGGTTCTTCTCCTCCGGGGCGAGCTCCGCGCAGGTGAGGTCGCCGCCCGCGGGCACCAGGATCGGGTCGTACCCGAACCCGTGCTCCCCGCGCGGCGCGGTCGCCAGCGTGCCGACCAGGTGGCCGAGCTCGACGTGCTCCTCGCCGTCCGGCGTGACCAGCGCGGCGGCGCAGGTGAACCGCGCGCCCCGGTGCTCGGGCGCGATGTCCGACAGCTGCGCGAGCAGCAGGTCGAGGTTGGCGCGGTCGTCACCGTGCCGGCCGGACCAGCGGGCGGAGAAGATGCCGGGCGCGCCGCCGAGGACGTCGACGGACAGGCCGGAGTCGTCCGCCACGGCGGGCAGGCCGGTGTGCGCGGCGAGCGCGCGGGCCTTGATGAGCGCGTTCTCCGCGAACGTCACGCCGTCCTCGACCGGCTCGGGCGCGCCGACGTCGCGGGCGCCGACCACCGAGTCCGGGTCCAGCCCGGGCAGGGCCGGCACGAGGATCGCGCGCAGCTCGCCGAGCTTGTGGGCGTTGTGGGTGGCGAGGACGAGGCGGGCCGGACCGGTCACGCGGTCACCGCCTGCGCCCCGCCGCGGACCGTGACCGTCTGCCCCGCGGGCAGCGCCAGCACCTCGCGCTGCACGCGCGCCAGCTCCGACGTCCCGACCAGCGCCAGGTCGAGCAGCGAGTCCAGCTCGGCGCGGTCGAACGGCGCGTGCTCGGCGGTGCCCTGCACCTCGACGAAGCTGCCCGAGCCGGTGACGACGACGTTCATGTCGGTGTCCGCGCGCACGTCCTCCTCGTACGGGAGGTCCAGCACGGGCCGGCCGCCGACGACGCCGACGCTCACGGCCGAGACCGAGTCGCGCAGCACGACCTTGCGGGCGTCCACGGAGCCCTGGGCGATGCCCCAGGCGACGGCGTCCGCGAGCGCCACGTACGCGCCGGTCACGGACGCGGTGCGGGTGCCGCCGTCGGCCTGCAGCACGTCGCAGTCGAGCACGATGGTGTTCTCGCCCAGCGCGGCGACGTCGATGATCGCGCGCAGCGACCGGCCGATCAGCCGGGAGATCTCGTGCGTGCGGCCGCCGACCTTGCCGCGCACCGACTCGCGGTCCGAGCGGGAGGACGTGGCGCGGGGCAGCATCGCGTACTCGGCCGTGACCCAGCCCTCGCCGGAGCCCTTGCGCCAGCGCGGGACGCCCGCGGTGAACGACGCCACGCAGAGCACCTTGGTGCCGCCGAACTCGACCAGCACGCTGCCCTCGCCCGCGTCCAGGTAGCGGCGGGTGATGGAGATCGGGCGGAGCTCGTCGACGGCGCGGCCGTCGGCGCGCGGGGCGGCGGCGCGGCCGCCCGCGGGCGCGGCGGAGGTGGTGACGGTGGGGTCGGAGGTCATCCCCCGAGCCTAACGACCCGCGCCGGACCTCAGAGCGCGACGACCGTCCCCGGCCGGGCCAGGTCGAGCGGCCCGTCGTAGGCCGCCGCCGCCTCGGCGAGGCTCTCCGCGGGGTCGTTCCACGCCACCAGGTGCGTGAGCAGCAGCCGGCGCGACCCGTTGCGCTGCGCCGCCTCGCCCGCGCGCCGGGCGGTCAGGTGCACGCCGCGCGGGGCGTGCGGGGTCGACTCGAGGTAGGCGGCCTCGGCGAGCAGCAGGTCCGCGTCCGCCGCCAGCTCGTCCAGGCCCGGGCAGTCGTCGGTGTCGCCGGTGTAGGCGAGCGTCACGGTGCGGGAGGGGTCCGCCTCCGCCGGGCCGGTCACCCGGAAGCCGAAGGCGGGCACCGGGTGCAGGACCGGCACCGGCTCGATCGTCAGCGGGCCGACCCGGACCGGCTCCCCCGCGCGCCAGGTGCCGAGCGCGAGGTGGTCGGCGGTGCTGGTCGCCGGGTCGTGCCCGGACAGCTGCGCCAGCCGCTCGCGGACGCCCTCCGGCCCGTGCAGCGGCAGCGGCGTCGGGCGGGCGCCCCGCGGGTCGTAGCGCAGCATCACGCCGAGCACCACGACGTCGGCGACGTGGTCGGCGTGCAGGTGGCTGATCGCGACCGCGTCAAGGTCCGCCGGCGCGAGGTGGCGCTGCAAGGGGCCGAGCGCGCCGTTGCCGAGGTCCAGCAGGACGTTCCAGGTGCGGGTGGTGCCCGCGCCGTCCGGGCCCTCGGCCTGCACCAGGTAGCACGACGCCGCCGAGTCCGGGCCGGGGAACGAGCCCGCGCTGCCGACGACCACGAGCCTCATCCGCGGGCCCCTTCCGCTGCGTGTCGGCGCACCGACGTCCGACGGCGGCCCAGGGAGCCATGATGCCGTGCGACGCCACGCCGCGGGCGGCGGTCGGTCCGGGCGGGGACGTGTCGCTCGTCACGGCGCCCCGCGGGGCTGCCGCCCTCGGCGCAGCGCGCCGGGCCGTCGGCGCGGCCCCGGGCCGTCGGCGCGGCGCACCCTGCCGTCAGCGCAGCGCGCCGCGCGCCTCCACGTGTCGGACCTCGGGCCCGAGGAACCGCCGGGCCAGCGTCGCGAACGAGTCCGGGTCGCCGGTCGCGAGGAACCGGTGCTCCGGGGCGCCGGCGGCCGGGTCGCGCTCCAGGTCGTGCGCCACCAGCTGGCGGTACACGTCCTTCGCGGTCTCCTCCGCGGACGACACCAGCGTGACGTCCTCGCCCATGACGTACGAGATCACGCCCGTCAGCAGCGGGTAGTGGGTGCAGCCGAGCACCAGGGTGTCCACGCCGGCCTCCTTGACCGGGCGCAGGTACTCCTCCGCGACGCTCAGCAGCTCCGGCCCGGACGTGACGCCCGCCTCGACGAACTCCACGAACCGCGGGCACGCCTGGGTGGTCAGCTGCACGCCCGGGGCGACGGCGAACGCGTCGTCGTACGACTTCGACTTCACCGTCGACTCGGTGGCGATCACGCCGATCTTGCCGGTGCGGGTCGCGGCGACCGCCCGGCGCGCGGCCGGCAGGATCACCTCGACCACCGGCAGGCCGCGGCGGAGGGTGTACCGCTCGCGCGCGTCCCGGAGCACGGCGGAGGACGCGGTGTTGCAGGCGATGACCAGCATCTTCACGCCGGCGTCGACCAGGTCGTCCATCACCTCGAGCGCGTGCGCGCGGACCGCCGCCAGCGGCTTCGTGCCGTACGGGGTGTTGAGGGTGTCGCCGATGTAGAGCACCGACTCGTGCGGGAGCTGGTCGATGATCGCCCGCGCGTTGGTGAGCCCACCCACCCCCGAGTCGAAGATCCCGATGGGTGCGTCGTTCACGGCACCGATCCTAGTCCCGGCGGCCGGGGGCGTCCGGCAGGTCGGCGAGCAGGCACGCCATCAGCGTCTCCTGCCACCAGCCGAGCGCCAGGAACACCGAGCCGAGGTACTGCCGGGCCTGGCCCTCGGCGTCGCCCGGCCGGCCGCGGACCACCTCGTGCTCCAGGCGCTCGCTCGCCTCCTCGTCGACGACGCCCAGCCGCTCGCCCAGCACCAGGCGGACGTCGGTGAGCGTGGCCGCGAGCGCCGGGGCCCGCTCCTTCGTGACCCGCACGACCGCGACGGCCTCGTGCCGGCCCCGCGACCGGCGGCGGCGCCGGCCGTGCGGGTGGTCCTCTTCGGGGGCGCCCGGGCCGCGGGGCTCGTCGCCGCCGGGCGCGTCGGCCCCGTGCCCCAGCGCCTCGACCGTCAGCGCGTCGAACAGCACCGCCAGCCGCTCGATCTTCTGCTGCCGCAGGTCGTCCTCGGTGAGCCGGCGGAACTCCGCGGCCACCGCGTCGTCGTCCCGGGACGCGTCCGGGAGCAGCCGGTGCACGGCCGGGTCGTCGGGCGCGGGCAGCGGGTCGAGCCGCAGCCGCAACCCGAGCGCGGCGGGGTCGTCGGACGCGTCGCCCGCCCGGGCCGGACGCGCGCTGCCGGTCTCCCGCGCGCGGTCCTCGAACCGCCCGCCGCCCAGCAGCTCCGCCACGTCGGCGACGACGGTCGCGAGCACCTCGCGCTCGCCCGGGTCGACCTCCGCGACCAGCTCGTCGCCCTCCCGCCGGAACGCCCGCACCTAGGCGTCGCTCCGCTGCAGGGTGGCCCACAGGCCGAAGGAGTGCATGGCCTGCACGTCCACCTCCATCTGCTCGCGGTTGCCCGTCGACACGGCCGACCGGCCCTGCTCGTGCACCTCGAGCATCAGCTTCTCCGCCTTGGCCTGCGGGTAGCCGAAGTACGACCGGAACACGTAGGTCACGTAGGACATCAGGTTGACGGGGTCGTTCCAGACGATCGTGACCCAGGCGTCGGCGAGCTCACCGTCCGCGCGGACGGTCTCCTCGGGTGCGGTCTCCACGGACACCCGACCACTCTAGGTGCCGTGGCGGCGCGCACCCGCAGGTCGGCGCCTACCGTGGGCACATGACCGCACCGAGCACGCCGAGCACGGCCCTGCTGACCGACCGCTACGAGCTGACCATGCTCCAGGCCGCCCTCGCGGACGGCACCGCCGGGCGCCGGTGCGTGTTCGAGGTGTTCACCCGGCGCCTGCCGCACGGCCGCCGGTACGGCGTGCTCGCCGGGACCGGGCGGGTGCTGGAGGCGCTCGCCGACTTCCGGTTCGGCCCCGAGGAGCTGGACTGGCTGGCCCGGGAGCGGGTCGTGGACGACGCCACCCTGGCGTACCTGGCGGACTACCGGTTCACCGGCTCGGTGCGCGGCTACGCCGAGGGCGAGATGTTCTTCCCGCACTCCCCCGTGCTCACCGTCGAGGGCACGTTCGCCGAGGCCGTGCTGCTGGAGACCGTGGTGCTGTCGGTCCTCAACTACGACTCGGCGATCGCGTCCGCCGCGTCCCGGATGACCTCGGCCGCGATCGGCCGGCCGGTCCTCGAGATGGGCGCGCGCCGGGCGCACGAGCAGGCCGCGGTCGCCGCCGCGCGGGCCGCCGCCGTGGCCGGGTTCGCCGGGACGTCGAACCTGGAGGCCGGCCGCCGGTACGGCCTGCCCACGATCGGCACCGCGGCGCACGCGTTCACGCTGCTGCACGACGACGAGGAGGCCGCGTTCGCCGCGCAGGTCGCCTCCGCGGGCGCCGGCACGACGCTGCTGGTCGACACCTACGACGTGAAGCGCGGCGTCGAGCGGGCGGTGAAGGCGGCCGGCACCGGCCTGGGCGCCGTGCGGCTCGACTCCGGTGACCTCGGCGTGCTGGCGCAGGAGGTCCGGGCCCAGCTCGACGGCCTCGGCGCGCGCGACACCAAGATCGTCGTGACCTCGGACCTGGACGAGTACGCGATCGCCGCGCTGGCGGTGGCGCCGGTCGACTCCTACGGCGTCGGCACCTCGCTGGTCACCGGCTCCGGGGCCCCGACGTGCGGGATGGTCTACAAGCTCGTCGCGCGCGAGGGGTCCGACGGCCGGCTCGCGCCGGTGGCGAAGGCGTCGAAGGCCAAGGAGTCGGTCGGGGGCCGGAAGTCGGCGGCCCGTCGCCTCGACGGCGACGGGCGGGCGGTCGAGGAGGTCGTGGTCGACGGACCGGATGCGGCTGTGGCGGCGTGGGTCCCGGCCGAGCCCGACCTGCGCCCGCTGGTGGTGCCGCTCGTGACCGACGGCGAGGTCTGCCCCGGCTGGACCGGCCCCGAGGGCGTGGCCGCCGCCGCGGCCCGGCACGCGGCGTCCCGGGACGAGCTGCCGCGCGGCGCCCGGCGGCTGTCGGCCGACGAGGCCGCGATCCCGACGGTGACGCTCACCCTCTGAGCCCCGAGCCCCGCGCGCCGGACCGGCCGTCCGGACACGACGAGGCCCGCGCTCCAGGGGGGTGCGCGGGCCTCGTCGTGCGTGCGGTGCGGGTCGCTACACGCGAGCCTTCCCGCGGCGCAGCAGGCCGAGAATCAGGCTCACGACGAGCACGGCGATACCGATCCAGATGAGGATCTTGGCGGCCTCGACGGCCACGCCGATGATGAGCAGCACTGCACCGATGATGATGAGGATCAGCCACGTGGGCATCTGACGGCTCCCTTTCGTTCTGCGTCACCGCGCCACCGGGTTCTCCCGGTGAACGCGCTGTTCACGGGGATGACGATGGCATCGATCCCGAGGTTCGGCACGTCGAACGCCCGGGTTGCGGAACGCGCGACCGGTGGTACGACCGACGCGCTGACCTGGGGATCTGCGCCGGGTGTGACGTCGGTCAGCGCTTGCCGACGAACCAGCCGCGCAGCATCGCGACGCGCGCCTCGAGCTGCTTCGGGTCCGCCAGGGCGACCTCCGGCCCGCCGCACCGGCGCCGCAGCTCCGTGTGCACCGCGCCGTGCGGCTGGCCGCTCTTGCGCGACCAGGCCCCGACCAGCTGGGCGAGCTCCTTGCGCAGCTCGGCCTGCTTGCGGTGGTCCATCTCCGCGCGGTCCTCGGCGGGCTGGGCCTTCGACCGCTTGGCGCTCTGCTGGCTCGCCTGGCGCTGTCGCAGCAGCGTCGTCACCTGATCGGGGTCGAGCAACCCGGGCAGCCCGAGGAAGTCGAGCTCCTCGTCGGAGCCCACGTCCGCGCCCGTGCCGAACTCGCCGCCGTCGAACAGCACGCGGTCGAAGGACGCCTGCGCCTCCAGCGCCTCGAACGTGCCCTGCAGCGCGTCCGACCCCTTCTCGGCGCGGTTCGCCTGCGCGACCAGCGCGTCCTCGGGGTTGTAGCCCTCGCCCTGCTCCTCCGCGGTCAGCGGCCGGTCCAGGGCGTGGTCGCGCTCGACCTCCATCGAGTTGGCCAGGGCGAGCAGCGGGGCCACGCTCGGCAGGAACACCGACGCGGTCTCGCCACGCTTGCGGGCGCGCACGAACCGGCCGATGGCCTGGGCGAAGAACAGCGGCGTCGACGTGCTGGTGGCGTACACGCCGACCGCGAGCCGCGGGACGTCCACGCCCTCGGACACCATGCGGACCGCGACCAGCCAGCGGTCGTCGGAGGCGGAGAACTCGTCGATGCGGGCGCTCGCGCCGTCGTCGTCGGACAGCACCACCGTCGGCGACTTCCCGGTCAGCCGGGCGATGTGCCCGGCATAGGCACGGGCGTCGGTCTGGTCGGTCGCGATGATCATGGCGCCGGCGTCCGGGACGGTGCGGCGGACCTCGGTCAGCCGGCGGTCGGCCGCGGCGATCACGGACGGGATCCACTCGCCGTCCGGGTTGAGCGCCGTGCGCCACGCCTGCGCGGTCATGTCCTTGGTCAGCGGCTCGCCCAGGCGGGCGCTGACCTCGTCGCCGGCCTTGGTGCGCCACCGCATCGACCCGGAGTACGTGAGGAAGAGCACGGGGCGGACGACGTGGTCCCGCAGCGCCTCGGAGTAGCCGTAGGTGTAGTCGGCCTTGCTGCGGCGGATGCCGTCGACGCCGCGCTCGTACTCGACGAACGGGATCTGCGCGGTGTCGGACCGGAACGGGGTGCCCGTCAGGGAGAGCCGGCGGGTCGCGCCCTCGAACGCCTCGTGCACCGCGTCGCCCCAGGACAGCGCGTCGCCGCCGTGGTGCACCTCGTCGAGGATCACCAGGGTCCGCGCCGCGGTCGTGCGGGCGGCGTGCAGCGCGGGCTTCGAGGCGACGCCGGCGTAGGTCAGCGCCACGCCGTCGAAGCCGTGCCCGTGCCGGCCCTGGGAGTTCTTGAAGTTCGGGTCCAGCTTGATGCCGACCCGCGCGGCGGCGTCGGCCCACTGGTGCTTGAGGTGCTCGGTGGGCGCGACGACGGTCACGCGGCGCACGATGCCGGCCTGCAGCAGCTCGGTCGCGATGCGCAGCGCGAAGGTCGTCTTGCCCGCGCCCGGCGTCGCGACCGCGAGGAAGTCCCGCGGCTCGGTCGTCAGGTACTGCTCGAGGGCCTCGGCCTGCCAGGCACGCAGCTTGCCCGCCGTCCCCCAGGGCGCACGCGCAGGGAACGCCGGGGGCAGCTGCGATGCTGCCGACGGCGAGGCGTGCGTGCTGGGTGCGGAGGCGGGGCGGTCCGCGGCGCTCACTGTCCGCCGGAGGAGTCGCCGGACCCCTTGCCGCGGCCGAAGCCCCAGCGGCGTCCGCCGCCCGAGCCCGTGCCCGAGTCCCCGTCGCCGCCGTCCTGCGGCTCGCGGAGACCCTCGTAGATCTCCTTGCACACCGGGCACACGGGGAACTTGTTCGGGTCCCGGCCCGGCACCCACACCTTCCCGCAGAGCGCGACCACGGGCTTGCCGGACATCGCCGACTCCATGATCTTCTCCTTGCGCACGTAGTGCGCGAAGCGCTCGTGGTCCCCGGGCTCGGCGGTCTGCTCGGCGGGCCGCTCGAGCAGCCCGGTCCCGGCGCCGGTGCTGGGGTCCGAGAGTCGGTCCGGCTCGGTGCTCGGCGGCAGGGGCTCACTCATGCCGACAACTGTACGCGGCCCCTCCGACGCCCCCGGGCCTTCGCCGAGGTCGAGCGTTCACCGGCGAAGGCCGCTCTCAACCGCTCGACCTCGGCGAAAACCCTCGTCCTCGGCGGATGCCTGCCGCAGGGCGCGAGCGATCCGGGTGGCGAGCGTCACCGGGGTGGGCAGGTCGTCCCACGTGGCGCGGAGGATGCGCCAGCCCTCGTCCTCCAGGGCGTCCTGGCGCTGCTTCTCGGCGAACACCGCCTCCGCCGCCGTGCTCCCGAACGCACCCGTGTACTTCACGAACCCGTCGAACTCGACTCCCACCCGCGGCACGACCCAGCCGAGGTCCAGCAGGAACCGCCCGCGGCGCGTGCGGACCGGGACCTGGAGGCCCGGGGCAGGCAAGCCGTGGTCGTGCACGGCCAGCCGCACGAGCGACTCCCCCGGCGACTCGGCGCGGCCGTCGGCGAGCGCGAGCACCGCCCGCGCCCGGGCCACCCCGCGGCGCCCCGCTCTCGCGCCGAGCATCCGGTCGATCGCGTCGGCGTCGGCCCCGCGGCGCAGCGCCGAGTCCGCGATGACGAGCGCCCGGTCGGGTGTGAGCGACGAGGCGCAGTCGAGCACGGTGCGCTCCGGGCTCGTCACCGGCAGCCCGTGCACCTCCGCCCGCTCGGGCCCGGGCACGCCGCCGTGGTGCCGGATGACGGCGTCGCGTCCGCGTCGGGCCGGGCGGCCGTCCTGGATCAGGTGCACGGCCTCCGGCAGCCGGACGGTGTCGCAGCCCCACAGCACCGCGGCGGACTCGTGGCTGAACCAGTGCGGCACCACGAGCTGCGCGTGGACCGCCTCCACCCTCGCGAGCATCCGGCGCCGGGCATCCCGGGCCGGTCCCTGCGTCGGGGCGGTGGGGAGGTAGGCGCCCCACCGCACGCGCTCGACCTCGCCGCGCCGGAGCCGCGCGGCGAGCGCGGAGGCGTCATGACGACGCGCGAGCACCACCTCCCCGAGCCCAGCCCCCACATCCGCCATGCCGCCGACCCAACCCGACCAGCCCTCCGTGACGAAACCCCGCCCCGCGCCCCCTGTGGACAGCGCACGCCGAGGTCGAGGGTTCGCCCGCAGAACACCGCGGGAAACCCTCGACCTCGACGGAAACGCTCGACCTCGGCGGGTGACGTCCCTACGAGGAGCGGAGGATGCTCTGCATGCGCTTGCCGCGGGCCAGCTCGTCGACCAGCTTGTCCATCCAGCGGATCTGCTGCATCAGCGGGTCCTCGATCTCCTCCACGCGGACGCCGCAGACCACGCCCCGGATCAGCTCCGCGTCGGGGTTCATCCTCGGGGCGCGGTCGAAGAACTCCGCCAGGGTGCGCTCGTCCGCGACAGCCGCCGCCAGCGCCGCCTCGTCGTAGCCGGTCAGCCACTCCAGGACCTCGCCGAGCTCGGCGACGTCGCGGCCCTTGCGCTCGACCTTCGTGACGTAGTGCGGGTAGATCGCGGCGAACGGCGTCCCGAAGATCCGGTGCCCGCCCGCCCCCTCGGCCCCGCCGCCCCCGGTCCCGCCCGACCCGGCCACGCTCAGATCCCCTGCCAGGCGGGCTTCGCGTCGAACGTCTCCCGGTAGTACGACGCGAGCTGCAGCCGGCCGGCCGCGGCCTCGTCGACGAGCACGGTCGCGTGCGGGTGGTGCTGCAGGATCGTGCCGGGCCACATGGCGCTCACGGCGCCCTCGGCGAGGTGGTGCACGGCCTCGGCCTTGTGCTTCCCGCTGGCCAGCAGGACGACGTGCCGGGCGGACATGATCGTCGCGAGCCCCTGGGTGAGGCAGTGCGTGGGCACCTGCGACACGTCGCCGCCGAAGAACCGCGCGTTGTCCTCGCGGGTCTGCCGGGTCAGCGTCTTGATCCGGGTGCGGGACGCGAGCGACGAGCCGGGCTCGTTGAACGCGATGTGCCCGTCCGTGCCGACGCCCAGGATCTGCACGTCCACGCCGCCGGCGTCCGCGATCGCCGCCTCGTACGCCGCGCAGGCCGCGGGGACGTCGTCGGCGAGCCCGTCGGGCCCGTGCACGTCGGCCGGGTCGATGTCGACGCGGGACGCGAACTCCTTCTCGATGACGTTCCGGTACCGCTCGGGGTGGTCGGCGGGCAGTCCGACGTACTCGTCGAGCATGAAGGCGCGCACCCCGGCGAACGACAGGCCCTCCTCGGCGTGCCGGCGGGCCAGCTCGTCGTAGACGGCCAGCGGGCTGGACCCGGTGGCGATGCCGAGGACCGCGTGCCGGCCCTCCGCCGCGCGGGCGCGCACCACCCGCTCGATCGCGTCGGCGGCCAGCCGCGCGAGCTGCGGGCCCGTGGCGATGACGACCTCCATCAGGACTCCTTCCGTCCGACCAGCGCGGCGCCGACGGCACCCACCGGAACTCCGCGCGGCGCGAGGGTCACCCGCTCCGCCATGTGCATCGCGGCCAGGAACGCGGAGTCCCGGGCCTCGTCGTCCAGCCGTGCGCGCACCACCCGCAGCAGCGGGTCGCCGAGCTCGCTGACCCCGCCACCGACGACGACGTGCGCGACGTCGGTGGTGAGCAGGAGCACGCGCACCGCGGCGGCCACGGCCCCGGCGAACCGGTCGCGCACCGCCCCGGCACCAGCATCCCCGGAGTCGGCCGCTTCGAACAGGGCCACGGGCGCGGGCCGGTCGCCGGGACCGGGCCAGGCCGCGGACAGCGCGCCGCCGGACGCGTACTGCTCGAGGCAGCCCCGCTGGCCGCACGGGCACGGCAGCCCGCCGGGGACGTGCACGAGGTGGCCGATCTCGCCGGCGACGCCCGAGGCGCCGCGCCGCAGCCGGCCGTCGAGCACGAGCCCGGCGGCGAGCCCGGTGCCGAGCGCGAGGAACGCCAGGTCGGGCGCCGGGTCGGGCAGCAGGTGGGCGGCGCCCAGCGCCGCCACGTTCAGGTCGTTCTCCAGCCGGACCGGGACGCCGCCGAGCGCGGCGGACACGTCGGCGGCCAGCGGCACCGCGGTCTCGATCGCGAGGTTCACCGCGTGCTCGACGCGCCCCGTCGCCGGGTCGACGATGCCGGGCAGCCCGATGCCGACCCCCGCCAGCGCGCCCGGGGTCAGCCCGGCCTGCGCGACCAGCGCGTGCACGGCCTCCGCGGCGGTCCCGGCGACGCCCGCGGCCCCGGGCCGGGCGGCGAGCCGCACCGACGGGCCGACGGCGCCGTCCGGCGCGACCAGCACGCCGAGCGTCTTGGTCCCCCCGACGTCGAGCCCGACGGACCACCCCGGGGCGACGTCCGCGCCCGCGGCGGGACCGGGCACGCTCGCCGGAACCGGCGCACCGGACTCCTCCGGCCCCGCGGACGCGCCGCGCGGCCAGGTCATCAGCTCGTCCACGTCAGCCCTTCACCGCTCCGGACACCAGCCCCGACGTCATCCTGCCCTGCACCAGCAGGAAGAACACGATCACGGGCACGGCGATGAGGGTCGACGCGGCCATGACCTCGCCCCAGTCGACTCCGCGGTTCGCGGACGACGCGAGGAACGACCGCAGCCACAGCGGCAGCGTGCGGGCGGACTCGGCCGGCAGGGCGACCAGCGCGACGGTGAACTCGTTCCAGGCCTGCAGGAACGCGTACACCCCGGAGGCGACCAGGCCGGGCGCCAGCAGCGGGAAGGTGATCCGCAGGAACGCCTTGACCCGGCTGAGCCCGTCGACCATCGCGGCCTCCTCGAGCTCGATCGGGACGCCGGCGACGAACCCGCGCAGCATCCAGATCGTGAACGGCACGACGGCGGCGGTGTAGAGGATCGAGACGCCGATGACGCTGTTCAGCAGGTTGACCGAGGACAGCATCTTGTACTGCGCGATGAACAGGCCCTCGGCGGGCAGCATCTGCACGAACAGCACCGCGATGACGAACGTCAGCCGCCCGCGGAACCGGAACCGGCTGATCGCGAGCGCCGCGAGGAACGCGAACACCAGCACGGCGACGACGGTGACGGCGGTGATCGCGAGGCTCATCCGCAGCGCGGTGCCGAACCCGGCCCCGTCGAGCACCGACCGGAAGTTCGCCAGGGTGGCGCCGGTCGGCAGGAACGTCGGCGTCGTGGACCGCAGCCGGGAGCCCGGCAGCACCGAGGACAGCACCATCCAGTAGACGGGGAACGCCCACACGACGGCGATGACGACGGCCAGCAGCCCGAGCAGCGCGCGGCGGACCCGGCGGCCGACCCGGCCCCCGGCGGCTCCCCGGCGCGGTCCCGGCCCGGAGGCGCTCGGCACGGCGGGGGTCCCGGCACGGGCCGGAGGGGCGGCGACCGGGTCCACCGACCCGGCGGGTCCCGCGGGGGACGTGGTGGCGCTCATGCGTCCTCCTTCAGCAGGTTCCGGACGTAGGGCCAGCTCAGCAGCACGGTCAGGGCGAGGACGAAGATCGACACGGCGGCCGCGCCGGCGAAGTCCTGCCGGCCGATGCCGAGCTCGAAGATGAAGTTGCCCAGCAGGTTGGTCTCGCTGACCGGCGCGTCGCTGTCCTGCAGCAACCGGATCTGCGCGAACACCCGCAGGTCCCAGATGATCTGCAGCAGCAGCACGATCGACAGCACGGGGCGGATCAGCGGCATCGTGATGTGCCAGAGGATCCGGGTCGGGCCGGCGCCGTCGATGCGGGCGGCCTCGAGCACCTCGTCGGACACCTGGGTGAGCGCGGCGTAGACGGACAGCGCCACGAACGGCACCGACATCCACACGATGATCACGGTGGCGACGAAGAAGAACGACAGCGGCTGGGCGAGCCATGCGTGCCCGCTGTACTGGTCGAAGCCCACCTGGACGAGCAGCCAGTTCACGACGCCGGTGCGCCAGTCGAACAGCCACTTCCACACGGTGACGGCGGCGACCATCGGCATGGCCCAGGCGAGCAGCAGGGCGACCTGCAGCACGATCCGGACGACCGGGTGCACGGCCTTCATCAGCAGCGCGAACAGCACGCCGAGGATCACCGTGGCGAACGCGTTGACCAGGCAGAACACGATGGAGCGGGCGACGACGGCCCACAGCCGGTCGTCGGTGAAGATGCGGGCGTAGTTGTCGAGCCCGACGAACGTCGGCGGCTGGCCGAACTGCTGCGCCAGGCCGAACTCCTGCATCGACGTGACGACCTGCCAGTACAGCGGGTAGCCCATGCCGGCGAGCAGGACGAGGACGGCGGGGACCAGCAGGACGTAGGCGGTGAGGCCGGGTCGACGGCGGCGGGGCCGGTGCGCGGCGGGCGCGGGGGCCGCCGGCGGCGCGGGCGGGGTGGCCGGCCCGGGGCGGGCCGCGGTGGTGGACATGGCACCTCTCCTGACGAGCGGTGGCCGGACGGTCCCGGCCGCGGGGCGCGTGCCCCGCGGCCGGGAGGACGTCACTGGCCGTTGAGCATCGGCGTGATCTTCTCGTCGTACTGCGCGGCGAGCTCGGTCACGTCACCGCCCTCGGCGATCGCCTGGAACAGCTCCTCGTAGACGAACGCCGCCTCGACGGCCGCCCAGCCCGGCGCGGCCGGGGTGAGCTTGGAGGAGGACGCCGTCTCGATCATCGTCTGCGCGAACTTGTCGTCGCCGAGCGAGTCGACGTACTGCGCGTTCGCCGGGCCGAGGCCGTTCTCGCCCAGCATCTGCTGGTACTCGGGCGAGAAGATGATCCGCAGCAGGTTCTCGGACAGCTCCGGGTGCTGGGACTTCGCGGAGATGGCGATGTTCGAGCCGCCCGCGAACACCGGCGCGATGCCGCCGTCCACGCCCGGCAGGGCGAAGATGTCGAACTTCGACTCGTCCACCATGCCGTCGCGGACCTCCTCACCGTCGTCGTTCGTGGTGAGGTCGCCGATCGACCAGCGGGCCCAGCCCGGGGCCATGATCGTCGCGGCGGCCGGGGCGGCGCCGTCGGCACCGTCGTTCAGGAAGTCCCAGTACGCCACGTCGCGCTCGGTGGCGGGCACGTTGGACGAGCCCTGGTAGACGGCCTGCCACTGCTCGAGGCCCTTGATGGTGTTCGGGTCGGACAGCGTCGAGGTCCACTCCCCGCCGTCCTCGGTGGCGAGCTCGCCGCCGTTCGCGAACACCCAGGAGATGCCGTTGCGCCAGTCCTGGCCGCCGATCGCGAAGCCCGACTGGCTGTCGGTCTTCAGCGCCGCGACGTCCTGGGCGAACTCGTCGAGCGTCGTCGGCTTCTCCAGGCCCGCGGCGGACCACAGGTCGGCCCGGTAGAACATGTAGCGCGAGCCGAAGTAGTACGGCAGCGCGTAGTTCTTGCCGTCCGCCTTGCCGACCTCGACGAACGAGGGCAGCAGGTCGTCGCCCCCGAGCTCGTCGTAGAGCGGGGTGAGGTCGCGGAACGCGCCGATGGTGGTGAACGTCGGCGACTGGGTGTTGCCGATCTCCACCACGTCGGGCGTGTTCGCCTCGTCCGGCAGCGCCGTCGTCAGCTTGGTGACGACGTCGTTCCAGTCCTGCTCCTCGATGACGAGGGTCGACCCGGGGTTCTCCTCCTCGAAGGTCGTCTTGAGGTAGTCGCGCAGCTCGTCGGGCGTGTCCGCCCCGTTGAGCCAGAGCGTGATCTCCGCGGCCTCGGGGGTCCCGTCGGACCCGGTCGAGCCGCCGTCGTCGCCCGACGAGCAGGCGGTCAGCACGAGCGCCGCCGCCACACCGACGGCTGCCATCCGTACGATCTTCACGTTGGTGTTCCTCCCTGATGCGTGGCGGGGCCTGCAAGCCCCGCCGGGGGTGGTGGTACCGGCACTGCAAGCGGTCGGCTCGGGGTCGTCACGTGACCCCGAGCTGACCGGACAGCACGAGGGCCGCGGCGCCGGACAGCGCCCCGTCCTCGTCCAACGAACCCATCCGCAGCACGAGGTCCTGCCCCAGCAGGGGCAGGGTCCGGGCCCGGAGCGTGGCGAGCGCCTCGACCCTGAGGGCTCCGTCCAGCAGCTCCGGGGGACCCGAGAGCAGGACCTCGGCGAGGTTGAGCGCACTGACGACGGGAGCCAGGGCCACGCCCAGCTTCCGTCCGACCGACGCGAGGACCGCGTCGGACTCCTCGGGGCTGCGGCCGGCGGTGGCGCGGCGCAGCGCGGGCAGGGAGAGCAGCGTCTCCAGGCAGCCGGCGCGCCCGCACGCGCACGGCCGGGGCTCGGGGTCGCCGGCCCGCACGTCGCGGTCGTCGACCACCGTCACGTGCCCGATCTCCCCGGCGGCGTGGGCGCGGCCGCGCACCAGGGCGCCGTCCAGCACGATCCCGGCGCCGAGGCCCTGGCCGACGGTGACCACCATCAGGCCGGCGCCGCTGGCGCCGCCGTAGGTGTACTCCCCCAGCGCGTGGGTGTTCGCGTCGTTGGCCACCTGGACCGGGACGCCCAGCCGCTCGGCGAGCAGCGCAGCCAGCGGCACGTCGTACCAGCCGCGGTTGGGGGCCTCGACCACGACCCCGGCGGCGTCGATCACGCCGGGCGACCCGATGCCGACGCCCACCACGGGGCGGTCCGCGGCGGCCAGCAGCTCGCGGCAGAGGTCCTCGAGCACGGCCACCGCGGCGTCGCCGGTGCGGCCGTCGAGGGACACGGTGCGTCGCGCGACCACCGCGCCGGTGAGCGTCATGACGGCCCCGCGGAGGCTGGCGTCGTCCGCGAGGTCGACCGCCACGACCTGGAAGTCCTCGGTCCGCATCCCGACGAGGGTCGCGGGCTTGCCGACCTTCCCCTCGGGGCGGACGCCGAGCTCCCCGACCAGGCCCTCCGAGATGAGCACCGACACCAGGTCGGAGACGGTCACCCGGGTCAGGCCGGTGCTGCGCGCAAGGTCGGCGCGGGACGAGGGGCCCTGGTGGAACAGGTGCTGCAGGACGAGCGACCGGTTGTGCGCCCGGGCGTGCTCGGGAAGCACCTTGCCCGTCGGGCGGAGCGTGCGCCCGACCCCCCGGTGGCCCGAGGTGGCGGACGGCGTCGTCGTCGTCATGTTTGTTAGTAGACCTTCCTTACTAATCGACCGTCAAGGAGTTCGTGTGACCGTGACCACTTCGTGACCGGGCGTTCACGGGGTCGACATCCGGCTCGGGCGCCCGCGGCGAGACCGGGAATGCCCCGCCCCTCCCCCGCGCTGCACCGGGCATGGAGCTCGGCCTGTACACCTTCGGCGACGTCCACCCCGACCCGGTCACCGGCGCGCGCACCTCCCCCGCGCAGCGGCTGCGCGACGTCCTGGAGCGGATCCGCCTCGCCGAGCAGGTCGGCCTCGACCACGTCGGCATCGGCGAGCACCACCGCCCCGACTACGCGATCTCCTCCCCCGCGACCGTGATCGCCGCCGCCCTCGCGCAGACCGAGCGGATCAGCGTCGGCAGCGCCGTGACCGTGCTGTCCACCGAGGACCCGGTCCGGCTCTACCAGCAGTTCGCGACGATGGACCTGCTGTCCGGCGGCCGCGTGGAGCTGCTCGCGGGCCGCGGGTCGTTCATCGAGTCGTACCCGCTGTTCGGCGCCTCGCTCGACGACTACGACGAGCTGTTCGACGAGAAGATCCGGCTGCTGCTCCGGATCGACCGCGGCAACCCGGTCACCTGGTCCGGCCGGTTCCGGCCGCCGCTGCACGCCGCGGAGATCCTGCCGCGCCCGCTCGACAAGCCGGGCCTCGGCGAGCACCTGCGGATCGCGATCGCCACCGGCGGCAACCCGGCGTCCTCGGACCGCGCGGGCCGGCTCGGCCTCCCCGTGTCCTACGCGATCATCGGCGGCCGGCCCGCGGACTTCGCCCCGCTGGTCCGGCTGTACCGGGCCGCGCACACCGAGGCCGGCCACGACCCCGCCACCCAGCGCGTCGAGGTCGCCGGCATGGGGTTCGTCGCCGACGACGCGAAGCAGGCGCGGGAGTTCTTCTTCCCGTACTGGCTCAGCACGATGCGCCGGATCGCCGCCGAGCGCGGGTTCGCCATCCCGAACCGGATCGCGTTCGAGTCCCAGGCCGCGAAGGGCGGGGCGTACTTCGTGGGCTCGCCGCACGAGGTGGCGGACCGCATCGTCGCGCTGCACGCCGTACTCGGGCACGACCGGCAGATCTTCCAGATGGACCTGAGCGGCGTGCCGCAGCGGGAGAGCCTGCGGGCGATCGAGCTCCTGGGCACCCGGGTGGCGCCGCTGGTGCGCGAGGCCGTGGGCGCGTGACCCGGCCTCGGACATGGGTGGTGGTGGGTGTCAGACCGATGCGGCAGGATCGTCACATCCGCTTGCGACGGGAGGAGACCCGATGACGCCCGTGACGATCGAGGTGACGCGCGACGACCTGCTGGCTCGTCGAGCCAAGATCTTGCGCCGCCTCGGCACCACGATCGAGGCGCTGCGGTCTCGGGCGTCGAGCGGAACTCCTTCCGCAGAGGAGTGGGACGCGATCGCCGAGCTGGAGGAGATCAGCTTCCTGCTGGACGACTCCGCCGATGACTTCTGAGCTGGCTGCTCGCTCCGAGGCATTCGCCTGCGAGGTCGGCGAGCTGATCCGCGGCGCGCTCGGGGTCGACGTCCAGGTCGTCTCGGTGCGCCTTGGTGACCGGTACGCGATCCGGCCGGCCGGGGACACCGCGCCGCAACAGCGGATCCCGCTCTGTGTGAACGGCCAGCACCTCGCCGACTTGTCGCTCGCGCTCTACCAGACGCTCGATCACTCGCGGAAGCACCTGAAGACCACCCGGACGGACTTCGGGGTCTTCTCGACGCTCGACCGGACGCCGTTGCTCAGGCTCGAGTACCGCAGCGACATGCGGGAAGACCCCGTCTGCCACTGGCAGGTCCACGCAGAGCGAGGTGCCTTCTCCCACCTCCTGTCGATCGCGAACTCAGCGGACGCGCGCCGAGTACCCAGTCCGCACGACCTGTCGAAGGTCCACCTGCCCGTCGGTGGCGAACGCTTCCGGCCTTGCCTCGAGGACCTGATCGAGATGCTGATCCGCGACTGCGGGATCGACGCAGCACCAGGGTGGCAACAGGTTCTGGAGGCGGAACGGGAACGCTGGCGCCTTCGCCAGTTCCGCACCGCCGTTCGCGACCTCCAGGACGAGGCCGCCGCTGTCCTGCGCGCTCACGGGTGGGAGGTCACCTCCCCTGACCACGAGTACTCGCCGCACGTGCAGCCCTACCGCACCTGGTGACCCCGGGCGGGCCGCACGTCCCGCTCGCCCACCGTCCCGGCCTCGATACGGTGGACCCCGTTCGATCTGCTTCCGAGAGGGACTCGCCGTGACTGCACCCGTCGACGCCACCACCACCGGCGCCTGGACCGCCCTGACCGCCCACGAGGAGGCGTTCGTCCCCGACCTGCGGGGCTGGTTCGACGCCGACCCCGAGCGCGCGACGCGCCTGACCCGGCAGCTGGCCGACCTCACGGTCGACCTGTCGAAGAACCTCGTCACCGACGAGACCCTGTCCCTGCTCGTCGCCCTGGCGGACCAGGTCGGCCTGAAGGCCCGGCTCGACGCGATGTTCGCCGGCGAGCACATCAACGTCACCGAGGACCGCGCCGTGCTGCACACCGCACTGCGCCGCCCGGCCGACGCGGAGCCCACCCTCGTGGTCGACGGCCAGGACGTGGACGCCGACGTGCAGGAGGTGCTCGCCAAGATCGCCGCGTTCGCCGACAAGGTCCGCTCCGGCGAGTGGACCGGCGTCACCGGCGAGCGCGTCGCGACCGTCGTGAACATCGGCATCGGCGGCTCGGACCTCGGCCCGGTCATGGCGTACGAGGCGCTCAAGCCGTACGTCCAGGACGGCCTCGAGGTGCGGTTCGTGTCGAACATCGACCCGACCGACATCGCCGAGAAGACGAAGGACCTCGACCCGACGACGACGCTGTTCGTCGTCGCGTCCAAGACCTTCGGCACGCTCGAGACGCTGACCAACGCCCGCCTGGCCCGCGACTGGCTGTGGCGCGAGCTCGTCGCCGCCGGCGCGATCGAGGACACCGAGGACGCCCGCACCGGCGCGGTCGCGAAGCACTTCGTCGCGGTGTCGACGGCCCTGGACAAGGTCGCGGCGTTCGGCATCGACCCGGAGAACGCGTTCGGGTTCTGGGACTGGGTCGGCGGCCGCTACTCGGTCGACTCGGCGATCGGCACCTCGCTCGCGATCGCGATCGGCCCGGACGCGTTCGGCGAGTTCCTGGAGGGCTTCCACGCCGTCGACGAGCACGTCCGCACCACGCCGTTCGACCAGAACGTCCCGGTCCTCATGGGCCTGCTCAACGTCTGGTACGTCAACTTCCTCGACGCGCACACGCACGCCGTCCTGCCGTACGCGCAGTACCTGCACCGGTTCCCGGCGTACCTGCAGCAGCTCACCATGGAGTCGAACGGCAAGTCGGTCCGCTGGGACGGCACGCCGGTGACGACGGAGACCGGCGAGGTGTTCTGGGGCGAGCCCGGCACCAACGGCCAGCACGCGTTCTACCAGCTGATCCACCAGGGCACCCGGCTGATCCCGGCGGACTTCATCGCGGTCGCCAACCCGGCGCACCCGCTGAAGGACGGTGGGACCGACGTGCACGGCCTGTTCCTGGCGAACTTCTTCGCTCAGACCAAGGCGCTCGCGTTCGGCAAGACCGCCGACGAGGTCCGCGCCGAGGGCACCGCCGAGGAGATCGTCCCGGCTCGCGTGTTCCCGGGGAACCGCCCGACGACGTCGATCCTCGCGCCGTCGCTGACCCCGTCGGTGCTGGGCCAGCTCATCGCGCTGTACGAGCACATCACGTTCGTCGAGGGCGTCGTGTGGGGCATCGACTCGTTCGACCAGTGGGGCGTCGAGCTCGGCAAGAAGCTCGCGCTCGAGATCGCGCCCGCGGTCGAGGGCGACGCGGACGCGCTGGCGGGTCAGGACCCGTCGACCCGGTCGCTCATCGCGCGGTACCTGGAGCTGCGCCAGGGCTGACGCCCGGCAGGGCCACGCTCGGACGGGCCCGCCGCGACCGCGCGTCGCGGCGGGCCCGTCGTCGTGTCAGGCGTCCGCCGCGGTGCGCCGCGGCGCCGAGCGAGCAGTCGACACGTCGAGCGTGTAGTCGGCGCCTACTCGCTCGACGCGTCGACTACACGCTCGGCGGG
>NZ_VEGH01000011.1:0-124004 GCF_007679345.1 Cellulosimicrobium cellulans
CAGGCCAAGGGTCACGCGCGCACCCACCGACCACAGCCCACCGCTCAGCGAGCCGCAGCCACAACCCTCACAGTCAGCCCAGGACCTCGACCTCCACCTCCCACGCGAGGTCGTCGAGGATCTCCGCCGCGTGCGTGTTCGCGGCACGGACCGCCGTCTCCAGGTCCGGGGCCTCGCCCCGGAGGTCGAACGTCACCCGGCCCGGCCCGACGAACCCCGGCGGGGCGTCGTCGCGCAGCGCGCCGAGGGCGTCGGCCATGCCGGCGCGGGTCTCGTCGTCGGGCACGTCCGGGACGGTGAGGTGGGCGACGTAGTCGGGCATGGGGGACATGGTGCCGGAGGGCACCGACAGGGCACTGGGGGCACCGACAGGGCACTGAGGGCACTGACAGGGCACGGACGTGGGAGCGCCCGGTGTCGGCGTCCTGCGCGGCGACGTCCCGACGGGACGCCTGCACAGCCACGTCCACGGCCCGACGGCACGCCTGCACGTCCGCGTCTCGACACGGCAACGCCCGCACGTCCACGTCCTGACGGCACTCCTGCACCACTACGGCTCGACCGCACAGCTGCGCGTCCCGGTCCCGTGGGCTCACCGGCCGTGCTCGGGCGCGGGTTCAGAACGGCGGGGCTGCGTCGAGGGGGTCGGTGGTGGCGTCGTGGGTCCGGCCGGTCCCGGGGCGCACCAGGTAGCGGTGGCCCGCGGGGGTGATCCACTCGAAGAGCCCGGGTTCGATCTGCCGCAGGCGGAAGCCGCCGTCGGTCTTCAGGCGGTGGTGGCGGTGGCACATCGGTCCGAGGTTGTCGGCGTCGGTGCGGCCCAGGGGTTGATCGGGTGGGTCGCCGGGTTGCCGGTGGTACTCGATGGTGTGGTCCAGGTCGGCGCGTCGGGCCGAGAAGGTGCACCCCGGTGCGACGCAGGTCGTGTCGCGGGTGCGGACGAGCTCCGCGAGTCCTGCGGGTGGTCGGTATCGCTCGCGCCCGACGTCGAGCACCTGGTCGGTGACCGGGTCGGTGACCACCCGCCGCCACACCCCGCCGTCGGCCACTGCCCGGGCGCGGACGGCGTCGATGGGGCCGTACCCGTCGAGGTCGGCAGGTTCGTCGTCGAGCCCGAGCAGGGTGGAGGCGGCGATGGTGACCCGGACCTCGGCGCCGGGGCGTCCGGTGCAGCGCCCGCAGCCCCGCCGGGCAGTGGTCGTCGGCGCGGTATCGGCGGGCGCGGTGGCGGTCGGCGCGCCGTCGGGCTCGGTGGGTGCGGTGGCGGCCGGCGCGGTGCTGGACGCGGGCACGGACGGCGCGGTGCTGGACGCGGGCACGGACGGCGCGGTGCTGGACGCGGGCACGGACGGCGCGGTGCTGGACGCGGGCACGGACGGCGCGCTCCCGGCGGCGGGCTCGCTCACCGGGACGACGGTGGCGGTCGGGATCGGCTCGACCGGGCGCGGGCGCACCGGCTGACGCCGGATGGTGGTCACGGTCCGGTCCGACCCTCGTCGCGGGGCCGGCAGCACCGGCGCGGGTGGGTCGAGGTGCACCTCGAACGCCGGCCCGTCCGAGGACGGCACGTCGCCGACGACGAGGTCCCGCAACCCGTCGGCGCGCAGCTGGTCCAGGGTCCGCGGGTCGCCCAGGGCCTTCGCGGCACGGGCCGTGTGGTCCAGGACCCCGTCCACCCGGGTGGCGTCCTCGGCGGCCATCACGAGCCACATCGCGGCCATGCCGTGCGGGCGCTGCCGCGGGTGGGTCACCCGCCGACCTCGTCGGGCCAGGGTGTGTCGCCCGGCCTCCCCGTGGGGGTCGGCGCGGCGGACCTCGCGGGCCACGCGCTGCTCGAGCTGCTTGCGGGAGCACTGGTGGGCGTCGGGCAGCACCGCGTTCTCCACCGCGTGGGCGGCCTGGTAGGGCAGGTCGGTCAGCCCGGTCGCGATCACGTCGGCCTTGGCGGCGTCGATGTGCCCGGTCTCCAGTGCCTCGCCGGTGGCCGCCAGCATCCCGGTCAGGAGCAGCGCGCGGTTCACGGTCCTGTTCGCCGAGACCCGCGCCCAGCCCAGCCGCATGGCCAGCTCGTCCCCGGCCACGCACGGGTGCGTCGGCGGTGCACCCGCGAGCGGTGACCAGTCCGGGGCCATCTCGGGCCGGTTCGCCAGCTCCGCGACGGCGTCCAGCATCGCGGCGTGCTGGTGGGCCTCCATCCGCGCCCGCGCGGCAACCACCTCGACCAGGATCGCCGGGGCCAGCACGGTCAGGTCCAGGCCCCGCAGCCAGTCGTCCAGCACCGGCCCGGCAGCGCACGCGGCGATGGCCTCGACCTGCCGCTGCTCGCCGGTCCGCGGCGCCCCACCGAAGGCCACCACCGGGTCCGGTCCGTACTCGGTCAGGCACACCCCGTCGGCCCCGTAGACCGGCAGCACCAGGTCCGCGACCACGTCGCCGTCGGGGTGTTCCTGCTGGTCAGCCATGCAAGAACGCTACCGGCGACCACCCGCACGCCACCGGGCCGAGCGCCCGTCCTGGGGACGCAGCACGCCCCGTCTCCTGTGGAGGACTCGGCACCCGCTCACCGACCGGGCACCGCCGCCGGACCGCACCGCCGGACCGCGCTGCCGGACCGCGCCGCCGGACCGCGCTGCCGGACCGCGCCGCCGGACCGCGCTGCCGGACCGCGCTGCCGGACCGCGCTGCCGGACCGCGCCGCCAGCGCCCCGGGAGGCCGCGTGCCGCGCCGCGTCGCACCCCGCGATCAGTCCCGGCCGTCGCCGCCCACCGCCCCGGGGGTGCTCGGCGGTTCCGGGGAAGCGGGTGCACCCGCGTCCGTCGACGCGACCGACGCAGGCGGGGCGACCTCCGCCGCGGACCCCGGGATCGCGATCGCCGACACGACCGCCCCCGCGGCCATCAGCCCCGCGCACGCCAGCATCGCCACCGGGTGCGCGTCGGCCAGCACGTCCGGGTCGGACAGCCCCGCCCCGACCCCGGCGACCAGTGGCAGCACGGCCACCGCCAGGAGACCGGCGACCCGGGCGACGGCGTTGTTGGTCGCGGACGCGACCCCCGCCAGGTGGTCGGGCGCGGCTGCGAGCGCGGTCGCCGTCAGCGGCGCGACGGTGAGCACCAGCCCGATGCCGACCAGCAGCACCCCGGGCAGCACGTCGAGCAGGTAGGCCGCGTCCGAGCCGATGCCCCCGAGCAGCACGGCCCCGGCCCCGGCCAGCAGGGGCCCGACCGTCATCGGGATGCGCGGGCCGATCCGCGCCCCGAGCGCCCCGCCCTGGGCGGACAGCAGGAGCATGAGCAGGGTCACCGGCAGGGAGGCGATCCCGGCGGCCAGCGGCGACCAGCCGGTCACGACCTGGAGCGTCACGGGCAGGAAGAAGAAGATCCCGGTCAGCGCGGCGTACACCAGCAGCGTCGCGAGGTTCACGGCGGCGAACGGCCGCCACCGGAACAGCCGCAGCGGCAGGGCCGGGTGGTCCGAGCGCACCTCCGCGACCAGGAACCCGGCCAGCGCCAGCACACCGGCGGCGCCGACGGCGGCGACCGGCCCGGTCAGCCCGCCCTCCTCGGACCAGGCGGTGAGCGACCAGGTGAGTGCCCCGAGCCCGATGCCCGCGAGCACGGTGCCCAGCACGTCGAGCCGCCCGGACGCCTCCGGGTCGGCGGACTCCGGCACGAACCGCACGGCCACGACGACCACCAGCGCGGCGAGCGGGATGTTGATGCCGAACACCCACCGCCAGCCGACCTGCTCGACGATCCAGCCGCCGAGGAAGGGCGCGACGGCCCCCGCGGCGCCGCTGAGCCCGGACCAGGCGCCGATGGCCTTGGCTCGGTCCCCGGCGACGAAGGTCGCCTGCAGGATCGCCAGCGACCCGGGGGTGAGCAGCGCGCCGCCCACGCCCTGGAGCGCGCGGGCCGCGACGAGCAGCCCGACGGTCGGGGCGACGGCGCACAGCACGGACGCCGCGGCGAAGGCCACCGTGCCGATGACGAACACCCGCCGCCGGCCGAACCGGTCGCCCAGGGACCCGCCGAGCAGCAGCAGCGCCGCGAGGGTGAGCGCGTAGCCGTTGACGGTCCACTGCAGCCCCGCGGTGGTGGCGCCGAGGTCCGCCGCGATCGCCGGCAGGGCGATGCCGACCACCGTGCCGTCCAGGAAGACGAGGGCGGAGCCGAGCACCGTCGCGAGCAGCGTGCCCCGGCCCGCCGCGGACCGCAGGACGAGGCCCGCGGGCGCGGGACCGGGCGCGGCGTCGGCGGCGTCGACGGGCACGGGACCTCCTGGCGGCTGGGCGACGGCGTCGGCGCCGGAGCCCCGTCCGGCGCCTGCCGCGCCCTGCGACAGTACGGCCGGAGACCCGCGGCGGACACCCCCGAGGACGGGCTTGACACCCCTACCCGGCGTGTCGCTCGGCCAGCGCGCACGCGCCGCGTCAGGCACAGTAGGCGGGTGGGTGACGTCAGGGACCTCCGTTCGGCGCCGGGAGCGAGGCGCGCCGACGCGCGCGCGGAGCACGACGAGCTGGTCCTCGACGCCCGTCGGTCGGCCCCGCGCGCGGCGCGGCACTGGATCATGCACCGGGTCGCGGCGTCAGGTGTCTCGGGGTCGGCGAACCAGGTGATCGAGCTGCTGACCGGCGAGGTGGTGGCCAACGCCGTCGTGCACGGACCGGAGCACGGCCGGGTGCGCGTGGCGGTGCGGATCGACCACCGGGGCGTGCGCGTCGCGGTGACCGACGAGAGCCCCGCGCGCCCGCAGGTGCAGCACCCCGCGCCGACCGCCGTGAGCGGGCGCGGCATGGCGCTGGTCGAGGCGCTGTCGCGCACCTGGGGCGTGGACGAGCACGGCGCCGACGGCAAGACGGTGTGGTTCCTGGTCGACCCGGAGGCCGACTGACGTCGAGGCCGACCGGCCCGGAGGCCGACCGGCACCCCGGTCAGCGCGGTCGGCCCTCGCCGAGCGCCAGGTCCACCACCAGCGCGCGGTGGTCCGACATCCCGGTGTCGACGGCGACCGGTTCGCTCGACGGCACCACCGGACCGTCGAGCAGCACGTGGTCGATCTGCCGGTCCGGCACCGACACCGGGAACGTGTCGACGCGCCCCACCGACCGCCAGCCGGACACGCGCGCCGGGGTCGCCCCCTCGAGGTTCAGGTCGCCGGTCACCGCGATCGGACGGGGCAGGGCCCGGCAGGCGCGCACCAGGTGCCGGAGCTGCATCACGTTCCACGCGGTGATGAACGTCAGGTGCGTGGCGACGACGGTGAGCGGCCCGTCCGGCGTCTCGACGACCGCGGCGAGCGCGGCGCGCTGCTCGTCCTGCACCAGCGACGGCCGCCGGCTCCCGCGGTGCACCATCGGCACCCGGCGGCGCAGCGTCGGCAGCGTCAGCACGCGCCACGCGCTCACGGGGTGCCGGCTGAGCAGCGCGATGCCGTAGGCGGCGATCGACGGCTGGTCCTCGCCGGTCGCCGCGGTCCACGTGCCCGGGTGACCGTGCAGCGTCGCGACGAAGCGGTGGGCCTGCGCGCCCATCGCCTCGGCGGCGACCGCGGTGAGGTCGGCCTGGTGCGACCGCGGCTGGTCGCGGTCGACCTCCTGGAGCGCCAGGACGTCGGCGTCGAGCCCGCGCACGGCGCCGGCGAACCTGTCCAGGTCCACCTTGCCGTCCGTCAAGCTCCGCCCGTGCAGGATGTTGAAGGTCGCGAGTCGCACGCCCGCGATTCTTCCCGTCGTCCTGCGGACGCGCGCGTCGTCGTGCAGACTCCGGGGGCATGACCTCCGACGCCGCCACCGCCGCGGTCGCGGGTGCCGAGGTGGGCCCCGGCGCCGCGGACCCGCCCGACCCGCGCACCGCCCTGCAGGACGCCCTGAGGATGGCTGCCGTCGCGCTCGAGGAGGCGGGCATCCCGTTCGCCCTGGTCGGCGGCTACGCCGCGTGGGCGCGCGGTGCGCCGGAGCCCGACCACGACGCCGACTTCGCGATCTCCGAGGAGGACGTGCCGCAGGCCAAGGCGGCGCTCGCCGCGGCGGGCCTGGACGTGCAGGACCCGGCCGAGAACTGGCTGTTCAAGGCGTTCCACCACGGGGCGCTGGTCGACATCCTGTTCCGGATGGTCGGCGAGCCGATCACGCACAAGATGCTCGGCCGGTCCGACGTGATGGAGGTGCTGGCCGTCCGGATGCCGGTGCTGGACGCGACGGACATCATCTCCGCGAAGATGCGGGTGCTCGGCGAGCACTACTGCGACTTCACGCGGATGATCGCGATGGTCCGGGCGCTGCGGGAGCAGATCGACTGGGACCGGGTGCAGCAGGAGACGGGCGCGACGCCGTACGGCAGGGCGTTCCTGCTGCTGGTGCACGAGCTCGGGATCTCGCCGGTGGGGCCCGCTCTGCGCTGAGCAGGGGCGGCCGTCGACGCCCGGCGCGGCCCCGGCGCGGGCCCGGCGCGACTCGCCCGCCCGGTCGTGCAAGGACCGGCCCCGACGCGACACAGTGGTGGCACAGGCGTGCGCCGACGCGCGCGCCCCGCCACCGACGCGAGGGGAACGCGTGCACAGCGCTCGACAGCCTGCCGCCGGGACGGACGCCGCGGGGTCCGACCTGCCCGCCGACGCGCCCGGGGGACCGGACGCGCCCGCGGGGCCGGACGCACCCGCCGGACCCGGTGCGACCGACGGCGCGGCCGTGCGCGACGGGCCCTGGTTCGAGGACCTGTTCGCCCGGCACGCACCCGCGGTGCACCGGTACCTCCTGCGCCGCGGCGCGGGCGACGACGCCGAGGACCTCGCCGCCGACGTGCTGACCGTCGCGTGGCGCCGCCGCGCCGAGGTGCCGGACGGCCACGAGCTGCCCTGGCTCTACCGCACGGCGGGGTTCGTGCTGGCGAACCACCGGCGCAAGGGCCGCCCGGTCCCGGTCGAGACGGTGCCCGACGAGCCCGATCCCGACGACCCCGCTGTCCGGGCCGTGCGCGACGAGCGGGTGCGCGTGGCGCTGGCCCGGCTCAGCGCCCGCGACCGGCAGGTGCTGCTGCTCACTGCCTGGGAGGGGCTGTCGGGCGACGACCTCGCGCTCGTGCTCGGGGTGTCCCGTGGCGGGGCGGACGCCGCGCTGTCCCGCGCCCGGTCCCGGCTCCGTGAGGTGTGGGCGGCGGACTGACCGCACCGCGCGCACCGGCGCCGCCGGGACGTGTGCAAGCCCCGGCGACCCGGGGACACAGAGGGGGTGGACGCGCCCGCTCCGCACCGGCGGCGGGCGCACGACCCCGAGGAGGCCACCGTGGACGAGCACCGAGACCAGCACCCGGCCGCCGCCGGCGGCTCGCCGGGCGGTCACGACGACGCGCGCGCCGGGCAGCCCGAGGGCGCGGCGCCCGGCAGCGCGGCGGCCGACCGCGCGGCGCCCGACAGCGCGGCGCCCGGCAGCGCGGCGGCCGACCGCGCGACGCCCGCCGACTCGGCGCGCACGGACCAGGCCGGCCGCGCAGCGCCCGACAGCGAGGCTCCCGACGACGAGGCGTTCGCGCGGCTCAGGGCCGCCGACCCGGCCGCGAGCTCCCGGCTCGACTCGGCCGCGCTGCGGGCGGAGGTGGCCCGCCGGACCGCCGCCGAGGAGGCCCCCGGGGCCCCGGACGGTGCCGAGGCCGACGCCGGTGCCGACGCCGGTGCCGACGCCGGCGCAGGCGCCGCGGTCGTCGCGCTCGCGCCCCGTCGCCGCTCGCGGTGGCTCCAGGTCGCCGCGGTGGCCGCGGCCGCGGCCGTCGTGGCCGGGGCGGGCGGCTACGCCCTGGGCACCGGGGGTGGCGCCGACGCGGTCACCGCCGAGGCCCCGATCACCCTGTCCGCCCCCGGCGCCGCGGCGGAGGGCACGATGAAGATGGACGCCGCGGGGTCGACCGCGGACCTGCGGATCGCGCCCGGGTTCGGCGGCCGCGCGGTCTTCTCCGCCTCGGGCCTCGCCGACGACACCGCGTCGGGGCACGCGTGGGCGTTCGACGCCGCGTCGGTGTTCTCCGCCGAGACCGCCGCCCGCGCGGCCGGCGTGCTGGGTGTGGCCGGGGAGCCGGTCCTGCAGTACGGCGCGTGGACCGTCGGCGCGCAGGACGGCTCGGGCCCGAGCCTGTCGCTGCAGCCGGACGGGACCGCCGGGCTGAGCTACTACGACCCGACCCGCGACCCGTGGTCCTGCACCGCGTCCGCCCCCGACCGGCCCGGCGACGGCGCCGCGTCGGACGGCGCCGCGTCGGACGGCTCCGCGGGCACGGCCTCCGAGGGTGCGGCCCCCGACGGCGCGGCCGTGGAGGTCGTCCCGACCCCGGAGCCGGCGACCCTGGACCCGGCGCTGGTCGACCCGGCGCTGCCGTCGGTGGTCGGCCCGTCCTGCGACCCGGCGGCCGGCCCCGCCCCGACCGGCGACGCCGCCACCTCGGCCGCGCGGGACCTGCTCGGCGCGCTCGGCGTGGACCCCGACGGCTTCCAGTACGAGGTCGTCGACACCGGGGACGCCCGATCGTCGACGGTGACGGCGTACCAGGTGCTCGACGGGCAGCAGACGGGGCTCACCTGGTCGGTGACGCTGGTCGCCGACGGCGTGCAGTCGCTGTACGGCTCGCTGGCCCCGCTGGTCGACCTCGGGGCGTACCCGGTCGTGGGCGCGGCGACGGCGGTCGAGCGGCTGAACGACCCGCGGTTCGGCGCCGGCTTCGGCGGGGTCATGCCGCTGGCCCGCGCCGAGGTCGCCGACGACGCGGCCGCCTCCTCGTCGTCCGCGTCCGCCGACCCGACGGTCCCCCCGACCGCCCGGCCGGGCGCCGCGATCCCGTGGGCGGTTCAGCAGGTCACGATCACCGGTGCGCGGCTCGGCGTCAGCCAGGTGACCGGTGCCGACGGCTCGGCGCTCCTGGTGCCGGCCTACGAGCTCTCCGACGCGGACGGCTCCACGTGGAGCGTCGTCGCGGTGGACGAGGGCTCGCTCGATCTCGCCGGGTGACCGGCGACGCGTCCCGCTGCGGAGGGCGGCGGGACGCGCAGGGGGCGACAGCCCTGACGCGGGCGGGGAGCCGGAGGGCGGCTCCCCGCCCCCGTGCCTGCCAGCGGTTGCCGACGCGCGCCCGGCACGGGACCGTCGGTGGATGGGACGACGACACGACAGCACCGGTCACCGCACCCACCACCGCGCCGGCCCCGGACCTGCCCCGGGCGACCCGACCGTGGCCCTGGCGCCGGCCGGGACGCCACCACGGCACCGGGGCACCGCCGCCGGCCTCCTCCTGCGCAGCGCGGTGCTCGGCGTCGCCGCGGGTTCCCGGGCGTCGCTGGCGCTCGCGGCCCCGACGCTCGCCGACCCGGCGAGCGGCCGGCTGAAGCGGCTCGGCGCGCGGCTGGGGGTCGTCGCCGAGCTGACCGGCGACAAGCTGCCCAGCACGCCGAGCCGGCTCGACCCGCCCGGTCCCCAGAGCCGCGCGGTCGCCGCGGCGCTGGGCGGAGTCGTCCTCGCGCGGCAGCGCGGCCGGTCGGTCGTGCTCCCCGCGGCGACGGCGGCGCTGTTCTCGGCCGCGGGCACCTGGGGCGGGGCCGCGTGGCGCGCGTGGGCGGCGCAGCGCGGTCCGGACTGGCGCGGCGCGTTCGCCGAGGACGCGGTCGCCCTGACCCTGGCCACCCTGGCGTCGCACACCCGCCGCTGACCCGGCGGCGCCGCGCCGCCCGCCGCGAGCGGACGACGCCGCACCGCAGCGTCGCGTCGTCCGCGAGCGGGTACCCGACGCGTCGAGCGAGTAGTCGGCGACTAGCCCTTCGACGCGTCGAGTACCCCCTCGACGCGTCGGCCACCCCCTCGACGCGTCGGGTACCCCTTCGACGCGTCGGCCACCCCCTCGCCGCGTCGGCCACCCCCTCGCCGGCTTCGCCGCGCCCGCGGCCGCGCCCCCCGCGTCGGGGTCGGGCTCGCGTGTGCGTCGCCTGCACCGTGCACGGTCACAGTTGCGTAACAGAGGCGATGCCGCCCTGGGCGCCTCAGTCCTGTGCACCGTACTGTGACCGTGCACAGCGAGGTGAGGGAGCAGGAGCGGGATGACGGAGTTCGGCTGGCCGACGCAGGGGATCTCCTACGGCGGCGACTACAACCCGGAGCAGTGGCCGCGCCACGTCTGGGACGAGGACGTCGCCCTGATGCGCGAGGCGGGCGTCAACCTGGTCAGCGTCGGCATCTTCTCCTGGGCTCTGCTGGAGCCGCGCGAGGGGGAGTACGACTTCGGCTGGCTGGACGACGTGCTCGACCTGCTGCACGCGAACGGCATCGCGGTCGACCTCGGCACCCCCACCGCCGCGCCGCCCGCCTGGTTCTACGCGACGTACCCCCACGCGCGGGTCGTCACCCGCGAGGGGACCGCGCTCGGCCCGGGCTCGCGCGGCATGGTCTCGCCGTCCTCGCCCGAGTACCGCGCGGCGGCGGCCCGGATCGGGGGCGCGCTCGCCCGCCGGTACGCGGACCACCCGGCCGTCGTGCTGTGGCACGTGCACAACGAGTACGGCGCCCCCGTCGGGGAGGACTTCTCCCCGGCGTCCGTCGCGGCGTTCCGGGGCTGGCTCCGGGAGCGCTACGGCACCCTCGACGGGCTGAACGCCGCGTGGGGCACCGCGTTCTGGGGCCAGGTCTACGGCGACTGGGAGCACGTCGGCGCCCCCGGCGCGACCGCCTCCACCCCGAACCCGGCGCAGCGGCTCGACTTCGCGCGGTTCACCGACGAGGCCCTGCGAGCCTGCTTCCGCGCGGAGCGGGACGCGATCCGCGCCCACGCCGCCCAGCCGGTGACCACCAACTTCATGGCGCACCAGTCGTACAACACCGACCTGTGGCGCTGGGCCCGCGAGGTCGACGTCGTCTCCGACGACCACTACCTGTGGTCCCCGGACGAGGACGCGCACGTCGGCCTGGCGCTGTCCGCGGACCTGACCCGGTCCGTCGCGCGCGGCAAGCCGTGGATCCTCATGGAGCACTCGACGTCGGCGGTGAACTGGCAGGGCCACAACATCGCCAAGCGCCCGGGGGAGATGCACCGCAACGCGTTCACCCACCTCGGTCGCGGCGCGGACGGCATCCTGTTCTTCCAGTGGCGGGCCTCCCGCTCCGGCGCGGAGAAGTTCCACTCGGCGATGCTCCCGCACGCCGGCACCGGGTCCCGGGTGTTCCGCGAGGTCGTCGAGCTGGGCGCGAAGCTCGGCCGGCTGGCCGAGGTCCGGGGCTCGCGGGTGCAGGCGGACGTCGCCGTGCTCTACGACTGGGAGTCGCTCTGGGCCCAGGACCTGGAGTGGCGGCCGTCGGACGAGCTCGGCTTCCGCGAGCGGGTCCGCGCCTACTACGAGCGGCTGTGGCGGGACGGCGTGACCGTCGACTTCGCGCACCCCGAGGACGACCTGTCCGGCTACCGCCTGGTGGTCGCGCCGTCGTCGTACCTGGTGACCCAGGCGGCCGGGAAGAACCTCTCCGACTACGTCGCCCAGGGCGGCACCCTGCTGGTGTCCTGCTTCGCCGGCGTCGTGGACGAGCACGACGCCGTGCACGAGGGCGGCTTCGGGGCCCCGCTGCGCACGGCCCTCGGCCTGACCGTGGAGGAGTTCCTGCCGGTCCGCCCGCAGCACGAGGTCGCGGTCGACCTGGACGGCACGACGATCCCGACCGCGGCCTGGAGCGAGCACCTGGCGCTGGACGGCGCCGAGGTCCGCGGGACCTACCGCGGCGGTCCGGCGGACGGCCTGCCCGCGATCACCCGGCACGCGCACGGCGCCGGCGCCGGCTGGTACGTGAGCACGAAGCTGGGGGTCGACGCCCTCGCCCCCGTGCTCGCCGCGGTGTACGCGGACGCCGGGATCACGCCGCCGGGGCTGCCCGAGGGCCTCGAGGTCACGGTCCGGCGCGGCGACGCCCACGACTACGTGGTCGCGGTGAACCACCGCGACGAGCCGGTCACCCTCGCGGTGCCGGGCACGGAGCTGCTCTCCGGCACCGACGCCGGCGAGTCGTACGAGGTCGGCGCGGGGGAGGTGGCGGTGCTGCGCACCGCCGCGCGCCCGCAGGGGGGTGGTCGCTGACCGCACGACCGCGGCTGCCGCCCGCCCCGCCGGACCCCTCCGGCGGCAGGGCTGGCCGGCAGCCCGTACCGCGGTGGCGCACCGAGCGCCCCCGCACCCACCACGGGTCGCAAGGACGCGATCGACGCGCACGCGGCGGCCCTCCCGGAAAGGACGACACATGCGCAGGCACTTCGCAGCCGGCGTCGCCGCAGTGGCGACGGTGGCCCTCCTCGCCGCGTGCAGCGGCGACCCCGCCCCCGCCACGACGGCCGACGGCGGCACCGCCGCGGCGGGCTCGGGCGGCGAGCTCGTGATCTGGTCGGACGCCGAGCGCGCCGAGGCGATCAAGAACGCCGCCGCGGACTTCGAGGCGGACAGCGGCGCGACCGTCACGGTCGTGCAGAAGAACTTCGAGGACCTCCGGGCCGACTTCCTCGCCCAGGTCCCCACGGGCGAGGGCCCGGACATCACGGTCGGCGCGCACGACTGGCTGGGCGAGTTCGTCGAGTCCGGCGTCGTCGACACGATCAGCCTCGGCTCGCGCGCCGACGACTTCGAGCAGGTCACGCTCGATGCCTTCACCTACGACGGCCAGCTGTACGCCCTGCCGTACGCGCAGGAGTCGGTCGCGCTGATCCAGAACACCGCGCTGGTCGGGGACACCGCCCCGCAGACGTTCGACGAGATGATCCAGATGGCGACCGACGCCGGCTTCGCCGACCGGCCGTTCATCCTCTACACGAACGGCGCCGAGGGTGACATGTACACCTCGTACGCCTTCCAGACGTCGTTCGGCGCCCCCGTGTTCGTCCAGGACGAGGACGGCTCGTACACCTCCGAGGTCGGCATGGGCGGCGACGCCGGTCTGGCCTACGCCCGGTGGATCCACGAGAACGGCTCGGCCGGCACCGGCTACTTCACCGACACCGTCGACTACGACATCGGCAACGAGCTGTTCGCGACCGGCCAGTCGCCGTTCATCATCCAGGGCCCGTGGACCATCCCCACGTACCAGGACGCGGGCGTCGAGGTCGCGGTCAGCCCGATCCCGTCGGCCGGCGGCGGCACCGCGGCGCCGTTCGTGGGCGTGCAGGGCTTCTACCTGTCGGCGCAGTCGTCGAACGCGCTGCTCGCGAACGACTTCCTCGCGAACTACGTGGCCACCGACGAGGCGCAGCAGGCGCTGTACGACGCCGACCCGCGCATCCCGGCGCTCACCGCCGTGGCGGAGCAGGTCAGCGACGACCCGGTCATCGCCGGCTTCCTCGCCTCGGCGCAGAACGGCGTGCCGATGCCGAACATCCCCGAGATGGGCGCCGTCTGGGACTTCTGGAACGCCGCGCAGATCGCGCTGATCACCGGCCAGGACCCCGACAGCACCTGGTCCTCGATGGTCGCCAGCGTCGAGTCGGCGATCGGCTGACCCCCGGTGCGGGCGGGGCGTACGCGCCCCGCCCGCACCACCGGCACCACCCCGGGCCGCGCCCGCCCCCCGGGACCCGCGCCCGCCACGACCCGCACGAGGAGCAACGATGTCCGTCGGCACGAGCACCGCCGCGCACCCGCCCGGCACCCCGCCCGACCGGTCCGGCGAGCCGGGCGCCCCGGCGCCCCGCGAGTCGCACGCCCGCGCGTGGCGCGGCCTCGGCTGGGGCTTCGCCGTGAAGCTCCTGCTGATGATGGTGGTCAACGCGGGCGGCGTGCTGGCGATCCTGTCGGCCTACCGGGCGGGCGCCTGGGTGGTGCTCGCCGCGCTGGTCGTGCTGCTCGCCGCGGCGGACTGGATCTACTTCTCCCGCCGCGCCCTGCCGCTGAAGTACCTGTTCCCCGGCCTGGTGTTCCTCGCCGTGTTCCAGATGTTCACGCTGCTCTACACGGGCTACGTGGCCTTCACCAACTACGGCACCGGCCACCTCGGCAGCATGCAGCAGGCCGTCGACGCCGCCCTGATCCAGGACGAGCGCCAGGTCGAGGGCTCGCCGGAGTACCCGCTCGCGGTGGTGCGGGACGGCGACGCGCTCGGGTTCGCGGTGAACGACGACGGCACGGTCCGCGTCGGCACGGCCGACGAGCCGCTGGACGCGGTCGGCGGCGCGCAGGTCGACGACCGCGGCACGCCGGTCGCGGTGCCCGGCTGGGAGGTCGTGCCGCGGGCCCAGCTCTACTCCGACGCGGACCTGCAGGCCGAGGTCGTCGCGCTCCGCGTCCCGGTGTCCGACGACGCCGAGGACGGCTCGCTGCGCACCCGCGAGGGCTCGACCGCCGCGGTGTACACCTCCCGGCTGGTGTGGGACCCGGACGCGCAGACGATCACCAACACCGAGACCGGCGCCGTCTACAGCCCGAGCGACCGCGGGCAGTTCGTCACCGAGGACGGCGAGCGGCTGGCGGCCGGCTGGTACGTCAACGTCGGCTTCGACAACTTCGTCCGGGCCTTCACCGACGCGAGCTACGCGGGGCCGCTGCTCAAGGTCGCCGTGTGGACGTTCGCGTTCGCGATCCTCACGGTGCTCACGAGCTTCGGGCTCGGCCTGCTGTTCGCGCTGATCTACAACGACCCGCGCATCCGCGGCCGCAAGGCGCTGCGGACGCTGTTCATCCTGCCGTACGCGTTCCCGGCGTTCATGTCCGCCCTGCTGTGGCGCGGCATGCTCAACTCCGAGTTCGGCGTCATCAACGACTGGTTCTTCTTCGGCGCCGACATCGGCTGGCTGTCCGACCCGTGGCTGGCGAAGGCCGCGATCCTCTGGGTCAACCTCTGGCTGAGCTACCCGTACTGGTTCCTGGTCACCACGGGCGCGCTGCAGGCGCTGCCGGGCGACGTGATGGAGGCCGCGCGGGTCGACGGCGCCGGGCGCTGGCGGCAGTTCCGGTCGATCACGCTGCCGATGCTGCTCGTGTCGACCGCCCCGCTGGCGATCGCGTCGTTCGCCTTCAACTTCAACAACTTCACGATCATCTACATGCTCACCGGCGGCGGGCCGGCCTTCCCCGGCGCCAGCACGCCGATGGGGTCGACCGACATCCTGATCTCCGCGATCTACCAGATCTCCGGGGTGTCGGGCGGCCGCGCCGACTACGGCCTCGCCAGCGCCCTGTCCATCGTGGTGTTCGTCGTGATCGGCGTCGTCTCCGGCCTGGCGTTCCGCCGGACCCGCAAGCTCGAGGAGATCTGAGATGGCTCTCGCGAACCCCGCGCAGCGGACCGCCGCCCCCGCCCCGGGCCGCCCGACGCGCGCCCGCCGCACGCGGTGGTGGGCGGAGATCGGCTGGAAGTACCCCGTCGGCCTGGTCATCGTGTTCTACGCGGTCTTCCCGCTGGTCTACGCGCTGTCCGCCGCGCTCGACCCGTCCGGCTCGCTCGCCGGGTCGAGCTCGTTGTTCCGGACCGTCGGCCTGGACAACTTCGTCGCGCTCGGCGACACCCTGTACTGGACCTGGGTCGGCAACACCCTGCTGATCGGCGGCGTCGCCGCGTTCGGCGCGGTGCTCATGGGCGCCGCCGCGGCCTACGCGTTCTCCCGGTTCCGGTTCCAGGGGCGGCGCGCGTCGCTCACCTCGCTGCTGATGATCCAGATGTTCCCGCAGACGGTGGCGTTCGTGGCCGTGTTCCTGCTGCTGATCTCGCTGGGGAACGTGATCCCGGCGCTCGGCGTGAACTCGCGGGTCGCGCTGATCTGCGTCTACCTCGGCGGCGCGCTCGGGGCGAACACGTTCCTCATGTACGGGTTCTTCAACTCCGTACCCCGCGAGATCGACGAGGCCGCGCGCATCGACGGCGCCACCCACTCGCAGATCTACTGGCGGCTGATCATGCCGCTCGTGACGCCGATCCTGGCCGTCGTGGCGCTGCTCGCGTTCATCTCCGCGTTCGGCGACTTCATCCTGGCGCGCATCGTGCTGACGAGCGAGGAGAACTGGACGCTCGCCGTCGGCATGTACCAGTGGGTGTCCAACCAGCTGACCTCGCGGTGGGGGCTGTTCGCGGCCGGCGCGGTCATCGGGTCGATCCCCGTGCTGGCGCTGTTCCTGTCGCTGCAGCGGTACATCGTCGGCGGGCTGTCGGCGGGTTCGGTCAAGGGCTGACCGCCGCGCCCCCGGGGACCGTCCCGGGGCGAGGAAACGCCGGGCACGGACGCCGGGCGGCAGGGGGACCACGGACGGACGGGCGGGCGCGCGCTCCGGCGCGCCCGCGCCACGGCGATCCAGAGAGGACCGGTCGATGAGGACCAGACCACGACGGCGGGGTGCGCGCACGGTGGCGCTGGCCGCTGTGCTGACGATGACGGGGGTGGCGGGCGTGACGGGAGCCGCGGGCGGGGCGGCGGTGGCCGCGGACGAGCCGGTGCCGGTCGAGGCGGGCATCACCGTCCCGCGCGTCGACGGCATGGGGGAGGGCTGGATCAACGGTGCCGACCTCTCCAGCGTCCTGTCGCTCGAGGAGTCCGGGGTGGTGTTCCGCGACGAGGCGGGCCGGCCGGCGGACGTCTTCGACGTCCTCGCGGACGCCGGCGTCAACTACGCCCGCGTCCGGGTGTGGAACGAGCCCTACACCAGCGCGGACCCCGCGCTCGGGTACGGCGGGGGGAACGTGGACGCCGCGCGCGCCGTCGAGATCGGGCGCCGGGCGACCGCTGCCGGCATGCGGGTGCTGGTCGACTTCCACTACTCCGACTTCTGGGCGCACCCCGGCCAGCAGCGCTCGCCGCGGGCGTGGGCCGGGCTCGACCTGGACCAGCGGGCCGCGGCGTTGAAGGGCTACACGGCGGACACGCTGCGGGCCATGGCGGATGCCGGGGTCGACGTCGGGATGGTGCAGATCGGGAACGAGACGACCGGCGGCGAGATCGCCGGCGTCCAGGGCTGGGACAGCACGGTCCGGCTGTTCCGGGCCGGCTCGGAGGCGGTCCGCGAGACCCTCGGTCCCGACGTGAAGGTCGCGGTGCACTTCACCAACCCCGAGCGCGCCGGGCAGTACGCCGCCGCCGCGAAGGCCCTGCACGACGGTGGCGTCGACTACGACGTCTTCCTCAGCTCGTACTACGCGTTCTGGCACGGCAGCCTCGCCAACCTGACGGCGGTGCTCGACCAGGTCGCGACGACCTACGACAAGGAGGTCGCGGTCGCCGAGACGTCGTGGGCGTACACCCTCGAGGACGGCGACGGGTACCCCAACGTCATCCGCACCGCCCCCACCGCGTACTCCGCCTCGGTGCAGGGCCAGGCCCTGGCGGTCCGCGACGTGATGCAGGCGGTCGCGGACGTCTCCGGCGGTCGCGGCATCGGCACCTTCTACTGGGAGCCCGCGTGGCTGCCGGTCGGCCCGCCCGAGCAGGTGGACGCGAACTGGGACCTGTGGGAGCGGGACGGGTCCGGCTGGGCCAGCACCCACTCCCAGGAGTTCTACGACCCCACCGGGGCCCTCGGCGGCGAGTGGGCCGACGAGTACGGCGGCTCCTCCTGGGACAACCAGGCGCTGTTCGCGTTCGACGGCACCCCGCTCGAGTCGCTGCGGGTGTACGAGTACGCGCGCACCGGGTCGGTCGCCCCGCGCCAGGTGGACGCCGTCGAGCAGCCGCGCCTGACCGTCGTCGCCGGCGACGCCGTGCCGCTGCCCGGCACGCTGCGCGTGTCCTACACCGACGGCACCACCGAGGACGAGGCGGTCACCTGGCGGGACGACCCGTCCTGGCTGCTCGACCCCGGGACCTACACCTTCGCCGGCACGACGGCGGGCGGGCACGCCGCCACCGCGACGGTCACGGTGCTGGCCGACGCCGGGCAGGGCGAGAACCTCGTCGTCAACGGCGGGTTCGAGGACGGGGCGGCGCCGTGGACCGGCACCGGCACCGGCTACACGATCAGCTCGACGAACGACCCGTACGCCGGGCAGCGGTCGACGCACTTCTGGGCCGCCGCCCCGTACGCGTTCACGATCGAGCAGACCGTCACCGGCGTGCCGGCCGGGCAGTACCGCCTGTCGGCGCGTGCCCAGGGCGGCGACGCCGGGTCGGCGGACACAATGCAGATCTCCGCGAGCTCCGGCATCTCCTCGGTCACCGCGGACTTCCGGCTCGACGGTTTCGCGAACTGGCAGCACCCGCAGACGGACGTGCTGACCGTCGCCGCCGACGGCGTCGTCGTGGTCTCGGCCTCGCTCGCGCTGTCCGGCGGGGCGTGGGGATCGCTCGACGCGTTCGAGCTCGTCGCCGTGCCCGACACCGCCGTCGCCGACACCGCCGCGCTGCGGGGTCTCGCGGAGCGCGCGGCCGGGGTCGACCGCGCGCGGTACACGGCCGACTCGGTCGCCGCCCTCGACGCGGCGGCGGGCCGGGCGGACTTCGTGCTCCGGGCCGCGGCCCCCGGGCAGGCGACGGTCGACGGCGCGGTGGCGGCGCTCACCGCCGCGCTGGACGGGCTGGTCGCGCTGCCCGGCACGACGCCCCCGACCCCGGGGCCGACGACGCCGCCCACCCCCGGGCCGACGACCCCGCCCGCGCAGGACGCCCCGGCCGGGACCCTGTCCGCCACCACCGTCCGGGCGGGCGGCACGGTGACGCTCGCGCTCACCGGCATGCCCGGCGAGCGGGTGGAGGTCGGCATCGCGTCGGTGTACCAGCGGCTCGCCACCGCCGGGCTCGTCGACGGCGCCGCGACCGTGACGGTCACGATCCCCGCGGACCTCGCACCGGGCCTGCACCACCTGCAGGTGCGCGACGCCGCGGGGACCGTCCTGCTCGCGCTGCCGGTCACGGTCCTCGCCGCGGACGGCGGGACCGCCGCGTCCGGGCGGCTCGCCGCCACCGGCGCCGCCGGGGCGGGGCTCGCGCTGGCGACCGCCCTGGCGCTCGTGGGCTCCGGCGCGGTGCTCCTGACCCGGCGCCGCCGGGCCGCGCGCACCGCCCCCGGGCGTCCGGGACGCTGACCGGCGTGCGCGACCGACCCGGCCGGGATGTCCGCGCCGCCTCCGCGGCGCGGCACCCCGGCCGGGTGCGCCCGGCGCGCTGCGACCTGCGGGGGCTGCCGTGGCCGTAAGGTCGGTGGCCGTGGACCAGCCCCGCCGCCGCCCGACGATCCGCGACGTCGCCGCGGCCGCCGGCGTCTCCCGCGGGACCGTGTCCCGGGTGCTCAACGGGGGGCACTGGGTGTCGCCCGAGGCGCTCGCGGCCGTGCAGGAGGCCATCCGGTCGACCGGGTACTCCGCGAACCAGCACGCCCGCAGCCTCGTCACCGGGCGGGCCAACTCCGTGGCGTTCCTGCTCACCGAGCCGCAGCACCTGCTGTTCGAGGACCCGACGTTCTCGATCCTGCTGCGCGCGGCCGCCGAGGCGCTGGCCGCCCGGGAGATGCCGCTGCTGCTCATGGTCGCCGGCACCCAGCAGGAGCGGCGGCGGATCACCGACTACGTCGCCGCGGGGCACGTCGACGGCGTGCTGCTCATCTCCTCCCACCGCGGCAACCCCGTGGTCGGCGACCTGCTGCGCCAGGGGGTGCCGACGATCGCCTGCGGGGAGCCGCTCGGGTACGAGGACCGGATCGGCTGGGTGTCCGCGGACGACGAGGGCGGGGCCCGGCGGATGACCCAGCACCTGCTCGCGCGGGGCCGGTCCCGGGTCGCGACGATCACCGGGCCGATGGACACCCCCGGTGGGTTCCGCCGGCTCGCGGGGTACCGGTCGGCGCTCGGGGAGGCGTACGACGACGCGCTGGTCGCGCACGGGGACTACTCGCGGGCGTCCGGCCAGGCGGCGATGCGCGAGCTGCTGGACCGGCGGCCCGACCTGGACGCCGTGTTCGTGGCCTCCGACCTGATGGCCGCGGGCGCGCTGGTCGCCCTGCGCGAGGCGGGGCGCTCGGTCCCCGGGGACGTCGCGGTCGGCGGCTTCGACGACTCCGGGCTCGCGGCGACGCTCGAGCCGCCGCTCACCACCATGCGGCAGCCGTTCGAGCGGATCGCGTCCGAGATGGTGCGGCTGCTGCTCGAGGTGGTCGAGGGCGCCGAGCCCGCCCGGATCACGCTGCCGACGTCGCTGGTGGAGCGGGCCTCGGCCTGACCGCGCAGGCGGCCGCACGCGGCCGGCGCGGGCTCGGCGACGGCTCCCGGGCGGCGCGGCGGCCGGGTGCCACACTCAGGGCATGGCCGACCGTCACGCGCTGATGCTGCTCGACTCCGCGTCCCTGTACTTCCGGGCGTTCTACGGGGTCCCCGACTCGGTCAAGGCGCCCGACGGCACGCCGGTGAACGCCGTGCGCGGCCTGCTGGACATGATCGCCCGGCTGGTGACCGACCACCGGCCCGACCGGCTCGTCGCCTGCTGGGACGAGGACTGGCGCCCGGCGTTCCGGGTCGCGGCCATCCCGTCGTACAAGGCGCACCGGGTGGTCGGCGGGGCGGAGGCCGCGGCGGCCGCGTCGTCGGACGGCGTGACGGTGGCCGAGGAGGTCCCGGAAGCGCTCGCGCCGCAGGTGCCGGTGATCGCCGAGGTGCTGGCCGCCCTCGGCATCGCCCGCGCCGGGGCGCCCGGGTACGAGGCCGACGACGTCATCGGCACGCTCACCGCGCACGAGGTGGCGCGGCCGGCGGGGGAGCGGACGCCGGTGCTCGTCGTGACGGGGGACCGCGACCTGTTCCAGCTGGTCGACGACGAGGCGCCCGTGCGGGTGCTCTCCACCATCCGCGGGATCAAGGACATCGAGGTCGTCGACGCCGCCCGGCTGCGGGAGAGGTACGCCGTGGCCTCGGGCAGCGCCTACGCCGACATGGCGGTGCTCCGCGGCGACCCCAGCGACGGTCTGCCCGGCGTCGCCGGCATCGGCGAGAAGACCGCCGCTGCGATGCTCGCGAAGTACGGCGACCTGCCGGGGCTGCTCGCCGCGCGGGACGCCGGCGACCGCGGGCTGACCGCGACGCAGCGGCGGCGCCTGGTCGAGGCCGACGACTACCTGGCGGTGGCGCCCGACGTGGTGCGGGTGGCGGCGGACGCGCCGGTGCGGCTCGCCGACGGGGCGGACCCGGCGGCCCCGGACGCGTTCGCGCTGCCGCGCGAGCCCGTGGACGGCGAGGCCCTGGTCGACCTGACGGCCCGCTGGGGCCTGGAGTCGAGCGTCCGCCGGGTCCTGACCGCTCTCGCCAGCCGCTGACCGCCCCGGCCGGGGAGGCGGCCGGACGCGGCGCCCTCGCGATCCCACCGGATCGTCACTCCGCCGCCCTGACGATCGGGGTGCGACGCGACGATCCGCCGGGTTCGCCGCCGCCCGACCCCCGGGCGCGCGAGAGGGGGGTCACCGCCCCCCGGTGACCCCCCTGCGGTGCGGCCGGTCCTGGATCCCCCCGGCCCGTCCGCACCGCCCTCCCGCGCCGGGCGGCGGCGCCCCAGGGTGCGGACGACCCCCCGCGTCCACGCCTCCGCCGCGCGCCCCGCGCGCCGACCCGCCGCGCCCGAGCCGTCCGCGCCCCCGGGTGCGGGGGTGCCCGGCCCGCGCGCGGCGGGCGCGTCTCAGCGCACCTTCAGCACCCCGATCGTGAGCGTCGGGGTGTAGCCGCCGTCGCCGGTGTACAGCGCGGTGACCGTGGTGGTGCGGCTGACGGCCGGGAGGGTGACGGTCGCCGTCCCGTCCGTCAGCGCGACGGTCGCCACGGGCCGGATGCCCGCCAGGACCGTCACCTTGCCGCCGGCGGCCGGGGCGCCCTCGGGGCCCGCGACCGTGACGGTCACCGCGGGCGTGGCGCCCTTGGCGACCGTCCACGACGGGGTGTCCAGGCTGATCGTCGGGACGGTCGCCAGCACCCGGTAGGACCGCTGGGTCTGCGAGCCGTCGACGTCCGCGCTGCCCGTGTACACGGCGGTGAGGGTGTGCGACCCGGACTTCAGGTCGCGGGGCAGGGCGATCGTGGCGGTCGCCTGGTTCCCCTCGCCGGCCGTGAGGTCGCCGGTCGCCAGGACCGTGTCGCGCTCGCGGATCTCCACGGTGCCGGCCGGGACGGCGCCCTGGCCGGTGACCGTCACCGTCGCGGCGACCTCCGAGCCGTACCGACCCGAGTTCTGCGACAGCGTGACCTTCGTGGTCGAGCCGGCCTTCTTGACGTCCACCTGGACCGCCGCCGACTCGGACCCCGCGAACGCCGCGGTGTCCGGCGTGAACACCGCCGTCAGCGCGTGCGGGCCGCCGCCGAGCCGGACCGTCGCCGTGGCCGTGCCGCCCGAGACGGGGGCGGTGGCGACCTCGGTGCCGTCCGCGCGGAACGAGACGGTGCCCGTCGCCTCGGCCGGGGACACGGTGGCGGTCAGCGTCAGGTCCTTGCCGACCTTCGCCGGCCCGGTGACCTTCAGCGTGGTGGTGGTCGCCACGGCCTCCGGCACGGCCACGTCGAGCACCTGGGCCCGCGTCGTCGGGTCGGCGTTGTGGCTGTGCAGCACCAGCAGCCGGTCCGCCGTGGCGGCCGTGGTGACCGACCGGTGCACGGTGAGCTCGGTGGCGTCGGACGCCGCGAACCACAGCGCGTCGGTGACGCCGCCGTCGAACCAGTACGGCGGGTCGAACGGGTCCACCGTGAACGGCTCGGCCGCATCGACCCGGCCGCTCGGGTCCGCCGCGTAGTCGGACGTCGTCCAGACGGTGACCGCCGGGGTCGCGCCGGGCTCGAGCCCGAGCGCGGCGATCCCGACCGGCGCGACCAGCACCGAGTTGTCGAACACGGTGGTGTCCACGTCGCCGAACGCGCCGTTCACGCCCTGGACGTCGAGCACGTCGCCGGTGTCGTAGTCGAACGTCGCGGCGACCGTGACGTCGGCCGCGTCGCTCAGCTTCTGCACCACCGTCTGCGCCTCGGGCGTGCCGTCGCGGTCCACGTCCCAGTCGATCACCGGGAGCACGGCCTGGCCCAGGGTGGCCCAGTCGCCGTCGACCGCGATGCCGACGCCGAGGTAGCCGTCGGCCGGGTCGCCGCCCGCGGCGGCCTGCTGCGGCGCGGTGGAGGTCCAGCCGACCCAGCGCAGGTCGCCGGACGCCACGGCGGACTCCGAGGTCACGAAGCCGGGCACGTCCTCCAGCTTCGGGCTGGTGGCCCCGAGCGTGAGCGGTGCGACGAGCGAGGTCCAGCCGCCGGCGTCCACGCCCCGGCCCGACAGGGTCAGCGCGGCGGTGCCCGCTCCGGCGTCCGCGAAGGACACCGGGTCGGCGGTCAGCTCGGAGACCAGGCGCGGGGCGGCCTGCACCGGCACCCGCAGCTCGGCGTCGCCCGAGGTGAGCACGAGCCGGCCGGACAGCGACGCCACGTACTCGCGCGGCACGCCGCCCTGGGTGGTCGCCTGGGTCGGGTCGATCTCCCGCTCCAGGGTCGCCGGGTCGGCGGTGAGCGTCAGGGTGACCAGCCCCTGCTGGCCGGCGGGGACCGTCAGCGTCGCGGGGGAGGTGGTGATCGTCGCGCCGCCGGTGGTGGTGGCCGCGGCGAAGGCGGTGCCGTAGGTCACGGCCTCGGTGCCGGTGTTCTGCACCGTGACGGTCTTCTTCAGCGTGACGGGCTCGGCGCCCACGTCCACGACGCCGAAGGTCACGGACACCTGGTCCGGGTCCTCCGAGCCGTACGCGAGCACGGTGTCGGCGACCGCGGCGCGGGCGTCGACCCGGCCGGAGCCGACCCGCTGCGGGCCGTAGGTGGTGCCGGACTGGTTCGCGCCCGTCCACACGTCGTGGGTCGCGGTGTTCATGACCGCGGCCTTGACCTGCGCGGGCGTCCAGCCGGGCTGGGTGGCGCGGACCAGGGCCGCGATGCCCGCGACGTGCGGGGACGACATCGAGGTGCCGGACAGCGACTGCGCCGCCGCCCCGGTGCCGGACGCGGCCGAGAAGATCAGCGTGCCGGGCGCCGCCACGTCGGGCTTGATGATCCCGAGCGAGCCGTGCGCGCCGCGGGACGAGCCCGGGTTGAGCGCGTCGCCGATCTCGTCCGAGGTGACCGCGGCGGCGAGCGACGGGCCGATGTGCGCGACCACGCCACCCGCCTGGATGGCCGGGAGCAGCGCGTCGGTCGACGAGGCCGTCAGCTGCGCGCCCGGGATGGTCGCGTTGCCGGAGATGCCCGCGGAGAACACGGTCGACTCCGTGCCGATCAGCACGCCGACCGCGCCGGCGGCCTCGGCGTTGTTCCACCGGGCCACGGAACCGCAGGCGCGGGTCGCGTCGTCGTCGTCCCACCACAGGTAGACGATGTTCCCGGTGATCTCCGCCGCGCGGTCCGTCAGCGGGGTGCAGCCGTCGACGCCGTCGCCCAGGTAGACCACGGGGGCGGTGACGTCCTCGGTGCCCGCGTAGGAGATGGAGTTCTGCGCGGCCCAGGTGCCGACGGCGGCCGGGTCGGGCCCCTCGGTGACCTCGACGCCGTCGTAGGTCTGCGGGCTGCCGACGGAGTTCGCGACGGTCAGGCCGGACGCCGCGGAGCCGGGCGAGCCGCCGACGTCCGTGATGTCCGAGGAGTTGCCCGCGCTGAGCACCGCGAGGGTGCCGAGGTCGGACAGCCGGTCGATCAGCAGGTTGTCCGGGTCGTCGGACGGCGTGGCGGAGGCGCCGAGCGACAGGTTGACCACGTCGAGGTGGTCGCCGAAGTCGCCGTCGCCGTCCGGGTCGGCGGCCCAGTCCAGGGCCAGGCCGGTGAGGTCCGTCTGGCCGCCGATGTCGCCGAACACCTTGAGGGCGTAGAGCCCGGCGCCCGGCGCGGAGCCCGGGCCGACCTCCCAGTCGGACAGGTCGGTCAGCGACGCGTAGTCGCCGGTGAACGTGGTGCCGTCGGGCTGGACGCCGTAGCCGGCGGCGGTGCCGGCGACGTGCGTGCCGTGCCCGGAGTTGTCCGAGGTGTACAGGCTGTCGATCGGGTTCGCGTCGGGCGTCGGCGTGAGCGTCGCGCCGGGCAGCTCGGAGTTCGGGTCCGCGTCGTACAGCGGGCCGGCGAAGTCGTAGCCGCCCAGGTACTTCGCCGGGTCGTAGAGGCCCTCGGGGACCGGCTGCGTGCCGTCCTCGCCGTACGCCTGCTGGTAGGCCTCGACGGTGCCGGGGCCGCCGAAGTCGGCGTGGGTGTAGTCCAGGCCGGTGTCGATGACGCCGATCCGGACGCCCTCGCCGGTCTGGCCGGTGTCCTGCCACACCTGCAGCGCCCGGGTGAACGCGTCGGTGGAGGAGTTGTCGGCGGTCTTGGTGGTGACCCGGTACACCGCGACGACGTCGTCGGAGGCGGCGAGGTCCCGGACCTGCGCGGCGTCGCCGGTGACCAGCGCGCCCGCGACGAGGTTCGACAGCGTGGCGATCCGCTCGGGCGCGACCGCGGCGGTGCGGGCGGCGGGGTCGGACTCGGCGGGGACGACGGCCTCGGCGACCTGCTCGACCTGCGCCGTCGCGGCCTGGACGGCGGCCGCGTCGCCGCCGTCCTCCGCGACGTCGAGGCCGGAGGGGGCGTCGAGCTGGACGAAGGCGGTGACGGTGCCGTCGGCGTCCGCCAGGCCCGAGGAGACCTTGTCCTCGGTCCCGGCGAGCACGTCGTCGGACGCGATCGGATCCCCCGCCCCCGCGGCGAGGCCGGGGTCGAGGGGGAGCGGCGGCGACGCGGCGCCCGGCCCGGCGGCGGAGGCGACGCCCCCGGCCCCGAGCGTGGTGGAGGCGGCCAGCGCCAGGACGGTCAACGAGGCACGGAGCGAGCGACGCGTCATGGGAATCCGTTCTTGGGGCAGGAGCAGACGTGCACCCGGTCATGACTGAACGTCATGTCCGACGGTGACTGCTGGCTCACCGTACAAACTCCTGGGCGATTCGTCACGGTTTCGCCACACATTCGTCGCTCAGGCCGTGCACAGGCGTCGCTAGCATGGGTGACCGGGGACACACGGCCGCCCGCGCCGGCGGCCGCGCTGCGCTGCACCCCGGCCCGCGGCAGGTCCCGGGCCGGATGTGACGATCTCGTGAAGATCGTCCCCCCGCATCGTCACGGGATCTTCTCGAGTCGGTCGCCGGGCCCTTGAACGACCCCGAGGTCCACTGCCTAACCTCGACGACCGTGAGTGACAGCATGCCCGCCGCGCGGCGCACGTCCCGCGGCAGGCACGCAGTCCTGCGCGACGAGCGCGACCTCGTGGCCCCGGCCGCCGCGACGACCCCGGCGCCTGCCGTTCCCGGACGGGAGGTGGGCGCCCTCGCGCCCACCGGCCGGACCGACGCCCGCACGCCCACCCCCTCGGGCCCGAGCGCGTCGACCGCCCCGTCCCCGATCGAAGGTGCAGCACCCCCCGCCGTGACGTCCTCCCTCCGCCCCTCCACCCCCACCCCCTCCGACACCTCCGCCGCCGCGCCCGCCCCCGCCGCCACCCGGCGCGGCCGCCGGGCCGCCGGGCCCGCGCAGGACGGTCCTGTCGTCGTGGACCCGGCTCCCGCCGCCGAGGCAACCCCCGCCGCCGACGCGTTCGCGACCCGCCGGTCCGCCGCCCCCGCCGGCCGCCGCGCCGCCGCCCCCGGCGGGCGCCGCGCCGCCGCGCCCGCGACCGCCCGCGGCTCGCACCGCGCCGAGGGCCGCGCGTCCGTGCGCACGCCGTCCCGCGGGGTGCCCGTGGCGACCCTCGCCACGGCGGACGCCCCCAACCGCGCGGAGCGCCGCCGCCGGCGCGCGCCGCGCCGGTCCGCCGCGCGCATGGCGCAGGGCGCCGTGGCCGTGGGCCTCGCCCTCGGGGTCGGCGGGTTCGCCATCGCCCCGGCCGCCGTGGGCGGCGCCTCGTTCGGCGCCGGCAAGGACACGGAGCCGGCCCCCGCGCCCAGCGCCGCCGACGCCGAGCCCACCCTCACCCCGCAGGTGGTGCAGGAGCGCGGTGCGGCGGTGGTGGCCGCGGCCGGCACCGTCCAGGAGGCCGGCAACGCCAAGGCCGACGCGATCGCGGCCGCGGTCCCCGCCGACGCCACCGCCGCGCTGGACACGGCGGTCGCCGAGCTCGACACCCTGATCACCGCGACCCAGGCGGAGCAGCCGGCCCTCAGCGCGCTGCAGCCCGCCACCGGGAGCACCCCGGCGCCGGTGCTGTCCGGCGAGGCGCTGGCCGACGCCGTCGCGCAGGCCGGCTCCTCGGCGCTGGCGGACGCCGCGGCCGCCGCCGGGGCGCAGACCACGTCGGACGAGGACGCCGGCGAGCCCGCGGCCTCGCCGTCGACGCTGCCGACCGGTGCGGCCGCCACGGCCGAGGCCTCGGCCGACGCGGACGCCGACCCCGCCGCCGTCCGCCTCACCGCCGCCCGCGACCGGGTGGCGACGCTGACCGCGGAGCTGCAGACCGTCACGCAGCAGGCGCAGGAGGCCGCGGCCGCCGCCGAGGCCGCCCGGGTCGCCGCGGAGGCCGCCCGCAAGGAGGCCCAGCGGACGTCGCTCGAGGGCTACGCGAACGGCCGCATCCCGTCCTCGGCGCTGTGCGAGCTCGACTTCGCGCCGGGCCAGGAGCTGCGCTGCGACGCCGCGGAGGCGCTGGAGCAGCTGAACGTCGCCTTCACCCAGGCGTTCGGGACCGCCCTGGTGATCACGGACTCCTACCGGTCCTACAGCCAGCAGGTCGCGTGCCGGGCGCAGAAGGGCAGCCTGTGCGCCACCCCGGGCACGTCGAACCACGGCGGTGGCGTCGCGATCGACCTCGGCGGCAACGCGTACACCTTCGGCACGGACCAGCACGACTGGATGCTGGCGCACGCCGAGGAGTACGGCTGGACGCTGCCGGCCTGGGCCCGCTCGACCGGCTCGAAGCCGGAGCCGTGGCACTGGGAGTACATCGGCTGACCCCGGCGGGTGCCCGGGCCCGGCCGCCGGGACCCGGGGGGTGCGGGGCCGGTCGGGGCGACCTACGGTGAGCAGCGCGGCGGCCGTCCGGCCGCCCGGCCACCACTCGTGAGGAGCCTCGACATGCCCACTCGCACCGCACGCACCGCCTGGAACGGCACCCTCAACGAGGGCGGCGGCCAGGTGGAGCTCACCAGCTCGAAGGTCGGCACCTACGACGTGTCGTTCCCGAAGCGGGCGGCCGACGAGGCCGGCGGCACCACCAGCCCCGAGGAGCTGATCGCGGCGGCGCACTCGTCCTGCTACGCGATGCAGCTGTCCGCGCTGATCGGCGAGGCCGGGGGCACCCCGGAGTCGCTGGAGGTCACCGCCGACGTGACGCTGAGCCCCGACCCGGCCGGCGGCTTCCGGATCAGCGGGATCGCGCTGACCGTCCGCGGCGAGGTGTCCGGCCTCGACGAGGCGGGCTTCCTCAAGGCCGCCGACGACGCGAAGGCCACCTGCCCGGTCAGCAAGGCGCTCACCGGCACCGAGATCACGCTCGACGCCGCGCTGGAGTCCTGAGCCGCCGTCGGTCTCCGGCGCCCCCGTCCGCCCGTCCGGGCCGGCGGGGGCGTCGCCGCGTCCGGGGCCTGGACGGTGCGCCACTCAGCGCCCGGGCGGGTGGAACACTGACCGCGTGCCGACCGCCACGTCCCTCCCCCCGGGCGCCGACCCCCGCACGCCGGACGGCCCCGACGCCGCCGAGCTCGTCCGCGCCCTGCGTGCCGCCGTCTCCGGCGGGGTGGACGACTCCACCCGCCGCCGCGCCGAGTACTCGACCGACGCCTCCAACTACCGCGTCGTCCCGTCCGTCGTCGTGTTCCCCCGGGACGTGGACGACGCGCTCGCGGCCCTCGACGTCGCCCGCGGCCTGGGCGCCCCGGTGACCTCCCGCGGCGGCGGCACGTCGGTCGCCGGCAACGCCGTCGGCACGGGCGTCGTGCTCGACTGGTCGCGGCACGTGAACCGGGTGCTCGACGTCGACCCCGAGGCGCGCACCGCGCGGGTGGAGCCCGGCGTCGTCATGGCGGTGCTGCAGAAGGCCGCGGCCCCGCACGGGCTGCGGTTCGGCCCGGATCCGTCCACCCAGGCCCGCGCCACCCTCGGCGGGATGATCGGCAACAACGCCTGCGGTCCCCGCGCGGTCGCGTACGGGCGGACCGCCGACAACGTGCTGGAGCTCGACGTCGTCGACGGGCGGGGCCGCCGGTTCACCGCCGGGAAGGGTCTCGAGCCCGTCGCGGGCCTGGACGCCCTGGTGCGCGCCGAGATGGCGACCCTCCGCACGGAGCTCGGCCGGTTCGGCCGCCAGGTGTCGGGCTACTCCCTCGAGCACCTGCTGCCGGAGAACGGGGCCGACCTGGCCAAGGCGCTGGTCGGCACCGAGGGGACCGTGGTCACGCTGCTCGGCGCGACGGTGCGCCTGGTGCCGGTGTCCGCGGCGCCGGTGCTGGTCGTGCTCGGCTACCCGGACATGGCCACGGCCGCCGACGCGGTCCCCGCCCTGCTGGCGCACCGGCCCCTCGCGATCGAGGGCATGGACGCCCGCCTGGTGGACGTCGTGCGCCGGGTCAAGGGCGCCGCGGCCGTCCCGCCGCTGCCCGAGGGCGCGGGCTGGCTGATGTGCGAGGTCGGCGGGGACACCCTCGACGAGGCGCTGGAGCGGGCGCACGCGCTCGCGGCCGACGCCGGCACCCGCGCGGTCGGCGTGTTCCCGCCCGGGCCGGAGGCGGCCGCGATGTGGCGCATCCGCGAGGACGGGGCCGGCCTCGGCGGCCGGACGCCGTCGGGGGAGCAGGCGTGGCCGGGGTTCGAGGACTCCGCGGTGCCGCCCGAGCGGCTGGGCGGGTACCTGCGGGAGCTCGAGGCGCTCATGGCCCGGCACGGCGTCGACGGCCTGGCCTACGGGCACTTCGGCGACGGCTGCGTCCACCTGCGGCTGGACGTCCCGATGGAGCGGTCCGGCGACCCGATGCGCGCCTTCATGACCGACGCCGCGCACCTGGTCGCGTCGCACGGCGGCTCGCTGTCCGGCGAGCACGGCGACGGCCGCGCCCGCTCCGAGCTGCTGCCCGTCATGTACTCCGAGAAGGCCATCGGCGCGTTCGAGGCGTTCAAGGCGCTGCTCGACCCCGACGACCTGCTCAACCCCGGCGTGCTGGTCCGCCCCCGTCCGCTGGACGCCGACCTGCGTCGCCCGCACGCCCGGCCGATCCCCGCCGGCCACGGCGGCTTCGCCTTCGAGCACGACCACGGCGACTTCACCACCGCCGTGCACCGGTGCGTCGGCGTCGGCAAGTGCCGCGCGGACTCGTCGGCGGCCGGCGGGTTCATGTGCCCGTCGTACCTGGCGACGAAGGACGAGAAGGACTCGACCCGCGGCCGCGCCCGCGTCCTGCAGGAGATGGCGAACGGGACGCTGGTGTCCCGCGGCTGGTCCTCGCCCGAGGTGCACGACGTCCTCGACCTGTGCCTGTCCTGCAAGGCCTGCTCCTCGGACTGCCCCGCCGGGGTCGACATGGCGCAGTACAAGGCCGAGGTGCTGCACCGCACCTACCGGGGCCGGCTGCGGCCGGTGAACCACTACGCGCTCGGCTGGCTGCCCCGGTGGACCCGGCTCGTCACCGGGGTCCCGGGGCTGGCGCGGCTGGCCAACGCCGCGCTGTCCGTCCGGCCGCTGGCGAAGGTCGTGCTGAAGCTCGGCGGCATGGACACCCGCCGGAAGATGGTGGCGTTCGCGCCGGCACCGTTCCGGTCCCGGGTGCGCCGCGGCGAGGTCGAGGCGCGGCCCGGTGCGGCGCCGACCGCCCAGGGCGACGGCGCGCTGTCCGTCACCGGCACCTCGGGCCGCCCGCCCGTGCTGCTGTGGACCGACTCGTTCAGCGACAGCCTCGCGCCGTCGGTGCCGGTCGCGGCCGTGAAGGTGCTGCGGGCCGCCGGCTACGAGGTGCTGGTGCCCGAGCACGACGCGTGCTGCGGGCTCACGTGGATCTCGACCGGGCAGCTCGACGGCGCGCGCAAGCGGCTCACGCACCTGCTCGAGGTGCTGGGGCCGTACGCGGTGAACGGCGTGCCGATCGTCGGGCTCGAGCCGTCCTGCACCGCGGTGCTGCGCTCCGACCTGCTCGACCTGCTGCCGGGAGACCCACGGGCCGTCGCCGTCGCCCGCGCCACCCGCACGCTCGCGGAGCTGCTGACCGCGCCCGCGCCGATCGGGCCGGGGGACCGCTGGCGCCTGCCGGACCTGTCCGACGTCACCGCCGTCGTGCAGCCGCACTGCCACCACCACAGCGTGATGACGTACACGGCCGACCACACCCTGCTGACCGAGGCGGGTGCGTCGTTCTCGGAGCTCGCCGGCTGCTGCGGGCTGGCGGGCAACTTCGGCATGGAGGCGGGGCACTACGACGTGTCGGTCCAGGTCGCCGAGCGCGCGCTGCTGCCGGCCCTGCGAGCGGCCGCGCCGGGTGACGTCTTCCTGGCCGACGGCTACTCGTGCCGCACCCAGGCCGACCACCTGGCGGACGTGCAGGGCGTGCACCTCGCGGAGCTCCTGGCGGCGCACCTGCCCGGCGGGGGCGAGCCGGAGAAGCCGGCGGCGCGCTCGCCGAGATAGGACGCGCGCGCCGAGACAGGGCCGTGCGAGGTCCTCCCTCGGCACGGCGGGCGCGGGCGGCCGGCCAGCGGATTTGGGCGACGGCGCCGCGTGCCGTACTCTGGTCGCTGCCCAAGACCGCAGGTCGTCGGCTCCCGTGCACACCCCGCCTCCGCGGGGCGCGCGCAGGGGCCGCCCGAAGTCCCGCTCACGCGGAGGCCCGCGCAGGTGATCGATGTTCGATGGTGAGGCGCGCGAGCGCCTCGACTGCGAGCCCCGGCGCCTGCGCCGGGGCTCTTTCCGTGCCGGGGCCGAGGACGACGCCCGGCGGCACCACCATCGGAAGGATTGCCATGGCGAGGCCGGACAAGGCAGCCGCAGTCGCCGAGCTCACGGACCAGTTCCGCGACTCGAACGCTGCCGTGCTGACCGAGTACCGCGGGCTCACCGTCGCGCAGCTCAAGCAGCTGCGCCGGTCGCTGAGCGGCAACGCGAACTACGCCGTGGTGAAGAACACGCTGACCGCGATCGCGGCCAAGGAAGCCGGCATCGAGGGGATCGCCGACGAGCTCAAGGGCCCGTCCGCCATCGCCTTCGTCACCGGTGACCCGGTCGAGGCCGCCAAGGGTCTGCGTGACTTCGCCAAGGCGAACCCCGCACTGGTCATCAAGGGCGGTGTCCTCGACGGGCGCGCCCTGACCGCTGCGGACGTCACCAAGCTCGCGGACCTCGAGTCCCGCGAGGTCCTGCTGGCCAAGGCGGCCGGTGCGATGAAGGCCAAGCTGTTCCAGACGGCGTACCTCTTCACCGCGCCCGCCTCGAAGGCCGTGCGCACCGTCGAGGCGCTGCGCGTGCAGCAGGAGACCGCCGACACCGCTGCCTGAGCCACCCCGGCTCACGCGCTCCCCACACTGCCCCGCACGGTCGACCCGACCGGCGAGGACCGAACGGAAGGAACCGCCATCATGGCGAAGCTCACCACCGACGAGCTCATCGAGCAGTTCAAGGGCCTCACCCTCATCGAGCTCTCCGAGTTCGTGAAGGCGTTCGAGGACGTCTTCGAGGTCACCGCTGCGGCCCCGGCCGCCGTGGCCGTCGCCCCCGCCGCCGGCGGTGCCGGTGCCGAGGCCGCCGCCGAGGAGGAGAAGGACGAGTTCGACGTCATCCTCGAGGCCGCCGGCGACAAGAAGATCCAGGTCATCAAGGAGGTGCGCGGCCTCACCTCGCTCGGTCTGAAGGAGGCCAAGGACCTCGTCGACGGCGCGCCGAAGCCGGTCCTGGAGAACGTCAACAAGGAGACCGCGGACAAGGCCAAGGCCGCCCTCGAGGGCGCCGGCGCCACCGTCACCCTCAAGTGACCCGCTCCGGCGGTCGCTGACCGCCGGGTCGCCTCGCACGCAGGCCCGCACCCCCTGGGGGTGCGGGCCTGCGTCGTCCCCGGGGGCCGGGGGTGCCGGGCGCAGACACGCAGCCGCCGAGTGCGGTGGTCCGCGCCGAGCGCGTTCGTCACAGCCACCGCGCTGGGCGGGAACGGCCGCGCTGGGCGGGTACGACCGCGCTGGGCGGCAACGACCGCGCTGGGCGCAGCCCGCGGGGGCGCGGGCGGGAATGCCGGCGGGGGAGCGGGCGTTGGGACCGGCGGAGGCACGACGGCGTGCTGCCGGTCCGACCGCTCAGGCCCGCCCCACCAGGTGTGGCGCACGCCCCATACCACGGCGCGTGGACATCGCGCCATGTCTGTACTACGCTAGCGCTTTGCGCTGGCCTGTGCCCGCGACCCCGTATAACCCGCGCCCGACGGCATCGTAGTACGCGATGCCCGCAGGGCCTGTGGCCGGGGGGTCGCGAACCGCCGGGCCCGTCGCAGGGAACTCGATCTGCTGGGAAGGACCCCTCTTGGCTGCCTCGCGCACCTCCTCCGCAACGTCCGAAGCCATCGCGAACCGCACCATCTCCCGCCGCGTCTCGTTCGCCCGGATCGACGAGCCCCTCGAGGTCCCGGACCTCCTCGGGCTCCAGACGGAGAGCTTCGACTGGCTGCTCGGCAACGAGAAGTGGCAGGCCCGCGTCGCCGCCGCTCTCGAGAACGGCCGGCAGGACGTCCCGGAGACCGCTGGACTGGAGGAGATCTTCGAGGAGATCTCCCCCATCGAGGACTTCGGCGGCACCATGTCGCTGTCGTTCCGCGAGCACCGTTTCGAGCCGCCGAAGTACACGGCCGACGAGTGCAAGGAGAAGGACTTCACCTACGCGGCGCCGCTGTTCGTGACCGCGGAGTTCGTGAACTACACCACCGGTGAGATCAAGAGCCAGACGGTCTTCATGGGCGACTTCCCGCTCATGAGCGAGCGCGGCACCTTCATCATCAACGGCACCGAGCGCGTCGTCGTCTCCCAGCTCGTCCGCTCCCCGGGCGTGTACTTCGAGCGCACCGCCGACAAGACGTCCGACAAGGACATCTTCTCGGTCAAGATGATCCCGAGCCGCGGCGCCTGGCTGGAGTTCGAGATCGACAAGCGCGACAACGTCGGCGTCCGCGTCGACCGCAAGCGCAAGCAGAACGCCACCGTGCTGCTCAAGGCCCTCGGCATGACCGAGTCGGAGATCCGCGAGGAGTTCGCGCAGTTCCCGGCCGTCATCGACACCCTGGAGAAGGACCACGTCCAGACCCAGGACGAGGCGCTGCTCGACCTGTACCGCAAGATCCGCCCGGGCGAGCCGCCGACCGTCGAGGCCGGCCGCGCGCTGATCGAGAACTTCTACTTCAACCCGAAGCGCTACGACCTCGCGAAGGTCGGCCGCTACAAGCTGAACAAGAAGCTCGGCATCGACGTGCCGCTCGCCGACTCGGTGCTGTCCAAGGACGACATCGTCGCCGCGATCAAGTACATGGCCGCGCTGCACGCCGACGTCGCGACCCTGCCGGGGCAGCGCAACGGCGAGGCGATCGAGGTCCGCGTCGAGACGGACGACATCGACCACTTCGGCAACCGCCGCATCCGCGCCGTGGGCGAGCTCATCCAGAACCAGGTCCGCACCGGCCTGTCCCGGATGGAGCGCGTCGTGCGCGAGCGCATGACGACCCAGGACGTCGAGGCGATCACGCCGCAGACCCTGATCAACATCCGTCCCGTCGTGGCCTCCATCAAGGAGTTCTTCGGGACGTCCCAGCTGTCGCAGTTCATGGACCAGAACAACCCGCTCGCCGGCCTGACGCACAAGCGTCGCCTGTCCGCGCTGGGCCCGGGTGGTCTGTCCCGCGACCGCGCCGGCATGGAGGTCCGCGACGTCCACCCGTCGCACTACGGCCGCATGTGCCCGATCGAGACCCCCGAGGGCCCGAACATCGGCCTCATCGGCTCGCTCGCGACCTTCGGGCGGATCAACCCGTTCGGCTTCGTCGAGACCCCGTACCGCAAGGTCGAGTTCGGCCGCGTGACGGACGAGGTGCACTACCTCACCGCCGACGACGAGGACCGCTACGTCATCGCCCAGGCCAACGCGGCCGTGGACGCCGACGGCAAGTTCGCCGACGAGACCGTCCTGGTCCGCGTCAAGGGCGGCGACACCGAGGACGTCCCGGCCGAGACGGTCGACTACATGGACGTCTCGCCGCGCCAGATGGTGTCGGTCGCGACGGCCCTCATCCCGTTCCTCGAGCACGACGACGCCAACCGCGCGCTCATGGGCGCGAACATGCAGCGCCAGGCCGTGCCGCTGGTCCGCTCCGAGGCGCCGCTGGTCGGCACCGGCATGGAGTGGCGCGCGGCGGTCGACGCCGGCGACGTCATCGTGGCGAGCAAGCCGGGCGTGGTCACCGAGGTGTCGGCCGACCTCATCACGGTCGCCAACGACGACGCGACGACGAGCACCTACCGCGTGGCGAAGTTCCGCCGCTCGAACCAGGGCACGTCCTACAACCAGCGCGTGCTGGTCGACCAGGGCGCCCGCGTCGAGGTCGGCTCCGTGCTGGCCGACGGCCCGGCGACGGACGAGGGCGAGCTGTCCCTCGGCCGCAACCTGCTGGTCGCGTTCATGTCGTGGGAGGGCCACAACTACGAGGACGCGATCATCCTGTCGCAGCGCCTCGTGCAGGACGACGTCCTGTCCTCGATCCACATCGAGGAGCACGAGGTCGACGCCCGCGACACCAAGCTCGGCCCCGAGGAGATCACCCGGGACATCCCGAACGTCTCCGAGGACGTGCTGGCGGACCTGGACGAGCGCGGCATCATCCGCATCGGCGCCGAGGTCTCCGCGGGCGACGTGCTGGTCGGCAAGGTCACCCCGAAGGGCGAGACCGAGCTGACCCCGGAGGAGCGCCTGCTGCGCGCGATCTTCGGCGAGAAGGCCCGCGAGGTCCGCGACACGTCCCTCAAGGTGCCGCACGGCGAGTCCGGCACGGTCATCGAGGTGCGCACGTTCAACCGCGAGGACGGCGACGAGCTGCCCGCCGGCGTGAACGAGCTCGTCCGGGTGTACATCGCCCAGCGCCGCAAGATCACGGACGGCGACAAGCTCGCCGGCCGCCACGGCAACAAGGGCGTCATCTCGAAGATCCTGCCCGTCGAGGACATGCCGTTCCTCCCGGACGGCACCGCGGTGGACATCGTCCTGAACCCGATGGGTGTCCCCGGGCGCATGAACGTCGGCCAGGTGCTGGAGGTCCACCTCGGGTGGATCGCCAAGCAGGGCTGGAACGTCGAGCTGGCCGAGGGCGACCTGTCCTGGGTCGACCAGGTGCCCGACATCGCGAAGTCGTCGCAGCCGGGCGTCCCGGTCGCGACGCCGGTGTTCGACGGCGTGCCGGAGGAGACCCTCACCGGTCTGCTCGGCGCGACCCTGCCGAACCGCGACGGCGAGCGCATGGTCGGCGTGGACGGCAAGGCGCGGCTGTTCGACGGCCGCTCCGGCGAGCCGTTCCCGGACCCGGTGGCCGTGGGCTACATGTACATCCTCAAGCTGCACCACCTCGTGGACGACAAGATCCACGCCCGGTCGACCGGTCCGTACTCGATGATCACGCAGCAGCCGCTGGGTGGTAAGGCGCAGTTCGGCGGCCAGCGGTTCGGCGAGATGGAGGTGTGGGCCCTCGAGGCGTACGGCGCGGCCTACACGCTGCAGGAGCTCCTGACCATCAAGTCGGACGACATCCCGGGCCGCGTGAAGGTGTACGAGGCCATCGTCAAGGGCGAGAACATCCCCGACTCGGGCATCCCGGAGTCCTTCAAGGTGCTCCTCAAGGAGATGCAGTCCCTCTGCCTGAACGTGGAGGTGCTGTCCTCCGACGGCGTGTCGATCGACATGCGGGAGAACGACGACGAGGTGTACCGCGCCGCCGAGGAGCTGGGCATCGACCTCTCGCGCCGCCCGAACGCCGCGAGCACCGTCGACGAGATCTGACGCCGAGCGTCCGCCGGCCCCCTCCCCGGGGCCGGCGGGCCGCCCGCACCCCTTGCAGCATCTCCATTCCGCCGGAACGAGGCGCCCCGCGCGCACCGGCATGCGAAGGAAGTAGGACCCCTTGCTCGACGTCAACGTCTTCGACGAGCTGCGCATCGGCCTGGCCACGGCCGACGACATCCGGACCTGGTCGCACGGCGAGGTCAAGAAGCCCGAGACCATCAACTACCGCACCCTGAAGCCGGAGAAGGACGGGCTCTTCTGCGAGAAGATCTTCGGCCCCACCCGGGACTGGGAGTGCTACTGCGGCAAGTACAAGCGCGTGCGCTTCAAGGGCATCATCTGCGAGCGCTGCGGCGTCGAGGTGACCCGTTCCAAGGTGCGTCGTGAGCGCATGGGCCACATCGAGCTGGCCGCGCCCGTCACGCACATCTGGTTCTTCAAGGGCGTCCCCTCGCGCCTCGGCTACCTGCTCGACCTCGCCCCGAAGGACCTCGAGAAGGTCATCTACTTCGCGGCGTACATGATCACGTGGGTCGACACCGACGGCCGCCAGGAGGACCTCCCGAACCTCCAGAACGAGATCGACCTGGAGCGCAAGGAGATCGCGGACCGCCGCGACAACGACATCAACACCCGCGCGTCGAAGCTCGAGGCCGACCTGGCCGAGCTCGAGGCCGAGGGTGCCAAGGCCGACGCGCGCCGCAAGGTCCGCGACTCGGCCGAGCGCGAGATGGCGCAGATCCGCAAGCGCGCGGACGCCGAGATCGAGCGCCTGGACACCATCTGGGACAAGTTCAAGAACCTCAAGGTCGCGGACCTCGAGGGCGACGAGCTGCTCTACCGCCAGCTGCAGGACCGCTACGGCAACTACTTCGAGGGGTCGATGGGCGCCGCGGCGATCCAGAAGCGCCTCGAGGCGTTCGACCTGGACGCCGAGGCCGAGAACCTGCGCGAGATCATCCGCTCCGGCAAGGGCCAGCGGAAGACCCGTGCGCTCAAGCGCCTCAAGGTCGTCAACGCGTTCCTCACCACGACGAACTCGCCGACCGGCATGGTGCTGGACGCCGTCCCGGTCATCCCGCCGGACCTGCGCCCGATGGTGCAGCTCGACGGCGGCCGGTTCGCCACGTCCGACCTGAACGACCTGTACCGCCGCGTCATCAACCGGAACAACCGCCTCAAGCGGCTCCTGGACCTGGGCGCGCCGGAGATCATCGTCAACAACGAGAAGCGGATGCTCCAGGAGGCCGTGGACTCGCTGTTCGACAACGGCCGCCGCGGCCGCCCGGTCACGGGCCCCGGCAACCGCCCGCTGAAGTCGATCTCCGACATGCTCAAGGGCAAGCAGGGCCGGTTCCGCCAGAACCTGCTCGGCAAGCGCGTCGACTACTCCGGCCGTTCGGTCATCGTCGTCGGCCCGCAGCTCAAGCTGCACCAGTGCGGTCTGCCCAAGCAGATGGCGCTCGAGCTGTTCAAGCCGTTCGTGATGAAGCGCCTGGTCGACCTGAACCACGCGCAGAACATCAAGTCGGCCAAGCGCATGGTCGAGCGCGCGCGCCCGGTCGTGTGGGACGTGCTCGAGGAGGTCATCACCGAGCACCCCGTGCTGCTGAACCGTGCGCCCACGCTGCACCGTCTCGGCATCCAGGCGTTCGAGCCCCAGCTGGTCGAGGGCAAGGCGATCCACCTGCACCCGCTCGTCTGCGGCGCGTTCAACGCCGACTTCGACGGCGACCAGATGGCCGTCCACCTGCCCCTGAGCGCGGAGGCGCAGGCCGAGGCCCGCATCCTCATGCTCTCGAGCAACAACATCCTGAAGCCGTCGGACGGCCGTCCGGTGACCATGCCCTCGCAGGACATGATCATCGGCCTGTTCCACCTGACCTCCGACAAGGAGGACGCGAAGGGTGCGGGCCGGGCGTTCAGCTCGGTGTCCGAGGCGATCATGGCGTTCGACCAGGGCTCGCTGGACCTCAACGCGGTCGTCAAGATCCGCATGGAGGGCCTCGTGTTCGGCCCCGGCCAGGAGCCCGAGGGCTTCTCCGCCGACCAGCCGTACCTGTTCGAGACCTCCCTCGGCCGGGCGCTGTTCAACGAGCTGCTGCCGGTGGACTACCCGTACGAGAACGGCGTCGTCGACAAGAAGCGCCTCTCCGTGATCGTCAACGACCTCGCGGAGCGGTACCCGAAGGTCGAGGTCGCCGCCTCGCTCGACGCCCTGAAGGAGGCCGGCTTCCGCTGGGCCACCCGCTCGGGCGTGACCATCGCGATCTCCGACGTGGCGGCCCCGTCCGCCAAGCAGGAGATCCTCACCGAGCACGAGGCGCGCGCGGCGAAGGTGCAGGGCCAGTACGACAAGGGCCTCATCACCGACGACGAGCGTCGTCAGGAGCTCATCGAGATCTGGACGCAGGCCACCGACAAGGTCGCCAAGGCGATGCAGGAGAACTTCTCCGCCCGCAACACCGTGTTCCGGATGGTCGGCTCGGGTGCGCGTGGTAACTGGATGCAGGTCCGCCAGATCGCCGGCATGCGCGGCCTCGTGGCGAACCCGAAGGGCGAGATCATCCCCCGCCCGATCAAGTCCAACTACCGCGAGGGCCTGTCGGTCCTGGAGTACTTCATCGCGACGCACGGCGCCCGCAAGGGTCTGGCGGACACCGCGCTGCGGACCGCCGACTCGGGCTACCTGACCCGTCGTCTGGTGGACGTCTCCCAGGACGTCATCGTCCGCGAGGAGGACTGCGGCACCGAGCGCGGCCTGACCATGCCGATCGGCGTCCCGGGCACCGGCGGTGCCCTGCGCCGGCACGACAAGGTCGAGACCAGCGTCTACGCGCGCACCCTGGCCACCGCCGTCGAGATCGACGGCGAGGTCATCGGGAACGCGGGCGACGACGTGGGCGACGTCCTGCTCGACCGCCTGCTGGCGGCCGGCGTCGAGTCGCTCAAGGTCCGCTCCGTGCTCACCTGCGAGTCGCGCGTCGGCACCTGCGCGAAGTGCTACGGCCGCTCCCTGGCCACCGGCAAGCTGGTGGACATCGGCGAGGCCGTCGGCATCATCGCGGCGCAGTCCATCGGTGAGCCCGGCACGCAGCTGACGATGCGCACCTTCCACACCGGTGGTGTCGCGTCGGCCGAGGACATCACGCAGGGTCTGCCGCGTGTCCAGGAGCTCTTCGAGGCCCGCACCCCCAAGGGTGAGAGCCCCATCGCCGAGTTCTCCGGCCGCATCGCCATCGACGAGGCGGACCGGACGCGGCGCATCGTGCTGACGCCGGACGACGGCTCGGAGGAGATCGCCTACCCGATCACCAAGCGCTCGCGCCTGCTCGTGTCCGACGGCGACCACGTCGAGGTCGGCACGCAGCTGGTCCAGGGTGCGGTGGACCCGAAGAAGGTCCTGCGCATCCTCGGCCCGCGCGCCACGCAGAAGCACCTGGTGGACGAGGTCCAGGAGGTCTACAACTCCCAGGGCGTGGACATCCACGACAAGCACATCGAGGTCATCGTGCGGCAGATGCTGCGGCGCGTGACCGTGCTCGACTCGGGTGACACCGACCTGCTGCCGGGCGAGCTGGCCGAGCGCGGCCGGTTCGAGGACGCGAACCGCCGGGCGGTCGCCGAGGGCGGTCAGCCGGCCTCGGGTCGTCCGGAGCTGATGGGCATCACGAAGGCGTCGCTCGCGACGGACTCGTGGCTGTCGGCGGCGTCCTTCCAGGAGACGACCCGCGTCCTCACCGAGGCCGCGATGTCGGGCCGCTCCGACCCGCTGCTGGGCCTGAAGGAGAACGTGATCCTCGGCAAGCTGATCCCCGCCGGTACGGGCCTGCCCCGCTACCACGAGGTGTCGGTGGAGCCCACCGAGGAGGCGAAGGCCGAGCTGTACCCGTCCTTCGGCTACGACGAGATCGACTTCCCCGCCCTGGGCCTCGGCTCGGGCGAGGCGATCCCGCTCGAGGACATCGACTTCGGCGACTACCGCTGATCTCGAGCCTCACCGGTCCGAGGGGGTCCGGTCGCGCCGCGTGCGTGACCGGGCCCCCTCGGCCGTGCGGGGGAGCGGGAACACCCACGGGGTCCCCGCTGTTGTGATCGACGTCCCACCGCCCGACCATCACCAGGTGCTTTGACCCTGGGGTGACGGCCGAGTAACGTGGGACACCGTGCCCGCGCCGTCGGGCCCTCGCGCGCGCTCAGGTGGGTGACCACCTCGGGCGCCGGGTGGACAGCCCCCACCGCATCCCGATCCCGGACCCCCGGGAGCCGGTGCGCGGACCAGGAGGGGCCGACACGCCCGGGTGCGGGGGTCGGTTCGGGACGCAAGACCCCCCGGGGTAGTCGCGCGACGGGCGACGATCCGGACCAAGCCGGCCGTCCAGGGTGACGGGTGCCGGTCAGACCAGACTCATCAACAAGACGGAGACGTAGTGCCTACGATCCAGCAGCTGGTCCGCAAGGGCCGGACGCCGAAGACGAACAAGTCGAAGACACCTGCCCTGCAGGGCAGCCCGCAGCGCCGCGGTGTCTGCACCCGCGTGTACACGACCACCCCGAAGAAGCCGAACTCGGCTCTCCGCAAGGTCGCGCGCGTCAAGCTCTCCTCGGGCATCGAGGTCACGGCCTACATCCCCGGTGAGGGCCACAACCTGCAGGAGCACTCCATCGTGCTCGTCCGCGGCGGTCGCGTGAAGGACCTGCCCGGTGTGCGCTACAAGATCATCCGTGGTGCTCTGGACACCCAGGGCGTGAAGAACCGTAAGCAGGCGCGCAGCCGCTACGGCGCGAAGAAGGGCTGAACCGATGCCTCGTAAGGGTCCCGCCCCCCGCCGGCCGCTGATCGTCGACCCCGTCTACGGCTCGCCGGTCGTCACGCAGCTCATCAACAAGGTCCTCCTCGACGGCAAGAAGTCCGTCGCCGAGGCCATCGTCTACGGCGCGCTCGAGGGCGTCCGCGAGAAGACCCAGGGCGACCCGGTCGTCGTGCTCAAGCGCGCGCTGGACAACGTCCGCCCGTCGCTCGAGGTCCGCTCCCGCCGCGTCGGTGGCGCCACCTACCAGGTCCCGGTCGAGGTCCGCCCCGTCCGCCAGACCACGCTCGCGCTGCGCTGGCTCACGGACTACTCGCGGGCTCGCCGCGAGAAGACCATGACCGAGCGCCTCATGAACGAGATCCTCGACGCCAGCAACGGCCTGGGCGCCGCGGTGAAGCGCCGCGAGGACATGCACAAGATGGCCGAGTCCAACAAGGCGTTCGCCCACTACCGCTGGTAATCCCAGCAGTAGGGCGGACCCCACTACCGAGGGGCTGAACCTGTGGCACTGGACGTGCTCACGGACCTGAACAAGGTCCGGAACATCGGCATCATGGCGCACATCGATGCCGGCAAGACCACGACGACCGAGCGGATCCTGTACTACACGGGCGTCAACTACAAGATCGGCGAGACCCACGACGGCGCGTCGACCACGGACTGGATGGAGCAGGAGCAGGAGCGTGGCATCACGATCACGTCCGCTGCTGTGACCGCCTTCTGGAACAAGGGCAAGTCGAACGAGACGCAGATCAACGTCATCGACACGCCCGGTCACGTGGACTTCACCGTCGAGGTGGAGCGCTCGCTGCGCGTGCTCGACGGCGCGGTCGCGGTGTTCGACGGCAAGGAGGGCGTGGAGCCCCAGTCGGAGACCGTGTGGCGCCAGGCCGACAAGTACGAGGTCCCGCGCATCTGCTTCGTCAACAAGATGGACAAGCTGGGTGCGGACTTCTACTTCACGGTCGACACCATCGTGAACCGCCTCAAGGCCAAGCCGCTGGTCATCCAGCTGCCGATCGGCTCCGAGAACGACTTCATCGGCGTCGTGGACCTGGTCGAGATGCGCGCGCTCGTGTGGCGCGGCGAGACCGAGATGGGCGCGAAGTACGAGATCGAGGAGATCCCGGCCGACCTCCAGGAGCGGGCCGAGCAGTTCCGCAGCGAGCTGCTCGAGGCCGTCGCCGAGACGGACGACGAGCTGCTCGAGAAGTTCCTGGGCGGTGAGGAGCTCACGGTCGCCGAGATCAAGTCCGGCATCCGCAAGCTCACCATCTCCGGCGAGGCGTTCCCGGTCCTGTGCGGCTCGGCGTTCAAGAACAAGGGCGTCCAGCCCATGCTCGACGCCGTCGTCGACTACCTCCCGTCGCCCCTCGACGTCCCGGCCATCCAGGGCCACGACGTCAAGGACCCGGAGGTCGTCATCGAGCGGCACCCGGACGCCACCGAGCCGTTCTCGGCCCTGGCGTTCAAGATCGCCGCGCACCCGTTCTTCGGCAAGCTCACCTTCATCCGGGTGTACTCGGGCAAGGTCGTGCAGGGCGCCCAGGTCATGAACTCGACCAAGGGCAAGAAGGAGCGCATCGGGAAGATCTTCCAGATGCACGCCAACAAGGAGAACCCGGTCGACGAGGCCACGGCCGGCCACATCTACGCGTTCATCGGTCTCAAGGACGTCACCACCGGTGACACCCTGTCGGACATGAACGCGCAGGTCATCCTCGAGTCGATGACCTTCCCCGAGCCGGTCATCGACGTGGCCATCGAGCCCAAGACGAAGGCCGACCAGGAGAAGCTCTCCACGGCGATCCAGAAGCTCGCCGAGGAGGACCCGACCTTCCGCGTCCGCCTGGACGAGGAGACCGGCCAGACCGTCATCGGCGGCATGGGCGAGCTCCACCTCGACATCCTCGTCGACCGCATGCGTCGCGAGTTCAAGGTCGAGGCGAACGTCGGCAAGCCGCAGGTGGCGTACCGCGAGACGATCCGCCGCACGGTGGAGAAGATCGACTACACCCACAAGAAGCAGACGGGTGGCTCGGGCCAGTTCGCGAAGGTCCAGATGACCTTCGAGCCGCTGGTGTCCGAGGACGGCGAGATGTACGCGTTCGTGAACGCCGTCACCGGTGGTCGCGTCCCGCGCGAGTACATCCCGTCCGTCGACCAGGGCATCCAGAGCGCCATGCAGCTCGGCGTGCTGGCCGGCTTCCCGCTGGTCGGCATCAAGGCCACGCTGCTCGACGGTGCGGCGCACGACGTCGACTCGTCCGAGATGGCGTTCAAGATCGCCGGCTCGATGATCCTCAAGGAGGCCGTCCGCAAGGCGGACCCGGTCCTCCTCGAGCCGATCATGGCCGTCGAGGTGCGCACGCCCGAGGACTACATGGGCGACGTCATCGGCGACATCAACTCGCGTCGCGGCATGATCCAGTCCATGGAGGACGCGACGGGCGTGAAGGTGATCCGCGCCCAGGTGCCGCTCTCCGAGATGTTCGGGTACGTCGGCGACCTGCGGTCCAAGACCCAGGGTCGTGCGGTGTACTCGATGCAGTTCGACAGCTACGCCGAGGTGCCTCGGAATGTTGCCGACGAGATCATCAAGAAGACCCGGGGCGAGTAGTCCCACAGGTCGAACCAAGAACGACCACCCAACCGACCCGTAGGACCGCACGTCCGCGGGGGGCCGCACGGCCCCCCGCATCGTTCGGCAATCTCTACACCAGAGTCCTGAGGAGGACCCAGTGGGCAAGGCGAAGTTCGAGCGGACCAAGCCGCACGTCAACATCGGGACCATCGGTCACGTCGACCACGGCAAGACGACGCTGACCGCTGCCATCTCGAAGGTGCTGCACGACAAGTACCCGGAGCTGAACCCCTTCACGCCGTTCGACGAGATCGACAAGGCGCCCGAGGAGAAGCAGCGCGGCATCACGATCAACATCGCGCACGTCGAGTACCAGACGGAGAAGCGTCACTACGCTCACGTCGACGCGCCGGGTCACGCCGACTACATCAAGAACATGATCACGGGTGCGGCGCAGATGGACGGCGCCATCCTCGTGGTCGCCGCCACCGACGGCCCGATGGCCCAGACGCGCGAGCACGTCCTGCTCGCCCGCCAGGTCGGCGTGCCCTACCTGCTCGTGGCGCTCAACAAGTCCGACATGGTCGACGACGAGGAGATCCTCGAGCTCGTCGAGATGGAGGTCCGCGAGCTGCTGTCGTCGCAGGGCTTCGACGGCGACAACGCGCCCGTCATCCGCGTCTCCGGCCTGAAGGCCCTCGAGGGCGACCCGCAGTGGGTCAAGTCCGTCGAGGACCTGCTGGACGCCGTGGACGAGTCCGTGCCGGAGCCGGTGCGTGACATGGACAAGCCGTTCCTCATGCCGATCGAGGACGTCTTCACGATCACCGGTCGTGGCACCGTCGTCACCGGCAAGGTCGACCGCGGCAAGCTGCAGATCAACTCCGAGGTCGAGATCGTCGGCATCCGCCCGGCGCAGAAGACCACGGTCACCGGCATCGAGATGTTCCACAAGCAGATGGACGAGGCCTGGGCCGGCGAGAACTGCGGTCTGCTGCTCCGCGGCACCAAGCGCGAGGACGTCGAGCGCGGCCAGGTCGTCGTGAAGCCGGGCTCGATCACCCCGCACACCGAGTTCGAGGGCCAGGTCTACATCCTGGCCAAGGACGAGGGCGGGCGTCACAACCCGTTCTACTCGAACTACCGTCCGCAGTTCTACTTCCGGACCACGGACGTCACCGGCGTCATCACGCTGCCCGAGGGCACCGAGATGGTCATGCCCGGCGACAACACGGAGATCTCCGTGACGCTGATCCAGCCCATCGCGATGGAGGAGGGCCTCGGCTTCGCCATCCGCGAGGGTGGCCGCACCGTCGGCTCGGGCCGCGTCACCAAGATCATCAAGTGATCTGACCCCCACGGGGGACTGATCGACCGGGAGGGCCCGGGTGCTTCGGCACCCGGGCCCTCCTGCGTGCCCGGGGGCGTGCCGCTGCCGAGCGCGGCAGGCCCAGCCCGGTGCGGTAGCTGGAGGCACCGCGCTCGGCGGGATCTCCCGCGCTCGGCGGGATCTCCCGCGCTCGGCGACCGGGGCAGATCCGCCCTGGGGACGACGGCGAGGGCGGGTCGCTGGGTGGCAGCGTGGGCGGATGAGCTCCACGCACTCCGAGACGGCGGCCGCCCCCCTCCTGACGCCCGCGCTCCTGCGCGCCAGGGGCGAGAACGTGGACGGTCTGGCACGGGACGTGCGCCGGGGTGTCCTGCGCCGAGTCCGCCGCGGTGTGTACTGCGCCGCGCCGTCGTGGGACGACGCGCGCGGAGCGGATCGCCACCTGCTGCGGGTCCGCGCCGCCGCCGGTGCGCTGCGCGACCCCGTCTTCTCGCACCGGTCCGCGGCGGCGGTGTGGGGGCTGCCGACGCTGGGTCCGTGGCCCGACGACGTCCAGGTGCTCGTGCCGTCGGCCGGCGGCGGGCGGTCGGCGCCCGGTGTGCGGAAGTGGTCGACGGCTCAGCCGCCGGTGCCGGTGACCCGTGACAGCCTGCGGGTGACGGCCCTGGCCAGGACCGTGGTCGACCTGGCGTGCACCGAGCCGTTCGCGTCGGCGGTGGTCGCGGCCGACCACGCGCTCGGACGGCTGGGCCTCGACGTCGACAGCGCCCGGGACGTGCTCGCGGCGCGGGGGTCGGCGCGCGGTGTGCGGCAGGCCCGCGACGTCCTCGCGTTCGCGGACGGCCGGTCGGAGTCGCCGGGGGAGTCCCTGAGCCGGGTGCGCATGCGCGAGGCCGGGGCACCGGCGCCGGTGCTGCAGCAGGAGCTGCGTGACGGGGACGGGTTCATCGGGCGGGTCGACTTCTGGTGGCCCGACCGGCGCCTGGTGGGGGAGTTCGACGGTCGGCTCAAGTACCGGACGGACGGCGTGGGCGACACCCGCGCGGTGGAGGAGCGGCTCTGGGCGGAGAAGCAGCGGGAGGACCGCATCCGCTCCCACGGGATCCGCGTGGTCCGCTGGACCTGGCAGGACGCCCTCGACCCCGCGCGCCTGCGCGGCCTGCTGAGCGCCGCCGGCCTGCTCGGCGTGCGGCCGGGCGCCGAGCGCGGTGCTCCGCGCCGAGCGCGGTAGCCTGGGCCACCGCGCTCGGCTGGACCTGCCGCGCTCGGCGCAGTCGGCGCGCTGGGCGCGAGCGGCGCTGCGCGGGGCCGGGGCGCGTGATCGCGCGGGTGTGATGCAGGTCCGGTTGGACCTTTCGGGTCCCGGCTGGCACACTAGACAAGTTGCCCGACGACGGGGGTGTCTGCGCGCGTGCGCCCGGACACCCCGAGAGCGGGCACGGGACGCGTGCGGGTCCAGCAGCAAGCCCGGGGTCACCCGGCGTCGGACCCGATCACCACAACGACCTCGTCCCAGCCGGCGCGCGCCCCGCGCACCCGGCCGGGGCCGGCGCGGAGGAACGTCGCGAATCGCGACACGCCCGAGTGCGGGGGTCGGACACCAAGCAGTTCGAGAGAGAGAAGCAGACGACGCCATGGCGGGACAGAAGATCCGCATCCGGCTCAAGTCCTACGACCACGAGGTCATCGACAGCTCGGCGCGCAAGATCGTCGACACGGTGAGCCGCGCTGGTGCGACGGTCGTGGGTCCGGTGCCGCTCCCGACGGAGAAGAACGTCTTCGTCGTCATCCGGTCGCCCCACAAGTACAAGGACAGCCGCGAGCACTTCGAGATGCGGACGCACAAGCGGCTCATCGACATCATCGATCCCACGCCGAAGGCGGTCGACTCGCTCATGCGTCTCGACCTGCCGGCCGACGTGAACATCGAGATCAAGCTCTGACGCTGGGAAGGAACTGATCTTTCATGGTTACCCAGCAGAACGCGCGCCCCGTCACGGCGGTGCTCGGCACGAAGCTCGGCATGACGCAGGTGTGGGACGCCAACGGGCGTCTCGTCCCCGTCACCGTGGTCTCGGTCGGCACCAACGTCGTGACCCAGGTGCGCTCCGCTGAGGCCGACGGCTACGCCGCGGTGCAGCTGGCCTACGGCCAGGTGGACCCGCGCAAGGTCACGAAGCCGCTGAAGGGCCACTTCGAGAAGGCGGGGGTCACCCCCCGTCGGCACGTGGCCGAGATCCGGACGCCGAACGCCGCCGAGTTCACCCTCGGCCAGGAGATCACCGCGGAGGCCTTCGAGGCCGGCGCGCTGGTCGACGTCATCGGCACCACCAAGGGCAAGGGCACCGCCGGTGTCATGAAGCGCCACGGGTTCGCCGGTGTCAGCGCCTCCCACGGTGCGCACCGCAACCACCGCAAGCCGGGCTCGATCGGTGGCGCCTCGACGCCGTCGCGCGTGTTCAAGGGCCTGCGGATGGCCGGTCGCATGGGCGCCGCCCGTCAGACCACCCAGAACCTGACCGTCCACGCGGTCGACGCCGAGAAGGGTCTGCTGCTGCTCAAGGGCGCGGTTCCGGGCCCGAAGCGTGGCGTCGTCGTCGTGCGTACCGCCGTGAAGGGGGCATGAGCCTCATGTCCGAGACGCTGACCGTCGACGTGCTCGACGCCCAGGGCAAGAAGGCCGGTACGGCCGACCTGCCCGGTGAGGTGTTCGACGCGCAGACGAACGTCCCGCTGATCCACCAGGTGGTCGTCGCCCAGCTCGCCGCCGCGCGCCAGGGCACCCACGACACCAAGACCCGCGGCGAGGTCCGCGGTGGTGGCAAGAAGCCGTACAAGCAGAAGGGCACCGGCCGCGCCCGCCAGGGTTCGACCCGTGCGCCGCAGTTCGCCGGCGGTGGCACCGTCCACGGCCCGACCCCGCGCGACTACTCCCAGCGGACCCCGAAGAAGATGAAGGCCGCGGCGCTCCGCGGTGCTCTCTCGGACCGCGCCCGCGCCGGCCGCGTCCACGTCGTCACCGGCTTCGGTGTCAACGAGGCGCCGTCGACCAAGGCCGCGCTGCAGGTCCTGGACACGCTGTCCGGCCGCAAGCACGTCCTCGTGGTCGTGGAGCGCGCGGACGAGCTGGCCTGGAAGTCGCTGCGCAACGTCGAGCGGGTCCACCTGCTCGTCGCCGACCAGCTCAACACCTACGACGTGCTCGTCTCCGACGACGTCGTGTTCACCCAGGGCGCGCTCGACACGTTCCTCGCCGGTCCCGTCAAGGGCCGCGGCGCGACCGCCGTCGCGACGTCGTCCGAGGCCGAGGAGGACGCCAAGTGACCACCGTCGCCAAGGACCCCCGCGACATCCTGATCGCGCCGGTCGTCTCCGAGAAGAGCTACGGGCTGCTCGACGAGGGCAAGTACACCTTCATCGTCGACCCGCGCGCGAACAAGACCGAGATCAAGATCGCCGTCGAGCAGGTCTTCTCGGTCAAGGTCGACTCCGTGAACACGATCAACCGCAAGGGCAAGACGCGGCGGACCCGTTCCGGCACCGGCAAGCGCAAGGACACGAAGCGCGCGATCGTCACCCTCCGCGAGGGCACGATCGACATCTTCGGCGGACCGGTCGGCTGACCGGGCCCGAGAGCAGATTGAGGACAGATCCCCATGGGAATCCGTAAGTACAAGCCGACGACGCCGGGGCGCCGCGGCGCGAGCGTCGCCGACTTCGTCGAGATCACGCGCTCCACGCCGGAGAAGTCTCTGGTCCGCCCGCTGCACAAGACCGGTGGTCGCAACTCGACCGGCCGCGTCACCATGCGGCACCAGGGTGGTGGCCACAAGCGCGCCTACCGCGTGATCGACTTCCGTCGTCACGACAAGGACGGCGTGCCGGCCAAGGTCGCGCACATCGAGTACGACCCGAACCGCACGGCGCGCATCGCGCTCCTGCACTACGCGGACGGCGAGAAGCGTTACATCATCGCGCCGAACAAGCTGAAGCAGGGCGACGTCGTCGAGAACGGCGCCGGCGCCGACATCAAGCCCGGCAACAACCTGCCGCTGCGCAACATCCCGACCGGTACGGTCATCCACGCCATCGAGCTGAAGCCCGGTGGCGGCGCGAAGATCGCCCGCTCGGCCGGTGCGTCCGTGCAGCTCGTCGCGAAGGACGGCCCGTACGCGCAGCTGCGCATGCCGTCCGGCGAGATCCGCAACGTCGACCTGCGCTGCCGCGCCACGGTCGGCGAGGTGGGCAACGCCGAGCAGTCGAACATCAACTGGGGCAAGGCCGGCCGCATGCGCTGGAAGGGCAAGCGCCCCTCGGTCCGCGGTGTCGCGATGAACCCGATCGACCACCCGCACGGTGGTGGTGAGGGCAAGACGTCCGGTGGTCGTCACCCGGTGAGCCCCTGGGGCCAGCCGGAGGGCCGCACGCGTCGTCCGAACAAGCCGAGCGACAAGCTCATCGTCCGTCGCCGCCGCACCGGCAAGAAGCGCTGATAGGAGCCGGGAGATATGCCTCGCAGCCTGAAGAAGGGGCCCTTCGTCGACGGGCACCTGCAGAAGAAGGTCGACGCGCAGAACGCCGCCGGCACCAAGAACGTCATCAAGACGTGGTCGCGTCGTTCGATGATCACCCCGGACTTCCTGGGCCACACGTTCGCGGTGCACGACGGCCGCAAGCACACGCCGGTGTTCGTCACGGAGTCGATGGTCGGGCACAAGCTCGGCGAGTTCGCCCCGACGCGGACGTTCCGCGGCCACGAGAAGGACGACCGGAAGGGCCGTCGCCGCTGACCCCCGGGTCGGCTGAGCGACTGCCCTGACGGCAGAGACAAGAAGGCAGGACAGCAATGGAAGCCAAGGCGAAGGCGCGGTTCGTCCGCGTCACGCCCCAGAAGGCCCGGCGCGTCGTGGACCTCATCCGTGGCAAGCAGGCCGGCGAGGCCGTGTCGACGCTGAAGTTCGCGCCGCAGGCCGCTGGCGAGACGGTCCTCAAGGTCGTCGAGTCGGCGATCGCGAACGCCCGCGAGGGCGCCAAGCGTGCCGGTGAGCGCTTCGACGAGGGCAACCTCTACGTGGCCGAGGCGTTCGTGGACGAGGGTCCGACGCTGAAGCGGTTCCGCCCCCGGGCGCAGGGCCGCGCGAGCCAGATCCTCAAGCGCACGAGCCACATCACCGTGGTCGTCGCCGAGCGTGAGACGAAGGGAAGGGCCTGACAGTGGGACAGAAGGTCAACCCGCTCGGGTACCGCCTGGGCATCACGACCGATCACCGCTCGCGGTGGTTCGCCGACTCGACCAAGCCGGGTCAGCGCTACCGCGACTACGTCCGCGAGGACGTGCAGATCCGCAAGCTCATGAGCACGGGTCTCGAGCGCGCGGGCATCGCGAAGGTGGAGATCGAGCGCACGCGTGACCGCGTCCGCGTCGACATCCACACCGCGCGCCCGGGCATCGTCATCGGCCGCCGCGGCGCCGAGGCGGACCGCATCCGCGGTGAGCTCGAGAAGCTCACGGGCAAGCAGGTGCAGCTCAACATCCTCGAGGTCAAGAACGCCGAGATCGAGGCGCAGCTGGTCGCCCAGGGCATCGCGGAGCAGCTCGCCTCGCGCGTGTCCTTCCGTCGTGCGATGCGCAAGGGCATGCAGTCCGCGCAGCGCGCCGGCGCCAAGGGCATCCGGGTGCAGGTCTCCGGCCGCCTCGGCGGCGCGGAGATGAGCCGCACGGAGTTCTACCGCGAGGGTCGCGTGCCGCTGCACACGCTCCGCGCGAACATCGACTACGGCTTCTTCGAGGCCCGCACGACCTTCGGCCGCATCGGCGTGAAGGTCTGGGTCTACAAGGGCGACATGACCGAGCGCGACTTCGCCCGTGAGCAGGCCACCCAGGCCCCGCGGCAGTCCCGCGGCCCCCGTGGGGACCGTGGCGACCGCGGCGGCGACCGCGGCCCGCGCGGCGGCGGCCGCCGGAACGAGCGGACCGAGGCCCCCGCGGCCGAGGCCACCGCTGCTCCGGCCGCCGAGGCGACGACCGCTCCTGAGACCGGAACGGAGGCCTGAGCCGTGCTGATCCCGCGCAGGCTGAAGCACCGCAAGCAGCACCACCCCGGGCGCTCCGGCGCCGCGACGGGTGGCACCTCGATCGCGTTCGGCGAGTACGGCATCCAGGCCCTCGAGCCCGCCTACGTGACGAACCGCCAGATCGAGGCTGCTCGTATCGCGATGACCCGCCACATCAAGCGTGGCGGCAAGGTCTGGATCAACATCTACCCGGACCGTCCGCTCACGAAGAAGCCCGCCGAGACCCGCATGGGTTCCGGCAAGGGCTCGCCGGAGTGGTGGATCGCCAACGTCAAGCCCGGCCGAGTGATGTTCGAGCTCGCCGGCGTCCCGGAGCCCCTGGCGCGCGAGGCCATGCGCCGCGCGCAGCACAAGCTCCCGATGAAGACCCGTTTCGTGGTTCGCGAGGGTGGTAACTGATGGCTATCGGCACCAAGGACCTGGCTCCCACCGAGCTGGACGCCTTCGACGACGAGCGCCTCGTGGCCGAGCTGAAGAAGGCCAAGGAGGAGCTGTTCAACCTGCGCTTCCAGTCGGCCACCGGTCAGCTCGAGAGCCACGGCCGCCTCAAGGCCGTGCGTCGCGACATCGCGCGGATCTACACGATCCTGCGCGAGCGCGAGCTCGGCATCCGGACCGCGCCCAGCGCGAGCGAGTGAGGACTCGATGAGCGAGAACACCAACGAGACCACCACCGCTACGGGGACCGCGCGTCCCTACCGCAAGACGCGGCGCGGCTACGTGGTCAGCGACAAGATGGACAAGACCGTCGTGGTCGAGGTCGAGGACCGGGTCAAGCACCCGCTCTACGGCAAGGTCATCCGGCGGACCAGCAAGGTCAAGGCGCACGACGAGGCCTCGTCGGCCGGCATCGGCGACCTGGTCCTCATCATGGAGACCCGCCCGCTGTCCGCCACCAAGCGGTGGCGTCTGGTGGAGATCCTCGAGAAGGCGAAGTAAGGCGCAGCCTTCTCGTCCACTACCCGTTCGGCCAGGCTCGCCGTGTGCGAGAACCGGCAGACGACAGGAGTTGTAGATGATTCAGCAGGAGTCGCGACTGCGTGTCGCCGACAACACGGGTGCCAAGGAGATCCTCTGCATCCGCGTTCTCGGTGGCTCCGGCCGTCGCTACGCCGGTATCGGTGACGTCATCGTCGCCACCGTCAAGGACGCGATCCCCGGCGGCAACGTCAAGAAGGGCGACGTCGTCAAGGCGGTCGTCGTGCGCACCCGCAAGGAGCGCCGTCGCGTCGACGGCTCGTACATCAAGTTCGACGAGAACGCCGCGGTGATCCTCAAGAACGACGGCGAGCCCCGTGGCACGCGCATCTTCGGCCCGGTGGGCCGCGAGCTGCGCGACAAGAAGTTCATGAAGATCATCTCGCTGGCGCCGGAGGTGCTCTGACATGGCGAAGATCAAGAAGGGCGACCTGGTGGTCGTCATCTCCGGCTCCCGCAAGGACCGGGGCAAGCAGGGGCGCGTCCTCGAGGTCCTCACGGACCGCGACCGCGTCCTGGTCGAGGGCGTGCACCGCATCACGAAGCACACCAAGGTGGGGCAGAGCCAGCGCGGCTCCCGCACCGGTGGCATCGAGACGGTCGAGGCGCCCATCCACATCAGCAACGTGATGCTGGTCGACCCGGAGACCAAGCGTGGCACCCGGGTCGGCTACCGCACCGAGCAGGTCGAGCGCGACGGCCGGACCCGCACCGTTCGGGTCCGCGTCGCCAAGCGCTCCGGTAAGGACATCTGATGACCGCCACCGACGAGACGACCCGGGCGTACCCGGTCCCGCGCCTGAAGGTCCGGTACAACGACGCCATCCGCACCGCGCTCCGCGAGGAGTTCTCCCACGAGAACGTGAACCAGGTCGCGCGCCTGGTGAAGGTCGTCGTGAACATGGGTGTCGGTGACGCGGCGAAGGACTCGAAGCTGATCGAGGGCGCGATCCGCGACCTCCAGCAGATCACGGGCCAGAAGCCCCAGGTCACCAAGGCCCGCAAGTCCATCGCGCAGTTCAAGCTGCGCGAGGGCATGCCGATCGGCGCCCACGTGACGCTGCGCGGCGACCGTGCCTGGGAGTTCCTGGACCGCCTGCTGTCGACCGCCCTGCCCCGCATCCGCGACTTCCGCGGGCTGTCGGGCAAGCAGTTCGACGGCCACGGCAACTACACCTTCGGTCTGACCGAGCAGTCGATGTTCCACGAGATCGACCAGGACAAGATCGACCGTGTCCGCGGCATGGACATCACGGTGGTCACCACCGCGACCACGGACGCGGAGGGCCGGGCGCTCCTGAAGCACCTGGGCTTCCCGTTCAAGGAGGAGGACTGACATGGCGAAGACCGCCCTGATCAACAAGGCCGCGGGCAAGCAGAAGTTCGCCGTGCGGGCCTACACCCGGTGCCAGCGGTGCGGCCGTCCGCACTCCGTGTACCGCAAGTTCGGCCTGTGCCGGATCTGCGTGCGCGAGATGGCCCACGCGGGCCAGCTCCCCGGCGTGACCAAGAGCAGCTGGTAACAACGACGTCGTAGGTCCGCGGCGGCCCGCCCCCTCGAGGGCGGGCGCCGCGGAAACCACGGCGAGGAAGGGCGGAAGCCCCCATGACGATGACCGACCCGATCGCAGACTTCCTGACTCGTCTGCGCAACGCGAACTCGGCTCACCACGACACGGTGACCATCCCGTACTCGAAGCTGAAGTCGCACATCGCGGAGATCCTGCAGGCCGAGGGCTACATCGCCGGCTGGACGACCGAGGACGCCCGCGTGGGCAAGAACCTCGTGGTCGAGCTGAAGTACGGCCCCAGCCGCGAGCGTGCGCTCGCCGGCATCAAGCGCGTGTCGAAGCCCGGCCTCCGGGTGTACGCGAAGTCCACCAACCTGCCGAAGGTCCTCGGTGGCCTGGGCGTGGCGATCCTGTCCACGTCCTCCGGTCTCCTGACGGACAAGCAGGCCGCCAAGAAGGGCGTGGGTGGGGAAGTCCTCGCCTACGTCTGGTAAGTCCGAGACGGAAAGGAGCTAGCCAATGTCTCGTATCGGCAGAATCCCCGTCACGGTCCCGGCCGGCGTGGACGTCACCATCAACGGCGCCGTCGTGACGGTGAAGGGCCCGAAGGGCACCCTCACGCACACGGTCGCGTCCCCCATCGAGGTCGCGCGCGACGAGGACGGGGCCCTCGTGGTCACCCGTCCCAACGACGAGCGCCTCTCGCGGTCGCTGCACGGCCTCACGCGCACCCTGCTGGCCAACCTCGTCACCGGCGTCACCGCCGGCTACGAGAAGAAGCTGGAGATCGTCGGCACCGGTTACCGCGTGACCGCGAAGGGCGACGCGCTCGAGTTCGCGCTCGGCTTCAGCCACCCGGTGTCCGTGACGCCGCCCGCCGGCATCACCTTCGCCGTCGAGTCCCCGACCAAGTTCTCGGTCGCGGGCATCGACAAGCAGCAGGTGGGCGAGGTCGCCGCGAACATCCGCAAGATCCGCAAGCCCGAGCCGTACAAGGGCAAGGGCGTGCGCTACGCGGGCGAGAACGTCCGCCGCAAGGTCGGAAAGGCTGGTAAGTGAGCCATGGCGATCACCATCATCGGTAAGGGCAAGTTCAAGGCCCGCAAGCGCCGCCACCTCCGGCTGCGCAAGAAGGTCGCCGGCACCGCCGCGCGCCCGCGCCTGGTCGTCACCCGGTCGAACCGCAACCTCGTCGCGCAGGTCGTCGACGACGCCGTGGGCCGCACCCTGGTCTCCGCCTCGACGCTCGAGGCGGACCTGCGGGGCGCCGAGGGCGACAAGACGGCCAAGGCCCGTCGCGTCGGCGAGCTGATCGCCGAGCGCGCCAAGGCGGCCGGCATCGACGCGGTGGTCTTCGACCGCGGCGGCAACAAGTACCACGGGCGTGTGGCCGCAGTGGCCGACGCCGCCCGCGAGGGCGGTCTGGCGCTGTGACGACGACCATTCCCGCATCGAAGAAGAGGATCCACTGATGGCTGCTCCTCAGCGCAGCAACACGGGCGCTCCCCAGGGCCAGGGTGGCGGTGACCGCCGCGACGGCGGTCGTCGCGACGGCCGCCGGGGCGACGCCGCCGAGAAGAGCGCGTTCCTCGAGCGCGTCGTGTCCATCAACCGCGTGGCCAAGGTCGTCAAGGGTGGTCGCCGGTTCAGCTTCACCGCCCTGGTCGTCGTCGGCGACGGCGACGGCACGGTCGGTGTCGGCTACGGCAAGGCCAAGGAGGTGCCCGCGGCGATCGCCAAGGGTGTCGAGGAGGCGAAGAAGAACTTCTTCCGCGTCCCCCGCATCCAGGGCACCATCACCCACCCCATCCAGGGTGAGGCCGCTGCCGGCGTCGTCTTCCTGCGTCCCGCCTCCCCGGGTACCGGCGTGATCGCCGGCGGTCCGGTGCGTGCGGTGCTCGAGTGCGCCGGCGTCCACGACATCCTGTCGAAGTCCCTCGGCTCCTCCAACGCCATCAACATCGTGCACGCCACGGTCGCGGCGCTGAAGGGTCTCGAGGAGCCGGCCGCCGTGGCGGCGCGCCGCGGTCTGCCGCTCGAGCACGTCGCCCCGGCGCCGCTGCTGAAGGCGCAGGCGGCGGGTCGTGCGGCCAAGACCGAGAAGGTGGGTGCCTGATGGCCCGCCTCAAGGTGACCCAGACCAAGTCCGCCATCGGCGGCAAGCAGAACCAGCGCGACACGCTGCGCACCCTGGGCCTGAAGCGGATCGGCGACGTCGTCGTCAAGGAGGACCGTCCTGAGATCCGCGGCATGGTCAAGACGGTGACGCACCTCGTCGCGGTCGAGGAGGTGGAGTGACGATGGCGGAGAAGGAGACCGAGAAGGTCGAGGAGACCGCTGCCGCGGCTCCCAAGGCCACGCGCGCCAAGAAGGCGACGGCGACCGAGTCGGCTGCCGCCGAGAAGCCGGCTCGGAAGACCCCGGCCCGCACGACCAAGGCGAAGGCCGAGGCCGAGGCGGCTGCCGAGGAGAAGCCGGCGGCGAAGGCGAAGGCCCCCAAGGCCGCCGCGGCCAAGGCCCCCAAGGCCGAGGCGCAGGCGACCGAGGGTGCCGGCGGCACGCTCAAGGTGCACCACCTGCGTCCGGCCCCGGGTGCCAAGACCGCCAAGACCCGCGTGGGTCGTGGTGAGGCGTCCAAGGGCAAGACCGCCGGTCGCGGTACCAAGGGCACCAAGGCCCGGTACCAGGTGCCGGAGCGCTTCGAGGGCGGGCAGATGCCGCTGCACATGCGGCTGCCCAAGCTCCGCGGCTTCAAGAACCCGTTCCGGGTCGAGTACCAGGTCGTGAACCTGGACAAGCTGTCGGCGCTGTACCCCGAGGGCGGCGACGTCACCGTGGCCGACCTGGTCGCGAAGGGCGCGGTCCGCAAGGGCCAGCCCGTCAAGGTGCTCGGCACCGGCGAGCTCACGGTCAAGCTGTCCGTGGCCGTCGACGCGTACTCCGGCTCGGCCAAGGACAAGATCCTGGCCGCCGGCGGCAGCGTCGCGCAGGACTGACCCAGACGAACGGGGTCGGCGAGGGCTCCAGGCCCCGCCGGCCCCGTTCGGCTTTTCCCCTCGGGGGGACCGGGCCGCCCCGGCCCGCGCACCCGCACGGCCCGCCACCGCACCGCCGGGGGCGATGCCCACCCAGCGACGGAAGTCCGTTAGGGTTCGGCAGGGCGTCGGGCGCCGTGGTGCGCCCGACCCGACGACGGACCGGCGCGCGGCGCGCCGGCCGCCTCGACGACATCCCGCTTCGGCGGAGCAGGAGGACACGTGCTCAGCGCATTCGTGCGGGCGTTCCGGACACCCGACCTGCGGCGCAAGCTGCTGTTCACCATCGGCATCATGGTGATCTTCCGGATCGGCTCGTTCCTGCCGACCCCGGGCGTGTCCTACCCGAACGTGCAGATCTGCATCGACCAGGGCGAGTCCAACACCCTGCTCGGCCTGGTGAACCTGTTCAGCGGCGGTGCGCTGCTGCAGCTGTCGGTGTTCGCGCTCGGGATCATGCCGTACATCACCGCGAGCATCATCATCCAGCTGCTGCGCGTGGTCATCCCGCGGTTCGAGGCCCTGCACAAGGAGGGCCAGTCGGGCACCGCGAAGCTCACGCAGTACACGCGGTACCTGACGATCGGCCTCGCGGTCCTGCAGTCGACGACGGTCATCATCACCGCCCGCAACGGCCAGCTGTTCGCCGGCTGCTCCGTGGACGTGATCCCGGACGGCAGCATCCAGACCACGCTGCTCATGATCATCACGATGACCGCCGGCACCGGCCTCATCATGTGGCTGGGCGAGCTCATCACCGAGCGCGGCGTCGGCAACGGCATGTCCCTGCTCATCTTCACCTCGATCGCGGCGTCCTTCCCGGGCGCGATGTGGTCGATCGCGGGCGGCTCCGGCGGCATCGGCGCGTTCCTGATCATCATGGCGATCATCGTCCTGGTCATCGCGCTGGTCGTCTTCGTCGAGCAGTCCCAGCGCCGCATCCCGGTGCAGTACGCCAAGCGCATGGTGGGGCGCCGCACCTACGGCGGGTCCTCGACCTACATCCCGATCAAGATCAACATGGCCGGCGTCATCCCGGTGATCTTCGCGTCGTCCCTGCTGCAGGTCCCCGCGCTGCTCGCCGGCTTCGGCGACCAGACCGCCGGCTGGAAGCAGTGGGTCGCGGCGAACGTCGCCGACCCGGGCGCGCCGCTGCACATCGCGCTGTACGTCCTGCTGATCGTCTTCTTCTGCTACTTCTACACGGCGATCACGTTCAACCCGGACGAGGTCGCGGACAACATGAAGCGGTACGGCGGGTTCATCCCCGGCATCCGCGCCGGCCGCCCCACGGCCGAGTACCTGGACTACGTGATCACCCGCATCACCGCGCCCGGGTCCATCTACCTCGCGCTGGTCGCGCTCATCCCGACCATCGCGTTCATCGCGCTCGGCGTCGGCACGAACATCCCGTTCGGCGGCTCGTCGATCCTCATCGTCGTGGGCGTCGGCCTGGAGACGGTGAAGCAGATCCAGTCGCAGCTCGAGCAGCGCCACTACGAAGGGTTCCTCCGATGAGCCACGACCCCGGCTCCACCGCCCGTCTCGTCCTGCTCGGCCCCCCCGGGGCCGGCAAGGGCACCCAGGCCGCGCGCCTGGCCGAGCGGCTCGGCGTCCCGGCCATCTCGACCGGCGACATCTTCCGCGCGAACATCAAGGGCGGCACCGAGCTCGGCCGCACCGCCCAGGAGTACACCGCGCGCGGCGAGCTCGTCCCCGACGAGGTCACGAACGCCATGGTGCGCGACCGGCTCGCGCAGCCGGACGCCGCCCGCGGCTTCCTGCTCGACGGCTACCCGCGGAACACCGCCCAGGTCGGCGAGCTCGACGCGATCCTCGGGGCCGACGGCCGCGCTCTGGACGCCGCGCTCGAGATCACCGCGGACGCGGACGTCGTCGTCGACCGGCTGCTCAAGCGCGCCGAGATCGAGGGCCGCGCGGACGACACCGAGCCGGTGATCCGCCGGCGCCTGGACGTGTACGCCGAGCAGACCGCCCCGGTGTCGGGGCTGTACGCCGAGCGCGACCTCCTGGTGCGCGTGGACGGCATCGGCGAGGTCGACGAGGTCACCGACCGTCTGCTGGCGGCCCTCGCCTCGCAGGTCGGCTGACCGGCGGGGGAGTCGTGTTCGGACGCGAGAAGATCGAGCTCAAGACGCCCGACCAGGTGCTGCTCATGCGGCGCGCCGGGCTCGTGGTCGCCGACGCCCTGGCGGCCGCGCGCGCGGCCGCGGTGCCGGGCGCGACGACGGCCGACCTGGACGCCGTCGCCGCGGCGGTGATCGCGGACGCCGGCGCGCTGCCGTCGTTCCTCGGGTACTACGACTACCCGGCGACCATCTGCGTGTCGGTGAACGACGAGGTCGTGCACGGCATCCCGTCCGGTCGCGAGCTGCAGCCGGGCGACGTCGTGTCGATCGACTGCGGCGCGATCGTCGAGGGCTGGCACGGCGACTCGGCCCTGACCCTGGTGCTGCCGGAGGCCGACCCCGCCGACCAGGCGCTGGCGGACCTGACCGAGCGCTGCATGTGGGACGGCATCGCCGCGCTCGCCGGCGAGGGCGGCGGGATCGCCGACCGGCTCGCGGTCGTGGGCGACGCGGTCGAGGACGCCGTCGCGGCGGCGGACGCCTCGGTGAACGGCGGCGTGCCGTTCGGCATCGTGCAGGACTACGTCGGGCACGGCATCGGCTCCGCGATGCACCAGCCGCCGGACGTGCTGAACTACCGCTCCCGTGACCGCGGGCCGAAGCTGCGCCCCGGCATGTGCCTGGCGGTCGAGCCGATGATCACCCGCGGCGGCCACGCCACCGAGGTGCTCGACGACGACTGGACGGTCGTCACCGCCGACGGCTCGCGCGCCGCGCACTGGGAGCACTCGGTCGCGCTGCACGAGGGCGGCATCTGGGTGCTCACGGCCGTCGACGGCGGCGCGGCGGAGCTCGCCGCGCGCGGCGTGACGGTCGCCCCGCTGGGCTGACGCCCGGGCGCGGGCGCGCGCCCGCCCGCCCTCCCGAGACCCACCTCCCCGCCGCGGGGACGGTGGGTCTCGTCGTACGCGGGGCGTGCGACGGCCGACGGCGCCGGGCCCGTCACCCGGCCGGGGCGCCGGGCGACCCGTGCGGGTGAATCCCGTCCCCCCGGCGGGTGCTAGCACCTCACCTCAAAGCGGACAGACCAGGTCAGAGGGGTGCTTTCACCCCATAGCGGACTCATGACGGGTCAGGGGACCGCCGAAGGTATGGCGTCCCCCCGCCGCGCGGCGCCTGCCGCCGTGCGCCCGTGCCAGCCCCCGGGAAACCCGCATGCCCGCATCGTCCCGCCTCCGCCTCCGCCTCCGTCGTCCCGCCGTGCTCGCGGTCGTCGGCGCGCTGCTCGCGCCCCTCCTGGTGGCGACCGGCGCACCCGCGGCCGTCGCCGCCGCCGACCCGGTGCTCACCGTCACCGGCTTCTCGGTGACCTCCGGGGCCACCGCGCAGGCGGCCCCGCCCGCCGACCCCGGGTACGGGTTCGACGCGGCGTACACCGCGAGCCCCGCGGCCGGGACGGTGAGCAGCACCCTGGGCTACCGGTGCGCGGGCGACGAGTCGTCCTGCGAGCACGCGACGATGGACGTGGCGCTCGACGCGCTCCGGCTGACCCAGGCGCTCGACGTCTCCGGCCTGGGCGCGACGGTGCAGTACTGGGCCGACGCCGTCGGCGGCACCGCGACCGCCGACTACGCGGCCGCGGCCGCGTTCTCCGTGCGGTTCACCAGCACCACCTCGGACGGGCTCACCGGCCTGCAGTCGGGCGTCAGCGGGGACCTGCGCCTGTCGACCCGCCTGGTCACCCCGAACGGGGGCGGCACGCAGACCGGGACGATCACCGCCACGCCGACGGCCACGGGCGGCGTCGGCACCAAGGGCCGGGTGCGGATCACCGGCGACTTCCCGGTGAACCTGGCCACCAGCACGCAGGTCGCGTGGTCCCGCGAGGGCTGGCTCTCCGGCGTGGAGGACGGCGCCGACACCCCGACGAACTCCGCAGCCGTCACCGGCACGCTCACCGGCGACCCGGCGGAGAGCCTCACGCTCACCTGGGGCGGCAGCAACCCCGCGACCGCTCCCGCCGCCGGCACCGTCGGGATGCTCACCGACCTGACCGGCCTCGCGATCACGACCTGGCCGGCCGGCGCCGCGACCGCCGCCGTCACCGGGTGGACCTGGACGGGTTCGGGCAACCCCGTGCGGGTCACGATCGGCACCGCGACGGGGGCGGACGCCGCCGCGGACCTCCTCGCCGGGCTCGACGCGACCACGCGGTCCCGCCTGACCGGCCTGCAGGTCGTGTTCGCGGCGGCGACCGGAGGCCTCGTCGCCTCCGGCTCGCCCGCCACGCTGCGGGTCGACGTGCGCGAGCACCTGAGCCAGGACGCGACGCCCGTCGCGCGGACGGGGGCCACGGCCGACTACGTCACCGCGGGCGCCGCGACCTTCTCCGTCGCCTCCGACATGAACACCCTCACCGTGACGGGCACCGCCACCACGCGGGCCGTGCGCGGCGCCACCACCTCCGCGACCACCACCGACACCCGCGGCTTCCGGATCTACGACCCGCGCGCCTACGCGGGCTCCGCGACCGCGCTCGTCGGCCTGAGCACGCCGGTGTACGGCGGCGGCTTCGTGCGCGGCACCGCGGCCGGCACCAACTGGTCGCGCCGCGCCGTGGACGCCCTCGTCGTCGAGGTCCCGGCCACCGCCGCGCAGGTCTCCGCCACGAACGCGGCCCTCGACCCGGACCTCCCGGCCCTGGCCAACCCGCTCGGGGCCGGCCTCGCCTTCGCCGGCTTCGGTGCCGCGCGCGGCACCGCCCCCGGCCGCACCGACAGCGCGGACGGCTCCGGCGTCGCAGTGCAGGGCCTCACCGGCCCCGCGCGTCTCGAGCTGACCGTGCTCGCCGGCGGGACCGAGCACACCGTCGACCTCGACGCGACCGCGCCCGCGGTCCCGACCGACCCGGCGGCGTTCGGCCTCGCGTCCTGGTCCGAGGTCACCGGGTTCCGCGCGACGGTGCACGGCGCCGGCTCGGCGGTGCCGATGGGCGCCTCGGTCACCCTGCCGTACCTCGCGCGCACCGCGACGTCGAGCACCGCCGCGACGTACGCCGTGCACACCGTCGCCACCACCCGCCTCGGCACCGACACCTCCGCCGTCGCGCCGCGCACCCAGGCGAGCGGCAACCGTCCCGTCACCGCGGCGACCGTCTCCGTCGCCGTCCCGACCGTCGACGTCGCGGGCGCCAAGTACGTCGCCGAGCCATACGTGACCCGCACCGCGGGCGCGACGGTCAACGCCGTGCTGGAGGCGACCGCCCGGCCGCTCAGCGGCGGGAGCGGCCACCTGCCCGACACGCTGACCCTCGAGGACAGCGCCGCGTCGCGCACCGTCGCGGGCGGCGGCACCTCCGGCGTCGCGTGGTGGACCGCGTTCGCGCCCACCTCCGTCGACGCCACCGTGCCCGCGGGCGGGTCCGCGCAGCTGCAGTACGCCACCGTGGACGGCGAGTGGGTCGACTACACCGGCTCCACCGCCGCGCTCGGGGACACCTCGGCGTGGCGGGGCGTCCGGGTCGTCGTCACGCGTCCCGGGGGCGGGACGTTCGCCAACGGCGACCGCGCGCGCGTCCGCGTCACCTTCGCACTCCGGTCCGGTGTCACCGCCGGCGCCTGGGCGGACGGCACCGACCGCACCAACGTCGCCCAGATCACCTCGTCCGCGGCCATCGAGGGCTTCGTCGTCACCAGCGCGGTCCGCCGCGTCTCCGACACGGTGCAGATGCTCGGCGGCACCGGCACGGGCGGCTACCCGGCCCTGGTCAAGACGATGGACAACCGCGACCGGACCGAGGGCAACGGCGACGCCACCACCGCGACGCTCACCTGGGGCACCGGCGGCGAGGACCTGTCGAGCGTGACGGTCACCGACGCGAACGGCGTCACGGGGGCGCAGCAGGACCCGACGACGGGTCCGGCAGGCAGCTTCTACGACACGTTCGACCTGTCCGGCGTCCAGCCGATCACCTCGGGCGCGGCCGCCTCGGGCGTCTACGACCCGTACCTCGTGTTCGACCGGGTCACCGACGTGCGGGTGTTCGACGTCGTGGACGGCCGCTGGGAGTCGCTCGCGACCCGCGTCTGGACCGGCTCGGCCTGGGCCGACCGGACGAACCCGGCCGCGGCCCGGTCGGACGTCGCGTTCGGCGGGGCCGCCACACAGGGCGCGTTCCCGTACGCCGGCGCGTTCCCGGGCGTGGCCGTGCAGTCGGCGAGCCTGCGGGCCCGCATCGGCGGCGTGCAGCTCGTGTACGCCGCGCGCCCGGACTCCGAGCGCCAGGCGCTCGCCGCCTCCGACTGGCGCCGCGGCCTGCTCGGCACGCTGACCACCGGCGCGGTCGCGACGACCGACGCCCCGGCGCGCAAGGTCGCGCTCACCTTCGCGCTGCGGGACACCTCCCGCGCGACGGGAGAGCCGGTCAACGACGCCTACACCTACACCGGCTCCGCGCCCGGCGCGGTCGAGAACTCCGGCGCCGTGACCGGGACCGCGGCGTCCGACGGCTCGGCCGTGGACCTCGGCGGCCCGGTGAACCCGGTGGGCGAGCGCACCGTGACGGTCCAGCCCGCGTCGCTCGGCGCCACCGCCACGAAGACCTGGCTCCGGGACGCCAACGGCAGCCCGCTGACCGGCAGCAGCAACCTGCACGACCTCGCGCTGCCCGTCGACCCGTCCACCGCACCCGCCTCCGCGTGGCCCACCGCCACCCTGACCGCGACCGCCGCCAGCGCCTCCGGGACCCGCGTCGACCAGCTCGTCCTGACCGAGCCGCGCGGCATCGACACCGCCACCTCGATCGACGCCGACGCGCCGTTCGCGGCCTTCGCGGTCACCGACGTCCGCGAGCTCACCGACGCGTCCGGCCTGCCGGGCGCCTCCGCGGTCGAGGTCGTCGTCTACGAGCGGGCCGCCGACGGCGGCGTCAGCCACCGGACCGTCCCGCGCGCCGAGCTGCTCGACGCCGACGAGGCCGCGCTGGCCGACGTCGTGGGCGTGCAGGTCCGGTACACCGGCCGCATCGCCTGGACGAACCAGGCCCGCCTCGTGCTCGGCACCCGCCTGCTGGCGCACAACCGCGTGACCGGCGACGCCCCCGAGGCCGGCGTGGGCGACGACGTGGCCGAGGTCGCCAACGTCGCCGAGGCCCGCGTCACCGACGCGCGCGTCTGCGCGGACGAGACCCGCGGGATGTCCCGCACCCCCACCTGCGCGCCGGGCACCGCCGACGGCACCGCCCGCGACGCCGTCCGCCTGCGGGGCGCCCAGCTCGAGGCGTTCCCGACGGTGACGGTCTCGCCCGTCGACGTGCAGCGCGACGCGGCCGCGCCCGCGGTCACCAGCACGCTGTCCGTGCAGAACTTCGGCCTCACCCCGGCCGACCAGCTGCTGCTCACCGACGCGGACCCGCGGTTCTTCAACGCGGTCGGCCTCCAGACGGTGGCCGTGCAGTCCGTGCCGTCCGGCGTCGAGCGCGCCGAGCTCGAGGTCCTCGTCGCCGGCGCCGACCTCGACGTCGCCGCCGACGGCAGCTACGCCGGCACGCAGAACTGGCAGGGCTGGGACGCCGTGGTGCCGACGGGGACGTTCGACCTCGCCGCCCTCGCGTCGCAGCACGGCGTCCAGGCGGCGGACGTCATCGGCGTCCGGGTGCGGTTCCTCGACACCGACGGCTCGACCATCCCCGCGCCCGGCCAGGGCTACGGCCGCGTCGTGCTCGACGGCACGCTCCGCGAGGAGCTCCGCACCGGGGGCCTGCCCAGCGCCGTCGGCGCGGACGGCTGGCAGTACCAGGGCCGGGCCGAGCTGACCGCGAACCCGGGCGAGAGCGCGCGGGGCGCGATCAGCAACTCCGTCACCGCCCAGGCCCTGCGCGCCGACCTCGGCTCGCAGGCGCAGACCGCCGGCCCCGTCGGCACCACCGTGCACGCGGGCGCCGCCACGATCCGCGTGCAGAAGGCCGAGCTCGACGCCGCGTCCCGCGCTCCCGGCGACTACGTCCGGTACCGGATCGCGGTCACCAACACCGCCAGCGGCACGAACGCCGCCGACCTCACCGGCCTGGTCGTCACCGACCGGCTGCCCGAGGACGGCTCGCTCGGCTACGGCACCGCGCCCGAGGGCCAGACCCCGGTGGTCGTCCAGGCCGCCGGCGGCGGCGCCAACCCGCTCGGCGACCCCGAGGTCGTCGAGCGCGACGGTCTGCTGACCGTGACGTTCCCGGCCGACAGCCGGCTCGCCCCCGGCGCGGGCGTCGAGGTCCTGGTCTGGCTGCGCATCGCGACCGACCTGTCGACGACGTCCATCGTCAACACGGCCACCGCCGCGTCCGCGACCCGCCCGGTGCAGGCCGCGCCCACCGGCAACGACGGCGGCACCGCCTGCGCGCCCGGCAGCTACGACGCGGCCACCGCGTCCTGCCTCGCCCGCGCCGGGGCCGTCACCATCGGCGGCGCCAACGTCTACGTCTCCGAGGAGTGGGTCCGCGACGCCGCCGGCACCCAGGGCGCCGTCCGCACCACCCCGGCGCGCGCCGGCCAGTCCGCCGACTGCGCCCCGCGGGGCACCGGCGCCACCGACCGCGACTGGTACCGCTTCCCGTGCTCCGTCGTGACCACCGCCGGCTCGACGACGCAGTGGCAGGTGCAGGTGACCAGCCGCGCCACGATCTCCACCGACCGGCTCGAGATGATCTCCATGCTCCCGACCACCGGCGACTACCCGGCGATGGACGGCAGCGCGAGCGGCGCCCGCGGCAGCCGGTGGCGTCCGGTGTGGGACGGCGTCGTGCCGACCCTCGTCGGCGCTGCGGGCCTCCCGGCGGGGGCCACCGTCGCGGTGTACACCACCACGGCGGACTACCGGCAGGGCGGCCTCGCGCCCAGCCCGGCGTTCGACCCGGTGCCCGGCACCTGGAGCGCCACCGCGCTGACCCCGGGCCAGCAGGTGCCCGCCGCGCAGGCCGCGCGGGTGACGGGCCTGAAGTTCGTCGTCGCCTTCGCCCCGGCCGACCGGTTCTCCTCCGGTGAGTCCGTCCGCGTCCAGTGGGCCATGCGCACGCCGCTGTCCGGTGCGCCCGTCGCCGCCGACACCTGGAGCTCGTTCGCGTTCCGCGTGCCGTCCGACGACGCCGCCGGCCGGCCTGCGGACGTCACCTCCGTGCCGCTGAAGGCCGGAGCGCGGTACGCCCTGGCCGCCGCGGGCGCCGACCCGCTCGTGGCCGTCGGCGACCGCGTGTGGCTGGACACCGACCGGGACGGCCGGCAGTCCGCCGACACGTCTGCCGAGCCCGGGGTCGCCGGCGTGGCGGTCGACGTGTTCGCCGTCTCCGGCGGCACGACGACGTATGTCGCCTCGGCCGTCACCGACGCCGCGGGGGACTGGCTCGTCGACGGCCTGCCCGCCGGGACCTACGACATCGGGTACACGCTGCCCGCCGCGCTCGCCGCGCAGTACCGGTACACCGCGGCCGGCGCGGGCACCGACGACACCGTCGACTCCGACGCCGTCGTCGACCCGGGCGCGCCCGCCTCCGCCGTGGACGCGGGCGTGGTGCTCGGCGCCGGCGGCGCCGAGACGACCGCGGTCGGGTCCATGCCGCAGGCGTGGCAGGACGCGCACCCCGGCCTGGCCGCCACCCAGGTGGACGTGTCGCACGACGCCGGTCTGCAGTGGCGGCCGCTGGCCGTCGGCGACCGGGTCTGGTTCGACGCCGACCGCGACGGACGCCAGGGTGCGGCCGAGCTGCCCGTCGAGGGCGCGACCGTGCGCCTGCTCGGGGCCGACGACGCCGTGCTCGCGACCACCGTCACCGGCGCGGACGGCGGGTACGTCGTCGACGGGCTCGACCCCGGGACCTACCGGGTGGAGATCGAGCTGCCCGCAGCCCTCGCGCAGCGGTGGACCTTCACCTCCGCGCTGGTCGGGGACACCGCCGGCGACTCCGACGTGCTCGCCGTCGCGCCCCGCCTCGGCCGCACCGCGCCGTTCACGCTGGCGCCCGGCGCACCCGGGCTGGCCGTCGTCTCCGACCTCGCCGGTGACCCGGTCTGGTCCGGTGCCGACGCCGACTACGCCGACCCGACGCGCGACGCGGGCCTGGCCGAGCGGCCCGTGCGGGTCGGCGACCGGGTGTGGGTCGACCTCGACGCCGACGGCGTGCAGGACGCCGGCGAGCCCGGCCTGGCCGGCGTCGTCCTCACCCTCACCGACGGCGCCGGGAACCCGGTCACCGATGCGGCCGGCGCGGCCGTCGGGCCGGTCACCACGGACGCCGACGGCGCGTACGCCTTCACCGGCCTGCTGCCCGGCGGGTACACCGTCACGGTCGACGAGATCGCCTCCGCGGCCGCCCTCGCGCCGTACCGCCCGACCGTCACCGGGTCCGGCGACGCCGCGACCGACTCGTCCGCGGGCTCGGCCACCACGGCCGTCCCGCTGGTGGGCGGCGAGGCCGACGACACGCTCGACTTCGGCTTCCGGCCGCTGTGGGCGCTGGGCGACCGCGTGTGGCTCGACGCCGACCGCGACGGCGTGCAGGACGCCGGCGAGCCGTCGTTCCCGGGCGTGACCGTGCGGCTGCTCGACGCGTCCGACACCGAGGTCGCCAGCACCGTGACCGACGCCGGCGGCCGCTGGCTGTTCGACCTCCTCGAGCCCGGCAGCTACCGCGTCGAGCTCGCGCTGCCCGCGGCGGACGCCGCCCGGTACGCCTGGACGACGGCGCGCTCGGCCGCGGCCCCGCGCGCCGACGCCGACTCCGACGTCGAGGAGACCGCCCCCGGCGTCGCCCGGACCCCGGCGATCACCGTCGGCCCGGACACCCCCGGGGTGCGCGCCGCCACGGCCGCGGACGGGCTGACCGCCGCGTACGTCGACGACACCTGGGACGCGGGTCTCGTCGAGCGGCCCGTGACGGTGGGCGACCTCGTCTGGTTCGACGCGGACGGCGACGGCGTGCAGGACGCGGGGGAGCGGGGCCTGCCCGGCGTCGTCGTGGAGCTGCGGACGCCGGACGGGCGTCCCGTGGTCGACGCGGCCGGCGCGCCCGTCGGCCCTGCCACGACCGACGCCGGCGGCGCGTACGCCTTCCCCGGGCTGCTGCCCGGGGAGTACGTCGTGCGCATCGACCGCCTCGCGTCCGCCGCGGTGCTGGCCGGCTACGCGCCGACCCTCGCGGGCGCCGGCGGGGACCGCGGGCTCGACTCCGCCACCTGGTCCGCGGCCTCCCTGGTCCTCGTGGGCGGCGAGTCCGACCTGACGCTGGACTTCGGCGTGGTGCTCGCGGACGACGTGCAGCTCGCGCTGCGCAAGGTCCCGGTCGCCCGGACGGCGGACAGCATCACCTGGGACGTCACCGTCATGTCCACCGGCACCCAGGACGCCTACGCGGGCTTCACCGTGGTCGACGCCCTGCCCGGCGCGCTGACCTTCCGGTCGGCCTCCGGCACCGGGTTCGCCTGCGCCGCGGTCGATCGCGTCGTCACCTGCGACCACGACGGCTCGCTGCCGGCGGGGGAGTCCGCCACCGTGCGCATCGTCACCGGCCTGACCGCGGCCGGCGCCGACGTCACCAACACGGCGACCGTCTCCGTCGAGGGACGCGGCTACCTGTTCGAGGTGCTGGCCGCCGAGGACGTGGCGTGGAGCGAGCCCGTCGAGCGCACCGACGGCGTGACCGTCACCGCGCCCGGCGGCGGCCTGGCGACCACCGGGTCCGACGCGGCGTGGCCGCTCGTGGCGGCGGGCGCCCTGCTCGCGCTCGGCGCGGCCCTGCTGGCGATCGCCTCGCGGCGCCCCGTGCGTCGCGTGCGGGCAGCGGGGAGCCGGCACCGGGCGTGACGGCGGCGGCGGGGCGGACCGCCGAGCGCGGCGGATGCCAGCCAGCGCGGTGGCTCCGGCTGCCGCGCTCGGCGGGGGCTGCCGCGCTCGGCGGGCCGCGGTGGGGGACGGGTGGGTGCGGGTGCTGGCGTGCGCGGGAAGAAGCCGCGTGGCGGGGGCGTTGACCCGTCGTGCCCGGCACCGGCGCGTCCGCTTGACGGAGCCGCACCGCGTTTCCCCGAGAGCGCCCGATGGCGTATGATCGTCCGTTGGGTGTGCGCCCTCGCGCTGTCGCACGTCCCGCCCGAGCCGACCGCACCGCGGTCGCGCGCGTGCGGGCCGGTCGCCGGACGTCAGGACCAGGGCACGTCCACCACGTCCGCACCGGACCCACCGGCACCGCCGGGGGGAGACGACGGCGTGGACAGGCAGTTCAGGACAAGAGTTAGCGGAGGACATGGCGAAGAAGGACGGTGTCATCGAGATCGAGGGCAGCGTGATCGAGGCTCTCCCCAACGCGATGTTCCGCGTGGAGCTGACCAACGGTCACAAGGTGCTCGCCCACATCTCGGGCAAGATGCGCCAGCACTACATCCGGATCCTCCCGGAGGACCGGGTGGTGGTCGAGCTGAGCCCGTACGACCTGTCCCGCGGGCGCATCGTCTACCGCTACAAGTAACCGACCGAACGAGCATCGCCGTCGGCCTGCGTCCCGCGAGGGACCACGGCGCATCGGCGGCGGAGGAACAGGCCATGAAGGTCAAGCCCAGCGTCAAGAAGATCTGCGACAAGTGCAAGGTGATCCGCCGGCACGGTCGCGTCCAGGTGATCTGCGAGAACCTGCGCCACAAGCAGCGCCAGGGCTGAACGCCCTGCCGCTCGGGACGCACCTGAGCAGCACCGCCGCCGGATCCTGACGGACCGGCACCAGCGCATCGCCGAACCGGCAGCGCACCCGCCACGGCGGGTCGCCACCGGTGAACCCCCGGCTCGGAGGCCGGGGCCCGCAGAACCCGCGGGAGGACGGTGCGGCAGACCTCCGATCGAAGTCCAAGGAGCCGAAAGGCACATGGCACGTCTTGTCGGCGTCGACCTCCCCCGCGAGAAGCGGCTCGAGATCGCGCTCACCTACATCTACGGCGTCGGCCGTACCCGCGCCCAGCAGACCCTGGCCGCGACCGGCATCAGCCCGGACACCCGCGTCAAGGACCTGGACGACTCCCAGCTCGTCACCCTCCGTGACTACCTCGAGGGCAACTTCAAGCTCGAGGGTGACCTCCGCCGTGAGGTCGCCGCGGACATCCGCCGCAAGGTCGAGATCGGCAGCTACGAGGGCCTGCGTCACCGCCGCGGCCTCCCGGTGCGCGGTCAGCGCACCAAGACCAACGCGCGCACCCGCAAGGGCCCGAAGCGCACCGTCGCCGGCAAGAAGAAGGCCGGCCGGAAGTAACCCGCCCGCGGCCCGCCGGGCCTGTCCTCGGACAGCCGCCCGCGCCGCGACGGGGCACCGACCTCACGACCAGCAGCGAGAGAGAACGAGCAGATGCCTCCGAAGACCCGCAGTTCCGTGCGCAAGCCGCGCCGCAAGGAGAAGAAGAACGTCTCCCACGGCCAGGCGCACATCAAGAGCACCTTCAACAACACGATCATCTCGATCACGGACCCCAGCGGCGCCGTGATCTCCTGGGCGTCGGGCGGCGACGTGGGCTTCAAGGGCTCGCGCAAGTCGACCCCCTACGCCGCGGGCATGGCCGCCGAGGCCGCCGCGCGCAAGGCCGCCGAGCACGGCATGAAGAAGGTCGACGTCTTCGTCAAGGGCCCGGGCTCCGGTCGCGAGACCGCGATCCGCTCCCTGACCGCGGCCGGCCTCGAGGTCGGCTCGATCCAGGACGTGACGCCGCAGGCCCACAACGGCTGCCGTCCGCCGAAGCGCCGCCGCGTCTGACCCGTAGCCGGGCCGCCACGGGCGGGGGAGCGATCCCCCGCCCGTGGCGGTGCCGGCCGGTCGCGCGGGTAGACCGAGACCCGCGCCGCCCAGCGAGTACCTGCGCTGCGTCATATGGCGGACGCACGCTGAGAGGAACCCCGAAGTGCTCATCGCACAGCGCCCCACCCTGACCGAAGAGGTCATCTCGGAGTACCGCTCGCGGTTCTCCATCGAGCCGCTCGAGCCCGGCTTCGGCTACACGCTCGGCAACTCCCTGCGCCGGACCCTGCTGTCGTCCATCCCGGGCGCGGCCGTGACGAGCATCCGGATCGACGGCGTGCTGCACGAGTTCAGCACGGTGCCGGGCGTCAAGGAGGACGTCACCGAGATCATCCTCAACATCAAGAACCTCGTCGTCTCCTCGGAGAACGACGAGCCGGTCGTGATGTACCTGCGCAAGCAGGGTGCGGGTGACGTGACCGCGGCGGACATCGTGCCGCCGGCCGGCGTGGAGGTCCACAACACGGACCTGCACCTCGCCACGCTGAACGAGAAGGGCAAGCTCGAGATCGAGCTGACCGTCGAGCGCGGCCGTGGCTACGTGTCGGCCAACCAGAACAAGTCGTTCGAGGCCGAGATCGGCCGCATCCCGGTCGACTCGATCTACTCGCCGGTGCTCAAGGTGACGTACAAGGTCGAGGCGACCCGCGTCGAGCAGCGCACCGACTTCGACAAGCTCGTCGTCGACGTCGAGACCAAGCCGGCGATCAGCCCGCGCGACGCCCTGGCGTCCGCCGGCAAGACCCTCGTCGAGCTGTTCGGCCTCGCCCGCGAGCTGAACGTCGAGGCCGAGGGCATCGAGATCGGCCCGTCGCCGACCGACGCCGCCCTGGCCGCCGACCTGGCGCTGCCGATCGAGGACCTGCAGCTGACCATCCGGTCGTACAACTGCCTCAAGCGCGAGGGCATCCACTCGGTGGGGGAGCTCGTGGCGCGTTCCGAGGCCGACCTGCTCGACATCCGCAACTTCGGTGCGAAGTCGATCACCGAGGTCAAGGAGAAGCTGGCCGAGCTGAACCTGTCCCTCAAGGACAGCCCGCTCGACTTCGACCCCACCGCCGCCGCGTACTACGACGGCGACGAGGGCGACTTCACCGAGGACGAGCAGTACTGACGCCGGGGAGGCGGCGCACGGCTGACGTGCGCCGCCGGCCCATCACTGGAACCAAGGAGTAACGACATGCCTACGCCCACCAAGGGTCCCCGGCTCGGTGGCGGCCCGGCGCACGAGCGGCTGATCCTGGCCAACCTGGCCACGGCGCTGTTCGAGCACAAGCGCATCACGACGACCGAGGCCAAGGCCAAGCGCCTGCGCCCGCTCGCCGAGCGCCTGGTGACGTTCGCCAAGCGCGGTGACCTGCACGCCCGCCGCCGCGTCCTCACCGTCGTCCGCGACAAGTCGGTCGTCCACGAGCTGTTCGTGGAGATCGCCCCGCAGATGGCCGAGCGCCAGGGTGGCTACACCCGCATCACGAAGATCGGCCCCCGCAAGGGCGACAACGCGCCGATGGCCGTGATCGAGCTCGTCCTCGAGCCCGTCTCGCCGAAGCAGGCCGTCGTCCGCGAGGCCACCAAGGCCGCGCAGAAGGCCGCGCCGAAGGCCGAGGAGACCCCGGCGGAGGAGACCCCCGCCGAGGAGACCACGGTCGAGGAGACCGCGACCGACGCCCCCGAGGCCGAGGCCGCCGACACCAAGGACGAGGCCGACAAGGCCTGACCCGAGGTCAGCACCGGGAGGGCCCGGGTCCGGCGAGCAGACGCTCGCGGGGCCCGGGCCCTTCTGCACGTGCGGGGCGGCGCGCGCCGCCCCGCAGCCGGTAGCGTCGCGGGCATGACCGTCCCCGTGGTGCTCGTGCACGGGCTCCGTACCTCGCGGACGATGTGGCGCGCCCAGGTCGAGGCGCTCCGGGCCTACGGTGTCCAGGCGGTGGCCGTGGACCTGCCGGGGCACGGCGAGCGACGCGGCGAGCGGTTCACGCTCGACGGGGCGGTGCAGGCCGTCGCGGACGGCGTCGACGCCGCGGGCGGGCGCGCGCTCGTCGTCGGGCTGTCGCTCGGGGGTTACGTCGGGATCACCCACGCCGCGCGCCGGCCCGACCAGGTCGCGGGGCTCGTGGCGGCTGCGTGCTCCACCCGCCCCCTCGTAGCGCTCGTCGACGGGTGGGCGCTGCTCGCGCGGGGGATCGCTCGGCTCCCCGACGCCGGCGCCGGTCTGAACCAGGGGATGGTCGACCGCGTGCTCTCGCCGTCCGCGGCGGCGGACGTGGCCGCGGGCGGGTTCGCGCTCGACGTCATGGACGACGTCCTGCGGGCCATGCGGGCCGCCACGCCCGTCGAGGACCTCGCACGGGTCGAGGCGCCCGTGTGGCTCGTGAACGGGCGGTACGACCACTTCCGGGGCGAGGAGCGGCGGTTCCTGCGCGCGTGCCGCGACGGGCGGCTCGTCGTCGTGCCGGGCGCGACACACCTGGTGTCCCTCACCGCGCCCGTCGGGTTCACGCGGGCGGTGCTGAGCGCGGTCGACGCGGTGCAGGCCCGGCAGGAGCGGGCGGCGAGTCCTCCACAGGCGTGACGTCGTGCGTCGTCCCCAGGCCCCGTCGGGCGGCGGGACGGTGGGGCGGCGGTGGCTCCTAGCGTGCTCGTATGCCAGACGACCTGCAGGACCGCCCCGCTGCCGACACCGACGGCGGCCGTCGGGCCGCGGCGTCCGGCGCGCCGGACGTGGGCGACGGCCTCGGGGAGCGGTTGGACGCCATGCCGGCCGGGTCACGCCTCCTGGCCGAGCTGGAGGCCCTGGACCTGGGCGCACTGCCGTCCTACGAGCTGCCGGAGGTCGTGGTGCAGGCGCGGCGCATCGCGGCGCACGCGCACGCCATCGAGACCGCGGCGGCGGCCGTCCTGGCGCGGCATCCCGACCTGCGCCACCCCGACATCGCCGCGGTGTGCCGGTCGCTGCCCGAGGGCACCGCGTTCGTGCACGCCGACGTCGCCGCGGCCGACCTGTCCGCGCGCCTGCTGGTGCCGCCGGGTGAGGCGAAGATGCTCATCCGGGAGGGGCGCGCGTACGCCGGCGCCCTGGCCGGGACCGGGGCCGCCCTGGCCGACGGGCGGATCGAACCGGCCAAGGCCCGCGCGATCGTGCAGGGCGCCGGGGACGAGCCCGCCGACGTCGCGGCCGCCGTGGAGGCGGAGGTGCTGCCGCGGATGTCGGGCCGGTCCGTCGCTCAGGTCCGCACGGACGTCGCGCGGGCGCTGAACCGGGTCGACCCCGAGGGGGCCGCCGACCGGCACCGCACCGCCCGGTCCTGCCGGACGGTGTCCCGGCCCCGGGTCCTGCAGGACGGCATGGCCGGGCTGTGGGCCGTGCTCCCGGCGACCGAGGCCGTCCGGCTCGACAGCGTGCTCGACGCCCTCGCCCGACGGTCGCGCGAGGCCGGCGATCCCCGGACCCTGGACCAGCTGCGCGCGGACGAGCTCGTGGACCGCGTCCTCGGCCGCGGGACGCACCAGGTCGCGCCCGACGGCACCGTGCTGCCGTCCCGGCGGGACGGTGCCCACGAGGACCTCGACCCCGCCGGCCGGCCCACGGCCGCTCCCGCCGGGACCGCGCCCCCTGCTGACGACGCCACCGAACGCCCCCCGCACGCGAGCCCGACCGGACCGCGGACCGTCGTGCACGTCACCGTGCCGCTGTCGACGCTGCTGGGCGCCGACGACGTACCCGGCGACCTCGCCGGGTACGGCCCGGTCGACGCCCAGCAGGCACGGGCGATGGCCCTGGACCTCGGGTCGACCTGGCAGCGCCTCGTCACCGACCCCCTGTCCGGGACCGTCCTGGACGTCGGGCGCACCACCTACCGGCCGCCGGCCGCCCTGGCCGACCACGTCCGGCACCGCGACAAGTACTGCACCGCCCCGGGCTGCCCCGTGCCCGCCGCGCGCTGCGACCTCGACCACACCATCGAGTACGACCCGCCGGCCGACGGGTCACCGCCCCGACCGCTGGGGACCACCTGCGCCCACAACCTCGGCCCGCTGTGCCGCACCCACCACCGGCTCAAGACCGCCGGCGTCCTGCGCGTGCGCCAACCCACCGCCGGGGAGTTCGTCTGGCACACCGCCACCGGCCACGCCTTCCGAGTCAGGCCCGGCACCGAGGAACCCACGCTGCACCTGACCGGACCGCCGCCACCCGCGGCAGGACCGCCGTTCTGACGCGGCCGCCGCGGATCTCGGGGCGCGACCGCCGAGTCGACTGGCGTGCGGCCGGGCCGGTGTCGGCCGGCGGAGGGTGATCGGCTCGCCCGAGCGAGGCGAGCGTGCGCGCGTCAGGCGGGCGAGCGCGGCCGGCCCGTCGACGCGGCGGCGCGCGCGAACCGGTCCCCCAGCACGGCGCAGGCGTCGGCCAGCTCTCGCGGCTCGACGTGCAGGATCGCGGCGTCGAACCGCGCCGCCGCTGCCGCCAGTGCGACCCAGGACCAGGAGCCCAGCGTGACGCGGCACCGGCCTGCGTCCAGGCTCTCGACGGCTCCGTCCGTCACGAACGGCGCGACGTGCCGGGCGTCGGCGTCGAGCACGATCGTCCCGCGGCACGGCCAGGCGCCGTCCGTCGTGGCCGCCCCGCGGAACCGGGCGGCGACGAACGCCTCGACGTCCCCGCCCGGGACCTCCCGCGGGCCGAACCGAGGCCCTCCGGGCACGCGAGGTCGGACACGGTCGGCGCGGAACACCCGCCAGTCGTCGCGGTCGAGGTCCCACCCGACGAGGTACCAGCGGCCGGTCCTTGCGACCAGGTGGTGCGGCTCGACGCGACGGGTCGGGGAGTCGTCGTCGGCTGCGGCGTCGCCCGCACCCCGGACGTAGCCGAACCGCAGCACCTCCCGTGCCCGCACGGCCGCGCCGATCGCCGTGAGGACCGCCGGGTCGACGGTCGGCGCGCCCGCGGCCGTCATGACGGTGACCGGCACCGCGTCCACGCGGTGGGCGAGCCGCGCGGGGAGGACCTGGCGCACGGTGCGGAGCGCGCGCTCGGCGCCCTCCTCGACGCCGGCGCCCGACGCCGCGGCGGTGCGCAGGGCGACCGTGAGGGCGACAGCCTGCTCGTCGTCGAACAGCAGGGGCGGCAGCTGCGACCCGGGCTCGAGCCGGTACCCGCCCTCGCGTCCGCGGGTGCTGGTGACCGGGTACCCGAGCTCCCGCAGCCGGTCCACGTCCCGGCGCACGGTCCGGTCCGTGACGTCGAGGCGCTCCGCGAGCACCGCCGCGGGCCAGTCGCGCCGCGTCTGCAGGAGCGAGAGCAGGGCGAGCAGCCGGGGCGCGGTCGTGGGCACGTCGCCCATCCTGCCTCCCTATCAGGACATCACCTGTCCGGAAGGGACGCCAAGGTGGTGCCGGCGTCGGTCGACAGGCCCGCGCACCATCGCACCGAGGAGGCACCATGACCATCACGACCACCACCCACCTGAACTTCCGCGGCGACGCCCGGGCGGCCCTCGAGCACTACCGCGACGCGTTCGGCGGCGAGCTGACGATCGTCACGCACGGCGACGCCGGCGCGGTCCAGGACCCGGCCGAGGCCGACCAGGTGCTCTGGGGGCAGGTCCTCTCGGACGACGGCTTCCACGTCATGGCGTTCGACGTCCCGGCGGCTCGGCCGTGGGACGCGGGCACGGACGCGTTCTACGTGTCGGTGCGCGGCGCGTCGACTGAGGAGATCTCGTCGCGCTGGGCGCGCCTCGCGGCTGCCCCGGGCGCCACGGTCCTGGTGCCGCTCGCACCGTCGCCGTGGGCGCCGCTGTACGGGATGGTGCGCGATCCGTTCGGCATCACGTGGGTGCTGGACGTCGCGACGCCGTACGCGGGCTAGGCCCGAGTCCCGACCGTCACGCGTCGCCGCTCAGCTGCCAGGCGCGCACGCCCCCGACGATGCCCGCCTGGTTCGGCACGACGACCACGTCGTCGCCGAGCCGGGCGAGCACCTGCGGGGTGATCTGGCGGGCGTTGCCGCCGCCGAGGTACAGCCGGTCCCACAGCACGACGGGTCGCAGGCCCTCGACGACCTGCCGGACGCGCCGGGACCACAGGCCGTCGCCGAGCCGGGCGCGCTGGATCTGGCCGATGTACTCGTCGTACGTGGTGAGGCGGCGCACGGGGGCGTGGGACCACTCGAGGTGCGGGGCGAGCCGGCCACCGTCGAACAGGGCGGAGCCGAGCCCGGTGCCCAGGGTCAGGACGAGCTCGACGCCGGTCCCGGACACGACGCCGGCCCCGTGGACCTCGGCGTCGTTCAGGACGAGGGCGGGGACGCCGAGCCGCTGCTGCACGGCGGCGCGGATGTCGCAGCCGGACCAGGCCTCGACGAGCTCGGGGTCGACGCGGGTGTGCGGCCCGGACCGGGTGACGTAGTGCGGGGTGGCCACGACGACCCCGTGCCGGATCATCCCCGGCATGCCCACGGTGGCCCGCTGGAAGGGCGGGAGCCGGTCGGCGATGTCGGCGATGGTGTCGACGAGCCGCGTCGGCGGCAGGGGGTAGGGCGTCGGCACGCGGACGGCCGGGGCGTGCAGGGTGCCCGAGGAGTCGAGCACGGAGGCCTTGATGCCGCCGCCCCCGCAGTCGACGGCGAGCGTGTACGGGGCGGGGTCGGGCGTGGGCACCGGACCACGGTAGAGCAGGCCCCGGCCCCGTACCCTCGGGGGCGTGCGCGACCAGCCTCTCCGCCCGACCGCCGACGAGTCCGGGCCTTCGACGGGTTCCGGTGCTCGTCTCCTCGACCGCGGTGTGCTCGACCGCGCCTCCGGCGTGCTGCTCGCCCAGGCGGCGGGTGACGCGCTCGGGGTGCCGTACGAGTTCGCGGAGCCTCCGGCGCCGGGGGACCTGCCGGAGATGCGGGGCGGCGGGCTCGGCCCGTACGCGCCGGGGGAGTGGAGCGACGACACGCAGATGTCGGTCGTGGTGGCCCGGGTGGCGGCGCGCGGAGGCGGGCTGCGCACGGAGGAGGAGCTGGACGAGGTCGCCGCGGGGTTCGAGGCCTGGCGGACGGGTGGCGCGAGCGACGTCGGGACGCAGACCGCGGCGGTGCTCGCGGGTGCGGGCCGGCGTACGGGCCGGCCGGCCGCGCGGCTGCGGGCGGCGGCCGCGGAGCTGCACGCGGCGACGGGGCGCACGGCGGGCAACGGGGCGCTGATGCGGACGGGCGTGGTGGGCCTGGTGGCGCTGGACGACCGCGCCGCGACGGCCGCGGCGGCGCGCGCGGTCGCCGAGCTGACCCACCCCGACCCGCTGGCGGGCGACTCGTGCGTGCTGTGGTCGGAGGCGGTGCGGCTCGCGGTCACGGAGCGGCGCCTGGACGTGCACGCCGGGCTGGACCTGCTGCCGCCGGAGCGCCGCGACGCGTGGCGCGGCTGGCTGGACGACGCGGCGTCGCCGCGCCCGGCGGCGGACCTGCGCTCGAACGGGTTCACCGTGACCGCGCTCCAGGCGGCGTGGCACGCGATCGCCCGCTCGGTCCCGCCCCTGCCCGAGGGGGTCGAGGCGCCCGGGAGCGTGCACCTGCCGCTGGCGCTGGCCGCGGCGGTGCGGATCGGCGGCGACACGGACACGGTCGCCGCGATCGCCGGGGCGCTGCTGGGGGCGCGGTACGGCGACGGTGCGGTGCCGAGGGTGTGGGCGCGTGCGGTGCACGGCTGGCCCGGGCTCGCGGGGCGGCGCCTGGGCGCGCTCGGCAGGGCGACGGCGCAGGGCGGACCCGGGGTGCCGGGGACGTCAGGGGACCAGGTCTGCCCGCTGTGCGGGACGCGCGAGCCGTTCTTCGAGCGGTATGCGGACCACGTGTGCGCCTGGTGCGCCGGGTGGGTGACGGACGCCTCGGGTCGGCCGGTGGGTCTGTACAACGAGTCGTTCACCGGCGGGTACACCGCGCAGTACGAGGACGGCACGACCGCCTCGCCGGAGGTGCTCGCGGGCGAGGTGCGGATCGACGGTCGTCGGCTGCGCGCGGCGGAGGCGCGGTTCGGCGGGATCGTGGTGCAGCTCCCCGTCGACGAGGCCCCGGACGCGGTGGTGGTCCCGTGACCGGCCCAGGCTCCAGCCCGATCGCCCCCGTCGCGCCCGACGCACCCGACGCGCCCGTCCGCGTCCGCGTCGACCTCGCCTACGACGGCACGGACTTCGCCGGCTGGGCCCGTCAGCCCGGCCTGCGCACGGTGCAGGGCGTGGTCGAGGACGCCCTGGCGCTCGTGCTGCGCTCGGAGCACCGGGGGGACGCGCCGCCGCGGGTGACGGTCGCCGGGCGCACGGACGCGGGCGTGCACGCGCGGGGCCAGGTGCTGCACGTGGACGTCCCTGCGGGCGCGTGGACCGCGGTGCCCGGCCGGTCGGACCGCACGCCGGAGGAGTCCCTGCTCACCCGGCTCGGCGGGGTGCTGCCGCCGGACGTGGTCGCCACGGCGGTCCGGGTCGCCCCCGAGGGGTTCGACGCGCGGTTCTCGGCCGTCGCCCGGAGGTACGTCTACCGCGTCTGCGACGACCCCGCGCTGCGCGACCCGCTGCGCCGCGCGCACGTGCTGTGGACCCGGCGGCCGCTCGACGTCGACGCGATGCACGAGGCGGCAGGGCGGGTGCTGGGCCGGCACGACTTCGCGGCGTACTGCAAGCCCCGGCCCGGAGCGACGACGATCCGTACGCTCGACGAGCTGACCTGGGAGCGGCCCGCGGAGGGGCCGGACGCCGGGCTGGTGGTGGCGACGGTGCGCGCGGACGCGTTCTGCCACTCGATGGTGCGGGCGCTCGTGGGGGCGAGCCTGGCGGTGGGAGAGGGCCGGCGGCCGGTCGACTGGCCGGCGGAGCTGCTGGTCGGGGGGCGGCGCGACCCGGGGAGCGCGGTGGTCGCCGCGCACGGCCTGACGCTGGAGGAGGTCGTGTACCCGCCGGACGCCGAGCTGGCCGTGCGCCAGCTCCGGACGCGGGCGATGCGCTCGGCGGACGACGTGCACGCCGCCCCGGCCACCCGGGCCGGCGCCCCCGCGACTGGTCCGGTGGATCCCGCGGAGGACTGACGCGGGCGGCGGACGCCGGTGCCCCCGCACCCGTGCCCGCCGCCCGCCCTCGCTCGCCGCGAGGAGGCGTGGAGTCAGTCCTCCTCGTCGACGATGTGAACCGCGGCCTCCTCGGCGCTCGCCGCGCCGCCGTCGACGCCCGCGTCCAGCGCGAACTGGTCGTTGCCGCCCGCCTCCACCGCGTCGTCGTCCTCGAGCAGGCGGCCGGCGCGGCCGGGCTCACGGGACGGGTCGGGCGCGCGGTCGGGGTCCTCCCAGACCTCGGGCTCCTCCTGGGCCACGCGCTGGTCGAGCGTCTCGCCGCGCGACTCCTCCCACGGGGTCTCGCCGAAGTGGCTGGACGCGGGGCGGGGGCGCTCGGGCGGGCTGTAGCCCTCGTCCAGCAGGTCGTCGACGCCGCGTCCGACCAGGGTGTCCTCGGCGGGCAGCTGGTCCGCGTCGCCCTCGGCGCCGGTGGCGGCGTCCGTGCTCGTGGCAGGGGTGTTCTCGCTCATGCGACGAGCCTGGCACCGCACCTGCCGCGCTGCCACCGCACGGATAACCGGTTGGGACCGGCGCCGCAGACCTGGGACGATCGGTCCATGGGTCATCTCGAGGTGCACGACGTGCGCTACGTGCTCCCCGACGGCCGCCCCCTGCTCGGGGGTGTCGACCTGCGGGTCGGCGAGGGGCAGCGCACGGCGCTGGTCGGCCCGAACGGTGCGGGGAAGTCGACGCTGCTGCGGATCGTCGCGGGCGACGAGCAGCCGCACGACGGCGCGGTGGTCCGCACGGGCGGGCTCGGGGTGATGCGGCAGGACGTCGGGCGGATCGCCGACGACCGCTCGGTGCGCGACCTGCTGGCCTCGCTCGCGACGGGCGCGATCGGCGCGGCTGCGGCGGAGCTGACGGCGTCGGAGCTGCACATGATGGAGGTCGACGACGAGCCGTCGCAGATGCGGTACGCGCAGGCGCTCGCGGACTGGGCGGACGTCGGCGGCTACGAGGTCGAGGCGGACTGGGACCGGGTGACGGACGCGGTGCTCTCGGTCCCGTTCGACCGGGCGCAGCACCGCGGCGTGCGGACGCTGTCGGGCGGCGAGCAGAAGCGGCTGGTGCTGGAGGCGCTGCTGCGCGGTCCCCAGGAGGTGCTGCTGCTCGACGAGCCGGACAACGCGCTGGACGTGCCGACGAAGCGCTGGCTGGAGCGGCGGCTGCTCGACAGCCCGAAGACGGTGCTGCTGGTGAGCCACGACCGCGAGCTGCTGTCCCGGGTGCCGACGCACGTCGCGACGCTGGAGCCCGCGCGGGCCGGCGCGACGGTCTGGGTGCACGGCGGGACGTTCACCACGTACACGGAGGCCCGCGAGGCACGCCGCGAGCGGCTGGCCGAGCTGGCACGCCGGTGGGACGAGGAGCACGTCAAGCTCATCACCCTGGTGAACACCCTGAAGACCAAGGCGGCGTTCAACGACGGCCTGGCGTCGCGGTACTCCGCGGCCCAGACCCGGCTGCGCAAGTTCGAGGAGGCGGGGCCGCCCGAGGTCGTCTCCCACGACCAGCACGTGCGGGTCCGGCTGCGCGGCGGGCGCACGGCCAAGCGCGCGGTCGTCGCGGAGCGGCTGGAGCTGACGGGGCTGATGCGGCCCTTCGACCTCGAGGTGTGGTTCGGCGAGCGCGTGGCCGTGCTGGGGTCGAACGGGTCGGGCAAGTCGCACTTCCTGCGGCTGCTCGCCGCGGGCGGCAGCGACCCGCAACCCGAGCAGGCCCCCGCCGAGGGCGAGCTGCCGATCGACCCGGTGACGCACACCGGAGTCGCCCGGCTGGGCTCGCGCGTGGTGCCCGGGTTCTTCGCGCAGAACCGGCAGCACGCGCAGGACGCCGCGTTCGCGGGCCGGACCCTCCTGGAGATCCTGCACCGCGGAGAGGGGCGCCGGCCGGGCATGGGCCGGGAGCCGGCGAGCAAGGCGCTGGACCGGTACGAGCTGGTCGCGTCGGCGGAGCAGCGGTACGAGACGCTCTCGGGCGGTCAGCAGGCGCGGTTCCACATCCTGCTGCTGGAGCTCGGCGGGGCGACGCTGCTGCTGCTCGACGAGCCGACGGACAACCTCGACCTGCACTCGGCGGAGGCGCTGGAGGCGGGGCTCGCGGCGTTCGAGGGCACGGTGCTGGCGGTGACGCACGACCGGTGGTTCGCGCGCGGTTTCGACCGGTTCCTCGTGTTCGGGGAGGACGGGGCGGTCGTCGAGACTCCGGAGCCCGTGTGGGACGCGGGCCGGGTGGCGCGGGCCCGGTGAGCAGGGGCGGGGGCCGGTGACCGACGTCGCTTTGACCGCCCCCCCGCCCGGCGGCTACCCTGGTGAGTCGTTGTGCGTCCGTCGGTGTCGACCCAGGTGCGTTCCCACTCACCGGTCCACGGACGACGCACCGACGGTACTCATCGGCTGACCCCGGCTTCTACGGGATTGCCGTGGACACAGTCAGAGACATAGAGAAGGCAACGACCGTGCGCACGTACACCCCGAAGCCCGGCGACGTCCAGCGGAACTGGTACGTCATCGACGCGACCGATGTCGTCCTGGGCCGCCTCGCCACCCACGTCGCCACGCTGCTGCGCGGCAAGCACAAGGCGACCTTCGCCCCGCACGTGGACGGCGGCGACTTCGTCATCGTCATCAACGCGGACAAGGTCGCGCTGACCGGCAACAAGCGCGAGACCAAGCTCGCCTACCGCCACTCGGGCTTCCCGGGTGGTCTGCGGGCGACCACGTACACCGACCTGCTCGACAAGCACCCCGAGCGTGCCGTCGAGAAGGCCGTGCGTGGCATGCTCCCGAAGACCTCGCTGGCCCGCCAGCAGCTCTCGAAGCTGAAGGTCTACCGCGGTGCCGAGCACCCGCACGCCGCCCAGCAGCCGAAGCCCTTCGAGATCACCCAGGTCGCGCAGGGCTGACGCCCTCGAGCACACCGGAACAGGACGCGAAACACATGGCCGAGACCACGGTCGACATCGACCTCGAGGGCGGCGAGACGCCCAGCAGCTACACCTCCGAGACCGCGGCCCCCGCGGGCCGGGGCCAGAGCCTCACGGCTCCCGGCCAGGCCCTGGGTCGCCGCAAGGAGGCGATCGCCCGCGTGCGCCTGGTGCCCGGCACCGGCCAGTGGAAGATCAACGGCCGCACCCTCGAGGAGTACTTCCCGAACAAGGTGCACCAGCAGCTCGTGAACTCCCCGCTGAAGCTGGTGGAGGTCGAGGGCCGCTTCGACGTCATCGCCCGCATCAGCGGCGGCGGCGTCACCGGCCAGGCCGGCGCGCTGCGCCTGGGCATCGCCCGCGCGCTCAACGAGATCGACGCCGAGCACAACCGTCCGGCGCTGAAGAAGGCCGGCTTCCTGACCCGCGACGCCCGCGTCGTCGAGCGCAAGAAGGCCGGTCTCAAGAAGGCCCGCAAGGCCCCGCAGTACTCCAAGCGCTGATCCACGGATCAGCGACCGCGGCCGATGGCCCCGAGGGTCCGCCCTCGGGGCCGTCGGCCGTTCCGGTGCCCGGGTTGCGCGCGCTGACGCGTCCGCCCTGGCACGATGCTGGAGGCCGCAGCGGCGGCCCGACGACGAGGGGGCCCTCGATGGGACGACTGTTCGGCACCGACGGGGTGCGCGGCCTGGCGAACCGGGACGTGACCGCGGAGCTGGCGCTGGACCTGTCCGTGGCGGCCGCGCACGTGCTCGGCCAGCGCGGCGAGTTCGCCGGCCACCGGCCGCGCGCCGTGGTCGGCCGCGACCCGCGCGCGTCGGGCGAGTTCCTCTCCGCCGCCGTGGCCGCCGGCCTGGCGAGCGCGGGCGTGGACGTGCTGAACGTCGGCGTGCTGCCGACGCCCGCCATCGCGCACCTGACGGGCGCGCTGGACGTCGACCTCGGCGTCGTGCTGTCGGCGTCGCACAACCCCATGCCGGACAACGGCATCAAGTTCCTGGCGCGCGGCGGCCACAAGCTCGACGACGAGCTCGAGGACGCCATCGAGCAGCGCCTGCGCGCGGACTGGGAGCGCCCCGTGGGCGCGGCCGTCGGCCGGATCCGGTCGGACACCGGGCGCGCGGGCGAGCAGTACGTCGAGCACCTGGTCTCGACGCTCGGCCACGACCTCGCCGGTCTGCGGGTCGCGGTGGACTGCGCGAACGGCGCGGCGTCCGAGGTGGGTCCCGCGGCGCTCCGCGAGGCCGGCGCCGACGTGGTCGTGATCAACGCGTCGCCCGACGGCCGGAACATCAACGAGGCGTGCGGCTCGACGCACCCCGAGCAGCTGCAGGCGGCGGTCGTGGCCTCGGGCGCGGACCTCGGCGTGGCCTTCGACGGCGACGCGGACCGCTGCCTCGCGGTCGACCACACCGGCGCGCTGGTGGACGGCGACCAGATCATGGGCGTGCTCGCCCTCGACCTGCGGGAGCGCGGGGTCCTGGCCCACGACACGCTGGTCGTCACGGTGATGAGCAACCTCGGCCTGCGCCTCGCGATGCAGGCCGCGGGCGTCCGCACCGTGGAGACGGGCGTGGGCGACCGCTACGTGCTGGAGGCGATGCGCGCGCACGGGTACAACCTGGGCGGCGAGCAGTCGGGCCACGTGATCCTCGCGGACCACGCCACGACCGGCGACGGGACGCTCACCGCGCTCCAGCTCGCGTCCCGCGTCGCCGCGACCGGCCAGAAGCTCAGCGAGCTCGCGGCCGTCGTGCGGCGGCTGCCGCAGACGCTGGTCAACGTGCCGGGGGTGGACAAGGACCGCGCGGGTACGGACGAGCACGTCGCCGCGGCCGTCGGTGCCGCGCAGAGCTCGCTCGGCTCGACGGGGCGGGTGCTGCTCCGCCCGTCCGGGACGGAGCCGCTGGTCCGCGTCATGGTCGAGGCCGCGACGCAGGACGACGCCGACCGGGTCGCCGGGCAGCTGGCGGACGTCGTGCGCGACCGCCTCGCTCTCTGAGCGGCACTCGGCGATGACGACCACGGACGGGGCCGGCGCGGCGCCGGCCGCCGGCGGCCCCCCGCAGGCGACCTGGCCGGCCGCGGTGGTCCGCGAGCACGTGCTGCGGCTGCTCGACGCCGGCGCGGCCGACCCGTCGGGCACCGTGCCGATCGTGCAGGCGGGCCACCCGGCGCTGCGGATGCGCGCGGTGCCGTTCGACGGGCAGGTCGGCGACGACGAGCTCACCGCGCTGGTGGCGCTGATGCGCCGGACGATGCACGCCGCCCCCGGCGTCGGGCTCGCCGCGCCGCAGATCGGACTGCCGCTCGCGCTCGCCGTGCTGGCCGACCCGGGTGCGGGCGAGACGGAGACGGGCCGGGTGCGGGAGCGCCCGGCGCTGCCGTTCCGGGTGCTCGTGAACCCGGTGTACGAGCCGGTGCCGGGCGAGCAGCCCGAGCGGGTGTCGTTCTACGAGGGCTGCCTGAGCGTCGTCGGTTACCAGGCCGTGGTCCCGCGGCTGCGGCGGCTGCGGCTCACCGGGCAGGACGAGACGGGCGCCGCGCTCGACGAGGTCGTGCAGGGCTGGCCGGCCCGGATCGTGCAGCACGAGACGGACCACCTGAACGGGACGCTCTACCTGGACCGGGCGCACCCCCGCTCGCTGTCCGCGACCGACGAGCTCGGCGCGCACTGGGCGACGGAGCCCCGCCCCACCGAGGCGGCACGCACCCTCGGCTTCCCGCTCGAGCCCTGAGGCCGGGCACCCGCGGCGCAGCGTTCACCGGGTCGTCACCGAATGACCGTGACCCGTGTCGCACCCGCGTGGTGCACTGGCACGGCAGGGGACGCACGGGCGGCGCACGGGGTGGCGCACCGGGGTGCGGCCGGCCCGCCGGGGTCGTCCGTCCGGTCGGCACCGCTCCGCCGGGAGGCGGACCCCGGGCGGCCGGACGTCGTCCCGGGGGCCGATGCCGCGTGCGAGAGCGCCGGTCAGGATGGGGGGAGGACCAGGGGGGAGTCGGGGGAGTCCCCCATGTCGCGGCCCGCGGCACGCACCTAGCGTGGACGTCGGCCGCCGTGGCCAGCCGCCGAACGACGCAGGAGCTGATGACCGTGCTGCAGGACTGGATCAGCGCCATCGAGGGCTGGGTGCCGATGCTGGCCGACTCCCTCTGGGTGTTCCCGGCGCTGTTCCTCTTCGCGACGATCGACGGCTTCTTCCCGCCGATCCCGAGCGAGTCGGTCGTGATCGCCCTGGCGTCGCTGTCGGTGTCCCAGGGCGCGCCGAACATCGTGCTCGTGGTCCTGGCCGCCGCGCTCGGCGCGTTCGCCGGCGACCAGATCGCGTACGCGATCGGCTCGAGGGTCGACGTGCACCGGCTGCGGGTGTTCCGCACCGCCCGCGGGCGCAAGGCGCTGGCCTGGGCGGAGCACGCGCTGGCGCACCGCGGCTCGTCGTTCATCCTCGCGGCGCGGTACATCCCGATCGGCCGGGTGGCGGTGAACATGACGGCCGGGGCGCTCGGCTACCCCCGCAAGCGGTTCGTGGGGCTGACGGGGCTCGCGGCGGTGACGTGGGCCGTGTACGGCTCGGCGGTCGGTGCGGGCGCCGGGCTGTGGCTGGAGGACCACCCCCTGATCGCAGTCGTCGCGGGGGTCGTCGTCGGCACGCTCGTGGGCGTCGGGATCGACTGGGTGCTGCGCCGCTGGACCGGGATCGACCGCACGCCGGTGGTCGTGGCCACCGCCGCCGCGGCCGCCTCCGCCGCGGCCGCCGCGCCCGCCGCCGGGCCCAGCGCGGCCGCCACCGCCGCCCCCGCCCGCGCCGCAGCCGCTGCCGCTCCCGCCGCCACCGCCCCGCCGACGACCCCCGCTGCCGTCGCCCGGCCCGTCGCGCCGGCGGCGCCGGTCCGGCCCGCCGCCGTCGCGGCGGCGTGCGCCCCGGGTGCTCCCGACGTCCGGGTCACGTCCCGGCAACGATCCGGCCCCGCCCGCTAACGATCCGGCATCGTCGCCCGGCGGCGACGTCGGCCGCGCCTACGCTCGGTCCGGGCCACAACGGCGTCGCCCCCGACGGCGGAGGCCGGGCAGACGCCCGCGCCTTCGCCCTGGGCAGGGGCACGGGCGACGGAGGGTGGCGACATGGCGGCATCGCGTCCTCGCGCACCCCGCCGCCGGCCCCGCCGCGCCGTCCCGGGCGGCCTCGTCGCCCTCGCCCTCGCGGTCGGCCTGGCGTCGTGCGCGGGCGGGGACGGGGCGTCGTCCGCGGCGGACGCCGCCCAGCGGTCCTCAGCGGGTGCCGCGGTGTCCGCCGGGGCGGACTGCCTGGCGCCGCAGGTCCTCGACGCGCTCGGGTTCGCCGGCGGCGGCGCGAGCAGCACGGCGCACCCGGACGTGCCCGACGCCGGCCCGGTCCCGGACGGGTTCTCCGCGGTGTCCGCCGTCCTGTGCACGACGGGGGAGACGCTGACCGACGCCGCGGGCCGGTGGGCGGCGGTGACCGCGACCCGGCTCGAGGGCGACGTCCGGCCGCTGCTCACCGCGCTGACGGCCTCGGCGACCGTGCCGGCCGCGGGGACGACGCCCACCCCCTGCGCGGCGGGCACCGAGCGGGCCGACCTGTGGCTCGTGGACGCGCTGGGTGCCGCGGTCCGGGTGGCCCTGCCGTCCGGAGGCTGCGGGGCCCTGCCGATCTCGGTGTCGGAGGGTCTGGAGGTGCTGGACCCCGTCGACGTCGAGCACTACCCGGTCGAGCTGGTCGGCCCGCGGGCGACCGGGTCCCCGACCGGGAGCTGACCCGCGACCCCGGTGGGGTCAGAGCTTGCGGAGCCGCACCCGGCGGACCGAGTGGTCGCCGCCCTTGGTCAGCACGAGCGTCGCCCGGCTGCGGGTGGGCAGGATGTTCCGCACCAGGTTCGGGGCGTTGATCGCGTCCCAGATGCCCTCGGCGCGGGCGACGGCCTCCTCGTCGCTGAGGCCCGCGTACCGGTGGAAGTACGACTCCGGCCGGGCGAACGCGGTCGACCGCAGGGACAGGAACCGCTCGACGTACCACTGCCGCACGTCGGAGGTCCGCGCGTCCACGTAGATGGAGAAGTCGAAGAAGTCGCTCACCGCGAGGTTCGACGTGCTGGACGTGCCGGCAGCGGAGGGCGCGGGCTGCAGCACGTTCAGGCCCTCGACGATCAGCACGTCGGGCCGGCGCACGACCACCTCGGCGCCGGGGACGATGTCGTAGGTGACGTGGTCGTACACCGGGGCTCGGACCTCGTCGTGGCCGGCCTTCACCTTCGACACGAACTGCAGCAGCGCCCGGCGGTCGTACGACTCCGGGAAGCCCTTGCGGTCCATCAGGCCGCGGCGCTCGAGCTCGGCGTTCGGGTGGAGGAACCCGTCGGTCGTCATCAGCGCGACGTTCGGGGTCGCGGGCCAGCGGGCCATCAGCTCGCGCAGCAGCCGGGCGGTGGTGGACTTGCCGACGGCGACCGACCCCGCCACGCCGATGACGAACGGGGTGCGCGGGGTGTCCTCCCGCAGGAACGTCGACGACGCGGCGTGCAGGCGGCGGGTCGCGGTCACGTACAGGTCGAGCAGCCGGGACAGCGGCCGGTAGATCGCGTCCACCTCGGCCAGGTCGATCGGGTCGCCGAGCCCGCGGAGCCGGGTCACGTCGTCGTCGGTCAGCGGCAGCGGCGTGGACTCGGAGAGGCGGACCCAGGAGTCCCGGTCGAGCTCCACGTACGGGGAGGTCTGCCCGGGGACGTCGGTGGCGCGCACCCGACGATTCTGCACGATCCGGCGGCTCCCGCCCGCTCGGGCGGGGCGCGGCGGCGACGTGACCTGCGCCGCGGCGGTGCCGTCCCGGCCGCGGCTAGACTCCCGCCCATGTGTGGAATCGTCGGGTATGTCGGTGACCATGGGCCGGACGGCCGACCGCTCGGGGTCGTCCTGGAGGGCCTGCGTCGCCTCGAGTACCGCGGGTACGACTCGGCGGGCGTCGCCCTCGTCACCCCGGAGGGCCTGGCCACGGCCAAGAAGGCCGGCAAGCTCGTCAACCTGACGGGGCTCCTGGAGGAGCGTCCGCTGCCGGGCGCGACCGCGGGCATCGGCCACACCCGGTGGGCGACCCACGGCGGCCCGACCGACGTCAACGCGCACCCGCACGTCGCGGGCGGCCTCGCGCTGATCCACAACGGCATCGTCGAGAACTTCGCCGTGCTCAAGGAGGAGCTGCTGGCCGACGGCGCCGAGCTGCTCTCCGAGACGGACACCGAGGTCGTCGCGCACCTGCTGTCCCGCGCGTACGCCGAGGTGAAGGACCTGGGCGACGCCATGCGCCAGGTGGTCCGCCGGCTGCACGGCACGTTCACGCTGCTCGCGGTGCACGAGGACCACCCGGACACCGTGGTCGGCGCGCGGCACGACTCCCCGCTGGTCGTGGGGCTCGGCGACGGTGCGAACTACCTCGGCTCGGACGTGGCCGCGTTCATCGCGGAGACCCGCCGCGCGCTGGAGCTGGCGCAGGACCAGGTCGTGGTCATCACGCCGCGCTCGGTCACCGTCACGGACTTCGACGGCAACCCCGCCGAGGGGCGCGAGTACACGATCGACTGGGACGCCGCCGCGGCGGAGAAGGGCGGCTTCCGCTCCTTCATGGAGAAGGAGATCGCGGACCAGCCGCAGGCCGTGCAGGACACCCTGCTGGGCCGCACGGACACCCACGGGCGCCTGGTGCTCGACGACCTCAAGATCTCCGAGTCGGTGCTGCGGTCGGTCGACAAGATCATCGTGATCGCCTGCGGCACGGCCGCCTACTCCGGCCACGTCGCCAAGTACGCCATCGAGCACTGGTGCCGCATCCCCGTCGAGGTCGAGCTGGCGCACGAGTTCCGGTACCGGGACCCGATCCTGACCGAGCGGACGCTCGTCGTGGCGATCTCGCAGTCCGGCGAGACCATGGACACGCTGATGGCCGTCCGGCACGCCCGCGAGCAGGGTGCCAAGGTGCTGGCGATCTGCAACACCCACGGGTCCACCATCCCGCGCGAGTCCGACGCGGTGCTCTACACGCACGCGGGCCCGGAGGTCGCTGTCGCGTCGACCAAGGCGTTCCTCGCCCAGATCACCGCGGCCTACCTGCTCGGCCTCTACCTGGCCCAGCTGCGGGGCAACAAGTTCGCGGACGAGATCGCCGAGATCCTCGACGACCTGCGCGCCATGCCGGAGAAGATCCAGGACGTGCTGGACCGCTCGGGCCGGGTGCGGGAGATCGCCCGGTGGATGGCGGACACGTCGTCGGTGCTGTTCCTCGGCCGGCACGTCGGCTTCCCGGTGGCCCTGGAGGGCGCGCTCAAGCTCAAGGAGATCGCGTACATCCACGCCGAGGGCTTCGCGGCGGGCGAGCTGAAGCACGGCCCGATCGCGCTGATCGAGCCCGGCCAGCCGGTGTTCGTCATCGTGCCGAGCCCGCGCGGCCGCGACTCGCTGCACTCGAAGGTCGTCTCCAACATCCAGGAGATCCGCGCGCGCGGCGCCCGCACGCTGGTGATCGCGGAGGACGGCGACGAGGCGGTGCGCGCGTACGCCGACGAGGTGTTCTACGTCCCGCAGAGCCCGACGCTGCTCGCGCCGCTGCTGTCGGTCGTGCCGCTGCAGATCTTCGCGTGCGAGCTCGCCACGGCCCGCGGCCTGGACGTGGACCAGCCGCGGAACCTGGCGAAGTCGGTCACGGTCGAGTGACCGCGGCTGCGGCACCGGCCGCCGCCCTGACCGGCCGGGTGCCCGCGTGATCGTCGGCGTCGGGATCGACGTCGTGGACGTCGCCCGGTTCCTCGCGACGGTCGAGCGGGTGCCCGCCCTGCGCGAGCGCCTGTTCACCCCGGAGGAGCGGGCGCTGCCGCCGGCGTCGCTGGCCGCGCGGTTCGCCGCCAAGGAGGCGATCGCGAAGTCGCTCGGCGCCCCGGCGGGCATGTCCTGGCAGGACGCGACCGTGCGCCGGGTGCGGGGCGAGCAGCCGGTGGTCGAGGTGACGGGCACCGTCGCGGCGGCCGCGGCGGCCCGCGGCGTCACCCGCTTCCACCTCTCCCTGAGCCACGACGCCGGCATCGCGTCGGCGATGGTCGTCGCGGAGACCGACTGACCCGCGCACGCACCCGCGCGCTCGCCGCACGCGCGCACGCGCGCTCGCGCGCTCGCCGCACGCGCACCCGCGCGCTCGCCGAGTCTGCGGCAGCGGACTGCGGGACGTCGTCCCGTCGCATCCGGTTGCGCAGACTCGGCGTGCGGCGTGCGGCGTGCGGCGTGCTCAGCGCAGGGCCGGCACGACCTCGCGCTCGAAGAGCTCGATGCCGGAGCGGTCGTAGGCGGCCTCCGCGAAGTACGTGATCGCGTACGTCATGCCCAGGGCGCGGAGCTCGGTGAGCTTCTCGACGATCTGCTCCGGGGTGCCGACGAGGGGGCCGCGGCGGAACTCCTCGGCGACCTCGGGGGCCTGGTCCGGGACGGTGCGGGCGTAGTGCTCCTCGATCCAGGCGATGCGGTCGTCCACCTCCGCCTCCGTCGCGCCGATGACGACGTTGTAGTTGGCCGAGCGCGTGATCTCGTCGTAGTTCCGGCCGATCGCGGCGCAGTGCTCCTGCAGGACCCGGCTCTTGTGCGCGAAACCGGCGGGGGTGCCGTCGAAGTTCGTGTACGCCGCGTGCTCGGCCGCGACGCGCAGGGTCTTGCGCTCGCCGCCACCGGCGATCCACAGCGGAGGGCCGTCGACCTGCAGGGGGAGCGGGGCGAGCTGCGCGCCGTCGACCTGGTAGTGCCGCCCGTCGAGCGTCGCGACGCCGTTGGTCCAGAGCTGCTTCATGATCTGCACGCCCTCGTCGAGCATGGCGATCCGCTCGCCCGGCTTCGGGAAGCCGTAGCCGTAGGCGCGCCACTCGTGCTCGTACCAGCCGGCGCCGATGCCCATCTGGACGCGGCCGCCGGAGATGATGTCGGCCGTCGCCGCGACCTTCGCGAGGTAGGCCGGGTTCCGGTACGCCATGCAGGTGCACATCTGGCCGAGCGTGACGCGGCTCGTGGTCGCCGCGTAGGCGTTCATGAGGCTCCAGGCCTCGTGGGTGGCCTCGCCGTTCGGCTCGGGCACCGCGTGGAAGTGGTCGTAGACCCAGATCGAGTCGAAGGCGTCGCCCTGGTCGGCGTGGGTCGCGAGGCCGCTCATGACGGACCAGTGGTCGCGGGCGTCGATGCCCGTGAGGTCCTGCCGCCAGCCCTGGGGGATGAAGAGTCCGAAGCGCATGAGCCGCAACCTATCCCCGCGCGCGGCGGAGCGCCGGTCGCCGTGCGCGGGTGGACGGGCTGCCGGCGCACGGGTGGGCGGGGTCCGCCCGGCTCCGCCAGGATGGACGCATGATCCTGGGGTACACGGCGGCCGAGGTCCGCGCGGCGGAGGAGCCGCTGCTCGCGCAGGGGGTCCCGCTGATGCAGCGGGCTGCGTCGGCGCTCGCGTCGCGGGTCGGCGCCGAGCTCGCCGACCGGCGCGGGCAGGTGAGCGGCGCGACGGTGGTGGCGCTCGTCGGGTCGGGGAACAACGGCGGTGACGCGCTGCACGCCGGGGCGTCGCTCGCGCGGCGCGGGGTGCGGGTGCTCGCCGTGTGCGCGACGGGCACGCCGCACGCGGAGGGCCTGGCGGCGCTGCTCGCGGCAGGCGGGCGCGCCGTGCGGGCGGTCGACCCCGGGGCGGGGGACGAGTCGCGCGGCGCGGGCGACCTGGTCCCGGGAGCCGCGCCGACGACCCTGCCCGGCGTGTGGCTGGGCGACGCCGTCGCCGAGGCGTACGCCGCCGACGTGGTCCTCGACGCCCTGCTCGGCATCGGGGGCCGCGGCGCGCCCCGCGGGGTGGCGGGGCTGCTGGCGGGGCTGCTCGCCGACCTGCTCGACGCCGAGGACGCGGGTGCGGCGGGCGGCGGTCCCCGGGGTGCGGCCGAGGCCGGCGGCGGCCCGCTGGTGGTCGCGGTGGACCTGCCGAGCGGTGTCGGCGTGGACGACGGCGCGCTCCCGGACGGCCCGGTGCTGCCCGCCGGGCTGACGGTGACGTTCGGGGCGGCCAAGCCCGGGCTGCTGCTGCCCCCGGCGTCGCGGCGGGCGGGCCGGGTCGAGGTCGTCGACCTCGGCCTGCCGCTGCCGGAGCGCCCGTCCGTCGCGCGCCTGGCGCCGGCGGACGTCGCCGCGCTGTGGCCGGTGCCGGGCCCGGAGGACCACAAGTACAGCCGCGGGGTGCTCGGGGTCGTCGCGGGGACACCGGCCTACCCGGGTGCGGCGGTGCTGACGGTGTCCGCGGCGGCGCTCGCGGGCGTCGGGATGGTGCGGTACGTGGGGCCGTCCTCGGTCGCGCGGTCCGTGCTCGCCGTCCGGCCGGAGGTCGTGGCCGGAGAGGGCCGGGTGCAGGCCTGGCTGCTCGGCCCGGGCGTCACCCCGGGGCACGCCAAGCAGGCGCGCCGGCTGACGGCCGCGCTGCACGCGGCGCTCGCGGCGGGTCTGCCGGCGGTGCTCGACGCGGGCGCGCTGGCCCTGGCGCCCCGGGACCTCGCACCGTGGTGCGTGCTGACCCCGCACGCCGGCGAGCTCGCGGCGCTGCTCGGGCGGTTCGGCGAGGAGGTGCCGCGGTCCGCGGTGGAGGCGGAGCCGCTGCGCTGGGCGCGCCGGGCACACGAGCTCACCGGGGCGACGGTGCTGCTCAAGGGCTCGACGACCGTGGTCGTGGGGGCCGGGGACGCCGTGTACGCGCAGGCGGACGCCCCCGGGTGGCTCGCCACCGCGGGGTCGGGCGACGTGCTCGCCGGGGTGCTGGGCGCGCTGCTCGCGGGCCGGGCCGCCGACGTGCTGGACGACCCGCCGCTGGCCGCGGCGCTCGCGGCCGCCGCGGCGCTGGTGCACGGGCGGGCCGCCGACGTCGCGGTGCCGGGTGGGCCGGTCACCGCGCTGGGCGTCGCGCACGCGGTCCCGGCGACCGTGGCAGGGTTGCTCCGTGGCTGACACCCGCGACGACGCCGTCGCCCCCGACCGCCCCGGCACGCCCGACCGCCGCGTCGCCCCCGACCGCCCCGGCACGCACGCTCGCCCCGGCGCGCCCGGCCCGCACGACGCCGGCCCCGACGGCCTGCGGCCCCGCACCCCCGCGGCGGATGCCCCGCTCCGCGACGACCTGCGGGCGCGGGTGGCCGCGCTGCTGGACGCGCCCGCGGGGGCCGGCGCGCCGCCCCGCCGGCTGCTCGGCATCGCGGGCGCGCCCGGCGCGGGGAAGTCGACGCTGAGCGCGCAGGTCCTCGCGGCGTTCCCCGGCCGCTGCGTGGTGGTGCCGATGGACGGGTTCCACCTCGCGCAGACCGAGCTCGAGCGGCTCGGCCGCGCCGACCGCAAAGGCGCACCGGACACCTTCGACGCGGCGGGCTACGTGGCGCTGCTGCGCCGGCTGCGCGAGCCGGTGCCGGGGGAGACGGTGTACGCGCCCGAGTACCGCCGCGACCTGCGCAACGGTGTGGCCGGGGCGATCCCGGTGCCCGCCGACGTCCCGCTGGTCATCACCGAGGGCAACTACCTGCTGCTGGACCAGCACGGGTTCGCGCCGGTCCGCGACCTCCTGGACGCGTGCTGGTTCGTCGACCTGCCGGAGGAGGTGCGGGCCGAGCGGCTGGTCGCCCGGCACGAGCTGTTCGGCAAGCCGCCGGCCGCCGCGTACGCCTGGACGCACGGCCCGGACCAGCGCAACGCCGACCTGGTCGCGGCGACCCGCGCCCGCGCCGACGCGGTGGTGACGGTCGACTGACCCGGGACGGCCCGCCGCACGCGCACGCCCTCGCGCGGACCCGGACCCGGACGCGGAACCGGACCCGGACGAGGACCCGCCAGCGCGCCCGCGCGCGAGGCACCCGTGCGCCGGTGGGAGACTGGGGACGTGAGCAGCTTTCCCGCGCGGGCGGTCGTGGACCTCGGGGCCGTGCGTGCCAACGCGCGGGCCCTGGGCGACCTCGCCCCGACGGCGCAGCTCATGGCGGTCGTGAAGGCCGATGCGTACGGCCACGGCCTGCTGCCCGTCGCGCGGGCCGCGGTGGCGGGCGGCGCGACCTGGCTCGGCGTGGCGCAGGTGTCCGAGGCGCTGGCCCTGCGCGCGGGCGGCGTCACCGCCCGGGTGCTGACCTGGCTGTACGCCCCCGGCGCCCCGCTGGCGGAGGCCGTGGCCGCCGACGTCGACCTGTCGGTCGCCGCCCCCTGGGCGCTGCGCGAGGTCGCCGACGCCGCGCGCGCCACCGGCCGCACGGCCCGGATCCACGTGAAGGTCGACACCGGCCTCGGCCGCAACGGCCTGACGCCGGCGGACCTGCCGGCGGTCGTCGACGAGGCGCTGCGGCTCGAGGTCGAGGGCGCGGTCCGGCTGGTCGGCATCTGGTCGCACCTGGCGTTCGCCGACGAGCCCGGGCACCCGAGCCTGCACGCGCAGGGCGACGTCCTGCGCGCCGCGGCCGCGGACGCCGAGGCCCGCGGCGCCCGGTTCGAGGTCCGGCACATCGCCGCCTCGGCGTCCACGCTGACCGACCCGGAGCTGCACCTCGACCTGGTGCGCCCGGGCATCGCGCTGTACGGGCTGACCCCCGTCCCGCAGCTCGGCGGGCCGGAGCGGTTCGGCCTGGTGCCGGCGATGACGGTCGAGGCCGAGCTGGCGAACGTCAAGCGGCTGCCGGCGGGGCACGGCGTGTCCTACGGCCACCACTACGTGACGCCGCGGGACACGGTGGTCGGGGTCGTGCCGCTCGGCTACGCGGACGGGGTGCCGCGGCACGCCTCCGGGCAGGACGGTGCCCCGGGCGCCCCCCTCGGCGTGGGCGGGCGGCGCCTGGCGATCGCCGGGCGGGTCTGCATGGACCAGGTGATGGTGGACCTCGGGCCGGGGGCGACGGAGCAGGCGGGCGACCGCGTGGTCCTCTTCGGCACCGGTGCGGACGGCGGCCCGACGGCCCAGGACTGGGCGGACGCGGCGGCCACCATCAGCTACGAGATCGTGACCCGGCTCGGTGCCCGGGTGCCGCGGGTGTACGTGGACGGCGACCGGGAGGCCCCGGCGAGCGACGTGGAGCGCGTCGCGGAGGGAGTGGCGTGAGCGAGCAGGACGGGGCGACCGCGACGGTGGCCGAGACGACGGTGGACCTGGCGGACGCGGACGCGACCCGCGCGTACGGCGAGGCGCTCGCGGGGCTGCTGCGGGCGGGCGACCTGGTGGTACTCACCGGCGACCTCGGCGCGGGCAAGACCACGCTGACCCAGGGGATCGGCACGGGGCTGGGCGTGCGCGGCGCGGTGGCGTCGCCGACGTTCGTCATCGCGCGGGTGCACCCGCCGCTCCCGCGCGCCGACGGCGCGACCGGGCCGACCCTGGTGCACGTCGACGCCTACCGGCTGGGCTCGCTGGACGAGGTCGACGCGCTCGACCTGGACACCTCGCTGGACGAGTCGGTGACCGTCGTCGAGTGGGGCGAGGGCCTGGTCGAGTCGCTGGCCGACGACCGCCTGGAGGTGGCCCTGCGCCGCCCCCGGGGCGCCGACGCCGCCGGCGCCTCGCCGCACGCGGAGCACGCCGAGGACGCCGCCGCGGGGGTGCGGACCGTGACCGTCCGCGCCCGGGGCGAGCGGTGGCGCGGCGTCGCGCTGCCCGGTGCGCCCGCCGCGCCTGCCGCGCCGTCCGCCGCCCCCGCCGCGCCCCCCGCCCCGCCGGCCTGACCCGCGCCCGGGCCGCGCGCCCGGACGCCCACCCGCTGACCCCCGACCCGAAGGAATCCCACCGGTGCCCGTCCTCGCCCTCGACACCTCCGCCGCCGCGTCCGCCGCCGTCGTCGACGACGCGGGCCGCACCCTGGCCACCCGGTCGACCGGCGAGTCCCGCCGGCACGCGGAGACCCTGACCCCGCTGCTCGACGAGGTGCTGGCCGAGGCGGGCGTCGCCCGCACGGACCTGACCGCGGTCGTCGCGGGCACCGGGCCGGCGCCGTTCACCGGGCTGCGCGTCGGCCTCGTCACGGCGCGCACGCTCGGCCTGGCGCTCGGCGTCCCCGTCCACGGGGTGTCGTCGCTCGACGCGCTGGCGCTGGCGACGGTCGCCCGCGCGGCGTCGGGGGCCGGCCCCGACCTCGACGGCCGGGACGTGCTCGTGGTCGCCGACGCCCGGCGCAAGGAGGTCTACTGGGCCCGGTACCGCGCCGTGGTCGGCACCGGGACGGAGCCGTCCGTCGAGGCGGTCGAGGGTCCGGGCGTCGCGACCCCGGCGGCCGTGGCGGAGCAGGGCCTCGACGGCCTGCTGCTGGTGGGCCCCGGCACCGCGCTGTACCCGGAGCTCCTGCCGCCGGTGCCCGGCACCCCCGACGCGGTCGACGCGGCGGACCTGGCGCGCGTCGCGCTCGCCCGGCTCGCGGCCGGCGGCGAGGGCCTGGTGCTGCCGACCGAGCCGCTGTACCTGCGCCGCCCGGACGCGGTGCCGCCCGCCGCCGCGAAGCGGGCGCGGGCGTGACGTCGCCCGGGGACGACGCGGCGGCGGACGCGACGGCCGCCGTCGCGAGCGGCGCGGCCGAGCCGGGTGCGGCCCCGCCGGACGACGCCGCGCGGCGCCCCGCCCCGGACGGCCGCACCGCCGACGTCCTGCTCCGGCCGCTGGTCGACGCCGACCTCGACGCGCTCGAGGACATGGAGGAGGCGCTGTTCGGCGGGGGCGCCTGGTCCCGGGCGTCGCTGGCCGAGGAGATCACCGGCCCCGGCCGCTGGTACGTCGGCGCGCAGGACCGCGCGTCGGGCGAGCTGGTCGGCTACGCGGGCCTGTGGTTCGACGGCTACGACGGCCAGGTGATGACCGTCGGCACCCGCCCGGACGCGCAGGGCCGCGGGGTCGGCCGGATGCTGCTGGACGCGCTGCTCGACCACGCGCGCGAGCTCGGCGCGGGCGACGTGCTGCTGGAGGTGCGGGTCGACAACGAGCCGGCGCTCCGGCTGTACGAGCGGGCGGGCTTCGAGCGGTTCGGCCGGCGCAAGGGGTACTACCAGCCCGAGAACGTCGACGCCTGGACGATGCGCCGCAAGGCCTGACGCGGCGTCGCCCGCTCCCGCCCCGCTGCGCCGCACCCGGCGCGCGGGCTGCCGGGTCCCCGACGCGACGAGGGCCCCGCCCGGACGAACCGGTGCGGGGCCCTCGTGCGCGGCCGCCCGGCGAGGCGGGCGGCGTGCGGCGGGCGGCGCGCGTCGTCAGACCGTGCGGGCGACGTCCTCGAAGTCGAGGCGGCCCTGGCGCGGGTGCGAGGCCGGCATGCCGAAGCCCTCGACGTCCTGCGGTGCGCTGCCCACGTTCAGCACCATGATCGAGCGCCAGCCCGAGCCGGCCAGCAGGTCGGCGTCCAGGCCGGGCGCGTCGAAGCCGGTCATCGGCCCGACGTGCAGCCCGGCGGCCCGCAGGCCCACGATCAGGTAGCCCGCCTGCAGGAAGGCGTTGTCGCGGGACATCCGGGCGCGGACGTCCTCCATGCCGGCGAAGTTGTCCCGGGCGCCGGCCATGTGCGGCGCCAGGCGGGGCAGCTGCTCGTGGAAGTCGACGTCGGCGGCCACGACGATGCTGAGCGGGGCGCGCCGGGTCTTGGCCTTGTTGCCCTCGTTCATGTGCTCGACGAGGCGCTCACGGCCCTCGCCCGAGCGGACGAGCAGCAGGCGCAGCGGCAGCGAGTTCATCGCGGTCGGGCCCCAGCGGACGACGTCCCAGACGGCGCGGACCTGCTCGTCGGTGACCTCGCCGTCGGTGAACGTGTTGACGGTGCGGGCGTCCCGGAACACCAGGTCCACGATCTCCTGCGGGACGCGGAGGTCGGCGGCGGCGGACGACGGTGCGGTGTCGATGCTCATGATCCGTTGAATGCGCAACATCTACGAGGTCATCCCTGTTGCCTGCGTGAACCGTGTCACACCGTCCGCACGCGCGACGGGAGCCGCCCGCGCGAGGGGACCGCGGCGCGCGGCCTAGACTCGGGGGCATGCCTGAAGCGCCCCTCGTCCTGGGGATCGAGACGTCCTGCGACGAGACCGGGGTCGCCCTGGTCCGCGCCCACGCCGACCGCAGCGAGCTCCTGGTCGACGCCGTCGCGTCCTCCATGGACGAGCACGCTCGGTTCGGCGGGATCATCCCCGAGATCGCCTCCCGCGCCCACCTCGAGGCGATGATCCCGACGATCGAGCGCGCGCTCGGCACGGCGGGGGTCACCCTCGCGGACGTCGACGCGGTCGCGGTCACCGCCGGGCCCGGCCTCGTCGGCTCGCTCACCGTCGGCACGGCCGCCGCGAAGGCGCTCGCGTACGGCCTCGGCAAGCCGCTGTACGGCGTGAACCACGTCATCGGCCACGCCGCCGTCGACGAGCTGGTGCACGGCCTGTTCCCCGACCGGGTCATGGCGCTCGTCGTGTCCGGCGGGCACTCCAGCCTGCTGCTGATCGACGACGTCGTGACCGGGGTGCGCGAGCTCGGCTCCACGCTCGACGACGCGGCGGGGGAGGCGTTCGACAAGGTCGGCCGGCTGCTCGGGCTGCCCTACCCCGGTGGCCCGCACATCGACCGGCTGGCGCGCGAGGGCGACCCGACGGCCATCCGGTTCCCGCGCGGCCTCACCGCGGCGAAGGACCAGGCGGAGCACGCGTACGACTTCTCGTTCTCCGGCCTGAAGACCGCCGTGGCCCGCTGGGTCGAGGCGCGCGAGGACGCCGGCGAGCCCATCCCGCTCGAGGACGTGTCCGCGTCGTTCGCGGCGTCGGTGGCCGACGTGCTCACGGCCAAGACGATCGCGGCCTGCCGGGAGCACGGCGTCGACACCCTGGTGGTCGGCGGCGGGTTCTCCGCGAACTCCCAGCTGCGGGACATGGCCGCCGAGCGGTGCGCCGCGGCGGGGATCGACCTGCGCATCCCGCCGATCAAGTACTGCACGGACAACGGCGCGATGATCGCCGCGCTGGGCGCCGCGGTCGTGCGTCGCGGGCTGCCGGCGTCGGACTTCGCGATCGGCGTCGACTCCACGATGCCGCTGGAGACCGTCACGGTCTGAGTCGCGCGCCCGACGGCGTCAGAGCGGCCGGCCCGCCCGCATCTCCGCGACCAGCGACGCGACCACGGCGTCGAGCTCGCCCGCGTTCCGCCGGGCCACGGCGCGCTGCCGCTGGTAGGACGCGCCCTTGCGCAGGATGACCCGGACGGCGTCGAGCTCGGCCGCGCAGCCCAGCCGCTCGGCGACCGGCTCCAGGTCGACCAGCAGCCGCGCGACGGCGTCGGTCACGAGCTCCTCGTCGCCGGCCGCGTTCGTGATGATGATGGCGTCCATGCCGTAGCGCGCGGAGCGCCACTTGTTCTCCTGCGCGAACCACGGCGGGATGGTGGGCAGCTCCTGGCCGCGGTCGAGCAGGGTCGAGAAGTGCTCGACGAGGCAGTGCGTCAGGGCGGCGAGCGCCGTCACCTCGAGCAGGCTGGGGGAGCCGTCGCAGATCCGGGCCTCGATGGTGCCGAACCGCGGCGACGGGCGGACGTCCCAGCGCACCTCGTCGAACGCGTCGATGACCCCGGTGTGCAGCATGTCGCCGACGTAGACCTCGAGCTGGTCCCAGCGCTCGAACGGGAAGGGCAGCCCGGCGGTCGGCAGCTGCTGGAACATGAGCGCGCGGTTCGACGCGTACCCGGTGTCCTTGCCGCCCCAGAACGGGCTGGACGCGGAGAGCGACTGCAGGTGCGCGAACGTGGTCAGCAGGGCGCGGGAGATCGGCAGCACCTTGTCCCGGTCCTCGACGCCGACGTGCACGTGCACGCCGTAGATCAGCATCTGCCGGCCCCACCACTGCGTCCGGTCGATCAGGGTGGCGTACCGCTGCTTGTCCGTGACCTTCTGCTGGGCCCAGCGGGCGAACGGGTGCGTGCCCGCGCTCATCAGCTCGACGCGCAGCGGGTCGGTGACGGTCCGCACCTCGTCGATCGCCCGCTGCAGGTCCGCCCCCGCCTCGCCGACCGTGCGGCAGACGCCGGACACGACCTCGACGGTGTTGAGCAGCAGCTCCTGCTTGATCGCCGGGTGCTCGGCCGCGCCCGCGGGGCGGACGGCGTCGAGGACGGTGCTGGCGACCTGGCGCAGGTCCCCGGAGTCGGCGTCGACGAGCGCGAGCTCCCACTCGATGCCGACGGTCGACCGCTCGGACCGCGCGAACGGCAGCCGGGCCGGGGTGGTCACGCGGCGGCGCCGACGGGCTCGACGAGCAGCACCTGCTGCTGGCCGGCGACGCGGGTGAGCACGATCGTGGCGGCAGCGGTGCCCCGGAGGTCGAGCTGGCGGCGCAGCTGCTCGGGGACGACGGCGGTGCCGCGCTTCTTGATCGTCAGCGACCCGACCCCGCGCTCGCGCAGGTAGGCCCGGAGCCGCTTGAGGCCGAACGGCAGGGTGTCGAGCACGCGGTAGGCCGTGGCGAACGGGGTCGCGTGCAGCGCGTCGGAGGTCACGTAGGCGATCGTGCTGTCCACGAGCCGTCCCTGCACCTCGGCGGCGACCTCGGCGACGAGCCCGGCGCGGATCACGGCGCCGTCGGGCTCGTAGAGGTAGGCGCCGACGGGCCCGACCTCGGCCCGGGTGCGCTCGGCGGCGGCGCGCAGCACGGCGGACCCACCGCCGGCACCCAGCAGCAGGGCGGACCGGCCCGGGCCCTCGGGGGCGAGCGGACCGAACCACAGGCCGAGCTCCACGACGTCGCCGTCCACCGACACCCACTGCGCTTCGGCGTCGTCCGGCAGGGCGCTGTGCGGCACGCCCGGGCCGAGCTTGAGGCCCAGGGCGGGCACGCGCTCGCGCAGGGCGAGGACGTCGTCCAGCGGCGGGGCGTACGCCGCGGGGTCGAACACCCGGCTGCCGCCCGACGTCCGGCGCGCGGGGTCGGCGTACACGCCGTCCACGCCCTCGGCGGCGAGGTCGACCGCCAGGCCGTCGCCGTGCCGGACCTCGGCCTCGGGGAACGCGCGCAGGTTGATCGTCGCCAGGGCGGCGGTGGTCTCGTCGGCGTCGACCGCGAGCACCCGCAGACCGACCCCCGCGAACGCCATCGCGTCGGCACCGAGGCCGGAGGTCAGGTCGGCGACCCGGGTGACGCCGGCGGCCGCGTACCGGCGGGCGTGCCGGGCGGCGACGACCAGCCGGGTCGCCTGCTCCAGGCCCGCGGGGGTGAACAGCATGCCGTCGGCGAACTCGCCGAGCTTGTCGTGCGCCTTCGCGCGCAGCCGCGACTGGGTCAGGGCGGCGGCGACCAGGTCGGCGTCGAAGCCGTCCTTGCGCAGCCGCTCGGACAGGGCCATCGCGTGCCGCTCGTCGTACGGGGGGAGGGCGGACAGCAGGGCCCAGCCCTCGGGGCTGAGCAGCTTGGCGAGGCCGGACGCGTCCATCCCGCGATCCTCGCACGGCGCCACGGCCCGGCGTCCGCCAGCGCGACGAGGGCGGACGGATGTGACGCGGACCCCCCGGACGTTGGCACTCGCCTTGACCGAGTGCTAACGGGTTCCTAGAGTGCTGATCGGCACTCTCCTCGTGGGAGTGCCAGCGCACCGCAGGTCGGCCGGCACCCGCGACGACGGCAGGACCGACGGGGCGACAACGGACATCAGGCAGCACTCACACGCGAAGGGGAGGTCCGCTGTGTCGGTCTCCATCAAGCCGCTCGAGGACCGGATCGTCGTCAAGACGCTCGAGGCGGAGCAGACGACCGCCTCCGGTCTGGTCATCCCGGACAGCGCCAAGGAGAAGCCCCAGGAGGGCGAGGTCCTGGCCGTGGGTCCGGGTCGCATCGACGACAACGGCAACCGCGTCCCGCTCGACGTGGCGGTCGGTGACAAGGTCATCTACAGCAAGTACGGCGGCACCGAGGTCAAGTACGACGGCGAGGAGTACCTCATCCTCTCCGCGCGCGACATCCTGGCGGTCGTCACCAAGTGACGCCCCCCGCCGGCCCGTGGGGCCGGCGGTCGTGACGACGAAGGCCCCCTCCGCGGACGGAGGGGGCCTTCGTCGTCCCCGGCGGGGGCGGTCCGATCGCGACGCGGTAGCCGGCGCCGAGGCGCCGCCCGTGCTGCAGGGGCTCCGCCGAGGGGGTGGTCGACGCGCCGAGGGGGTGGTCGGCGGGTACCCGCTCGACGTGTCGGGTACCCCCCGCGACGGTCGACCGCGCCGACCCGCGGGCGGCCGGTCGGCCGGGGGCCGGGCGGGCCGGGCGGGCCGGACAGCACGACGGGGCCCCTCCGCATGCGGAGGGGCCCCGTCGCTCGTGGACGGCGACCGCGCGGTGTCGCACCGCGCTCGGTCGCCACGCTTCAGGTGGCGGCGCCCAGGCCGCCGGGCGGCTCGGCCGCCTCGTGGCTCAGATCGCCTGGTGGGTCGTCCGGCCGGCGCGCTCGGCGAGGACGGCGGTGCGCTCGTCCTCGGACAGGCCGCCCCAGACGCCGTACGGCTCCCGGACCGCGAGCGACTGCTCGCGGCACTCGTTGATGACGGGGCAGGTGGCGCAGATGGCCTTGGCCGCCTCGGCGCGGCGCCGACGCGCTGCGCCCCGCTCGCCCTCGGGGTGGAAGAACAGGTCCTGGTCGGCGTCGCGGCAGGCACCCTCGTACTGCCACTCCCAGAGCTCCATCACGGGTCCCGGGAGGCGGGAGATCTCGGCCATGGGGGTCCTCCATCCACTCGGCGCGGTGGCGCCGTTCTGATGACGTGCGGGGGGCGGTCCGACCGACGAGCGTTCTGGGACCGAGGTCCCTGGTGCGTCGGCTGAACTGCACTGATGAGGACAGTACAACCGCGCCAGTAGTTGTTCAAGACCGTGTCGCGAATCGGTTCGTCGTCAAACGCTTCAGGGCGCCCACCAGCGCTGGCGCGGTTCGTGGCGCGGTTGGCGTCGTCGGGTCCGCGGTGCTGGCGCGGTCCGCCCGGTGCGCGCTGGAAACCGCGCCAGATCCCCGGCACAATCGAGGGCGAGCCGCGGGACCGACGGCGAGGACGAGACGGACGAGATGCAGCACAGCGAGGACGAGGAGCCGACCGGCGACGCCGGGCGGGGCCCCGGCGACCGCGCCACCGAGCCGGTCGAGCTCGACGGGCCGATCCTCACCGTCGCCGCCGTCGCCGCGCGCCTCGGGGTCGCCCCCGCCACGCTGCGCACCTGGGACCGCCGCTACGGACTCGGCCCGTCCGAGCACACGGCGGGCGCGCACCGCCGGTACAGCACGGCGGACCTGGCGCGGCTGATGACGATGCGCTCGCTGACGCTGGACGGCGTGCCGCCCGCCGACGCCGCCCGGTTGGCACGCGAGGGCGCCCCGGTCCCGCTGCTCGAGCCGGACGTGCCGCACGGGCACGACGGCTCGCGTGCCGGCCACGCCGCGACCGGCGGATCGGCGGACCGGGTCGGCGGAGCCGGTGCCGGTGCCGGTGCCGGTGCCGACGCCACGGGGGGCGCCGCGCCCGATGCCGGTGCCGCTGCGGACGGCACCGGGCCCACCGGCACCGCCGCCGCGACGGACGACCCGCGCGCATCCGCCGGCGCGGTCCGCCACCTCGCCGCCGTTCCCGACGCGCGCGCCCGCGAGGACGCGGCGGCCGCCGACCCGCGCCGGGCCCCGTCCCCGGGGGCCGCAGCGCCCGCCGCCCCGGGCGGCCGGGGGGCGCGCCCGCCCCGGCCCGCCACCCCGACCTCGGTCATCGACGCCGCGCTGCGCGCCGACGCCGCCGAGGTCGCCCGCCTGCTGGCGATCCCGGTGGGCGGGGACCTGGTCCGCTGGTGGTCCGACCTGGTCGCGCCCGCCCGCGCCGGCATCGCGTCCCGCACGGTGCTCGCCCGCCCCGGGGACGAGCCCGACGCGCTCGTCGCCGCCGCGGCGCTCGCGGTGCTCCGGGACCGCTCCGGCCGCGTCCCGCGGCACCCGTCGCGCCGCCGGATCGTCCTGCTGCTCGCCGCACCGGGTGAACCCCGGCCGCTGTCGCTGCACGTCCTCGCGGGCGCGCTGGCCGACGCCGGCGTCGACGCACGCGTGGTCGCGGGCCCCACGGGCCGGCACCGGCTGCTCGAGATCGCGGCCATGACGTCGCCGTCGGCGGTGGTGCTCCTGAGCGAGCAGACGGCCCCCGACCTGGGGCTCGTCGACGCGGTGGCCGAGGCGCACGCGGAGCTGCCGGTGTTCGTGATGGTCCCCGACGAGGCCGCGGGGGAGGTCCCGCTCGGTCGCCAGGTGCACCGGGTGCGCACGGTGCCGGGCCTGGTGCACGAGGTGCTGGCCGTCTGCGCCTGACACCTGGGTCTTCCTGGACGCTAACGTCGGGCCGGATCCGGCCGATACAGGAAGGAAGCCGGATCCGCCAGGGTCCTGGCACAGGCGGAAGGCGGAGGTCGATGGCGGGCGTCGTGGTGTGCCACGGATCGACGGCGGTGCGGGAGCGCATCGTCCTGACGGCACTCGGGGTGCCCGCACTGGCCCCGGTGCGCGCGGCCGCGTCCGTGGACGAGCTGATCACGCTGGCCCGGCGCGTCCCGCCGACCATCGTGCTGCTCGACGCGCACCTGCCCACCCCGGGCCCCGTGGAGGCGATCCGCCGGCTGCGCGCGGTCCCCTCCCAGTCCACGGTCGTGATGCTGGCGGTGCCCGGCGACGAGATCGCGCTCGACCGGGCCATCGCGCTCGGCGCCCGCGGCTACCTGGCGCCCGACGTGGGCCGCGCGGAGCTCGCCGCGGTGGCGGCGCACATCCTCGCGAGCCCGGGCATCCCCGGTGCGCCCGGCGCGGTGCCGCACGACGGCCTCACGGCGCACGGCCACGGTGCCGTGGCGAGCGCGCCGACGCCGGTCGTCACCCGGGTCGAGCTGCCCGCGCAGGCCACCGCCCGCGACGAGGTCTCGCTGACCAAGCGCGAGGTCGAGGTGCTGGTCGGCATGAGCAACGGCCGGTCGAACGCGCAGATCGGCCAGGAGCTGTTCCTGTCCGAGGACACCATCAAGACCCACGCCCGCCGGCTGTTCCGCAAGCTCGGCGCCGCCGACCGCGCGCAGGCCGTGGCGATCGGGCTGCGCCGGGGCCTCATCCGCTGACTGCGGGCGCGGCGCCACCCCCGCGGGTGCGTCGCGCAGGTCACCCCGGCGGGCGCCTGGAGGCGCGCGGGGCGGCCGTATCATGGGTGGATGACCGACCTGGGTACCCCTGGATCCGCCGCGCCTGCCGACCCGTTCGGCTTCATCGGTCTCACCTACGACGACGTCCTGCTCCTCCCGGGCGAGACCGACGTCATCCCGAGCGAGGTCGACACCACGACCCGGCTCACGCGTGAGATCTCCCTGTCGATCCCGCTGGTGTCCGCCGCGATGGACACCGTCACCGAGTCGCGCATGGCCATCGCCCTCGCGCGCCAGGGCGGCATCGGCGTCCTGCACCGCAACCTGTCGATCGAGGCGCAGGCCCACCAGGTCGACCTGGTGAAGCGCTCCGAGTCCGGCATGGTCTCCGACCCGGTGACCGTGGGCCCCGACGCGACGCTGGCCGAGCTCGACGCGCTCTGCGCCAAGTACCGCGTGTCCGGCCTGCCGGTCGTGGACGACGACCGCCGCCTGCTGGGCATCATCACCAACCGCGACCTGCGGTTCGTGCCGCCGGCGGAGTTCACCACCCGCCGGGTGCGCGACACGATGACGTCGATGCCGCTGGTCACCGGCCCGGTCGGCATCTCGAACGACGACGCCGCGGCGCTGCTCGGCAAGCACAAGGTCGAGAAGCTGCCGCTGGTCGACGCGGACGGCCGCCTGCAGGGCCTCATCACCGTCAAGGACTTCGTGAAGTCCGAGCAGTACCCGATGGCCACGAAGGACGCGAGCGGCCGCCTGGTCGTCGCCGCGGCCGTCGGCTTCTTCGGGGACGCCTGGGACCGCGTGTCCGCGCTCGTCGAGGCCGGCGTGGACGCGCTCGTCGTCGACACCGCGAACGGCCACGCCCGGCTCATGCTCGACATGGTCCGCCGCATCAAGTCCGACCCGGGCACGCGGCACGTCCAGGTCATCGGCGGCAACATCGCGACCCGCGAGGGCGCGCAGGCGCTGGTCGACGCGGGCGTGGACGCGGTCAAGGTCGGCGTGGGCCCGGGCTCGATCTGCACCACCCGCGTCGTCGCCGGCGTCGGCGTGCCGCAGGTCACCGCGGTCTACGAGGCCTCGCTGGCCGCGAAGCCCGCGGGCGTCCCGGTGATCGCCGACGGCGGCCTGCAGTACTCGGGCGACATCGCCAAGGCCCTCGTGGCCGGTGCGGACAGCGTCATGGTCGGCGGGCTCATCGCCGGCTGCGACGAGTCGCCGGGCGACCTGGTGTTCGTCAACGGCAAGCAGTTCAAGCGCTACCGCGGCATGGCGTCGCTCGGCGCGATGCAGAGCCGCGGCGACCGCCGGTCGTACTCGAAGGACCGGTACTTCCAGGGCGACCTGACCGACGACGAGATCATCACCGAGGGCATCGAGGGCCAGGTCCCGTACCGCGGCCCGCTCGCGGCGGTGGCGCACCAGCTGGTCGGCGGCCTGCACCAGTCGATGTTCTACGTCGGCGCGCGCACGATCCCGCAGCTGCAGCAGCGGGGGAAGTTCGTCCGGATCACGCCGGCGGGGCTCAAGGAGTCGCACCCGCACGACGTGCAGATGATCTCGGAGTCGCCGAACTACACGGTGCGCTGACGCACGGTGCGCTGAGACACGCAGGAGGGGCCGGGTGCGGATCGCACCCGGCCCCTTCCGCGTCCGGGTGTCAGTCCCGGAACGTCTCGATCTGCGCGCCGAGCTCGACGAGCCGCTCCTGCAGGCCCTCGTAGCCGCGGGCGATGATGTCGACGTTGCGCAGCACGCTCTCGCCCTTCGCCGCCAGCATGGCGAGCAGGATGACGACCGCGGGGCGCAGGGCCGGCGGGCAGGACACCTCGGCGCCGGACCAGCGGGTCGGGCCGGACACCTGCAGCCGGTGCGCGTCGAGCAGCCGCACGTCGGCGCCGAGCCGGGTGAGGTCGGTCAGGTGGATCGCCCGGCCCTCGTAGACCCAGTCGTGCACCAGCGTCGACCCGGTCGCGCACGCGGCGATCACCGCGAAGAACGGCAGGTTGTCGATGTTGAGGCCGGGGAACGGCATCGGGTGGATCTTGTCCAGCGGCGCGCGCAGCTCGCTCGGGTGCACCGTGATGTCGACGAGCCGCGTGCGGCCGTTGTGCGCGGTGTACTCCTCGGACAGCGTGTAGCGCTGGCCCATCTCCGACAGGGTCGCGAGCTCGATCTCCATGAACTCGATCGGCACCCGGCCGACCGTGATCTCCGACCCGGTGACGATGCCGGCGGTCAGCAGGCTCATCGCCTCGACCGGGTCCTCGGACACCGCGTACTCCACGTCGGCGTCGATGTCGGACTTGCCGTGCACGCGCAGGGTGGTGGTGCCGATGCCCTCGACGCGGACGCCCAGCAGCTCGAGGTAGAAGCACAGGTCCTGGACCATGTAGTTCGGGCTGGCGTTGCGGATGGTGGTGACGCCCGGGCGGCGGGCCGCGGCCATGAGCGCGTTCTCGGTCACGGTGTCGCCGCGCTCGGTGAGCACGATCGACAGGTTCTCGGTGCCGGGGTCGGACACGCGGGCCAGGTAGCGGCCGCCGCTGGCGGTGACGGACAGGCCGAACGGGCGCAGCGCGATCATGTGCGGCTCGACGGTGCGGGAGCCGAGGTCGCAGCCGCCGGCGTACGGCAGCCGGAACTCGTCGTGCTGGCCGAGCAGCGGGCCGAAGAACATGATGATCGACCGGGTGCGGCGGGCGGCGTCGACGTCGATGGCCTCGAGGTCGAGGTCCTTCGGGACGACGATCTCGAGGTCGCGGCCGTCGGCGGACCAGGTGGCGCGCACGCCGACGGACCGCAGCACGTCGACGATCCGGTCGACCTCCACGATCCGCGCGACGTTCTTGAGCCGCGTGGTGCCGCGGTTGAGCAGCGAGGCGCAGAGCAGGGCGACCGCGCCGTTCTTGGACGTGTTCACGTCGAGCCGCCCGGACAGCTGGGCGCCGCCCCGCACCCGCAGGTGCGTGTGCTGCGGGCCGCCGAGGGTGACGATCGGGGAGTCGAGCGCGGCGCCGATCCGGGTCAGCATGTCGAGGCTGAGGTTCTGCGCGCCCTGCTCGATGCGGTGCACGGCGGACTGGCTGGTGCCGAGGAGCTCGGCGAGCTGGGTCTGCGTCAGGCCGCGGTGGCGGCGCGCGGACCGGACGAGCGAGCCCACGTGGGCCAGCTGCTCGGGGAGGGTCGGGGTGACGACGGGGAGGGACGAGGTCACCGTCGGGACGGCTCCGGTCGTCGGGTTGGTCATGGTCACGACGACGACGCTAACTCATGGATGAGATATCGGCACCCCTCCGGATGGGGAGATCGTGTGCGCGGCTGTCCGTGCGGCTGATCCCGACCTCATGACCGGTGTTGCGGATCGCGCCGATGGCGCAGGTCAGGCGATCAGGGTGTCCTGGATCGGCCGGCCGGCGAACCGGCGGTCGCGGGCCGGGTCGTGCCGGATCGCGACGGGCTCCGGGGTCACGCGGACGGGGAGCGCGGGCTGCGTGGCGATCCGTCCGGTGACCCGGGCGGCGAGGTTCGGCGCGGGCGCGGCGGCGACGGGCGCGGCCGCGGCGGCGGGCTGCGGCGCCGGCAGGGGCTCCAGCGGCGTGCCGGTCCCCGGTGCCCCCGCGGCGGCTGCCGCCCGCGACGCCGCCCGGCTCGGCCAGGTCGACTCGGCACCCGGCCCGGTGTGCCCGCGCTCCGTGCGCCAGGCGTTGAACGCCTCGGCCCACGCCCGGTGCGCGGTCACCTGGTAGTCGTGCAGCGAGACCAGGTCGAGGTCGCCCAGGTGCGGGAACCGCCCGACGATCCGCTCGAGCACGTCGAGGGTCGCGACCACGTCCACGTCGGCGGTGTGCAGGCTGCCGGTGTCCACCACCTGGTAGACGCCGCACAGGTCGACGAGCTTGCGCTTGCCGGACCGGTACCGGTCCTCGGCGCGGTCCAGCACGAGCGGGTCGATGACCGGGCGCAGCTCGCCGCCGAGGCGGTCCTCCACGGTCGGCAGGTCGTGCCGGCGCAGCTCGGCCTCCAGCAGGCACAGGTCGAAGGACGCGTTGTAGGCCACGACCGGGATCCCCTCGCGCACCGCGTCGGCGATGGTGCCCGCGATCTCGTCCAGGGCGCCGCGCGGCTCGACGCCGTGCGCGCGGGCGTGCTCGGTGCTGATGCCGTGGATCGCGCTGGCGCCCTCGGGGATCTCGACGCCGGGGTCGACCAGCCAGGTGCGCACGTGCGTCCCGTCCCGGTCCCGGCGGACCAGCGCGGCCGTCACGATGCGGTCGTGGTCGGTGTCCACGCCGGTGGTCTCGGTGTCGAACCCCAGCAGCGGCCCGTCGGTCCAGGTCATCGCGTCGCTCTCCTTCCTGCGCCGCCAGCATCGCACCGGCCACCGACGCTCCCGGGGACCCCGCGCGGCGTGTGGCGGGGCCCGGATGCGGGCGGCGGCCGTCCGGGTGAGGGTGGAGGCAGACCCCGCGGACCGCGGGGACCCCTCACGGAAGGAGTCGTCATGGCTCGCCTGACCGGCCGTACCGTCGCGTTCCTCACCAGTGACAAGGGCATCGAGGAGCCCGAGCTCACGACGCCCTGGCAGGCCGTCGCCGACGAGGGCGGCACCCCCGTCCTCGTGTCCGCCGAGGCGGGCACCGTCCGCGCCGTCAACAACGACCTCGACCCGGGCGGCGAGTACCCGGTCGACCGCACGCTGGACCAGGTGTCCGCGGACGAGATCGACGCGCTCGTCATCCCGGGCGGCACCGTGAACGCCGACACGCTCCGCACCCAGGAGGACGCGCAGGCGCTGGTGAAGGCCGTGCTCGGCGCGGGGAAGCCCGTCGCGGCCATCTGCCACGGGCCGTGGACGCTCATCGAGGCCGGCGTGGTGGACGGCGTCACGCTCACGTCCTACCCGAGCCTGGCCACCGACCTGCGCAACGCGGGCGCCACCTGGGTGGACCAGGAGGTCGTCGTGTCCCAGGTGGGCGGGTCCACGCTCATCACGTCGCGGAACCCCGACGACCTGCCGGCGTTCAGCGCCGCGGTGGTCGACGCGGTCGCGGGCTGAGCCCGGTCCTCCTCGTCGCGGCGCCCCGGCGCCGCCACCCACGCGGGCCCCGTCGCACGTCGCGGCGGGGCCCGCGTCGTGCGCCCGCGCCGGTAGCCTGTCCCGGTGAGCAACGAGATCGAGATCGGCCGCGGCAAGCGGGGACGGCGCGCATTCTCCTTCGACGACGTCGCCGTGGTGCCCTCCCGGCGCACCCGGGACCCCGAGGAGGTGTCCGTCGGCTGGCAGATCGACGCGTACCACTTCGACCTGCCGGTGCTGGCGGCGCCGATGGACTCCGTGATGAGCCCCGCGACCGCGGTCGCGCTGGGTCGCGCGGGCGGGCTCGGCGTCCTCGACCTCGAGGGCCTGTGGACCCGGTACGAGGACCCGGAGCCCCTGCTGGCGCAGATCGCCCAGCTGCCGGCCGGCGAGGCCACCGCCCGGATGCAGGAGATCTACTCCGCCCCGATCCAGCCGGAGCTGATCCGTCGCCGGGTCGGCGAGGTGCGCGACGCGGGCGTCACGGTCGCCGGCGCGCTGTCGCCGCAGCGGACCCAGGAGTTCTGGAAGGACGTCGTCGACGCGGGCGTCGACCTGTTCGTCATCCGGGGCACCACCGTGTCGGCCGAGCACGTGTCCGGCCGCGCGGAGCCGCTCAACCTCAAGCGGTTCATCTACGAGCTCGACGTGCCGGTGATCGTCGGCGGCGCGTCCACCTACACCGCGGCGCTGCACCTCATGCGCACGGGCGCGGCGGGCGTGCTGGTCGGCTTCGGCGGCGGCGCGGCGCACACCACCCGGGTGTCGCTCGGCATCCACGCCCCGATGGCCACCGCGGTGGCGGACGTCGCGGCCGCGCGCCGGGACTACCTCGACGAGTCCGGCGGCCGGTACGTGCACGTCATCGCCGACGGCGGCGTGGGCCGGTCCGGGGACCTGGTCAAGGCGATCGCCTGCGGCGCGGACGCCGTCATGCTGGGCGCCGCGCTGGCCCGCGCCACGGACGCCCCCGGCCGGGGCTGGCACTGGGGCCCGGAGGCGCACCACCCGCACCTGCCGCGCGGCGAGCGGGTGCAGGTCGGCCAGGCCGGGACGCTCGACCAGGTGCTGTTCGGCCCGGGCCACACCGCCGACGGCTCGCTCAACCTCATCGGCGCCCTGCGCCGCGCGATGGCGACCACCGGGTACTCGGACCTCAAGGAGTTCCAGCGCGTGGAGATCGTGGTCTCCCCGTACCAGCCGCGCTGACGCCGGCACCCGCGCGCGCCGAGGGCCGCGACCCCGAGGGGGTCGCGGCCCTCGGCCGTCTCCGGGCTCCACTCGTCTCCTGTCTTGGCGTCCCGGGGCCCGGACAGGTCCGGATGCCCGTTTGGTTCGTGTTTGAGTCCGAGTCGGTTTGATTGCTTGCGTTTCGGTGTCCGAGTGGGGCATGCTGGGTCGCGCAGCAAGCCCAGCGCCGGGCCCTCCCGGCACCCGGGCCCCCTGCGGGACGAGGACCGGAACCGACGGAGGCGACGTGTACGCAACGGAGCGCCAGCAGCAGATCCTGGCCGCCGCGCGACGGGACGGGCGCGTGGACGTCGCCTCGCTCGCGACCACCCTGGACGTCACGCCGGAGACGGTGCGCCGCGACCTCACGGTCCTGGAGCGGCACGGCCTGGTCCGCCGGGTGCACGGCGGCGCGATCCCGGTCGAGCAGCTCGGCTTCGAGCCCGGGCTCGCGCAGCGCGAGGGCCTGCTGTCGGGGGAGAAGGACCGCATCGCCAAGGCCGCGCTGGAGGAGCTGCCGGCCGGCGGCGCGATCATCCTGGACGCGGGCACCACGACGGTGCGGCTCGCGGAGCTGCTGCCCACCGACCGCGAGCTGACCGTGGTCACGCACGCGCTCCCGGTCGCCACGGTGCTCGCCACCCGGCCCGGCATCACGCTGCACCTGGTCGGCGGGACGGTCCGGGGCCGGACGCTCGCCGCGGTCGGCACCTGGGCGCTGCGCGAGCTCGCGGACATCCACGTCGACACGGCGTTCCTGGGCACCAACGGCCTGAGCGTCGAGCACGGCCTCACGACCCCGGACCTCGCGGAGGCCGCGGTGAAGCGGGCGCTGGTGACGGCGGCCCGGCGCACGGTGGTGCTCGCGGACCACACCAAGCTCGGCCGCGCGGACTTCGCCCACGTGGCCCCGCTCGAGCAGGTGGACACGCTGGTCACCGACTCGGGCGTGCTGCCCGAGCTCGCGGACGAGGTCGAGGCCGCCGGCCCGCGGGTGGTGCGCGCGTGACCGCCCCCCGGGTCGTGACCCTGACCCCGAACCCCAGCCTGGACCGCGCCCTGCACCTGGAGCGCCTGGCGGTCGGCGAGGTGAACCGCGCCGCGGCCACCCACCTGCACCCCGGCGGCAAGGGCATCAACGTGTCCCGGGCGCTCGCGGCGCACGGCGTCGCGTCCCGCGCGGTCATGCCGTCCGGCGGCGCCGACGGCGCGCAGGTCGTGGCGCTGCTCGCGGCCCAGGGCGTCGACGCCCGGCCGGTGCCCGTGGCGGGGGACACCCGGTCCAACATCACCCTGACCGAGTCGAGCGGGGCGACCACCAAGATCAACGCCCCCGGCGCCGCGCTCGCCCCGGACGAGGTCGCCGCCCTGCTCGCGGCGGTGGAGTCCGAGCTCGCGGGCGCGACCGCCGTGGTCGCCGCGGGCAGCCTGCCGGCCGGGCTGGACGACGACTTCTTCACCGCCGTGGCCGATCTCGGCGCCCGGCACGGCGTGCCCGTCGTGCTGGACACCTCCGGCGCGCCGTTCGCCGCCGCGGTCCGGCACGGCGGGCTCGCGCTGGTGAAGCCCAACGACGAGGAGCTGGCCGAGCTCGCCGGCCACGAGCTGACCACCGTGGGCGACGTCCTCGCCGCGGCCCGCGAGGTCCAGGCGCTCGGCACGGCCGCGGTCCTGGTCAGCCTCGGCGCGCACGGCGCGCTGCTCGTCACCGACGGCGGCTCCTGGTGGGCCGGCGGCCCCGGCCTGCTGCCCGTGTCCACGGTCGGCGCGGGGGACTCGACCCTCGCCGGCTACCTCGCGGCCGACGGCCCGCCCCCGGACCGGCTGCGCCGCGCGGTCGCCTGGGGCCGCGCCGCCGTCCTGCTCCCGGGCAGCGCCGTCCCGCGCCCGTCCGACGTCCGTCCCGACGAGGTCGCCCTGGTGGCCGACCCCGACCCCGCCCTCGCCCTGAAGGAGCTGTGACCATGAGCCTGCCCCTGACCTCCGCCGAACTGGTCGGCGTCGACCTCGCCGCGGCGGACCGCGACGACGCGACCCGCCAGCTCATCGCCCTGCTCGCCGCCGCGGGCCGGGTCACCGACGCCGACGGCTTCCACGCCGACGTCCGGGCCCGCGAGGCGCAGATGGCCACCGGCATGCCCGGCGGCGTCGGCCTGCCGCACGCCCGGTCGGAGCACGTCTCCGCCCCGAGCCTCGCGGTCGGCAAGCTGCGCGAGCCCGTCGACTGGGGCGCCCCGGACGGGCCCGCCCGCCTGGTGTTCCTCATCGCCGCGCCCGCCGGCGGGGACGCCGACCACCTGCAGATCCTCGCCGCGCTCGCCCGCCGGCTCGTGCACGAGTCGTTCCGGCAGTCGCTGCTCGACGCGCCGGACGCGGCGACCGTGGCGGACATCGTCCAGCGAGAGGTCGTGCCCTCATGAAGTTCGTCGCCGTGTCCTCGTGCCCCACGGGGATCGCCCACACGTACATGGCCGCCGAGGCGCTGGAGCAGGCGGGCAAGGCCGCCGGCCACGAGGTGCACGTCGAGACGCAGGGCGCCGCGGGGTCCACCCCGCTGGACCCGGCGATCATCGCGGCGGCGGACGGCGTCATCTACGCCGCCGACCTCGAGGTGCAGGCGAAGGACCGGTTCGCCGGCAAGCCCTTCGTCGACGTCGGCGTGAAGAAGGCGGTGCACGACCCGACCGGCGTGCTCGCCCAGGCGGTCGCGGCCGTCGAGGCCGGCGTGCCCGCCGCGGACGCCGCGGAAGCCGGTGCCGCCCCCTCGGCCGGGGCCGCGCGCCCCGTCACGAAGGTCGACCCCAACGCGGGCGTCGGCACCCGCATCCGGCAGTGGCTGATGACGGGCGTGTCGTACATGATCCCGTTCGTCGCCGCGGGCGGGATCCTCATCGCGCTGGGCTTCATGATCGCCCAGGTCGCCTGGCCCGGGAACGAGGGCCCGGTCGAGGTGACCGCGGTGCCGGTCTCCGAGCTGATCTCCTCGTTCAGCGTGACCTCCGGGCAGGACTGGGCGGCGCTGCTGTTCCAGACCGGGTCGGCGGCGTTCGCGTTCCTGGTGCCGGTGCTGTCCGGCTTCATCGCCTACGGCATCGCGGACCGGCCCGGCCTGGTGCCCGGCTTCGTCGGCGGGTCCATCTCCGTGCTCATCGGCGCCGGGTTCCTCGGCGGCCTGGTCACCGGCTTCGTCGGCGGCTTCCTCGCGCTGTGGATCAGCCGGTGGCGGGTGCCGAAGGGCGTGCGCGGCGTGATGCCCGTGGTGGTGACGCCGCTGCTGTCCTCGCTGATCACGGGGTTCCTGATGTTCGTGGTCATCGGCCGGCCGATCGCGAACGTGATGGACGGGCTGACCAACTGGCTCAACGGCCTGTCCGGGTCCAACCTCGTGCTCATGGGCGCGCTGCTCGGCGCGATGATGGGCTTCGACCTCGGCGGCCCGATCAACAAGGTCGCGTACACGTTCGCGGTCACCGGCCTGGCGACCGAGGGGCTGACCGGCGACGCGGTGCAGTACCGCATCATGGCCGCCGTGATGGCCGCCGGCATGGTCGCCCCGCTCGCGATGGCGCTGGCCACGACGGTCCGCAAGCGGCTGTTCACGCACGCCGAGCAGGAGAACGGCAAGGCCGCGTGGCTGCTCGGCCTGTCGTTCATCTCGGAGGGTGCGATCCCGTTCGCCGCGGCCGACCCCTGGCGGGTCATCGTCTCCTCGGTGGTCGGGTCCAGCGTCACCGGGGCGATCACGATGGCCGTGGGCTCCGGCCTGCGCGCGCCGCACGGCGGCATCTGGGTGCTGCCGCTGATCTCGAACCCGCTCGGCTTCCTGCTCGCGGTCGCCGTCGGCACCGTCGTCACCGCCGGCGTCGTGGTCGTGCTCAAGGGCCTGCGGCCGAGCCCGCTCGTCCAGGCCGAGCAGGAGGCCGACGCCGTCGCCGCCGCGCCGGCCGCCACCACCCAGCCCGCCGTCGCCTGACGGCACGATGGTCCCCGGGCCCGCGCGGCCCGGGGACCAGCCGGGGACCTCGGCCCCTTGCCACACCGATCTCGACGGGGAGACGCTCACGCCATGACCGACACGCGAACCGAGACGACCGCACCGCCCGCCGCCGGGACGGTGCTGCAGGGGGTGGGCGTCGGCCGCCGGGTCGCCGTCGGCCCGGTGGTGCGGGTGCGCCCCGTGCCGGAGGTGCCGGGCGACGCCCCCGTGCTCCGGGACGGCGCGCCGGTGCCGGCCGACGAGCTGCCCGACGCCGTGACCGCCGCGTTCGCCGCCGTCGGCGACGGGCTCCGGGACCAGGCGGGCCGCTCGACCGGCACCGTGGCCGAGGTCCTGGGCGCCACCGCGATGATGGCCGACGACCCCGCGCTGCGGGACCAGGTGCTCGGCAGGGTCCGTGGCGGCGAGGCCCCGGTCGCGGCGATCGACGCCGTGGTCGGCACGTTCGCGGCGATGTTCGAGCAGGCCGGCGGGTACCTCGCCGAGCGGGTCACGGACCTGCGCAGCGTCCGCGACCGGGTCGTCTCCCGGCTCGCCGGGCTGCCCGCCCCGGGCGTCCCCGAGCTGCGCGAGCCGTCCGTCGTGGTGGCGACGGACCTCGCGCCCGCCGACACCGCCGCGCTCGACCTCGAGCGGGTGCTGGCCCTCGTGACCGAGGAGGGCGGCCCGACCGGGCACACCGCGATCATCGCCGGGCAGAACGGCATCCCCTGCGTCGTGCGCACCACCGGCGCGGCGGCGCTCGCCGACGGGGTCGTGGTGGGCGTGGACGCGGCGGCCGGGACCGTGCTGGTCGAGCCGTCGGCCGACGACCGCGCCGCGCTGGAGGCCCGCGCCGCCGCGGAGCGCGCGCTGGAGTCCGACACCGATCCGAGCGGCACGGCGGACGGGCACCGGGTGCAGCTGCTCGCGAACATCGGCACCGCGGAGGACGCGGAGAAGCTCGCCGGCGCCGCGGTCGAGGGCGTCGGGCTGTTCCGGACCGAGGTGCTGTTCCTCGGCCGGCAGCAGGCGCCGACCGTCGACGAGCAGGCCGCCGCGTACGCCCGGGTGCTCCGCGCGCTCGGGCCCGACCGCAAGGTGGTCGTGCGCACCCTCGACGCGGGCGCCGACAAGCCGCTCGCGTTCGCGAACCTGCACACGGAGGAGAACCCCGCGCTCGGCGTCCGCGGGTACCGGCTGGTGCGGTCCGCGCCCGCGCTGCTGACCGACCAGCTGACCGCGCTGGCCCGCGCGGGCGAGGAGACCGGCACCCAGCCCTGGGTGATGGCCCCGATGATCGCCACCGCCGCCGAGTCCCGCGCCTTCGCCGAGGCGGTGCACGCGGCCGGCCTGCGCACGGCGGGCGTGATGGTCGAGGTGCCCGCCGCCGCGCTGCGCGCCGCCGCGGTGCTGGACGAGGTCGACTTCGTCTCGCTCGGCACCAACGACCTGGCGCAGTACACGATGGCCGCCGACCGGCTGCGCGGCGAGCTCGTGGACCTGCTCGACGCCTGGCAGCCCGCCGTCCTGGAGCTCGTGGCCGCCACCGCGCGGGCCGGGTCGGCGAAGGACCGGCCGGTCGGGGTGTGCGGCGAGTCGGCGTCCGACCCGCTGATGGCGCTGGTGCTGGTCGGGCTGGGGATCACCAGCCTGTCGATGTCGCCCGCCGCGCTGCCCGCGGTCCGGTTCGCGCTGCGGCGGCACACGCTCGAGGCGTGCCGCGCGATGGCGGACGCGGCCCTGGCGGCGGCGGACCCCGCGGCGGGGCGCGCGGCCGTGGCGGCGCTGCTCGACCCGGAGGCGCGGACGACGCTCGGGGTGTGAGCCCCCACGCCCCGGCGCGCGGTTCAGGCCGCGGCCGGGGCGTGCCGCCGCGTGCGGGCCGGCGTCTCGCCGACGACGGCCCGGTACCGGCGGGTGAAGTGCGCCTGGTCCGCGTACCCGAGCTCCGCCGCGAGCGCGGCCAGGTCCGCCCCGGGGTCGGCGAACAGCCTCGTCGCGGCCGCCTGCAGCCGCCGGCACTCGATCAGCCACTTCGGCGTCAGCCCGGTGTGCCGGCGGACGACGCGGCTGAGGGTGCGGGTCGTCGTGCCGAGCAGGTCCGCGAGGTCGGACACGCGCCGGACGTCCGCGCGCTCCTCGGCGACCCGGCACGCCGCGTTGGCCAGCCGGCCGGCCTCGTCCACCCGGGCTGCGACCGGGGCGAGCCAGGCGCGCAGCACCGTGGCGACCTCCCGGTCGGCGGCGGTCGCGGGGCCCGCCATCGCGGCCGCGACGGCGGGCAGCGGCGCGTCCGGCAGCGGCTCCCACCGGCCGACCAGGCGGGCGGGCTCGGTGGTGGTGAGCAGTCGCGCCGCCGCGGGGCGCAGCAGCACGCCGACCACCCAGGACCGGCCGGTCAGGTCTTGCGTCGTCAGCACCCGGGACGGGCCGTGCAGGGTCGCGCCGGCGGGCTGCAGGACGGCGTTGGCGCTCGGGTAGGTGAGCACGCGCTGCGGGCGCACCGCACCGGCGGCGACGTCCCAGCGGGCGACCCAGACGTGCCGGACGAGGTCGTCGAGCGGGTCGCCGGACGCCCCGAGGAGGAACCGCGAGAACGCCACCTCCGGGTCGCCCGGGTTCAGGTGCCCCGCCGACTCGACCACCCCGCCGCCCCCTCGTGTCCCGTTCGTACAAGACCGCCGCCCCGGGCGGGGCGAGGCTCGGTGCATGACCGAGAGCACCGCACCCGCGACCCCCGCACCGACGACCCCCGCCACCGGCGAGCACACCACCGAGGGCGTCCCGCACGGCGTCACGTCGCTGACCCCGCACCTCGTCGTCCACCCGGCCGCCGAGGCCATCGGATTCTACGAGCGGGTGCTCGGCGCCCGCGTCCTCGACGTGTTCCGGATGGGCGACCTGGTGGGAGAGGCGTCGCTCGACCTCGGGAACGGGCGGTTCACCCTGAGCGACCCGATGCCCGCCTACGGCATCACGACCCCCGACCCCGACGCCGCGACCTACTCGCTCGCGGTGCACGTCCCGGACGTCGACGCGACCGTCGAGCGTGCCGTCGCCGCGGGCGCGACGCTGCGCGAGCCGGTGACGACGTTCGTGTCCGGCGACCGGTACGGCTCCGTCGTCGACCCGTACGGCGTGCGGTGGACCGTGATGACCCGCGTGGAGGACCTGTCGCCCGAGGAGTCGGCCCACCGCGTCGCGGCGTGGGCGGCGGAGCAGGCGGCGCAGGGCTGACGCCTCGGTCCGGGATCTCTCCCGGCCCGGCGCGTAGCCTGGCTGCATGGTGCCCGAGCACGGCGTCCTGGACCCGGAGACCGACCCCCTGGCCACGTACGTCCTCGAGCCGGACGACCTGCGCGACCTGGCGGACCGGGTCGCGGGCTCGCCCGCCGCGGGGACGCGCACCCACCACGCCCCGTGGACGCGCGCGCCGCTCGCGACCCTGCCGCAGTCGACGCCGGACGACGTGGCCCGGGCGGCCCGGGCGGCCCGCGCGGCCCAGCGGCGGTGGGCCGCCGTCCCCGTCCGGGACCGGGCGCGGCTGCTGCTGCGGGTGCACGACCTGCTGCTCCAGCGGCAGAGCGACGTCCTCGACCTGATCCAGCTGGAGAACGGCAAGGCCCGCGGCGCCGCGTACGAGGAGGTCGCCGACGTCGCCCTGCTCGCGCGGCACCTCGGCCGGACCGCGCCGCGCCACCTCGCGCCCGAGCGGCGTCCCGGGCTCGTGCCGGGGCTGACGTCGGTGCGGGTCGTGCACGACCCGGTCGGCGTCGTCGGCGTCGTCGCGCCCTGGAACTACCCGCTGAGCCTGACCCTCGGCGACGTGCTGCCCGCGCTCGCGGCCGGGGACGCGGTGCTGCTGCGACCGGACCCGCAGACGCCCCTGACGGCGCTGTGGGCGGTCGAGCTCCTCGAGGACGCCGGGATGCCGCGGGGGCTCGTGCAGGTGGTGCTCGGCGACGGCCCGACGGTCGGCGCCGCCGTGGTCGACCACGTGGACCACCTGGTGTTCACCGGGTCGACGGCGACCGGCCGGGTCGTCGCCGCCCGGGCGGGGGAGCGGCTGGTGCCCAGCACCCTGGAGCTGGGCGGGAAGAACGCGATGTACGTCGCCGAGGACGTGGACGTCGAGGCCGCCGCGGAGGGCGCGGTGCGGGCGTGCTTCGGCGGCACCGGGCAGCTGTGCGTGTCGGTCGAGCGGCTCTACGTGCACCGGGACGTCTACGACGCGTTCGCCGCGGCGTTCGCGCGCCGCACGCGGGCGCTGCGTGTCGGCACCGGGCTGGACCACCGGTCCGACGTCGGGTCGCTGACGTCGGCGGAGCAGCTGGCCCGCGTGGTCGAGCACGTCGAGGACGCGCTGTCCGGGGGCGCCCGGGTCCTCGCGGGCGGGGTGCACCGCACCGACCTCGGGCCGTACGTCTACGAGCCCACGGTCCTGGAGGGCGTCGGGGAGCACGCCCGCGCATACCGCGAGGAGACGTTCGGGCCGGTCGTCGCGCTGTCCCCGGTCGCCTCGGACGACGAGGCCGTCGCCGCGGTGAACGACTCCGCCTACGCCCTGAACGCGTCGGTGTGGACCCGGTCGACGCGGCGGGGCGCGGCGCTCGCGGGCCGGCTGCGCGCGGGCAGCGTGACGGTGAACGACGGCTACCAGGCGGCCTGGGGCTCCGTCGCGGCGCCGCAGGGCGGGCGCGGGGCGTCGGGCTGGGGGCACCGGCACGGGCGCGAGGGCCTGCTGGCGCTGACGGCCACCCGGACGGTGGCCGTGCAGCGGGGCGTCCACGGCGTGCGGGTGGCGGGCCGGACGCTCGTGCCGCCGCTCGGCCCGGGCCGGCTCCTGGCGGGCGACCCGGAGCGCTGGACCGCCACCGTCACCGCTGCCCTCCGCACCGCGAGGGCGGCCCGCCTGCGCTGACCGTCGCGCCCGCGCGCGCCCGCGCCTCGCGCCTGCGCGCCCCGCGCCCGGATCCCGCGCCGAGTCTCCGTTTCCGGACTCCGCGCACCGGCACCGGCAGAGGCACGAGATGCAGAGTCGGCGAGCGTCGGCGCGGGGGCAAGAGGCGGCGCCTGGCGCGGCGCGGGGAGCGCGCGAGGCGGCGCAGCGCGCAGGGCGCGCGCGGGGCGGCGCGCGCGTCAGCTCGGCTGGCAGGCGGTCGCCGTGCCGGCCGAGGGGGTGCGCGGGTCGCGGGCGGTGCGCGGGACCGGGACCGGCAGCGGGGCGGGCGAGGACGGCGTGCCGTCGAACACCACCCGGTTCCGGCCCTGGCGCTTCGCCCGGTAGAGCGCCGCGTCGGCCCGGGACACGAGGGTGTCGCGCGCCTCGCCGTCCGCGGCCATCGCGCCGCCGAAGCTCACCGTCACCCGCAGGCCCGGCGACAGCTCGTGCCACGGGTACCCGGCGATCGTGGTGCGGATCCGCTCGCAGACGGCGAGCGCCTGCTCGTGCGGGGAGTCGAGCAGCACGAGCGTGAACTCCTCGCCGCCGACGCGCGCCGTGGCGTCGCCGACCCGGACGGCGCTGGTCATGATCTGCGCGACCCGGCGCAGCACCTCGTCGCCGACGGGGTGCGAGTGCTCGTCGTTCACGGCCTTGAACAGGTCGATGTCCGCGACCACGTAGGCCAGCTCCGCCTCCCGTCCGAGGCGCGCCGCGAGCACCGCGTCGAGCCCGCGCCGGTTCAGCAGGCCGGTCAGCGGGTCGTGCGCGGCGTCGTGCTGCAGGGTCTCGTTGAGCGCGGTGAGCTCGGCCGCGCGCTTGCGGGCCTGGTCGCGGGCCTGGCGCACGCGCTCCACGTCGAGCTGGGCGTTGACGACGATGCCGCGGCGCTCGGCGGCCTGGTCGCGCTGCGCCATGACGGCCTCGTGGTAGCGGCGGTGCGTGGCGAGGGCCGCGCGCAGGTCGCCGGCGTCCTCGTGCACCTGGACGAGCTCGAGCAGCACGTCGGCCCGCTCCATCGGCCGCAGCGACTGCTCGGTGAGCAGCAACCCCTCGTGCAGCGTCGCCTCCGCGCCCGCGTGGTCGCCGCGCAGCCTGCGCAGCCGCCCGAGGGCCGCGTGGTACCGGATCGTCAGGTAGCGGGCCGCGACGCGGGGGAGCGCCGCCTCGACCGCGGTCAGCGCCGCCTCGGCGGCGTCCAGGTCGCCGCCGGCCATGTGGGCCCGCGCCAGCCGCACCTGCGCCTCCGCCGCCATCCGCGGGTTGCCGGAGTCGCCGCCGTCCGCGTCCGGGACGCCGCGCGCGGCCTCGAGCCCGCGGACCGCCAGCTGCACCGCCCGCGCGGCCAGCGCCCGGGCGCGCACCGGGTCGGTGGCCCGCAGGGCCTCGCTCTCGTCCGTGTCGAGCTTGGCGAGCCCCGAGAGGGTGGCGCAGGTGCCGTCGGGGCGGTCGAGCTCGGGCCAGAGCCGGGCGGCCTCGTCCAGCAGCTCGCGGGCCTTCTCCGGGAACCGGCCCATCGAGATGTACGTGTCCGCGAGGTTGTTCAGCGCCGCCGCGAGGCCCTCGGTGTCGTTCAGCTCGCGCCGGATGTCGAGCGAACGGTCGAGCAGCTCCAGGGCCGACAGGTTGTCGCCGAAGCCGTTGTAGACGGCGGCGAGCCCCTGGAGCAGCCGCCCCTCCCAGGCGCGCATCCCGTGGGTCGTCGCGAGCTCCAGGGCGTGCTCGATGGCGCGCAGCGCGAGCGGGTCCTCGCCGAGCAGGTGGTGGGCCCAGCCGCCGTTGTACTGGAGCTCGATCTCGACGAGCACGGCGCCCTCGGCGCGGGCCTCGTCGAGGAGGGCGGGCAGCGCCGCGACGCACAGGGCGGGGGCCGCGTCGCACAGCCGGTCGACGCGGTCCAGCTCCGAGCGCCAGTAGGACTCGCGGTCCTCGGCGGTGGCTCGGGCATGCGTCATGTTCGTCGTATCGGCGGACCCCCGAGAGGGCTGGAGCGGTCGATCGGGTGAAGTCCGGCGGGCGGACAGGTGACGTCCGCAGGGCGGGAAGGTGACGCGGCAGGGACCGAACGGGTGACGCGTCAGGAATGGTGCGGGTCCGGTGCCGGTCGCGCCCGAGCACACCGCCTCGCGCCCGGCTAGCTCTCCTGCGCGGTTCGATCCGAGTGGCTGCAGGATGACGTAATCCAGGTGCCGCTGTGCTACACCGCCCTGTGCGATCGAAGCTGGGTCGAGGGCGGCAGGGTCGAAGGAGCGATGTTCGGATCCAGGCTCACGATCCGGTGGTCTTGGTGATGGGTCGGATGCCGGAGGTGTCGGTGACGAGGAGTCTGGTGCCGTCGGAGCGTATTCCGGTGATGGTGGTGAACCAGGCTTCGGGTCCGGTGCCGTTGATCTGGCCGCTGCTGCCCGATCCGGCGACCGGGGTGGTTGTGCCTGTGGACTTGGTGATCTGGACGACCT
>NZ_VEGH01000011.1:124101-160677 GCF_007679345.1 Cellulosimicrobium cellulans
ACCGACCACGTGCAGATCGCTGACATTCTCGACCACGGCCGACCCCACCGACCCCGGCGCCACATCCACCGTCACCGACAGCGGCGTTCGGAGTTCCCACGAGGCCGACCAGTCGACACGGAGGCTCGGACCAGACTTGCGGGTGTCGGTGATGACCAGCGTGAGGCGGGTGCAGCCCTCGGGCGGGTCCACCAACACGTCCACGCCGGGTCCTGCCCCCACACGTGGTCGCGTTAAGACCTGTGCGCCGCCGCACAGAGACGGATAGCCGGCGACGGGAAGCGCGGCGTACTGGAAGGTCTCGGGGTCGACGTCGTCTGTGCCCGCGGCGGATGGCTGCGCCTGAACGCGGATGAGGCCGCGTTGAGACGGAAGGTCGAGCTCGATGTAGGCGGCGTTGCTGGGCGCTGTGCTGACGGTGCCCGAGGCGGGAGCGCCTCGCCTGACCGACCGCTGGTCAGTGACTCGCCGGAACGTGGCGCCACCGTTGCCGAGCTGCTGGCGCCAGAAGCCACCTGGACGGGCATCGCGGTGTGCGAACCCGGTGCCGTGTTGCGCGTGCAGCGCGTAAGTCCACGTGCGGAACTCCGCGATCCCGGATCGGTAGCGCGTACCCCGGCTCGCCAGGACCTGATCGATCGCCTCGAGTGGCGGCGTGCCGGTTGTCGTCGCCCCGATGGCCTTCCAGACCTCGTGGATCGGGTTGTCGAAGTCGTGCTCCTGGTTCGGGCGCGTCTCGTACAGGTACTGCGCGAGCACGAAGGCGCCGTACTCCGGTCCGCCGACCTGGGCGCTGGGGAGCATGTTCAGGGAGCCGTCGTGCTTCAGGAATGTGCCTAAATCGCTGGCGTAGGTGTTGTAGCGGCGGCTGCCCGGGTAAGTGTCGAGATCCTGGGCCCTCAAGGACGCCCACTCGGCCGTGGCCTCCATCCACCAGTACACGTTGCTCAGGTGGCTCAGCAGACCGATGTAGGTGTACTGCACCTGGTGGAAGTACTCGTGGATCGGCAGGTAGTACCCTGCGTCCTCCGTGATGTTCATGGCGATCACCCGGTTCGGCAGCGAGAACCCGCCGCCGTCCAGCATCACCGTGGAGTTGACCAGGTACACGTCGGTCGACCACTGCGGGAGCCAGAACCCCATGTCCCGGAACGCCGCTCGCGCGTAGTTCAGCGCGTCGCGGACCATCGCGACCCGCTCGGGCACGCCCGAGTCGCCGGTCAACCCGACGGACGCGGCGGCGTAGGTGATCGTGAAATCTGCGTAGACGAGGGTGCACTTGACCGGGAAGAAGGCTGGGTTGCTGGACCGGGCGCAGTTTGCGGGCGCGCCGGCCGACCGCCCGGTCGCGAGGTCGGGGTCGTCGGCCTCGACGTGGCCGAAGTCCAGTGCCGCGAGGACTGCCTCGCGGACGTCGGGGTCGAGCATGTCGAGCACCGCGAGCAGGTCACCGGTTGTCGCGCCGCCGGTGTCTGCGCCGCTGACGTACCGCGGCGGCATGGACGGCGGGGCCGACACGAGGAGCAGCACGAGGTCGGCGACCTCCGCCAGCGTCAGCAGCCCCGCCTTGTAGTCCGCGAGCACGCGCTCCAGGACGCCGGACTGCATCGCGACCACAGCCGGAACTCGCTCGGAGGCCTCGGCCCCGTGGTCGTCGAGGACGACCAGCTCGTAAGACCCGTCGGGCCAGAGGCGTTCCCCATCGTGTTCCGCCGCAGGCTCCCATGCCGCGGCGCATCCGGCGTCCGCCTCGTGAACGGCGGCAACCGGCACCACCTGCGAGTCCGTGTCGATGGTGGCCAGCCGCAGACCCGCCGTGCCGTCGGGACAGGTTACGTCGACCTGGACCTCCTCCCACACCCAGGCATAGGCGGGCCAGTCGACCGTGACCGCGGCGTCGACCACGACGACCTCCAGGTGCGTGGTCGGCCCCCACCGGTCCGTGGCGTCGCCGGCCCGCACGTGCAACCACCACGTCCCGGGGTCGACCCGCGTGGTGAACCAGCCCTCGGGTCGAGCACCGGCCGGGTCTGGGTCCGTGTCCGGGGAGTCGTCGAGCACGACCGCCCAGTGCACCGGAACAGACCCGGGTCCCGCTGCGAACGTCACGGAGAGGGTGCGTCGGGATGACGGCTGCCGTGGTGTGTGGCTGCCGTGCACGACCGGGGCTCCGGGGGCGCCTGCGTCCTCGGGGTCGACCTGCTCGGAGGAGTCGCCTGGGAGGCCGTCATCCTCGTCGAGGACGTCCTCGACGGCGTCCGGCTCGACGTCGGTGGGCTCGGCAACTGCTGCGACCGCGGCCGGTGACACGAGGAGCAGGTCGCCAGCGAACAGCGAGAGGATCGCGAGGGTGGCGATGCCAGCGGCGGCAACGACCGAGGGCGGGCGGGTCGGGGGTGCGGGCTGCATGGGGACCTGTCTCGCTCGACGTGGCCCCCACCAACGCGCCGACCCGAGCGCCGCTGCGCCGCGGTCCGAGTCGGAGGCCAGCCGACGGCACACCTTCGTGTTCGACTGGCTTGCGGCACGACCCTAGCGCCGGCTGTTCGTGAGGCACAAGGCCAGGTCAAGGGCCGACAGCGGGTGGTGCCGCGACTGGTCCCGGCCTGCTGATCGGCCCCGGGCGGCTGCCGCTCGTCGCGCGCCTCAGGCGTGGGCGTCGGGTCCGGCGAGCGACACCGTCAGGTGGGGTTGCTGGCGGGGTGTGTTCTTGAAGTAGTGCAGGACGAGGTCTTCGTCGACCCACAGCTTCCAGTTCGGGCAGATGGTCTGATGGATCTCGGCGCGCAGTCGTCCGTCTGTCGTCGATACCTCGGCGCGTGCCCACTCGCACTCTTCGAGCGTGAAAGCCAAGTCGTCTCCGGTGAGCGCCATGTCGTCCCAGGTCTGGTCGGTCTCGGTGAACTCGACCCGAAACACGATGGGCTCGTTGGCGTCGTTCCTCGCATAGAGAGGGGGGGGTGGAAGCGACTTGCATGCGCCGAGTGTCGTGACCGCGGCAACAGCGAGTGCTATCGAGGTGGTTGCTCGCTTGTTCATCGGGGGCGGTCCTTCCCCGGGTCGGCGGACGAGCAGCGCGGGAGACGTCCGTGGCACACGAGCGGGGTGCGCGAGGCCGCGATGGCGGGCACTGCCCGGGAGAAGGGGCGTCGAGTCGGGGGTGTGGGTTGCATGGGGACCTGTCTCGCTCGACGTGGCCCCCACCAACGCGCCGACTCGGGTGCCGCTGCATCGCGGTCCGAGTCGGCGACCAGCCAGCGATGCGTCTTCGTCTCCGGCTGGGTCGTCGTACGACCCTAGGGCCCGCTGATCGCGCCGCACAAGGCCACGTCCAGCGCCGAAGAGGCCTGTCGGCATGCGCGTTCCGTGCGGCCGGTCACCCCGGACGACGGAGGGGGCCCGCACCGGACATCCCGGTACGGGCCCCGCGCGACGGCGTCGCGGCGCCGCGTCAGCCGATCGCCGCGACCGACTGCCGCGCGATCTCCAGCTCCTCGTTCGTCGGGATCACCAGCACGGTGACCTCGGCGCCGTCGGGGGAGATGACCTTCGGCTCCTTGATGCGACCCGCGTTGCGCTCCGGGTCGACCTGGATGCCGAGCCGCTCCAGGCCCGCCAGGGCGTTGAGCCGGACGATGTCGTCGTTCTCGCCGATGCCGGCGGTGAACGTGATGACGTCGACCCGGCCGAGCTCGGCGTAGTACTTGCCGACGTAGCCCTTGATGCGGTGGTAGTAGACGTCGAGGGCGGTCTTGACCCGCTCGTCGCCCGCGGCCACGGCGTCGTGCACGTCGCGCATGTCGGTGTAGCCGGACAGGCCGAGCATGCCGGACTTGCGGTTGAGCAGCTCGTCCAGCTGGTCGATGGTGTAGCCGCCGACCCGGGCGAGGTGGAACAGCACGGCCGGGTCGATGTCGCCGGACCGGGTGCCCATGACCAGGCCCTCGAGCGGGGTCAGGCCCATCGAGGTGTCGATGCACGCGCCGCCGCGGACGGCGGACGCCGAGGCGCCGTTGCCGAGGTGCAGCACGATCGTGTTGAGCTCCTCGAGCGGCTTGCCCAGGAACTCGGCGGTCGCGCGGGAGACGTACAGGTGCGACGTGCCGTGCGCGCCGTACCGGCGGATCTTGAACTCCTTGGCGACCTGCTCGTCGATCGCGTACGTGTACGCCGCCGGCGGCATCGTGCGGTGGAACGCGGTGTCGAAGACCGCGACGTGCGGGATGTTCGGGAACGCGTGCCGCGCGGCCTCGATGCCCGCGACGTTGGCCGGGTTGTGCAGCGGGGCGAGCGGGGACAGCTCGTCGATCTGGGCGAGCACGGCGTCGTCGATGACGGCGGGGCCGTCGAAGACGTCGCCGCCCTGGACGACGCGGTGGCCGACGGCGGTGAGGTCCTCCTCGCGCAGCTGCGGGCCCTGCTGCTCGAACAGGTCGAGGACGAGGCGCATGCCGGTCTCGTGGTCGGGCACGGGCTGCTCGAGCACGGTCGCCCCGTTCGGGCCCTCGTGCTTGACCTTGCCGACCTCGAGGCCGATGCGCTCCACGATGCCGGAGGCGAGCGCGTCGCCGGAGGTGGCGTCGACCAGCTGGTACTTGATCGACGAGGAGCCGGAGTTGATGACGAGGACGTGGTTCACTTCGAGCCTTCCGAGGTCAGGGCCTGGGCCTGGATCGCCGTGATGGCGACGGTGTTGACGATGTCCTGCACCAGGGCGCCCCGGGACAGGTCGTTGACGGGCTTGCGCAGGCCCTGGAGCACCGGGCCGACCGCCACGGCGCCGGCGGAGCGCTGCACGGCCTTGTAGGTGTTGTTGCCGGTGTTGAGGTCCGGGAACACGAACACGGTGGCACGGCCGGCCACGGCGGAGTCGGGCATCTTGGTCTGCGCGACCGAGGCGTCGACGGCGGCGTCGTACTGGATCGGGCCCTCGACGCTCAGGTCGGGACGGCGCTCCCGGACGAGCTCGGTGGCGGTGCGGACCTTGTCCACGTCGGCGCCGGAGCCGGACGACCCGGTGGAGTACGACAGCATCGCGATGCGCGGCTCGATGCCGAACTGCGCGGCGGTCTCGGCCGAGGAGATCGCGATGTCGGCGAGCTGCTCCGCGGTCGGGTCGGGGTTCACGGCGCAGTCGCCGTAGACCAGGACGCGGTCCTCGAGGCACATCAGGAACACCGAGGACACCACGGAGGTGCCGGGGGTGGTCTTGATGATCTCGAACGAGGGCTTGATGGTGTGCGCCGTGGTGTGCGCGGCGCCGGAGACCATGCCGTCGGCCAGCCCGAGCTGGACCATCATCGTGCCGAAGTACGACACGGAGGAGACGATCTCCCGCGCGCGCTCGACGGTCATGCCCTTGTGCTTGCGCAGCTCGGTGTACTCGGCGGCGAACCGCTCGAGCAGCTGGCCGGACTTCGGGTCGATGACCTTCGCCGCCGACAGGTCCAGGCCGAGCTCGGTGGCGCGGGTCCGGATGGACGCCTCGTCGCCGAGGATCGTCAGGTCGGCGACCTCGCGCTGCAGCAGCGTGGACGCGGCGCGCAGGATGCGGTCGTCGCTGCCCTCGGGGAGCACGACGTGCTTGCGGTCCGACCGGGCCCGGTCCAGCAGCTCGTACTCGAACATCAGGGGCGTGACGACCTCGGGGGCCGGCACCTCGAGGGCGGCCAGGGCCTCCTCGGCGTCGGTGTGCTTCTCGAACAGCGCGAGGGCGGTGTCGACCTTGCGCTGCGAGTCGGCGGACAGCCGGCCGCGGGTGCCGGCGGCGGCGGACGCGGAGGCGAAGGTCCCGAGCTCGGTGCGGATGATCGGCAGCCGGCTGCCGAGGCCGTCGACCAGCCGGGACACCGTGGCCGGGGGCTCGAAGCCGCCGTTGAGGATGATGCCGGACAGGGACGGGAAGCCGTCGGCCGCGTGCGCCATGAGCAGGCCGAGCAGGATGTCGGACCGGTCGCCCGGGACGATCACGACGACGCCGTCGGACAGCCGCTCCAGCAGGTGCTCGATCGACATCGCGCCGACCAGCACGTCGGTGGCCTCGCGGGGCAGCAGCTGCGCGTCGCCGCCGACCAGGGAGCCGCCGACGGACTCCATGAGCTGGCGGACCGTCGGGGCGACGAGGAACGGCTCCTCGGGCAGGGCCCACGCGGTGGCGCGGGTGGACAGCTCGGCGCGGACCGCGTCCAGGTTCTGCGGGTCGCACCGGTTCGCGACGATCGCGACGACCTGCGCGTGGCCGGCCTCGAGCTCCGCGGCGGCGACCTCGGCCACCTGCCGGACCTCCTCGGGGGAGCGGCCCTGGCCCTTGACGCACAGCAGCACCGGCGCGCCGAGGTTGGCGGCGATCCGGGCGTTGAAGCCGAGCTCGGCCGGGCCGGCGATGTCGGTGTAGTCGGTGCCGACCACGACGACGACGTCGCAGTCGCGGGCGACCGCGTGGTACCGCTGCACGATGGTGGCGAGCGCGGCCTCCGGGTCGTGGTGCACGGCCTCGTAGCTGGTGCCGATGCAGTCCTCGTAGGACAGGTCGACGCCGTCGTGGGCGAGCAGCAGCTCCAGCACGTAGTCGCGGGTCTCGGTGGAGCGCGCGATGGGCCGGAACACGCCGACCTTCTGCACGGTGCGGGTCAGCAGGTCGACCAGGCCGAGGGCGACGGTCGACTTGCCGGTGTCCCCCTCGGGGGACGTGACGTAGATGCTGCGGGCCACGGGTGGGCTTCTTCCTCGTCGGCGTGGGCCGGGGTCGCCGGCCGTCAGGTGGTGGGATGAATTCTGCCGGACGTCCGGCGCCGGATCGCGCCGGAGCCCGGGTGACGCGGGCCACCCGGGGCCCCTCCCGGCCGTCCGACGGCCGCCCCGTGTGACCTAGGTCCCAGAAGACCGATGGCCCGCACCGGCTGGTGCGGGCCATCGGCCACGTGGGGGTTACTCGTTGTCGCCGCCGGTCGCGAGGGTGGCGGTCGACTGCTGCGGGCCGCCCTCCTCGGTGCCGGTCTCGCCGGCGTCCGGCCACACCCAGTCGCGCACCTCGGGGAGGTCCTCCCCGTGCGCCCGGGTGTAGTCGTGCGCCCGGAGCCGCGCGTCGACCATGCGCTGCCGCAGGCCCGCGTACTTCGAGCCCAGCGACGGCACCTGGTCGATGACGTCGATCACCAGGTGGTACCGGTCGAGGTCGTTGAGCATGACCATGTCGAACGGCGTGGTGGTCGTGCCCTCCTCCTTGTACCCCCGCACGTGCAGGTTCTTGTGCCCCTTGCGGCGGTACGTCAGGCGGTGGATCAGCCACGGGTAGCCGTGGTACGCGAACACGATCGGCTTGTCCGTGGTGAACAGGGTGTTGAAGTCGCGGTCCGACAGGCCGTGCGGGTGCTCCCGCTCGTCCTGCAGCCGCATGAGGTCGACGACGTTCACCACGCGCACCTTGAGGTCCGGCAGCTCCTGGCGGAGGATGTCGGCCGCGGCCAGCACCTCCAGCGTCGGCACGTCGCCCGCGCAGCCGAGGACGACGTCCGGGTCCTCGCCCTCGACCTCGGTGCCCGCCCACTCCCAGATGCCCAGGCCGCGGGTGCAGTGCGCGACGGCCTCGTCCATCGTCAGGAAGTTCGGCGCCGGCTGCTTGCCGGACACCACGACGTTGACGTACTGCCGGCTGCGCAGGCAGTGGTCGTACGTCGACAGCAGGGTGTTCGCGTCCGGCGGCAGGTACACCCGGACGATCTCGGCCTTCTTGTTGACCACGTGGTCGATGAAGCCCGGGTCCTGGTGGCTGAACCCGTTGTGGTCCTGGCGCCACACGTGGCTGGACAGCAGGTAGTTCAGCGACGCGATCGGCCGGCGCCACGGGATGTGGTTGGTGACCTTGAGCCACTTGGCGTGCTGGTTGAACATCGAGTCGACGATGTGGATGAAGGCCTCGTACGAGGTGATCAGGCCGTGCCGGCCCGTCAGCAGGTAGCCCTCGAGCCAGCCCTGGCACTGGTGCTCGGACAGCATCTCGACGACGCGGCCCATCCGGGCCAGGTGGTCGTCGACGTCCGTCGGCAGGTACTCGGCGTTCCACTGCTTGTTGGTCACGTCGAACACGGCCTGCAGGCGGTTGGACGCCGTCTCGTCCGGGCCGAAGATCCGGAAGTTGTCCGGGTTCCGCCGGATGACCTCGGTGAGGTACTTGCCGAGCTCGCGGGTCGCCTCGGAGATCGAGCCGCCGGGCACCGGCACGTCCACCGCGAAGTCGCGGAAGTCGGGCAGCCGCAGGTCCTTGAGCAGCAGCCCGCCGTTGGCGTGCGGGTTGTCGCTCATCCGCAGCGTGCCGCCGGGGGACAGGGCCGTGATGTCGGCCTTGACCGAGCCGTCCGCCTCGAACAGCTCCTCCGGGCGGTACGACTTCAGCCAGCCCTCGAGGACCTGCAGGTGCTCGTCGGTGTCGCGGGCGCTGGCCAGCGGGACCTGGTGCGAGCGCCAGGAGTTCTCGACCTGCTTGTCGTCGATGACCGGCGGGCAGGTCCAGCCCTTGGGGGTCTTGAAGACGATCATCGGCCAGGCCGGGCGGGACTCGTCGCCCGCGGCGGCGCGCGCCTTGATCTCGGCGATCTCGTCCAGCACGACGTCGAGCAGCTCGGCGAACCGGGCGTGCACGGCCGCGTGGTCCTCGCCGTCGAAGCCGCCGACGAACAGGTGCGGCTTGTGGCCGTACCCGCGCATGAGGTCGAGGAGCTCGTCCTCCGGGATGCGCGCGAGGACGGTCGGGTTCGCGATCTTGTACCCGTTGAGGTGCAGGATCGGCAGCACGACGCCGTCCTTGGCCGGGTCGATGAACTTGTTCGAGTGCCAGGACGTCGCCAGCGGGCCGGTCTCGGCCTCGCCGTCGCCGACGACCGCCGCGACCAGCAGGTCCGGGTTGTCGAACGCCGCGCCGTACGCGTGGGACAGGGCGTAGCCGAGCTCGCCGCCCTCGTGGATGGACCCGGGGGTCTCCGGCGCCACGTGCGACGGGATGCCGCCCGGGAACGAGAACTGGCGGAACAGGCGGCGCACGCCCTCCTCGTCCGGCGTGATGTCCGAGTAGACCTCGGAGTAGGTGCCGTCCAGGTAGGCGCTCGCGACCAGGCCCGGGCCGCCGTGGCCGGGGCCGGTCAGGTAGAGCGTCGACTGCTGGCGCTCCGCGATCACGCGGTTCAGGTGCGCGTACAGGAAGTTCAGACCCGGCGTCGTGCCCCAGTGGCCGAGGAGCCGCGGCTTCACGTGGTCCTTGGTCAGCGGCTCGCGCAGCAGCGGGTTGGCCAGCAGGTAGATCTGCCCGACCGACAGGTAGTTGGCCGTCCGCCACCAGGCGTCGATCCGTCGGAGCGTCTCGTCCGACACCGGCTGGCCGGAACCGGCCCGCCAGGTCTCGGGCCTCGACGTCGTCGTAGTCATGCTCTCTCCCCGTTTCGCTGAACCACGGATGTGCCGTGGGCCCGGTCGAGCACCCCCCGCCGGGCCCCCTCAGCCTTGCGGCGCGTCGCGTCGCGAGCCGGGACGTCCGACCTAGGGCGCCCCGTGGCTGCTCAGGCAGCCGTCAACCATCCAACCCCATCGACCTGCGGGACGCACCAGGCCGGGGCCGCCGGCCCGCGCCCCGTTCCCGGTCCCGCAGGCGCGCCGGGTACCGTGCTGCGGTGCCCCCGACCCGTCCCGAGCCCGCGCCCGCGCCGACGTCGCCGACGCTGTGGCGGGTCGCCCGCACGCCCCGGATGGTCGGGCTGCTCGTGCTGTTCCTCGCCGTCGCCGCCGTCTGCGGGCGGCTCGGCGCCTGGCAGCTCGAGCGCGCGGAGGTGCGTGGCGCCGCCGCGCAGGCCGCGAAGCTGGCCGAGGTCGAGGCGCAGGAGCCCGTGCCGATCGCCGAGGTGCTGCTGCCGCAGACCACCTTCGACGGCGCGCTGGTCGGCCGCCGCGTCGAGGTGACCGGCGAGTACGAGGCCGACGGGCAGCTGCTGGTGCCCGGTCGCGCGCTCGGCGACCGCACCGGCTCGCTGGTGCTGACGCCGTTGCGGGTCGTGTCCGACGACCCGGCCGCCGACGGAGCGGTGCTGCCCGTGGTCCGCGGCTGGGTCGCCGGGGACGACCCCGCGGCGGGCGGGCTCGAGCCGCCGTCCGGGGCCGTGACGGTGACGGGCTACCTGCAGGCCTCCGAGGACTCCGGCGACCCGCACGGGACGCAGGCGCCCGGGACGACCGACACCATCTCGTCCGCCGAGCTGCTCGGCGTCTGGGGCGGGCCCATCTGGACCGGCTACGCGGTGCTGACGAGCTCGCAGCCGGCGCAGCCCGCGACCCTCGAGCTGCTGCCGCCGCCCACCCGCTCCGGTACGGGGCTCAACATCCAGAACCTGGGGTACGCGGCGCAGTGGTTCGTCTTCGGCGGGTTCGCGGTGTTCCTGTGGGTGCGGCTGCTCAAGGACGAGGTGCTGCGGCTGTCGGGGGCGTTCGACCCGGAGGAGGAGCCCGCGCCCGGGCAGGAGGCGGACGGCGCCGCCGCCGACGGCGCGCGCCCGGCCTGACCTACTCCCGCTGCCAGGAGCGCCAGAGCGAGGCGTAGTCCCCGCCCGCGGCGACCAGCTCGTCGTGCGGCCCGATCTCGCTGATCCGCCCCGCGTCGACCACGGCCACCCGGTCCGCGTCGTGCGCGGTGTGCAGCCGGTGCGCGATCGCGACGACCGTCCGCCCGTGCAGCACCGCGGACAGCGACCGCTCCAGGTGCCGCGCGGCCCGCGGGTCGAGCAGCGAGGTCGCCTCGTCCAGCACGAGCGTGTGCGGGTCGAGCAGGACCAGCCGCGCCAGCGCGACCTGCTGCGCCTGGGCGGGGGTCAGCGCGGTGCCGCCGGAGCCGACCGGGGTCGCCAGGCCCTCGGGCAGGGCCCGCACCCAGTCCCACGCGTCGACGGCGCGCAGGGCACGCTCCAGCGCCGCGTCGTCCGCTGCCGGGTCGGCGAGCCGCAGGTTGTCCGCGAGCGGGCCGACGAACACGTGGTGCTCCTGGGTGACCAGCGCGACGTGACCGCGCAGCTCGTCCAGGGGCAGGTCGACCAGGGGGACGTCGCCGACCGTGACGGAGCCGCCCGTGGGCGGGTGGATGCCCGCGAGCATCCGGCCGAGCGTCGACTTGCCGGCGCCGGACGGGCCGACGACCGCCAGCCGCTCGCCGGGACGCAGGCCCAGGTCGATGCCGTGCAGCACGTCGTGGCCCTCGCGGTAGGCGTACCGGACCTCGCGCGCGGTGACGTCCGAGCCGCTCGGCCGCGCGTCGCGCGCGGTCCGGTCGGGGGCCACGTCGGCGACGCCGAGGATGCGGGCGAGCGACGTCGCGCCGACCTGGATCTCGTCCAGCCAGAAGATCAGCTCGCCGATCGGGTGGATGATCTGCGTGGCGTACAGGGCGATGGTCGTGACCGCGCCGATCGTCGCGTGCCCGGTCGACACGAGGTACGCGCCCCAGGCGAGCACCGCGACCACCGGCAGCACGAACGACGTGTCGACGCCCGGGAACAGCACGGAGCGCAGGTTCAGCGTGGCGCTCTCCGCGGCGAACGCCTCGCGCAGGTCGGCGTCCACCCGGGCGCGACGGCGCGCGCCGAGGCCCAGGGCGTCGACGGTGCGGGCGCCCTCGACGGACTCGGTGATCGTGCCGTTGAGCGTCGCGTACGCGGCCGACTCCCGCAGGTAGGCGGGCGCGGCGCGGCGCAGGTACCAGCGGGTGACGGCCAGCAGCAGCGGTACCCCGGCGAGCAGGCCGATCGCGACGAGCGCGTTCGTGGCGAACGCGGCGACCAGGGTCAGGACGATCGTCGCCGCCGTGACCAGCAGGCGCGGCACGCCGAACCGGACGGTGTACTGGACCCGGTCGATGTCGGTCGTGGTCCGCGCGACCAGGTCGCCGGTGCCGGCCCGCTCCACCGTGGACAGCGGCAGCCGGGTGACCGTCGCGACGAACTCCTCGCGCAGCTCGGCGAACACGGTCTCCCCGAGGACCATCGCGGCGCGCTGGGCGTACCGGATCAGGACCGTCTGGGCGAGCACCGCCACGACGAGCACCAGGACGGTCCGGTCGACGGCCGTCGTGTCGGTGCCGGTGACCACGCCGTCGACCAGGCGGCCGAGCAGCCACGGCCCCGCGAGCCCGGCGGTGGCGGCGAGCACGTGCAGCAGCACGACGACGCCGAGGCCGCGGCGGTGCCGGCGCAGGAGCGCGGCGGTGTGCCGGCGCAGGGCGGCGGCGTCAGCGACGGGCAGCTTCACGGCGGCCCTCCTCGTCGGTCGTGGTGGTGGGTGCGGCGTCGGCCCGGGCGGCCTCGTCGTCGGCGCGGGAGACCACGGAGCGGTAGGCCGCCCCGGTGGCGTCCTGCGCGGTGACCAGGTCGCGGTGCGTGCCGGTCGCGACGACCCGGCCCGCCGCGACCAGCGCCACCTCGTCCACGACGTCCAGCACCAGCGGGCTCGCCGTGACGACGACCGTGGTCGCGCCGCGGCGGGCGTCCGCCAGCCGGCGGGCGATCCGGGCCTCGGTGTGCGCGTCGACGGCGCTGGTCGGCTCGATCAGCACGAGCACCTCGGCGCCGGTCAGCAGCGCGCGGGCGAGCGCGACCCGCTGCCGCTGGCCGCCGGACAGCGAGCGGCCCTTCTCCTCGACCTCGCCGTCCAGGCCGCCGGGCACCGAGTCGAGCACGTCCCCGGCGTCGGCGACCCGCATCGCCTCGAGCAGCGCGTCGCGGTCGGCGCCGCCGCGCACGTCGAGCTCGTCGGCCAGGAGGCCGGTGAACAGGTGCGGGGTGGACTCGGCGACCACGACCCGGCTGCGGACCTCGGCCAGGCCGAGCTCGGTGAGCAGGGTGCGGCCCCAGCGGACCCGGGACAGGCCCGGGTCGTCCTCCGCCGCGGGCGGTGCCGGGACCGTCCCGTCCTGGCCGGAGTCGTCCAGGTCCTCGTCGTCCGCCCCGCCGTGCCGCTGCGGACCCAGCCGGCCCAGCCGCAGCGCCAGCCGCGCCGACTCGTCCGGGTCGGCGCTGACCAGCGCCGTGATCCGCCCCGGGCGCACGACCAGCCCGCTGCCCTCGTCCACCAGCGGCTCGCCGGCGGCGGGGGACGGTGCCGGGGTCGCGGGGTCGTCGGACCCCGCGACCGGCACGGACAGCACCCGGATGATCCGGCGGGCGCCGACCACCGCGCGGGTGGCCACGCGGATCGCCTCGCTCGCCGTCCACAGCGGCTGGGTCAGGAACGCCGCGAAGCCGTAGAACGCCACCAGCTGGCCCGGCGTGATGTCGCCGCTGATCGCGAGCCGGGCGCCGGCCCACACGACGACCGCGAGGAACAGCCCCGGGAGCAGCGTCTGCAGCGCGTCGAGCAGCGACTGGGTCTGCGACACCCGCACCCCCGCCGCGCGCACCTGCTGCGACTGCGCCCGGTACCGGTCGGCGAACACGTCCTCGCCGCCGATGCCGCGCAGGATGCGCAGGCCGGACACCGTGTCCGCGCCCAGCGTCGTGAGCCGGCCCGTGGCCTCGCGCTGCTCGGACTGCCGCTTCTGCAGCGGGCGGACGAGCAGCGACAGGGCCGCGACCACGACCGGCAGCCCGAGCAGGACCAGCAGGCCGAGCGGCACCGAGGTGCGCAGCAGCACCACGCCGAGCACCAGGTACGCCGCGATGCCGCCGACCAGCCGCGGGACGATGGCGTACACCTCGCCCATCCGCAGGGCGTCGGTGGCGACGGTCGCGACCACCTCGCCCGTCGGGAGCTCGTCGGTCACCGCGTCGCCGGTGCGGGTCACGTGGTGCCCGACCTGCTGCGAGGACGCGAACGCCGCGCGCAGCCAGTTCTCGACGTCGAGCCGGTGGCCCCAGACGTTCGTGCCGACCTGGACCATGCCGAGCGCGAGCACGCCGAGGCAGCCCAGCCACAGCGCGGCGCTCAGGCCGTCGTCGAGCCCGTCGTCCACGACGCGGCCGAGCTGCCACGGCAGCAGCGCCGCGGCGACGTTGCCGACGACGGCGACGGCGGTGGCGCCCGCGAGGACGCCGAGCTGCCGGCGCCCCTGCCAGAGCATGAGGCGCCAGGGGCCGGTCAGCGGTGGTCGGCCGGGGTCGGGCAGGGGGAGGGGTCGCACGTGGGACAACGCTACGGGTCGGCACCCACGCGGGGAACGGCAATTCCGCTGCTCCGCGCCGGGGCGGGCGACGCGGGTGCGCGACCGTCCACCGCGGCCCCCGGGCCGCGGTGCGGGGTCCGGTGCGGACCTGAGCGAGAATCGTGGGCGGACGCGCGGCCCCGCCCGCGCCCGCCGGCACACCCCGAGAGGACCCGCACCGATGACCGAGCCCACCGGACAGCCCACGCCCGCCCCCGCCGAGGCCCGGCGGGCGGCCCCCGTGCCGCCGGGGACCCCCGGGCGCCTGACCCGGTACCGCGTGATGGCGTTCGTCACCGGCACGATGCTGCTCGTCCTGTGCCTCGAGATGGTGCTGAAGTACGTGTTCCACGCGAACGGCGTCGACCCGGCGACGGGGTCCCCGCTGCCGGTGCTCGGGACCTGGGTCGCGATCGTGCACGGCTGGATCTACGTCGTGTACCTGTTCACCGTGGTGCAGCTGTGGTCGGCGATGCGCTGGTCGCTCGGCCGGCTGGTGACGATGGCGCTCGCGGGCGTCGTGCCGGTGATGTCGTTCGTCCTCGAGCGGCGCGTGCACGCCGACGCGCGGGCGCGGCTCGGCTGAGGCGAGCGCCGCGGCCCGCCGGTGGCTCGCGGGCGCCGGCCCGGGTCAGCGGGCGGCGCGCCGCGCCCGCCAGCGCGCCACCGGGCGCTCCACGAGCCACCAGCTCGCCGTGGCCGCCACCAGGGTCAGCGCGACGCCGAGCGCCATCCCGCCGAGGTCGTCGGGGTGCCCGAGCCAGCGCGTGATCGCCCCGTTCCACAGGTAGGCGGCGTACGAGACCGTGCCGAGCGCGACCGCGGGCCGGAGCCAGCGGCTCGGCAGCGCCCGCCAGCCGCCGACGTAGCTGATCAGCACGACGGTGGCGACGGCGACGGCCGGGACCCCCAGCAGGTACCAGGCGGTGTGCCCGGCCAGCCCGGTGAGGAGCGTGGCGGCGAGCAGCGCCACGACGATCCCCGCCTGCACGGCACGCCGCGCCCGGACCGTCTGCGGCAGCCGCGCCGCCACCGCCCTTCGCCCGAGGTAGCCGGCGCACCCGATCAGCAGCGCCGCGCCCCACGAGGTCGGCAGCGCGTACACCCGGGCCACGTCCGGCACCACCAGCAGCAGCGTCACCATGCAGGCCGCGAGGGCCGCCGCCACGCAGACCGCCGTCGCCGCGCGCAGCCAGCCGCGGCGCCAGGCCCACGCCAGGAGCAGCGGCCAGACGAGGTAGAACTGCTCCTCCGCCGCCAGGGTCCAGAAGTGGTAGACCGACTCGCTGCCGTGCGGCAGCCCGGGGATGTTGATCGTGTACGTCAGCGCCGCCACGAGCGTCTCCGGCACGAGGTGCGCCTGGCCCAGCAGGTCGAACGCCCCCTCGACGACGACGTACCCGGCGAGCATGAGCAGCAGCGGCGGGTACAGCCGGAGCAGCCGGTGCGCGTAGAAGCGGCCGAACCGGATCCGCCCGCCCCGGTCGAGGTCGCGCATCAGCACGCCGGTGATGAGCCAGCCCGACAGGGCGAAGAACACGGTCACGCCGAGGACCCCTGCGGCGCCGAACCGGTCGGGGGCCGCGTGGTTGAGCAGCACCAGGCCGACGGCGAGTCCGCGGAGGGCGTCGAGGCCGGGCAGCCGCGCGGGGCGGGGCGGGGTGCCGGGTGCGGTGCCGGATGCGGCACCGGTCGCGGCGCCGGGCGCGGCGGGGGCCGGCACCGGCGACGCGAAGCCGGTGCCGGGCAGTCCGGTGGTCGCGGTCGTCGGCGCGGCGGCCGGGGCGTCATCCCTCACGTAACGGAAGGTATGTCCGCTTTGCGAGGTTTGAGAAGAGCGCTGCCCGATGCGGGGCACGACCCCCACCGGATCTTCACACCCGCACCCGACGCTCACGTGACAGGAGGGTGCGGCGCCCCGACGCCGTGGCGCGCGTGACGGCCGCGACGGCATCGGTCCAGGTCGTCCGCGCACCGCGTGGCTATGCTGGCGCCGCGCGGTGCGGAAGGAGGTGGTCCGTGAGCCTGCACCACATGCAGATCGGCGAGGTCGCCGAGCGCACCGGCCTGTCGCTGCGGACCATCCGGTACTACGGGGAGGTCGGCCTCGTCCGGCCCTCGGCCCGCACGCACGGCGGATTCCGCCTGTACACCGAGCCCGACATCGCACGGCTGGAGCTGATCAAGCGCATGAAGCCGCTCGACTTCTCCCTCGACGAGATGGGTGACCTGCTCGGCGTGCTCGACCGGATCAACGAGCCGGGCATCGACGCCGAGGAGCACGAGGCGCTCCTCGAACGCCTGCGGATGTACCGGCTGGCCGCGGAGGAGCGGTCCCGGGCCCTGCGCGAGCAGCTCGCCGTCGCCGAGGACTTCCACGAGAGCCTCCGCAAGGAGATCAGCCGGCAGCGGCGCATCGGCGAGCGCTCCGGGTCCTGACCGGGTCGCCGGGGTCCCCGCGGCGTCCCGGGCCGTCGGTGCGGCGCACTACCCTGGTGGGGTGACCGACGCTCCCGACACGCCCGCGCCGCCGCCCACCGACACGCCCCGTCCCGTCCTCGTCGTCGACTTCGGCGCGCAGTACGCGCAGCTGATCGCGCGCCGCGTCCGCGAGGCGAGCGTCTACTCCGAGATCGTGCCGCACACGGCCTCGGTGCAGGACATGCTGGCCAAGGACCCGTCGGCGATCATCCTGTCCGGCGGCCCGTCCTCGGTGTACGCCGAGGGTGCCCCGTTCGTCGACCCCGCCCTGTTCGAGGCCGGCGTCCCGGTGCTCGGCATCTGCTACGGCTTCCAGGCGATGGCCAAGGCCCTCGGCGGGGAGGTCGCGCAGACCGGCAACCGCGAGTACGGCGGCACCCCGGTCGAGGTCGTCGCCACCGGCACGGTCCTCGCCGAGAGCCCCGAGCAGCAGACCGTCTGGATGAGCCACGGCGACGCGGTGCACGCCGCGCCCGAGGGCTTCGAGGTGCTCGCGACGTCGGCCGGCTCGCCGGTCGCCGCGTTCGAGGACCGCGACCGCCGGCTGTTCGGCGTGCAGTGGCACCCCGAGGTCAAGCACTCGCCGCTCGGCCAGCGCACCCTCGAGCACTTCCTCTACGAGGGCGCCGGCCTCACCCCGGACTGGAACCCGGGCAACGTGATCGCCGACCAGGTCGAGAAGATCCGCGCGCAGGTCGGCGACGCCCGCGTCATCTGCGGCCTGTCCGGCGGCGTGGACTCGTCCGTCGCGGCCGCGCTCGTGCAGAAGGCCGTCGGCGACCAGCTCACCTGCGTGTTCGTCGACCACGGTCTGCTGCGCACCGGCGAGGCCGAGCAGGTCGAGCAGGACTTCGTCGCCTCCACCGGGGTCAACCTCAAGGTCGTCGACGCGCGCGAGCGGTTCCTGCACGCGCTCGCGGGCCACACCGACCCCGAGACCAAGCGCAAGATCATCGGCCGCGAGTTCATCCGCGTGTTCGAGGACGCCGCGCGCGAGGTCGTCGAGGAGGCGGGCGCCCACGGCGAGGAGGTCAAGTTCCTCGTGCAGGGCACGCTGTACCCGGACGTCGTCGAGTCCGGCGGCGGCGAGGGCGCGGCCAACATCAAGAGCCACCACAACGTCGGCGGCCTGCCGGACGACCTGCAGTTCCAGCTGGTCGAGCCGCTGCGGGCCCTGTTCAAGGACGAGGTCCGTGCCGTCGGCCTCGAGCTCGGCGTGCCGGAGTCGATCGTCTGGCGCCAGCCGTTCCCGGGCCCCGGCCTGGGCATCCGGATCATCGGCGAGGTCACCCAGGAGCGGCTCGACGTGCTCCGCGCCGCGGACGTCATCGCCCGCGAGGAGCTGACCCGCGCCGGCCTGGACCGGGACATCTGGCAGTGCCCCGTCGTGCTGCTCGCGGACGTGCGCTCGGTGGGCGTGCAGGGCGACGGGCGCACCTACGGCCACCCCGTCGTGCTGCGGCCCGTGTCCTCCGAGGACGCCATGACCGCCGACTGGACGCGCCTGCCGTACGACGTGCTGGCGACGATCTCCACCCGCATCACCAACGAGGTGCCGGAGGTCAACCGCGTGGTGCTCGACGTGACGAGCAAGCCGCCGGGCACCATCGAGTGGGAGTGAGCTGACGCGCCACGGCCCGGCACCCCGCGGGGGGTGCCGGGCCGTCGTGCGTCCGGTTCATGCGGAGCGGGTGGGCGCTCGACCAGGACCTATGTCCTAGGCTGACTGTGTGTCATAGCTGGGACCAAGGGCCCGACCAGCGGAAATCCGGTCTTTGTGCGCGGGTTCACAAGACGGGATCGTGGGTGTCTCCGTGACCTTGGTCCCACGGCGCGGCCGACGAGGGAGACAGGCTCTTCCACGTGGGGCTCACAGGTTCCACCGGGTCGCCCGACGGTCGGCCCGCACCGGGGGTATCGGAAGGAAACAGACCATGGCTACCGTGGCAGCGACGGGCGGCTCGAAGGCTGCTCGCGTCATCGGCATCATCTCGGCGATCGCCGGCATCGTCCTCATCATCGCCGGCGGCGTCACCTGGGGCTCGGTCTCCAGCCACCTCGCCGACGAGAACATCACCGTCTCGGAGGACGCCGCGAACTTCGGCGGCCAGCCCGTGACCAGCCCGTGGACGGCGTTCGCCCAGGCCGACATCATCCAGCACCACGCCCTCGACGCCACCGGTGGCAAGACCTACGCCGAGCTCGAGCAGGACGACCCGCTGCGCGACGTCGCGATGAACGCGTCCTTCCTGCGGGCCTCGCTGTTCACCTCGGTGGTCGCGTTCGGCGTCGCCGCCCTGGTCATGGGGCTCGGCATCATGTTCATCCTGATCGGCTGGGCGCTGTTCCTGCTCGGCGGTCGCAAGACCGTCGCGACGGACGCCGTCCGCCCCGCCGGCACCTCGCCGGCCACGGAGGAGAACGTCCGGGCCTGACGCCCCGCGCACTCCCCGGAGGGCCGGGACCCCGCAGGGGGTCCCGGCCCTCCGGCGTCCCCGCCCGGAGCGCAGGCGCGCCGCCGCGGCGCTGCCGCCGGCGCTGCGCCCCGGCCGCCAGCCGTGCCGCCGACGCCGCGCCGAGCCCTGTCGAGACGCCGAGCGAGTACTCGACGCGTCGAGCGAGTAGTCACCGACTACCCCGTCGACGCGTCGGTTACCCGTTCGGCGGCAGGGCGGTGGCAGGGCGGCGGCGGGGCGGAGGCTGGGAGGCGCGGCGGCGGAGGCCGTGAGGTGGCGTCGACGCGGCGTGGCGGGCCGGGGCGTCAGCCGCCGGGGAGGATGCCCGCGCCGGCGAGGACGCGGGTCAGGCGCGTCGGGTCGAGGGCGTCCTGCCACGTCCAGCGGACCACGCGCAGGCCGGTGGCACGGAGCCGGTCCTCGCGGCGCTTCTCCTCCCAGACCCGCTGCTCGGCGGCCCTGCGGTCACCGACGCCGCCCGCGCGGTACTTCAGCCGGCCGTCGAACTCGCCGACGACGCCCCGCTCCGGCCAGAGGAAGTCCACCCGGCCGACCAGCCCTCGCCCGTCCCGGACCTCGTGCTGGAGCACCGGGCGGGGGACGTCGAGCTCGATCATCCGCGCACGGCTGAGCGACTCGCCGGGCGACTCGGCACCGGCGTCCGCCTCGTCCACCACCCGACGCGCCGCCCGCACACCCCGCCCGCTCCCGGCGACGGCCACCTCGCGGCCGAGGTCGTCCGGGGCGACCCGGTACCGGCGCAGCGCGTCGTCGGCCAGCACGAGCCCGCGCGCGAACGAGCCGGCGCGGGCCAGGTCCACCACGGTGCGTGCGACCGTGGTGACCCGGACCCCGTCGACGACGCGGGTCTCCGGGACGACGGCCACCCGGTGCCGCCGCACCCCGCGAGTCGAGGGGGTGCCCCGCGCATCCGGGACCAGCACGTGCACGTCGGTCGGCCACCCCTCGAGCAGCGGGAGTCGCCACACCGCCGCCGCCGACGCGTGGCCGAAGACCGGGGCCGACAGCCGGCGCGCGGCAGCACGGACGAGCAGGCGGTGCCGCTCGGCGTGGTCGGCCGACGTCCAGGTCGCGGCGGGCACGTACGCGCCGTGCCGGACCCGCACGAGCCGCCCGCTCCGGGCTCCGCTGCGGAGGTCCTCACCCGCCAGACCGCTGGCGCGTGCGTCGTCGGGTGTGACGAGCCCCGTGGCGGGCGCGGCGGCCGTCGCGCGGGTGCCCGTGCTGCTGCTCACCCGCCCAGCCTGCCGGAGCGGAGCCGCTCGACCGCGGTCGTCCACAGCCCCGATCTCGACGACCGGTGCTTCCGCCACGCCCAGGCTCCTGCGTCGCGGCGACCCCGCGGCGGGGCCCGATCGTCGAGAGAGCAGATGACGCGTCGAGCGAGTACCCGCTGGGTACTCGCTCGACGCGTCGGTTGCTCGTTCGCGGTGGGGCCGCGGAGGCCCGCGGGTGCGGCGAGGGCGGTCAGCGGGCGGCGCGCTGCTCGCGGCGCTTGCGGCGGCCCGCGGTGAGGACCGAGCCGACGAGCAGGGCGACGCCCGCGCCGGCCAGCAGGACGATCAGCGTGAGCTGCAGGTCGATCCGGACGCCCGCCGCGACGGCGAGCACCAGGACGCCGACCGCCACCACGATCAGACCCCACACCACGGTGCCCGCACGCGGGCCGCGGTCCTCCGGGTCGGGCGCGGGGACGGGGGTCGGTGCCGGGGTGCCGGGCGTCGCCGTGCCGTAGGCCTGAGTGCCGGGCGCCGCCGTGCCGTACGTCGGCGCGCCGGCCGTCGCGGTGCCGTAGGCCGGACCGCCCGGAGCCGCGGCACCGTACGCCGGGGTGCCGGGAGCCGGCGGACCCGAGACCGGGGTCCCGTACGGCGGGGCGCTGCCGCCCGGGGACGGCGCCGCCGACCAGGACGACTCGCGCACCGGGGGCGCGGGTGCTGCGGCCGCGGCGGGGCCGGCACCGATGGCCTCGGTGGCGTCCTCGTCGTCCTGCGGCGGGGTGCCGCCGAGGGCGTCGCTGCGCATGGTTCCGCCGGCGGTCCCGGTCCGCGCGGTGTCCGCGGTGGTCTCGAGGCGGGCGGTGTCGCCGACGGTCTCGAGGCGGGCGGTGTCGCCGACGGCGTCGATCCGCTCGGTCGCGTCGACGGTCGCGATCCGCTCGGTCGCGTCGACCGTGCCGATCCGCTCGGTCGCGTCGCCCGTGGTCACGGGTTCGGCCTGCGGGCCGACCGTGTCGATCTGCTCGGTCACGTCGCCCGCGGTCGCGGGCTCGGGCCGGGCGTCGACCTGGTCGATCCGCTCGGTGGTGCCGGGCGCCGGGCCGGTGCCGGCCGTCTCGGCCGCCTCCGCCTGCTCGATGCGCTCGGTGACGGGCTCGTCCGCGCCGTCGGGCCGGGGGGTCCCGGAGCCGGTGCTGGTCATCAGTCCTCCTCGATGGTGATGCTGCCGACGCCGACCTCGATCGTGAGCTCGATCTCGGCGTCCTCGCGGCCGGACATGGCCTCGCTGGTGAAGGTGCGGGAGTGGCCGACGCCGTCGTTGCGCTCGTTCTTGCCGTCGACCTTCCAGGTGACGTTGCCGGCCCCGGAGCTGACGTCCGCGACGACCGCGGCGCCCTCGGGCACGACGACCGTGACGTCGCCCAGGCCGCCGCTGATCGGGACGGTCAGGGTCTCGTCGGTGAGCGGCACGCCGGTGAGGTCCACCCGGGCGTCACCGACGCCGAACGAGTAGCCGCGCTCGGCCGCGGCGCGGCTGGTGACGGTGGTGTCGATGCTGCTGACCGGGCCGTTCGCGCGGTCCCAGTGGTCCCAGTCGCCCCACCGGGCGTCGCTGGCGACCGCGGCGGGTCCGGCGACCACCATGCCGACGATCGCCAGCGCGGTCAGCCCGCCGGCGGTGCGGCCCCGCAGGCCGGACACGATGATCGCCAGCCCGACGAGGGCCAGGCCGCCGCCGACCAGCACGGCCGCGATCGGGCCGTCGTAGACGCCGGCGCGGTCGGCGGCCAGCAGGCCGGCCATGCCGAGCAGGAGCAGCGCGACCACGATGCCGGTGACCGCGGCGCCGGGCCCGCGGCGCGGCGGCCGGGGCGGGGTCGGGGGCGTGGGCGGCGGCGGGTTCCAGCCGCGGCCCGGCGGCACCGGCGGCACCGGCGGCGTCGGCGGGTTCGGCGGACCCTGGTGACGCCGGGTGCCGGCGCCGGCCGGGGCCGACCCGTAGGGCGCGGCGCCGTACGGGGAGCCCGTGGGCGCACCGCCGTACGGGGTGCCGACCGGGGCCGAGGCGCTCGCGGCCGGCCGCGGGGCGGCTGCCGGGGTGGCCGGTGCCGTGGGCCGCGGGGTCGCGCCGGCGGGTGCCGGCGGGGTGCTGCTGGGGCTGGTCATCGGACGCTGTCCTTCCGGGTACGGGGGTTGCCACGACGGTGCCGGCGGGCGGCCGTCCCTGCCGCGCCGCAGCGCGCTGACGAGGATGACGATCCCGGCGACCACGACCGCGAACCAGGCGAGGCCGCTGAACCAGCCGGACCGGAACGGCCCCCAGCTGAACCACCAGTCGCCGGAGCTGAACCCGATGACCACGAGGGCGATCGAGCCGAGCAGGGCGACGTCGAAGTTCCCGCGGATGGTCTCCTCGAGGTGGATGCGGCCGTCGGACTGCTCGGGCAGCAGCGCCCAGGCGAGGCCGTAGAGCACGAAGCCGAAGCCCATGAGCAGGGAGACGCCGACCAGGCCGCGGGCGAGCAGCGGGTCGATGCCGAACCGGGCGGCGAGCCCGCCGGCGACGCCGCCGACCCAGCGGTCCTGGGAGCGGGAGACCCCGGCGCGCCGGATCGCCGCGAAGAAGCCGGACATCCCGTTGCCGTCGGACGGGGGTGCAGGAGGCACGGGGCCGGGGGCACCGGGGCCGCTCGGCGGCACGGTGCCCGACCCGCGGTCGGCGCTGTCGTTCGTCATGGCTCGATCCTGGCGCGCGCACCACCCCGGACGGCATCGGGTACCCCCCTGACCCGCCCCTGATCGCGGCCCGGGGACCCCTGATCCTGCCCCCCGGGGGCTCTCGGGCGGCCCGCGACGTGTGACGATCAGGGCATGGAGTCCCCGTCCCGCCTGCCGCTGCGCCGCCCGGAGCGCGGCCGCGTCGTCGGCGGCGTCGCCGCCGGCCTCGCGCTGCACCTGGGTGTGTCGGCGCGGCTGGTGCGCGTGCTGTTCGCGCTGCTGACGCCCGTCGGCGGGATCGGCGTGGCCCTGTACGTGTTCTGGTGGGTGACGATCCCGGTGGGCGACCCGGCTGCCGCAGCCGACGCCGCGCGCCCGGCGGACCTGTCCCGCCTGCACCGCCCGCTCGAGCACGACGCCGTGCAGCGGCTGCGCCGGCTGCCGTGGACCGAGATCGCGGTCGGGGTCGCGCTGCTCGCGGGGGCGGTCGCGCTGCTGCTCGCCCGCACCGGCACCGACGTGGTGGGCAACTGGGTGGTGCCGGTGCTGCTGCTGGTCGCGGGGGCGGCTCTCGCGTGGAGCCAGCTCGACGCGGTGCAGCGCGAGCGCAGGAGCGGCAGCCGCGGGCCGGTGAGCGTGCTGCGGCTGGTCGGGGGTCTGGTCATCGCGGGCGTCGGGGTGCTGCTGCTGGTCGGCCAGGACGCGACCCCCGGCACCCTGGTGCAGTCGACCGTCGCGGCCGTGGCGGTGCTCGGCGGCGTCGCCCTGGTGCTCGCGCCGTGGTGGCTGCGGCTGGTCCGCGAGCTCGGCGACGAGCGCGCCGCCCGCGCCCGCGAGTCCGAGCGTGCCGACATCGCCGCCCACCTGCACGACTCCGTGCTGCAGACCCTGGCGCTGATCCGCGCCCGCGCGGACGACCCGACCGAGGTCGCCCGGATGGCCCGCGCCCAGGAGCGCGAGCTGCGTGCGTGGCTGTACGACGACCGCCCGGCGCCCGGCACCTCGGTGGCGGCGGTGCTGGCGGCGATCGTCGCGGAGATCGAGGACACCCGCACCGGGCCCGACGGCGAGGCGGTGACGATCGAGACGGTCGTCGTCGGCGACACCGAGCCCGACGCCAGCACGGACGCGCTGCTGCAGGCGACCCGCGAGGCGCTGCTGAACGCGGTGCGGCACGGGCGCCCGCCGGTGTCGCTCTACCTGGAGGCGGGGCCGGACGAGGTCGAGGTGTTCGTCCGGGACCGCGGCGACGGCTTCGACCCCGAGGCCGTGCCGAGCGACCGGTTCGGGGTCCGTGAGTCCATCCTGGGCCGGGTGCGGCGCCGGGGCGGGACGGCGTCGGTGGTGTGCAAGGACGGCGGCGGCACCGAGGTGCGGCTGCGGATGCCGCTGGTGCGTGAGCCCGCGGCGGCGGAGGACGAGAGGACGATGCAGGGATGAACGACGCTCCGGTCGACGTGGTGCTGGTCGACGACCACCTGATGTTCCGCGCGGGCGTGAAGGCGTCCCTCGACGACCGGGTGCACGTCGTCGGCGAGGCCGCCACGGTCGACGAGGCGATCCAGGTCGTCCGCGCGACGCAGCCGCCGGTGGTCCTGCTCGACGTGCACCTGCCCGGCGGCGACGGCGGCGGCGGCGCCGAGGTGATCCGCGCGTGCACCGACCTGCTGGGCGGCACCCGGTTCCTCGCGCTGTCCGTGTCGGACGCCGCCGAGGACGTCGTCGCGGTGATCCGCGCCGGCGCGCGGGGCTACGTCACCAAGGCGATCTCGGGGCCGGACCTGTGCGACGCGGTGCTCCGGGTGGCCGGCGACGACGCGGTGTTCTCGCCGCGGCTCGCCGGGTTCGTGCTGGACGCGTTCGGCGCCGCCGCGGGTGACGTGGCGACGGGCGACGACGAGCTCGACCGGCTGTCGGCGCGCGAGCGCGAGGTCATGCGGCTGATCGCGCGCGGGTACTCGTACCGCGAGGTGGCGGGGGAGCTGTTCATCTCGATCAAGACGGTCGAGACGCATGTGTCCGCGGTGCTGCGCAAGCTGCAGCTGTCGTCGCGGCACGAGCTGACCCGGTGGGCGGCGGCGCGCCGGCTGCTCTGAGCCGGGGCGCCGCCCGCGGCGTCAGCCGATGTTGCACTCGTAGCGCACGCCGTCGACGTAGTGCACGCCGTCGCCCAGGTCGGCGCAGGTCTCGACGAGCGAGGCGATGCCGAACGCGCCGAGCGCGAGCGCGACGACCCCCGCGACGAGCCACAGCGCGCCCACGACCACGCCCGCCACCGCGAGGCCGCGGCCGGGGACGCCGCCGCGCCGACCGCGGACCAGCACGACGATGCTGATCACGAGGCCGACGAGCGCCGTGCACGGGATGACGGCGGTGACCAGGCCGACGATCGCGAGGGTCGGCGAGGGCGCCGGCTGCGGCGGGACCGGGTACGGCCCGGGGACGGCCGCGGGGTCCGGGTAGCCGGGGGCGCCGGCCTGCGACGCGGTGCCGCCCGGCTGCGGGTACGCCCCGGGCGCGGGGTACGACGGCCCCGGTGCCGGCTGCGCGGGGCTCGGCTGCGGGGACGCCCCGGGCGTCGGCTGCGACGCGCCGCTGGGCGACTCGCCCGGGTTCGGGTGCTCGGGGGTGGTCATGACATCCTCGGGGTTCGGCTCGTCGGGCACAGCGGTGCGCGGCCGGCAGGGCCGCGCAGGGGATCCTTGCACGCACCGGGCACCGAGCGAGGGATGGTCCGATGGACGTCGTGTACGGCTTGCTGGTCGTGCTGCACCTGGTCGGCTGGGCGATCGTGCTGGGCGGCTGCCTGGTCACGCTGCGGCAGCCGGCGTTCCCGAAGGGCGCGCTGCACGGCGCCCTGACCGCGCTGGTCACGGGGATCGTCATGGTCGGGCTGCGGTCCGCGGAGGTCGGCGGGCTCGAGCCGCCGGACAACGCGAAGATCGGCGTGAAGCTCCTGGTCGCGCTCGTCGTGACCGGGCTGGTCTGGTACGGCACGCGGCGCCCCGAGAAGGTCACGCGCGGCCTGGTCGGCGCGACGCTGGGGCTGACGCTGGTGAACATCCTGGTCGCGGTGCTCTGGCGTTGAGCCGCGCCGTCGCGCGCGGTCCGGCCGGCCACCTCGCGGTGCGCCCGGCCGGACCGCCCGCTCACCCGCCCGCTCGGGCGACCGGCGCCGGCCCCGTCGACTCCCGCGCCACCAGCGCGACCGGCACCGTCGCCGACCGCGGGGCCGCGTCGTCTCCGGTGACCAGCCCGAGCAGCAGCTCCGCGGCCAGCCGGCCCTTGCCGGCCGTGTCCTGCGCGATCGTCGACAGCAGGGGCGTGACCTGCCGGGCGAGCTCCGCGTCGTCGTAGCCGAGGACGGACACGTCCTCCGGCACCCGCAGCCCGGCACCGGTCAGCCCGCGCACGACCCCGGCGGCCAGGACGTCCGCGGTGGCGAACACCGCGGTCACCGCGCCGGCGCGCACGTCGGCGGCCAGCCGCGCGCCCAGCGCGACGCCCTCGTCGTAGGTCGTCCGCGCGTGGGCCGCCCCCACCTCGTCCGCGGGCAGGCCGGCATCCGCCGCGGCCTCGCGGAACCCGGCCAGCCGCTCGGCGACCACCCGGCTCGCGGCGTCGACCGGGCCGCACAGCAGCAGCCGGCGGTGCCCGAGCCCGGTGAGGTGCGCCCCGGCGAGGCGGCCTCCGGTGCGGTCGTCCGACCGCACGTGCGCGTGCCGCGGCGCCCCGGTGCCCGGGTCGTCCCCGGCGCCCGGCCGGCCCGGGGCGCCGCCCGGCGCGCCGTCCGCGTCCACCAGCACGGCGGCGAGCGACCCCGGCAGGTCGAGCCCGCCCAGCGCGGTGTCGGTGAACCCCATGAGGACCACCCCGTCCAGCCCCCACCGCCGGACCGAGTCCCGCACGTCCGCCGCGCTCCCGACCCCGCGCAGCATCAGGTGGTGGTCCCGGCCGCGCAGCGTCGCCTCGAGCGCGCCGGTGACCGCGACGTCGTGCGGGCTGCCCAGCAGGCTGACCCCGTCGGGACGGCCCGGCAGCAGCAGGCCGACCAGGCGGGACCGCCGCGCGACGAGCGTGCGGGCCGCGGCGCTGGGCACGTAGCCGAGGTCGGCCACGGCGCGCTCGACCCGGGCGGCGGTGGCGGGGGAGACCCGGTCCAGCCGCCCGTTGACCACGTTCGACACCGTCATCACGCTGACGCCGACGGCGCGCGCGACGTCCTTGAGCGTGACGGTGTCCACCCGCGCAGCCTCCCGGATCGGCGTTGACGTACGCGTCACTTTAGCGTTAAACAGGACGACATGAGCGGCACCGACGCCCCCCTGACCCTCGCCACCGGCCCGACCCCCGACGGCACCGCCGACCCGCGCGCCGTCGTCCAGGGCGACCGCTGGCGCGTCACCGTCCTCGCCGACGGCCTCGTGCGGCTGGAGTACGCCGAGGACGGCCGGTTCGAGGACCGCCCCAGCACGTTCGCCCGGCACCGCGCGCTCCCGGTCCCGGAGTTCCGCGTGGTCGACCGCGGCCACGTCGTCGAGGTCGTCACGTCGCGGCTGCGGGTCGTCTACGACCGCGGGCCCTTCAGCACCGCCGGCCTGTCGGTCGAGGTCACCGGCGGCGTCAGCGCGTACCACTCGGTGTGGCGGTACGGGCAGCCCGCGGACGGTCTCGGCGGCACCGCGCGCACGCTGGACGAGGCCGACGGCCGGGTGCCGCTGGAGGGCGGCGTCGTGTCCCGGCAGGGCTACGCGGTGCTCGACGACTCGCGGTCGATGGTGTTCGAGCCCGACGGCTGGGTGGCCCCGCGCGACGGCTCCCGGGAGGACCTGTACGTGTTCGGCTACGCGCACGACCACGCGGAGGCGCTGCGCGCGTTCCACGCGGTGTCGGGGCCGGTCCCCGTGCTGCCGCGATGGGCGCTGGGCACCTGGTGGAGCCGGTTCCACCGGTACACCGCGGAGGGCTACCGCGAGGTCGTCGAGCGGTTCGCCGCCGAGCGGATCCCGCTGTCGGTGTCGGTGCTCGACATGGACTGGCACGTCACCGAGGTGGACCCGGCGCTCGGCTCCGGCTGGACCGGGTACACCTGGAACCGCGACCTGTTCCCCGACCCGCCCGCGCTGCTGTCCTGGCTGCACGACCGCGGCCTGCGGGTGACGCTGAACGTGCACCCCGCCGACGGCGTGCGCGCGCACGAGGACGCCTACGCCGCGATGTGCGCCGCGCTCGGCCGGGAGCCCGACGGCGACCCGATCGCGTTCGACGTCACTGACCGGGAGTTCCTCACGGCGTACTTCTCGGTGCTGCACCGGGGTCTCGAGCGGGACGGCGTCGACTTCTGGTGGATCGACTGGCAGCAGGGCGGGCACTCCCGCGTCGCCGGCATCGACCCGCTGTGGATGCTCAACCACTTCCACTACCTCGACAGCGCCCGGGACGGCCGGCGGGGGCTGACGTTCTCCCGGTACGCCGGGCCGGGCAGCCACCGGTACCCGGTCGGGTTCTCCGGCGACACCGTCATCACCTGGGACTCGCTCGCGTTCCAGCCGGAGTTCACCGCCACCGCGGCGAACATCGGCTACGGCTGGTGGTCGCACGACATCGGCGGGCACTTCTTCGGCGTGCGGGACGAGGAGCTGGCGACCCGCTGGGTGCAGCTGGGGACGTTCTCGCCGATCCTGCGGCTGCACTCGTCGGACAACCCGTTCACCAGCAAGGAGCCGTGGTCGTTCGGGCCGCACGCCCGGCAGGTCCAGGTGGAGTTCCTGCGGCTGCGGCACCGGCTGGTCCCGTACCTGCACACGATGAACCACCGCGCCGCGGCCGAGTCCGTCGCCCTGGTCCGGCCGCTGTACCACGCGTGGCCCGACCGCCCCGAGGCCTACGAGGTGCCGCAGCAGTTCCTGTTCGGCTCCGAGCTGCTCGTCGCCCCGGTGACCACGCCCGCCGACCCGGTCACCCGCGCGTCCGCCGTGCGGGCCTGGCTGCCGCCGGGCACCTGGGTCGACGTGCTCACGGGCGCGGTCTACGACGGCGACCGGCTGCTCGACCTGCACCGCCCGCTCGACTCGATCCCGGTGCTGGCGCGGCCGGGCGCGGTGGTGCCGCTCGACGGGGCCGAGGTCCCCGGCAACGACCCGGTCAACCCGGTGCACCTGGAGCTGCTGGTGGTCCCGGGCGCGGACGGCGCGTTCACGCTTGTCGAGGACGACGGGGCCGGCGACGGCACCGACCCGGCCGGGATCGCGCGGACCGCGCTCGCGTGGGCGGACGCGACGGGGACGCTGACCGTCGGGCCGGTCGAGGGCACCGCGGCGTGCGTGCCGGCCGAGCGGGACTGGACGCTGACCCTGGTGACCGCGGGCGCGACCGACGACGTCGCCGCCCGGGTCGGGGCGCGGGTCGACGGGACCCCGGTGCCGGTCACGGCGCGCGTCCTCGACGGCCGGCTCCGCGTCGACGTCCCCGGCGTGCCCGCGCGTGCCCGGCTCGAGGTGACGTGCGGCACGGTCCCGCTCGTCGGCCCCGCGCCGGACGCCGAGGTGCTGCGGGTGCTGCGCGGGGCGTGGACCCAGAACGCCCTGCTGACCTCCGCGCTGGCAGCGGCGACGTCCGACCGGCCGCTGCACGTGCGGCTGTCGCACCTGGAGGCGCTGGGGCTCCCGGCGTCGCTGCTGTCCGCGCTGCGCGAGGTGCTGCTGGCCCGCGGCTGAGCGCCGCGGGTGTCGGTGGGGGCGCCTAGGCTTGGCCCTGCCATGACGTCGCTCTTCGAGAACCTGCCGCTGCCCGGACTCGCCCTCTCCGACCTCGGTCGCCTGCCGGCCGCCGTGCCGCCGCGCGGCGACCAGCCCTCCGGGGACGCCGACGCGCCCGCGGACGTCGACGACCGCCGGGGCCGCGGCCGCGCGCCGTCCATCGACGCGGACGCGCTGCTGGTCGGCCTGAACCCGCAGCAGCGCGCCGCGGTGCTGCACCACGGCGGGCCGCTGCTCATCGTCGCGGGCGCCGGCTCGGGCAAGACCCGGGTGCTCACCCACCGCATCGCGCACCTCCTGGCGACCCGGCAGGCGCGCGCGGGGGAGATCCTCGCGATCACGTTCACCAACAAGGCCGCGGCCGAGATGCGCGAGCGTGTGGCGTCGCTGGTGGGCCCGTCCGCCCGGACGATGTGGGTCTCCACGTTCCACTCGGCGTGCGTGCGGATCCTGCGCCGCGAGGCGACGACGCTCGGCCTGCGGCAGTCGTTCTCGATCTACGACTCCGCCGACTCGCAGCGGCTGCTCAGCCTGGTGGCGCGCGAGCTCGACCTGGACCCGAAGAAGTACCCGCCGAAGGCGCTGCAGTCCAAGATCTCCAACCTCAAGGACGAGCTGGTCGACCCCGACGCGTTCGCGGCCACCGCGAGCGGCTCCAACGACTTCGACCAGGCCCTCGCCCAGGTGTACACCCGGTACCAGCAGCGGCTGCGCCAGGCGAACGCCCTCGACTTCGACGACCTCATCATGACGACGGTCAACCTGCTGCAGGCGTTCCCGGCCGTCGCGGAGCACTACCGCCGCCGGTTCCGGCACGTGCTGGTCGACGAGTACCAGGACACCAACCACGCGCAGTACGTGCTGGTGCGCGAGCTCGCGGGCGTCGGCGCGGCCGACCCGGGCGCGGACGCCGCAGTCCCGCGCGGCGAGCTGACGGTCGTCGGCGACGCCGACCAGTCGATCTACGCGTTCCGCGGCGCCAGCATCCGCAACATCATGGAGTTCGAGGCCGACTACCCCGACGCCACGACCATCCTGCTCGAGCAGAACTACCGGTCGACGCAGACCATCCTGTCCGCCGCCAACGCCGTCATCAGCAAGAACCCCGGCCGCAAGCCCAAGCGGCTGTGGACCGACTCCGGCTCCGGGCCGAAGATCGTCGCCTACGTCGCCGACAACGAGCACGAGGAGGCGCGGTTCGTCGCGGAGGAGATCGACCGCCTCGGCGACTCCGACGGCGTGCGCCCCGGCGACGTCGCGATCTTCTACCGGGCCAACGCGCAGTCCCGCGCGCTGGAGGAGGTGCTGATCCGCGTCGGCCTGCCGTACAAGGTCGTCGGCGGCACCCGGTTCTACGAGCGGCGGGAGATCAAGGACGCCGTGGCGTACCTGCGCGCGATCGCCAACCCCGACGACGACGTCAACCTGCGCCGCATCCTCAACGTGCCCAAGCGCGGGCTCGGCGACCGGTCAGAGGCGATGGTCGCGGGGTACGCGGAGCGGGAGCGCATCTCGTTCGGCCAGGCCCTGGAGCGGCTGGAGGAGGTGCCGGGACTCGGCACCCGCGCGATCACCGGCCTGCGGGCGTTCGCGGAGATGATGTCCGACCTCCGGGCGCTCACCGAGTCGGGTGCCGGCCCGGCCGAGATCCTGTCCGTCGTGCTCGACCGCAGCGGCTACCTCGCCGAGCTGCGCGCGAGCGAGGACCCGCAGGACCAGACCCGCGTCGAGAACCTCGCCGAGCTGCACGCGGTCGCCTCCGAGTTCGAGCAGTCGGACCCCGAGGGCGACCTCGCGGACTTCCTCGAGCGGGTGTCGCTCGTCGCCGACTCCGACCAGATCCCCTCGGACGACGGCGGGGACGACGGGACCGGCGAGCCGAAGCCGGACCAGGGCGTCATCACGCTCATGACCCTGCACACCGCGAAGGGCCTGGAGTTCCCGGTGGTGTTCCTCACCGGCATGGAGGACGGCACGTTCCCGCACATGCGGTCGCTCGCCGACACCGACCAGCTCGCCGAGGAGCGCCGGCTGGCCTACGTCGGCCTGACCCGGGCGCGGCAGCGGCTGTACATCTCCCGTGCCGCCGTGCGCACGGCGTGGGGCGTGCCGAACGAGTTCCCGCCGAGCCGGTTCCTCGACGACCTGCCCGAGGACCTCATCGACTGGCGGCGCCGCGAGTCGTCGAACGACCGGCTGCGGGGCCCGGGCGGGTTCCTCGGCGGGCGGTCCGGCTACGCGTCGGGCGGCGGCTACGGCGACCGCGCGGGGTCGGGCTCCGGGTCCGGCAGCACGCAGAGCTGGAAGAAGAGCTCCGCGGCGTCCCGCGCGGGCGAGCCGCCCCGCAAGGCCCCCGGGTCCGGCGGCGCCACGTTCGGCTCGGCGACCCCGCGCCCGGACACGGCGATCCCGACGCTGACCGTGGGGGACAAGGTCACCCACGACGCGTACGGGCTCGGCACGGTCGTCGCGGTCGAGGGCGGCGGGCCGAACGCGGTCGCGAAGGTCGACTTCGGCAGCGAGGGCACCAAGCGGCTGCTGCTGCGGTACTCGCCGGTCACCAAGCTCTGACCGACGCGCGGGCGGACGGGTGGTCCCGGCCGCCCGCGCGGCGGTCGCGCGGCCGCCACCTGCACATATCGGGCATGATCGACCCATGCGCAGCCCGATCTTCGACCAGGCCAACGCCGAGGTGCAGACCGCCGAGCGGTTCGTCCTGCAGAGCACCAAGATGCTCAAGGTCACCCTCGGCCCCGACGTCCTCGCGGCGAAGGGCGCGATGGTCGCCCACCAGGGGCAGGTGCAGTTCCACCACGAGTCCTCCGGCTCGCTCGCCCGGTTCGTCAAGCGCGCGATGAGCGCCGACGACCAGCCCCTCATGCGGGTGTCCGGCCCGGGCGAGGTGTTCTTCGCGCGCGCCGCCGAGCACGTGTTCCTGCTCCAGCTCGAGGGCGACGCGATCAGCGTCGGCGGCTCGTCGCTGCTCGCGTTCGACGCCGAGCTGCAGTGGGACATGCACCGGACCAAGGGCGCCGGGATGATGACCGGCGGGTTCTGGAACACCCTCATCCAGGGGCACGGCACCGTCGCGCTCACCTCGCACGGTCAGCCGATGATCCTCGACTGCTCGCAGCAGCCGACCTTCGTCGACCCGAACGCCGCCGTGTGCTGGTCGGCGAACCTCACGCCCGGTGTCGTGTCGAGCATGAACGTGAGCTCGCTGCTGCGCGGCGGCACGGGGGAGGCGTTCCAGTACGCGTTCCACGGCCCGGGCTTCGTGGTGGTGCAGCCGTCGGAGGGCTACCCCGTCCCGACGGCCTGACCACCCGCCGCCCGGGCGCCGGCGCCGCACCCCGCCCGCACCGCGACCCGGCGTCGAGCGAGCATCGGACACGCCGAGCGAGTAGTCGGCGGGTGCTCGCTCGACGTGTCGGGTGCTCGCTCAGCGGGGGGTCAGGCCGCCGCCGTGCCGGCCAGGCGGGCCGTGACGTCCGCCGCCAGGGCCGCCGGGTCGACGCCCGCGCGGCGGAGCAGCGCGTACCCGTCGGTGTCCGAGAGCCGGACGACCGCGAGCAGCACGTGCCCGGCCTCGATCCGCTTGTGACCGAGCCGGATCGCCTCGCGCAGCGCGACCTCGAGCGTCTTCTTGGCGTCCCGGGTGAACGGCACGTGCCCGGGCGCGCGGCGGCCGGCGCCCGCGGGTCGTCGCGCCCGGTCCGCCCGGTCCAGCGCCCCGGCGCCGAACACGGTGTCCGCGCGACTGCGCACCGCGTCCAGGTCGATCCCGAGCGCGGCCAGGGCGGCGGGGTCGAGCCCGTCGCCGTCGAACCGGTCGAGCAGCGTCGCCCGGTCGGCGCCGTGCGCCGCGAGCGCCGCCGCGGCGGGGTCGCCGACGGACGCGATCGCGACCACGAGGTGGGCGGGGGTGATCCGGGCGTCGCCCAGGTCGCGGGCGACCTCCTGCGCCTGCACGACCGCGGCGCGGGCGCCGGTGGTGAACCTCTCGAACATCGTCGTCTCCTCTCGCTGGGTCCCGGGGGTGCGCGGACGCTCAGCCGCGCCGGTGGTGCTTCTGGTGGACGGCCTGCCGGCTCACGCCGAGGGCGTCCGCGATGTCCTGCCAGGACCAGCCGAGCTCGCGGGCCCGGCCGACCTGCAGGGTCTCCAGCCGGTCGGCGAGCACCCGCAGGGAGCGCACGGCGCGCAGCCCGGTGGCGGGGTCGTCGGCCGTCGCCGCGGCGAGCGCGCCGTCGGCGGAGTCGGTGGTGGGGTCGGTGCCGGTCATGCGTCAACTGTGGTTGACACACCCGTCCGGTGTCAAGGGAGGTTGACGAGCCGCGTGCGACCTGGCTCACATATCTCGACGTGAAGATAAAGCCGGGCCACCGGGCTACGATCGTCCGCGGCAGAGCAGCCAGATCCCACCCACGGGACCGCAGGGCGAGGGAAGGACCGCAGCAGGTGGACCTGTTCGAGTACCAGGCACGTGACATCTTCGAGCGGCACGGGGTACCCGTCCTGGGAGGGATCGTCGCGACGACGCCTTCCGAGGCGCGTGCGGCGGCCGAGACCCTGCTGGGCGCCGACGGCGCGACCGGCGTGGTGGTCGTCAAGGCGCAGGTGAAGACCGGGGGCCGCGGCAAGGCCGGCGGCGTCAAGATCGCCCGCTCCGCGGAGGAGGCCGAGCAGCGCGCCGGCGAGATCCTCGGCATGGACATCAAGGGCCACACCGTCCACCGCGTGATGATCGCCGCCGGGGCGAGCATCGCGAAGGAGTACTACTTCTCCCTCCTCCTCGACCGCGCTGAGCGGCAGTACCTCGCGATGGCGAGCGTCGAGGGCGGCATGGAGATCGAGCAGCTCGCGGTCGAGCGCCCCGAGGCACTGGCGAAGGTCCCGGTGGACCCGCGGGTCGGCATCGACCAGGCGAAGGCCGACGAGATCGTCGCGGCCGCCGGCTTCGACGCCGAGGTGGGCCCGAAGGTCGCCGCGGTGCTGACGAAGCTCTGGGACGTCTACCGCGAGGAGGACGCCACGCTCGTCGAGGTGAACCCGCTCGTGCTGACCGAGGCCGGCGACGTCGTCGCGCTCGACGGCAAGGTGACGCTGGACGGCAACGCCGACTTCCGGCACGAGGACCACGCGTCCCTCGAGGACGCCGCCGCGGCGGACCCGCTCGAGGCGCGCGCCAAGGAGAAGGACCTCAACTACGTCAAGCTCGACGGCGAGGTCGGCGTGATCGGCAACGGCGCGGGGCTCGTCATGAGCACCCTCGACGTCGTCGCGTACGCCGGGCAGCAGCACGGCGGCGTGAAGCCGGCGAACTTCCTCGACATCGGCGGCGGCGCCTCGGCCGAGGTGATGGCCGCGGGGCTCGACATCATCCTGTCCGACCCGCAGGTCAAGGCGGTGTTCGTCAACGTGTTCGGCGGCATCACGGCGTGCGACGCGGTCGCCAACGGCATCGTCGCGGCGCTCGGCATCCTCGGCGACGAGGCCACCAAGCCGCTGGTCGTGCGCCTGGACGGCAACAACGTGCTGGAGGGCCGCCGCATCATCCGCGACGCGGCCCACCCGCTCGTCACGCTGGCCGAGACCATGGACGGGGGCGCCGCCGAGGCCGCCCGCCTGGCCGCCACCGCCTGACCGACCGCAGCGACGCGAGAGACGAGAGACAACCCACCATGGCGATCTTCCTGACCGCGGACTCCAAGGTCATCGTGCAGGGCATGACCGGGTCCGAAGGCAGCAAGCACACCACCCGCATGCTGGCGTCCGGCACCACCGTCGTCGGCGGCGTGAACCCGCGCAAGGCGGGCACGAGCGTCGAGTTCCCCCGCGGCGACGGCTCCGGCCTGACCGTGGCGATCCCGGTGTTCGGCTCGGTGGCCCAGGCCGTCGAGGCGACCAAGGCCGACGTGTCGGTCATCTTCGTGCCGCCGGCCTTCACCAAGGCCGCCGTCATCGAGGCCGTCGACGCCGGCGTGCCGCTGATCGTGATCATCACCGAGGGCGTCCCGGTCGCCGACACCGCCGAGTTCTTCGCCTACGCCCAGGCCAAGGGCGTCCGGCTGCTCGGCCCCAACTGCCCGGGTCTCATCAGCCCCGGGAAGTCCAACGTCGGCATCATCCCGTCGGACATCACCGGCCCCGGCCGGATCGGCCTGGTGTCGAAGTCCGGCACGCTGACCTACCAGATGATGTACGAGCTGCGGGACCTCGGGTTCTCGACGGCCGTCGGCATCGGCGGCGACCCGATCATCGGCACGACGCACATCGACGCGCTCGCCGCGTTCGAGGCCGACCCCGAGACCGACCTCATCGTCATGATCGGCGAGATCGGCGGCGACGCCGAGGAGCGGGCCGCGGCGTACATCACCGAGCACGTGACGAAGCCGGTCGTCGGCTACGTCGCGGGCTTCACCGCCCCCGAGGGCAAGACGATGGGCCACGCCGGCGCGATCGTGTCAGGCTCGGCCGGCACCGCGCAGGCGAAGAAGGAGGCCCTCGAGGCCGCCGGGGTGAAGGTCGGCACCACGCCGACCGAGACGGCCGAGCTGGCGCGCGCGCTGCTCAGCTGACCGCGCGCACCGCGCGCGACGGGCGCCGCACCCCCCCCGGGTGCGGCGCCCGTCGCGCGTCCGGGCCCGTGCCGAGGTCGCCGGTCGCGCGGATCCGGCCCGCGCGGATCCGGCCCGCGCGGATCCGGCCCGCGCGGATCCGGCCCGCGCGGATCCGGCCCGCGCGGATCCGGCCCG
>NZ_VEGH01000012.1 GCF_007679345.1 Cellulosimicrobium cellulans
CGCGGATCCGGCCCGCGCGGATCCGGCCCGCGCGGACCCGGCCCGCGCGGATCCGGCCCGCGCGGATCCGGCCCGCGCGGATCCGGCCCGCGCGGAACCGGCGCGCTCGGCGCGGGCGCGCACCCGGGGGTGGGGCACGCCACCCCGCGGCGCGCCGGGGCGGTTGGGCCGCCCGGCGGCGTCCGGCGGGGACCATGGGGCGGTGAGCACCCCGCCCGGCACCCGCCCCGACGGACGCGGCTCCGGCGCGCCCGGGGGCCGCGGTGCCGGCCCGGGCGGTGGCGCGGGCCCGCGCGGTGGCGCGGCCGCGGGCGGGGCGGGGGCCGGTGGCTCCGGGCGGTCGCGTCGACGCGTCGTGGACGACGCCGGCTCGCCGCGGTTCTTCGTCAGCGACCTCGACGGCGCCCCGCGGTGGGTCGGCGGCATGCTGGCCGGGCTGCAGGCGGCGCTGCTCTCGCTCCTCGTCGTCGTGCTGCCGGCGATCGCCGCCTACGTCGCCACCTCCGCCGCCCCGGCGACGACCGGCATCCCGTGGACCCGCGCCGTCGAGGTGGCCGCGGGGCTGTGGCTGCTCGCGCACGGCGTCCCGATGACCGTGGCCCCGATGGTGACGCTGGTGCCGCTGGGCCTGACCGCGCTCGCGCTGTTCGGCTGCTACGCGTCCGCGCGCCGCTCGGGGTACGCGACCCGGTCGGCGTTCGGCGCGGGGGTCGGCGCGTACCTGGGCGTGGTGCTCGTGGTCGGGCTGGCCACCGGGGTGCCGCTGCTGCACCTGGGGGCGGGGCTGCTCGGCGGGGCGGTGGTCGCCGCGCTCGGGCTGGGCGCCGGGCTGCTGCGCCGCCCCGAGGCGCCCCGGTTCCGGGACGTCGTGGAGCCGGTGCGGTCGCGGCTGCCCGAGCCCGTGGCGCACGGCGTCGCCGCGGGGACGACCGCGCTCGCGACGCTGGTGCTGCTGGCCGCCGTGCTCGCGACGCTCTGGGTGGTGACCGGCCGCAGCGCGGTCGCGGAGGTGGTCCGGAGCCTGCGGCTCGACGCGGTCGGGGGCATCGTGCTCGCCGTCGGGGAGCTCGCCTACGCGCCGACGCTGGTGCTCTGGGCGTTCGCCTGGCTGACGGGTCCGGGGTTCGCGGTCGGCGCGGGCACGTCGTTCGCGGTCGGCGGGGTGCAGGCCGGTGCGCTGCCGGCCGTGCCGCTGCTCGGGGCGCTCCCGGCACCGGACGTCGCCGGCGGGGTGCTCGTCGCCGTCCCCGTCGTCACCCTGCTCGCCGGCGCCGCCGCCGCGCTCGTGCTGCGCCGACGGCTGGTCACCGAGCGCGCGCTCGACGCCCCGGTCGCCGGGCTCGTCGCCGCCGTGGTCGCGGGGCTCGGCGCCCTGGTGCTCGCGGCGCTCGCGCGCGGGGGGATCGGTCCGGGGCGGATGACCGAGCTCGGGCCCGAGCCGGTGCTGGTCGCGCTCGCCGTGGCCGGCGGGGTGGCGGCGGGGGCGCTCGTGGTGCTGCTGCCGGGGGACCGGCACGTGCGGGCGGCGGTCGCGGGGGCGGCGCGGCGGGCGTGGGCGGCCGTGACCGGGCGGGCCCGCCGGGACTGAGCCCGGGTCGCCCCGGGGCGTCCGACGCCTCGCCCGCGCCCCCCGGGGCCGCGGAACGGGCTAGCCGCGCCCGCCGGTGAGGCGGTTCGTCAGGTCGCCCACCGCGTCGTCGTAGGCGCGTTCGCACGCCGCCTCCGCCGAGCGCGTGAGCGCCCCCTGGAGGCAGGCCTGCCGGTCGGCGTCGATCCGCCAGGTCGCCAGCGAGCCGAGCGAGCCGACCAGCACCAGGCCCGTCATCAGCAGCCCCGCGACCAGCATGGCCCCGACGCCGCCCCGGAGCCCGGACCGGACGACGGCGCGCAGCGCGCGGACGCCGGTCACCACGGCGCCGACCAGGAACGCGATCGCCGCGAACCGCCACGGCAGCGGCAGCAGCGTGACGGCGACCCCGGCGAGCAGCCACACGCCGAAGTGCCGCACCAGCCGACCCACCCGGGCGAGCGCCTCGGGCGACGGCGGGGGCGCGGCCGGCCCCGGGTGCGGACGCGGCTGGGGCGGGCCGGGCACGGGGTGCGGCGGCAGCGGGTGGCCCGGGCCGGACGGGCCGGGGCCGGTGGGGCCCGCGGGACCGGGGCGCGTCGGACCGGTCGGGTCCGCGGGGTCGGTGGGGTCGCCGCCGTCCGCGCGCCCGGGACCGTCCGCGGGTGCGCGGTCGGGCGAGGGCGGGGCGTACGGGTTGCTCACGCGGCCCATTCTCGCGCACCCGCGCCGCGTCGCGCCCGCCCCGCGCGGACCCGGCCCGGGCGCGCGGGCGCGGATCCGGGCCCGGCGGAAGGACGGTTAGGGTGCGGGCATGGCCGCCCCCGCACCGCACAGCACCCCCGACGCGCCCCGACCCGCCACGCGCGCCGGCGGACGGCTCGTCGTGCTGGTCTCGGGCGGAGGGTCGAACCTCGCGGCCCTGCTCGCGGCGCACGACGGGCCCGCGTACCCGGGTCGCGTCGTCGGGGTCGTCGCCGACCGCGCGTCCGCCGGCGGGCTGGACCTGGCGCGGGCGGCGGGCGTGCCGACCGCCGTCGTGGCGCCGGGCGACTTCGAGGACCGCGCCGCGTGGGACCGCGCCCTGGCCGAGGCGATCGCGGTGTTCCGCCCGGATCTCGTCGTGTCGGCGGGGTTCATGCGGATCCTCGGCGCCGCCGTCCTCGACCGGTTCGGAGGCCGCGTCGTGAACACCCACCCCGCGCTGCTCCCCGCGTTCCCCGGGGCGCACGCGGTCCGCGACGCGCTGGCGTTCGGGGCGAAGGTGACGGGCTGCACCCTGCACGTGGTGGACGCCGGGGTGGACACGGGGCCCGTCGTCGCGCAGGTGGCCGTGGCCGTCGAGCCCGGGGACGACGAGGCGACGCTGCACGAGCGGATCAAGGTCGCCGAGCGCCGGCTGCTGGTCGACTGGGTCGGCCGGATCGTCGCGGGTGGGCTGACCGTCGAGGGCCGCACGGTCACGGTCGGCTGACGGCCGCGGACGCAGGGACCTCCGGCCCGCGCGCCGTGGCGACCGGCGCGCGTAGCGTCGGCCCATGGGACACGCACACGCAGGCAGGCGCTGGTCGGAGCTGAGCGCGGGACGCAAGGTCGGCACGGTCGTGGTGACGGCGGCGCAGCTCGCGCTGACCGCCGCCGCCTACCGGGACCTCGCCAAGCGCCCGCCGGCCCAGGTGAACGGCCCGAAGGCCGCGTGGGGCCTGGCGATCCTGGTGAACTGGGTCGGCCCGATCGCGTACTTCGCGAAGGGCCGCCGCACGGAGTGACGGCGGCGCGGGCGGCGACGCGGGCCGGGGCGGCCCGGCAGCGCGACCGCGCGGCCGTCGGCTAGGCTCGTCCTCGGTCGTGACTGGCGTAGAGGTGGAACTGACCACCGGGGAGCGACCGACGCAGTCCCGCCGACGCACCGTTCGCCTGGGTGCAGGGTCCCGAGCGGCACCCACCGTGGTGCCCGACCGACCACCCGGAGGACCGCCATGTCCCACGCCCTGCCGCCCGTCGCGCCCGTCGCCGACCCGACCGCGGACAGCACCCGCCGCCCGGTGCGCCGCGCGCTGCTGTCCGTCTACGACAAGTCCGGGCTCGTCGAGCTCGCGACGGCCCTGCACGCCGCGGGTGTCGAGCTCGTGTCCACCGGGTCGACCGCCGGGACCATCGCGTCCGCGGGCGTGCCGGTGACCCGGGTCGAGGAGCTGACCGGGTTCCCCGAGTGCCTGGACGGCCGGGTCAAGACGCTGCACCCGCGCGTGCACGCCGGCATCCTCGCGGACACCCGCCGCCCCGAGCACCTGGCGCAGCTCGACGAGCTCGGCGTCGCGCCGTTCGAGCTGGTCGTCGTCAACCTGTACCCGTTCACGCAGACCGTCGACTCGGGCGCGACCCCGGACGAGTGCGTCGAGCAGATCGACATCGGCGGCCCGTCGATGGTCCGCGCCGCGGCGAAGAACCACCCGAGCGTCGCGGTCGTGGTGGACCCCGCCCGGTACGACGAGGTGGTCGCGGCCGTGCAGGGCGGTGGCTTCACGCTGGCCGAGCGCACCCGGCTCGCCGCGCAGGCGTTCGTGCACACGGCCACCTACGACGTCGCGGTGGCGTCCTGGATGGGCAACGTCGCGACGACGACCGACGAGGTCGACGGCGTGAGCACCGGGTTCCCGGCCTGGGTCGGGGCGACCTGGGACCGCGCGGACGTGCTGCGCTACGGCGAGAACCCGCACCAGCGCGCCGCGGTGTACACCTCCGGGTACGGGGCCGCGGGGCTGGCGCAGGCGCAGCAGCTGCACGGCAAGGCGATGTCGTACAACAACTACGTCGACGCGGACGCGGCCTGGCGCGCGGCGCACGACCACGACGGCCCGGCGGTCGCGATCATCAAGCACGCCAACCCGTGCGGGATCGCCGTCGGGGCGGACATCGCGGACGCGCACGCGAAGGCGCACGCCTGCGACCCGGTGTCGGCGTTCGGCGGCGTCATCGCGGCGAACGGCACCGTGACCCGGGCGGCGGCCGAGCAGATCGCCGAGGTGTTCACGGAGGTCGTCGTCGCGCCCGCGTACGAGCCCGAGGCGCTCGAGGTGCTGAGCCGCAAGAAGAACATCCGGCTGCTCGTCGTCGAGGGCGCGCCGTCCGCCGGCGTCGAGCTGCGGCCGATCAGCGGCGGGCTGCTCATGCAGCAGGTCGACCGCATCGACGCGGCGGGCGACGACCCGACGACCTGGACGCTCGCCGCGGGGGAGGCGGCCGACCCCGCGACGCTCGCGGACCTGGCGTTCGCCTGGCGCGCGGTGCGGGCCGTGAAGTCGAACGCGATCCTGCTGGCCGACGGCGGCGCGTCGGTCGGCGTCGGCATGGGCCAGGTCAACCGGGTCGACTCCTGCCGGCTCGCGGTCGAGCGGGCGAACGCGGGCGATGCCGAGCGGGCGCGCGGCGCGGTCGCCGCGTCGGACGCGTTCTTCCCGTTCGCCGACGGCCTGCAGGTGCTCCTGGACGCCGGCGTCCGCGCGGTCGTGCAGCCCGGCGGCTCGGTCCGGGACGAGGAGGTCGTCGCGGCTGCCGCGGCGGCCGGCGTGACCCTCTACCTGACGGGCACGCGCCACTTCGCCCACTGACGCGGGGGCGGTCCCGCACGAGGCCTACGGTTCCCGGTCGCGCCTCCCGAGATCTCGGGGGTTCGCGCCGGAAGGCGTGGGCCTCGTGCCGTCGGGGGCGCAGCCGGCACCTGCAAGTCGTTGCAGTCCCTTTCTGCAAGCCGATACAGTCGCAGGTGGCCGCGCTGCTGACGCTCACCCCCGACGATGGAGTCCTGTGATGACGCACGCCCGTAGGCGCCCTTCCGTGGCGCCCCGGACACCCCTCGAACCCCGCGGCGCCCGCCGTGTCCTCGCCCTGCTGGCCGCCGGCGCGCTGCTGGTCTCCGGCGCCGCGACGGCGGGGGCGGACGACCCCGCCGACGCCGACGGTCCCGCCGCCGCCGACCCGGCCGCCGGGTTCACGTCCGTCTCGGTGCCTGGCAGCCACAACACCGCGATGGGCTGCACCGGCGACTGGCAGCCCGACTGCGACGACGCCCAGCTCGCCGAGCGCCCCGACGGCGTCTGGCAGGGCACGTTCGCGCTGCCGCCGGGCGACTACGAGTACAAGGTCGCGCTCGACGGGACCTGGGACGTGGCCTACGGCGCCGGCGGCGTCGTCGGCGGCGCGAACGTGGCGTACACGGTGCCCGGCGACCCGGGCGGCGTGCCGGTGGACGTGACGTTCTACTGGGACCCGGTGTCCGGCGACTTCCAGAGCACCGCCCAGGGTCCGGTCGTCACGCTGCCCGGCTCGTACCAGTCCGAGGTCGGCTGCCCCGGCGACTGGGCCCCCGACTGCCTCGCCACCTGGGCCAAGGACCCGGACGGCGACGGCGTGTACGAGTGGTCGACGACGCAGATCCCGGCAGGCTCGTACCAGGTCAAGGTCGCCCACGGGATGTCGTGGGACGTCAACTACGGCCAGGGAGGCGCGGTGGGTGGCGACAACTACACGTTCGCGACGTCCGACGGCGAGCAGGTGTCGTTCGCGTACGACGTCGCGACGCACCTGCTGGAGATCACCGTCGAGAACCCGCCGCTGACCGGCGTCGGGCAGCAGCGGGCGCACTGGGTGCGCGCCGACCTGCTCGCCTGGCCGCGCGACCTGCTCGGCGGCGCCGACCCGGCGGACCTGACCTGGGCGCTGCACCACGCGCCCGAGGGCGGGATCGGCGTCACCGACGGCGCGGTGACCGGGCCCGCGGGGACCGGCGAGGTCCCGCTGACCTACGACGTGGCGGGGCTGCCCGCGGACGTGCGGGCCGACTTCCCGGCGCTCGCGGGCGCCGTGGCGCTCCGGGTCGCGCCCGGGACGGACGCGGCCGCGCTCCTCACCGGCGAGGTCCAGGTCTCCCAGGCGGACGCCGACGGGCTGGCCGCCCTCACCGGTGTCCAGGTCCCGGGCGTGCTCGACGACCTGTACGCCTCGGCCGCCGACGCGGACCTCGGGGTCACCTGGTCCGGGGGCGCCCCGACCTTCCGGCTCTGGGCACCGACCGCGCAGGACGTCACGCTGCTGACCTGGGCGGCTGGCGCGGACCTCGCGACCGCCCCGACCCGCGTCGCGACCACCCGCGCCGCCGACGGCACCTGGTCCGTCACCGGTGACCCCGCATGGTCCGGCGCCCGCTACCGGTACGAGGTCGAGGTCTACGTGCCGTCGACCGGCCGGGTCGAGACCAACGTCGTCACCGACCCGTACGCCGTCGCGCTGACGCTGAACTCCACGCACGCCGTCGCGGTCGACCTGGCCGACCCGGCGTTCCAACCGGCGCTGTGGGCCGACACGGCCCAGCCGGTCGTCGAGCGGGCCGTGGACCACACCATCTACGAGCTGCACGTGCGCGACTTCTCGATCGCCGACCAGACCGTGCCCGAGGCCGAGCGCGGCACCTACCTGGCGTTCGCCCGGGAGTCGGACGGCACCGCGCGGCTGCGGGAGCTCGCCGACGCGGGGCTGACCACGGTGCACCTGCTGCCGACGTTCGACATCGCGTCGATCGAGGAGGACCGGGCCGCCCAGGCGGTGACCGGCGACCTGACCGGCTTCGGCCCCGCGGGCACGGAGCAGCAGGCCGCCGTCGGCGCGATCCGCGAGCGCGACGGCTTCAACTGGGGTTACGACCCGTGGCACTTCACCGCGCCCGAGGGCTCGTACGCGACGGATCCGGACGGCGGCGCCCGCGTCGCGGAGTTCCGCACCATGGTCGGCGCGCTGCACGACATGGGGCTGGGCGTCGTGCTCGACCAGGTGTTCAACCACACCGCGGCGAGCGGGCAGGACGCGAAGTCGGTGCTGGACCGGGTCGTCCCCGGCTACTACCACCGGCTCGACGGCACCGGCCAGGTGCAGACCAGCACCTGCTGCCAGAACGTCGCGACCGAGCACGCGATGGCCGAGAAGCTCATGGTCGACTCGGTGGTCACCTGGGCCCGCGACTACAAGGTCGACGGCTTCCGGTTCGACCTGATGGGCCACCACTCGAAGGCGAACATGCTGGCCGTGCGGGCGGCGCTGGACGCGCTGACCGTCGAGGCGGACGGCGTCGACGGCTCGGCGGTGTACCTGTACGGCGAGGGCTGGGACTTCGGCGAGGTCGCCGGCAACGCGCTGTTCGAGCAGGCCACGCAGGGGCAGCTCGGCGGCACCGGGATCGGCACGTTCTCCGACCGGCTCCGCGACGCGGTGCACGGCGGGTCGCCGGTCGAGGGCTCGTCGATGTTCACGCAGGGCTTCGGCACCGGGCTCGCCACCGACCCGAACGGGCAGCCCGCGCAGCTCGGCGACGCGTCGACGGTGAACACGGGGTCGGCCGCCGAGTACGAGGACCTGGGTCTCGCGACCGACGTCGTCCGGCTCGGGCTGGCCGGCAACCTCCGCGACTACGTGCTGACGACGCACACCGGGGACGTGCTGCGCGGCGACCAGGTCGACTACCGCGGGGCGCCCGCCGGGTACGCGGACTCCCCGGAGGAGGTGGTCGGCTACGTGGACGCGCACGACAACGAGACGCTGTTCGACCTGCTGACCATCAAGCTGCCGCAGGGCACCTCGATGGCCGACCGGGTCCGGATGAACACGCTGTCCCAGGCCACCGCGGCCCTCTCCCAGACGGTGTCGTTCTGGCACGCGGGCACGGACCAGCTGCGGTCCAAGTCGCTCGACCGGGACAGCTACGACTCCGGCGACTGGTTCAACGCCATCGACTGGACCGGCCGGGACAACGGCTTCGGCCGCGGGCTGCCGGGCGCGTGGGCGAACGCGGAGAAGTGGCCGCAGATGACCCCTCTGCTCCAGGACGCGGCGCTGAAGCCGACCGCCGCGGACATCACCACCGCCCGCGCGGCCGCCGACGACCTGCTGCGTCTGCGGTTCTCCACGCCGCTGTTCCGGCTCGGCGACGCCGACCTGATCCGGCAGAAGCTCACGTTCCCGGACGCCGGGGCGGACGCGAGCCCGGGCGTGATCGTCATGCACGTCGACGACACCGTCGGTCCGGACGTCGACGCCGACCTCGACGGGCTGCTCGTCGTGTTCAACGCGTCGCCGGACGCCGTCACGCAGGAGCTGCCGGGGCTGGCCGGTGCGACCTACACCCTGTCGCCGGTGCAGGCCGCGGGCGCGGACGACGTCGTGCGGACCACCACCTGGGACGCGGCGACCGGGACGGTGACCGTGCCGGCGCGGACCGTCGCGGTGCTGGTCCGGCCGAGCGACGCCCCGGGCCCCGTCGACCCCGGCCCCGTCGACCCCGGCCCCGCCGACCCGGGCGCGCCCGGCAACCCCGGCGGTGCCCCCGGCGGCGCCGGCGACCCCGCCGCGTCGGCCCCGGCCGGCACCGGCGGCGGCCTCGCCGTCACCGGCCCGCAGCTGCTGCTCGGCCTGCTCGCCGCCCTGGCGGCGGTCGGCGGCGGCACGCTGCTGGTCCGCGCGCGGGCCCGGTCCGCGGCCGCGGCCGCGCGCGAGGGGGTGGCCGACCGTCTGCCATGATGCGTCGGACCGACCGGCGCGCGCTGCCGCGCCCCGGGGCGGGTGACGGACGGAGGCACGGATGCGTCGCGGGACCAACCTGCCGCGGATGGGCGACTTCAACCAGACGGTCGTCCTGGACGTGGTGCGGCGTGCCGGCGGGGGCCTGGCCCGGGCCGAGGTCGCCCGCCGGACCGGGCTGTCCCCGCAGACCGTGACGAACGTGGCGCGCCGCCTCCTCGACCTCGGCCTGGTGGTCGAGGAGGGCGAGGCGGCGCGCCGCGGTCCCGGCCGGCCGGGCACGCTGCTGCGGCTCAACCCGGTGAGCCGGTTCGCGGTCGGCGTGCACCTGGACCCGGCGACCATGACGTTCGTGCTGCTCGACCTGTCGGGCGAGGTCGTCGCGCGGGCGCAGGTGCCGACGCCGGTCCCGGAGGACCCCGAGGCGGTGGTCGCCGGCCTGGTGGCCGAGATCGAGGGACTGATCGCCGGGGCGGGCGTGGACCGGGACCGCGTGCTCGGCGTCGGGATCGCGGCGCCCGGACCGATCGACGTCGAGGCGGGCGTGGTGCTCGACCCGCCGCACCTGCCCGGCTGGCACGACGTGCCGCTGCGGGACGCGGTCGCCGAGCGCACGGGCCTGCGGGCGGTGCTCGACAAGGACGTGATCGCCGCGGCGAGCGCCCACCTCTGGCACCCCGGCGAGCACGCGTCGGACTTCGTGTTCTTCTACCTCGGCACCGGCGTCGCCGTCTCGACGGTGCTGCACGACGAGGTGGTGCGCGGCGTCTCGGGCAACGCGGGGGAGTCCGGGCACCTGATCGCCGACCCCGAGGGCGCCCGGTGCTGGTGCGGCCGGCGCGGCTGCCTCGGGGCGGTGCTGCGGGCGGAGGCGCTCGCGGAGCAGGGCCGCGCGGCGGGCGTCGACCTGCCGGCCTGGGGCGACGGCACGGACCCGCGCGCCGTGGACGACGCGGTGACCGCGCTGTGCGCCGCCGCCGACGCGGGCCACCCGGGGGCGCGCGAGGTGCTGGCGCTCGCGGGCCGGCGGGTCGGCATGGCGGCGGGCGTGCTCACCGACCTGCTCGACGTCCCCGCCGTGCTGGCCGGGGGACCGCTGTGGGACCGGATCGCGCCGCACGCCGCCGCGGCGCTGGAGGCCGAGATCGCGGCGCACCCGGTGCCGGGCGGGCACGCGCTCACGGCGTCGTCGTCGGCGTTCGGGCCGCAGGTCGGCGCCGTCGGCGCCGGGTGCATCCTGCTCAGCCGCGCGTTCACCCCGCGCCCGACGGACCTGCTGCTGGTCAGCTGACCCCGGCGGGCGTCAGGCGACCGTGAGCACCACCTTGCCGCGCGCGGCGCCCGAGGCCACGCGCTCGATCGCGGCGCCGGCCTCCGCCAGCGGGTAGGTCCGGTCGAGGACCGGCGCCAGGTCGCCGCCGGCCAGCAGGTTGCGCAGCCGCGCGAGGTCCGCCGGGTTCTCCCGGGACACGACGCTGCGCAGCCGGTGCCGGACCCACGGGTCGAGGGCCGCGGCGCGCGCCTGGCGGGCGAGCCCGCCGCCGAGCACCCGGCCGCCGCCCTCGGCGCCGACCAGCACCAGCGACCCGCGCGGGCCGAGCAGGCGGCGGAGGTCGCGCAGCGGGGTGAGGCCCCCGGTGACCAGCACGGCGTCGTACCCGGAGCCGAGCGCCGCCGGGCCGGCGGACCGGTCGACGACCGCCGTGGCGCCGGCCGCCAGCAGCGCCCCGGCCGCGCCGGCCCGGGCCGTCGCCGCCGTGACCTCGGCCCCCGCGAGCACCGCGAGCCGCACCGCGAGCGTCCCGACCCCGCCCCCGGCGCCGAGGACCAGCACCCGGGACCCGGCCTGCACCCGGCCGGACCGCAGCGCGTGCAGGGCGGTCGTGCCGCTGGTCGGGACCGCGGCCGCGGCGGTGAACGGCACGTCGGCGGGCAGGGCGGCGACCCGCCGGGCCCGCGTGACGGCGACCTCGGCGAAGGCGGCCCGGCCGCAGCCGAGCACCCGGTCGCCCGGCCGCAGGTCCGCCACGTCGGGCCCGACCGCCGCCACGGTGCCCGCGAGGTCCAGGCCCACCCCCGGCTCCCGCGGGGCGCGCAGGCCGGTGACCAGGCGCATCACCGAGGGCAGGCCGGTCACCAGGTGCCAGTCGCCCATCGCGACGCCCGCCGCCGCCACCCGCACGTGCACCTGGTCGCCGGTCGGCGGCGGCAGCTCGCGCTGCGTCACCCGCAGGTCCGCCGGCCCGGCGTACCGGTCCCGCACGACCGCCCGCACCGTCGTGCCCGTCGTCGTCCTCGTCGCCCTCGTCGCCCTCGTCGTCCTCGTCGTGCTCATGGCCGTCCCCCGTCCGGTTCGTACGCGAACACCTCGTCGATGGACCGCCCGAGCGCCCGGGCGATCTGGAAGGCCAGCTCGAGCGAGGGGGAGTACCGCCCCTGCTCGACGGCGATGACGGTCTGCCGGGTCACGCCCAGCAGCTCCGCGAGCTGCGCCTGGGTGAGCCCCCGCTCCGTGCGCAGCGCACGGATCCGGTTGGTCACCGCGGTCGGCCTCACCACGGGCCGACCCCCCGGCGGAACGCCACGACCCGGGCGACGGCGGACAGCACCGCCGACAGCACGAACCCGAGGTACAGGGCGTTGGCGATCCAGAAGTGGTCCGCCTCCAGCAGCGCCAGGGCCAGGCCGCCGACGCCGCCGAGCACGAGGAACGCCTGCCCCACGTGCTCGCCCATCCGCTCGATCCCGCGCTCCCGCTCGTCCCGCACCCCGCGGTCCCGCGACGTGGCGCCCAGCACGATCCCCGCGACGATCCCGGCGAGCACCGCCGCGCCGATCGAGGCGAGCATCGGGCCGGCGTAGGCGACGCCGGTCAGCGGTCCGCCCGCGGCCCGGGACAGCACCACCGCGACGTACGCGGCGTACCCGAGCACGGCGATCACGCCGAAGGCCCAGGTGTTCTTCTCCTGGTAGGACATGGCCCGCTCCGCTCCGGCCGAGGGATGTCAAAGATCTTTGACATCGCCGACGGTAGAGCCGCGCGCTGCGTGATGTCAAACATCTTTGACATCGGCCCGACGTCACGGTTGCGTCTCGGCGCACGCCCGAGCCTTGACAGCAATTCATCCAGACGTTGTAGTTATCGGGTCCGGGGCAGCGCCGCCCGGGGCCGTGCACGTGGAGCAAAGGAGCATCCATGCGTCTGCAGAAGTCCGCCCTCGCGTCCGGGGCCGTCCTCGCCCTGGGTCTCACCGCCGCGTGCAGCGGCGGTGGCGGCGACAGCGCCGCCGACGACTCGACGATCACCGTCGCCTACCAGAAGACCGCGCAGTTCGTGCAGCTCGACGACCTGCTGCAGAAGGCCAAGTCCGAGTACGAGGCCGCCAACGAGGGCATGACGGTCGACCTCGTGCCGATCGAGGCCGAGCAGGACCAGTACTTCACCAAGCTCGCGCTGATGAACGGGTCGGCGGACACCGCGCCGGACGTCATCTACGAGGACACCTTCCAGATCCGCTCGGACGCCGCGGCCGGCTACCTGCAGCCGATCGACGAGTACGTCGAGGCGTGGGAGGACTGGGACCAGTTCCCGGACACCGCGCGCCAGGCCGGGCTCGGGGACGACGGCAAGGTCTACGGCGTCTCGATGGGCACCGACACCCGCGGGCTCTACTACAACAAGGACCTGTTCGCGCAGGCCGGCCTCCCGACGGACTGGCAGCCGGAGAGCTGGGACGACATCCTCTCCGCCGCCCGGACGATCAAGGAGAAGCTGCCCGACGTCACCCCGATCAACGTGTACGCCGGCAAGGCCGCGGGCGAGGCCACGACGATGCAGGGCTTCGAGATGCTGCTCTACGGCACCGACGACGAGCTCTACGACGCCGACACCCAGAAGTGGATCACCGGCTCGCAGGGCTTCACCGACTCGCTGGCGTTCCTCGAGACGATCTACGGCGAGGGCCTCGCGCCGTCGCTGGACATCGCGCTCGACGCGTCGGTCGGCGCCCGCGTCGCCACCGAGCTGCTGCCGCAGGGCAAGCTCGCGATGGCGGTCGACGGCTCCTGGCTGCCGGGCGGCTGGATCACCGGCGACAACGCCTGGCCCGAGTGGGAGGAGACCCTGGGCATGGCCGCGATGCCGACCCAGGACGGGCAGGAGCCCGGCTTCACCTCGATGTCCGGCGGCTGGACCCTCGCGGTCGGCGCGCACGCGGGCGACCCGCAGGCGGCGTTCGACTTCATCGCCACGGCGCTGAACAAGGAGAACTCGCTCAAGTACGACACCGAGAACAGCCAGATCGCGGTGCGCACCGACGTCGCGGAGGACCCGGAGTACCTGGGGTTCAACCCGTCGTTCGAGTTCTTCAGCTCGCTGGTCGACTACACGCACTTCCGCCCGGCGACCCCGGACTACTCGCAGATCTCGTCGAACATCCAGGTCGCCGCGGAGTCGGTGGCGACCGGGCAGGCGACGGCCGAGGAGGCGGCGGCCACCTACGACGAGGGGCTGGCGTCCATCGTGGGCGACGACGCGACGCAGGCCGCCGGCTGATGACGGCCGCCACGCTGGACCGGCCGGCGGCGGGGGGCGGGTTCCGCCGCCCCCGCCGCCGGCCCGGCCGGACCGCGCTGCGGCTGCTGCCGCTGCTGCCCGCGGTCGCGCTCATGCTGGTGTTCCTGGCCGGTCCGGTGCTGTGGTCGTTCTACGGCTCGCTGACCAACCAGGCGCTGACCGGCTACAAGGCGGCGAACCCGGAGTTCGTGGGCCTGGACAACTACGCCGAGCTGCTCACCGACGACGGCTTCTGGAAGGCCGTCGTCCTGACGGTGGTGTTCGTCGGGGCGTCGGCCGTGATCGGGCAGAACGTGCTCGGCATGGCGCTCGCGCTGCTGCTCCGGGCCGCCGCGAAGCCGCTGCGCGCCGTGGTGTCCGCGCTGGTCGTCGTGGCGTGGGTGCTGCCGGAGATCGTCGCGGCGTTCGCGCTGTACGCGTTCTTCTCCACCGACGGCACGCTCAACCAGGTGCTCGGCTGGTTCGGGCTCGAGGGGCCGACCTGGCTCATCTCGGTGCCGATGCTCGCCGTCATCCTCGCGAACATCTGGCGCGGGACCGCGTTCTCGATGATGGTCTACGGCGCCGCGCTGTCGGAGGTGCCGCCCGACGTCACGGAGGCCGCCGCGATCGACGGCGCCACCGGCCCGCAGCGGTTCTTCCGGATCACGCTGCCGATGATCCGCCGGTCGATCTCGACCAACCTCATGCTCACGACCCTGCAGACCCTCGCGGTGTTCACCCTGATCTGGGTGATGACCGGCGGCGGCCCCGGCACGGACTCCTCGACGCTGCCCGTGCTGGCCTACCAGGAGGCGTTCAAGTTCGCGCAGGTCGGCTACGGCACGGCGATCGCGACGGTGACGCTGCTGGTCGGGGCCGTGTTCTCGATCGTGTACATCCGCGTGCTCAAGCCGGAGGTGGACTGATGGCCGCGCTCACCGCCCCCACCGCCCCGGTGGCGTCGTCGGCCCGCCGGCGCGCCGGCCGCAACGTCCCGTCCGTCGCGTCGCCCCGGCGCCGCACCGGCCGGCTGCTGGTCACGCTCGCCCTGGTGGTGGTCGGCATCGCGTTCCTGGTGCCGCTCGCGTGGATCGTGCTGGCGTCGCTCGACCCCGCCGCGACGGTGTCGGTCAAGCTGCCCGAGTCGGTCACCACGGACAACTTCACCGAGATCCTCACCTGGGAGGCCACCTTCCGGCCGCTGTGGAACTCGCTGGTGCTGTCCCTCGGCACCGGGGTCGTCACGGTGCTGGCGTCGGTGCTCGCGGCCTACCCGCTGTCGCGCTACCAGATGCGGTTCCGCAAGCCGTTCCTGTACTCGATCCTGTTCGGCACCTGCCTGCCGATCACGGCGATGATGGTCCCGGTCTACGCGCTGTTCGTGTACCTGGGGCTGCTCGACTCGGTGCCGGGGACGATCTTCTTCCTCGCGGCGACGTCGCTGCCGATGGCGATCTGGATGACCAAGAACTTCATGGACTCCGTGCCGGTGTCCCTGGAGGAGGCCGCCTGGGTGGACGGCGCCGGCTCCATGACCGCGCTGCGCCGGATCGTGGTCCCGCTGATGCGCCAGGGCATCGCCGTGGTGTTCATCTTCGTGTTCACGCAGGCCTGGGGGAACTTCTTCGTCCCGTTCGTGCTGCTGTTCTCGCCCGACAACCAGCCCGCGGCCGTCGCCATCTACAGCTTCTTCGGCACCTACGGGACGGTCGCCTACGGCCGGCTCGCGGCGTTCTCGATCCTCTACTCGGTCCCGGTGCTCGTGCTGTACCTGCTGGTGCAGCGGTTCTCCGGGGGCTCGTTCGCCATGTCCGGGGCCGTCAAGGGCTGACGCCCGCGCCCCGCCCTCTCGACCCGATCACCGCACGCCGTCAGGAAGGTCCACCATGCCCGTCGAGCACTCCGCCGCCGTCGTCCAGCGCGTCCAGCGGTTCCTGCACGAGCGGCTCGCCCCGGCGGTCGTCGCCGACCGCGCGCCCCTCGACGTCACCGCCTGGACGGCGCCGGGGGAGCCGGTGCCGTTCGCCGAGGCCGTGGCGCAGGCGTACGCCGCGGCGCCGCCGGGGACGCCGTGGGGGGCCCCGTGGAGCACGACGTGGTTCCGGATGACCGGCGACGTCCCGGCCGGGTGGCTCGACTCCGACGGGGTGCGGGAGGGCCGGCAGGCGGTCGAGCTCGCGATCGACCTCGGGTTCACCACGACCCAGCCGGGGTTCCAGGCGGAGGGCCTGGTGCTCCGCCCGGACGGCGTCGCGGTCAAGGGGCTGTCGCCGCGGAACCAGGCGGTGCCGTGGGCCGAGGGCCGGGTCGACGTCTACGTCGAGGCCGCCGGCAACCCGGACGTCGGCAGCAGCACCTGGTACGGGCCGACGCCGCTCGGCGACCCGCTGACCGCCGGCACCGACCCGCTGTACGCGCTGCGGTCCGCCGAGGTCGTGCTGCGCGACGTCGAGGTCTGGGAGCTGTGGCAGGACCTGCTCGCGGTGCTCGGGCTGGTCGAGGTCGTCGACCCGGCCTCCACCCGGTACGCCCGGGCCGTGCGCGCGCTGGACCTGGTGGTGGACGCGGTGGACCCGTCCGACGTCGCCGGCACCGCCGCGGCGGGCCGGGCGGTGCTGCGGCCGGTGCTCGACGTGCCGGCCGCGCCGGGCGGGCACCGGGTGCTCGCGACCGGGCACGCGCACATCGACTCCGCCTGGCTGTGGCCGGCCCGGGAGACGGTGCGGAAGTGCTCGCGGACCTTCGCCAGCGTCGTCGCGCTGATGGACGAGCGGCCGGACTTCGTGTTCGCGTGCTCGTCGGCGCAGCAGTACGCCTGGGTGGCGGAGCGGCACCCGGAGCTGTTCGAGCGGATCCGCGCCAAGGTCGCGGCGGGCCAGTTCGTGCCGGTCGGCGGCATGTGGGTCGAGTCGGACACCAACATGCCGGGCGGCGAGGCACTCGCCCGGCAGATGGTCGAGGGCAAGCGGTACTTCCTCGACGAGCTCGGCGTCGAGACCCAGGACGTGTGGCTGCCGGACTCGTTCGGCTACACCGGTGCACTGCCGCAGATCGTCCGCGCCGCGGGGTCGAGGTGGTTCCTGTCGCAGAAGCTGTCCTGGAACGACACCAACCGGATGCCGCACCACACGTTCCACTGGGAGGGCATCGACGGGTCCCGGGTGCTCGCGCACTTCCCGCCGGTCGACACCTACAACTCCGACCTGTCGCCGAAGGAGCTCGCGCACGCCGAGCGGAACTTCGCGGACAAGGACGTCGCCTCCGAGTCGCTGGTGCCGTTCGGCTGGGGCGACGGCGGCGGCGGGCCGACGCGCGAGATGCTCGCCGCGGCGGACCGGGCGCGGTCGCTCGGCGGGCTGCCCGAGGTCGAGCTGGGGTCGCCGAACACGTTCTTCGAGCGCGCCGAGGCCGAGCTGGCGGACGCGGGGCCCGGGTCGCCCGCGGTGTGGTCCGGGGAGATGTACCTGGAGTACCACCGCGGCACCTACACCTCGCAGGCGCGCACCAAGCGCGGCAACCGGCGCAGCGAGCACCTGCTGCGCGAGGCCGAGCTGTGGGCCGCGACCGCCGCCGTGCGGACCGGCGCCGCCTACCCGGCCGACGAGCTGCGCGCGCTGTGGCGGGTCGTGCTGCTGCACCAGTTCCACGACATCCTGCCCGGGTCGTCGATCGGCTGGGTCTACCGGCAGGCGGAGGAGGCGTACGCCGACGTCGAGGTCCGGGCCACCGCCGTGATCGACGCGGCGCTCGCGGTCCTGGTCGGCGACGGCGACCGCACGGTGCGGCTGAACGCGGCGCCGCACCCGAGGGACGGGGTGCCGGCGCTGGGCGGGGCACGGGCGTCGGACGACGGCGCCGTGCCGGGGTCGACGGGGTCGGTCGAGGTGCTGCGCGAGGGCGACGCGCTGCGGGTGCGCACCGACGCGCTCGACGTGCGGCTCACGCCCGGCGGGCAGCTCGCGTCCGTCCGCGACCTGGCCGCCGACCGGGAGGCGGTCGCGCCCGGGCACCTGGCGAACCTGCTCCAGGTGCACCGCGACGTCCCCCGGCAGTGGGACGCGTGGGACATCGACGCCGAGTACCGGCGCACCGTCGAGGACCTGCTCGACGCCGACGTGCTGGAGGTGGTGGCGGAGAAGCCCGACCGCGCCGTGATCCGCACCTCGCGCACCGTCGGCGACTCGACGATCGTGCAGGAGCTGACCTTCCGGCCGGGCACCCGCGCGGTCGAGATCGTCACCGAGGTCGACTGGCACGAGCGGCAGCGCCTGCTCAAGCTCGCGTTCGGCCTCGACGTGCACGCCGACCGGTCCGCCGCCGAGACCCAGTTCGGCCACGTGCACCGGCCCACGCACACGAACACCTCCTGGGACGAGGCGCGGTACGAGATCTGCGCGCACCGCTGGCTGCACGTCGGCGAGACCGGCTACGGCGTCTCGGTCGCCAACGACGCCACCTACGGCCACGACGTCACCCGGGCGGTCGCCGACGACGGCCGGACGGCCACGGTGCTCCGGCAGTCGCTGCTGCGGGCCCCGCTGTTCCCCGACCCCGAGGCCGACCAGGGCCGGCACCGGTTCCTGTCCGTGCTGCACGTCGGCGCGGGCGTCCCCGAGGCGGTCGTCGACGGGTATCGGGCGAACCTGCCGGTGCGCGAGGTCCGGGGCGGCCGGGACGTCGCGCCGCTGGTGACCGTCGACGGGCCGGGGGCGGTCGTCGAGGCGGTCAAGCTGGCGGACGACGGGTCGGGCGACGTGGTCGTGCGGCTGTACGAGGCGCACGGCGGGCGGGCGCGGGCGACCGTGTCCGCCGGGTTCGACGCCGCCGGCGTGGTCGAGGTCGACCTGCTGGAGCGCGAGGTCGCGGCGCGGGCCGTCGTGCCCGCGGGGGCGGCCGGGTCCCCGGCGGGCGGGGGCGCCGGGGCGGACGAGACCGCTGGGGCGGCCGGGGCGGCGGGCGCGGCGGTCGCGCTCGACCTCCGGCCGTTCCAGCTCGTCACCCTCCGCTTCCGCCGGCGCTGACCCGCGCCGCCGCGGCGGGCCGCGCCCCCGCCCGCCGGGCCGCGCGCTCCAGCTCGCCGGGCCGCGCGCTCCCGCTGTCGCCGAGATAGGACCTCCACGCCGAGATAGGGCCGTGCACGGTCCTATCTCGGCGCGACGGTCCTACGTCGGCGCCGGTGTGGACCGGGGTGGCCCGGGGCGGCGCGCGGGGCGGCGCGCGCCGGACGAGCGCGCGGGGTCGGCGCGGGCGGCGCGCGGGGGCGGCGCGGACCGGCGTCGGACGCACAGGTTGCGCCCAGGGTCGGCCCAGGGTGTCGGCAGGTGGGGGCGGGAGCGTCGGCGCTGGTGGGCGCGGCGCCGCGGAGTGCGGCGGCGCGTCCGGCGTCCGACCCCCCGCACAGGAAGCGACCGATGAGCGCACGACCCCCGGCCCAGGAGAAGCTGCCGAAGAAGGACCGCAAGGCGCTCGCCCGTGAGCTCGCCCGCCTGGAGCGGGAGCGGCAGGCGCAGCGGCGGCGGCGGAACCGGCGGCTCGGCTGGGCGGGCGCGGGCACCGCGGTCGTCGCGGCCGGCGTGATCACGGCGCTCGCCGTCCAGGCCTCCGTCCGCGCCGGGCAGGTCGGCCCGCACAACATGCTGTCCGACGGCATCGTGGTCACCGGCGACGGGAGCGCCGTCGCCGCGAGCCGGACGAGCGCGCTCGACCCGGGGGAGTCGCCGGTCGCCACCGCCGTGGACCGCAGCACCGGGGTGCTGGACCTGGTGCTCTACCTGGACTACCGGTCGCCCGAGGCGCAGACGTTCTGGACGGCGAACTCGGCGTCCATCGAGCAGTGGGTGACCGCCGGCTACGCGACGCTGGAGATCCACCCGCTGGCACTGCTGGACGGGGCGACGGTGCGCACCGGCCCCACGCCGTCCCCGGCGGTCTCCGCCGCACCGTCGGCGTCCCCGGCGGCGGACGACTCGCTGCTGGGCAGCATGGTCACGACCGGCGACTACTCCGCCCGCGCCGCCGGCGCCCTCGCGTGCGTGGCCGACACGACGCCGGACAGCGTGCTCGCCGTGCACGACGCGCTGCTCGCCGCGCAGCCCGACCTCGACGAGGACGGCATCGACGACGGCGACCTGCTCGCGCTCGTCCAGGACGCCGGCGTCGCCGACGAGACGGTCGCCGGCTGCATCACGGACGGCGGCTTCACCGACTGGGCGACCGAGGCGACCGCCCGCGCGGCGCGGTCCGTGCCGTACGACGTCGGCAGCGTCACCACCAGCCCGGTCGTGCTGGTCGGCGGGCAGCCGTACACCGGCGACCTCGGCGACGCGGACGCGCTGCTGGCGTTCATCGAGCAGGTGAGCACGGAGCTCGCCGCGCAGGCCGAGGCCGAGGCCACCGCGTCGCCCACCGCTCCCGCGACGGACCAGCCCACCACGCCCGCGTCCGAGGCGCCCACCGGGGAGGCCACCGGGTCGTCCGCCCCCTAGCGTGGCGGCATGGACCGGTGGACCTGGCCCGCGTGGGTGGGCGTCGTCGGCGGGCTCGCGGCCTTCGCCGTGCTGCTGGTGCCGGTGCTCGTGGTGCAGAGCCGACGGTACGGCCGGCTCAGCGGGTGGCGGCTCGTCGGCGCCGCGGCGGTCGCCGTGTACGGGGTCGCGCTGCTGGCGTACACGCTGCTGCCGCTGCCCTCGGGCGACCTCGCCGCGTGGTGCGCGCGGTACGGCGTGGGTGGTCCGCAGCTGCGACCGCTCCAGTTCGTCGCCGACATCCGGCGGGACACCGCGGGCCTCGGGCTCGGGGCCACCCTGCGCAGCGCGGCGGTGCTGCAGGTGGTGTTCAACGTGCTCCTGTTCGTCCCGTGGGGCGTGCTCGCCCGGCGGTACCTCGGCTGGGGGGTGCTCGGCAGCACGTTGTCCGCGGCCGGCGCGTCCCTGCTCGTCGAGACGACCCAGGCGACCGGCGTCTTCGGCCTGATCGGCTGCGCGTACCGGCTGGGCGACGTGGACGACCTGCTCACGAACACCCTCGGCGGGCTGCTCGGCGCCCTGGTCGCGCCCGTGGTGCTCGGCTGGATGCCGCGTCCCGGTGACCTCGCCGCGGGGCGCTCGCTGCCACGGCCGGTGACCGTCACCCGGCGCTGGGCCGGGATGCTCGTCGACGCGGCGCTGGTGACCTTCGTCGGCTACGGGATCACCGTCGCGTACCGGCTCCTGCTGCTCGCGAGCGGGCGGCCGCTCCCGGGCGACGGCGACGCTGTCGAGCTGCTGATCGGCACGGTGCTGCCCGTCGCGGCCCTGCTGTGGCTGCCGCCGCTGCTCGGGAGCGGGGCGTCGCTCGGACAGCGGGCGATGTGGCTCGAGCCGCGGTGGCAGCGGGCGGACGGGACGACGGGGCGCGGCCCGCTCGGGGTGCGGGCGGCGCGGGGCGCGCTGGGGGCGGGGCTGTGGGGGCTGCTCACCGTGCTGGCGGCGCTGCCCGGGACGTGGCCGGGCGGTGCGTCGGGGCTCGGCCCGGCGCGGGACGTCGTGGACGTCGCCGGTGCCGTCGCCGCGTTCGCGCAGCCGGTGCTGGTGGTGGTCTGGGTGCTGTCGGTCCCGTGGAGCCGGGGGCACCGAGGGCTCTCGTACGCGCTCACCGGGGCCGAGCTCGCCGACGCGCGGGACACCGGTGCCCGGTCGGCGGCGCCCGGCGGGCTCGCGCGGGACCGGGTGGGCTGACCGGCCCTCGGCCCGCGACGGGCCTCGGCGCGCGACGGCCTCAGCCCGCGACGGGCCTCGGCGCGCGACGGGCCTCGGCGCGCGACGGCCTCAGCCCGCGACGGCCCGAGGCAGCGCGACCGCCGGGTCGGCCGCCCGCGCGCGGTCCAGGACCGGCAGCGCGGGGCCGGCGAGCAGCCGCCGCGCCCCGCCCACGTCCCGCGGCCGGTCGACGGCGAACACCGCCGTCAGCGTGCCGGTCGCCCCGCCGCCCGGGGCGAACCAGAGCGCCGTCCAGCCGTCGTCGCCGGCCGGGTCGCCGCGCAGCACGACCTCGTCGTCCGCGCCGGGCAGCCCGTAGAGCGCGAGCTCGTGCCCGAGCTGCGTCGAGAACACGTACGGCGCCAGGTCCGACTCGGCGGCCTCGTGGCCGAGCAGACCCGCCACCGCGACCGCGGGCCCGCGCAGGGCGGCGTCCCAGTGCCCGCCCGGCACCCAGCCGTGCCGCGCGGACCGGCGCCTGGCCGCGTCGCCGACGACCCGCACCCGCCACGGGCCGCCGACCGGGGCGTGCCGCTCGTCCACGAGCACCGACCCGTCCGGCTCGAGCGGCAGGGCGCCCGCCAGCCAACCCGTCGCGGGCCGAGCACCGATCGCGGCGAGCACCACGTCCGCCGGCAGCACCGTGCCGTCGGAGAGCCGCACCGCGCCGGGCTCGCCCGTCACGCCGGTCTCGACCGCCGCGACGGACACCCCCGTCAGGAGCCGGACGCCCGCACGGGCGAACCACCGCGCCGTGAGGGCGCCGACCTCCGGCCCGAGCGCCGTCATCAGCGGGGCCTGACGGGCCTCGACCACGGTGACGTCCACGCCGGCCGCCGCCGCGACGGTCGCCACCTCGGCACCGACCCAGCCGGCGCCGACCACGACCAGCCGGCGCGGGGAGGCGGGGGAGCCGTCGGCGCCGTCCGTGGCCCCGGTCCCGGGCGGGAGGCCGTGCGGGAACCCGAGCGCCGACCGCAGCCGCTCCGCGTCCGCCGCGGTGTGCAGCGTCAGCGCGCCGGACCACCCGGCCGGGCGGACGGCGGCGGCCCCGGTCGCGACGACCACGGCGTCAGCGACGACGTCCCCGTCCGCGGTGCCGACCCGCACGCCTCCGTCGTCGACCGCGAGCGCGGTCGCCGGCGTGCCGAGCCGCACGTCGTCGGCGGCGGCGAGCGCGTCGGCGCCGAGCTCGTCGGACAGCCACGCGGGAGCCGGCCGGTCGAGCAGGTGCTTGGACAGCGGTGGCCGGTCGTAGGGGGCCACGCCCTCCGCGCCGAGCAGCGTCACCCGGCCGTCGAAGCCCTGGGCGCGCAGCTCCAGGACCGTGCGCGCCCCGGCGATGCCGGCGCCGACCACCACGACGGAGCGGGGCGCGGCCGGGGGCCCGGGCGTCCCGGTGCCGGGGTCGGGACGGGCGGTGGCGGGTCCGGCATCAGGCACCCGGCCACCGTAGCCTGCACCGACGCGCCGCGGCCGGGCCGCCCGGGCCTGCGCCGACCCGTCCGGGCGGCGTGCCGCCGGTCCCGAGGGCGTCGGACCCCGCGCCACCGCGGGCCCGCCGAGCCGTCGCGCCGCCGGCGTCCGGGCGCCGAGATCGGCGGTTCGCGCCGAGATCGGTGCCGCGGAGCACCGATCTCGGGCGAAGGCACCGATGTCGCGGGGTCCCGATCGAGCGTGCCGGTCCCGATCCGGTGTGCCGGCGCCGTTCGCGGCGGGCGCGCAGGACGCGGTCGTCGGAGCCGCGGCCGGCTCAGCGGCGCGGGGTAGCCTCGGCGGTGACGGTGCGCGACGGTCGCCGCGCCGCGGAGAGGGAGGCGCACGTGAGCCAGGACGGGGTCGTGCCCCCCGCGGCCGCCGGTCGCCCCTCGCCCGAGGACGAGCGGTTCGGCCCCGACGGCGAGCCGCTCGACCCGCGCGCCATCGCCCGCGCCTCGCTCGCCGCGGACCGGAACTGGTCGCTGTGGGTGATCGCGGGCGCGGTGCTGTTCTGCGTCGCGCTCGCGCTCGCGGCCGGCACCCCGACGGGCGCGCTCGCGCTGGCCGGGTTCCTCGCCTGCTGCGCGGTGGTCCGGTCGGTCGTGCGGCGCGCCCCGGCGGCCCTGGTCGTGCGCCGGCGGGCCGTGGACGTCGCGGTGCTTGCGGGTCTGGCGGTGACGATCGGCGTGCTGTCGCAGATCGTCCCGGCCCCGTACGTCCCCTGACGGGGCCCCGGCCCCCCCGCCCGGCCCCGCGCCCGCCGCGGGGACGACGAAGGGCGGCGACCCGACCGGGTCGCCGCCCTTGCGCGGGAGCTGTGCGCGCGTCAGCGCGCCGGCTGCACCTCGACCTCGACCTCGTCGATCTCCAGGTCCTCGTCGAGCACGTCGTCGTCCGCCGGGGCGGTCGCGAACGCGCGGTAGAGCAGCGCGGCGAGCGCGGCGCCGACGAGCGGCGCGACCCAGAACACCCAGATCTGGCCCCACGCCCACGACTCGGAGAAGATCGCCGCGGCCGTCGAGCGCGCCGGGTTCAGCGAGCCGCCGGTGACCGGGTACGCCACGAGCATCCCGAACGCCACGGTCAGACCGACCGCGAACGCCGCCTGCTGGCGGGTGCGCCCGCGCCGGTCGGTCGCGCCGAGGTAGACGCCGACGAGGATCGCGGCCAGCACGCCCTCGAGCAGCAGCGCGGCGATCAGGCCGAACCCGTCGCCGCCCGTCGACTGGGCGATCGGGGAGTGCTCCCCGTAGCCGTTGGCGGTGCCGCCGAAGAAGGTCCGCTCGTTGCCCTCGAGCGCGGGCAGCGAGGTGGCCGCCACGAACAGGACGGCGGACGCGAGCGCGCCGCCGACGACCTGGGCCAGCCAGTACGGCACCAGGTGCGCCCACGGCGTGCGGCCGGCCAGCGTGCTGCCGAGCGTGATCGCCGGGTTGAAGTGGCCGCCGGACACGTGCGACACGGCGACGAACGCCGCGATCGTGCCGAACCCGAAGCCGAGCGCGATGCCGATGACACCGGCGCCGCTGACCGAGGCGAACAGCGCCGCGCCGAGGCCCGCGAGGACCACGACGAACGTGCCGAACAGCTCGGCGCCCACCCGGGCCACGAGCGAGGGGCCGGTGAGGGTGGCGCGGACGGCCTGGATCTCGACCTCGTCCTCGTCCGCCGCGACGGCGGAGGCGGTGCCGTAGCCGCTGGCCGCGCCGTAGCCGACGGGGACCGCGGCGGGTGCGGGCGCGGCGGCGGGCGCCGGAGCGGCGGTCGGCGCGGGGGCGCTCGCCGGGGCGGGCGCGGGGACGGCCGCGCCGGCGGGCGGCGCGGACGGCGTCGGGGTCACGGGGGAGCCGGCGGCCGGGGCCGTGGGCTCGGCCGGGGTGCCCTGCTGCGGGGCGGTGGCGCCGGTGGGGGCGTCCGGGGCCTCGGCGGGCTCGGGCTTGTCCTGCGACATGATGATCCGTTCGTCCGGGTGCGATGACGGGCGCGGGCCGCGCCGTTCGGCGGCCCCGCACCGGGTCCGACCTGCGGGCGCGTCACGCGCAGCCCCGGTCGGGCACACGCGTCGAGCATGCCACCGATCGCTGTGCGTCGCCTGGATGCCGCCCGACCCGGCGCCGGTCGCCCGCAAAGTCTCTCGACGTCAAGTAATCTGGCCGCATGGCGAAGATCAAGGTGGTTGGACCGGTCGTCGAGCTCGACGGTGACGAGATGACGCGGATCATCTGGCAGTTCATCAAGGACCGCCTGATCCATCCGTACCTCGACATCGACCTGCGCTACTACGACCTGTCGATCGAGAACCGCGACGCGACGGACGACCAGGTCACGATCGACGCGGCGCACGCGATCAAGGAGCACGGCGTCGGCGTCAAGTGCGCGACGATCACCCCGGACGAGGCCCGGGTCGAGGAGTTCGGCCTCAAGAAGATGTGGCGCTCCCCGAACGGCACGATCCGCAACATCCTCGGCGGCGTGGTCTTCCGCGAGCCGATCATCATCAGCAACATCCCGCGCCTGGTGCCGGGCTGGAACAAGCCGATCATCATCGGCCGCCACGCCCACGGCGACCAGTACAAGGCGACCGACTTCACCGTGCAGGGCGCGGGCACGCTGACCCTGACGTTCACCCCGGCGGACGGCTCCGAGCCGATCCAGCAGGAGGTCGTGACCTACCCGGACGCCGGTGGCGTCGCGATGGCCATGTACAACTTCGACGAGTCGATCCGCGACTTCGCGCGCGCCTCGTTCGCGTACGGCCTGCAGCGGCAGTACCCGGTGTACCTGTCGACCAAGAACACGATCCTCAAGGCCTACGACGGCCGGTTCAAGGACCTGTTCCAGGAGGTGTTCGACGCCGAGTTCGCCGCCGCGTTCGCGGAGGCCGGCCTCACCTACGAGCACCGCCTGATCGACGACATGGTCGCCTCCGCCATGAAGTGGGAGGGCGGCTACGTCTGGGCCTGCAAGAACTACGACGGCGACGTCCAGTCGGACACCGTCGCGCAGGGCTTCGGCTCGCTCGGCCTGATGACCTCGGTCCTCATGACCCCGGACGGCCAGACCGTCGAGGCCGAGGCCGCGCACGGCACCGTGACCCGGCACTACCGCCAGCACCAGGCGGGCAAGCCGACGTCGACCAACCCGATCGCGTCGATCTTCGCGTGGACCGGCGGTCTCAAGCACCGCGGCAAGCTGGACGGCACCCCCGAGGTCACCCAGTTCGCCGAGACCCTCGAGGACGTCGTGGTCAAGACGGTCGAGAGCGGCAAGATGACCAAGGACCTCGCGCTGCTCGTCGGCCCCGAGCAGGAGTGGCTGACCACCGAGGACTTCCTCGCGGCCCTCGACGAGAACCTGGCCGCGCGCCTGGGCTGACCCCCGCGCCGCACGACCCCGACGGCCGCCGCCCGCACTCCGCGGGCGGCGGCCGTGCGCGTCCCGCTTGCCGTCACGCAGTGAACGCACATCGGTAGGTGCTCCCGGGGTGCCGGATCGGAGTGCGTGCGCCTGTATCCTCTGCTACGTGGGCACTGAGAGAGTGACCCCGGGTTCGCAATCTTCACTCCGTGAAGCCAACCGCGCCCGGATCGTGAGTGCCGTCCAGCAGCGTGGCTCACTCACGCAAGTCGAGCTGGCCGGTGTCACGGGGCTGTCACCCGCCACGGTGTCGAACATCGTCAAGGAGCTCACCGGCGCCGGGGTCCTCGCCACGGCGCCCACCTCCCGCAGCGGCCGCCGCGCCCAGCAGGTCACCCTCGCGCGCAACCTCGGGCTGGTCGGTGGCATCCACTTCGGCTCGCGCTCGCTGCGGGTGACCATCGCCGACGTCGCCCAGCGGATCGTCGCCGACCAGCGCATGCCGCTGCCGCCCGACCACCGCGCGGACGCCGGCCTGGAACGCGCGTCGCTGCTGCTCACCGAGCTCGTCGACTCGGTCGGCGCGACCATGTCCGAGGTGCTGTCGGTCGGGGTCGGCGTGCCCGCCCCCGTCGACCCGGTCACCGGCCGCATCGTGTCCGTCGGCGTGCTGCGCGGCTGGGACGGGGTGTCGGTGCCGGAGGTGCTGGAGCGCCGGCTGGGGGTGCCGGTCCGGGTCGACAACGACTCGAACCTCGGGGCGCTCGCCGAGCTGCGGCACGGTGCCGCCCGGGGCAAGCGGCACGTCGCCTACCTCAAGGTCTCGCACGGCGTCGGCAGCGGCCTCATCGTCGACGGGCGCGTCTTCCACGGCCGAACGGGCGCGGCCGGCGAGTTCGGGCACATCACGATCGACGACAACGGCCCGATCTGCCGGTGCGGCAACCGCGGCTGCCTCGACGCGCTCATCGGCGCGCCCGCCCTGCTCCGGATGCTCGAGTCCAGCCACGGGCACCTCACGCTGTCGGACGTCATCGCCCGCGCGCAGGACGGCGACCCCGGCTGCCGCCGGGTGATCTCCGACGCCGGCCGGCTGCTCGCGGTGGCCGCGGCGAACACCTGCAACCTGTTCGACCCCGAGCTGGTCGTCGTCGGCGGGCGGCTCGCCGACGCGGGCCCGATCCTGCTGGACACGTTCCGGAGCGTGCTCGCGCAGCGCACCCTGCCGAGCACCGCCGGGCCGGTCGAGGTGGTCGTCTCGGAGCTGGGCACGGCGGCCGAGGTGCGGGGCGCGCTCGCCCTGGCGCTGGACCACGCCGGTATTGCCCAGTCGATGGCGGTGGCAGGATGAGCCGGTGCAGCACGGCACGCGGCAAGGACGCAGCGGAGGAGGACCGATGAGCCGGACACCGGGCACCCCCGTCCTGTCCGTGCGGGGCGTCTCCCGCAACTACGGCGCCGTGCGCGCGCTGGTCGACGTGGACCTCGACATCCACGCGCACGAGGTCGTGGCCATCGTCGGCGACATCGGCGCGGGCAAGTCGACGCTCGCGCGGGTGATGTCGGGGGCGCTCGCCCCTGACGCCGGGACGATCGAGGTCGACGGTTCGCCCGTCACCATGCCGTCGACGCGCGCCGCGCGCGAGCTCGGCATCGCCGCCGTGTTCCAGGACCTCGCGCTCGCCGAGAACCTCGACGTCGTGCAGAACCTGTTCCTCGGCCAGGAGCTGCGCCGCGCCGGGATCCTCGACGAGCGGCGCATGGAGCGCCGCGCCTGGGAGGTGCTGAGCCAGCTCGCCGCGCGCGTGCCGTCCGTCCGGGCGCCCGTGCGCGCGCTGTCCGGCGGGCAGCGGCAGGCCGTCGCCGTGGCGCGCACCCTGGTCGGCAACCCGCGGGTGGTCGTCCTGGACGAGCCGCTGGCGTCGCTCGGCATCTCGCAGACCGCCGAGGTGCTCAACATGGTCGAGCGGCTGCGCGAGAGCGGGCTCGGCGTCGTGATGATCAGCCACTCGATGGTCGACGTCCAGGCCGTCGCGGACCGGATCGTGGTGCTGCGGCTCGGGCGGATCAACGGCGACTTCGACGCCGAGCACGCCTCCTACGAGGACCTGATCGCGGCGATCACGGGGATCACGCCGACGGGGCGCGCGGCGCGGCCGACGACCCGGCCGGCGACGCTCTGAGGCGTGGGTCGGGTCAGACGCCGTACCGGGGGAGTGCCGACACGAGGCGGCCGGCGGACGCCGTGACGTCCCGCGCGACCCGGGCGGTGACGTAGTCGCCGTACTGGGCCTGGGACTTCTGCGCCGTCAGCCGCACCAGCCGTCGTGCGAGCCGGGCGCCGTCCGCGACCTGCGCGAGCAGCGCCGCGGCCTCCCGGTGGTCCGCTCCGCTGCTGGGGTGCCCCAGCGCGATGCCGCAGATCGCGTCGGCCGCGGCGCTGATGGCGTTGGCGGCGGACACGCTCGCTTCCCGGGACGGCCCGTCGGTGCACGCCGCGAGCCGCTCCTCCGCCACGCGCAGGTGCTCCCGCGCGATCTCGGCGCGCTCGCGGGCGGACGCCGGGGTCATCCTCGTCGTCCGTGGCGGCACGTGGTCACGCTCCGTGGGCTCGCAGCAGCTCCCTCAGGTCCGGGCCGCTGATCGTGGTGGCATCGTCCAGCCACGACCGAACCATCGGGTCGGCGGCCCGGACAAGGGCCATCAGGCGATGTGTGGACAGCTCGTAGACGGAGCAGGCGTTGCCGGTCCACCGCTCGACGCCCTCGGTGATGTCGAGGAGCAGCTGCTCGGCCTCGGCGGCGGCGACGTCGTCCGGGCTGAGCACCACCAGGTCGACGTCGCTGCGCCGGTCGCTCGTGCCGCGTGCGACCGAACCGTAGAGCGCGATGGTGGTCCGCGCCGCGCGATCCGTGCCCAGGCGCTCGACGAGGAGAGCGACGAGCCGTTCCCGCAGCGCGTCGTGGGTGTGCGCCGCGAACCGGACTGCGGCCTCGATGGCAGGCCACGCGAGGTGCTCCCGGTTGGCGCGGTAGAGCACGGCGTGCGACGACCGGGCGGCCAGCACGGTGCCCTGCTCCACCAGCCGCGCCAGCGCCGCTCGCACCCCGGGGTTCGACGCCCCGGGGACGAGGTCGGCCACGCGGGACCCGGTCAGCGGAGCCTCGGCCCTGCTGAGGACGACGAGCACCCGCCCCTCCAGGCTGGGGACGACAGCGGAGATCGGGTTGCTCAGATCCACGGACACCTCACGCTCTGCTACTTTTTCATCAGCTCTGATGGAAAAGTAGCAGCCAGCCGTCAGCGGAAGACGATCGTCCGGTGCCCGTCCAGCAGCACCCGGTGCTCCGCGTGCCAGCGCACCGCACGGGCCAGCGCCCGGCGCTCGACGTCCTGGCCCAGGGCGACCAGGTCCGCGACGGCGCGGGAGTGGTCCACCCGCTCGACGTCCTGCTCGATGATCGGGCCCTCGTCGAGGTCGCCGGTCACGTAGTGCGCGGTCGCGCCGATGAGCTTCACGCCGCGGTCGTGGGCCTGCGCGTACGGGCGCGCGCCCTTGAACGACGGCAGGAACGAGTGGTGGATGTTGATGACCCGCCCGGCCAGCGCGCGGCACAGGTCGTCGGACAGGATCTGCATGTACCGGGCCAGCACCACGAGCTCGACGTCCAGCTCCTCGACGAGCTCCAGGAGCCGGGCCTCCGCCGCCGCCTTGGTGTCCTTCGTGACGGGCACGTGGTGGAACGGGATGGCGTAGAACGCGGCCAGGTCGGCGAGCGCGGTGTGGTTGGACACCAGGCCGACGATGTCGATCGGCAGGCCCTCGGACCGCTGGCGGAACGCGAGGTCGTTCACGCAGTGCGCGGCGGTCGAGCCGAGCAGCAGGGTGCGGACCTTGCGGCCGGCGACGTCCAGCGACCAGTCCATCGAGAACCGGGGGGCGAGCGCGGCGAGCGCCTGCTCGAGCTCCTCGCGGGTGCGCTCGGCGACGACCTCGACGCGCATGAAGAACAGCCCCGACAGCGGGTCGCCGAACTGCTGCGACTCGGTGATGTTCCCGCCGTGCTCGGCGAGCAGCCCCGCGACGGCGGCGACGATGCCGGGCTGGTCGGGGCAGGACAGCGACAGCACCCAGGAGGTGGCGGTGCCGGGCGTGGAGGTCGGGGTCGTCACGCAGGGGAGGGTACCCGCGCCCGCGCACGGCGGCCGGGGGCGTCCAGGGGCGGGCGGGTGTCCGCCGGGTGGAATCCTGACGACACCGGGACCTCCGGGCTGCCGAGGGCGCGCACCTCCTGAGACGATGGGGGCATGAGCGAGACCGAGGTGACCATCCGTCCCGTCGTCGACGCCGAGGCCGGCGAGCTCCTGACGCTGCGCCGTGCCGCCTTCGTCACCGAGGCCCAGCAGTACGACGACCCGCACATCCCGCCGCTGACCCAGACGCTGTCGGAGCTGCGCGCGGACCTCGCCGCCGAGGGCGTCGTCACGCTGGGCGCGTGGGCCGGCCACCGCCTGGTCGGGTCGATCCGCGTGGTGCTCGAGGGCAAGAAGGCCACGCTCGGCCGGTTCGCCGTCGCGCCCGACCAGCAGGGCCACGGCATCGGCACCCAGCTGCTGCTCGCGATCCTGCCGCACCTGCCCGAGGACGTGGAGGAGATCTGGGTGTTCACCGGGCGGGACTCGGTGCACAACCTCGCGCTGTACGAGAAGCACGGCTACACGCACGAGCACGACCAGACGGTCGGCGACCTCACGTACGCCTACCTGCGGCGGATCCTCGGGGACGCCGACGCGGAGGCCCCCGCCTCGGCCTGAGGCGCACCGTCGGACCGATCCGCGGACCCCCGTCCCGATCGGCCGGGGACGTTGCTACCCTGACGGGGTCGCGACTGGCGCACAGGTGGGTCACCACCGGGGAGCGACGCAGCAGCACGACGTCGGGTCGGACGCCTGGGCCCCGCGGTCACCCCACACCATCGATCGGTGTGCGGTCGACAGACCGCGCCCGCCGACTGCCGAGGAGACGCATGAGCGCCGAGAACACGCCCCTGCTCGACCAGAACCTGTCCCAGGTGGACCCGGAGATCGCGGCGGTCCTGGACGGGGAGCTCGCCCGCCAGCAGGGCACGCTCGAGATGATCGCGAGCGAGAACTTCGTCCCGCGCGCCGTCCTGCAGGCGCAGGGCTCCGTGCTGACCAACAAGTACGCCGAGGGCTACCCGGGCCGCCGGTACTACGGCGGCTGCGAGCAGGTCGACATCGCGGAGACCCTCGCGATCACCCGCGCCAAGGAGCTGTTCGGCGCCGAGCACGCCAACGTCCAGCCGCACTCCGGCGCCACCGCGAACGCCGCGGTGCTGCACGCCCTCGCCAACGCCGGCGACCGCATCCTGGGCCTCGAGCTCGCGCACGGCGGCCACCTGACGCACGGCATGAAGATCAACTTCTCCGGCAAGCTCTACGACGTCGGCGCGTACGGCGTGAACCCGGACACCTTCCTCATCGAGCCCGAGGCGATCCGCGAGGCCGCGCTCAAGCACCGCCCGGCCGTGATCATCGGCGGCTGGTCCGCCTACCCGCGGCACCTCGACTTCGCCGCGATGCGCGAGATCGCCGACGAGGTCGGCGCGAAGCTCTGGGTCGACATGGCGCACTTCGCCGGCCTGGTCGCCGCGGGCCTGCACCCGTCGCCCGTGCCGTACGCGGACGTCGTGTCGTCCACCGTGCACAAGACGATCGGCGGTCCCCGCTCGGGCTTCATCCTGAGCCGCGAGGAGTACGCCAAGAAGATCGACTCCGCCGTGTTCCCGGGCCAGCAGGGCGGCCCGCTCATGCACGTCATCGCCGCCAAGGCCGTGTCGTTCAAGATCGCCGGCGGCGAGGACTTCAAGGACCGCCAGCAGCGCACCATCGACGGCGCGCGGATCATCGCCGACCGTCTGGTGTCGCCCGAGGTCGCCGCCGCGGGCGTGTCCGTGCTGACGGGCGGCACCGACGTGCACCTGGTGCTGGTGGACCTGCGGAACTCGCAGCTCGACGGCCAGCAGGCCGAGGACCTCCTGCACGACGTCGGCATCACGGTCAACCGCAACGCGGTGCCGTTCGACCCGCGGCCCCCGCGCGTCACCTCCGGCCTGCGGATCGGCACCCCGGCACTCGCGACCCGCGGGTTCGGCGACGCCGAGTTCACCGAGGTCGCGGACATCATCGCGACCGCGCTGACCGCCGGTGCGTCCGCCGACGTCGAGGGCCTGCGGGCGCGGGTGGCCAAGCTGGCCGACGCGTTCCCGCTGTACCCCGGCCTCCAGCAGTACTGACCGGGGCTGCGACATGACGGCGAAGACGCTCGACGGCAAGGCCACGGCCGCCGCGATCAAGAGCGAGCTCAAGGAGCGGGTGGCGGTGCTCGCCGAGCGCGGCATCACGCCCGGGCTCGGCACCCTGCTGGTGGGGGAGGACCCGGGCTCGGTGTCCTACGTCGCCGGCAAGCACCGCGACTGCGCGGAGGTGGGCATCGCCTCGATCCGCGAGGACCTGCCGGCCGACGCCTCCCAGGAGGACATCGAGGCGGCGGTGGGGCGGCTGAACGAGGACCCGGCGTGCACCGGATTCATCGTGCAGCTCCCGCTGCCGCGCGGCATCGACACCAACCGGGTGCTCGAGCTCGTCGACCCCGACAAGGACGCCGACGGCCTGCACCCGACCAACCTCGGCCGGCTGGTTCTCCGGGTCAACGAGGAGATCGACTCCCCGCTGCCCTGCACGCCGCGCGGCATCATCGAGCTGCTCACCCGGCACGGCGTCTCGCTCGCGGGCGCGGATGTCACGGTCATCGGGCGCGGCACCACGGTCGGGCGGTCCATCGGGCTGCTGCTGACCCGCCGGGCGGTGAACGCGACGGTGACGCTCACGCACACCGGCACGGCCGACCTGGGCGAGCACACCCGGAACGCCGACGTCATCGTGGCCGCCGCGGGGGTGCCGGGGATCCTCACGGCCGACCTGGTGAAGCCGGGCGCCGTGGTGGTCGACGTGGGCGTGTCGCGGGTGTCCGACCCGGAGACGGGGAAGAGCCGGATCGCGGGCGACGTGGACGCCGGGGTGGCCGAGGTGGCTGCCTGGGTGAGCCCGAACCCCGGCGGGGTGGGGCCGATGACCCGCGCGATGCTGCTGGCCAACGTGGTGGAGTCCGCCGAGCGCCGGGCCTGAGCGACAGCGCGACGCCCGGGTCGCGCTGTCCGTGCCCGGTCCGCCGAGGTCGAGGTTTTGCCGCGACGCGCCGGGCCGAAACGCTCGACCTGGGCCGAAACGCTCGACCTGGGCCGAAACGCTCGACCTCGCGTGCTCCGCCTCGTGCCGGGTCGGACGGTGCGCGCGGGGCGTCAGGCGGCCGGGGGTGCCGTGGTGGTCGCCAGGATCGCGCCCGCCGTGGTCGCGTCGATCACGTCCGCCAGCGGGGCGTACAGCCGGATCGCGTCCAGGGCCCGCGCGTGGCCCGCGTCGTCCGCGCCCGCGCACGCGTCCGCCACCACGCGCACGGCCACGCCGGCGTCGGCCGCCGCCAGGGCGGTGGACAGGACGCAGCAGTCGGTCGAGACCCCGGTGAGCAGCATCGTGTCGCCGGGACCGACGTGCGCGGCGAGGTCCGGGCCCCACTTGCCGAAGGTGGTCGCGGTGACGACGGCGGCCCCTGCGGCGAGGTCGGCGAGCGCGGGCACGATCGTGTACGCCGGGGCGTCCTCGGGCTGCAGGGCGAACGGCCAGTCGGCGTAGTACGCGACCCACGCCCCCTCGGGCCGGTCGGGCGCCACGAACCGGGTGAACACGGTCCGTTCGGCGCCGGCCTGCTCGGCGAGCGCGCGGACCACCGGCAGCGCCTCGCCGAACCGCGGCGCGGCCCAGGGGCTGTCCGCGTCGGCGAACACCGGCTGCATGTCGACCACGACCAGCACCGCCCGCCCCGGCGTCGCGCCGCCGGGGCCGTGCGCCCCCGGCGCCGTCGCACCGCTCGCGGCGTCCGCGCGGTCCGCGCGGTCCGCGCCACCCGTGCCGCTCGTACCGCCCGCGTTGCCCGCGCCGCCGGCGCGGTCCACGTCGACCGCGCCGTCCGCGGCCTGCGCACCGGTCACCGCGCCACCCCCGCGCCGGCCTCCGCATCCACGCCCGCCGACGGCGGCCGCGCCTCCTGCCGCCGCACCGCCCCCCGCCGCAGCAGCAGCGTCCCGAGGAACCCGACCGCCAGCGCCACCAGCACCCCGAGGTTGGCGTACGCCCACGCCCCGGAGGTCCCGCCCAGCCCGAACGGCCCGAGCAGGTACCCCTGCCAGGACAGCCACCCGGCGGACGCGTTGGTGACGAGCCCCCAGCCGAGCACCGTGCCGAAGCCGAGCAGCGCGAGCGGCACCCCGGCGGCCCGGCCGTAGCGGCCGCGCGGGTCGAACAGGTCGAGGTCGTCGTAGTCGCGGCGGCGCAGCAGCACGTCGGCGATCATGATGCCCGCCCAGGCCGCGATCGGGACGCCGAGCGTGATGAGGAAGCCCTGGAACACGCCGAAGAACGTGTCGGAGCCGAACACGATGTAGATGGTGCCGAGCACCATGATGACGCCGTCGATCCCGGCGGCGACGGGCCGGCTGACGGGCAGGCCGGTCGAGACCAGCGCCAGCCCGGACGAGTAGATGTCGAGCACGGCCCCGCCGATCAGGCCGAGCACGGCGACGATCGCGAACGGCACCAGGTACCAGGTCGGCAGGATGGTGGTCAGCGCGCCGATGGGGTCGTCGCTGATGGCCGCCCGGAGCTCGGGGTCGGAGCCGGCGAGCAGCAGGCCGAACAGCAGCAGCACGACGGGCGCGAGCGAGGCGCCGAAGGTGGTCCACCCGACGACGCCGCGGCCGGAGGTGTGCCGGGGGAGGTACCGGGAGTAGTCGGCGGCCATGTTCACCCAGCCGAGCCCGAACCCGGTCATCATGAACACGAGCGCCCCGATGAACGCCTGGGCGGTGCCCGACGGCAGGGCGGTCACGGCGGCGGTGTCGACGTGGTCGAGGACGAGCAGGACGTAGCCGACGGTGAGCACGGCGGTGACCACGGTGATGACGGTCTGCATCCGCATGATCAGGTCGAAGCCGAACACGCCGCCCGCGATGATGAGCCCCGCGACGACGACCAGCGCCACGACCTGGACCCCGGTGCCGCCGCCCCAGCCGAGCGCCTCGACGACGGTGGCGGTCGCCAGGGTGGCGAGCGCGGTGAGGATCGTCTCCCAGCCGACGGTGAGCAGCCAGGACAGCACGGCGGCCACGCGGTTGCCCTGTACGCCCAGCGCCGCGCGGGACAGCACCATGGTGGGCGCCGAGCCCCGCTTGCCGGCGAGCGCGACGACTCCGCAGAGCAGGAACGAGAACACGATGCCGACGACGCTCGCGACGAGGGCCTGGGTGAACGAGACCCCGAAGTCGAGCACCCACGCGCCGTAGGACAGGCCGAGGACGGACACGTTCGCGGCGAACCACGGCCAGAACAGCTGGCGCGGGGTGCCCTTGCGGTCGCGGTCGGCGATGACGTCCACGCCGGCGGACTCGACGGCCAGCGCGCGTCCGGGCGGGACGGTGCCGCCGGGCGCCGCGTCGGGGGCGGCTCCGGCACCGGGGCCGGCGGCGGGTGCGGCGCCCGCCGGGGGAGGGAGGGTCATGCACCCCATCCCACCACCGCGGACGCCCGCGGTCACCCCCTCGACCGGGACCTGGGGACGACCGTCGGCGCGTCGCGGACCCCCGGGTGGCGTCCCGCGGCTGCCACGATGGGGGCGGGCGGGAGGAGGGTCCGTGGACGAGGTGCTCGCGGCGGTGCTCGGACCCGGCGCGCGGACGACGGGCGTGCTCGCGGGCGACGGCGGCGCGGCCGTGCTCGCCGTGACGGGGCCGGACGGCGAGCGGCTGGTGGTGAAGTGCGCGCCCGCGGGCCGCGCTCCCGACCTGCTGCGGGCGGCGCGCGCGCAGGAGGCCGCGCGCGGCGCGGGGGTGCCGGTCCCGCGGACGGTCGCGGCGCGGGTGGTGGGCGGCGCGCAGGTGCACGTGACGGAGCACGTCGGGGGGCGCCGGTGGTCCGACGTGCACCCGGGCGCCGCCGACGAGACCCGCCGGGTGGTCCTCGGCGCGCTGGACGACGTGCTGACGCGGTTGCGGCGCGTCGCGCAGCCGGGGTTCGGCGACCTGGGCGACCCGCCGGCGGGCGAGCGGGACGCGCTGCTCCGGCGGACCCGCGCCCGGGTCCCCGGCGGGTGGCGGCTCCGGGCCGCCGAGCGGGCGCTCGACCGGCACGGGGCGTTGTTCGACGGGTCGCACGGGGCGGTGCTCGTGCACGGCGACCTGCACCACGCGAACGTGCTCGTGCGGCCCGCGGGTCCGGGCTGGGTGCTCGCGGCGGTGCTCGACTGGGACAGCGCGTGGGCCGGGCCGGCCGACGCGGACGCGGCCCGGGCCGCCCTGTGGGACTCGATGCCGGGGTCGCCCGCGGATGCGGACGACCGGGCCGCGGTCCAGCAGCTGCTGTGGTGCCTCGAGTACGCGGACGGCGGCGCGCGGCACCGCGCGGACACCGAGCGCCTGGCGGCCCGGCTCGGCGTCGCGCTGTGACGACGGGGACCGCCGGCGACGCGCGCCGACGGTCCCCGGGGGCGGCCGCCGCCCTCAGCGGGTCGCGCGCCGGCGGAACAGCCAGGCCGCGGTGAGCCGCGCGACGACGAGCAGGCCTGCGCACCACGCCAGCGCGACCAGCGGCTGGCCGCCCGGCGCGCCGACCAGCCACGCGCGCACCGTGTCGGTCACCGGCGTGACCGGCTGGTACGTGGCGACCACCTCGAGCACCCGCGGCATCGACTCGGGCGGCACGAAGGCGCTCGACACGTACGGCAGGAACATGATCGCGAAGGTGAACCCGTTGGCGGCCTCGGGTCCCGAGGAGATCATCCCGATGCACACGGCCGTCCAGGTCAGCGCGAGCACGTAGAGCAGCACGAGCCCGGCGGTGAGCAGCCACTCGCCCGGGCCGGCGGTCGGCCGGAAACCCGTGAGGTACGCGACACCCACGACCAGGGCGGTCGACACGGCGTTGCGGACGACGGACTCGACGACGTGCCCGGTGAGCGCGGCGACGGGCCGCACGGGCAGGGTGCGGAACCGGTTCATCAGCCCGCCCGTCATGTCCGAGGCGACGGAGACGGCCGTGGTGGCGGCGCCGTAGCCCGCGCAGAGCAGGATGATGCCCGGGACGACGTAGTCGACGTAGGCGGCCTGGTCGGTCTGGATCGCGCCGCCGAACACGTAGACGAACAGCAGCATGAGGATCACCGGCAGGGCGATGCCCATGATGAGCGTGTCGGGCGTGCGCAGCGACCGGCGCAGGCTGCGCCCGATCATCGCGGCGCTGTCCCGGAGCGCCCAGCCGCCCGCGGGCGGGCGGGTCGTGGTGCGCGCGGGCGCGGTGGCGGTGGCGGTGGCGGTCACGACGCCTCCCCGACGAGCAGGGCGGCGTCGGCGGGCGCGGCCTCGGCGGGACGGCCGGTGAGCGTCAGGAACACGTCGTCCAGGGTCGGGGTCGCGACGCGCCAGGACTCCACGGGCAGGCGGCGGGCCTCCACGTCGGCGAGAATCCGGCGCACGTCGGCGACGGACGCGTCGGTCGCCACCCGCTCGGCGCGGCCGTCCGCGAGCTGCAGCTCCACGTGGGCGGCGCCGACCTGGCCCTTGAGCTCGGTCGCCGTGCCCTGCGCGATCACCCGGCCGTGGTCGAGCACCGCGACCCGGTCGGCGAGGGCGTCGGCCTCGTCGAGGTACTGCGTGGTGAGCAGCACCGTGGCGCCGCCGGCCACGACGTCGCGGATGACGGCCCACAGGTCGGAGCGGCTGCGGGGGTCGAGCCCGGTGGTCGGCTCGTCGAGGAACAGCACGGCCGGCCGGGTCAGCAGCCCGACCGCGAGGTCGAGGCGGCGCCGCATCCCCCCGGAGTAGGTGCGCACGAGCCGGTCGGCGGCCCCCACCAGGTCGAACAGCTCGAGCAGCTCGTCGCCGCGTGCGCGCCCGGCGGCGCGGGGGAGGTGGGCGAGCCGGGCCATGAGCCGCAGGTTCTCGCGGCCGGTCAGCAGCTCGTCCACGGCCGCGTACTGGCCGGTGAGGCTGATCGCCTCGCGCACCCGGTCGGGCTCGCGGACGACGTCGTGCCCGGCGACGGTCGCCGTGCCGCCGTCGGGGCGCAGCAGCGTGCTGAGGACCTCGACGGTGGTGGTCTTGCCCGCGCCGTTCGGGCCGAGCAGGCCGAGCACCTGGCCCCTGCCGACCGCGAGGTCGACGCCGGTCAGCACGGTGGTCGACCCATAGGCCTTGCGGAGTGCCCGGGTTTCGATCATCGGGGCGTCCATCGCCGGCTCCTTTCTGTCTACGTCGTACACGGATGGTGCGGTGTGTATGTTGTACACAGTTGATCCGCCCACGGTCAAGGAGTCCGATGCAGCCCGAGGACGAGCGCACGGCCGGCCCCGACGCGGCCGCCCGCGACGCCACCACGCCCGACGCCGACGCGCGCAAGCACGCGGAGGCCCTGCGCCGCGACCGCGAGAAGGCCGAGCGCGCCGCGCAGAAGGAGGCCGCCCGGGCGGAGAAGGACCGGGAGCGCGCGCGCCGGGACGCCGAGAAGGCGCAGCGCGACCGCGACCGCGCCGCCCGCGCCGCGGAGAAGGAGGCCGAGCGGCTGCGGGCCGAGCAGGAGCGGGCGGTCCGCGAGGTCGAGCGCGAGGCCGACCGGGCCGAGCGCGAGGCGCAGAAGGCGGCGCTCGACGCCCGGCTCGCCGCGCAGCGCGCCGCCCGGCAGGTCGAGCGGGCGCGGCTGCGGGCGCTCGCGGCGCAGGAGCCGGGCGACGACGAGGCCGGGCCGGACCTCCCGCCGGGCCTCGCCGTGCTGTGGCGGCCGGCGCCGGTCGGGCGCCGCGGGCCGCGGCCGGGCCTGACGCTCGCCGGGATCGCGGACGCGGCGATCGCGCTCGCGGACGCCGACGGGCTCGCGGCGGTGTCGATGGCCCGGGTCGCCGAGCGGCTCGGCGTCACCACGATGGCGCTGTACCGATACGTGTCGAGCAAGGACGACCTGCTCGCGGTGATGCTGGACGCCGCGCTGGCGGAGGCGGTGGCGGGCGCGGGCGACGCGGCCCCGGGCGACGCCGGCCCCGGCGACCCGGGCCCCGGCGGCACGCCCGCCTGGCGCGCCGCCCTCGAGCGCTGGTGCGCCGACCAGCTCGACCTGGCCCGGCGGCACCCGTGGGCCGTGCAGACCCCGGCCGCCGCGGCCCTCCCGGGGCCGGCGCGGGTGGCGTTCCTGGAACGCGGGCTCCGGGCCCTCGACGGCACGCCGCTGAGCTGGCCGGAGAAGACCGCGGTCGTCGGGCGGCTGTCGCTGCACGTGCTCGCCGAGGGCCAGGTGGTCGCGGCCGAGGCGCAGGCGGCGCGGGCGGCCGAGGTGGAGGTGGCCGCGGGCGGCGAGGGGACCCCGGCCGGCGGGGCGACCGCGGGGCACCCGGCCCTGGTGGACTACGCGTCGCTGCTGCGCGCGGTGACCGACCCCGGCGAGCACCCCGTGCTCGCGCAGGCCCTGGCCGCCGGGGCGTTCGACGACGCCGAGGCCGAGGACGACGAGGGGCGGCCCGACTGGGGGCTCCGGCTGATGCTCGACGGCGTCGCGGCGGTGGTGGCCCGGGCCGAGGCGCGCGCGGCCGCGCGGGCGCCGGGCGGCGCGTGAGCGCGGGCGGGCCCGTCCGTGCGTGTCGGTGGCATGAGGTTGGATGGTCCGCGTGCTGACGGTAGCGACTGCGAACGTGAACGGGATCCGGGCCGCCTTCAAGCGGGGCATGGCCGGCTGGATCGAGGCCCGGCGGCCGGACGTCCTGCTCCTGCAGGAGGTGCGCGCCTCGGACGAGATCCTCGCCGACCACCTCCCCGCGGGCCAGTGGCACCTGGCGCACGAGGCCAGCGAGACGAAGGGCCGCGCCGGCGTCGCGATCGCCTCGCGGCTGCCGATGCGCGCGGTGCGCATCGGCATCGGCACCGGCGTGCCGACCGACAGCGGGCGGTGGGTCGAGGCGGACCTCGAGCTGCCCGCGGCCGACGGCGCGGGGCAGCGGGTGCTCACGGTCGTGTCCGCCTACGTGCACTCGGGCCAGGCGGGTACCCCCAAGATGGACGAGAAGTACGCCTTCCTCGACGTCATGACCAAGCGGCTCGCTGAGCTGGCGGGGGAGGGCGCGGACGTCGTGGTCGCGGGGGACCTCAACATCGCCCACCGCGAGGTCGACATCAAGAACTGGCGCGGCAACCGCAAGGCCGCGGGCTTCCTGCCCGAGGAGCGCGCGTACCTCGACACCTGGTTCGACGAGCAGGGCTGGCGCGACCTGGGCCGCGAGCACGGCGGCGAGGGCCCGGGCCCGTACACCTGGTGGTCCTGGCGGGGGCAGGCGTTCGACAACGACTCGGGCTGGCGGATCGACTACCAGCTGGCGACGCCGTCGCTCGCCGACCGCGCCCGGAGCGTGGAGATCGACCGCGCCGCGACGTACGACGCCCGGTTCAGCGACCACGCCCCGGTGGTCGTCACGTACGACGTCTGACGCACCGGGCGCGGGAGCGCCCGGGTGCGGCCCCGGGGCGGCGGTGCCCCGGCGCGGTGCCCGGCGCGCGGTGCCCGGCGCGCCCGGCCCGGGCGCGCGCGGTCACCCGCCGTGCGCCGCCTCCCAGGCCGCCGACGGGGAGTCCGGGTGCCCGCCGTGCATGGACACGATCGCCCCGGTCGCGTCGGCGGTGAGGTACGCGTCGTAGTAGTCGTCGCTGAGGGACAGGTGGAACTCCACCGGGGTGGTGACGTTCACGTCGGTCGCGCGCCGGACGAGCACCCCCGCCCCCTGCGGGTCGGCGATGCCGGTGAGCTCCGGCAGCTGCGCCACGAGCGGCTCGACGAGCGACCAGTCGACGGTGGTGACGTCGAACAGCTCGTCCGGGAGCTCCGCGGGGTCGGGCTGGATGGTGGCGGCGCCCTCGCGGGTGGCCTCCCCGTCGCGCCAGTTGTACTGGTCCGTGGTCGGGGCGCCGGGCGTGGTGGGGGCCTCCGAGACGACGTACTCCCGGTACATCACGAGCTCGGTGAACTGGGTGCCGCCGGCGACCGCCACCAGGTCGTCCACGACCTGCCGCGTCTGCGCCGCCACGAACACGTCGTACACCGGGGGCGCCTCGGTCTCGACGACCTCCTGGGCCTCGGCGCGGACCTCCTCCAGGGGCGTGCCCTGCACGAGGTCGAGCGCCGCGTCCCGGACCGGCCACACGCGGGCGCCGAACCCGACGAGCGCGAAGACGAGGAACAGCACGGCCGGGATGCGGAGCAGGCCGCGCCCGTCGCGTCCCGGCGCCGGGGGCGCCTCCCAGACCGGGGCCTCGGGCAGGTCGCGGACGTGCGTGTCCCGGTCGGCGATCTCCTGCCAGCCGGCGGGCGGCGGGTCCAGCAGCGCGACGTCGGGCCGCTCGGCGTCGAGCTGCGCGACCACCACGACGGCGCCGCGCTGGAGGCCGGGCAGCCGTCCGAGGTTGACGACGGTCCGGGTGGTCGTCGTGTACGCGGGGCGGGTGCGGGACGCGACGACGAGCCGGATCTCGCACAGCGGCTGGTCGTTGATCGAGGTCCCGGTGGCGCGGGTCTCCAGGACCTTCGCCAGGCTGACCCGGTTCTCGCGGAGCGCCGCCTCGACGTCCTGGGGCCGCGCGGACCGCGAACCGGCGAACGACCGGCCGATCGAGGTGATCACCATCAGCGGGACCATGATCCCGAGCGAGACGCCGAACGCCCACTCCCACCCGTCGTCCAGGCCGGCGACCCGCAGGGCGACCGAGGCGACGAAGAACCCGATGACGGCGGACAGCAGCAGGCGGATCACGGACCCCACTCTGCCCAAGATGCGCGAAGCAACTCAAACCGGGCGTCACCCTGACGTGCGAAAACGCGTCATTCTGGTGCCGGCGCCCCCGGCAGCTCGCGCATCCGCAGCAGCGGCGACAGCAGCACCGGCAGGGCCGCCAGGACCGAGCCGGCGGCGGCGACCCAGAGCGTGGGGGTCGCGCCGTAGGAGTGCCCGAGCCAGCCGCCGAGCAGCCCGCCGATCGGCGTCGTGCCCCACACGATGAACCGGACCGAGGCGTTCATCCGGCCCAGCAGCGGCGGCGGGCACACCCGCTGCCGGAAGCTCACCTGGGCGACGTTGTAGACCACGACGGCGAAGAAGAACAGCGCGCCGCCGGCGATCAGCGTGACCTGGGGCGGGAACGGCAGCACCGCGGCGAGCGGCGTCAGCGCGGCCCCGGGTGCGAACGCGAGGGCGGACAGCGGGATCACCCGGCCCTCGCCGAACCAGCGCACCAGCCGGTCCGACGCGACCGCGCCGAGCAGGCCGCCGACCGCCGACGCGGACAGCACGGTCCCGTACGCGGCCTCGTCGAGGCCGAGCGTGCGCAGGGCGAAGATCACCGTCACGGCCGAGCCGGCCGCGGTGAACAGGTTGCCGATCGCGGTGCAGGCGACGATCCGGCGCAGCAGCGGCTGCCGGACGACGAACCCGAGGCCCTCGGCGATCTCGTCCTTGAGCGGGCGCCGGTGCTCCCGCGGGGGCAGCTCCTCGACCTTCCGGATCCGGGACAGCGCCAGCGCGGACACCAGGTAGGTCGCCACGTTGACCGCGAGCAGCACGGGGGCGACCACCACCCGGAGCAGCGCGCCGCCGAGCGCGGGGCCGGCGACGCCCGCGACCGACTGGGTCGCCTGCAGCTTGGCGTTGCCCTCGCCGATGTGCGCGAGCCCGACCAGACCCGGGACGTACGACTGGTGCGCGACGTCGAAGAACACCGTCGCGACGCTCATCACCAGGGCGCCCGCGTACAGCACCGCCATCGAGGCGTGGCCGGTGAGGGCGAGCGCGACGACCACCGCGAGCGTCGCGGCGCGCACCAGGTCGGCCGTGATGAGCACCCGGCGCTTGCGCATCCGGTCGACCCAGGCGCCGGTGGGCAGGCCGATGACGAGGAACGCGGCGGTCTCGGCGGCGGTGAGCAGGCCCATCTGCCACTCCGTCGCGTCGAGGTCGCGCACCGCGAGCACGGGCAGGGCGATGCTCGTCAGCTGGAAGCCGAGCTGCCCGAACGCGTCGCCCACCCAGAGCCGGCGGAAGTCCGGGTGCCGGGCGAGCGAGCGGCGCTTCGCGGGCGGGGCCGGTTCCGCGGGGCCGGCGGTCCCGAGCGGTGGTCCTGCGGGGGCGGGGGTCGACATGGCTCCAGCGTGGCGCCACTGATTGGGGAAAGTCAATCAGTTGCTAGGATCGCGGCATGAGCCCGACCCCGCACCGCGACCCGGACCCGCAGTGGGCGCCGCCGCCGGACGGCGGGAGCGACCCGGAGGCGGGGACCGACCCCGCCGAGCTCGACGCCGACGCGCGCGCCCTCGCCTCCTCGCTGCGGCTGCGCATCCTGCGGATGTGCCTCGACGACGCGCTGACGAACCGCGAGATCGCCGACCGCCTGGGCAAGAACCCCGCGACGGTGCTGCACCACGTCCGCACGCTGGTCGACCGGGGCTTCCTCGCCGCCGACCCGGTGCGCCGCGGCGCGCGCGGCTCCCGCGAGGTGCCGTACCGGGCCACCCGCAAGTCCTGGCGCGCGCCCGACTTCCCCGGCAAGTGGCAGCTCATGCTGTCCACGTTCGTCGAGGAGGTCGCGGAGGCGGACCCGGACTCGGTGCGGATGACGCGGCTGGGCGTGCGGCTCAGCGGCGAGGAGCACGACGAGCTGATGTCCCGGGTGGACGCGTTCTTCACGGAGCTGGCCGAGCGCCGCCCGACCCCCGGCGGCCGGCCGTACTCGGTGCTGTTCGCCCTGCACGAGGACGCGGGCCGCCTCCCGCGCCCCTGATGCCGCCGGGCTTCTCCCCAGCCGGGGCAGGCGCCGCCGAGGGTGCAGGACCTGCGGGGTTCGAGGCGTCGGAACCCCGCGGGTTGTGCAACCTCGGCGGCGCGGACGGCGCGCCGGCGCCCCGCGGTCAGGCCGCCGGGGCGCTCGCGGTCGCGGTCAGGAACGCCGGCGCGTGCAGGCCCTCGGCCACGAACGCCGCCGCGACGGCCGCCGCCACGTCGTCCACCTCGTCGGCCCGCACGAGGGCGATCGCCGAGCCGCCGAAGCCGCCGCCGGTCATCCGCGCGCCGAGCGCGCCGGCCCCGCGGGCCGCCTCGACCGCCACGTCGAGCTCCCGGCAGGACACCTCGTAGTCGTCCCGCAGCGAGGCGTGCGAGGCGTCCATCGCGGCGCCGACCTCCTCGACCCGGCCGTCGTCGAGCAGGCCGACGAACTCCTCGACCCGCGCGATCTCGGTGACGACGTGCCGGACGCGGCGGACCAGCACCTCCACCTCGTCGCGGCCCTCGCCGACCGGCCCGGTGCCGTGCGCCAGCGCGGCCAGCGCGTCGCCGAGCCCGTCGAGGTCGATCTCGCGCAGCGTCGCGACGCCCAGGCGGGAGGCGGCCTCCTCGCACGCGGCGCGGCGGGCGGCGTACTGCCCGTCGACGAGCGCGTGCTCGGCCTTGGTGTCGATGACCAGCAGCGCGAGGCCGTGGGCCGCCAGGTCGAACGGCACGTGCCGGGTCGACCCGTCGCGGCAGTCGAGCAGCAGCGCGTGGCCCGCGCGGGCCCGCAGGGACACCGCCTGGTCCATGCCGCCCGTGCTCGCGCCGGCGATCTCGTTCTCGGCGCGGATGCAGGCGTCGGCGAGCGCGGCGCGCCCGGCGTCGTCCGGCTGGTCCGCGGAGCCGGCGAGCCCCAGCCCGAACAGCGCGTCGAGCGCGACGGCGGCCGCGCACTCGAGCGCCGCGGACGAGGACAGGCCCGCGCCGTAGGGCACGCAGGAGTCGACCGCGATGTCGAAGCCGCCGACCGCGTGCCCCGCCTCCCGCAGCGCCCAGGCCACCCCGACGACGTAGGCGGGCCAGCCGCTGACCGTCCCGGGCGCGACCTCGGGCAGCGCCAGCTCGCGGACGCCGGTGCTCTCCTGCGCCGACACCAGCCGCACGGCGTCGCCGTCGGTGCGGCGGACGGCGACGTACGTGCGGTGGGGGAGCGCGAACGGCAGGCAGAGGCCGCCGTTGTAGTCGGTGTGCTCGCCGATGAGGTTGACCCGGCCCGGCGCCGACCAGGTGCCGTCCGGCTCGGCGCCGAACCGCTCGGCGAACAGCGCGCGCACGCGCTCGGCCCCGGCGGCGGGCTCCCAGGCCCCGACCCACACCGGGGTGTCCTCGTGCTGCTGCTCCATGCGCGTCATCGCTCCTCGGGCTGGTGGTCGGTCGGGGTGAGCAGGGTGCAGCCGGCGTCGGCCAGCACCGCCCGGGCGGGCTCGGGGAGGCCGGCGTCGGTGACGACGACGTCCACCTCCTCCAGGGGTGCGATGCGGGCGAGCCCGACCACCCCCCACTTCGTGTGGTCCGCGAGAACCGTCACGGCGGCGGCGCAGCGGAGCAGCGCGCGGTCGGTGGCGGCCTCGGCGAGGTTCGGTGTCATCAGACCGGACTCGTCGAGCCCGTGCACGCCGAGGAACAGCCGGTCGACCCGGAGGGTCGCGAGCGCGGTGTCGGCGACGGGGCCGACGAGCGCGTCCGACGGCGTCCGGCTGCCGCCGGTGAGGATCACGTCGAGCCCCGCGCCGCCGGGCGCGGCCGCGGCGTCGTGCAGGGTCCGGGCGACGGGCAGCGAGTTCGTGACGACGGTCAGCGGGCGCAGGGCCGGGTCGGCGGCGATCCGCTGCGCCAGCAGGTGCACGGTGGAGCCGGCCGACAGCGCGACGGCCTGGCCGGGCTCGAGGGTGGCGGCGGCCAGGGCCGCGATGTCCCGCTTCTCGGCGGTGGCCCAGGTGCTCTTCTCCGCGAAGCCGGGCTCGTCGGTCGGGCGTCCCGCCCCGCCGTCCGCGGCGACGGCGCCGCCGTGCACCCGGCGCACCAGGCCGGCGCGGTCGAGCTCGGTGATGTCGCGGCGGACGGTCATCTCCGAGACGTCCAGCTGCTCCACCAGGTCGGCGACCCGGACGGCCCCGTGGGTGCGCACCTCCGCGAGGATGCGGTCCTGACGCTGGCTGGCGAGCACCGCGACAGTATCCACCACGACCGCACAGGAACCAACACGCCGTGCCGTGCAGTGCCGGCGTCTGGCGCGCGTGCGACCGGGGGTGGGTGCGCCTCGGCGACCCGGGTCGGACGCCGCGCGGCGTCAGCGCCCGACGGGCGTGAGCCCCAGCGACCGCCCCGCGAGCCCCCGGGACCGCGCGGTCAGCGCCGCCGCCACCCCGCGCAGCGCCACGGCGGCGGGGGAGTCCGGGTCGGTGAGCACGACGGGCGTCCCGCCGTCGCCGGCCTCGCGCAGCCGGATGTCCAGCGGCACCTGGCCGAGCACCGGCACCGTGCCGCCGGTCGACCGGGACAGCCCCTCGGCCACGCGGGCGCCGCCGCCGGAGCCGAACAGCTCCAGCCGCGACCCGTCGGGCTGCTCGAGCCAGGCCATGTTCTCGACCACGCCGACGACGCCCTGCCGGGTCTGGGTCGCGATGGACCCGGCCCGCTCGGCGACCTCGGCCGCGGCGAGCTGCGGCGTGGTCACGACGACCAGCTCGGAGCCCGGCAGCAGCTGAGCGACGGAGATCGCGATGTCGCCGGTCCCGGGCGGCAGGTCGAGCAGCAGCACGTCGAGGTCGCCCCAGAACACGTCCGCGAGGAACTGCTGGAGCGCCCGGTGCAGCATCGGCCCGCGCCAGACGACCGGCTGGCCCGGCGGGACGAACATGCCGATCGAGATGACCTTGACCTCGTGCGCGATCGGCGGGAGCAGCATCTCGTCGACCCGGGTCGGCGGCTGGGTCACGCCGAGCATCCGGGGGATGGAGAACCCGTAGATGTCGGCGTCCACGACGCCGACCCGCAGGCCCTGCTCGGCCATCGCCACCGCGAGGTTGGCGGTGACCGACGACTTGCCCACGCCGCCCTTGCCGGACGCCACCGCGAACACCTTCGTCAGCGAGGTCGGCTTGCTGAACGGGATGACGGGCTCGGCCCCGCCCCGCAGCCGCTCGGTCAGCGCGGCCCGCTGCTCGGGGCTCATGACGCCGAGCGCCATCCGCACGTCCGCGACGCCCTCGACGGCCTGCACCGCCGCGGTGACGTCCTTCGTGATGGTGTCGCGCAGCGGGCAGCCCGCGGTGGTCAGGTCGATGCCGACCGTGACGAGCGCGCCCGCGGCAGGCGTGGTGTCGACGTCGACCGACCGGACCATGCCCAGGTCCGTGATCGGGCGGCGGATCTCCGGGTCGACCACCCGGGAGAGGGCCTCCCGCACGGCGGCGGCGACGGCCTCGGGATCGCGGGTGTCCAGGGCGGGCGACATGTCGTCCATCGTAGGCGCGGCCGCGGACCGCACCCTCCGCCCGGGGCCCGGGTGGGTGCTCAGCCCGCGGGGGTCCGCCCGCGCTCCTCGGCGGCGGCGCGGCGGTCCCGGTCGCGCGCCCGGTCCGCGCGCCCGCGGTCCACCCGGTCCCGTGCGGCCGGGTCGCGAGCCGCGTCCGCGGCGTCGTCCTCGGCGGCCTCGCGCTCCTCGACCAGCTCCTCGAGGAGGTTGCGCAGCTCGGACCGCACGAAGTCCCGGGTGGCGACCTCGGACAGCGCGATGCGCAGCGCCGCCATCTCGCGGGCCAGGAACTCGGTGTCCGCCAGGTTCCGCTCGGCGCGCTGCCGGTCCTGCTCGGCCTGCACCCGGTCGCGGTCGGTCTGCCGGTTCTGCGCGAGCAGGATCAGCGGTGCCGAGTACGACGCCTGCAGCGACAGCATCAGCGTCAGCGCGGTGAACCCGTTCGCGGCCTTGTCGAACCGCAGGGTCTCCGGTCCCCAGGAGTTCCAGATCAGCCAGGCCGCGCAGAACAGGCTCAGCCAGAGCAGGAACCGCGGGGTGCCCATGAACCGGGCGATCCCCTCCGAGACCTTGCCGAACGCGTCGTCCTCGAGCTTGGGCAGGAGGCTGCGGCGCGCGGTCTTCGGGGTGTCGAGACGGTCAGCCACGGCGGCCTCCCCTCGGGGTCGGGCCGCCGCGGGCGGCGCGCACGGCGGGCACCTCGCCCGTCGGGACGGGCTGCACCTCCTCGTCCGTCTCGCGCCAGTCCTCGGGCAGCAGGTGGTCGAGCACGTCGTCGACGCTGACCGCGCCGAGCAGACGGCGCTCGTCGTCGACGACGGGGATCGCGAGCAGGTCGTAGGTCGCCAGCCGGCGGGTCACGGCGAGCAGCGGCGCGTCGGCCGGCACCGGGTCGATGTCGGTGTCGACCAGGGCGCCGATCGCCTCGTGCGGGGGCTCGCGCAGCAGGCGCTGCAGGTGCACGACGCCGATGAACCGGCCGGTCGGCGTCTCCAGCGGGGGCCGGACGACGAACACCATCGACGCCAGGGCGGGCGTGAGGTCCTTGCGGCGCACGTGGGCCAGCGCCGCGGCGATCGGCGTCTCGGGTCCGAGCACCACGGGCTCGGTGGTCATCAGGCCGCCCGCGGTGTTGTCCTCGTACGCCAGCAGCCGCCGGACGTCCCGGGCCTCCTCGGGCTCCATGAGCGCGAGCAGCTCGGCCTGCTGCTCGTCGGGGAGCTCGCCGAGCAGGTCGGCGGCGTCGTCGGGCTGCATGGCCTCGAGCACGTCGGCGGCGCGGGTGCGCTCGAGGTGCGACAGGATCGCCACCTGGTCGTCCTCGGGCAGCTCCTCCAGGACGTCGGCCAGCCGCTCGTCGTCCAGCGCGGCCGCGACCTCCATCCGCCGGGTCGACCCCATGTCGTGCAGCACGTCGGCGAGGTCGGCCGGCTTGAGCTCGTCGTACTGCTGGAGCAGCAGCGCGGCGCCCTGCGCATCGGCGGCCGTGCGGGCGAGCCCGGCGATCTCGTCGATGTCGAGCAGCTCCGGCACTCCGCGGCGGCGCAGCAGGCCCCCGCGGCCGGTGTCCTTGCGCACGAACACCTTCGCCACCAGCCAGTCGCCGTTGCGCTGCCGCTCGATCGCGACGTCCTCGACCGTGGCCGCGCCGGAGCCGTCCGCCAGCTGCACGGCGCGGTCGAACAGCTCGCCGACCACCAGGGTCTCGAACGGGCGCTGCTCGAACCGGCGCATGTTGACCAGGCCGGTGGAGATGACCTGGCCGGCGTCGACCGCGGTCACCCGGGTCAGCGGCAGGAACACGCGGCGCTTGCCGGGCACCTCGACGACCAGGCCGACCGCGCGCGGCGCGCCCTTGGGGCGCAGCAGCACGACGACGTCGCGCACCCGTCCCACCTGGTCGCCGATGGGGTCGAAGACGTTGGTGCCGGCGAGGCGCGCGACGAAGACTCGGGTCCCGGTGCCGCTCACGGTGGTCAGCGTAGACGCCGGGCCACCGGGCAGCGCGCCGCGACGCGGGTGGTCCGCCGGCGGCCGCGCGCCGGGCGCGTCCCTGGCCGGAGGCTGGACGCGGGCCACGAAACCCCTGCGTACCGCCCGTGCCGCCTGGCGCCGGGGGCCTCCGGGGGGCGAGGATGGACGCATGTCGTTCTCCGGCGGTGCCCGCATCCCCCAGACGCCCACCCTGCCCCAGGGTGAGACGGTCGCGTCCTACGGCACGTACCTCGAGGCGCAGAAGGCCGTCGACCACCTTTCCGACCACGAGTTCCCGGTCCAGATGGTGACGATCGTCGGCACCGACCTGCGCATGGTCGAGCGCGTCACCGGCCGCCTGACCTACGCCCGCGTCGCGATGGGCGGCTTCGGGTCCGGCGCCTGGTTCGGCGTGTTCATCGGCCTGCTGTTCCTCATGGCCGGCGGGTCGTCCGGCATCCTGCTCGCCGCCGTGCTGTTCGGCGGCGCGGCGGGCCTGCTGCTCGCGGTGCTCGTCTACGCCACCAGCCGCGGCAAGCGGGACTTCACCTCGCAGAGCCAGATCGTCGCCGCCCAGTACGCGGTGCTGTGCCGGGCCGAGCGCGCGCACGACGCCCGGCAGATGCTGCGCGAGGTCGGCGGCGTGCGGGTCGGCGCAGCCACCCCGGTGCCGCCCGCCCACCCGATGGGCGCCCGCCCGTCCGACCCCTCGGCGGCCTACCCGCAGGCGGCGCCGGGCCAGCCGGCCGCGCCCCAGCCGCCGGTCGCCCCCGGTCAGCCCCCGGCGCAGCCGCGGTACGGGCAGCTCGCGCCCCAGCCGCCCGCCGAGCCGCGGTACGGCCAGCTCGCGCCGCAGCCCCCGGCGCCGCAGCCGCCCGCCTCCACGGAGCCCGGGCAGCCGGGCGCCGAGAAGCAGGACTGACGACCGACGGCCCGGGTCCCCCTCGCGCGAGGGGGACCCGGGCCGTCGTGCGTCCCGCGCCGGTCAGCGGGCGAGCAGCTCCGCCATCCAGGCCTCGACGTCCTCGGGACGGCGGGGGAGCGCGGCCGAGAGGTTCTCGTTGCCGTCGGCCGTCACCAGCACGTCGTCCTCGATCCGCACGCCGATGCCGCGCAGCTCCTCGGGGACCCGCAGGTCGTCCACCTGGAAGTACAGGCCGGGCTCGATGGTGAACACCATGCCGGGCTCGATCACCGCGTCCAGGTACATCTCGCGGCGGGCCTGCGCGCAGTCGTGCACGTCCAGGCCGAGGTGGTGGCTCGTGCCGTGCACCATCCACCGGCGGTGCTGCTGACCCTCCGGGGTCAGCGCCTCGGCGGCCGGGACGGGCAGCATGCCCCACTCGTCGAGGCGGGCCGCGATGACCTCCATCGCGGCGGCGTGCACGTCGCGGAACCGGTTGCCCGGCACGGCGACCGCGAACGCGGCGTCCGCGGCGTCCAGCACGGCCTGGTAGACCCGGCGCTGCGCGTCGGTGAACGTGCCGTCGACCGGGAGCGTCCGCGTCACGTCCGCGGTGTAGAGCGAGTCCACCTCGACGCCCGCGTCGATCAGCACGAGCTCGCCCGCGCGGACCTGCCCGTCGTTGTCCGTCCAGTGCAGCGTGGTGGCGTGCGGCCCGGCGGCGGCGATCGTCTCGTAGCCGACGTAGTTGCCCTCGACGCGCGCCTGGGACAGGAACGTCCCCTCGATGACCCGCTCGCCGCGGCGGTGCGCCACGGCCTCGGGCAGCCGGCGGACGACCTCCGCGAAGCCCTCGGCGGTCGCGGCGACGGCGCTGCGCAGCTCGGCGACCTCGTGCTCGTCCTTGACCAGCCGGAGCTCCGACAGCGCCTCGACCAGCGCGGCGTCGCGCTCCCCGGCGTCCTCCGTCGCGCGGATCTCCTCCACGACGGCCTCGACGGCCTCGTCCACGCCCGGGACCACCAGCACGCGCACGCCGTCGGCGCCCGCGTCCTTGGCCAGGGCGTCGCGCAGGTCGTCGCTGTGCGCGGTCGTGATCCCGGTGACCGTCGCCATGTCCTCGAGCGTCGGGCGCGGCCCGACCCAGAACTCGCCGTACCGGGCGTCGGAGAAGAACTCCTCGGTGTCCCGGCCCGCGAGCGGGCGCAGGTAGAGCACGGCGCGGTGCGTGGACCGGCCGCCGCCGGGCAGCTCGTCGCCCTCGCCGTCGGCGGCCGGGTGCAGCACCAGGACGGCGTCCGGCTCCTGCTCGGCGCCGAGGCCCGTGAGGTGCGCGAACGCGGAGTGCGGACGGAACCGGTAGTCGGTGTCGTTCGACCGCACCTTGTACGCACCGGCCGGGACCACCAGGCGCTCGCCCGGGAACGCGGCGGCCAGGCGCGCGCGGCGGGCGGCGGTGAACGGGGCGGCCGCGCCCGGCACCGCGGTGCTCGCCGGGCGGTCGGCCCAGCCGGAGGTCACCCAGTCGAGGAACGCGGCGGACTGGGGACGCTGGCTGCGGTTCGAGCCGCGGTCCGCGAGGGTCTGCTCGCCCTCGGCGGGCTCGGACAGGGCGGGCGCGGGGGTCTCGGGCGTGGGGTCGGTGGCCATGGGCCCAGTCTGGCACCGCGGGCCGCCCCGAGGGCCTGCGCGCAGGTCTGGCCCCTACCGGTGAGTAGCCTTGCGCGGTGCGCATCGACCTCCACACCCACTCGTCGGTCTCCGACGGCACCGAGACCCCGGGGGAGCTGGTCGCCTCGGCCGCCGCGGCCGGCCTCGACGTCGTCGCGCTGACCGACCACGACACGACGGCCGGCTGGGCCGAGGCGTCCGACGCCGCCCGCCGGCTCGGCGTCGCCCTGGTCCCCGGCACCGAGGTGTCCGCCCTGTCGCGCGGCGTCAGCGTGCACCTGCTGTCCTACCTGCAGGACCCGGCCGCGCCGGCGCTCGCGGGCCTCGTCGCGCAGACCCGCGACGCCCGGCTGCACCGCGGCCGGGCGATCGTGGAGCGGCTGTCGCAGGACCTGCCGATCACCTGGGACGACGTGCTCGCCCAGCAGCAGCCCGGCACCGTCGTCGGCCGCCCGCACATCGCCGACGCGCTGGTGGCACTGGGCGTCGTCCCGGACCGGACCGCGGCGTTCGCCGACCTGCTGTCCGCGCGCGGCCGGTACTACGTGCCCTACTACGCGCCGGAGGCGGCCGAGGCCGTCGAGGCGGTGCTCGCGTCCGGCGGGGTGCCGGTGTTCGCGCACCCCGGCGCCGACGGGCGGGGGCGGGTGGTGCCCGACTCCGCGATCGAGGAGCTCGCCGAGGCGGGCCTCGCCGGGCTCGAGGTGCACCACCGCGACCACACGCCGGAGCAGCGCGCCCGGCTCGCCGCGCTCGCCGACCGGCTCGGGCTGCTCGTCACCGGGTCGAGCGACTACCACGGAACAGGGAAGGACAACGTGCTCGGGGAGAACACGACCGCGCCGGAGGTGCTCGCCGAGATCGAGCGCCGGGGACGCACGGCGGTGGTGCGCGCATGAGCGCGGTGCTCGACTGGCGGCTCCTCTCCGAGGTCTTCATCACCCTGTTCGTCATCATGGACCCGCCCGGGACCGTGCCGATCTTCCTCGGCCTCACCGGCACCATGACCCGGCAGCAGCGCAACCGGGCCGCGCGGCAGGCGATCTTCGTGGCGTTCGGCGTCGTGCTGGCGTTCGCCGTGTTCGGGCAGAGCCTGCTGTCGTACATGCACATCTCGCTGCCCGCGCTCCAGGCCTCCGGCGGGTTGCTGCTGCTCCTCGTCGCGATGGAGCTGCTGACGGGCAAGTCCGAGGAGCCGCAGCCGTCGGGGAACTCCAAGGTCAACGTGGCGCTGGTGCCGCTCGGGACGCCGCTGCTCGCCGGGCCGGGCGCGATCGTCGCGGTCATGGTGTTCGTGCAGCAGAGCGACGGGACGGTCGCCGACTGGGTGGCGATCGCGGTCGGCATCGTGCTGGTGCACGTGTGCCTGTACCTGGCGATGCGGTTCGCGGGGTTCATCCACCGGCTGCTCGGCGACTCGGGGACGACGCTGGTGACCCGGATCGCGGGCCTGCTGCTGGCGGCGATCGCGGTGCAGCTGGTGGCGGACGCGGTGACGGCGTTCGTGAAGGCGGCGTAGCGCCGGCGCGACGCCGCGCCGCCCGGCGATCGTCTCCGCTCCGCCGACTGTGCAACCGACGCGTCGAGCGAGCATCCGCCGACTACTCGCTCGACGTGTCGGTTGCCCGCTCGGCGCGGCTTGCGCGTGGGCGGGGCGGCCTGCGTGCGGGTGAGGGCGCGCCCGGCCGCCGGGGCGCGCGGGTCCGGCGGGGCGCCGCCGGGGTCGCCGAGCGGCGCCCGCGGGGTGAGGATCGGCGCGTGAGCACCTCCACCTCGTCCCTGCGTGGGCGGCTCGGCGACGAGCTGTTCGCCCGCGTCGCCGGCCCGCGCGGCCCGCAGGTGCGCGACCGGATCCACCGCACGCCCGGCCCGCGCTGGTTCGGCCCGGACGACGCGATCCGGCGGGTGCACGGCGACGCCTCGATGTTCGTCGGCGGGCTGACCGCGCTGCTGCTGCAGTCCTGGCACCCGCTGGCGATGGCGGCCGTCGCGGCGCACTCGGGGTACCGCGGCGACCCGTGGGGCCGGCTCCAGCGCACCAGCACGTTCCTCGCCGTCACGACGTTCGGCACCGCGGAGCACGCGGCGCAGGCGGTGGCGACCGTCCGGGCGATCCACGACCGGATCACCGGTGTGACGGATGACGGAGAGCCCTACGCCGCCTCCGACCCGCACCTGCTGCGCTGGGTGCACATCACGGAGGCGCACGCGTTCCTGACCGCGCACCAGCGCTACGGGGCGCGGGCGCTCGACGCCGCGGGCTGCGACGCCTACGTGGCGCAGTCGGCGCGGGTGGGGCGGGCGCTCGGGGCCGAGGACCTGCCTGAGACGGCGGCCGGGCTGCACGCGGCGCTGGACTCGTACCTGCCGGAGCTGCGCGGGACGCCGCAGGCGCGCGAGGCGGCCGAGTTCCTGCTCGCCGACCCGCCGCTGCCCGTGCCGGTCCGGCTGCCGTACGGCGTCCTGGCGGCCGCGGCGATCGCCGGACTGCCCCGCGCCGCCCGGGCGCCGCTGGGACTGCCCGACGTGCCGTGGCTGGACGCGACGCTGGCGCCGGCCGGCGGCCGCGCGATCACCCGCGTGATCCGGTGGGCCCTGGCGACGACCCCCGCCCCGCCGACCGCGGACGCCGCGGCCTGACGCCGCCGCGCTGCGGGCGCCGCGCTGCGGGCGCCGAGGTCGAGTGCTTGCGGCTGAGACCCCCGGAGAACCCCTCGACCTCGCCGGGAGCCCTCGACCTCGGCGGGAGACCCTCGACCTCGCCCGGGAGCGACCCGGGATGTGCGAGGGCGCCCCGGCCGGGTGGCCGGGGCGCCCTCGTCGTCGTGCGTGCGGGAGGCTCAGGCCTCCGCGGGGGCCGTCTGCTCCGCCGCGCCGCCCTCGCCGCCCGGGCGGCCGCCGCGGGTGCGCCGGCGGTTGCGGCGACGGCGCGGGGCGGCGCCGTCCTCGCGGCCCTCGGCGGGGCCGGTGGTCGACTCGGCGGGCCCGGTCGAGCCCTCGGCGGCCACCGCGTCCCCGGCGTCGGAGCCCGGGCCGCCGCGCCGGCGGCTGCGCGAGCGCCCACCCTCGCCGCCCTCGGACCGGGTGCCGCCCTCGGACCGCCCGCGGCCGCCGTCGCGCGAAGCGCCGTGCCCGCCGGAGTCCCGGCCGCCGCGGCCCCCGTCGCGCGAGCCGGAGTCCCGGCCCGACGAGTGCCGCTTGCCGGTTTCGCCCAGGTCCTCGAGCACCTCGGCGTCCAGGCCCTCGCGGGTCCGCTTGGAGCGCGGCAGGCGCCCGGTGGTGCCCTCGGGGATGCCGAGGTCGGTGTACAGGTGCGGCGACGAGGAGTACGTCTCCTGCGGCTCCGGGAAGCCGAGCTCGAGGGCCTTGTCGATCAGGCCCCAGCGCGGGACGTCGTCCCAGTCGACGAACGTGACCGCGGTGCCCTTGTTGCCCGCGCGGCCGGTGCGGCCGGTGCGGTGCAGGTAGGTCTTCTCGTCCTCGGGGCACTGGTAGTTGATGACGTGGGTGACGTCGTCGACGTCGATGCCGCGGGCGGCGACGTCGGTGGCGACCAGGACGTCGACCTTCCCGTTGCGGAACGCGCGCAGGGCCTGCTCGCGCGCGCCCTGGCCGAGGTCGCCGTGCAGGGCGCCGGCGGCGAACCCGCGCTCGACGAGCTCGTCGGCGACCTTCGCGGCGGTGCGCTTGGTGCGGGCGAACACGATGGTCAGGCCGCGGCCCTCGGCCTGCAGGATGCGGGACAGCACCTCGACCTTGTCGAGCGCGTGCGCGCGGTAGACGACCTGCTTGATGTTCTTGACCGTCTGGCCGGCGTCGTCCGGCTCGCTGGCGCGGATGTGCGTGGGCTGCGTCATGTAGCGGCGGGCCATCGCGACGACGGCGCCCGGCATGGTGGCCGAGAACAGCATGGTGTGCCGCGAGGCGGGGGTGCGGGCCAGCAGCTTCTCGACGTCGGGCAGGAAGCCGAGGTCGAGCATCTCGTCGGCCTCGTCCAGCACGACGCACTTGATGCGGGACAGGTCCAGGTGGCCCTGGTTCATCAGGTCGATCATGCGGCCCGGGGTGCCGACGACGACCTCGACGCCGCGCTGCAGCATCTCGATCTGCGGCTCGTACGCGCGGCCGCCGTAGAGCAGCGCGATGCGGACGGAGCGCCGCTTCGACGCGGTCTCCAGGTCGCCGGCGACCTGCACCGCGAGCTCGCGGGTCGGGACGATGACGATCGCCTGCGGCTTGCCCGGGGCGGGCAGGGTGTCGAAGCCGTCCTCGCCGGGGGCGACGACGCGGTGCAGCAGCGGGACGCCGAAGCCGAGCGTCTTGCCGGTGCCGGTCTTGGCCTGGCCGATGATGTCGTGGCCGGACAGCGCCACGGGCAGGGTCATCGCCTGGATGGGGAACGGGGTGCTGATGCCGGCGTCGGCGAGCGCCTGGACGATCTCCGGGCGGACGTCGAAGTCCGCGAAGGTCACGTCGGCGGCCTGCACGGAGGCGGCGGTCGGGGTGTCGATGGTCTCCACGGCGACGTCCTCGGGCGCGAGGGCGTCGGTGGTGCTGGGGTCGGTCGAGGTCACGGACTGCTCTTCACTCGTGAAGGTGGCGTGCGGCGCGTCGCGCCCCGCGAGGGGGTCCGCGACGGGCATCGCCACAGGTGGTCCGGCAGCCGATCGTGCAAGTCAGCGAGAGCGGGCCGGGCGCCGGGGCGCCGCGGTTCGCTCGGCGCACCGTGGTCGGGACGACCGGGCAACCGATGAACACGCCCGATGATACGCGCAGGGCCGCCCGCACCGTTGGGAGGCGGCGGCGCGGGCGGCGCGTTGGGGCGGCCCGGCGTGGCTGCGGGGCGGCCCGGCGACGCGGTGGGGCGGCTCGGCGGCCCGGAGGTGGGCGGGGCCGGTGGCGTCAGCCGCCGACGCCCGCGGGCGCCGCGGGCTCCGCGACGGCGTCGCCGGGGACGTCCCCGCCCGGCTCCGCGGCGGGCACGGCGGCGCGCACCGCGGCCGCCAGCCGCCGCTGCTGCGTCGCCGCCACCAGCAGCGCGACCACGGTCGTCGCCACGGTGACCGCGAACGCGGCGGTGTGCCCGGAGGCGTCCGCCAGGCGTCCGGCGATGCTCGACCCGAGCGCGTAGCCGACGCCGGTCGCCGACGCGAGGGCCGTCATCGCGGCGCCGGTCCGCCCGGCGGGGACGACGCGCTCGCCGAGGGAGAACACGCCGATCATGTACGGCGCGACCGCGAAGCCCAGCACGGCGACGGCGGCGGTGAGCGCGGGCAGCGAGTCGACCAGCAGCAGCGGCCAGGACAGCGCGACCAGCGCGCAGGCGGCCACCAGCACCCGGCGCTCGTGCCCGATCCGGGCCGGGATGAAGGCGGTGCCGATGCCGGCCGCGGCGCTGCCGACGCCGAGCACCGCGTGGATCAGGCCCGCCAGCCCCGGCTGGCCCGCCTGGGTGGCGAGGACGGTGGTGCCGGTCTGGGTGGCGCCGAACAGCACGCCGACCGCGGCCTGGGCGACGACCAGCACCGCGAAGGCCGGGGTCAGCAGGCGGCCGGCCGGGCGCGCGTGCGGCCCGGTCGCGGTGCGGCGCGCCGTGGGGTGCAGCGCGAACGCGGTGCCGAACACGGCGAGCAGCACGGCGGCGGTGACCAGCGCGCCGGCGGGGGACAGCCACACGGCGACGACGCCGACCAGCGCCGGGCCGATCGCGAACGAGGCCTCGTCGACGGCGCCCTCGTAGGAGAAGGCCGCGTCGACCAGCCGGCGCTGCTCGTGGCCCGTGCCGGCGGTGATCGGCCGCCACCGCACGCGGGCGAGCGGGCCGACCTGCGGCAGGGCGAGGCCGGTGACCGCGGCGACCGCCACCAGCGCGGCCCCGCCCGCCCCGGCGTGCGCCAGCAGGGTCAGCGCGGCGAGCGACGCCGCGCCCGCCAGCGACTGGACGAGCACGACGGGGCGCTGGCCGAACCGGTCGGCGAGCCCGCCGGCGACCGGCGCGCCCACGGCGTTCGCGACGGCGAGCGCCCCCGCGGCCAGCCCGCCGAGGCCGTACGTGCCGGTGGCGGTGGAGACGAGCAGCAGGGTGCCGAGCTGGGCCATCGCCATGGGCAGGCGGCCGAGGAAGGCGACGACGACGTAGGCCGGGCCGGCCAGGCGGAACAGGCGCGCGTAGGCGTTCAGGGCGGACACGAGGGACCCTCCGGGTGCACGAGACGGGCGACGCGCCTCCCCGCCTCCAGGTCGCGTCCGGTGTCCCTCAGCTGCACCCATCCTACCCGCGGCTCAGGGGCCCGACGAGAGCCGGCCGGGGTGGCAGCGCTACCCTGGGCGGATGACCGAGGTCGCTCACGACACCCAGCAGCAGGCCCCTGAGGCCGCCGACACCGTCGAGCTGCTCGGGCTGGTCGCCCACCTGCAGCACGTCGCGTTCAACCGGCTCGCCGAGGACGCGCGCGTCGCCCCCAGCACCGCCCAGCAGCTCGAGCTCAGCCGGCTGGCCGCCGCCGCGGTCGACCGCCGGGACCGGGTGCTCGCCCGCGTGGTGGAGCTCGGCGGCGAGCCCGAGCGCTGCCTGGGCGCCTACGCCCGGCTGCTCGAGGACTTCGACTCGCGCACCCAGCCGAGCACGTGGTGGGAGCGGCTGCTCCGCTCCTACGTCGCCGACGGGGTGTCCGACGACTTCTGCCGCATCGCCGCGTCCGCCGTCGACGACCGGTCGCGCGCGCTGCTGCTCGAGGTGCTGGACGACGCCGCGCACGCGAACCTCGCCGTCGGCGAGCTCGAGGCCGCCGGCGCGCACGACGAGGTGCTGGTGTCCCGGCTCGCGCTGTGGGGCCGCCGGCTGGTCGGCGAGGCGCTCGGCGTCGTGCAGCAGGCGATGTCCGCGCACCCCGGCCTGGGCCGCCTGGTCACCCGCCGCGAGGCGGAGGCGCGCGCCGCGTCCCAGGAGCCGGCCGCCGCGCCCGCACCGGAGGCGCCCGCCGCCGCGGCCGAGGCCGACGGCGCCGCCCCCGCGAAGCTGTTCGGCGAGCTCACGGCGGAGCACACCCGTCGGATGTCCCGCCTCGGCCTGACGGCCTGACGCCCGCCGGCCCGACGCCGGACGGCCCGGCGCCCGCCGGAGGCACGGCCCCTGCCGGCCCGGCGGGCACCCCCCGCACGACGACGCCCCGCACCGGATCACCGGTGCGGGGCGTCGTCGCGTCTGCGGGTGCGGCTCAGATCGCGCCGAAGCCGACGCGGCCCTTCGACTCCGTGCCGATCTCGACGTAGCCGATCGAGGCGGACGGCACGATGACCCGCCGGCCCCGGTTGTCGGTCAGCTCGAGCACCGGCTTGCCGTTGAGGGCCTCGGTGACGGCGGTGGTGACCTCGTCGGCCGTCTGGTCCGACTCGATCACCAGCTCGCGGGGAAGGTTCTGCACACCGATCGTGATGTCCACGCTTCGTCGTCTCCTCGTCCGTGGTGTCGCTGCCCGGTCATCCTAGGCCGGGCGGGCGTCCGCCGGACCGTCGAGGGGCCCGCGTTCGCCCTGGGTGGACACGTCCTGCGGTCCGGGACCGGGCTCGGCGCCCTCCGGGACGAAGCCGGCGACGCCGCCCCACGCGAGCCGCGCGACCAGCGTGGCGGTGTCGCGCGCGGAGCTGCCGTCCGGGGCGCGGAGCCGCCGGGTCGCGGCCGCCTGGGCCATCGCGGCGACGGACGGCGCGAGCAGCGCCGCCGTCTCCGGCGGGACGCCCGCGACCTCGGCGAGCACCGACTGCAGGCGGCGGGTGATGGCCGCGGTGGCCCGCTCGACCCGGGCGCGGACCTCGAGGTCGTGCCGGACGTCCGACTCGAACAGCAGGGCGGAGGACTCCCCGGCGCCGTCCACGAAGTCGACGTACGCGCGCACGACCCCGGTGAGGATGGCGCGGGCGTCGTGCGGGCGGACCTCGCCGGGCGGGTGCATCGCCGCCGCCGCGTCGACGGCGGACAGCAGCTCGTCCCCGCGCGCGTCGACGACGGTGAGGTAGAGGTCGAGCTTCGACGGGAAGTGCCTGTACAGCACCGGCTTGCTGACCTCGGCGCGGTCGGCGATGTCGTCCATCGAGACGTGGTGGAAGCCCTCGGAGGTGAACAGCTCCTGCGCGATCGCCAGGACCTGCGCGCGGCGGAGCGCGCGGGGCATGCGCGCCGGGCGTCCTCGGCCGGTCGGGGGCTGGTCCATCGGGCGATGATAGCCACGGCCCGGGGGCGCTCAGCGGGGTGTCCGCGGGCGCGGGCGAGGGGGTCGCGCGGGCGGTGCCGACGCGCCCGGCGGACGGGCCCGGGTGTCGGTGGCGTGTGATGGGATCGGGGCCGTGACCCCGACCCCCGCCGGACCGCCCCCCGCGGCCGGGCTGCGCCTCGTGCGCCCCGCGCTCGCGGACGTGCCGGCGCCGGTCCGGCTCGGCGCGGACCAGCGGGCCGTCGTGGACCGGGTGGTGGCGGGCGCCGACCCCGCGCTGCTGGTCGTGGGCGCCGCCGGCACGGGCAAGACCCTGCTGGCGGTCGAGGCGGTGGCGGCGGCGCTGGCGGCGGACGACGACGGGCTGTTCCCCTCGCCGGACCTGCCGTCGCCGGACGAGGTCCTGGTGCTCGCCGCGGGCCGCCGGGCGGCGGCCGAGCTGCGCGACCGGATCGGCGCCCGGGTGCGGCGCACCACCGGCCAGGCGATGGTGCGCACGGCGGCCTCGGCCGCGTTCGCGGTGCTGCGGGCGCGCGCGGCGCTGCTGGGCGACCCGGCGCCGACCCTGATCTCCGGTCCCGAGCAGGACCTCGCGCTGGCCGAGCTGCTCGCGGGCCACGCCGCGGGGGAGGGCGTGCCGCTGCGCTGGCCGGACGGCGTGCCGGAGGAGTCGCTGACCCTGCGCGCCTTCCGCGGGGAGCTGCGCGACCTCCTCATGCGCGCGGCCGAGCGCGGCGTCGAGCCGGAGGACCTGGCGCTGCTCGGCGAGCGGCACGGCCGGCCCGAGTGGGTGGCCGCCGCGGCGCTGTACCGGGAGTACGTCGACGTGACGACGCTGCGGGCGGGCACGCCCGACGCCGGCGCGCGGTACGACCCGGCCGTCGTCGTCGAGGAGGCGGCCCACGTGCTGCGCACCTGGGAGGCCGAGCTGCCCGGGCCGCGCCCGCGGTGGCGGCTGGTGGTGGTCGACGACTACCAGGAGGCGACCGAGGCGACCGCGCGGCTGCTGCGGGTGCTGCAGGACGACGGGGCGCGGCTGCTGCTGCTCGCCGACCCGGACGCGGCGGTGCAGACGTTCCGCGGGGCGACGCCGGCGCTCGTCGGGCGGGCGGACGTGGCCGGGACCGGCCCGGGGGAGCTCGGGGCGACGCGGCTGGTGCTCGACGTCGTCCGGCGGCACGGGCCGGAGCTGCGCGGGGTGGCGGCCCGGGTCGCCGAGCGGGTCGCGGTCGTGGGCGGGGCCGCGCACCGGCGCGCGCTCCCGGCTCCCGGCGCCGGGTCGACCCCCGCGGCTCCCGGGGTGCCGACGCAGGGCGGGGAGGCCGCGGTCGCGCGCGACGTCGTCCGCGCCGCCGTGCTGCCCAGCCCCGCGCAGGAGGCCGCCTGGGTGGCGCACGCCCTGCGCCGCGCGCACCTCGAGGACGGCACCCCGTGGGCCGAGATGGCGGTGATCGCCCGCACCGGCGGCCAGGTGACGGCGCTGCGCCGCGCGCTCGGCTCCGCGCAGGTGCCGGTCGCGGTGGTGGGCAGCGACGTGCCGCTGCGCGACGAGCCCGCCGTGCGCCCGCTGCTCGACGCGCTGCGGGTGGCGCTGGGCCCGGACGCGGGCGGTGCGGCGCTGGACGCCGAGCTGGCCGCGCGGCTGTGCTGCTCGCCGCTGGGCGGCCTGGACGCGGTGGGCCTGCGCCGGCTGCGCCGGAGCCTGCGGGCGGAGGAGGTCGCCCTGGGCGGCGGCCGGGCGAGCGACGAGCTGCTGGTGGAGGTGCTGGGGTCCCCGGCGCTCGCCGCGGGGCTCCAGCCGGTGGTGCGCCGGCCGGTCGCCCGGATCGCCACGGTCCTCGCGGAGGGCCGGGCCGCCGCCGCGGTGCCGGGCGCGGACGCGCAGGGCGTGCTGTGGGCGATCTGGGACGCGTCCGGGCTGGCGGAGCCGTGGCGGCGGTCGGCGCTCGCCGGCGGGCCGGGCGGGGCGCGCGCGGACCGGGACCTCGACGCCGTGCTCGCGCTGTTCCGCGCGGCGGAGACGTTCGTCGACCGGATGCCGCAGGCCCGCGCCGCCGCGTTCCTCGAGTGGGTCGAGGCGCAGGAGCTGCCGTCCGACACGATCGCCGCGCGCGCCCGCCGGGACGCGGTGTCCGTACTGACCCCGGCGGGCGCCGCCGGGCGGGAGTGGGACGTCGTCGCGGTCGCGGGTGTGCAGGAGGGCGTGTGGCCCGACCTGCGGCTGCGCGACTCGCTGCTCGGCTCGCAGGCGCTGGTCGACGTGCTGGCGGGCCGGGACGCCGGTCGCGCCGACGCGCACACCGCCGCGGAGGCGGGTGCGGCCGCACGCGCCGCCGTGCTGGCCGACGAGCTCCGGTCGTTCCACGTGGCCGTCTCCCGGGCCCGCCGGGTGCTGCTGGTGACCGCCGTGTCCGACGAGGACGACCAGCCGTCGCCGTTCCTCGACCTGGTCGAGCCGAACGACGAGGACGACGACCCCCGCCGCACCGTCGCCCCCGCGCCGCTGGACCTGCGCGGGCTCGTGGCGCAGCTCCGGGGGCGGCTGGAGCAGTCGGCGCGCGCAGGCACCCCGGACGCCGAGGCCGCGGCGGTGCTCGCGCGCCTGGCCGACGAGGGCGTGCCCGGCGCCGACCCCGCCGAGTGGCACGGCCTCGCCGACCCGTCGAGCGACGACCCGCTGTGGGCCGCGGGGGAGCGGGTGCCGGTGTCGCCGTCGCGCATCGAGACGGCCGGGACGTGCACCCTGCGCTGGGCGCTCGAGGCCGCCGGTGGCACCGCGCCGAGCAGCGCCCGGCAGTCGCTCGGCACGCTGGTGCACGCGCTCGCGCAGACGCACCCCCGGGGCGGCCGGGAGGCGCTGCTCGCGGAGCTCGACCGGCGGTGGCCGGAGCTCGGGCTGGGGCACGGCTGGCCGGCGACGCTGGAGCGCCGCCGCGCGGAGGCGATGGTGGACCGGCTCGCGGACTACCTGGAGCGGGCGGGCGAGCCGCTGGCGATCGAGGCGCGGTTCGAGCTCGAGCTGGACCGGGCCGTGGTGCGGGGGACGCTGGACCGGGTCGAGCGGGCGGAGCCGGCCGCCGGGTCCGGGGAGGCCGCCGGGTCCGGCGAGGGCGCGCCCCTGCCCGTCCGGGTCGTCGACCTCAAGACCGGCCGCACCGCCCCGTCGGCGCAGGAGGCGACGACCAACCCGCAGCTCGGCGCGTACCAGCTCGCGGTCGACGCCGGCGCCGTCGAGGGGCTCCCCCCGGGCGCGACCAGCGCCGGGGCGCAGCTGGTGTTCGTCTCCGACGTCAACAAGAACAAGGCCGCGCTGCGCGAGCAGCCCGCGCTCGGACCGGACGCGCCGGACGACCCGTCCTGGGCCAGGACGCACATCGAGGAGGTGGCGGAGCGGATGGCCGCCTCGTCGTTCGCCGCGACCGCGAACCCGCTGTGCGACCGGTGCCCGGTGCGCCGGTCCTGCCCGCTGCGCGACGAGGGCGGGCAGGTGGTCGCGTGAGCGTGCTCGCCGCCACCCTGTCGGCGCAGGACATCGCCCGGCTGCTCCGCCGCGACCCGCCGACCGACGAGCAGGTCGCCGTCATCGAGTCCCCGCTGAGCCCCGCGCTCGTGGTGGCCGGCGCCGGCTCCGGGAAGACCGAGACCATGTCCGCCCGCGTGGTGTGGCTGCTCGCGAACGGCCTGGTCGCGCCCGAGGAGGTCCTCGGTCTCACGTTCACCCGCAAGGCCGCCGGCGAGCTCGCCGAGCGCGTGCGCCGTCGGCTGCGGCACCTCGCGCGCGCCGCGGCGGCGGAGGGCGTGCACCTGCCCGGCCTGTCCGCCGCGGAGGACGCGGCCGACGGCGGTGCCGCGCTGCTCACCGTCGCCCGGCCGACCATCTCGACCTACAACGCGTACGCGGCGTCGCTGGTCGGCGACCACGGCCTGCGGATCGGCGTCGAGCCGTCCGCCCGGCTGCTGGGCGAGGCCGCGCAGTGGCAGCTCGCCAGCGAGGTCGTGGAGTCCTGGACGGCCGACCTCGACTCCTCCGCCGCGGTCTCCACCGTGGTCGAGGCCGTGCTGACGCTGTCCGGGGCGCTCGACGAGCACCTGATCGGGGCCGACGAGGCGCGCCGCGGCATCGAGGCGATCGTCGAGGCCGTCGAGGCCACCCCGCCCGGCACGCCGCCGCGGCAGCCGTACGCCAAGGTCCGGGAGCTCGTCGGGTCGCTGCGCGAGCGGCAGCGGGTGCTCGACCTCGTCGCGGCGTACCGGGAGCGCAAGCGGGCCGCGGACGCGCTCGACTTCGGCGACCAGGTCGCCATCGCCGCGCGCCTGGCCCGGGACGTGCCCGAGGTCGGCGCGGGCGAGCGGGCCCGGTTCCGGGTCGTGCTGCTCGACGAGTACCAGGACACGTCGTACGCGCAGCTCGTGCTGCTGTCCCAGCTGTTCGGCGGCGGCCACCCCGTCACCGCGGTCGGCGACCCGCACCAGTCCATCTACGGCTGGCGCGGCGCGAGCGCGGGCGGCCTCGAGCGGTTCCCGACCGACTTCCCCGACGTGGCCGCGGACGGCGACCGGCGGCCCGCCGCGGTCTACGCCCTGTCGACGTCCTGGCGGAACGACGTCGCGGTGCTCGACGCCGCGAACCACGTCGCCGGGCCGCTGCGCCGGCCCGAGAAGGCGCGCGTCGCCCTGCCGACCCTCGGCGCGCGACCCGGCGCCGGCGCCGGCGAGGTGATCGCCCACCTGGCGCCCACGCTGGAGGAGGAGGCGCAGGCCGTCGCCGAGTTCGTCGCGGCGCGCTGGCGCCCCGAGGGCGGGCCGGGCGTCGACGGCGGCGCACCCGCGCCCGGTGGCGGGCGGGTGACCGCGGCGGTGCTGTGCCGCAAGCGCGCGCAGTTCCCGGTGCTGCACCGCGCGCTGCGGGCGGCCGGGCTGCCGGTGGAGGTCGTCGGGCTCGGCGGGCTGCTCGCCACCCCCGAGGTGGTCGACGTGGTGGCGCTCCTGCAGGCGGCGCACGACCCCTCGCGGGGCGACGCGCTCATGCGGTTGCTGACCGGCGCCCGGACCATGCTCGGCGCGGCGGACCTGCACGCGCTCGCGGACTGGTCGGCGCACCTGGCGCGGGGGCTCGACGCGCGGGCGGCGGCGGCGGTCGCGCGGGAGCGCGCGGCGTCGGCGGTGGACGGCGGCGACGGCCTCGCCGGCGGCGGCGGGTCCGGCGGGTCCGGCGGGTCACGGTCGAGCTCCGGCGGGACGTCCGGCGCGGGCGGCGGGCTCGCGGGCGGTCCGCTCGTCGGCGACGGGGCGCCGTCCGCGGGCGTCCCCGGCGACGGGGTCGCGATCGACGGGGCGCCGTCCGCGGGCGTCCCCGGCGACGGCACCGCCGAGCCGGCCCCGGTCGTGGCCGACGTCGTGGACGAGCGCAGCATCGTCGACGCGGTCGACTCCCCGCCCCCGCCGGGCTGGACCAGCCCCGCCGGCCGCGCCCTGACCCCGACCGGCCTGGCGCGGGTCACCGCCGTCGGCGAGGTGCTGCGCGCCGTCCGGCAGCACACCTACCTGTCCCTGCCGGAGCTCGTCGCGCACGCCGAGCGGCTGTGGGGCCTGGACATCGAGGTGGCCGCCCGGGCGGGCGTCGCGCCGGGCCGGGCGCGCGCGCACCTCGACGCGTTCCGCGAGGTCGCCGTGCGGTACGCCGACGCGACCGACGACCCGACGCTCGGCGGCTTCCTCGCCTGGCTGGAGTCGGCCGACGCGCACGAGCACGGCCTCGACATGCCGGTCGCCGAGCCCGACCCGGACGCCGTCCAGCTCATCACGGTGCACGCGGCGAAGGGGCTGGAGTGGGACGCGGTCGCCGTGGCCGGCCTGGTCGACGGCGGGCTGCCCGCGACCCACACCCAGGGCCCGAACGGCCCGACCGACTCCGCGTGGCTGACCGGCCTCGGCGAGCTGCCGTACCCGCTGCGCGGCGACCGGCACGACCTGCCCGAGCTCGCCTACGCCGGGGCGGCGGACCCGAAGGACCTGGAGGAGCGGCGCAAGCAGTTCCTGCTGGACGCGGGCGACCACCAGGTCGCCGAGGAGCGCCGGCTCGCCTACGTGGCGTTCACCCGCGCGCGGGCCTCGCTGCTGCTCACCGGCGCCTGGTGGGGCGACGGGTCGCGCGTGCGCCCGCCGTCGCTGTTCCTCACCGAGGTGGTCGACGCGGGGCTGGCGCGGGTCGCCGGCTGGGCGGACCTGCCCGAGGAGGGCACCGAGAACCCGCGGACGCAGGAGGCGGCGGGCGCGGTGTGGCCCGCCGACCCGTTCGGCGGCGAGGCCGAGGGCGGGGCGGTGCGGCGGGCGGCGGTCGAGGCCGGCGCGGCGGCGGTGCGCGCGGCGCGGGCCGAGCGCGCGGCGGGCGGCACGGCGGCGGCGCGGCGGTCCGGCTGGGACCGCACGGTCGACCTGCTGCTCGCGGAGCGCGCGCTGGAGGCGCGGCCGCGGCCCGAGGTCGAGCTGCCCGCGCACCTGTCCGCGTCGGCCGTCGTCCGGCTGGCCGCCGACAGCGGCGAGTTCGCCCGCGCGCTGCGCCGCCCGGTGCCCAACCGGCCCTCCCCGCAGGCGCGGCGCGGCACCCAGTTCCACGCCTGGGTCGAGGGGTTCTTCGGCTCACCCGCGCTGGTCGACCTGGACGACCTGCCCGGGGCCGACGACGACTCCGTGCCGGTCGACGCCGACGAGGCCGCCCTGCGCGCCGCGTTCCTCGCCACCCCCTGGGCCGCGCTGGACCCGGTCGCGGTCGAGGTCGACGTCGAGACCACCGTGGCGGGCTACGTGCTGCGCTCCCGGATCGACGCCGTGTTCCGCGACCCGGACCGGCCGGGGGAGCGGGACGCGGTGGTCGTGGTCGACTGGAAGACGGGCGCGCCGCCGACCGACCCGGCCGCCACGGCGGTGCGGGAGCTGCAGCTCGCCGTCTACCGGCTGGCGTGGTCCCGGTGGACGGGGACGCCGCTCGACCGGGTCAGCGCGGCGTTCTGCTACGTCGGCGCGGGCCGCACGGTCCGTCCCGAGCGCCTGCTGGGCGCGGACGAGATCGAGCGCCTGCTCCTGGCGGCCACGGAGGCCTGACCCGCGCCGGGCGTCAGAGCTCGGCCGCGCCCGGCTCCGCCTCCTCGCGGGTCTGCTCGTCCAGCTCGTCGAGCATCTGCACCGCGTCCGCGACCACCTCGTCGTCGCCCGACCGCACGCCGTAGAGCAGCCAGCGCGCGAGCGCGAGCTCGCCGGCGAGCAGCGCCCGGTCGGCGAGGTGCGGGTCGGTGAGCTCGGTGCGGCGGAGCTGGTACGCCTCCATGATCGAGTCGACCGAGTCCTGCGGCGCGGCGACGAGCAGCCACGCCAGGTCGTCGGCGGGGTCGGCGACCTTGGCCTCGCCCCAGGAGGTCACGCCGGTCACGGCGCCGTCCGCGACCAGCACGTGGTCCGCCGACAGGTCCCCGTGCACGACGACGGGTGCGAACTTCCACATCGCGACGTCCTCGAGCCGCTCCTCCCACCGCCGCAGCAGCGTGGCGGGCACCCGGCCGGTGCGCGCGGCCTCGTCCACCTCCGCGAGCCGGCGCGCGCGGTACGCGGCCGCGTCGTAGGCGGGCAGGCCCGCGTCCTCGACGATCGCGACGGGCAGCTCGTGCAGCGCGGCGATCGACCGGCCGAGCGAGGCGGCGATCCCGGGCCCGGGGGCGACCCGCTCCAGGTCGACCGGGCGACCCGGCAGCTCGCGGTGCACGACCACGCGGCCGCCCTCCTCGAGCGGCGCGGCGCCGGCGACCCGCGGCACGTCGAACGGCAGCCTTCCGGCGTCCACCTGATCACCCAGCGCGCTCAGCAGCACCAGCTCGGCCTCGAGGGCCGCGCCCGCGGCGGCGCTCCGGGGCGCGCGGACCACCCAGTGCCGCCGCTGCCCGTCGGTCACGAGGGCGACGTCGTCGTCCCCCGCGGCCGCGGCGGCGCGCACCTCGCGGGCGTCGAAGCCCGGGACGGCGACGGTCGCGAGAGCGGCGAGAGCAAGGGGAGAACGCACCGTCCCAGGGTAGGACCCCGGCGGGCCCCGGGCCGGTCCGCGGGCCGCCGGGCGTGTCACCACGCCGTTGCCCGGGCCCACCCCCGTCCCGCCGCCGGACGTGGCGCGCGTCGCACGGCCGCCGTCCGGGCGCCGCCTGCGACGGGCGCCCGCGACGCGTACGGTGGCGACGTGTTCGCCTCCGACCTCCCTCTGTCGCGGACGGTCACGGACCGGGCCGCGGACCTCCGCGGTGACGAGGACCTGCTGCCCGCGCTGCTCGACGACGCCACGACCCGGGTGCTGCTGGTGTCCGGCGGCCGGGTCGTGACCCGCCGCCGCGGCCGCCGCCCGGCGCTGGCCCTGTACACGCCGCAGGAGGCGGCGCTGCGGGCGCCGAGCTCCTCGCTCGCCGAGCGGTGGGCGTTCCTCGGCTACGACGACGCCGACCGCCTGCCCGGCGTCGCCCCGGGGGAGAGCCGCCCGGACGGCCCGGCCTACCTGGCGCACCACGTGCCGGAGGGGGCGCCGTCTGCGCTGCCCGCGGGCGACGAGTGGACGGCGCTGCGCGAGGTCGGCGGCGAGCTGTCGGCCCGGGACGCCGGCCTGGCGACGGCGGCGGTGGCGCTGTACGAGTGGCACGTCCGGTACCCCCGCTGCCCGCGCTGCGGCGCGGAGACGCAGCCGGTGTCCAGCGGTTGGGTGCGCCGGTGCCCCGTCGACGGGTCGGACCACTACCCGCGCACCGACGCCGCGGTGATCATGGCGGTCGTCGACGAGGCGGACCGGCTGCTGCTGGCCAACTCCTCCGCGTGGCCGAGGCACCGGTTCTCGACGCTCGCCGGGTTCGTGGAGCCGGGGGAGTCGGTCGAGCACGCCATCCGCCGCGAGGCGCGCGAGGAGACCTCGGTCGTGGTCGGCGAGGTCGAGTACCGGGGGAGCCAGCCGTGGCCGTTCCCGGCCTCCCTCATGCTGGGCTTCCGGGCCCGCGCGCTGTCCACGGACATCACCGTCGACGGCGACGAGCTGCGCGCGGCGCGCTGGTTCGACCGGGACACGCTGCGCGCCGAGGTCGAGCAGGGCTCGGTCGTGCTGCCGCCGGGGACGTCGATCGCGCGGGCGCTGATCGAGGACTGGTACGGCGGGCCGCTGCCGACCGACCCGCTGCGCGACGGCTGGAGCCGGGGCGCCGTGCCGCCGGCCGACCAGGTCGCGCCGGGAGCCGGGGCGGCACCGGCCGGGACCGCGGACGGGGCGTCGGCCACCGAGCAGCCCGCGGCCGAGCAGCCGACGCCGCAGCCCCCGGCGACCCGGCGGCAGGGCCGGCGCGCCGCCCCCGCCCCCGTGGACGAGGGCCCGCCCGGCACGCGCTGAGCGGTGCCGGGCGGGCCCTCGGTCCGGGTGCCGCGCGAGCGCGGCGGCGGTCAGGCGCCGAGGCGCTCGCGGACCTGCACCAGCGACGGGTTCGTGGCCGCGGAGCCGTCCGGGAACAGCACGGTCGGGACGGTCTGGTTGCCGCCGTTCACCTGCTCGACGAACGCGGCGGCGTCCGGCGTCTGCTCGATGTCGACCTCGGTGTACGCGATGCCCGCGGAGTCGAGCTGCGTCTTCAGGCGGCGGCAGTAGCCGCACCAGGTCGTCGAGTACATCGTCACGGTGCCCTCGGCGGGCAGGTCCTGCGTGGTCGTCATCGTCTGCCTTCGCATCGTCGGTGTCGCGTCACCGGGAGAACGCCCGGCGCCCGCAGGATCATCCCGGACGCGTCCGGGACCGCGCCCACGCACCCCTGGGGACGACGGTGCCGGCGTGTCGGCGGGAGGTGCGAGGATCGTCGGCGATGCCTGCCGACGACCTCCTCGACGCCCTCGACCCGGACCAGCGGGAGGTCGCGCGCGCACTCACCGGGCCGGTGTGCGTCCTGGCCGGCGCCGGGACCGGCAAGACCCGCGCGATCACCCACCGGATCGCCTACGGGGTGCGCACCGGCGTCTACGCCCCGACCAGCGTGCTCGCGGTGACGTTCACCGCCCGCGCGGCGGGGGAGATGCGCACCCGGCTCCGCGACCTCGGCGTCGCGGGCGTGCAGGCGCGCACGTTCCACTCGGCCGCGCTGCGCCAGCTCCGGTACTTCTGGCCGAAGGTGGTCGGGGGCCCCTCGCCGCAGGTGCTGGCCCAGAAGGCCCCGGTCGTCGCGGACGCCTGCCACCGGCTCGGGCTGTCCGTCGACCGGGTGTCGGTCCGGGACCTCGCGTCGGAGATCGAGTGGGCCAAGGTGTCCCGCATCAGCGCCGAGGACTACGTCCGCGCCGCCGCGGCCGCCGACCGGCCCGCCCCCGCGGGCCACGACCACCACGTCGTCGCCCGCCTCATCACGGCGTACGAGGACGCCAAGGACGCGCGCGGCGTCATGGACATGGAGGACATCCTCTGGCTGCTGTCCGGGATGCTGGTCGAGAACCGCGCCGTCGCGGACGAGATCCGGCACCAGTACCGCCGGTTCGTCGTCGACGAGTACCAGGACATCTCCCCGCTGCAGAAGTTCCTCCTCGACCAGTGGCTCGGCGGCCGGGACGAGCTGTGCGTGGTCGGCGACCCGAGCCAGACCATCTACTCGTTCGCGGGCGCGACGCCGCACTACCTGACCCGGTTCACCGCCGAGCACCCCGGGGCCCAGGTGGTCCGCCTGGTGCGCGACTACCGGTCGACCCCGCAGGTCGTCGGCCTGGCCAACGAGGTGCTGCGCCGCGCGCCGAAGGACCGGGGCGGGCGGTGGGAGCCGCTCGAGCTGATCGCGCAGCGCCCGTCGGCCGGTCCGGTGCGGTTCGCGGTCTACGACGACGACGAGGCGGAGGCCGCCGGGGTCGCCACCCGGATCGGCCGGCTGATCGCGGCGGGCACCCGCCCCAGCGAGATCGCCGTGCTGTACCGGACCAACGCGCAGTCCGAGGCGTTCGAGCAGGCGCTCGCGCACCAGGGGATCGGCTACGTGCTCCGGGGCGGCGAGCGCTTCTTCCAGCGCAAGGAGGTCCGCGACGCGATCGTCCGGCTGCGCGGCGCCGCGGTGGCGGCCGAGGCCGACGTGCCGATGACCGAGACCGTGCGGGACGCGCTGCGCTCGGCCGGCTGGACGGACGAGCCGCCCGCGGCCCGCGGCGCCTCGCGCGAGCGCTGGGACACGCTGCACGCGCTGGTGACCCTCGCGGACGACCTGGCCGCGGCCGCCGAGCGCGCCGGCGGCCGCGCGACGGTCCAGGACCTGATCGCCGACCTGGACGAGCGCGCCGCCGCCCAGCACGCGCCGACCGTCGAGGGCGTCACGCTCGCGTCGCTGCACGCGGCCAAGGGCCTGGAGTGGGACGCGGTGTTCCTCGCCGGCCTGAGCGAGGGCCTCGTGCCGTGGGCGTCCGCCGACACCGCCGCCGACCTCGCGGAGGAGCGCCGGCTGCTCTACGTCGGCATCACCCGCGCCCGGCAGCACCTCGAGCTGTCCTACGGCCGGTCCCGCACCCCGGGCGGCCGGGCGACCCGGCGGCGGTCGCGGTTCCTCGACGGCCTGTGGCCGCAGGAGGGCCGCGCCCGGTTCGGCGACGGGCGGGCGCGCGCCGTCCCTCGGCTCACCGGGGAGGTCGACGGCGAGCTGCTGGCGGCCCTGCACGCCTGGCGGGCCGACCTGGCGCGGTCGACGTCCAAGCCCGCGTACACCGTGCTGGGCGACGCGACCCTGTCCGCCATCGCCGAGCTGCGCCCGGCGAGCGTCCCCGAGCTGGCCCGCGTCCAGGGGATCGGGCCGGCCAAGATCGACCGGTACGGCCCCGACCTGCTGGCGATCGTGGCCGGTCGCCGGCCCGCGGCGGGCGAGGCGGCGGCGGCCGGCTGATCGGCCGTTCGGGGGACCGGGGAGAACTCGTCGAAAATCTCTCGGTAATTCGGTTGTGCGGTCGGCGACGGCCCCTCTACGGTGAACGAGTCCTGCTGGGAGGCCGTGCTGCGCGAAGCGGCGGCGGCCCGATGACGAGAAGGAGGTGTGGTGCTGTGAAGAACATGAACGACGCGTTCCGTGTCGGCGCGATCGCGCTGCCGTTCCTGGCACCCACCTCGGACAAGCACCAGGGGACCGCTGTGTCCCCGGCCGCCCCGGGCACGGGCATCCGTGGCTTCGGCGGCACCGGTCTCCGGCTGCGTGCGCGCGATCTCTCGTCCCGCTCCGACTCCGCCCCAGGAGGACCGGTCATCTGAGTCGATGACCAGCCCGTCCAGGCCGTGGAGTCCACCGGATTCCGCGGCCTTCGTCTTCCCCGGCACCTGCAGGGGGGCGAGGCAGCTGCGGATCCACCGCCACCTCGCTCAACCCGCAAGTCATCAGGAGGACATCGTGCGGCTCACGACGCTGCTCGACACGGTCAACCAGGGCGGATCCGGTCCCTGGCCGCCCGCCTCGACGCCCGCCGTCACCGATGCGCAGTTCGACGCCCTGGTCGCGGGGCTCATCCCGTGCCGGTCCAACGACCCCGAGCTCTGGTTCGCCGAGCGGACGGCCGAGGTCGAGCAGGCCAAGGCGCTCTGCCGCACCTGCCCGCTGCTCGAGGGCTGCCTCGCCGGCGCCGTCGAGCGGCAGGAGCCGTGGGGCGTGTGGGGCGGCGAGGTGTTCGTCGCCGGCCAGGTGGTCGCCGTCAAGCGCGGCCGCGGCCGGCCGCGCAAGGACGCCACCCCGGCGGCCTGACCGCGTCGGGCCCGGTACCGGTCGACGGACCGGGCCTCAACCGCCCAGGGCGGCGCACCCGCACTCCGGGTGCGCCGCCCACCGGCGCAGCCGGGGTGCGACGGACGGCACCGGGATCTCGTACTGCGCGCCCAGGGTCCGCGGCGTCCCGCCGTCCAGGTGCGCCAGCACCTCCGCCGCGGCCAACCCGCCCGCGACCGCGGCGAGCGCGGCCGGGGGCTCGGCGGCGGCGTCGCCGGACCGGGGACCCGCGAGCTGCGCGAGCACGACCGGCCACGCCGGGTCCGTCGCGGCCCGGTGCAGGTCGAGGCAGCGCACGCAGGGGAGCGGGTCGTCTCCCGGCCGGGTCGGGCGGACGAACGGTCCCACCAGCGCGTCCGCCTCGCGGGTCGCGACGGGCAGGTGCGGCAGGTCCGCCCCGAGCAGGGTCAGGGCGGTCGCCGGGTCGGGGACGTCCGCGGCGGCCGTGACCACCACGTCGGGCGGGTCGGCGAGCAGCCCGGCGGTGCCGGGCGCCGTCCGCACCCGCACCCGCGGGGCCACGCCGCGGAGGGTCTCGGCGACGGCGGTCGCGCGGTCCGCCGCGGGGACGCCGTCGCCCGGTTCGGTGCCCGCCGCCCGCCCGGGCCGCGCCGCGCGGGGGTCGACGAGCACCAGCGACCCCACGCCCGCGACGGCGAGCGTCCCTGCCGCCACCGCCCCGGCGCGACCGAGACCGACGACTGCGACCGTCGAGCGCGCCCGCCGGCGGACGGCCCCGGCACCGTCCCCGTCCTGCCGGGCGAGGCCGTGCGCGAGGGCCTCGGGCCGCAGGTCGGGCCGCACCCGACGCGGACGCGCCCCCGCCGGCCGGAGCAGCCCGGCGGTCGCCAGCGCGTCGAGCGCGGCGGCGGGCAGGACGTCGTCGACGCGGCGGTCGCCCGCCCGCAGCAGCCGGTCGACCCGGCCGGGGCTCAGTCCCGCGACACGGACCGCCCACCGCGGGTCGAGGCCCACCTGGACCTCGTCGGTCGCGCGCCGCAGCACGCGGAGTCCCTGCCGGAGCTGCACGGTGCCCCACCCCCGTCCCGTCGAGTACCACCACCGTGGCACCCCGGGCGGGGGCGGACGCCGTCGTCCACAGGTCGGGTTCTGCTCAGGCCTTGCCGAGGATCCGGTTCAGCTTGGTGCTGCAGACCGGGCAGGTGGCCTTGGCCATCCGGCGACCGGACTCGGAGACGACGACCTCGCCCTCGGCCTGGCGCTTCTCCTTGCACTTCACGCAGTAGAACTCGCCGGCGTAGGTCTCGGCCATGTCTGTCTCCTCGCATCGGTTCGGCGACGCCGGGTTCCTGGCGCCCGGGCCAGTATCCACGCCGTGCGGCGGCCGCGGGAGGGTTCCGTCCGCCCGTCGTGCGGCAGTTGCCCCAGATCAGCGGCCCGAACCGCTACGGTGCTGGACGTGCAGCCGTCGCGGGAGCACCCCCGGACGCCGGTCGACCCGGTGCGCTCGCCCGCGCCCGCGGCCGCCGCGCCGGACGCGCGCCCCGCCGCGGAGGCGAGCGCCGCGATCGGTCCCCCGACCGGCTCCCCGCCCGGCGCCGACGGCGACCCACGGCTCGGCCCCGTCGAGGTGCGCCGGTCGCGCCGCCGGTCCCGCACCGTCACCGCGTACCGCGAGGGCGGCCGGACGATCGTCGCCATCCCCGCCCGGTTCACCCGGGCGCAGGAGCGCGAGTGGGTGCGCCGGATGCTCGACCGGCTCGCCACCCAGGAGCAGCGCCGCCGGCCGTCCGACGACCAGCTGGTCCGCCGCGCCGCGGAGCTGAGCCAGCGCTACCTCGGTGGGCGCGCCGTGCCGTCGAGCGTGCGGTGGTCCGGCAACCAGGGCCGGCGCTGGGGGTCCTGCACCGTCGCGGACGGCAGCATCCGGCTGTCCGACCGGCTGCGCGGGATGCCCGCGTGGGTCACCGACTACGTGCTGCTGCACGAGCTCGCTCACCTGCTGCACGCCGGGCACGGGCCGGAGTTCTGGGCCGAGCTCGAGGCGTACCCCCGCACCGAGCGGGCGCGGGGGTTCCTCGAGGGCTACTCGTTCGCGGAGCGCGCGCCCGGGCCGGACGACGACACGGCGCCCGAGGTGGCCGCCGAGGAGGACGCGGCCGACCCCGAGGCGGACTGACCGCCCCGGGGCCGGACGGCTCAGCGGGACGGGTCGTCGTCGGCCGGCCGGCCGCCGGACGGCTCGTCCGGCCCGCCGGCCGGGCCGCCGTCGCCGTCGCCGTCGCCGTCGCCCAGGATCTCCGCCAGCGCCCGGTCGAGGTCCGCGTGCTCGCCCTCCGCGGCGGCGCGGCGGCCGGCGTACCCGGCCGGGTCGTCGAGGTCCTCGGCGGTGGGCAGCAGGTCCGGGTGGTCCCAGACGGCGTCGCGCGCCTCGGGGCCCTGCTCACGGGCGATGCGTGCCCACAGCGCGGCCGCGTCCCGGGACCGGCGGGGCCGCAGCTCCAGGCCGACGAGGGTGGCGAACGTCTGCTCCGCGGGCCCGCCGGCGGCGCGGCGGCGGCGGATCATCTCGCGCAGCGCGACGCCGTGCGGCAGGTGGGGGAGCGCGGCGGTCGCGACCACCTCGTCCACCCAGCCCTCCACCAGCGCGAGCGCGGTCTCCAGCCGGGCGAGCACGGCGCGCTGCTCGGGCGTCGTCTGCGGGGCGAACACGCCGGAGGACAGGGCGCCCTGCAGCGCGGTCGGGTCCGTGGGGTCGATGGCCCGCACCGACTCCTCGAGGCTCTCGACGTCGATGGTGATGCCGCGGGCATAGGCGTCGACGGCCGCCAGCAGGTGGCCGCGCAGCCAGGTGACGTGCGTGAACAGCCGCGCGTGCGCCGCCTCGCGGAGCGCGAGGAACAGCCGCACCTCCTCGAGCGGGATCTCCAGCCCGTCGGCGAAGTCGGCGATGTTCCGCGGCACGAGGGCGGTGGCGGGCTCGGCGACCAGCGGCAGGCCGGCGTCGGTCAGGCCGAACACCTCGCGGGACAGCGAGCCGGCCGCCTGGCCGACCTGCATCCCGAACACGAGCGCGCCGAGCTGGCGCATCATCGCGGCGGGGTCGAGTCCGCCGACGCCGAGGCCGGGCGGCAGGTCCATGCCCTCGGGCAGCTGGTCGGCGAGCGTGGCGGCCAGCGCGGTCGACATCGACGTCGCGACCGGCTCGGTCAGGGTGCGCCAGGTCGGCAGGGTCTGCTCGACCCACTCCGAGCGGGACAGCGCGCGCACGTGCCCGCCGGCGGGCGGCAGGTCGGTGGCCGCGTCGAGCCACAGCTCCGCGACGCCGAGCGCCTCGGTGGCCTGGCGGGCCTCCGCCGGGCTCAGGGTCGGGTCGCCGCCGGTCACCGCGACCTGCCGGGCCATGTCGTGGGCGACGTCCCAGTTGACGGGCCCGTCGCCGCTCGACGACAGCATCCGCTGGACCTGGGCGATCACCTGGTTCATCAGCATCGGGTCGTCGGGCAGGCCGGAGGCGCGGGCCATCTCCGCGGGGTCGAGGCCCTGCTCGCGCATCTGGCGCAGCGCCTCGTCCGCGCCCGGGCCGAACATCTGGCGCAGCATCTGCTCCCAGGCGGCGCCGTCGGAGGGCTCGCCGGGCTGGCGCGCGGTGGGGTCGTCGGTCATCTCGGTGCTCCCGGGCTCGTCGTGGTGCCACCGTAACCACACCCCCGCGCACGCGGACCAGGCCATCACGTCCGGTTCGCTGAGGGCGCACGCGACCCTCACGGGTGCGTGCGGCATGATCGTCCGGTGCCCGCCCAGCCCGGAAGCCCCTCGGACCCCGCCGCGTCGCCCGCCGGCGGGGCCGCCCCGCTCGGCGGCCCCGGCCTGCCGCCGGACGGCGCGTCGCCCGCGGTCCCGGCCGACCCCACCGACCCGACCGAGCCCGCGCCGCCGGTGACGCGCCGCGCCGCGCTGGTGTCCGGCGGCGTGCTGCTGACCGCGGTGCTGCTGGTCGTGCTGCTGCTGATGCCGGTACCGTACGCGGTGAACTCGCCCGGGCCGACGCTGGACACCCTCGGCACGCACGACGACCAGGCGCTCATCACGATCGACGGCGCCGAGACCTACGACTCCACCGGGGAGCTGCGCCTCACCACCGTGTCGACCACGGGCGGCCCGGGGTACCCGTCGAGCGTGCTCGGCGTGCTGCAGGGCTGGCTCAGCCCGTCCCGGCGGGTGCTGCCCGTCGAGTCGGTGTTCCCGCAGGACGCCACCCAGGAGCAGCTGGACGAGCAGAACGAGGCGCAGATGGTGTCCTCCCAGGAGAACGCCACGGTCGCCGCGCTCGAGGAGCTGGGGTACACGGTGCCGGTCACGCTGACCGTGCACGAGGCCGTCGCGGGCACCGGGGCGGTCGGCGTGGTGGATCCCGGGGACGTGCTGCTGTCCTACGACGGCACCCCGCTGACGTCGTACGGCCAGCTCATCGACCTTCTGGACGAGACGGACCCGGGCACGACGGTCACGCTCGGCGTGCTGCGGGACGGCGCCGAGGTCGACCTCGACGTGGTGACCGGCGCGCGCGAGGACGACGACGGCAGCCAGCTCGGCGTCTACATCGACCCGACGTTCGACCCGCCGGTCGACGTCTCCATCCGGATCGACCAGATCGGCGGCTCCAGCGCCGGCACGATGTTCGCGCTCGGGATCATCGACAAGCTGACGCCCGAGGACGAGGCCGCCGGCCAGGTCATCGCGGGCACCGGCACGATGGACCTCAACGGCGCCGTCGGGCCGATCGGCGGCATCCGGCAGAAGATGGCCGGCGCGCTGCGTGACGGGGCGGACTGGTTCCTCGCGCCGGCGGACAACTGCGACGAGGTCGTGGGGAACGTGCCCGACGGGCTGACGGTGGTCAAGGTGTCGACCCTGCACGAGGCCCGCGAGGCGGTCGAGGCGATCGGCGCCGGCGACGCGGGCGACCTGCCGACCTGCACGGCGGCGGACGCGGGCTGACGCCGGCGGGCGACCTGGGGCCGGGCCGCCCCCTGCGGGTCGCGCGCGCCGTCAGGCGAACGTCGCCCGCAGCCCCTCGACCAGGCCCGGCACGACGTCCTCGCCCTGCCCGACGGCGTCGTCCCGGTCGTCGGACCGCTGCCGGACCGCGCACCACGACGGCCCCCCGCGGAGCACGCCCACCGCGAGGCGCACGTCCTGCCGCTGGGGGTGCGCGAGCAGCGCGTCCAGCGCGGCGTCCGGGTCATCCGGCAGACCCTCCTCGGCCTCCGGCGGCAGCACGATCCGCTCGACGGTCAGCGCCGCGCCGTCGACCCCCTCCGGCCACGCGATCGCGCCGAGCAGCCCCTCCAGGTCGTCGCTCGCGGGCAGGCCCTCCTGCTCGACCGAGGTCAGGTGGTCCGGGTCGGCGGCCGCGGCGGCCAGCACGTCGGGCGGCAGCTGCGAGGCGAGCGCGGGCTCGGCGTCCAGGGCGGCCTGCGTCCGGACCAGGGCGAACACCCGCACCGGGCCGTCCCAGCCGCCCGTGGCGACGTGCCGCTCGATCTCCACGACCGCCGCGGCGAGCGCGCGCTGGGCGGGGGTGCTGGCGGGGGTGTCCGGGGTCTGCGTCACGGTCGCCATCCTCGCACCCGCGGCGCCGGCCGGGCACGCGCGCAGGGGCGCGGTGCGGGGGGCGGCCGCTGTGGGAACCTTGAGGCCGCCGGGCGCGTTGTGACCTGCGTGAGCGCCGGGCCCTGCCCGACGCGTCCACGCGCGATCCGTACCCGACGACGAGGACCTCAAGGCCGTGACCTTCGCCAACCCGTCCGCCCGACAGCCCCGGGGGCCACGCCCGCCCCGGCCACCGAGGGGCGCCCCCGGCCGCCGCCGGCCGAGCCCGCTCGCGATCACCGTCGTGGTGCTCGCCCTGGTCGTGGTGGCCGTGCTGCTGCTCGCCCAGCTCTGGACCGAGGTCCTGTGGTTCGACCAGCTGGGCTTCTCCCAGGTGCTCTGGACCCAGTGGCTGACCCGCGGGGCGCTGTTCCTCGCCGGCCTGCTCGTCATGGGCGGCGCGGTGTTCTCCAGCCTCGCGATCGGCTACCGCACCCGGCCGGTGTACGCGCCGTCCAACCAGGAGCAGGCCAGCCTCGACGCCTACCGCGAGGCCGTCGAGCCGCTGCGCCGCGTCGTGCTCGTCGCCGGGCCCGCCGTGCTCGGGCTGTTCGCGGGCATCGCGGCCTCCCAGCAGTGGAGCTCCGTCCAGCTCTGGATGAACAGCACGCCGGTCGGACGTGAGGACCCCCAGTGGGGGATGGACCTGTCGTTCTACATGTTCCAGCTGCCGGGCATGCGGTTCGTCGTCAGCTTCCTCATGGCCGTGACGGTGCTGGCCGGCATCGCCGCCGTCGCGACGCACTACCTGTACGGCGGGTTCCGGGTCGGCGGCTCCGCCGGCACCCCGCGGATGACCCGCGCCGCCCGTGTGCACCTGTCCGTGATCGCGGCCGTCCTCATGGTGCTGATCGCGGCCAACTACTTCCTCGACCGCTACTCGATCCTGACCCAGGAGGGCGACCGGTTCGCCGGCGCCTCGTTCACGGACGTCAACGCGGTCATCCCCTCCAAGAGCATCCTCGCGGGTGTGGCGCTGCTGGTCGCCGTCATGTTCGTCGTCACCGCCCTGCGCGGCACCTGGCGGCTGCCGGCCATCGGCGTGGGCCTGATGATCGTCAGCGCGATCGCCATCGGTGGCATCTACCCGGCGGTCGTCCAGCGGTTCCAGGTGAACCCGAACCAGCAGGACGCCGAGGCGCCGTTCATCCAGCGGAACATCGACGCGACGCTCGCGGCGTACGGCCTCGAGGACGTGGAGACGAGCGACTACAACGCGAACGTCACCGCCGAGCCGGGCGCCCTGCGCGAGGACGCGGAGACGACCGCCTCCATCCGCCTGCTCGACCCGCAGGTGGTGTCGGACTCGTTCCGCCAGCTCGAGCAGATCCGTGGCTTCTACTCGTTCCCCGACACCCTGTCGGTGGACCGGTACGACGTCGCGGACGAGAGCCGCGACACCGTGATCGCGGTCCGCGAGCTCGACCTCGACGGTCTGGACGCCCAGCGCCGCAACTGGACGAACGACGCGACCGTCTACACCCACGGGTTCGGCGTCGTCGCGGCGTACGGCAACACCACGACGTCGAGCGGGGCCCCCGAGTTCTGGGAGGGCGGCATCCCGTCCACCGGCGAGATGGGCGAGTACGAGCCGCGGATCTACTTCGGCCAGAGCTCGCCGAGCTACTCGATCGTCGGCGCCCCCGAGGGCTCCGAGTGGGAGCTCGACTACCCGGACGACGAGTCCGGCGGTGCGGTGAACACCTCGTTCCCGACCGACGAGGTCTCCGCCGGCCCGGAGATCGGGACGTTCTGGAACAAGCTGCTCTACTCGATCAAGTTCGGCTCCGAGCAGATCCTGTTCTCCGACCGCGTGACCGCCGAGTCGCAGATCCTCTACGACCGCGACCCGGTCGACCGCGTCCAGAAGGTCGCGCCGTACCTCACCCTCGACGGCCGGGTGTACCCCGCGGTCGTCGACGGCCGGGTCAAGTGGATCGTCGACGGCTACACGACGTCGAACCAGTACCCGTACGCGGCGGCGCAGTCGCTCGAGGACGCCACGGTGGACTCGCTCACCGAGACGTCGACGACGATCGCGGCCCTGCAGCCGGAGAAGGTCAACTACATCCGCAACTCGGTCAAGGCGACGGTCGACGCCTACGACGGGACGGTCACCCTGTACGCGTGGGACGACCAGGACCCGGTCCTGCAGGCGTGGAGCAACGTCTTCGACACCTCGCTCGAGCCCGTGTCCGCGATCAGCTCCGAGCTGATGAGCCACATCCGGTACCCCGAGGACCTGTTCAAGGTGCAGCGGACCCTGCTCGGCACGTACCACGTGACCGACCCGGGCCAGTTCTTCTCGGGCAACGACGCGTGGCGCACCCCGAACGACCCGACGGCCTCGGGCCAGAGCGTCGCGCAGCCGCCGTACTACCTGACGCTGGAGATGCCGACGCAGGACGCGGCGACGTTCTCCCTGATGTCGACGTACGTGCCGGCCGGCGGCAACGCCCGTGACGTCCTCACGGGGTACATCGCGGTCGACGCGGAGGCCGGGTCGACCGAGGGGGAACCCGCGGAGGGCTACGGCAAGATCCGGCTCCTGGAGCTGCCACGCGACTCCACGGTCCCGGGCCCGAACCAGATGAACAACAACTTCTCGTCCAACCCGGACGTGTCGAACGAGCTGAACATCCTCGCGCGAGGCGACTCCCAGGTCATCCGCGGCAACCTGCTCACGCTCCCCGTCGGCGGCGGCCTGCTCTACGTGCAGCCCGTCTACGTCCAGGCGGCGAGCGGCACGCAGTTCCCGCTCCTGCAGCGCGTGCTGGTGTCGTTCGGCGACGAGATCGGGTTCGCCAGCACCCTCGACGAGGCGCTGGACCAGGTGTTCGGCGGTGACGACGGCACGTCCGCGGGCGACGCCGGCAACGAGATCACGCCGCCGACCACCGGGGACGACACCGGCGGGGACACCGGGGACACCGGTGACGGCGCCGCCACGCCGACGCCCGCGCCCACCGGGGGCACGGGCGCCGGCGCCGCCGACGCCCAGACCCGGCTGACGCAGGCCATCGACCGGGCCACCCAGGCGTACCAGGACGGGCAGGCCGCGCTGGCCGGCGGCGACTTCGCCGCCTACGGCGAGGCGCAGGCCCGGCTCCAGGAGGCCCTGGAGGACGCCGCGGCGGCCGACGCGGAGCTGGGCGGCTCGGGCGGCTGAGCCCCGGGCGCCCCGGGCGCGCACCACGGCGGGCCGGTTCCCTCGCGGGGGAGCCGGCCCGCCGCGCGCCCGGCGCGGGGGCGGGCCGGCACGGCGGGTGTGACCGAGGGCACGGCGGGTGGATTTGGATCGCCCGTCACCCTGGCGTAACGTAGTGATCACCGACGCGGGGTGGAGCAGCTCGGTAGCTCGCTGGGCTCATAACCCAGAGGTCGCAGGTTCAAATCCTGCCCCCGCTACGCAGTGCCGATGCAGATCGGCGACGAAGGCCCGGACCACACGGTCCGGGCCTTCGTGCTGTGCGGGGCGAGCGACGCCTAGCCGGCTGCGCGCTCGGCGCCCGGACGTCGCCGGAGGGCGGGGTCGGCGACCTCCGGACCGCGGTAGACCATGTCCATCGCGCCGATGCTCTCGCCGGGCGGCACGATCGCGTCGATCCGGTCGAGGATCTCGTCGGTCAGCACGACGTCGGCGCCGGCGAGCGTGTTCTCGAGCTGCTCCAGGGTCCGGGGTCCGATGATCGCGGACGTCACCCCCGGGTGCGCGATCGCGAACGCCATCGCGAGGTGCGGCAGCGGGATCCCGACCTCGTCCGACAGCGTGAGCAGCTGCTCCACCGCGGCCAGGCGCCGCTCGTCGCGGAAGTGGCGCATGCCGGTGCTCGCCCGGAACGTGTCGTTGGCCTGCCCGGCCCGGTACCTGCCGGTCAGCGCGCCGCCGGCGAGCGGGCTGTACACGAGGGTGCCCATGCCGTAGCGCTGCGCGACGGGGAGGATCTCGCGCTCGATCTCGCGGTCCAGGACCGAGTAGTTCGGCTGCTCGCTGCGGAACCGCTCGAACCCGCGGCGCTCGGCGGCCCACTGCGCCTCGACGATCTCCGAGCCGCGCATGGACGAGGAGCCGATCGCCCGGACCTTGCCCTGCCGCACGAGGTCGGTGAGGGCGGAGAGCGTCTCCTCGATGTCCGTGTCGGGGTCGGGGCGGTGCAGCTGGTAGAGGTCGATGTGGTCGGTGCGCAGGTTCCGCAGCGAGCGCTCCACGGCCTGCACGATCCAGCGCCGCGAGGCGCCCCGGTGGTTCACGTCGTCGTCGACCGGGCCGTGGAACTTCGTCGCGAGGACGACCTGGTCGCGACGCCCCTGCAGCGCCTCGCCGACGACCTCCTCCGAGTCGCCGTAGCGGTCGGCGGTGTCCACGAAGTTGATCCCGGCGTCGAGCGCGCGGTGGATGATCCGGACGCCTTCCCGGCGGTCGGGGTTGCCCAGCGAGCCGAGCATCATCGCGCCGAGCGCGTAGGGCGTCACCTTGATGCCGGTGCGCCCGAGGGTGCGGTACTGCATGCGTGCCTCCCGTATGCTGGTGGCGGAACACCGTTCCGCTTCGATGTCGTCGACCATACGGAACGCTGTTCCGTTTGTCTAGTGAGGTGAGCCATGACCTCGTCCGCCAGCTCCCGGCCCCTGCGCGCCGACGCCCGGCAGAACGCCGACGCCCTGCTCGTCGCCGCCCGGGCCGTGTTCGAGCGCTCGGGGGTCGACGCACCGGCGCGGGAGGTGGCCGCCGAGGCCGGGGTCGGCGTCGGCACCCTCTACCGGCACTACCCCACGCGGGCGGACCTCGTGACCGCGGTCTTCACCACGGAGATCGACGCGACCGCCGCGGCCGCCGAGGAGCTGCGGCGCCGGTACCCGCCCGGCGAGGCGCTGGACCAGTGGATCGCGCGGTTCACGCAGTTCGTCGCGACCAAGCAGGGGCTCGCGGCGGCCCTCCGCTCCGGGGACCCGGCGTTCGACGCGCTGCCCGCCTACCTGGAGGCGACCCTCGGGCCGGCCCTGCGCTCCCTCCTCGAGGCCGCCGTGGCCAGCGGCGAGGTCCGGCCCGACGTCGACGCGCTCGACCTCCTCCAGGCGATCGGCGACCTGAGCCACCGCGCGCCGTCGGCGGACGGCTCGCCGAACCCGATGGTGCGCCTGCTCGTCGACGGCCTGCGGGTGCGGGGTTAGCGGGGGTGTGCCCCGAGCCGACTAGGTCCCGGCGCCCGGGTCGCGTAGGGTGGGGGCACCGACGCGGGGTGGAGCAGCTCGGTAGCTCGCTGGGCTCATAACCCAGAGGTCGCAGGTTCAAATCCTGTCCCCGCTACGCAGATGACGAAGGCCCGGACCGGCTGGTCCGGGCCTTCGTCGTCCCCGTGGCTCAGTCCTGCGACCGCCCGATCAGCTCGAGCGTGTCGACCACGCGGTTCGAGAACCCCCACTCGTTGTCGTACCAGGCGACGACCTTCACGTGCTTCCCCTCGACCCGCGTCAGGTGCGAGTCGAACACCGACGACGCCGGGTTCCCGACGATGTCGGACGAGACCAGGAAGTCCTCCGAGTACTCCAGCACCCCGGCGAGCGGACCCGCGGCCGCGGCACGGTACGCGGCCAGCACGTCCTCGCGGGTGACGTCCCGGGCGACGGTCGCGTTGAGCTCGACGATCGAGCCCACCGGGACCGGCACGCGGATCGAGTCGCCGGACAGCCGGCCGTCGAGCTGCGGCAGCACCAGGCCGATCGCCTTGGCGGCGCCCGTCGTCGTCGGGGTGATGTTGACGGCGGCCGCCCGCGCGCGGCGGGGGTCGCGGTGGGGCCCGTCCTGCAGGTTCTGCTCCTGCGTGTAGGCGTGCACCGTGGTCATGAACGCGTGCTCGATCCCGGCGAGGTCGTCGAGCACCAGGGCCAGCGGCGCGAGGGCGTTCGTCGTGCACGAGGCGTTGGAGATGACGGTGTGCACGGCCGGGTCGTAGGCGTCGGTGTTCACGCCGTAGGCGATGGTGACGTCCGCGCCGTCGGACGGCGCCCCGACCAGCACGGCGCGCGCCCCGGCGTCGAGGTGGCCGCGGGCGGCGGCGCTCGCGAACCGACCGGTCGACTCGAGCACGACGTCGACCCCGAGCTCCGCCCACGGGAGCCGGGCGGGCTCGCGCTCGGCGAGGACGGCGATGCGGCGGCCGTCGACCACGAGGTGGTCGCCGTCCACGGACACGGGCCGCCCGAGCCGCCCGGCCGTCGAGTCGAAGGCCAGCAGCCGGGCCAGGGCGGCCGGCTCGGTGAGGTCGTTGACGGCCACGACCTCCAGGTCGCTACCGCGCTCGAGGATCGCGCGCAGGACGTTGCGGCCGATGCGTCCGAAGCCGTTGATGGCGACGCGGGTCATGGGTACCTCCGGTGGGTCTGTGCGTTCGGGACGCCTCCAGCCTCGGCGGGACGGCGCTCCCCGGACAGCGGCGCGCGCGCCATGGTCCGCACGGATCTCGCCAGCGTCGGCACCCGTCGTCTGGCGCCTGGCGGGACGGCGGAGGTTCGGCGGCGCGGCGGGCTACTCGCCCCGCGCGAACGTGCGCCGGTACTCGCTCGGCGTCGTGCCGAGCACGCGCTGGAAGTGCCGCCGCAGGTTCGCCCCCGTCCCCAGACCGACGTCCACCGCGATCTGCTCGACCGACCGCTGCGAGCGCTCCAGCAGCTCGCGTGCCACGTCCACCCGGGCCCGCAGCACCCACTCCATCGGCGTGTACCCCGAGTCCTGCACGAACCGGCGGGAGAACGTGCGCGGCGACACTGCGGCGTGCCGGGCGAGCGCCTCCAGGGTCAGCGGTTCGTCGAGCCGGTGCAGCGCCCACTCCCGGGTCGCGGCGAACCGCTCACCGAGCGGCTCCGGGACGCTGCGCGGCACGTACTGCGCCTGGCCGCCGGAGCGGTACGGCGCGGCGACGAGGCGGCGCGCGGCGTGGTTCGAGGGCGCGACGCCGAGGTCGCGCCGGATGAGGTGCAGGCACAGGTCGATCCCCGACGCCGCACCCGCGGAGGTGAGGACCTGGCCCTCGTCGACGAACAGCACGTTCTCGTCGACGGTGACGCGCGGGTAGCGGTTCGCGAAGGCGCGGGTGTAGTGCCAGTGCGTGGTGGCGCGGCGCCCGTCGAGCAGGCCGGTGGCGGCGAGGGCGAACGCACCGGTGGAGATCGCGGCCAGGTCGGCGCCGCGGTGGTGGGCGGCCACGAGCGCGGCGACGACGGCGGGCGGCGGGTCCTCCCGGTCGGGGTGCCGGTACCCCGGGATGAACACGACGTCGGCCCACGCCAGCGCGTCGAGCCCGTCGGCGACGTGGTACGACAACCCGTCGCCGCCGCGGACCAGGCCGGGCGCGGGACCGCAGACGCGGACCTCGTACGGCATGCTCGGCCGGTTGGTGAACACCTGCGCGGGGATGCCGACGTCCAGCGGCTTGGCGCCCTCGAGCACGAGCACGGCGACGCGGCGGAGGCGGGTGGCGGCCACGGCGCCAGCGTAGGGCGCGTCCGGGCCGGCCCGTCCTCAGTCCCGCCGACGGAGCTCGAGCGCGCGACGCACTCCCCAGACGTAGTCGGCCGGCCGCTCCCAGGCGGCGAAGTGCCCGCCGTGGGCGTGCTCGCGCCAGTCCGCGACCGCGAAGAACCGCTCCGCGAACCGCCGGGGGGCGTTGACGAGGTCGTGCGCGAACACGGTGAACACGGTGGGTGCCTGAATGCGCGGCCAGTCCTTGGCGCCGCCGGCGGCGTACGGGGCGAACGACGTCCCGATCGAGCCGGTGAACCAGTACGCGCTGACCCAGGTCAGCGCCTCGTCCGGCGTGAACGCCCGCGCCAGGTCGCCGTCCGAGTCGGTCCAGGCGACCAGCTTCTCGACGATCCACGCCGCCAGTCCCGCGGGGGAGTCGCCGAGCCCCGCCGTGAGGGTGCCGGGCCGGGTGGCCTGCTCGTGCATGTAGCCGCCCTGCTCCGCCTGCCACCGGTGCCCGTAGGCCACGTACGCCCGCTCCTCCTCGCTCAGGTCCTCGGGCAGGTCGACCAGGAAGTGGTACTGGGAGACGTCGGTGAGGTGCAGCGCGGTCACCGCCTCGGGGTGACGGGCGGCGAGCGCCTCGGCGACGTCGCACCCGACGTCGCCCGCCGACACCACGTAGCGGTCGAACCGGAGCTCGCGCAGCGCCCCCGCGACGGCGTCGGCCATCGCGACCGCGGAGAGCCCGCCGCCGTCGACCGGCGCTGCGAACGGGAACCCGGGCAGCGCCGGGACGACCACGGTCACGTCCGCCAGCTCGGGCAGCACCCGCTCGAACCGGAGCACCGAGTCCGGCCAGCCGTGCAGGAGGACCACGACCGGGGCGTCGGGCGAACCGCGGCGGACGATCGCGCGCACCGGGACCGTCGCCTCATCAGTCTCGTACCAGGGCTGGGCGGCGATGCGGTCCTCCTGGGCGCGCCAGTCGAACCCGGTGCGCCAGTGCGCGAGGAGGTCGGCCAGCACGTCGGGGTCGACCCCGAGCGGCCGGCCCAGGGCGGGCGTCCGGACGGTGCGGGTCCGGGCCAGCCGGTCGGTCAGGTCGTCGAGCGCGTCCGGGGTGACCCGGACGAAGGCGTGCTCGCGCATGCGTGTCCCCTCGTCGGTCGTGGTGCCGTCCAGCGTGCGGTCGCCACCCAACCTGGCACCAGGGTCCGACACGGCGCCGTCCTCCGCGCCGGGCGGCGGGCCTCGCCCGCCGCCCGGGTCCGCTCAGAGGCGGGGGAACGCCGTGTACGCCGTGTCGGCGGGCAGCGGCGAGAGGAACACCGCCTCGAACCGCGCCTGGCCGCCGGCCGGCAGCCGGTCGACGTAGGTGGACTGGGCGCCGAGGATGGTGCCGTCCGGCGCCGTCGCCACGACGACCACGCTGACCAGCTCCTGGTCCTCCTGGAACGCGCTGGTCAGCGTGCCCCCGACGGTGGTGGACCACTCGTCCGACGCGGCGGCGACGTCCGCGACGGCGAACGTGCCGAGGTCGCTCTCGTGCACCGCCTCGGACGCCTGCGGCCCGCGCACCTCGAGGTGGTCCACCGGGGCGTCGCCCACGGACAGGAACACGCCGGTCAGGGCTGTCTGGCCGGGCAGCAGGTCCACGTAGTCGGGGGCGGAGTCGAGGATCGTGCCGTCGGCCCCGACCGCCTCGACGGTGAAGCCCGCGAACGGGAAGACGTGCTCGGCGTTCGGGTTGTCCACGACCGCCACGTACCACCAGGTCGTGGGGTCGTACGTGTTCTGGCCGAAGGCGACGTCGAGGACAGCGAGGTCCTGCGCGGCGGATGCGTCGGCCGGTGCCTCCGCGTCGGCGTCCGCGGCCGCCGGGTCGCCGGCCGCGTCACCCGCGCCGGTGTCCTGCTCGAGCTCCGCGACGCTGTCGTTCAGGTCGTCCACCACGTCGTCGATCACGCGCGTGTAGGCGATCTGCGTGACGATCACGACGACGAAGGCCACGACCGCGACGGCGATCGCGCTGATCGCCATCGCCTTGCCGGGTCGCGCCTTCCGCACCGCGCCGACCAGGGCGATGACGCCGAAGACGACGCCGACGACCGCCAGCACGGCGGCGAGGTTGTTGACGATCGGCACCCAGCTCAGCACGAGCGCCACGAGGGCGAGGACGAGCGCCGTGATCGCGAACCCCTTGCCACCTCCGGACGCGCCCGGGGGGACGGGCGCGCCGAGCCCGCCGGGCGCGGCACCGTACGGGCTGCCGGCGGGCGGCCCGGAGGCCGGCGGCGCGGGGTAGGGCGCAGGCGGGGCCGGGTGCGCCGTGCTCGGGGCGGCCGGCGCACCGGGCGCCGGGAACCCCGGCTCGGGTGCGGGCGGTCCCGCGGGGGTGGGGGTGGGGTCGTCGGTGCTCACGTCTCGTCTCCTGCTCGGGCAGCATCGCTGCGCTGGGTTCTTCCTGAGCATCGGCTGTGCTGGCCCTCACCCGGAGGTGGTTCACTCGTTTGCCGCAGGCAAGGATCGGGCCGACGCCGTCAGACGGTGAAGCGCCCGACCACGTCCTTCAGCTCAGCGGACATCTGCGCCAGTGACACGACCGCTTGCTGGGAGTCGGACACGCCCTGGGTGGTTGTGCCCGCCGCCTCCGCCACCCCGGAGATGGTCGAGGCGATCTCCGTCGACCCCGTCGCGGCCTCGGACACGCTGCGGTTCATCTCCGCGGTGGTCGACGTCTGCTGCTCGACGGCGCTGGAGATGGTCATCTGGTAGTCGTTGATCTGGGCGATGATCGCGCTGATCTGGTCGATCGCGGCGACGGCGCCGTCGGCGTCGCCCTGGATCGAGTCGACGCGGCGCGCGATCTCGTCGGTCGCCCTCGCCGTCTCCTGCGCCAGCTCCTTGACCTCGCCCGCCACCACCGCGAATCCCTTGCCCGCCTCGCCCGCACGGGCCGCCTCGATCGTGGCGTTGAGCGCCAGCAGGTTCGTCTGCTCGGCGATCGAGGTGATGAGCTTGACGACGTTGCCGATCTCCTTGCTGGACTCGCCCAGCCGGCCCATCGTGGTCGTGGTGTCGCCGACGGTGGCGACGGCGCGGTTCGCGACCTCGGCGGCCAGGGTGGCGTTGCGGGCGATCTCCTGGATGGACGCCCCCATCTCCTCCGACCCGGCGGCGACGGTCTGGACGTTGCGGGACACCTGCTCGGCGGCGGCGGCGACCACCCCCGCCTGGGCCGACGTCTCCTCGGCTGCCGCCGCGATCTGGCCGGTGGTCGCGGACATCTGCTCCGCTGCGGACGCGAGGGAGCCCGACGACGCGTCGATGGTGCCGATGACGTCGCGCAGGTTCGCCACAGCGGAGTCGAGGGCGGTCCCCACGGCCCCGACCTCGTCCCGCGTGGCGAGGCCGGCGCGGACGGTCAGGTCGCCGCGCTGCAGCCCTTCCGCGACCGAGCGGACCCGGCCCAGGCCGCGGACGATCGACCGGGCGACGAGCACGCCCACGGCGACGGCGAGCGCGGTCCCCACCACGAGCAGGACGAGCACCTGCGTGCGGTTGGACTCGAAGCCGCGCTGCGCGGCGGCGGCAGCCGCGGCCGCGCCGTCCTCCTCGCCGGTGACGAGCTGCGTCATGCTGTCGCCCATCTGGTCGATGATCGACTGGGCCTCGCCGTCCCGGATCGACACGTACAACGCGGTGTCGTGCGCCCGGCTGGCGGAGAGCATCTTGTCGTCGCGCAGGGTGGTGTACGCGTCGAGAGCCGTGACGAACGCGTCGAGCTCCGCGCGCGCGTCCGCGTCGAGGTCGAGCCCCTGGTAGGCGGCGACGGCGTCCCGGACCTCGGCCTCGGCCGCCGCGATCTTCTGCTCGGCCGCGTCCTTGTCCGCCGTCTCCTGGGCGATCACGTGGTTGGCGAGGGCGAACCGCATCTCGACCGTGGCGCGCCGGGCCTGGGCGGCGTACTGCAGCCCCATGAAGTTGTCCCGGTACAGCGACCGCGCGGCGTCGTCGGTACGTGCGAGGGCCGCGATGCCCATCACGCCGACGACCGCGCCGACCAGCGAGGCCAGCAGCACCGCGGCCAGGATGCGGGTGCGCACCCCGCGGTCGCGGAACCACGAGCCGGTCGTCGTGCGGCGGGTGGGTGTGGTCGTGCTCATGTCTGCGCCTTGTCCTCGTGCGACGGGCGGAAGTGCCCCCTGGGCCGGTCCGATCGGCCACGGGGCGCGCCGGGGGAGGGGCCGGAGGTCCCGGGTGACGGGGACGGACCCGTCGACCTGCGCCGCGACCGTGGCGGTTCACCCGGACGGCCCGCGGTCGCCGCGAGGAGCCACCCGGGATACAACGGGTGCCATGGCCGACGTGCATCGCGAGATCGAGCGGAAGTACGCCACCGGCCCGGACGTCGAGCTCCCGGCGCTGACCGAGCTCCTGGCCGGGGCCCCCGGGCTGCCCGACGGCGGCACGCCCGTCGCCGCGAGCGACGACGCCGTCGAGCTGGTGGCGACCTACTTCGACACCGCCGACCTGCGGCTGTCCGCCGCGGGGCTGACCCTGCGCCGGCGGACCGGCGGCGAGGACGCCGGGTGGCACCTCAAGGTCCCGGCCGGCCCGGACGAGCGTTCCGAGGTGCGGCTGCCGCCCGGGCGGGCCGTGCGCACGGTCCCCGCGCCGCTGCGCGCCCTGGTGCACGCGGCGACGCTCGGGTCGACGCTGCGCCCGGTCGCAGAGGTGCGGACCTCCCGGGCGGTGCACCGGCTCGCGGACGCGACCGGCCGGGTGCTGCTCGAGCTCGTCGACGACCGGGTGACGGCGCGGCGGGTCCGGCCGTCAGGCTCGACGGGCGACGTGGTCGGGGCGCCCGAGGAGTGGCGCGAGGTCGAGGTCGAGCTGGTCGAGGGCGCCGGGGACCTGCTGGACGTGGTCGAGGAGCGGCTGGGCGCGCTCGGGCTCCGGCCCGCCGCGGAGCGCTCGAAGCTCGATCGGGTGCTGGGCCCGGCCGGCGGGCGCGCGCCGGGACGGCCGCGGCTGACGACGAAGTCGCCCGCGGGGGACGTCGTCGTCGGCTACGTGTCCGACCAGCTCGACCGGCTCCGGGGGCAGGACCTGCGGGTCCGGCTCGGGGCGCCGGGTGGGGTGCACCAGATGCGGGTGGCCGCCCGCCGGGTGCGCACCGCGCTGCGGACGTTCGGGCGGCTGTTCGCGCCCGGCACCGTGCGGCCGCTGCGGGACGAGCTCGGCTGGCTGGCGGACGTGCTCGGTCGGGCCCGGGACGCGGAGGTGCTGCGCGAGCGGGTGCGGTCCGCGGTCGAAGGACCTGGGGCCGAGGAGGCGGTCGGCACCGGGACGCACGCGGCGGCGGTCGCCGCGGACGCCGAGCTCGGCCGGGCGGCGCAGGACGCGCTCGACACGCTGCTGCGCGAGCTCGACGGCGACCGGTACCGCCGGCTCCTGCGGGACGTGGCGGCGTTCGTCGCCGAGCCCCGGTACTCCGACGAGGGCCGGCGCCGCGCACGCCGGGTGCTGCCCGGGCAGGTCGCGCGCCGGGACCGGAAGGTGCGCCGCCGGCTGCGTCGCGCACGCCGGGTGCCGGAGGGCCGCCGCCGGGACGACGCGCTGCACGACGCCCGCAAGGCCGCCAAGGCCGCGCGCTACGCCGGGGAGTCGGTCGCCGGGGTGCTCGGCGCGGACGCCGACCGGTACGCGCGTCGGATGGAGGACCTGCAGGAGGTGCTCGGCGAACATCACGACTCCGTCGTCGCCCGGGCGCGGCTGCGGGAGCTCGCCCGGCACGCGCCGAGCACCGAGGTGGCGTTCCTGTACGGCCGGCTGCACGCCCTGGAGGAGGCGCGCGGGCGGGAGACGGAGCGCGCTGCGGGTGCCGTGGCCCGCGCCGCGGGGAAGAAGAGGCTGCGCCGCTGGCTCGGCTGAGGCGCGCGGACGGGGCCGCCGGAGTGTGTGTCGAGAGTAGTGTCGGGCACTACTCTGAGCACACGTGATTCCGGGAGGCCAGATGGATGTGCTCCGCGCAGTCGCCGCTGCGCCCTCGCGCACGGTCCGTCCTTCCGACCTCGCGCCGTTCTACACGAACCCGCGTGCGGGGGTGCAGGACCTCGAGCGCCGCGGCTGGCTGCACCGCCTCGCCTACGGGTACTACTGCGGTGTGCCGCTGGACGCGGACCCCGCCACCTGGCGTCCGTCGCTCGAGGCGGCGGCCGCAGCGGTCGCGCGCACCCCGGCCGAGGTGGACGAGCCCGTCCTGATGGGACTGACGGCCGCCCGCGTGCACGGCGCCGTGCCGCGGGCGCTCGGTACCGCCTGGGTGGCGGTGACCGCGGCCCGTCGTCCCCTGCGCCTGGCCGACCGCGACGCGGAGGTCCGGTTCGTGCGGCGATCGGTCGCGACGCTCGACGCCGAACGCGTCGTGCTCGACCTCGGAGCGGTCCTGGTCACGACGCCGGAGCAGACGCTGCTCGACCTGGCCCGCCCCGCCACGGCCGATCCGGAGCACGTCGCGGTGGCCAGGGCGCTGTCGCCGCTCGCGGACCAGGCCGTCCTGGCTGACCTCGCCACCCGGACGCGTGCGGGTGCGGCGCTCGACCGGGTGCGGCGGTGGGTGTCGTGACGCTGGTCGCCGAGCTGAGCGCCGTCGCGGTGCGGTTCGGGGCAGATCAGGTCCAGGTCGACCGCGACCACCTCATCTCCCACGTCCTCGCGGCTCTCGGCGCGCTGGACCCGGACACCATCACGTTCTTCGGCGGCACCGCTCTGTCCCGCACGTTCCTGCCCGACGGGAGGTTGAGCGAGGACATCGACCTCCTCGCGCGGTCCGGCCGCGGCGAGGCGGCCCGCCTCGTGACGGCGGCGGTGGGACGCGCGCTGCTCCGTTCGCACGGCCGAGTGACGTGGTCGCCGCCGTTGGCCGAGGCGGGCGGATCACGAGCGGCCCTGCTCTCCGTCCCCACCGGCGCGAGCATCCGCGTGCAGCTGCTCGACGGCGCCGGCTACCCGTGGCCGACCGAGGTCCGCGACATCGAGCAGCGGTACTCGGACGTGGCGCCGACGCGGCTCCGGACCTTGACAGCGCCGGCCTTCGCGGCGGCGAAGCTCGCGGCGTGGATCGACCGCGGGGCGTCGCGCGATCTCTGGGACCTGGCGCGGCTCGCCGCGCAGGGCAGAGTCGACCGCAAGGCCGCGGCGCTGTTCCGGCGGTTCGGCCCGTTCGGCGGTGCGCCCGGTCCGTGGGTCTTCGCGATGCCCCCTGACCCGGACCGGTGGCGGACGGACCTGGCGCACCAGACACGCCTCGACCTGGGGCCCGAGGCGGCGCTCGATGCCGTCCGATCTGCCTGGGACCGAGCCTTCGCGGCCGGCTGAGCGCGCGCGCCGCGCCCCGTTCCGCCAGGCTGGCCCGGAGCGGACGAGCTGAGGAAGGGGTGGTCGGCGTGCCGGAGCGGCGCCGCCGCGGGACGTCGGCGGGCGGGGGCACCGCGCCCGCGCGCGGGCTCGAGACGTACCGGTCGATGCGCGACTTCGACCGCACCGCCGAGCCTGCGGGGGCCGCGACGCCCGCACCGACGGCGCCCGGCGCGCCCCGGCGGTTCGTGGTGCAGCGGCACCGCGCCCGGCGGCTCCACTACGACGTGCGGTTCGAGGTCGACGGGGTCCTGGTGTCCTGGGCGGTGCCGCGGGGTCCGACGCTCGACCCGGACGCGCGGCGGATGGCCGTGCACGTGGAGGACCACCCGCTGGAGTACGAGGACTTCGAGGGCGTGATCCCCGCGGGCGAGTACGGCGGCGGGGACGTCATCGTGTGGGACCGCGGCACCTGGGAGCCGCACGGCACGGACGACCCGGCCGCGACGATCGCCGCGGGCGAGCTGCACGCCGACGTGCACGGCGAGAAGCTGCGCGGCCGGCTGGTGCTGGTGCGCCGCGGCGGGCCGGGGGCGGACGGCAAGGAGCAGTGGATCCTCGTCCACAAGCACGACGAGCACGCGGTGAAGGGCTGGGACGCGGAGGACCACCCGCGGTCGGTGCTGAGCGGCCGGACCAACGACGAGGTGAAGGCCGACCCGGACCGGCTGTGGCGCTCCGACCTCCCGGCGGCGGAGGCGTCCGTCGACCTGCGCGCCCCGCAGGTGGACCCGCCGACCGACGACGAGCTGGCCGCGCTCGACGACCTCGGGCCGAACGGCGGGACCTGGGACGTGCACGGCCGGCGGCTCAAGGTGACCAACCTCGACAAGGTGCTGTTCCCGGCGCGCGACGGGGGGGAGCCCGTGACGAAGCGCGAGCTGCTCCGGTACGCCGCGCGGATCGCGCCGGTGGTGCTGCCGTACCTGCACGGCCGCGCGCTCAACATGCACCGGTTCCCGCAGGGCGCCGGCACCGCGGGCTTCTGGCACAAGGAGCTGCCGACGCACGCGCCGGACTGGTTGCCCCGCTGGGACAACCCCGAGGCCGACTCCGGCGACAGCCGCACCTACCTCGTCGTCGACGAGCCGGCGGCGCTGATCTGGGCGGCGAACTTCGGGGCGCTGGAGTGGCACGCCTGGACGTCGCGCACCGACGCGCCCCGGAGCCCGACGTACGCGCTGGTCGACCTCGACCCGGGGCCGTCCACCGCGTGGGAGGACGTGCTGCTGCTCGCCCGGCTGCACCGCGACGCGTTCGAGCACCTCGGCGTGCGCGCGGTGCCGAAGGTGACCGGGCAGCGCGGCATCCAGATCTGGATCCCGATCGCGACCGGCCCGTCGTTCGACGACACCCGCGCGTGGGTCGAACGGGTGTCGCGGACCGTCGGCGCGGTGGTGCCCGACCTGGTGAGCTGGAAGTGGGAGGTCAAGGCCCGCGGCGGGCAGGCGCGGCTCGACTACACGCAGAACGCGATCAACAAGACGCTGGTGGCGCCGTACAGCCCGCGCGCCCGGGCGGGGGCGCCGGTGTCGGCGCCGATCACCTGGGACGAGCTCGACGAGCCGTGGCTGCGGCCGGACGCGTTCACGATCCGCACGGTGCTCGACCGCGTGGCGGAGCGGGGGGACCCGTTCCGGGCGCTGCTCGGGCCGGGACAGGTGCTGCCGCGGCTGGCGTGAGCGCGGGGCGTCCGGGGGACGCGCGGCCGCCCCGCAGGGGTGCGCCGGCCGTCGCGAATGCCGTCCGCGGGCAGGCCGGGGCGCCGAGCTCGGCGGAACGCGACGAGGTCGCCACTCGTGAGTGACGACCTCGTGCGGGGGTGACGACCTCGGCGCCCGGGCCGCGGCGGTGCGGGCCGGGGCGGGACCGGCGGGTCGGGGGCGGCGGGTCAGTGCCGGCGGCGGGCCGCAGCGAGGGCCGCGAGCGGGCGGCGGTGCCGCGGCCGGCGTCCGGGGTCGTCGCCCCGGGCGGCCTGCGAGCGCCGGTGCTCGAGCCGGTGCTCGAGCTCGCGCTCCTGCTGGCGGTACACGACGAGGAACAGGTCGGGGTGCACGGGGTCCTCCTGCACGGTCTGGGTGGCGGGTCGCGCCACCGGCTGGGTCGCCGCGGGGGAGGCGGTCGCGTCCTCGCGGCCCGTGGACCGGGGGTGGTGGTCCACGGGTCCATCCTCTCGTGCGCCGACCCCGACGAGCCCGCTGACCTGCGGATGGATCACCCGTCCGCGCGACGGGCCGCCTCGGTGCGGCGGGGTGCGGAAGGGACCTGGGTCCCGGTTCCCGGGTGAGGTCGGGCCCGACCCGCGCCGGCGTCAGCCCGCGGCACCCGCCGGTGCCGCCAGCGCCCGCACCGTGTCGATCGTGTCCGCCTCCGCCGCGGGCTTGTCGTCGCGGTACCGCAGGACCCGCGCGAACCGCAGCGCCAGCCCGCCGGGGTACCGGGTGGACCGCTGCACGCCGTCGAACGCGATCTCCACCACCTGCTCGGGCCGCAGCGTCACGGTCCAGCCGTCGTCGGCGACCTCGAGCTCCCGGAACCGCGCGGTCTGCCAGGCGAGCATCTCGTCCGTCATGCCCTTGAACGTCTTGCCGAGCATGACGAACCCGCCGTCGCCGTCCCGCGCGCCGAGGTGGATGTTGGACAGGGAGCCGACCCTGCGGCCGGAGCCGCGCTCGACGGCCAGCACGACCAGGTCGAGCGTGTGCCGCGGCTTGACCTTGACCCAGGCGCCACCGCGCCGGCCCGCCTCGTAGGGCGCGGCGGCGTCCTTGACGATCACGCCCTCCTGCCCGGCGGCGACCCAGCCGGCGAACGCCTCCTGCGCGACGTCGGGGTCCGCGGTGACGACCCGCTCGACGGCGTGGTCCGGGGCGATCGCGTCGAGCACGGCCAGCCGGTCGGTCAGCGGCGCGTCGAGCAGGTCGACGCCGTCGCGGTGCAGGACGTCGAAGAAGTACGGCCGCAGGGCGGTGGTCGCGGCCAGCTCGGCGTCCCGGGTGGCGCTGCGCGCGGCGGTCTCCTGGAACGGGCGCGGGCGACCGTCGGGTCCGAGGGCCAGCGCCTCGCCGTCCAGGACGACCGCGCGGACCGGGAGGGCGCGGGCGACCTCGACGACCTCGGGCACCCGGGCGGTGATGTCGTCGAGGCTGCGGGTGTAGACGTGCACCTCGTCGCCGTCGCGGTGCACCTGGATCCGGATGCCGTCGAGCTTGGCGTCGACGACGACCGCGCGGCCGTCGAAGCCGGCGACCGCCGCGGGGACGTCGGGCGCGGAGGCGGCGAGCATCGGCCGCACCGGGCGGCCGACCGCCAGGCCGAACGCGTCCAGGGCGGCCCGCGCCGCCTCGGGGGTCGGTGCCGCGAGGGCCGCCTCGGCGACCGGCTCGCTCGCCCCCGCCAGCATCGCGGCCCGCCGGACGGCCGCCACCGGCACGCCCGCGGCCTCGGCGACCGCGTCCAGCAGCAGCGCGTCGAGCGCGCCCTGGCGCACCTCGCCGGCGACGAGGCCCGCGAGGAACCGCTGCTCGTCGGCGGTGGCCGCGCCGAACAGCTCCGCCGCGAGCGCGGACCGCGCGCCGGCGGAGCCCGGGCCGGACAGCCCGGCCATGCGCTCGAAGGTCGCGTCCACGGCGAGGACGTCGAGGGACGGCTCGGCCGCGGGCGGCGGCAGGTCGCGCAGGGACCGCCAGCCCAGACCGGTGCGGCGCTGCCGGAGCTCGCCCGCGAGGTACCGCGCGACGACGGGCACCTCGTCCGGGCCGGTGCGGCGCAGCAGGTCGACGAGCAGCGCCCGCTTGGCGAGGCGCGAGCGGGTCGCGGCCAGGCCCGCGCTGGTGGCGGCGACGTCGGCGAGCAGCACGTCCGTCATCCTGCCGCCGACCACCGACACCCGCGAGCCCGGCTCACTCCGGGGACAGGGCGCCCCGGGTGAGCCGGACCTCCTCCGCGTCGAGCTGGGCCTGCACCTCGCGCAGCACGATGTCGTCGATCGTCCGCTCGTCGCGCAGCCGCACCACCGCTGCGCGCTTGTGCGCGAGCACCGCCAGCCGGAGCGCGTCGAAGTCGGCCTCGCGCGGGCGGCCGTCGTCGGCGGGCCCGTCGCCGGCCTCCGCCAGCGCCTCCGCGTGCATCCGGTACTCCGCCTCGAGCTTGGTGACGACCTTGCCGTTCAGCCCGAGCCGCGCCGCCTCGACCGGGAGGGCGTCCAGCGCGGCGCGGGTCGCGACCTTCTCCGCGTGGTGCCGCTCGCTCTCGATGCCGTCGTCGACGGGGAGCCGGGCCCAGCGGACGACGGCCGGCAGCGTGAGCCCCTGGACCAGCAGCGTCGCCAGGATCACGCCGCCGGTGATGAAGATGATGACGTCCCGCCCGGGGAACGGTGCACCGTCCCCCGTGGTCTCGGGCACGCCCAGCGCCGCGGCCAGCGACACCGCCCCGCGGAACCCCGCCCAGGCCCCGGGCATCCGGTGCCGCCAGGACACGCGCCGGGTGCGCTGCACCGGGCGGCGGTCGAGCGCGCGGACGACGTAGGGCGTGGTGTGGAACCACAGCATCCGGGCGCCGATCACCGCGCCGAACGCGGCGGCGGTCCAGCCCACGGCCTCGGCGAGCCGCGCGGAGGTCAGGCCGTCGGCGGCGGTGACGAGCTGCATGCCGACCAGCACGAACAGCGCGCCGTTGAGCACGTGGCTGACGACCGCCCAGAACGACTGCGACTGCACCCGGGCGGCGGCGGGGATGAGGCGCGGCCCGCTCTGGCTGATGAGCAGGCCGGCGACGACCACGGCGAGGACGCCGGACGCCTCCACGAGCTCGGCGAGGAGGAACGCGGCGAACGGGGTCAGCACGCTGATCACGCTCTGCTGGATCGCCTCGTGCATCCGCTCGCGCAGCTGGACCGCCAGCCACCACACCACCACCCCCGCGGCCGCGCCGCCGAGGTAGGAGATCGTGAACCGCCCCGCCAGGTAGCCGCCCGTGACCGGCTCGGCGACGGCGTGCACCGCGATCGCGTAGATGACCAGAGCGGTGCCGTCGTTGACCAGGCTCTCCGCGCGCAGGGTGGTGAGGGTGCGGCGCGGCATGCCGCGGGCGACGCCGGCGACGGCGGTGGCGTCGGTGGGTGCGAGCACGCCGCCGAGGATCCACGCCGGGCCCCACGGCATCCCGAGGGCGTGCAGCACGACGGCGACCACACCCGCGGTGACCACCACGAGCAGCACGCTGGACAGCACGATCACCCGCAGGTTCGCGCGGATCTCGCGCAGCGACGTCGTCAGGCTCTCCCAGTAGAGCAGCGCGGGCAGCACCACCAGCAGCACCAGCTCCGGCGGCACGGTGAGCCCGCGGAACGCGGGGAGGAACCCGAGGCCGATCCCGAGCACGAGCAGGACCAGCGGCGGCGCGACGCCGAGCCGGCGCCCGAGGGCCGTTCCGGCCAGGAGCGCGAGCAGCACGACGACGATGAGCTCCAGCGTGAGCACGGTGCCTCCTGCGGCGCGGGCGGCCGGTCGTCGAGGGGGCGGCCGGGCGGGACGGCACGAGGATGCTCGCGCCGCCCCGACCCGGCAAGAGGGACCCGGCAAGAGGGAACGGCTCAGCCGGCCCCGGCCCCGGCTCCCGCGCCGGCCCCGGCTCCCGCGGCCCCGGCTCCCGCCCCGGCGCCGACACCTGCGCCCGCGCCCGCCCCGACGGCCACCGCGGGCGCCGCGCCGCCCACGGGCGGCAGCACGCCCGTGGTCGCGAGCCGCCGGTACCAGTGCCCCGAGTCCTTCACGGTGCGCGCCATCGTCGCGTAGTCGACGTGCACGATCCCGAACCGGCGCTCGTACCCGTACGCCCACTCGAAGTTGTCCAGCAGCGACCACGCGAAGTAGCCCCGGACGTCCGCCCCGGCGTCCAGCGCCGCGCCGACCGCCTCGACGTGCGCGTGCAGGTAGGCCACCCGGTCGGCGTCGTGCACGCCCCCGTCCGGCGCGACGACGTCGGGGTAGGCCGCCCCGTTCTCGGTGACGTGCAGCGGGAGGTCCGGGCGGCGGCGGTGCAGGTCGACCAGCAGCTCGGTCAGCCCCGACGGGTCGACCACCCAGCCCATCGCGGTCCGCGGGCCCGGCTGGTGCCGCCAGCGGACACCCTCGACGAGGTTGGCGGGCGGCCGGGTCGCGCCCGCGGGCGAGGCCGCCTGCACGTCGGCCTCCCCGGCCGCGGCGTCCCCGGTCCCGGGCGCCGGCCCGGTCCCGGCCGTGTCCGCGCCGACCAGCGCGGTCGTGTAGTAGTTCACCCCGAGCGCGTCCAGCCGTGTCCGGATCAGCTCCAGGTCCCCGTCGCGCACGAACGACCAGTCGGTGAGGTGCGCGGTCTCCGCGACGACCTCCTCCGGGTACGCGCCGTCGAGCAGCGGCCCGAGGAACACCTCGTTCGCCACCCGGTCCAGCCGCGCCTTCGCCGCCGCGTCCGCGGGCGCCGCCGACGAGGCCCGGTTCACCTGGAGGTTCAGCGTGATCGACACCGGCGCCGCGTCACCCGCGGCGGCGCGCACCGCGCGGGCGCCGAGCCCGTGCGCGAGGTTGAGCGTGTGCACCGCGGCCAGCGCCCGGGCGGGGTCCTGCACGCCCGGGGCGTGCTCGCCGGACGCGTACCCGAGGTAGGCGGAGCACCACGGCTCGTTGAGCGTGGTCCACAGCGCGACGCGGTCGCCGAGCGCGCCCGCGACGAGGCCCGCGTAGTCGGCGAACCGCCAGGCGGTGTCCCGCGCGGGCCAGCCGCCGGCGTCCTCCAGCGCCTGGGGCAGGTCCCAGTGGTAGAGCGTGACGACCGGGTCGATGCCGTGCGCCAGCAGGGTGTCGGCCAGCCGCCGGTAGAAGTCCAGCCCGGCGGGGTTCGCCGGCCCCCGCCCGGTCGGCTGCACGCGGGGCCACGCGACCGAGAACCGGTAGGCACCGAGCCCGAGGTCGGCCATCAGCGCGACGTCGTCCGCGAACCGGCGGTAGTGGTCGGTGCCGAGGTCGCCGGTGTGGCCGCCGAGCACGGCGCCGGGCGTCCGGGAGAAGGTGTCCCAGATCGACGGGCCGCGGCCGTCCGCGTCCGTCGCGCCCTCCACCTGGTACGCGGCCGTGGCCGCGCCCCAGACGAACCCGTCGGGGAACCGGCGCGCGCCGCTCACCGGGCCGCCTCGAGGTCGGCCTCGAGGTCGGCCTCGCGGTCGGGCTCGCCCGCGAGCGGCACGCCGGCGAGCGGCACGCCCCGCAGGTCGTTCGCCGACCGCAGCACCGGCGCGGACGTCAGGTCGGCCAGGTCGAGCACGGCGTCCGTCGTCACGTGGAACGTCGCCCGCTCGCCCGCCAGCAGCGTGACCAGCGCGTCGTCGACGAGCGCGTCCGCCGCGAGCCGGTCGGCGTGCAGCGTGACGTCGGCCGCGTAGGACCGGGCGACGACCTCGACCCGGTAGCCGCCGGGCTCGCGCGCCGCGGTGGCCCGCACCGCCCCCGGGTCGAGCCGCAGGTCGACGTCCTCCACGAAGGTGTGCGTCGCCCGCCGCTCGGAGCCGCCGTCCGGCAGCCGCGCCGCCAGCACCTCGCCCGCCGGGTCGCGGGGCGTGGCGAGGTCCGCCGGCAGCGGCACGACCGCCACCGACCGCGGCTCGACCGCCACAGGCACGCCCGCCGCCGCGGCCGTCACGCCGCCGAGCGTCTCCCGGCGCAGGTGCGCGGTGCCGGCCCAGGGCTCGTCGGTGTCGTTGGTCGCGACCAGCACGACGCCGCCGTCGCGCTCGGCGAGGAACAGCGTGCGCGGGGCGCCGGCGGCGCGCAGCGCGTACCAGAGCGGCTTGGGCCGCTCGGCGGAGTCGACGGCGGCCCAGGACGTCACCGGCCAGCAGTCGTTGAGCTGCCAGACGATCCAGCCCGCGGTGCGCGGCCACCAGGCGCGGTAGTGCTCGACCGCGTGCCGGACGGCGCGGGCCTGGTTGAGCTGGGCCGCCCAGTGCCAGTCGGCGAAGTCGCGCGGGACGCCGAGGTGCGGGGCCATGCCGCGGTCGAGCTTGCCGTTGCCGTCCTCGGCCTTCTGGTGCACGAGGAACACCGGGTCCTCCTGCGGCAGGCGGGCGTCGGCGAGCGGGCCGCCGTCGACGGCGTGCACCCAGTCGACGAGCGTGCGCCAGGCCGGCGGGCCCTGGAACCCGAACTCCGAGCAGAACCGCGGGATCTCCGAGCGGTAGACCGTGTAGTCGACCCGGTTCCACACCTCCCACTGGTGGTGCGTGCCGCGGTCGGGGTCGTTGGGGTGCACGTCCTCGGGGTCGCGGCGCGGGGTGAACGGGCTGTTGGTGGCGTACGGGCGGGTCGGGTCGAGCTCCGCCAGCACGGCGGGGAACAGCTCCTCGGCGTACCACCGGCCCCAGGTCGCCTCCCCGAGCTGCGCCTTCCAGCCCCAGTCCTCGTGGCCCCAGACGTTCTCGTTGCCGCCGTTCCACAGCACCAGCGACGGGTGCGGCATCAGCCGGACGACGTTCTCCCGCGCCTCCGCCTCGATCTCGGAGCGCAGCGGCTCCTCCTCCGGGTACGCCGCGCAGGCGAGCAGGAAGTCCTGCCAGACCAGCAGGCCGCGCTCGTCGCACGCCTCGTAGAAGTCCTCGGACTCGTAGATCCCGCCGCCCCAGACCCGCAGCAGGTTGAGGTGCGCGTCGGCCGCCTGGTCGAGCCGGCGCGCCAGGCGCTCGCGCGTGATCCGGGTCAGGAAGTGGTCGTCGGGGATCCAGTTCGCCCCGCGCACGGCGACCGGGCGGCCGTTGACCACGAGCGTGAACCGGGTGCCGTGCTCGTCGTCGGCGGTGTCGAGGGTGACGGACCGGAAGCCGACCCGCCGGCGCCAGGTGTCCAGCGCCGCGCCGTCGCCGCCGTCGGCCGCCGTGAGCGTGACGTCCAGGTCGACCAGCGGCTGCTCGCCGTGCCCGACCGGCCACCACACCGGGGCGTCCGGGACCGCGAGCTCGACGGCCGCCGCGGAGTCGCCCGCCGGCACGGTCACGGAGGCCGACACCCCCAGCGCCGCCGCCCGGACGGTCAGCGCGGCGTCCGGCACCAGCCCCGACCGCTCCACGTCCACGTGCACCACCACCCGGCCGGTGCCGTCCGCGTCGAGCGTGACCAGCGGCCGCACCCGGGCGAGGCGGGCCACCGACCAGCGCTCGACCCGCACCGGCTTCCACAGCCCGGCGGTGCGCAGGTCCGGCCCCCAGTCCCAGCCGAACGAGCAGGCCATCTTGCGGACGAAGTTGTACGGCACCGGGCTGTACGCCGAGGGGCGGTCGCCCAGGGCGTCCCGCACCTCGTCGGCGTACGCGGTGGCGGACCGCAGGTCGACGGTCAGGGCGCGCGGGGCCCCGTCCGCCAGGTCCCGGACGTCGTACCGGTACGACCGGTGCATGTTCGCGGTCGTCCCGAGCACCCGCCCGCCGAGCGCCACGGTGCCCACGGTGTCGACGCCCTCCAGCACGAGGTCGACCCGCTCGCCGTCCGCGGCGGGCTCCAGCGCGAGCGCCCGCTCGTACCGCCAGTCCGTGCCGTGGAACCAGCGCACGGACTCCTCGTGCGCGTCCAGGTACGGGTCCGGGATGAGGCCGGCGGCCAGGAGGTCGGTGTGCACGGAGCCGGGCACCTCGGCGGCGAGGGCGCCCGCGGCGAGGACGGCGTCGGGCACGGGGCCGGCGGTGGCGGTGACGGTCCAGCCGTCGGCGAGGGTGTGGTGCTGCACGGGTGCTCCCGGGTGTCGCAGGGGTGGCTCAGGGTGGCGCAGGGGTGTCGCAGGTGTCAGCGGCGCTCGCGGACGACGCGCACGCCGCCCGCCGGCACGGTGGTGACGGGCCCGACCTCCGCGCCGGTCAGCAGGTCGGTCCCGGACGCGGTGGCCTTGCGGTCCGCGTCGGTGTGGTTGAGCAGGAACAGGTAGGAGGACCCGGCGCCGACGCGGCGGACCGCCTCGACGCCGGGGTCGGCCTCGGCGGTGCGCGGGAGCCCGGCCTCCTCGACGAGCAGGGCGGCGACCCGGTCGACGGCCGCGCGGGGCAGCGCCGCCCCGACGTACCAGGCGGCCCCGCCGTCGCCGACGGAGCGGCGGGTCACCGCCGGGCCGCCCGCCAGCGACGACGCCGCGTACCGGACGACCGCCTCGGCGCCGTCGAGCTCGACCCGCTCGGTCCAGTCCGCGACCTCGGTGCCGTCGTCCAGCCGGACGCGCTCGCCGGCCTGCAGCGGGTAGAACTCGTCGGTCCACGCGCCGAGCACGTCCTGCAGGGCGCCCAGCCCGGGCCGGACTCGGCCGGTCGGCTCGCAGACGCCGGACAGGTAGGTGACCAGCAGCGTCCCGCCGCGTTCCGGCACGGCGCGCAGCCGGTCCGCCTCCGCGTCGGACAGCACCTGCAGCGTCGGCACCAGCACCAGGTCGTAGCCGGCCAGATCGGTCCCGGGCGGCACGACGTCGCAGAGCACCTGCCGCTCCCACAGGGCGCGGTGCCAGGTGCGCAGCTCGCGCCCGTACCGCAGCGCCCGGTGCGGGGTCAGTCCGTGCTGCAGCGCCCAGCCGGCCGGGTCGTCGACGACCATCGCGGCGCGGGCGGGCTCGACCACGGTGCCCTGCACCTCCGCGAGGGCCCGCAGGTCGCGCCCCAGCGCGACGACCTCCCGCCAGATCCGGGACCGGGTCCCCGAGTGCGGCACCATCGCCGAGTGGAACTGCTCGGCCCCGGCGGTCGAGGCACGCCACTGGAAGAACAGCGCGCCGTCGGAGCCGCGCGCGACGTGGGCCAGGGCGTTGCGGGCGATCTCGCCGGGATCCTTGGCGCGGTTGCGCTGCTGCCAGGACGGCGCCCCGGTGGAGTGCTCCATGAGCAGCCACGGCCGACGCCCCGCGGACATGCCGCGCATCCGGTCCCCGGCGAACGCGAGGTCCTGCTCCCGGTCCGGGTCGTCCACCAGCGTGTAGTGGTCGTTCGCCACCACGGCGGTGTGCGGGGCCCAGGACGCGTAGTCGACGACCTGCGCGCCGGGGCCGACCATCATGTTCGTCGTGACGGGGGCGTCGGAGTGCCGCTCGAGCACCTCCTTCTCGGCGAGGTAGTGCGCGAGCAGCGCGTCCGAGGAGTACCGCTCGTAGTCGAGGTAGAGCCCGGGGTTCGGGGCACCGTGCTTCCCGCGCGGCGGCAGGATCTCGTCCCACGCGCCGAACCGGTGCCCCCACTGCGCCGTGCCCCACGCCGCGTTCACCGCGTCCAGGGACCCGTACCGCGCGCGCAGCCAGTCCCGGAACGCCGCGGCCGACACGTCGCAGTAGCACCGCGCGTTGCCGCCGCCGAGCTCGTTGCTCACGTGCCACAGCCGCACGGCGGGGTGCCGGCCGTACCGCTCCGCCAGCGCCTCGACGTACCGCAGGGCGTACCGCCGGAACACCGCGCTGCTCGGGCACCACGCCAGCCGGCCGCCGGGCGGCTGCTGGTACAGGTCGGCGTCGTACGGCAGCACCTCGGGGTGCGCGGTGTGCAGCCAGGACGGCGGCGCGGCGGTCGGCGTGGCGAGGTCGATCGCGATGCCGTGGGCGTGCAGCAGCGCGACCACCTCGTCGAACCAGGTCCAGTCGAAGACGCCGTCGGCGGTCTCGACCAGGCCCCAGGAGAACACCCCGAGGGTCACCAGGTTCACGCCGGCCTCGCGCATCAGGGCGACGTCCTCGTCCCAGACCGCGCGGGGCCACTGCTCGGGGTTGTAGTCGCCGCCGAACGCCAGGCCGTCGACCAGGTGGACCGGCGGAGGTGCGACGGCGGGCGGCGGCGGGACGACCGCGCTGACGAACTCAGGCACCGGCCCGCACCCCGTCCGCGGTCGCGGCGCGCGCGGCCGCCTCCGCCTCGTCGATCGGCACCCAGGCGCCGAGCCCGTGGTCGTAGCAGACGGAGTTGTCGATGCCGTCGCGCGTCACGGCGGTGTCGCCCTCGCGCCCGACGCTGCCGACCCGGTCCGGGTCGGGCGCGGCCATCGCGAGCAGCTTCGTGTAGTCGTGGTGCGGGTCGAGGATCACGGCGTCCGCCGGCCCGCGCTCCACCACCCGGCCGCGGTAGAGCACCAGGATCTCGTCGGAGAAGTGCCGCGCGGTCGCCAGGTCGTGCGTGATGTACAGGACCGCGAGGTTGTCCTCCCGCTGCAGCCGGCCGAGCAGGTTGAGCACGCCGAGCCGGATCGACACGTCGAGCATCGACACCGGCTCGTCGGCGATCAGCACCTGCGCGCCCGGGGCGAGCGCCCGGGCGATCGCGACGCGCTGCCGCTGCCCGCCGGACAGCTCGTGCGGGCGGCGCGCGGCCATGTCCTCGGCGGGGTGCAGGTTGACCCGCTCCAGCATCTCCAGCACCCGGGCGTGGGTGGACGCCGCGTCGTGGGTGCGGCGGTGGATCCGCAGCGGCCGGGCGACGTGGTGCTCGACGGAGTGGAACGGGTTCAGCGAGGCGAACGGGTCCTGGAACACCATCTGCACGTGCCGCTGGTACACCGAGCCCATCACAGGCGTCCGGTCGTCGAGCTGCACGTCGATCCGCCCGGCGGTCGGCTTCTCCATCCGGGTGAGCAGCTTGGCGATCGTCGACTTCCCGGAGCCCGACTCGCCGACCAGGGCGACGGTGCGCCGGGGCACCAGGTCGAACGACACCCGGTCGACCGCGCGCAGGGTGCTGCGGCGCAGGCCGGAGCGCAGGGCGTAGTCCTTCGTCAGGTTGGTGACGTGCACGCTGGTCATCAGGCCTCCTCGGGGTCGACGCCGTCGCGGATGAACGCGCCGCGCTCGCCGGACAGGCTCGGGAACGACCCGAGCAGCCGGCGGGTGTACGGGTGGGCGGGGGAGCGGTGCAGCCGCGTCGCGGTCTCCAGCTCGACGATCTCGCCGGCGAGCATCACCGCGATCCGGTCGCTGATCTCCAGCAGCAGCGGCAGGTCGTGGGTGATGAACACGACGGCGAAGTCGAGCTCGTCCCGGAGCCGGACGATCTCGCGCAGGATCTCCCGCTGCACCACGACGTCGAGGGCGGTGGTCGGCTCGTCCATGATCATGATCTGCGGCTCGAGCAGCATGGCCATCGCGATCATCACCCGCTGCCGCATCCCGCCGGACAGCTCGTGCGGGTAGGACCGCAGCCGGCCGGGGTCGACGCCGACCCGGGTCAGCACCTCGGCGGACCGCGCCCTGCGCTGGGTCCGCGACATCGAGGAGTGCGCCCGCAGGGTGTCGTCGAGCTGCGACCCGATCGTGCGGACCGGGTTGAGCGAGTTCATCGCGCCCTGGAACACCATCGACAGCTGCGACCAGCGGAACCGGCGCAGCGGCTCGTCGTCGAGGCCGAGCAGGTCGACGTCGCCGCCGTCCCGGTCGTGGAACACGACCGAGCCGGACGCGATCCGGGCCGGCGGCTGGTGCAGCCGGTTGATCGCGTACGCCAGGGTCGTCTTGCCGCAGCCGGACTCGCCGGCCAGGCCGAGGATCTCGCCGCGGCCGAGCTGCAGGCTCGCGCCCTTCACGGCGGTGACGGGCTCCTCGACGTCGTAGACGACAGTGAGGTCGGTGACGGTGAGGACGGGGCGGCGCGCGGGCGCCGCGGCGTGCGGCACCCGGTCGGTGAGCGTGGTCATCAGGCGGCCTTCCTGGCGACGCGGGCGGCCGCCTTCGCGCGGCGGCGGGCGGTGCGGGCGTTCTTCAGGCGCGGGTTGATGATCTCGTCGATCGAGAAGTTGACCAGGGACAGCCCCATGCCGAACAGCGCGATCACGAGGCCGGGCGGGACGAACCACCACCAGGCGCCGAGCGGGAGAGCGAAGCCGTTCTGCGCGTAGAACAGCATCGTGCCGAGGGTCGAGGCGTTCGAGGCGCCGAGGCCGAGGAACGACAGGCCCGCCTCGCCGAGGATCGCCGCGATCACCGCGTACACGAACTGCGACGCGAGCACCGGGAGCAGGTTCGGCAGGATCTCCACGCCGATGACCCGCCACGGCTTCTCGCCCGACAGCCGGGACGCGGCCACGTAGTCGCGCGAGCGCACCGACAGGGTCTGGGCGCGCAGCACCCGGGCCGAGGCCGCCCACGACGTCAGGGCGAGCACCACCGCGATGGTCCACAGCCCGCGGCTCTCCCGCGGCACGAAGCCCGAGATCACGATCACCAGCGGCAGGCCCGGGATCACCAGGAACACGTTCGACAGCAGGGAGAACCCCTCGTCCGCCGCGCCGCCCAGGTAGGCGCCGTAGATCCCGAAGAACGCCGACAGCAGCGTGGCGAGCACGCCGACCATGAGGCCGATCTGCAGCGAGCCGCGGGTCGCGTGCGCCAGCTGGGCCAGCACGTCCTGGCCCGTCTGGGTGGTGCCGAGCCAGTGCTCCGCCGACGGCGGGGCCAGGCCGACGTCGCTGATCGCGTCGGGGTCGCCGACCAGGTACGGGCCGACCACGCCGAGCAGCACCACCCCGGCGATCAGCACCAGGCCGGTGGCGAGCCACGGGGTCATGGTCGGCAGCAGCATCCGCCACGCGGGGCGGGCGCGGGTCCCCGCGGGGCGGGGCTCGGGCGTGGTGGTGGTCGGGGTGGTCTCGACGGGCCCGCCGGGCCCCTCGACGGCCACCTGCACGTCCGGTCCGATGTTCGTCATCGCCGGCTCCCCTCAGCCCTTCGCGCGGGTGCGCGGGTCGATGAGGCCGTACAGCAGGTCGACGACGAGGTTCGCGCCGAGCACGGCCAGGGTGATGAACAGGAACACGCCCTGCATGAGCGCGTAGTCGTTGTTGGTGACCGCGGCGAGCAGCCGGGACCCGATGCCGGGGTAGGAGAACACCTGCTCGGTGACCACGGACCCGGAGACGACGAAGCCGAGCGAGATGGCGAACCCGGCGACCGACGGCAGCACGGCGTTGCGCGCCGCGTAGTTCCGCATCACCTGCCCGTGCGGCAGGCCCTTGGCCCGCGCGGTGAGCACGTAGTCCTCGGACAGCGTGGAGACCATCATGTTGCGCATCCCGAGCAGCCAGCCGCCGATCGACGCGACCACGATGGTCAGCGCGGGGACGAAGCCGTACTCGATCGCCGAGCCGATGAACTCCGGCGACCAGCCGGGGTCGAGCACCACGTCGTAGCCGCCCTGCGACGGGAACCAGCCGAGCACCCGGGACAGCAGGTACACCAGCACGAGCGCGAGCCAGAAGTACGGCACCGCGGCGAGCAGCGTGGTGAGCGGCACCGCCGAGTCCAGCCAGGTGCCGGGCCGCCAGCCGACGAACGCGCCGAGCAGCACGCCGATGGTCGCCGCGAGCACCGTGGCGATGCCGACCAGGACCACGGTCCACGGCATCGACGTGCCGATGACCTCGCTCACCGGCGTCGGGAAGTAGGTGACCGAGACGCCGAGGTCGCCGTGCAGCAGGTTCGACAGGTACGTGCCGTACTGCTGCAGCAGGGAGTCGGTGGTGTCGCCGCCCAGCAGGGCGGAGTACGCCTCCCGCGTCTCCGGGGTGACCGTGCCGCCGCGCTGCTGGAGCTTGGCCAGCAGGATGTCGACCGGGTTGCCCGGGAGCAGGCGGGGGATGAGGAAGTTCAGGGTGACGGCGGCCCACAGGGCGACCGCGTAGAAGCCGAGCTTGCGCAGGACGTAGTTCACGTCGCGACCCTTCCGACGGCGGGGGAGACCGGGGCGGGACCGGGCCGGGCGGCTGCGCGGGTGGCGCGGGCCGCCCGGCCCGGGTCGCCTCAGCCGGCCGCCGGCTCCAGGCGCTTGAAGATCTCCGCGGCGTCGAACGCGGACCACACCGCCGGGAAGGCGTACATGTCGTCCTCGGTGGGCCAGCCGGTGAACCCGCCGACGTTCCACTCGCTCGTGGTGCCGCCGGTGAGGATCGGGATGTACGGCATGTCCTCGACGACCGCGGCCTGGATGGTGTCGAAGTACGGCTGCCGGGCCTCGGCGTCGTCCAGCGGCATGGTCTTCAGGGACTCGAGCGCGGCGTCCACGTCCGGGTTCGCGTACCGGGAGTAGTTGTTGCCCGCCGCCTCGCCGACCGGGGCGCCCGTCGCCGACGAGAAGAAGTACGTGTACAGGTAGTACGGGTCGGGTGCCGGGCCCTGCCACAGCGAGTCGATCGCGAGCTGGAAGTTGCCCTGCGTGCGGCGCTCGGTCCACTCGTTCCACGACGACTGCGCGGTCTGCACGTCGATGCCGGCGGCCTTGGCCTGCTGCGCGATGGTCTGCACCGCGGTGATGTAGTCGGTCCAGCCGGTGACGACCTCGACCGTCACGGTGAGGCGCTCGCCGTCCTTGGCGTAGATGCCGTCGGAGCCCTTGGCCCAGCCGGCGGCCTCGAGCACCGCGGCGGCGCCCTCGGGGTCGGCCTTCTCGGGGGCGACCGGCTCCTCGACGTCGGCCGAGATGGTGGCCTCCTGCGTGGAGGTCAGCGCGAACGTCGGCGAGATCTCGGAGGCGGTCTCCTCGAACGCGAGCTGGTTGAGCTGGGTCCGGTCCATCGCCAGGTACAGCGCGTGCCGGACGGCCGGGTCGGTCTGCGGGCCGGAGCAGCCGAGCTCGACGCTGGAGCAGGTCGCGAGCACCATCTGGTTCTGCGCGGCGGTCAGCGTGTCGTACCCGGGGAAGTTCTCGGCGACGTTCTGGATGTCCGGCACCGGGCCGGTCTGCCAGTCGATGGTGCCGTTCGCGATGCCGTCGGCGCCCGCGGTGTTGCCGGACAGGGACAGGAACCGGATCGTCTTCACGGCCGGCTCGCCGCCCCAGTAGTCGGGGTTCGCGGTGTAGGTGAAGGCCTGCGGCTTGAAGTCGCCGAGCACGTACGCCCCGGTGCCGACCGGGTTCTCGACGACGTCGGCGGTCGGGTCGACGTCGGCCCACAGGTGCTCGGGGACGATCGGCACCCCGGACAGCACGTCCGGGCCCTGCACGAACGCGGGCGCCTCGAACGCGAAGGTCACGTGGGTGTCGTCGGTCGCGGTCGCGGTGCCCGCGTAGCCGACGTTGTTGATGGCCGGGGTGCTCGCGAGCAGGTCGTAGGTGAACACCACGTCGTCGGCGGTGAACGGCTCGCCGTCGCTCCAGGTGACGTCGTCGCGGAGCGTGACCTGCAGCTCGGTGCCGTCGTCGTTCCAGGTGTACTCGGTGCCGAGCAGCGGCACCGGGTCGGACTCGGCGGCCTTGTTGATGAAGAACAGCTGCTCGTAGATCGCGCCCAGCCCGCCGATGCGCGAGGGCGAGAACGGGTTGAAGTTGACCTGGTAGTCGCCGGACTGGCCGGTGTAGGCGACGAGCGTCGTGCCGTCGCCGGAGGCGCCGGTGCTGCCCGAGCCGCCGCCGTCGCCGCCGCTGCACGCGGCGAGGAGGGCGAGCGTCGCGGCGCCGGCGACGAGGGGGACGACGCGGCGGGCGCGGCGCCGGTGCGTGCGTGCTGACCTGAGGAACATCGCTGGTCCTTTCCACCCGTCGCGGCCGACGGTCTGGTCGTGGCCGCGTCGTCGCGGCCCGGGGAAACGCAGGCATATCGTTACGTGCTTAAATTAAGCATGTCAAGATATGGTCGGGACATGCGAGCACCTCGTGCCGCGACCGGGGCGCTCGTCCTCGACCTGATCCGCACGCGGGGAACGGTCAGCAGGGTCGAGCTCGCCGACCGGTCCGGGCTCACCGCGGCCACCATCACGCACGTCGTGCGGGACCTCATGGCCGAGGGCCTCGTGCACGAGGTCGGCCGGGTCACCGGTGGCGTCGGCTCGCCCCGGCGGCTGCTGGAGCTGGACGCCGGGGCCTGGTTCGCCGTGGGCGTGCAGCTCGACCGGTGCGCGAGCAGCGTCGTGGTCACCGACTTCGCGGGGCGGCGGGTCGCGTCCGCCGGCGTCCGCGGCGTGGGCCGGGGCGCGCCCGACGACACCCTGCCGGTTCTCGCCCGGCACATCGACCTGCTGCTCGCGGGGGCCGGCATCCCGCGCGACCGGGTGCTCGGCGTCGGGCTGGTCACCCACGGGCCCCAGGACCGCGCGGCCGGCGCCGTGCTCACCGGGCAGCCCACGCCCGAGTGGCGGGACTACCCGCTCACCGGGACGCTCTCCCGGCTGCTCGGGCTGCCGGTGCTGCTGGAGAACGACGCGACCGCCGCCGCCGTGGGCGAGCAGTGGGTCGGGGCCCTCGACGTCGACACCTTCGGCGTGCTCTACATGGCGACCGGTGTGGGCGGGGGCGTGATCGCCGGCTCGGAGGTGTACCGCGGTGGCACCGCCAACCCCGTCGAGATCGGGCACGTCCCGGTCGACCCCGCGGGACCCGCGTGCGCGTGCGGCAACCGGGGGTGCGTCGAGGCGCTCGCGGGCCCCGGGGCGGTGGTCGCCGGCGCGCTGCGGGACCGTGCGACGGCGAGCCGGCTCGGGCTGACCGGTGGGCCCGACGCGGTGCTCGCCGACTTCCAGCGGGTGGCGCGGGCCGCGGTCGCGGGCGACGCGGCGTGCGCGGCGCTGCTGGCGGCGTCCGCCCGGCACCTCGGCACCGCGGCCGTGACGCTGATGAACCTGTTCGACCTCGATACCGTGGTGCTCGCCGGGCCCGCCTTCGGCGTCGCCGGGCCGCTGTACGTCGCGGGGGTGCAGGCGGTGGTCGAGGCCGGGGCGCTCGCGCGGCTGCTGCGGCCCGTGCGGGTGCAGCTGTCCCGCGACGTGCGGGTGTCCGCGGCGGTGGGTGGGGCGCTGGTGGTGCTGCGGTCGCCGCTCGGGCGGCCGGGGGCGGCAGCGGCGCCGGGCGCGATCGGCGCGGTCGGTGCTCCCGCCGCGACCGGTGCGTCCGCCGCGTCCGCCGCGACTCGTGCGCCTGCCGCGTCCGCCGTCCCCGCCGTCCCCGTGTAGACCCGTCCGACCCGACCGTCCGACTCGAAGGAGAGCCCGTGACCGACCCGACCCCCACCCCCGCGCCCGACCCGGCGTCCTGGACCCTGCTGCGCCGCGACGGCGTCGCCGTCGTCCTGGCCCACCCGCGCGACGGTCTGCCCGAGGTGCAGCACTGGGGCGCCGACCTCGGGCCGCTGGCCCCGGCGGACCTCGCCGGGCTGCGGGCCGCCGCGGACCGGCAGACCCCCCCGGGCACGCTCGACGCCGCCGCGCACCCGTCGCTGCTGCCGCAGGACACCGACGGCTGGCCGGGTCGCCCGGGGCTGCAGCTCGTGCGCGACGGCGTGCCGCTCACCCCGCGGTGGCGGGCCGAGCCGCCCGCCGCGGACGCGGACGGCCACGCGGTCGAGGTCGTCGCCCGCGACGCCGCCGCCGGGCTGGTGCTGCGCTCGCGGCTGCACCTGGAGCCCGGCGGGCTGCTCGGGGTCGACCACCGGCTGGAGGTGGCGCCGGACGCGCCCGGTCCCGTCGAGGTGCAGGCCCTGGAGGCGGTGCTGTCGGTGCCCACCCGCGCGGACGTGGTCACCACGTTCGCCGGCCGGTGGACCCGGGAGAAGGTGCCGGCGACCGGCCCGCTGCCGCGCGGGTCCCTGGCGCGGCAGACCCGGCGCGGCCGCCCGGGCCACGACCACCCGTGGCTGCTGGCCCTGTCGGCCGCGGCGCCGCGCGACCGGGACGGCGAGGTCTGGTCCGTGCACCTCGCGTGGCCCGCGGACGCCACGTACCGCACCGACCGGCTGCCCGACCAGCCGACGCTGCTCGGCGCGGGCGAGCTGCTCCGGGCGGGCGAGGTCGTGCTCGCGCCGGGGGAGGCGTTCGCGGCGCCGACGGCGTGGTTCGCGTGGTCCGGCGCGGGCCTCGACGGCGTGTCCGCGCGGTTCCACACCTTCCTGCGCGCGCGCCCGCAGCACCCCCGCACGGAGCGGCCCCTCGTGCTCAACACCTGGGAGGCGGTCTACTTCGACCACGACCCGGCGACGGTGCTCCGGCTCGCGGAGCGGGCGGCGCAGATCGGGGTCGAGCGGTTCGTGCTGGACGACGGCTGGTTCCTCGCGCGCCGCGACGACACCCGCGGGCTCGGGGACTGGGTGGTCGACCGGACCGTGTGGCCGGACGGGCTCGGGCCGCTCGCGGAGCGCGTGCACGCGCTCGGCATGCAGTTCGGCCTCTGGTTCGAGCCCGAGATGGTCAGCCTCGACTCCGACCTGGCGCGGGCGCACCCCGACTGGCTGCTGCACGCCGCCGACCGCGTCCCGGACCCCGAGGGGCTGTCGTACCGCACCCAGTACGTGCTCGACCTGGCCCGGCCGGAGGCGCGGGAGCACGTCCTGGGTCAGGTCTCGGCCCTGGTGGCGGAGCTCGGGATCGACTTCATCAAGTGGGACCACAACCGCGACCTGGTCGACGCCCGGCACGACGGCCGGCCCGGCGTCGACGCGCAGACCCGGGCGGTCCTGGGCCTGATGGCGGAGCTGAAGGCGCGGCACCCGGGTCTGGAGATCGAGTCCTGCTCCTCGGGCGGCGCGCGCAGCGACCTCGGCGTCCTCGAGGTCGCCGACCGGGTGTGGGCGTCCGACTCCAACGACGCCGTCGAGCGGCAGGACATCCAGCGGTGGACCGGGCTGCTGCTGCCGCCGGAGCTCGTCGGGGCGCACGTCGGGCCCCCGACCTCGCACAGCTCGGGCCGGACGCTCGATCTGCCGTACCGGCTGGGGACGAGCCTGATGGGCTCCGCCGGCTTCGAGTGGGACGTGCTGTCCTGCTCGGACGAGGAGGTCGAGGTGCTCACCCGGTTCGCGGGGCTGTACCGGGAGCTGCGGCCGCTGATCCACACCGGGACCGCCGTGCACGCGGACGTGCGGGACCCGGCGCTCCGGGTGGTCGGCGCGGTGGCGCCCGACGGGTCGGCGGGGGTGTGGACGGTCGCGACCGTCGCCGCGCTGGAGGACGCCCGGCCGGAGCCGGTCCGGTTGCACGGGCTGCGCCCCGACGTGCGGTACCGGGTGCGGGTCCGCGACGAGGTGGGCGCCGCACGCTGGGGCTGGATCACGCCCCCGTGGCTGGCCGCGGGCGAGGTGACCCTGCCGGGCCGGGTGCTCGGCGAGGTCGGGCTGCAGATCCCCGCGCTGTGGCCGGCGCAGGCGCTGGTGCTGCACGCCACGGCGGTCTGAGGCGGCGACGCGGCGGGCGGGGGCGGCGGGCCGGTGTCGCGCCGCCTCCGCTCAGCCGGGCGGCGGGACCGGCGCACCGCCGGGCGGCGGCGCCGTCGAGCCGCGCGCGACGACCCGCACGCCCGGGGTGCGGGTCGTCGCGGGCAGGCCGCCCGCGACCGCGCGCAGCAGCACCTCGGCCGTGAGCGCGCCGAGCTCGTGCACGTCGCGGCTCACCACGGACAGCGGCGGGTGCGAGATGCGCACGTTCGCCGAGTCGTCCCAGGCCAGCACCGACAGGTCCTGCGGGACCCGCACGCCGAGCCGCGCCGCCTCGCGCAGGCCGGCCAGCGGCATCAGGTCGTTGTCGTACACGATCGCCGTGGGCGGCTCGGGCAGCGCGAGCAGCTCGGCGGTGCGCAGGGCGCCGCTCGCCGCGCCGTAGTCGCCCTCCCGGCGCACCACCGCGATCCCGGCGGCGGCCGCGGCCTCGTGGAACGCCGCGGCGCGCACCCGGGTGTGCCGGTAGCGCTCCGGGCCGGACACCCACCCCACCCGGCGGTGGCCGAGGTCCGCCAGGAACGCGACCGCGGTGCGCATCGCGTCGTCGTTGTCGTAGTCGACGACCCACCGGCCGTCGCCGGGCTCGCCGCCGAGCAGCACGGACGGCAGCCCGAGGTCCCGGCAGACCTGCTCGCGGGGGTCGTCGGCCACCAGGTCGGAGATCACCACGGCGTCGACGAGCCCGTCCCGGGCCCAGCGGCGGTAGGCCACCAGCTCCGCGTCCAGGTCCGGCACGACGTGCACGAACACGCTCGCGCCGTGCGCGTCGAGCTCCTCCTCCATGCCCGCCAGCAGGTCCGTGTAGAAGGGCTCCAGCGCGCCGTCGTCGTCGGCCGGCAGCAGCGCCAGCCCCACGCGGACGCCGCTGCCCGGCCGCCGGTCGGGCGGCGTCGGCGTCGTCATGCGCGCAGCATCGCACGCCGCGCGCGGCGGGGGTGTGCCGCCGTGCCATGCTGAGCGGCATGGACGGCGTCGAGGTCGGGCAGGGCGCCGGGCGGCGGGGCGGCCGCGCGCCGTCGACCACGCGCTCCCGGGTGCTCGACCTGGTCCGCACCCGCGGGCCGATCAGCCGGGTCGAGCTCGCGGAGCTGACCGGGCTGACCCAGGCGGCGATCTCGCACGCGGTGCGAGCGCTGCTCGACCAGGGGCTGCTCCGCGAGAGCGGCGCGCGCGAGTGGACCGGCGGCAAGCCGCGCGTGATGCTCACGCTCGACCCTCTGGCCCGGTGCGCGGTGGGCGTGCAGCTCGGCGCGGACTGGCTGGTCGTCGTGCTCATCGACGCGCGCGGCGCCGTCGTGGCCCGGACCCGGGTGCGCGGCGCGCGCGAGGAGGACCCCGACGCGGTCGTCATCGGCATCGCGGGGGAGATCGACGTGCTGCTCCGGGCAGCCGGCATCGGGCGGGACCGGGTCGCCGGCGTGGGCCTCGCGGTCCCGGGCACCCTGGACCTCGACGCGGGCGCCATCACGGTCTCCCGCTCGCTGCACCGGTGGCAGGGCTTCCCGGTGCGGGCCGGTCTCGCGGGGGCCGTCGGCCTGCCGGTGGTGCTGGACAACGACGCCACCGCCGCGGCCGTCGGCGAGTACTGGGCCGGCCGCACCGCCGGGTCGGTCGCGCACTGCACGCTCTACATGGGTGCCGGGATCGGCGCGGGCGTCGTCGTCGGCGGCACCGTGCACCGCGGCGCCAGCGGGAACCCGGGGCCGCTGGGCCGGATGCACCTGCACCGCGCCGGGCACGAGCCCGGGCCGACGCTCGAGGAGCTCGCCGCGCCGCACGCGGTCGCCCGGCGGGCCCGCGAGGCGGTGGCCGCGGGTCGCACGACCACGGCGCGGCTCAGCGCGGACGGCGACCCGATCACCGACTTCGGGGCGCTGGCCACCGCCGCCGTCCAGGGCGACCCGCTCGCGCTCGAGCTCGTCGAAGACTCCGCGGAGTACCTGGCGGACGCCGCCGTGACCGCCGCGAACCTGCTGGACGTCGACTCGGTGGTGCTGGCCGGGCCCGCGTTCAGCACGGCGGGGTCGCTCTACGCGCAGGTCGTCGAGCGGCGGCTGCGGGCCGAGCTGCACGCGGCCGACCGGCACGGGGTGCGGGTGGCGCTCGCGGCGCACGTCGCGGACGCGGCGGCGGTGGGGGCCGCGGCGCTGGTGCTGCAGGAGGACCTGGCGCCGCGGCGGGGGTGACGCGCCGGGCGCCGTGCCGGGTCGGGAGGCGGTGGGCGGTGCCGGGTCAGCGCCGCCGGGTCAGCAGCTCCAGGCTGACGGCGTCGACCAGCAGCCCCTGGTCCGCGCGCACCCACCGGTCGCCGGTGGCCCGGTGCTCCGCCAGCGTGGCGAACCGGTACCCGTACATCCGGGCCCGCACCCACCGGGGGCGCTCGCCGTGGAACGGGTCGTGCGCCAGCAGCCGCAGCGTCGGCCGGTCGGCCTCCAGCAGCTTCCCGAGGAACGGCACGAACCAGCGCAGCTGCGCCGCCGACCCGAGCGCGAGGAACCACATCAGCCAGTCGAGCCGCAGGTGGTACGGCGCGTACTGCCGCGGCAGCCGCCGGACGTCGCCGGGCTTGCCGCGGAACCCGTACTCGAGCCACGTCGCGTCGCCGGGGTCCTCGTCCCGGGTGCCCTCCACCACCACCTCGGTGCGCCGACGCGTGATCGTGCCGAACGCGCCGTAGGCGTTGACCAGGTGGAACGGGTTGAACGACGCGTTCATCCGCTGGTTCCGGGACACCAGGTTGCGCGCCGGCCAGAACGACAGCACGACGCACAGCGCGGTGACGGCGAGCACGACCGCGACGAACCACGGCGGTGGATCGGCCGGCGGCGCGCCGGTGCGGACGTCGACGCCGACCAGCCCGAGGACCGCGGCCCAGGACCGGTCGTCGACCGCCGAGGCCGCCAGCACGATGGTCAGCCAGTTCAGCCAGGCGAAGTTGCCGGACAGCACCAGCCAGAGCTGCGTCACGATCATGATCGCCGCCGCCGTGCTCGCCACCGGGCCCGGGACCAGCAGCCCGAACGGCACCACCAGCTGCGCGACGTGGTTCGCGGCGACCTCGACGCGGTGCAGCGGGCGGGGGAGCAGGTGGAACAGCCGGCTCGCGGGGCCTGGCATCGGCTGGGTCTCGTGGTGGTAGTACAGCGCCGTCAGGTCGCGCCAGGCGGGGTCGCCGCGCCACTTGATGAGCCCGGCGCCGAGCTCGAGCCGGAACACCAGCCACCACAGCAGCGCGAGGACGGTCCACGGCGGGGCGACGTCGTCCGAGCCCAGGAACGCCACGAGGAACCCGGCCTCCAGCAGCAGCGACTCCCACCCGAACCCGTAGAACGTCTGCCCGACGTTCACCACCGACAGGTACAGCACCCACAGCACGGCGAAGGCGAGCAGCGGCAGCCACGGCGGCCCCTGCTGCGGCAGCCCGGCGACCAGCACCGCGGCGACCAGGAGCCCGACCCAGCCGAGGCCGACGAGCAGCCGGTCGGAGTACCGCCAGGCGAACAGGCTCGGTGCGGCCCGGAACGGCACCCGCTCGGTGAACGCCGGGACGGGGAGCAGGCCGTGCTCGCCGAGCAGCGGGCGGAACTGGCGCAGCACGTTCACGAACGCGAGCACGTAGACGGCGGCCACCCCGCGCTGCGCGACCGCCCGGGCGATCGTGTACCCCTCCGCGCCGAACCACTCCATCGCCCACCCCCGTCCGCGCCGCCTCGCCCCGCCCTCGCCCCCCGGCCTCCCAGCCTCGCCCCCCTCGCCGAGATGGCAACTCTCAGCTGTCGTCCGGGCTCCCGGCAGAGCCGAGAGCTGCGGGCGCCGCCCGCCGACTCTGCACTTCCGGACTGTGTTCCGTCCTCTCGCGGCAGTCCGAGTTCGGAGAGTCGGCGGAGCACGCCGCGCGGAGGGGAGGAGATCGTCGTGAGGCGGGGGGTTCACGCAAGAGCAGTAGCGATATATCGTTAGCGTCATGCGATACAACGACACATCAGACGAGTTCGAGAGCGAGGGCCGCGACGAGCGGTCCGGTCGCGGCCCGCACGGGTCGCACGAGGGGCACCGCGGGCGCGGGCGGGGGTTCGGCGGCCACGGGCCGCGCGGCTTCGGCCCGGGCGCGGGGTTCGGTCCCGGTGGGGGCTTCGGCCCCGGGGGTCCCGGCGGGTTCGGCCCGGGCGGTTTCGGCCCCGGCGGGTTCGGTCCCGGCGGCCGGCGCGGCCGGCGACCGCGCGGCGACGTCCGCAACGCGATCCTGCTGCTGCTGGCCGAGCAGCCGATGCACGGGTACCAGCTGATGGAGGCGATCGCGGAGCGCAGCGACGGCCGGTGGCGCCCGAGCCCCGGCGCCGTCTACCCGACCCTGAACCTCCTGGAGGACGAGGGCGTCGTGACGCTCACCGCCTCCGCGGGCCGCAAGCTCGCCACGCTGACCGAGGAGGGACGCGCCCTCGTCGAGCGGGACGGTGCGTCCTGGCCGGACCCGTTCGCGGCCGGCGACGCCGAGCAGGGCGTGGACCTGCGCGCCGAGGTCGGGCCGCTGCTCGAGGCCGTCCGGGCCGTGGGGCGCGGCGGGACCGAGGCGCAGCGGGTGCGCGCGGGCGAGATCCTCGCCGAGGCGCGCCGGTCGGTGTACCGCGTGCTGGCGGGCGATGACCCGGCGCCGGCCCCGGGCGCCTTGGCCCCGGACGCCCGGGCCCCGGAGGGCCCGACCGCCTGACGGCGGGCACGGCGCCCACCGCGCTCGTGCCCGGCCGCCCGGCCCACCCGGCCCACCCGGCCCACCGGTCCTGGCCGGGTCGTCGGGCTCCACCAGCACCTCTCGGGCTCGCCCGGCAGCCGGAGTGGATCCGTTCGAGCCGACACGCCGGGGCGTGTCGGCTCGAACGGATCCACTCGCCGCCGGTGGGAGGCGACCCCGACGCACGAGCGCGGGCGGGTCAGGGCCAGACGTGCGCCTGCTCGGCGAAGTCCGCCGGGTCGCTGTGCACCGGGATCACGCACAGCAGGTGCCCGCCCGGTACGCGCAGCGTGCGGCAGTCCAGCCAGCCGCCGACCTCGACCGCGCCGAGGTCGAGCAGCCGCGCGGTCTCGGCGGCGACGTCGTCGGTCTCCATGTCGAGGTGGTACCGCGCCGGGCCGCCGATCGACTGCACGGCGGCGACCAGCCCGGGGACGGGGTCCTCGAGGTGGGTGAACTGCTCCTCGTCCGGCACCGACCACGAGGCCACGCCGGTGGCGGCGGACCAGAACCGGGCCGCTGCGGCGGCCTCGGCGTGCGGGGCGTCGATGAGCAGGGTCGAGATCCGGCTGCGGTGCACGGGCATCCTCCTCGATGTCCCGACGGACGGTAGCGCTCCCACCACCCCGACCACCAGTACCGCGGGTCTGTCCCGGTCAGTCGCCGTCGGTGCCGACGCCCACGGGCACCGGGCGCGCGACGCCCGGAGCACCCGCCGCGCCGCCGCCCGCCGTCCGCCGGGTGTGCGTCTCGATCGCGGCCAGCACCACGGCCAGCACCGCCGCGGCGAGCAGCGTCGCGCGCGTGCCCAGCGCGCCCGGGGCGCTCGCCACCGCGCCGATCCCGGCGCCGCCGGCGAACGCCAGCACGATCAGGGCCAGTCGCTGCGCGACCACGCGCTGGGTGCGGTCGTAACCGCTGAGCCACTCGTAGGCCGCGGTCACGAGGGTGCGCAGGTTCCCGGTGGTCATCGTCGTGCTGTAGGTGGTGTCCCGGACGAGTCGGAATGTCGTGACCTGCAGCGCGGCGACGAACGCCACCGCCATGGTCGTCACGAGCGTCGGCACGGAGCGCGGCAGGCCCGCGACCGCGACCAGCACGGCGATCTCGGCGAGCAGCACCACGCGCGTCGGGTCGTCGAGCCCGGGCAGCCGGCGGTGCGCCGCCAGCCACTCCGCCGCGACCAGGCCCAGCACGAACGCGCCGAGGATCGGCAGGTAGCCCGCGGCCTGGGCCCACCGGCCCTCGGCGGCGTGGATCGCCACGAACACGACGTTGCCGGTCTGGGCGTTGGCGAACACGCCGCCGTGCGCCACGAACGTGTAGGCGTCGAGGAAGCCGCCGACGACGGCGAGCGCGGCCCCGGTCGCGGGGTGCTCGGGGCGGGTGCGGACCCTCACGGCTCGCGCCGCCCCTCGGGGGTGGTGCGGGTCGGTCGCTGCCGGGTCACGCCGCTCACGTTCCCCAGTATGCGCCTGGTCGTCCCATGACTTGACGGGACCATCGGCCCTGGTCGGCCCGCACCGCCCCCGCGGCTCAGCCCTCCGCGAGCAGCGCCGGGATCTGCCCCACGGCCTCGCGCATGCCCTCCTCCATCCCCATCGCGATCACCTGGGCCATCGCCTCGGCGTCCGGGAACTGCGTGGTGATGGTCATGCGCGTCCCGCCGTCGACGGGCGTGAGCTCGGTGCGCATCATGGCGGCGGGCATGGCGTCGTCCGGGTTGCCGTCGGCGTCGGAGAACCCGTCCTGGATCTCGATCGAGCGCGGGGGGTCGACGGCGAGCACGCGCCACCAGCCGTGCGCCCGCGTCCCGTCCGGCCCGGTCATCCAGTACCGCGACTCGGCGCCGGGGGTGAGGTCGTGCGCGGGGAACGTCGCCGGCCACCCCGGAGGGCCCCACCAGCGGGAGAGCTGGTCGCCCTCGGACCACAGCCGCCACACCCGCTCGGGCGGGGCGTCGAGCTCGGTCACCACGGTGAGCGTCAGCGCGTCGGTGTCCTTGATGGTGTCGACGACGGTCATGAGGCGTCCCCTTCTCGCGTGTCGTCGAGGATCTCCGCCATGCGGTCGATGCGGCCGCGCCAGATCTCCTCGTACCGGTCGAGCAGCCGTGCGGCCGCCCGGATGGTCGCGACGTCGGCGTGGACGACCTGCTCGCGGCCGTGCCGCTGCTTGGTCACGAGGTGCGCGCGCTCCAGCACCGCCACGTGCTTCTGCACGGCGGCGAAGCTCATGTCGTAGGAGCGCGCGAGGGCGGTCACCGACGCCTCCCGGCGCAGCACCCGCGTGACGATGTCACGGCGGGTGGCGTCGGCCAGCGCGGCGAACACCCGGTCCACCTCGTCGGGGTCGAGCTGACGTACAACCATGTGGTTGTACGTTACTCGGATGTGGCGCAGATCACAAGCGCGGCTCGGTGCGCGCTCGCCCCGGTCGCGAGCAGGTGGTTCAAGTCGTGGCAAACCATGACATCTCGGACTCGGTGGAGGCAGCGCCCCGTGGGTCGAAACGGGCTCAAGCCGGGCAGATTGCCACGCGCGCGGCGCTCCAGGGGGACGATTTGGTCACAGATGCCGCAAAACAGGACGCGCGTTGCAATCGCGCAGAAAATGACCTGGTGTCAGGTGTCCCCTCGCGCCCCGAGTTCCGGGATGCCGCGGCCCTCTTCTCGCAAATGCCTGCGCGCGGCAAATGCTCCCTGCTAGCGTCCGGATCGTGGGGGCATCCAGTCCGGGGATCGACGGACGACGACGAAGGAAGAGATTCATGACTCACGCACGTCCACTTCTGGAGAAGGTGTTGCGGGTGGCTGCCGCGGCGTTCATCGCGCTGGTGGGATCGGTCGGCCTCGCAGGCGCCGCCTCGGCCGCCGCGGGTGACTGCCCGTCCACGTACGCCTGCATCTGGCGGGACGCGAACTACGTGACGGGTACGTCCGGCACCGCGCACGTGAAGTTCCACTCGTGCCACCACGACTTCCGCCTGTCGAACTACGCGGGCACGACGATCAACGCGAACGACAGCGCGTCGTCGGTCTCGAACCGCGGGACGGTGTCCTCCGCGTCGTTCTACCTGGACACTCTGTACGCGGGCCCTTCCTTCACGCTCGCCAAGGGCACGGGGGACGGCAACCTCAGCGACTCGTCGGGGAATGCCCCCGGGGGTTTCAACGACAAGCTCAGCTCGGCCAAGTTCGTGTCTTTCGGCGCGGCCTGCCGGTAATTCGTCTCCGCGCCGCGGGGTGCCGTTCACGCACCCCGCGGCGCCTGGTAGGGAGTGCCTGAATGAGCGTGCCTAGACCAGTGGTCCATTCCGCCGTCACCGTGCTCGTCGCGGTCGGCCTGGTGGGGTGCTCCGCGAGCAGCCCCGACGCGGCGCAAGGACCGAGCATCCTCGTCGAGAAGAACCGCGTGATGTGGGTGATGCCGCTCGACGCCTACGTGGTGGCGGAGCAGCTCGACTCCGCGGTCGACGTCTTCATCGAGCCGTGCATGCGAGAGCGCGGATTCGTGTACCGGCGTCCGCCCGTCGACGTGACCAAGCGGTCCGAGACCGCGTCCGTGAGCGGGCGGCGCCTGTTCAACGTCGAGGTGGCGAAGCAGTGGGGCTACAGCGGGGCGCCTGACCCGAACGCCGACGTGCTGCGGGCGGCTGCGGCGGAGTCGACGCACTGGTCGGCGGAAGAGCAGGACCAGTACGAGGAGTGCCTGAGAGATGCCCGTGAGCAGTTCCCCGCCCAGCGGATCAACAACTTCGTCTCCGGCCTGACGGTGTCCACCTGGAGTGGAGCCAAGAACGCCCCGGAGGTCCTCGAGGCGGCCGAGCGCTGGGTGCAGTGCATGCGGCCGCTGGGGTTCTCCGACCTCCCCGCCGGTCCGAACGCCGACGGGGGCGGGACACCCACGCCGGCGATGGTGGAGGCCTACACCGGAGTCCCGTACGACGCGACCTTCGACGGTGCGGCCCCCGAGCAGACGGCCGAGCAGAGGGCCGAGGAGATCCGGATCGCGACCTTCGACGCCGAGTGCCAGGAGAGCTCGGGATACGCCCAGGCGCTCTACGACGCCGAATGGGATCGCCAGGTCTCCGTCGTGCGCGAGAACGAGGGGGCCCTGACCAATCTGCTCGACGAGAAGGCGGCCTACGAGGAGAAGGCCGACAGGATCCTGCGTGAGGCTGGGCAGAGTTGACGGGCGCTCGACGCACCGTCATGTCCCTCGTGGTCGCGGGCACGCTCGTCGGCGGACTCGTCGGCGGCTGGTTCGCCGCGGAGAGGCTCCAGTCCCCGGCGCAGGTCGCGGCCCGCGCGGAGCCTCCGAAGCCGTCGGACATCCTGGCCACGGTGACAGTCGGCGAGCTCACGGAGCAGGTCACCGCCCGCTCGGAGATCGTGCGCGAGTCGGCGAGCAGCGTCGAGGTGGCGCTGGCCGGCGCCGAGCAGAGCGTCGTGACCGCGAACCGCGTGCCCCCCGGCTCGGACCTGCGACCGGGGGCGGCAGTCCTCGAGGTCAACGGCCGCCCGGTCATCGCCACGACCGGTGCGTTCCCGTACTACCGGGACATGGCCGAGGGGGACACGGGTCCCGACGTGGAGCAGCTGCAGCGGTTCCTGATCAGCTGCGGCTACCGGACCGGTGGTGTCGGGCAGTTCGGCCCCCAGACCGCCTGGGCCGTGCGGCAGCTGTACCGCGCGATCGGTCACGAGGTCGTCCTGCGTGAGGAGGCCGCGCCGTCCGATGGCACGACGGCGACCGGAGCGCAGAGCGTGGCGGCCGCGGTGCCGGCTGGTCCCTCGTCCGAGGAGGACCCGGAGGGCGGACCGGGGGAGCCGCCCGCCGACGAGGGCGCAGCGGCGCCGGCCGCCACCCGACAGGTGGTGGTGGTTCCCCGGAGCGAGCTCATCGTGCTGGGGTCGCTGCCGGTCGTCACGGGAGACGTCCCAGCGGTGGGCACCGTGCTGACCCCCGAGAACTCCGCCCTGACCTTCGGTCAGGGGCAGGTCGTCGCACGAGCGAAGATCGCCGTGACGGTCCTGCCCGTGCTCGCCGAGGGGATGCCGGTCGTCCTCACCGGTGCGGACGGAACCACGATGGACGGAACCCTGGGCCCCGTCCCCGCCGTCACGGTCGGCGGGGAGGACGCCTCGGCCGAGGTCGCGGTCCCGCTCGTCACGGAGGCGATCGACGAGGCGTGGCTGGACGCGAACGTGCTGACCGTGATCACGGTGACGGCCGTCGCCGACCAGGCGCTCCGGGTCCCCTCGCGCGCGGTCGTCCCCCGCGCGGACGGCTCGTGGGTGGTCCTGCGCCGCGCCGCGGACGGGTCCTTCGAGGAGATCGCGGTGCGCGAGCTCGGCCGGCTGGGTGGCACCAGCGCCATCGAGCCGACCGCGACCGGCGGGCTGTCCGAGGGGGACGAGGTGAAGGTGGAGTGACCACCTTCAGCCTGGCCGGCGTCACGAAGACCTACCCGGGCGTGCAGCCCGTGCACGCGCTGCGCGGCGTCGACCTGGACATCGGCCCGGGCGAGTTCGTCGTGATCGAGGGCCCGTCGGGCAGCGGGAAGTCGACGTTGCTGAACGTGCTCGCGCTGCTCGACACCCCCACGGGCGGGCAGTTCCTGATCGACGGCCGCGACACCGCCGAGCTGGACGAGCGCGAGCGGGCCCGCGTGCGGGGCGAGGCCTTCGGGTTCGTCTTCCAGGGCTTCCACCTGATGGACCGCCGCACCGTGGTGGACAACGTCGAGCTCGGCATGTTCTACGCGGGCCTGCCCGCGGACGAACGCCGGCGCCGCGCCCTCGACGCGCTGGACCGCGTCGGCCTCGCGGACACGGCGCACCGCCGCGCGAACGAGCTGTCCGGGGGGCAGCGCCAACGGGTCGCGATCGCACGGGCGCTCTCCGTCGGCTCGGGCGTCATCGTGGCCGACGAGCCGACCGGGAACCTGGACACGGAGACCAGCGGGACCATCCTCGCCCTGCTGCAGGAGCTGAACGAGGCCGGCACCACGGTCGTCCTCGTCACGCACTCGGCCGAGATCGCGGCCGGAGCGCCGCGCCGTCTGCTGGTGCGGGACGGCCGGATCGTCGCCGGTCCTCCCGGGATCGCTCGGGCGGCGCGCGAGGGCGCGGACCGCGTCGCCGCGCCGACCGCCGCCGACGCACCTTCGCGCCGTCCACGGCTCTCCCCGCTCGCGATCGTCCGCGACGCGGCCGCCTCGGTCCGGTCCCGGTGGGGACGCACGGCGACGCTCGCGGCCTCGGTCGCCGTCGGTGTCGCGCTGGCGCTCACCACGATCGGGTTGTCCGAGTCCGCGCAGGCTCAGGTGTCCGAGCGGTTCGACGCCCAGCTCAACCGTGCCGTCGCCCTCGAACGCTCCGTCCCGGACCCGGAGCCCGACGCTCCTGTGGTGATCGACGGCACCACGGGCGGGGTGTCGCCGGAGTCCGTCGCGACGCTCGGGGCGTTGCCGGGAGTCGACTTCGGTGCGCTGCTCACCCGCAACGAGTCGGTCTCGGTCGCGCTTCCCGGTGGTCGCTCACCGCCGGCCGACGCCTTCCTGATGGGCGCGACGGAGGACATCGTGCCGGCCGCCGAGCTGGACGTGCGGTGGGCGGGTGATGTGCCCGCCGCGCTCGGCGACGACGAGGTCCTGCTCGGGCGCATCCTCAGGATCGACCTCGGCCTCGGCCCGCTGAGCGCGCGGCCGCAGGTGCTGCTGGACGGACGCCCGTTCGTCGTCCGCGGGATCGTCGAGAGCGGTATCCGCGTCACCAACGTCGCGCAGGCGGTCATCACGACGGTGGACGTCGCGGCGACCCTGCGCACGCCGAACGCCGACGAGGTCTACCTCCTCACCGCCGCCGGCGCGGCGGGGCAGGTCGCGAGCCAGGCTCCGCTCATCCTCCGGCCACAGGCACCGGAGTCGTTCACGGTCAGCATCCCGCCGGACCCCGCGACCCTCCGGGGGCAGGTGGAGGGCGACGTCCGCACGATCCTCCTCGTGCTGACGGGTGTCGCGGTCCTCGCATCGGTGGTCTCCCTGACCAGTGCGATGACGATGTCCGTGCTCGAGCGCTCCCGGGAGTTCGGCATGCGGCGTGCCATCGGGGCCCAGGCCCACCAGATCAGCGGTCTCGTCATGAGCGAGGCCGCGCTCGTCGGGGCGATGGGGGGCGTCGTCGGGGCGGCGACGGGCGTCGTCGCGCTCCTGGTGATCACGATCGTGCGACGGTGGACGCCCGTCCTCGATCTCGGCCACGTCCCGCTCGCCGTCGCGGGAGGGATCGCCGTCGGCGTCGTCGGCGGTGTCGCGGCGTCCGTCCGTGCTCGACGGATCCAGCCGAGCGACGCGCTGCGCAGCTGAGGGGGCGCGCCCGCTCGCGCGGACCCGTAAACGACCCGGCCCGGCCGGGGGCAGGGCAGACTGGCCCGCATGATCGCCGCCGGACTGGTGCTCGCCGCGCTCGCGGCCCTGGTGCACGTGTACATCTTCACGCTCGAGTCGCTGACGTGGACCTCGCCCCGGACCCGGGCCGTGTTCGGCACGACGCCCGAGGGCGCCGAGGCCACGCGGGAGCTCGCGTTCAACCAGGGCTTCTACAACCTGTTCCTGGCGGTGGTCGCGGCGGCCGGCGTGGTCGCCACGGCGACCGGCGCGACGTCGGTCGGCGCCGCCCTGGTGCTGGCGGGCACCGGCTCGATGCTCGCCGCGGCGCTGGTGCTGGTGCTCTCCTCGCCGGACAAGGCGCGGGCGGCCGCGACACAGGGGGCGTTCCCGCTGCTCGCGGTGGTCGCGACGCTGGCCGGCCTGCTCGCCTGAGCCGGGGCCGGGGCCGGGGCCGGGGCCGGCCGGCCTAGGACGTCACGTCCGCGGTGGTGAACCGGGCCCACGCGAGCGCCCCGAACACCGCCACCCAGGCCGCCTGCACCGCCAGCCCGGACCCGACCACACCCCAGTCGACCTGCACCCGCAGGAACTCGGCGAAGTCGAACCAGTGGTGCGTGAGCAGCCCCGGGTGGATGGCCGAGAGCTGCGGCAGCGAGTCGAGGACCGTGGACACCACGGACACGACGACGGTCGCGGCCATCGCCCCGACCGGCACCTCGGTGAGCGTCGAGAAGAACAGCCCGACGGCGACCAGCCCGGTCAGCGACAGCCCGACGTAGGCGACGATCCCGGCGACCCGCAGGACGCCCTCGCCGACGGGCACGGTGCTCCCGGACAGCAGCACCACGTCGTGCACGCCGAAGAACGCCGCCCCGACGAGCAGCCCGGTCACCGCCACGGCGAGCACCGCCGCCGCGGCGAAGGTCAGCGCGGCGAGCGCCTTGACGGCGAGCAGCCGGCCCCGGGGGACGGGCACGACGAGCAGGTAGCGCAGCGTGCCGGCCGACGCCTCGCCCGCGACCGCGTCGCCGGACGCGATGCCGATGCACAGCGGCAGCAGGAACGGCAGGCACAGGAACAGCGCGGCGACGACCAGGAACAGGCCGTTGCCGGTCACCTGGGCGAGGAACGCGGGCCCCTGGCCGGACAGCGCGCTGTCCCGGGTGACCAGCAGCACCGTCCCGATGACGACCGGCACCAGCGCGAGGCCGGCGAGCAGCACGAGGTTCCGTCGCCGGCCCAGCACGAGGCGCAGCTCCGACCGCAGCAGCCGGGCGAACGCGACGGGGGCGGGCGCGGCGACCGGCGCCGGAGCGGGGGAGCCGCCGGGGCCGTCCAGCACCTCAGCGCGCGACATCGAAGCCCTCCCCGGTCAGCTCGACGAACACCTGCTCGAGGCTCGGGCGGTCGACGGCCAGGCCGACCAGGTCGACGCCCGCGTGCACCAGCGCGGCCGAGACCTTCTCCGGCGGCGTGGGCCCGAGCGCGGCGGTGAGCCGGGCCGTGCCCGCCCCGCCGGGGAGCGCCCGGTCGTCGCGCGCCACCTCCGCGAGCCCCAGGCCGCGGAGCACCTCCGCGGCGGTGTCGGCCTGGCCGGACCGCGTGGTCACGGCGAGCCGGGCGCCCTCGCGGTCGGTGAGCGCGGCGCGCTCGCCCTGCAGCAGCAGCCGCCCGCGGCTCATGATCCCGACGTGGGTGCAGACCTGCTCGATCTCGGCGAGCAGGTGCGACGACACGAGCACGGTCGCGCCGCCGTCCGCGAGCTCGCGGACCAGGTGCCGCACCTCGCGGGTGCCCTGCGGGTCGAGGCCGTTGGTCGGCTCGTCCAGCACCAGCAGGTCGCGGGGCTGCAGCAGCGCGGCGGCGAGGCCCAGCCGCTGCTTCATGCCCAGGGAGTACTGCCGGTACGGCTTGGTGGCCGCCGCGCCGAGGCCCACCCGGTCGAGCGCCGCGTCGGCGCGCCGCCGGCTGGTGCGCGGGTCCGCGGTCGCGTCGCCGGCGTCGAGCCGGGCGAGGTTCGCCCGGCCGGTCAGGTACGGGTGGAAGGCCGGCCCCTCGACCAGGGCGCCGACCCGGGGCAGCACGCGCGCCGCCTCCTCGGGCATCGCGGCGCCGAGCAGCCACGCGCGCCCGGCGGTCGGGTGCGCGAGGCCGAGCAGCATCCGGATGGTGGTCGTCTTGCCGGACCCGTTGGGCCCGAGGAACCCGTACACCGCACCGCGGGGCACGGCCAGGTCCAGGCCGTCGACCGCGACCTGGCCGGACCGGAACCGCTTGGTCAGGCCCGCGGTCCGGACGGCCAGGTCGCCGTCGTGGTGCGCCTCGCTCATGCCGCGGCGCGCAGCGCGTCGGCCGGCACGGAGCCGACCAGCACCCGGCCGTCGTCCGTGATCAGCACCGACAGCAGGGTCGAGCTCAGCAGCCGGCCCTCGGGGACCGCGGTGGTGAGCTGGTCGTACAGGGCGGTGGTGTCGAGCGAGGGGCGCCCGGGGTTGCCCTCGTCGTCGCTGGGCACGAACTGCTGCACCAGGTCCTGCGCCTCCTCGGAGCCGAGCACCCGGTCCGCGCCGGGCACGGTGGCCAGCGACGCGGCGTCGCCGCCGACCAGGCCCGCGACGTCGACGTCGCTCAGCGTGACGACCGTCGACCACCCCGAGCCGGCGACCGCGACGCCGTCCGGCAGCGCGGGGACGGCGGCCGGGTCGGCGCCGTCCGGCAGCGCAGGCGTCTCCGGCAGCGGCACGACGACCTCCTCGGTGGTGGCGCCGGCCGGCGCGGAGAACGCCAGCACGGAGTCGTCCGGCGCGGTGAAGACCACGTCGGTGAAGCCGACCTCGAGCGAGGGGGCCGCCCCGTCGGAGGTCGACCAGGCCTGCACCCGCAGGGGCTGCGCGGTGGCGGCGTCCACCGCGACCACGACCCGGGACACCAGGGTGCCGTCGTCGGTGGGGCTGACGACCAGCTGGTAGGCGTCCCGCCCGGCGACCGTCGTCGGGCTGTCGACCGTGACGTCCGCGTCCTGCTCGGCGAGCGCCAGCACCTGAGCCGCGGCCGCCTCGGGGGTCGGCAGGTCGGCGCCGGGGGCCGCGGCGGCCCGGTCGGCGAGCGCCTGGTATCGGGCCACGTCGGCGGGGTCGAGCGTGTAGTGGGTGACCGCGTCGTCGGTGGAGGAGTAGGTCCACGCCTGCGCGCCGTCGTGCACGACCGAGTACTCGGAGGTCGCGCCGAGCAGCGAGACGCGGGAGCGCTCGGCGCCGTCGGACCAGAGCCGCAGCGTCGAGGAGCCACCGAGCAGGTTGAGCGGGTCGGCGCCGGTCATCTCCGCGGGCAGCTCGGGCAGGCCCAGGCGCGCGGTGTAGACGACGGTGCCCTGCACGGGCGTCGGCTCGGCCGCGGCCACCCGGCTCAGCAGGTCCTGGGCGGTGACCTGGGGGAGGTCGGCGTCGCCCGGGGAGGCGAGCGCCGGGACGCCGACCGCGGCGGCCACCGCCACGGCGACGACCCCGGGCACCGCCCAGCGGGCGCGGGGGGAGAGGGGGCGGCGGGGGCGCTCGGTGTCGGCCATGCGTCCACTGTGCGGCACCGGCCCTGAGGCGGGGCTGAGAACGCCGGCGCGCGCGGGGCCGCCCCGCGCCGCCCGCAGTGCGATGCTGCGGGGGTGCGGGTGCTGGTGGTGGACGACGAGCGCGGGCTGGTGGACGCCCTGCGCCGCGGGCTGACGGCCGAGGGGTTCGCGGTCGACGTGGCGTACGACGGGGCCGAGGGGCTGCGCCTGGCCACCGACCGCGACTTCGACGCGATCGTGCTCGACGTCATGCTGCCGCGTCGCAACGGCTACGACGTCGTCACCGACCTGCGCGCCGCGGGCGTCACCACGCCGGTGCTGCTGCTGAGCGCGAAGGACGGCGAGCACGACGTCGCGGACGGCCTGGACGTCGGCGCGGACGACTACCTGACGAAGCCGTTCTCGTTCGTCGTGCTGGTCGCCCGGGTCCGTGCGCTGCTGCGCCGCCCGCCGCAGGTGCGGCCCGCCGTGCTGGTCGTCGGCGACCTGGTGCTCGACCCGGCGGCGCGCACGGTGACCCGCGCCGGGGAGCCGGTCGAGCTGACGGCACGCGAGCTCGCGCTGCTCGAGTACCTCATGCGGCACGCCGACCGGGTCGTGGGCAAGGTCGAGCTGCGGGACCACGTCTGGGACGGCCCGGGCGAGGACGGCAACGTGGTCGAGGTGTACGTCGGCTACCTGCGGCGCAAGCTCGGCCGGGAGGCGATCGCGACGGTGCGGGGCGCGGGCTACCGGGTCGCGGGGTGAGCGCACCGCCGGCGCGCCGCGCCCGGTGGTCGCTGCGCGCGCGGCTCACCGTGCTGACCGCGGGACTGCTGTGCGTGGCGCTGGTCGTGGGGGCGGTGGTGCTGAGCACGGTGCTGTCCCGCGGGCGGGTGGCCGCGCTCGACGACGTGGTGCGCGCGCGGGCCGGGACGGTGGCGGCGCTGGTGGCCAGCGACCAGGTGCCCGACGCGCTGCCGGTGGCCGAGCCGGGTGAGATCGTCCAGGTGCTCGACGGCGAGGGCCGGGTCGTGGCCACCTCGCCGACCGCGAGCCGGACCCTCCCGGTGCTCGGCGGCGACGCGCTGGCGGACCTGCGGGCCCGGGCGGCGCGCGCGTCCGGCGGCGGCGTGGTCGAGGGCACCGAGGCGTCCGCGTACGACGCCGCGGCCCGGGTGGCAGCCGTCGTCCCCGCGGGTGCACCGGGCGGGACGGTGGTCGTCGCGACGGTCCCGGTGGCCGAGGTCGAGGGCCTGGTGCGGGCGCTGCGCCTGGCGCTCGCGGGCGTCGTGCCGGTGCTGACCGCGCTGTTCGCGGGTGCGATCTGGGTCGCGCTCGGGCGGGCGCTGCGCCCGGTCGAGCGGCTGCGCGCGGCCGCGGCGCAGGTGGCGCGGGCGGGCGGTCCGGGGTCGCTGCCGGACCCGGGTACGGACGACGAGGTGGGCGCGCTGGCCCGGACGCTGAACGAGATGCTCGACCGGCTCGAGGAGGCGGCCGGGCGGCAGCGGGCGTTCGTCGGGGACGCCGCCCACGAGCTGCGGACACCGCTGGCGGCGCTCCGGGCCCAGCTGGAGGTGGCGGCCACGCACCCGGCGGCCTACGAGCCGGGCGAGCTGGTCGACGGGCTCGGCGCGCAGGTGCGGCGGATGCAGGAGCTCGTCGACGACCTGCTGCTGCTCGCGCGGCTCGGGTCCCGCCCGGTGCCGGACGCGGCGGTCGACCTGGGGGACGCGGCGCGCGAGGCGGTGGCGCTCGCCGTGGCCGGCGCGGGCGGGGGAGCCGGGCCCGTCGGGGGAGTCGGGCCCGGCGCGGGACCGGCCGGTGGTGTGCGGGTCGACGTGACCGGCGCGGGCAGGGCGCACGGGGACGCTGCGGCGCTCGGGCGGGTGGTGCGCAACCTGGTGGAGAACGCGCTCGCGCACGCGGCGACGTCCGTGCGGGTCGAGGTCGCCGACGGACTGGTCGACGTCGTCGACGACGGGCCGGGCGTCCCGGCGGCCGACCGCGAGCGGGCGTTCGCCCGGTTCGTGCGTCTGGACGCGGCGCGGGCGCGACCGGGCGGCGGGAGCGGCCTCGGCCTGGCGATCGCGCGCGAGGTGGCGCGGGAGCACGGCGGCGACGTGGTCCTGGGTGACCGCGCGGACGGCGCGCCGGGGCTGCGGGCCGAGCTGCGGCTGCCCGTGGCGCGCGGTGGGGCGGGGCCCGCCGAGGAGGGTGCGCCGCCCACGGCGTCCCGCGCGCCCCTCGACGACCCCGGCGGGGCAGGCCGGAGAGCGTAGGCGGCGCGGACCCGCCGGCTCAGGAAGGCAGCGAGACGACCGCCGGCAGGCCGCCGTCGCGGACCCCGTCCAGGACCAGCCGCTCGTGCGGGACGACGAGGTCCGGCAGCGCGCCGAGCGGGAACCAGCGCATCTCGGCGGCCTTGTCCGGCTCCGCCACGGCCGGGTCGCCCGACCACCGGCGCGCCACGAAGAACCAGTCGCACCGCTGCTCCACCTGCGGTCCGCCGCGCTCGAACCGGTGCAGCGTCGTCACGGGCTCGAGGTCCGCCGGGTCGAGCCGGACGCCCGCCTCCTCCGCGGCCTCGCGCACGGCCGCCTCGTGCACCGACTCCCCGGGGTCGACGTGCCCGGCGAGCGTGGCCCACCGGCCGTCCATGTAGCCGGTGCCGTTCCGCAGCTGCAGGAGCACCTCGTCCCCGCGCAGCAGCAGCACGTAGGCGGCGGCGACGAGCAGCGAGCGGCGGCCCAGGTGGTCGTCGGGGGCGTAGCGGTCGGTCACGGGGGACGACTCTGCCACGGAGCGGGCACTGTGAGGCATCTCACACCAACGAAACGTGACGGGCTCGGACGACGGCGGGATGACACCCCATGTGAACCTCACTCTCGCCCGCCGCGTCCGGGCCGCCCTCGTCTGTGCCGCCGTCCTCGCGCTGTCCGCGCTCGCGCCGCCCGCCGGCGCGGCGGACGACGACGGCGCGGGCCCGGTGGAGGTGGTCGGGTTCAGCAGCAGCCAGTGCGCCGCCGGGCGGTTCTGCCTGTGGAGCGGCACCGGGTACTCGGGCACGTTCTGGTCGACTGCCACGACCGGCCTCCAGAGCACGGGGGTGACGAACGCCGGCTCGGTGTGGAACCGGATGTCCGTCGACGTCCGCACCTACTCCGGCGCGGGCGGCACCGGCACGACCACCTGCTGGAACGCGGGCGCGCAGGCGCCCACGGTGTCCGTGGGCAGCGCCTCGGTCCGTACGATGACTGCGACGACATGCTGACGAGCGACCTAGGGACGGCGTGGGGGCAGGGGGCGACGAGGGGCCGGACCGCGCCCTCGCGGAGGACGACGACGCCGAGGCGTTCGCCGCGGCGTACCGCCTGCTCGCGCCCCAGGTCCGCGGCTTCGCCCGCCGCCAGGTCCCGGACGACCTCGCCGAGGACGTGGTCGCCGAGACCTTCCTGGTGCTGTGGCGCCGCTGGGCCGACGCGCCCCGGGCGGGCGACGCGCTCCGGCCCTGGGTGTTCGGGATCGCCCGGAACAAGATCAAGCACGCGCACGAGCAGCGCAGCCGGCAGCTGCGCACGGTCGTGGGCGTCGCGGCGGCCGAGCCCACCCGGGCGCCGGTCGCGGACCCGTCCGAGCGGCTCGCGGGCGACGACCTGGCCCGGTGGCTGCTCGCGCAGCTGCCCCCGGCCGAGGGCGAGGCGATGTCCCTGACCGTCTGGGCAGGGCTCACGCCGAGCGAGGCCGCCGAGGTGCTCGGCTGCTCGCTCACCGCGCTGACGTCGCGGTTGTCCCGGGCGCGTGCCCGGCTGGCCGCGGCGCTGGAGGGCTCGGCCCCGGACGGCACGCCGCTGGACGGGACTACGCACGACGCCACGCCGCACGGCGCCACGACGCACGGCGCCACGACGCACGACGGCACGACGCACACGTCAGGACCCGGGGGGAGGGACCGATGACCGACGACGACCGCGACGCCGCGCTCCGCGACGCCCTCGCCGAGGCGGACGCGCTGCGCGCCCTGCTCGCCGCGCACGGTGCCGCGACCCCTGCCCCCGCGGCGCACCCGCAGGACGAGGACCTCCTGGCCCGGATCCTGGCGACCGACCCGGCCGCGGCGGGCGGGCGCGGAGCCCGCCCGCCCGTCGATCACCCCGCCGGCCCGGACTCCGTCCCCGCGGGTCCCGTGGCCCCGGTCGTCCCCCTGCGTGGCCCGCGTCGCGCCCGCCGCTGGGTCGCCGCCGCCGCGGGCGTCGCGGCGGCGGTCGCCGGCGGGACGGTGCTGGCGCTGCTGCCCATGCACGACCCGCCCGCCGCGGTCGCGAGCGGGTCCCCGCCGATGCTGGCGTACCCCGTGGCCCCCGCGGACCTCGCGGCGGGCGCGGGCGAGCCGGCGCGGGACACCCTGCTCGAGCTGGCCGGTGCCGCCGCGGCGCAGACCGATCCCGCGCCCGCGGGCGACGTGCAGCACGTGCTGTCCCAGGCCTGGTACCTCAGCACCGTCGTCGGCGCGGACGGCGCCCCGACCTCGACCGTCGACCCGCTGGTGCGGGAGACGTGGCTCAGCCCGGACGGCTCGTCGGTCGCGCTGGAGTGGCGCGGGCAGCACCTCGGCGAGGACGGCCGGCTGGCGGCGATCGACACGACGCCGGCGGACGCGGCGGTGGACCGGCTGCCCGCGGGCACCTTCGACCCGGACCTGTTCAGCGCGATGTCGGACGACCCCGCGACGCTGCGCTCCGAGCTGCTCGAGGCGGCGGGCGGCGAGGCGATCGGCTGCGGCCCGGGCACGACCTTCGCCGCATGGTGCCTCTACCAGTCGGCCGCGATCGTGTCCGACCTGTACGTGCTGCCCTCGTCCTTCGAGTCGACGCTGTGGACCGTGCTGGCGGACGAGCCGGGGGTGACCCTCGCGGGCGAGGTGACCGACCGGACCGGGCGGCGCGCGGTGGCGCTCGCGGTGCCGGGCGGCCCGGAGACCGGGATCGAGGCGGTCCGCGTCCTGCTGGTCGACGCGAGCACCGGGCGGCTGTCCGGGCACGAGGAGATCACGCTGCTCTCCGAGCCGGCGGGCATCGACGAGCCGACGGTCACGCAGTTCCGGTACGTGGTCGGCGCCGACCACGTGGCGGAGCCGGGCGGCGGGTCCGCGGGCAGCGGGTCCGCGTCGTCCGCGCCGGGCGCCGCGCCGCCGTCAGGCCTGCAGCTCGACCAGGACGGCCGGGACCTCGTCCGCCAGCTCGCGCGCCAGGTAGCCCAGCGGGCCGACGCGGGCAGCCAGACGGTCGCCGGCGGACCCGTGGACGGCGGTGCCCCAGCAGGCGGCCTGCTCGGCGGGAGCGCCCCCGGCGAGGAGCCCGGCGACCGCCCCGGCGAGCACGTCGCCGCTGCCTGACGTGCCGAGCCCCGCGTAGCCGGTCGCCGAGGACCAGCGGCGCCCGTCCGGGTGCGCGATCGTCCCGGCGCAGGTGACGACGGCGCCCCACCGGTCCGCGACCCGGGCGGCGGCGTCGTCCGGGTCGACCTCGTCCACGCCCAGGAGCCGGGCCGCCTCGGTGGTGTTGGGAGTCAGGACGGTGCGGCCCTCCGGGAGGGTGATCTCGTCCCGCAGCCCCGGCAGCACGCCGAGCGCGAAGGCGTCGAGCAGCACGGCGGCGTCCCGCTCCGCGAGGGCGTCGAGGACGGACCGGACCAGGGCCGCCGCGCCGTCCGGCTCGTCCAGCCCCGGCCCGACGACGACCGCGTCGGCGCGCTCGAGCTCCGCCGCGAGGTGCGGCGGCGTCGCGCCGGTGGGCGAGCCGTCGGCGTCCTCGGGCAGCGCCAGCACGCCGGCCTCCGGCGTCGCCACCGCGAGCGGCGCCGCCACCGACGAGGCCACCGCCAGGGTGAGCCTCCCGGCGCCGATCCGCAGCGCGGTGAGACCGGCCAGGGCGGCGGCGCCCGGCGTCCGGCGGGCGCCGCCGACGACCAGCACGCCGCCGCGGACGTCCTTGGCGCCGTCCCGCGAGGGCAGCGGCCAGCCGCGCAGCAGCGCAGGGGTCAGCGGCGGCGCGTCAGTCATCGCCCTGCCCCGGGTGCTCCGTGACCTCGGCGCCGCCCAGGTGCGCGACGTCGTCGACGACCTCGGCCCGCCAGCCGTCCGGGCCGCCGACGAGGACCGTCACCGAGGCGTTGCGGACGCTGCGCGCGGCGACCTGCGCCATCAGCTCGTCCTCGGTCAGGCCCTCGCACACGTAGCGCAGCAGCCAGATCACGGCGTCGTGGCAGACGACCAGCACCCGCCGGCCCGCCTCCCGCCGCTCGATGTCGCCGACGACCGAGCGGAGCCGCAGGGCGACGTCGGACCACGACTCCCCGCCCGGCGGCCGGAAGTACATCTTGCCGAGCCGGTCCCGACGGGCCGCCTCGTCGGGGAACCGCGCGTCCACGCCGTGGCTGGTCAGCCCGTCGAGGATGCCGAGCTCGCGGTCCCGCAGCCGCTCGTCGACGACCGGGCGCAGCGCGAGCCCGGCCTTCTCGACCGCGAGCTCCGCCGTGCGGCGCGCCCGGACGTACGGGGAGCACCACAGGGCCTCCGGCGCCTCGTCGGCCGGCAGCGTGGCCAGATGGGCACCGAGCGCGCGCGCCTGCTCCTCCCCGGTGGCCGAGAGCGGGGTGTCCGCGTCGCGCCACGGCACGCCGACGGTCTGGGCGCCGGTGCGCTCGGCGCGCGTCGCGGCGACGTTCCCCTCGCTCTCCCCGTGGCGGACGAGCACGAGTCTGCTGGTCATGTCCCCACGGTGGCAGCAGGCCACGCGCCGCGCATCCGGGGGCGCCGGTGCCGCTCGCGGTGGGTCCTCGGTCCCTGCCGCGGGACCGGCGGCCGGCGGTACGTTCTCGTGACAGCGTTCACAAGGTGGTGGACGCGCGGCATGAGGAGAGCTGCTGTGCCCGAGATGATGAAGGCCGCGGTCGTCCGTGACCTCGGTGCTCCGCTGGTCGTCGAGGAGCGCCCGGTGCCGGTGCCGGGACCGCACGAGGCGCTGGTGAAGGTCGACTACTCCGGCGTCTGCCACACCGACCTGCACGCCGCCCGTGGTGACTGGCCCGTGCGCCCCGTGCCGCCGTTCGTGCCGGGGCACGAGGGCGCCGGGCGTGTCGTCGCCGTCGGCTCCGAGGTGCGCGGCGTCCGCGAGGGCGACCGCCTCGGCAACGCCTGGCTCGCGACGGCCTGCGGCACGTGCACCGACTGCCTGCGCGGGTGGGAGACGCTCTGCGCTGCCCAGCAGAACTCGGGCTACTCCGTCGACGGCTCGTTCGCGGAGTACATGCTCGTCGACGCCCGGTACGCGCCGCGCATCCCCGAGGGGGTCGACGCCGCCGGCGTGACCGCGGTGCTGTGCGCCGGGGTCACGGTCTACAAGGGCCTCAAGGTCACGGACGCCAAGCCGGGGGACTGGGTCGTCGTCTCCGGGATCGGCGGGCTCGGGCACATGGCGATCCAGTACGCGGCCGCGATGGGCTACCGGGTGATCGCGGTGACCGGCTCGGAGTCCAAGCGGGCCTCGGCGCTCGAGTACGGTGCCGAGCTCGTCGTGAACTACCGCGACGGCGACCCGGGCGAGGCCGTGCACGACCTGGTCGGCGGCGCGCACGCGGCCCTGGTGACCGCCGTCAGCGAGTCGACGTTCCCGCAGGCGCTCTCGATGCTGCGCCGCGGCGGGACGGTCTCGCTCGTCGGGCTGCCGCCGGGCACCTTCCCGCTGTCGATCTTCGACACCGTGCTGCGCGGGCTGACCGTGCGCGGGTCCATCGTCGGCACCCGGCTCGACATGCGGGAGGCCGTCGACTTCTACGACCGGGGACTCGTGCGCACCAAGTACGAGCTGCGGCCGCTGGACGCGGTGAACGACGTGTTCGCGCGGATGGAGACCGGCGCGATCGACGGGCGGGTGGTGCTCGACCTGGGGCTGTGACCGCCGGTCACGGCGTGTGAGCGAGGTCACACCACGGCGATGTGACGGATCGGCGTTGCCTGCGGACTACACGGGTGACGCGCACGGCCGGTGTGGAGGGCACCGGCCGGCGCGCGGCGGCCCGTCCGAGCCCGCAGGGGGCGGCTCGGCCGGTTCCCGCCGCACCCGACCGGCCCCCGGGAGCCCTGGCTCCCGGGGGCCGCGGTGCGCGGCGCGTGCGGGCGCCTGGTGCGCGGCGCCTGCGGGACCGTGGTGCCGGCCAGTCCCCGGCGGGTGTCGCGCGGCCCGGGTCAGGAGGCCGGCGGCCCGAGCGGCGTCGCCGCCAGCGCGCGTGCCACGCCCACCAGGTTCTGCGCCATCGCCCGCCCGGTCGAGCGGCTCCAGTCGTGGCCCTCCTCGGTGCCGGAGTAGTCCGGCCCCGGCCCCGGCCCGCGGTTCCAGTACGTCCAGCCCTGCGGCGCGATGGTGAACCCGATGTCCACCAGCCCGCCCGCGATCTCCGAGATCACGTGGTGCGCGCCGTCCTCGTTGCCCGTGACGACGACGCCCGCGACCCGGTTGTAGGCGACGGGACGGCCGGCGTCGTCGGTCTCGGAGATCATCGCGTCCATCCGCTCCAGCATCTTCTGGGCGATCGACGACGGGTGCCCGACCCACGTGGGGGTGGCGACGACCAGGATCTCGGCGTCGAGCACCGCGCGGCGGACCGCGGGCCACTCGTCGGTGCCGCCCAGGTCCGACTCGACGCCGGGCGGGATGTCGTGGTCGGCCAGCCGGATGGTCGTGACCTCGACGCCGTGGCCCTCCAGGGCCTCGACGACGACGCGCGCGAGCTGCTCGGTGTTCGACGGCTGCGGCGACGGCTTCAGCGTGCAGTTCAGGACGACGGCTCTCATGCCCCCACGCTCCCCCCGGAGGCAGGATCCGGCGACCCCACGCGCCCCGTGCGCGCCCCGCGCGCCCGCGCGCTCCCACGCCCGCCCCTGCGCGCCGAGATAGGACCGCCGCGCCCGAACAGGACTGCGCAGCGCCCATCTCGGCGGAACGGACCTATCTCGGCGCGGACGTGGTCGCCGAGGTCGGTGCGTCGAGCCGGGGCGCGCCGGCGGGCGTCAGGCGACCGGGGTGTCCCGGCGGCGGGGGAGCGTCGGGCGGGCCGGGCGACGGCCCGCCCCCCGCGCGGACACGTCCCGCGGCTCCGGGCCGGGCTCGTGGCCGACGCCCTCCGTGCCGGAGTCGCCCGCGCCCGGGCCGGCCGCGCCCGGGCGCGCCGGGTCGTCGGTCTCCAGGTCGGGGTCCGCGTCCGGGGCCTCGCCACCGCCCGGCACGCTGCGCCCGCCCGCGCGCTCGGCGAGCTGCGGCATCATCTCCTCGAGCCGCGGCCGCCAGCCGGCGAACCGGTCGGGGAAGCAGCGGCGCAGCAGGTCGAGCATCGCCGACGCCGCGGTCGACGCCCCGGGCGAGGCGCCGAGCAGACCGGCGATCGAGCCGTCGGCGGCGGTGATCAGCTCGGTGCCGAACTCCAGCACGCCACCGCCCTTGCCGCGCTTGATGACCTGGACGCGCTGGCCGGCCGTGATGAGCTCCCAGTCCCGCTCGCGGGCCGTCGGCATGAAGCCGCGCAGCGTGCGCAGCCGGGCGTCGCGGTTCGCGAGCACCTCGGTGACCAGGTACTTGAGCAGGTCGAGGTTGTGCACGGCGACCGCGACCAGCGGGATCAGGTTGCCCGGGCGCACGGTGCGGACCAGGTCGGTCCACGAGCCGGCCTTGAGGAACTTCATGCTCCAGCCCGCGTACGGGCCGAACAGCAGCGCCGGGCTGCCCTGGACCACGCGGGTGTCGAGGTGCGGCACCGACATGGGCGGGGAGCCGACGGCGGCCTTGCCGTAGACCTTGCCGCGGTGCCGCTCGACGAGCGCCGGGTCGGTGGTGCGCAGGAACTGGCCGCTGATCGGGAAGCCGCCGTAGCCCTTGATCTCGGGGATCCCGGCGGCCTGCAGCAGCCGCAGCGCGCCGCCGCCGGCGCCGATGAACACGAACCGCGCGTCGAGCGTCGAGCGCTTCGGGCTCGCGTTCCACGCCCGGTCCACCAGGTGCAGCCGCCAGCCGCCGCCGCGGCGCCGGCTGATCCGCCGGACCTCGTGCTGCAGCCGGACGCGGGTGCCCCGGGCCACGAGGTCGTCGACCATGTGCCGCGCCAGGGTGCCGAAGTCGACGTCGAGGCCGTCGAGGGCCCGGGTGGCCGCGACGGGCTCGTCGGGGTCGCGGTCGGCCATGACCAGGGGCGCCCAGGACGCGATGGTCGCCGGGTCCTCGGAGTACTCGAGGTGCGCGAACCGCGGGTGCGCGGTCAGCGCGGCGTGCCGGCGGCGCAGGTAGTCGACGTCCGCGGCGCCGCGGACGAACGTCAGGTGCGGCACGGCGGACCGGAAGCCGTCGTCCGGCAGGCGGCCCTCGTCGCGCAGGTGGTCCCACAGCTGGCAGGACAGCGCGAACTGCTCGTTGATCGTCACCGCCTTGGCGATGTCGATCGAGCCGTCGGCCCGCTCGGGCGTGTAGTTCAGCTCGCAGAGCGCGGCGTGCCCGGTGCCGGCGTTGTTCCAGGCGTCGGTGCTCTCCAGGGCGATCCCGTCCAGCCGCTCGACGATCTCGATCCGCCAGGACGGCTCGAGCTCGGAGAGCAGGGTGGCGAGCGTGGCGGACATGATCCCGCCACCGACCAGGACGACATCGACCGGCTCGACAGTTGAGGGCACGACTCGATGGTAACCAGCGCGAGCGGGGGTCCGTGCACCAGATCCACGCAGCGGGCACCAGGGACGATCGTCCTGGCGCCCCGAGCGGGGCCGTTCGGCGTGCGAGGTCCGGGTGCTGGTGCCAGCGTGGGCCCATGAGCACCGACGACACCACGCAGAACGGCTACGACCCCGCCGAGGACCCGGACTCCGACCCGGAGATGCTCAACCCGCGCACCGGGACGCAGGCCGCCGGCGGCGACGAGGGCGACGTCGACACCGACGCCGAGCCCGACAACCTGAACCCCCGGGCCGACGGGGCGGACGGCGGCGGCGCCGCCACCCCGTGAGGCGCCTCGACCGCACGCTGCTCGACTCCTACCTCGGCGACCACCTCGCCGGGGCGGAGGGCGGCAGCGCGCGCTTCGGCCGGATGGCCGAGGCCTACGCGGACACGCCCCTGGGTCCGGCGCTCGCCCGGATCGCGCAGGAGGTCACCGACGAGCGCGAGTGGCTGCGCGACACCGCGTACCGGCTCGACGTGCGCCCGTCCGTGGTCAAGCGGGTCGGCCTGGCGGCCGTCGAGCGGGTGGGGCGGCTGAAGCCGAACGGCCGGCTCTCCGACCCGTCGCCGCTGACCGCCGTGCTGGAGATCGACCTCATGCGCGGGGCGGTCATCGCCAAGCGCGGGCTGTGGGAGACGCTGCACATCTGGGCCGACGACCTCGGCCTCGACCCCGCGCACCTGCAGCGGCTGCTGGACCAGGCCGACGAGCAGATCGCGACGCTCACCCGGCTCGGCCAGGTCGCGCGCGAGCAGGCGTTCGCGGAGGACGGCGAGCCGGGCCGGCCGGCGGAGGAGACCCGGTGAGGGTCGTCGTCGTCGGGGGCAGCGGCAACGTCGGCACCGCGGTGCTGCGCCGGCTGCGGAACGACCCCACGGTCACCTCGCTGGTCGGCGTCGCCCGCCGCACGCCCCGCAGGACGCCGCCCGCGCCGTACGACACCGCGGACTGGCACGCGGTCGACATCGGCGAGCGCGGCCCCGACGGACCGGTCGTCGAGCGGCTGCGCCGCGTGTTCGCGGGGGCCGACGCGGTGGTGAACCTGGCCTGGCTGATCCAGCCGAGCCACGACCGCGACCAGCTCCGCCGCGTCAACGTCGACGGGATGCGCCGGGTGCTCGGCGCGGTGGTCGAGGCGAGCGTGCCGCACCTGGTGGTGGCGTCCTCGGTCGGCGCGTACAGCCCGTCGTACTCGGACGAGCCGCGCGACGAGGAGTGGGACACCGGCGGGGTGCGCTCGTCCGACTACAGCGTCGACAAGGTGGCCGTCGAGCGGCTGCTGGACGAGGCCGAGCTGCGCTACCCGACGCTGACCATCGCGCGGCTGCGTCCCGCGCTGGTGTTCCAGCACGCCGCCGGCCACGAGATCAAGCGGTACTTCCTGGGGCCGTTCGTGCCGGCCGGGGTGCTCGACGGCCGGCTGCCGGTGCTGCCGTGGCCCGCGGGGTTCCGGCTCCAGGCGGTGCACGCCGACGACCTGGCCGACGCGTACCGCGAGGCGGTGGTCCGGCAGGCGCGCGGGCCGTACAACCTCGCCGGCCCGGGGATCATCCGCGCCGCCGACGTCGCCGACGTGGTGTCGCGCGGCCGCTGGCGCGAGGTGCCGCACGCGCCCGTGCGGACGGCCCTCACGCTGGCGTGGCACGCGCGGCTGGCGCCGGTCGGGCCCGGGTGGTTCGACATGGGGGCCTCCGCGCCGGTGCTCGACACGGGCCGCGCGGAGAGGCAGCTCGGCTTCCGCCCGCGGTACACCGGGGTGCAGGCGATGCGGCAGCTGGTCGCGGGCATCGCGCGCGGGGCCGGGACGGCCAGCCCGCCGATGCGGCCGCGCTGACGGGTCGCCCCCGGGCGGCCCGGGGTGGGTCGCGGGCGACCGGGCGCGCGCAGGGCATGCTGGGGGCATGCCCGACGCCCAGGCCCCCCGGCTCGTCCTCGGCGACCCCGCCGCGCCCGTCACGATCACCGAGTACGGCGACCTCGAGTGCCCGTACTGCCGGTCCGCCGAGCCCGTCCTCCGGCGCCTGGTCGAGGAGTCCGACGGCGGGGTGCGGCTCGTGTGGCGGCACTTCCCGCTGTTCCAGGTGCACCCGCACGCCCTGATCGCGGCGCTCGCGGCCGAGGCCGCCGCCGAGCAGGGGCTGTTCTGGGAGATGCAGCGGCTGCTGTTCGCGCAGCAGGACCGGCTGACCGAGCCGGACCTGCGGGCCGCGGGCGTGCGCCTCGGGCTGGACCCGGCGGTCGTCGCGGGCGAGGGTGCGCAGCGGTTCGCGGACCTGGTCGAGGCGGACTACGTCGGCGGCCTGGGGCTCGGGGTCCGGGGCACGCCGACGCTGCTGGTCCAGGGCGAGCGGTACGCCGGGCCGGTCGAGCTGCCGGCGCTGCGCGCGGCGGTCGCGGCGGCGGCCCCGGCGCGCTGACGCCCCGCGCCGCCGCGACCCGCGCCGCCGCCCGTCGCGCCGCCGCCCGTCGCACCGCCGCCCCGGGGCGGCGGCGCACCGCATCCCCACCCGATCGGCCCGCGGCCACCCGGTCGCCCGGGTGGCGCCGCGACCATCGGCCGGGGATCAGGACCCGGCGACCCAGGGCCGCGGCGGCAGGCCCGCGGGGAGCTCCTCGTCCGGGGAGCACAGCGGCAGCCGGTCGCCGAGGATCCGCAGCAGGACCGTGCCCAGCACCGCCGCGATCAGCGAGCCCGCGAGGATGCCGATCTTGGCCTGCTCGACGAGCTCGCCCTCGAACGCCAGCTCCGCGATGAACAGCGAGATCGTGAACCCGATCCCGGCCAGCACGGCGCCGCCCACCAGGTGGCCCCAGCGGACCCGTCCGGGCAGCCGGCCGAGGCCGGTGCGGATCGCGAGCGTCGCGGCGCCCGTGATGCCGATGGTGTTGCCGGCGACCAGGGCGACGGCGACGCCGATCGTCACGGTCGACGTCGCGGCCGCCCGCAGCGCCTCGGCGTCGAGCCGCACCCCGGCGTTGGCCAGGCCGAACACCGGGACGATCACGAACGCCGACCAGGGGTGCAGCAGGCGCTGCAGCCGCTCGCCGGCGGGCACCGTCGCGCGTGCCGCCAGCTCGGCCAGGTGCTCGGTGTCCGCGGTCGGCTCGGCGACCAGGCCCTGCGTCCAGCGCCGCACCTGGTCGACGTGGTCCCGCGCCATCGGCCGCGACGGCAGCAGCAGCCCGACGAGCACGCCCGCGAGCGTCGCGTGCACGCCCGAGGCGTTCACCGCGAACCACAGCGCGATCCCGACCAGCGCGTACGGCGTGAGCCGCCAGACGCCGAGCCAGCGCAGCACCAGCAGCACCAGGACGAGCGCCCCGGCGACGCCGAGCGCGAGGGCGTCCACGCCGTCGTTGTAGAACACCGCCATCACGGTGATCGCCCCGATGTCGTCGACGATCGCGAGCGTCAGCAGGAACAGGCGCAGCCGGTCCGGGCACGCGGGGCCGAACAGCGCCAGGATCCCGACCAGGAACGCCGTGTCCGTCGACATCACGACGCCCCAGCCGTGCGCCGCCTCCGTGCCCGCGTTGAACAGCAGGTAGATGACGGCGGGAATCGCGAGGCCGCCCAGCGCGCCGAGCGCCGGCACGGCGACCGTCCGCCGGTCGCGCAGCTCGCCGCTGGTGATCTCCCGGTTGATCTCGAGCCCGACGACGCAGAAGAACACCGCCATCGCGGCGTCGTTCACCCAGTGGTGCAGGTCGAGGTCGAGCCCGAACGAGCCGAGGTGGAACCCGGCCGTCGTCGACCACAGCGCGTCGTACGACCCCGACAGCGGCGAGTTCGCCCACACCAGCGCGAGCACGGTCGCGCCGAGCAGGAACACGGCGCTGCCGGCCTCGGTCGCCAGGAAGTCCCGCACCGACGGGCTGACGGACGGCAGGCGGACCCGCAGCGGGGGGCCGGGGACGGCACGGGCGGGATCGGCGGCGTCGGTGGCCACGGGCGGCTCCCTCGCGGTCGGTGACGGGCGGCTGACGGGGATCCCCGGAGGGGCCCGACGTGGGACAACGCGGCGGGCAGCGTCAGTATGCCGACCCGGGGTCGCCGACCGGCAGGGGGGCGGCCGCCGGGCGGCGGCCGGCGGCCGGGATGCGCGACGATGGGGGCATGACGACCCCCGACGCCACCGGCACCCCGCCCGCCACGACCCCCGCCCCGCGGACCGCGCTGGTCACCGGGGCCGGACGAGGGATCGGCCGGGGGCTCGCGCTCGGCCTGGTCCGGGCCGGCTGGGACGTCGCGCTCGTCGGCCGCACCCGCGCGCACCTCGACGCCGTGGCCGAGGAGGCCCGGGCGGCGCGCCCGGACGCCCGGGTGGTCGTCGAGCCGGTGGACGTGGTGGACCGCGAGGCCGTCGCGGCGGCCGTGGCGCGGGTCGAGGAGGCGTTCGCCGACCGCGGCGGGCTGGGGCTGCTGGTGAACAACGCCGGCGTGATCGAGCGGGCCGAGGTGGACCTGGTGGCCGACGACGTCGAGGACGTGTGGCGGGTGATCGAGACGAACGTGCGCGGCCCGCTGCTGCTCGCGCACGCGGTGCTGCCGGCGATGCTGGCGCGGCGCTCCGGGCGCGTGGTGAATATCAACTCGGGCTCGGGCCACCGGCCGTCGCGGGTGTACACGGGCTACGGGATCAGCAAGGGCGCGCTCGCCCGGCTCACCACGATGCTCGACGCGCAGTACGCCGACCGTGGGGTCACGGTGCTCGACGTGGCGCCCGGCGTGGTGGTCACCGACATGACGCAGGCGATGCCGCTGCACGACGAGCGCACCGAGTGGACCCCGGTGGAGGCCACCGTGGCGCTGGTGGACGCCTTCGGCTCGGGGCGGCTGGACGCGCTGCACGGGCGGTTCGTCCGCGCGGGGACGGACACCCCGGAGTCGCTGACGGCGCTGGCCGACCGGATCGTGGCGGCGGACGCGCGCACGCTGCGCCTGGCCCCGTACGGGGAGGACGACCCGGTCGCCTGAGGGCCCGCCCCGCCCCGCCCCCGCCCCCGCCCCCGCCCCGCCGTCGCCCTCTCGGTGTCCCCATCGGTCCCCCCCCCCCCCCCCCCCCCCCCCCCGCCCCCCCCCCCGCCCCGGGCGCGCCGGCCGTGCGCGTCCCGCTTGCCGTCACGCAGTGAACGCACATCGGTAGGTGCTCCCGGGGTGCC
>NZ_VEGH01000013.1 GCF_007679345.1 Cellulosimicrobium cellulans
GACCGGCGCGCCGGCGCGGCGGCAGCGGCCGGCGCGGCGGCAGCGGCCTCGACGGCCGGCGCGGGCGCGGCGACGGCCTCGGCGGCGGCCGGTGCGGCCTCGACGGCCGGGGTCGCGGGGACGGGCTCGGCGTCCACGACCGGCGCGGTCTCGGCGGCCGCCGGCTCCGCGGGCGCGGCCACGGTGCGGGTCGCCCGGCGGCGCTTCGGGGCGGCGGGCGCCTCCACGGCGCTCACGGGCGCGGCGGCGTCGGCGGTCGCGGCGGCGGCGTCCGCACCGGGCGTCCCGGCGGCGGTCGCGTCACCGGCGGCGGCGTCGTCCTGCCCGGTGGCGGCCTCGGCGGCGGCCGCCTCGGCCGCCTTCTGCGCCGCGGTCTTGCGCGGTGCCCGGCGCCGGACCGGCTTGGCGGGCGCCTCGTCGGCCGCGGCGGCGTCGGCCGTCCCGGCGTCCGCGGGCGCGGCCCCGTCGGCGACGCTGAAGTCCAGGGTCTCGGCCGCGGGGTCCGCGGCCTTGGCGGCCCGCGTGGCACGGGTCCGGGTGGTGCGCTTGCGGGGCGCGGCGGCGGCCTCGACGGGCGCCTCACCGCCCGTCTGCGCTGCGGTGGTGGTGCTGTCCGAGGTGTTGTCGAGCGTCACGCGCGGTGCTCCTGCACGCCCGGGTACGCCGGCCACACGCTCGGCGCCCGTCGGGCTGTCGGTTCGTCGCTCGCGGATCCGCGGCGACGGAAGTCGTCGGTGTCGGCCGCTGCACGGGCGATCGGCGCCATCGCCTGCCTGGCGGCACGATCCCCTGGGTCGGGGTCGGCCGGCCGGCGGCGCCTGGCTAGCGCGATGCGCTGGTGCGGCGAGCACGGTGGCGCCCGGGGTGTGTGGATCCCGGGAGACCGGAGCCAGTATCGCACAGAGGTCGCGCGGACGTGCGGTAGGTCACGCTCGTGAACCGAGTCACAACGAGACGACATCACGTCAGATCGCGGGACCTTTGTCCTACGCTTGTGAACCGAGGCGCAATACCGTCGACGAACGGTCCTGACCTGGGCCGTTCGACCCCCCGAGTCAGCCGCGCCCCCATCACCACTCGCCTCAGCACCTGGACGGACATCCTCGTGGAAGCCCTCGACCTGGCACGCTGGCAGTTCGGTGTCACCACCGTCTACCACTTCATCTTCGTCCCGCTGACGATCGGCCTCACCCCGCTCGTCGCGATCATGCAGACCATCTGGTACCGCACCGGCAACGAGACCTGGCTCCGCCTCACCAAGTTCTTCGGCAAGCTCATGCTGATCAACTTCGCGATCGGCGTGGCCACCGGCATCGTGCAGGAGTTCCAGTTCGGCATGAACTGGTCCGAGTACTCCCGGTTCGTCGGCGACGTCTTCGGCGCCCCGCTGGCCATGGAGGCCCTCGCCGCCTTCTTCGTGGAGTCGACGTTCCTCGGCCTGTGGATCTTCGGCTGGGACAAGCTCCCGAAGAAGATCCACCTCGCCACGATCTGGGCCGTCGCCATCGCGACCAACCTCTCCGCCTACTTCATCCTCGCCGCGAACTCGTGGATGCAGCACCCGGTCGGCACGACGTTCAACACCGAGACCGGCCGCGCGGAGATGACCGACATCGTCGCGGTGCTCACCAACAGCACGCTGCTGGCGGCGTTCCCCCACACCGTCACGGCCGCGTTCCTCACCGCCGGCACCTTCGTCGCGGGCATCGCCGCCTGGTGGATGGTCCGGCTCGTGCGCAACGGCGACAGCGAGAAGGCCCGCACGGTCTACCGCCCGGCCGTCCTGCTCGGCGTGTTCACCATGCTCGTCTCGGGCGTCGGCCTCGGCATCACCGGTCACGCGCAGGGCCAGCTCATGTTCGAGCAGCAGCCCACCAAGATGGCCGCCGCGGAGGCGCTCTGCGAGACCGAGGACGGCGCGGCCTTCTCGATCCTCGCGATCGGCGACCTCACCAACAACTGCGACGGCGTCGCGCACCTCATCAGCATCCCGGGCCTGACCTCGTTCCTCGCGAACAACGACTTCACGTCGCGCATCGAGGGCGTCAACGACCTGCAGGAGCGCTACGAGGAGCAGTACGGCGAGGGCGTCAACTACATCCCCGACCTCACCGTCACCTACTGGGCGTTCCGCCTGATGATCGGCCTGGCGATCGGCTCGGTGGCGCTCGCGCTCGCCGCGCTGTGGTTCACCCGCAAGGGCCGGGTCTCGGACAGCAAGTGGCTCGCCCGCATCGCGATCTGGGCCATCCCGACCCCGTTCCTCGCGTCGTCGTTCGGCTGGATCTTCACGGAGATGGGCCGTCAGCCGTGGGTCGTGTACCCGAACCCGACCGGCGTGGACGGCGTCTGGCTGCTCACCGAGCGCGGCGTGTCCGAGGTCGTGAGCCCGACCACCGTCGTCATCTCGATGGTCGCCTTCACGCTCGTCTACGGCGTCCTGGCCGTGTTCTGGTTCCGCCTCATGAAGCGGTACGCCGTCGAGGGCGTCGCGGACACCGAGAGGGACTACAGCCCGGACAACCCCGACAACCAGCCCGACCCCGGCGACCCCGACGCGGCCGAGCGCCCGCTGTCGTTCGCGTACTGAGAGGAGGCGGTCATGGATCTCCCCGTCATCTGGTTCCTGCTGATCGCGGTCCTCTGGACCGGCTACCTCGTGCTCGAGGGCTTCGACTTCGGCGTCGGCATGCTGCTGCCGTTCCTCGGCCGCAAGGACAAGGACCGCCGGGTCATGATCAACACCATCGGACCCGTCTGGGACGGCAACGAGGTGTGGCTGCTCACCGCCGGCGGCGCGACCTTCGCGGCGTTCCCCGAGTGGTACGCCACGCTCTTCTCCGGCTTCTACCTCCCGCTGCTGCTCATCCTGGTGGGCCTGATCCTGCGGATCGTGTCGTTCGAGTGGCGCGGCAAGATCAACACCGACCAGTGGCGACGGTGGGCGGACCGCGGCATCATGCTCGGCTCCTACCTCCCCGCGTTCCTCTGGGGCTGCGCGTTCGCCAACCTGGTGCGCGGCGTCGAGCTCGACGCGAACCACCAGTACGTCGGCGGGTTCTGGGCGCTGCTCACCCCGTTCTGCCTCCTCGGCGGCGCGGTGACGATGCTGCTGTTCCTCACCCACGGCGCCGTCTTCCTGGCGCTCAAGACGTCCGGCGAGATGCGCGAGCGGGCCGGCGCGCTGGCCGCGAGGCTGGCCCCGATCACCCTCGGCGTCACGGCGGCGTGGGCGATCTGGGCGCAGGTGGCCTACTCGGTGGCCTGGACCTGGGCCGTCGTGGCCGTCGCGGCGGCCGCCCTGGTCGCCGTGGTCGTGACGACCCGGGCGCGTCGCGAGGGCTGGGCGTTCGTCTGGTCCGCCGTCGTCATCGTCGCGGCCGTCGTGCTGATCTTCGGCTCGATGTACCCGGACGTCATGCCGGCGTTCGACCCGGCGAACTCGCTGACCATCTGGAACGCGTCGTCGACGGACTACACGCTGACGATCATGACCTGGGTGGCCGTGATCCTGACGCCCGTGGTCCTGCTCTACCAGGGCTGGACCTACTGGGTGTTCCGCAAGCGCATCTCCGCCGAGCACATCCCGGAGCACACCGGCCTGACGTTCGCCGCGGTGACGGCGAAGACCGGCGCGTCCACCGGGCACGGCGGGACCTCCCCCGACGGCTCGACCCGGGCCTGAGGGACGATCGACCGCGTGAAGCCGCTCGACCCGCGCCTGCTCCGGTACGCCCGCGCCGCCCGGGGGTACCTGGCCCTGACGGTCGCCCTGGGCATCGTCACGGCCGGCCTGGTCATCGCCCAGGCCGTCCTGCTGGCGCAGGTGCTCGCCGCCGCCGCCCACGACGGGGCCACGCTGCCCGACCTGCTCCCGCGGGTCGGGTGGCTGGCCGTCGTCGTGGCGGCGCGCGCGCTCGCCGTGGGGGTCCAGGAGCGCTACGCGCACCGGGCGGCGACCCGCGCGGTCGCCGAGCTCCGGGAGCAGGTCGTGGCCCGCGCCGCCGCGCTCGGCCCGCGCTGGCTGGCCGAGGGCGAGGGCGCGCGGGTGGTCACGCTCGCGACGCGAGGGCTGGACGCCCTCGAGCCCTACTTCGTGAAGTACCTGCCGCAGCTCGTGCTGTCGGCCACCGTCACCCCCGCCGTCCTGGTCGTGATCCTCGGCCTCGACTGGGTGTCGGCCGCGATCGCCGCCGGCACCATCCCGCTGGTGCCGATCTTCATGGTCCTCATCGGGCAGCTGACCCAGGGACGCTCCGAGCGCAGCCTGCGCGTCATGCAGCGGCTCGGCTCGCAGGTGCTGGACCTGGTCGCCGGTCTGACCACCCTGCGCGCGTTCGGGCGCGAGCGCGGCCCCGCCAAGCGGGTGCAGGCGCTGGGCGACGCCCACCGCCGGGCCACGATGGGCACCCTGCGGATCGCCTTCCTGTCGGGCATGGTCCTGGAGCTGCTCACCACCCTCGCCGTCGCCCTGGTGGCTGTCGGCATCGGGCTGCGCCTGGTGTACGGCCACCTCGACCTCACCACCGGGCTGGCCGTGCTCGTGCTCGCCCCCGAGGTGTACTTCCCGCTGCGTCAGGTCGGCGCCCAGTTCCACGCGTCCACCGACGGGGTGGCCGCCGCCGACCAGGTCTTCCGGGTGCTGGAGACGCCGGTCCCCGCCGCGGGCACCGCCCCCGCCCCCGACCTGCGCCGCGCGACCGTGCGGCTGCGCGGGGTCACCGTGCGGGCGCCGGGCCGGGACCTGCTCGCGCCCGCCGGCCTGGACCTCGACCTGGCCCCCGGGCGCACCGTCGCCGTCACCGGGCCGAGCGGCGCCGGCAAGTCCACGACCGTCGACGTGCTGCTCGGCCTGCTGCGCCCCGACTCCGGGTCCGTCGAGCTGGTCGACGCCGTCGGCCGCGCCACCGCGCTCGCCGACGTCGACCCCGACACCTACTGGCGGCAGGTCGCCTGGCTGCCGCAGCGGCCCGTCCTCGACCCCGCCTCGGTCGGCCGGCTGGTCGCCGGCGCCGAGGACGCCGAGCTCGACCCCGCCGCCCGGGCGCGCCGCGACGAGGCCGCCGCGCTGACCGGGCTCGACGAGGTCGTCGCGGGGCTCCCCGACGGCTGGGACAGCGACCTCGGCCGCGGCGGCGCCGGGCTCAGCGTGGGCCAGCGGCAGCGCGTCGCGCTCACCCGGGCCCTGCTGTCCGACGCGCCGCTGGTCGTCCTCGACGAGCCCACCGCGCACCTCGACGCCGCCGGCGAGCGCGTCGTGCTCGCGACCGTGCGGGCGCTGAAGGACGCCGGACGGACCGTGCTGCTGGTGGCGCACCGGCCCTCGCTCGTCGCGCTGGCCGACGACGTGGTGGCGGTGCGGTCCGCGCCGCTGCCCGCCGGCGACGGGCCGGACGCCGGCCCCGGGGCCTCCCCCGCCGCCCGCGCCGCCGTCGCCCGCCTCGGCGCCGCGGAGTCCGCCCTCGTCGGCACGGCCGGCGTCTCCGGCACGGCCGCCGGCACCCCCGTCGATCCGACCGCCCCGATCCCCGCGGAGGGCGACCGATGAGCACCGCGACCACCGAGCCGCAGCCCGCGGAGGCCCGCCCGGTCGCCGCAGGCACCGCTCCAGGCCGCGGCACCCTGGCCCGGCGCCTCGCCGCCGACCCGCTGTGGCGCGCGGTCCGGCTGCTCGACGTCGCCCCGCGCCGCGCCGTCCTCGCGGTGGTGCTGGGCGTGCTCGCGCTGGGCTCCGCGGTGGCCCTGGCCGCCGTGTCCGCGTGGCTGATCACCCGAGCCGCGCAGATGCCGCCCGTGCTCGAGCTCTCCGTCGCGACCGTCGCCGTCCGCGCGTTCGGCATCGGCCGCGGGCTGTTCCGCTACCTGGAGCGGCTGGTCTCGCACGACATCGCGCTGCGGGGCATGGCGCGGCTCCGCACGACCCTGTACGAGCGGCTGGCCGCCGGACGGCCGGGCGCGACGCTCGGCCTGCGGCGTGGCGACCTCCTCGCCCGGGTGGGCGCGGACGTGGACGCGGTCGGCGACGTGGTCGTGCGCGGCCTGCTGCCCGCCGCCGTCGCCGCCGCGCTCGGGCTGGGCACGTCGATCGCGATGGGGCTGTTCCTGCCCGCGGCCGGGTTGGCGCTCGCCGCGTGCCTGGTGCTCGCGGGCGTGGTCGCCCCGTGGCTCGCCCAGCGGGCCGCCCGGACCACGGAGCAGCGCGCCGCGGCCGCCCGCGCCGAGATGGCCGCCACGTCCCTCGGGCTGCTGGAGGACGCCGGCCCGCTCGCGGTCCAGGGCCGCACCGGCGCCGAGCTCGCCCGGCTGCGGGCCGCCGACGCGGACCTCGCCCGGGCCACCGACCGCGGCGCCGGGCCCGCCGCCCTCGCCGCAGGGCTGGGCAACCTCGCGGTCGGCCTCGCCGTGCTCGTCGCGCTGCTCGTCGGCGTCCCGGCGCTGGCGGCGGGCCGGATCGCCGAGGTCGACCTCGCGGTGATCGTGCTGACCCCGCTGGCCGCCTTCGAGGCGACCAGCGTGCTGCCCGCCGCCGCGATCCAGCTGCACCGATCGCGCGCCGCGGCTGCCCGGCTGATGGCGGTGCTCGACGACGCGGCGACCCCCGACGAGGTCGGCCCCTCGCCCGTCCCCGCCACCGCTGCCGGCCCCCGCACCCCCGCCGCGCCCACCACCCCCGCCGCGCCCACCTCCCCCGGCGGGTCCGCGTGCCCCCGCCTCACCGCGCGGGGCCTCGCCGTCGGCTGGCCCGGCCGCGCGCCCGTGGTGACCGGTCTCGACCTCGACCTGTCCCCCGGCCGCAGCGTCGCCGTCGTCGGCCCCTCGGGCGTCGGCAAGACCACCCTGCTGCTGACCCTCGCCGGCTTCCTCCCCCCGCGCGGCGGCGAGCTGCTGCTCGACGGCATCCCGCTCACCGACGTCGACCCGACCGTCCGGCTGGCGCGCCTGGCGCTCACCACGGAGGACGCGCACGTCTTCGAGACCACCCTGCTCGAGAACCTGCGGGTCGCCCGCGGCGACGCGACCGCGGAGGACGCCCGCGCCGCGCTCGTCCGCGCCGGGCTCGGCGACTGGCTCGCCGGCCTGCCCGACGGCGTGGACACCGCACTGGGGCCGGACGCCCGGAGCGTGTCCGGCGGCGAGCGTCGCCGCCTGCTGCTGGCCCGCTCGCTGCTCGCGACGGCGCCGCTGCTGCTGGTCGACGAGCCGGCCGAGCACCTCGACCCGGAGACGGCCGACCGCCTCGTCGGGGACCTCCTGGCCGCCCCCCGGACCGCCGGGGCCGCACCCGCGGCCGGCGACGGACCGGGCGACCGCGCCCGCGGCGTCCTCGTCGTGACCCACCGCCTCGCGCCCCTGGCCGCGGCCGACGAGGTCGTGGTCCTCCGGGACGGCCGGGTCGCGGCACGCGGGTCGCACGCGCACCTGCTGGCCACCGACGCCCAGTACGGTGAGTCGCACGCCAGCGAGCAGGACGAGGGTGGGACGACGAGCACATGGCCGACGAGCTGACCGGACGCCACGACGCGGCGCCCCACGACGCCGCACCGCGGGACGCCGCACCCCACGGCGCCGCACCCCACGACGCCCCACCGCAGGATCCCGCACGCCGGCAGCCGGGCCCCCGCCCGCAGGACGCCGCGGCCGCCGAGCAGCGCGCCGCCGCGCTCGGCGTCGCCGCCCCCACGTACGGCCCGGGTCCCACCACGACGATCCACGTCCGGGAGCCCGGCGGTCGCTCGCACCTGGAGCTCGGCACGGCGTCCGAGACCGGCGACGAGCTCGCCGACCTGCTCGACGCCGTCCTCTCCGTCGCCTCCGGCCTCGACCTGCCCGGCGTGCTCGAGCGGTTCGTCCGGGTCTCCGTGGAGCTGACCGGCGCGCGGTACGGCGCGATCAACGTGCTCGACTCCCGCGGCGAGTCGACCACCTTCGTCCAGACCGGCGTGCCCGCGGCCGCGGCCGCGATGATGGGCCACCCGCCGCACGCCCAGGGCGTCCTCGGGCACATCCCCGCGCACGGCGTCCTCAAGCTCGAGGACCTGACCGAGCACCCCGCGTTCCGGGGCTGGCCCGCGGAGCACCCGGCGATGGGCTCGTTCCTCGGCGCCGCCGTGCGCGTGCGGGAGCAGGTCTTCGGCTACCTGTACCTGTCCGAGAAGGACGGGGGGTTCACCGACAAGGACGCCACCGCCGTCATCGCCCTCGCGGCGACCGCGGGCGTCGCGGTCGCGAACGCCCAGCTGTTCGCCGAGGGCGCCCGCCGCGAGCACTGGCTGCGCGCGGGCCAGGACATCACCACGATGCTGCTGTCCGGCGCGGACGAGGAGGACGCCCTCGCCCACATCGCCGCGACCGCCCGGGACGTCGCCGACGCCGACACCGCGGCCCTCGCCCTGCCCGGCGTGGGCGGCGAGCTCCTCATCGAGCTGGCCGACGGGCACAACGCCGACGCCCTGGTCGGCGCCCAGCTCACCCCCGGCGGCCCGACGTGGTCGGTCATGGAGGACGGCCAGGGCCTGGTCATCGACTCGCTCGCGCGGTCGAGCCGGATCACCGTGCCGGCGATGCGTGCGTTCGGCTCCGCGCTGTTCGCCCCGCTGCAGACCTCGGGCCGCGGCGTGGGCGTGCTCATCCTGCTGCGCAAGGTCGGCACCCTGGCGTTCGACCAGGGCGACCTCGTCACCGCCGAGTCGTTCGCGTCCCAGGCCGCGCTGGCGTTCGTCCTGGCGGAGGCCCGGCACGCCCAGGACCAGGCGGCTCTGCTGGACGAGCGGGAGCGGATCGCGCGCGACCTGCACGACCTGGCCATCCAGCAGCTGTTCGCGACCGGCATGCAGCTCGAGACCGTCCGCCGCCGGTCCTCGCGCGGCGTCGACCCGTCCGAGCTGACGAGCATCGTCGAGGAGGCGCTGGACAACGTCGACGCCTCGGTGCGGCAGATCCGGCAGATCGTCTACGCCCTGCGCGACCCGGACGCCGCGACCGGCATCGTCGAGCGGCTGCGCCGGGAGGCCTCCCTGGCCCGCACCGGCCTCGGCTTCGCGCCCTCGCTCATCGTGACGTTGGACGGCGAGTCGGTGCCCGACGGCGACTACATCGTCGCCGACCTGATCGACGAGCGGATCGGCCCGGACCGCACCGACGACGTCGTCGCGGTCGTGCGGGAGGGCCTGGCGAACGCCGCGCGGCACGCGCACGCGTCCTCCGTGGCGGTGCGGGTGACCGTCCGGGGCGCGGGCCCGCTCGGGACCGTGCACGTCGAGGTCGAGGACGACGGGGTCGGCCTGCCCGCCACCCGCGACCGCCGGTCCGGCACGGGCAACCTGGCCGCCCGCGCCCGGCAGCACGGCGGGACCTTCTCGCTCGGGGTCGCCCCGGGCGGGCGCGGCACGCTGCTGTCCTGGGAGGTCCCGCTCGGCTGAGCCGCCTGGGAACTGCCCGGGGTATCCACAGGGGCCGTCGTCGTGCTCCGTCCCCAGGGCGGGGGTCGGTAGCCGGGGTCGTGTCGGTGGCCGTCGGTAGTGTCGTTCCATGGCAGCTGACCTGCAGGAACACCCGGATGGCGACGTGGTCGCAGCCGTGGTGCTGCCGGTCTACGGGCCCGACGGGACGTGCCTGACGGACCTCGGTCCGGACCCCGTGGTGGCAGCCGGCGGGGCGCCCCGGACGGGCGAGCAGCGGCAGGTCGAGGCGATCCGGTCCTGCCCGCCCGGACCGGTCCTGGACGCGTGGCTGCGGGACCTGGACCTGGACGTGCTGCCCTCGGCGGTCCTGGTCGAGGTGGTCGCGGCGCGGGCGCGCCTGGAGTCCCACCAGCACGCCGCGATGCTCGACGCCATCGCCGTCCTCGCCTCCCGTCAGGAGATGCGCCCCGACTGGTCCCCGCTCGCCGGTGCACCGCCCACGCAGGCGTGCGTCGCCGGCGACGAGCTCGCGATGCGGCTGGGCTGGCCCCGGGTCACCGCGACCAGGACCGTGCACCGGGCGCTGGTCCTGGACGGGCTGCTCGGCGCCACCCGGCAGGCGCTGGAGACCGGGCACGTCGACGCCGCCAAGGCCCAGGTGCTGACCGCGGAGCTGGCCGACCTGCCGTTCCAGGTCGCGCACGCCGTGGAGGACGCGGTGCTGCCCGACGCCGACCGGTGCTCGGTCGCCCAGCTCCGGCAGCGCGTGGCGCGGGAGATCCGGCTGGTCGACCCCGAGGGCGCCGCCGGTCGCCACGACCGCGCCCGGCGGACCAGGAAGGTCTCCCACCCCCGACCCCAGCCCGACGGGATGGCCTCGATGTGGCTGGTGCTGGACGCCGCCGACGCGATCCGGGTCGACGGGGTGCTGACCCACGCCGCGAAGACCGCCAAGGCCCTGGGTGACGGCCGGACGCTGGACCAGCTGCGCGCCGACGGGCTGCGGGACCTGGTCGTCGGGGACGTGCCGGCGTCCGACGGGCCGGCGTTCGAGGTCCACCTGACCCCCGGACCACCGCAACCGCCGCAGCCGAAGCGGTCGTGGAACGGGGCCACGTCCACCGACCGCGACGGTCTGGTCCTCACCCGCCCGGTCGAGCCGATCCCGATCGCCACCCTCACCCCGCTCGGCGAGGCCGTCGCAGAGCCCGCGCGCGCCCAGGACCAACCCACGCCCGCACCCACGCCCCTGCCCGCCCGGCGTGCCTGCACCCGCTGCTCCGGCCGCCCGGGCGCCGAGGTCCGCATCACCATCCCCGCCTCGACCCTCCTGGGCCTGGACGACCAGCCCGCCCACCTCGACGGCCACGGACCCCTCGACGCCCTCGCCGCCCGCGCCCTCGCCGCCGACGGCGTCTGGCAACGGGTCGTCACCGACCCCCTCACCGACCGCGTCCTGGACGTGGGCCGCACACGCTACCGACCACCCGCCGCCCTCGACGAGCTCGTCCGCACCCGCGACGGCACCTGCGCCGCACCCGGGTGCACCGTCCCCGCCTGCGGCTGCGACCTCGACCACACCGTCGAGTTCCACCCCCAGCCGGGCGCCGACCCCGACGCGCCCCTGGGTCGCACCGACGCCGACAACCTCGGACCCCTGTGCCACCGGCACCACCGCCTCAAGACCGACGGCGGCTTCCGGCTGCGCCAGATCGCACCCGGGCTGTTCGAGTGGATCACCCCCACCGGCCACCGGTACCTCACCCGGCCCGGCACCGGGCAGTGCCACGACGCCACGGCAGACCCCGACGACGAGCCGCCCCCGTTCTGACGCAGGGACGTCCCAGGGGCGAGGGCACGTCCGGGGGCGCGCCCTGCCGGTCGCGGCCACGCCGTCACTCGCGGCCACGCCGCGAGTCGCCGCACCCGGGGCGGGTCACGCTCGATCTGAAGTCCCGGAAAGGCCCCCGCCGGCCTCAGGACTGATGGGTCTCCGCGCGCCAGCCGGAGTGCCGCCGGGCGGCCACCCACGCGGCCACCTGGGTGCGGCGCTGCAGGCCCATCTTGGCGAGCAGCGACGTGATGTGGTTCTTCACGGTCTTCTCGGCGACGCCGAGCCGCTCGGCGATCTCCCGGTTGGACAGGCCGTCCCCGATGAGGTCGAGGACCTTGAGCTCGCTCGGGGTGAGGTTCTCGGTCGGGTCCTCGTGGCCCGCGCGACGGCGGGTGACCGTGCGCTCGTCCAGCAGGGTGCGGCCCGCGGCGACCGCCCGCACGACGTCGGTGATCTCCGCGCCGCGGACGCTCTTGAGCAGGTAGGCGGCGGCGCCCGCCTCGAGGGCCGCGGCCAGCGCGTCGTCGTCGTCGAACGACGTGAGGACGATGGCCCGGGCGGTGGGCAGCGTCGCCCGCACCTGGGTCATGAGGTCGATCCCGGTCCCGTCCGGCAGCTGCAGGTCGACGAGCAGGACGTCGGGGTGCACGAGGCCGGCACGACGCACGCCGTCGGCGACGGACCCGGCCTCGGCGACGACCTTCATGCCGTCGGCGCGCTCGACGACCTCGGCGATGCCCCGCCGCACGACCTCGTGGTCGTCGACGATCATCACCGAGATCTCCCCGGAGCGGGCCGGCTGGACTGCGCTGTTCGTGGCGGACACGCGGTCATCGTATCCAGCCCGGCGTCCCGGCCGGGCACCGGCGCACCGGGGCCCGCGACTTCGCCCCCGCGACACCGCCAGGCCCGGGCGCGTCACATGGCGCGGGGGCGGAGGGTGCGCCACGCTCGCGTCCATGACGACGGTGCTGCTCCCCTCCTCGATCGCCCTGTCCCCCGCGGTGCCCGGCGGTGTCCGCACCGCGACGTACGACGTCGAGCAGCCGGTCCCCGAGGAGCTGGTGGACGCCGACGCCCTGGTCGCGTGGGGCAACCCGACCTCCCAGCTCGCCGACGCCGCCCGCCGGATGGGCCGGCTGCGCTGGGTGCAGACGCTGGCCGCCGGGCCGGACGCGGTGCTGGCCGCGGGCTTCGCCCCGCACGTGCAGATCACCTCGGGCCGGGGCCTGCACGACGGGCCGGTCGCCGAGCACACCCTCGCGCTCGTCCTGGCGGCGGCGCGGCGGCTGCCGGAGCTCGTGCGGGCGCAGGACCAGCACCGGTGGGCGGCCGAGCTCGGCGGGATGCAGCAGCTGCCGCACGAGGGCGGGGAGTTCCGCTCGCTGTCCGGCGCCCGGGTGCTGATCTGGGGGTTCGGCTCGATCGCGGCCCGGCTCGCGCCGCTGCTCACCGTGCTGGGCGCGCAGGTGGTCGGCGTCGCCTCCCGGTCGGGCGAGCGCGCCGGCTACCCGGTCATCACCCCCGACGAGGTGCCGCGCGCGCTGCCCGGGACCGACGTCCTCATCGGCATCCTGCCCGCGACCGCCGCGACCCGGCGCGCGCTGGACGCCGCCGTGTTCGCCCGGCTGCCGCGCCACGCGTGGGTGGTCAACGTCGGGCGCGGGTCGACCCTGGACGAGGAGGCGCTGCTCGCTGCGGTGCAGGGTGGGCGGATCGCCGGCGCCGCGCTCGACGTGTTCCAGACCGAGCCGCTGCCGCCGACCTCCCCGTTGTGGGACGAGCCGCGCATCCTGATCACCCCGCACGCGGCGGGCGGCCGGCCGGTGGGGGCGGACACGCTCCTGACCGACAACATCGGCGCGTTCGAGCGCGGCGAGCCGATGCGGAACCTCGTGCGCCGCTGAGCGCGGAACCGTCCAGTTGGTACAGTGGACTGCTCCCCGAGAGAGGAGCACCCGATGACCTCCCCCGCGCCCACCCTGCTCGACCGCGTCGACCTCCTGCCGGTCGCGCCCGGCGGGTCCGGCGTGCCTGGCAGGTCGGACCCGCGCGAGACCGTCGCCGCGCTGGCCGTCGACGGCTGCCTGCTGGGGTTCCTCGCCGAGGTGCACCCGCCGGACGACGGCTGGTGGGGCCGCGCGCTGTCGGCCGTCGCCGCGTACGCCGGGCTGCCGGCGCCGCACCAGTGCGCGTCGAACCTGGACCTCGACCTCGAGGCCGAGCCGTTCCGCGACCCGTCCCCGCTGACCGACGCCGTGCTGCGGCTGGTCCGGGAGGGCGGCACCGAGGCCCTGACGCTGGACCGGGTGGCCGAGGAGAGCGGCCGCGACCCGGACTGGATCCTCAGCATGCACGGCTCCGTGCAGGAGCTCGTCGACGCGCTGGTCGGGCGGATCGCCGAGCAGGCGTTCGAGGACCTGCTGCCCGCGCACGACGAGCCCGAGCTGCCCGAGCTGCTGGCGGCCTGCGCGAGCTCGGAGCGGGTGGTGGCGATGGTGCGGTTCCTCGCGCTGACCGGCGTCGAGGTGGCGCCCGGGGCGGTCGAGGCGACCCGGGAGACGTCCCCGGTGACGCGCGGCGAGGACCTGACCGACCGCGCCCTGGTGGCCGCGCTGGCGCTCGACGGCTGGGCGCTCGGCTCCGCGGCGCGGCGCTACCCGTGGCCGGAGGCCGTCACCGCCGACGTCGCGGCGGAGCTGCGGGCGCTGGCGGCCTGAGCGCGGGCGCTCGGGCGGGTCGTCAGCCGGCGGGTGCCGGCTGGCACACCGGGCAGAAGTGGGACGACCGGTTCATGAACGGTTCCCGTACCACCGGCGTGCCGCACCGCGGGCACGGCTCGCCCGCCTGCCCGTAGACGGCCAGCGACCGGTCGAAGTAGCCCGAGGCGCCGTTCACGTTGACGTAGAGCGCGTCGAAGCTCGTCCCGCCCTGCGCCAGGGCGTCGGTCATCACCCCCGCCACACCGTCCAGCACCCGCAGCGCGGTCGCCTGGTCCAGGTCCGCCGTCGGCGTCGCGGGGTGCGCCCGCGCGCGCCACAGGCCCTCGTCCGCGTAGATGTTGCCGACCCCGGAGACCACCGTCTGGTCCAGCACGGCGCGCTTGACCTGCGTCCGGCGGCGGCGGATCGCCCGGGCCACGGCCTCGCGGTCGACGGCCGGGTCGAGCAGGTCCCGGCCGATGTGCGCCACGGGAGCGGGCACCAGGGGCAGGTCCGAGCCGGCACCGCCCGGGCGCGCGTCCGGCGTCGGCAGCAGGTCGACCACCGACAGGTGCCCGAACGTCCGCTGGTCCACGAAGTCGAGCGCCCCGCCGTCGTCGAGCAGCAGCCGGACCCGCAGGTGGGTGTGCGCGCCGCCCTGCTCGACGTCGGCGGGCGTGCCCCGGACCAGCAGCTGGCCGCTCATGCCGAGGTGCGCGAGCAGCGCGTCGTCCGGCGTGGCGCCCGCCGCGCCCGGGTGGTCGAGCGGGAGCCACAGGAACTTGCCGCGTCGCGCGGCGGCGGTGAGGGTGCGGCCGGCCAGGCGGCCCGCGAGGTCGTCGGGGCCGGCGAGGTGGCGGCGGACGCTGTAGGGGCGGCGGACCTCGACCGCGCGGACGGTGCGGCCGACGACGTGGCGCTGGAGACCGTCCCGGACGGTCTCGACCTCGGGCAGCTCGGGCACGCCGGCGTCAGTCCGCGGCGGGCGCGGCCAGCGCGTCGGCCGCGGAGGCCGGCTCGCCGTCGACGGTGGCCCCGTCGGGGGCGGCGGACTCGGCGGCGGGTGCGGCCTCGTCGGACCCCGCCCTCGCGCTCAGCGCGGTGTAGGCGAGCTCGGCCGCCCGCTGCTCCGCGAGCTTCTTGGCGGTGCCGGTCCCGGTGCCGTAGACGCCGCCGGCGACGACGGCCTCGGCCGTGAACACCCGGGCGTGGTCGGGGCCGGCGCTGGCCACCTGGTAGGTCGGGGCGCCCATGCCGAGCGTCGCGGTGAGCTCCTGCAGGCTCGTCTTCCAGTCGAGCCCCGCGCCCAGGTCGGCCGCCTGGGCCAGCCGGGGGCCGACCAGGCGCATGACGATCTCGCGGGAGACCTCGAGCCCGTGCGACAGGTAGACGGCGCCGAACAGCGCCTCGAGGGTGTCGGACAGGATCGAGTCCTTGTCCCGCCCGCCCGTGGCGAGCTCCCCCTTGCCGAGCAGCACGTAGGACCCGAGGTCCAGCGCGCGGGCCACCTCGGCCAGCGCGCGCTGCGACACCGTCGCCGCGCGCATCTTCGCGAGCTCGCCCTCGGACTGCCCGGGGTGCCGGCGGTACAGGTCCTCGGTGACGACCAGCCCGAGCACGGTGTCCCCGAGGAACTCCAGGCGCTCGTTGGTCGGGATGCCGCCCGCCTCGTGGGCGAACGACCGGTGCGTGAGCGCCAGCACCAGCAGCTCGGGGTCCAGGTGGACCCCGAGCTGCTGGGCGAGCTGTGCTGCGGTGGTGCTCATCGTGCGGCGGCCCGCGCCCTCCGGTGCGTCACCGGGGCGCCGGGCCTGCGGCGCGTCGGCTCAGCCGGCGTGCTCGGTCCGCATCGCCTCGGCGTAGCGCCGACCGGCGTAGGCGCCGCACGTCGGGCACGCCTGGTGCGGGCGCATGTTCGACTGGCACTGCGGGCAGGTGCTGAGCGTCGTGGCAGTGGTCTTCCACTGCGACCGACGCGCACGGGTGTTGCTGCGCGACATCTTGCGCTTCGGAACAGCCACGGCTAGCTCTCTCTCTTCTCGTCAAGCGTGCTCTGCAGGCCACCGAGGGCGGCCCACCGAGGATCAAGGGTCTCATGGGAATGCTGCGGGTCGTCCGCGAGGTGCGCCCCGCAGATGGAGCACAGCCCGGGGCAGTCGTCCCGGCACAACGGCTGGAACGGTAGCGCAGTCACGACCGCGTCCCGAACCAGGGGCTCCACGTCGACCAGGTCGCCGTCGAGCTCGGGGAGGTCCTCCTCGTCGTCACCGCTGTCCTTCGCGGCCTCCGCACGACCGGGGTAGACGAACAGCTCCTGGACGCGGACGTCGAGATCCTCGACCACCTCGTCCAGGCAGCGCACGCACTCCCCGAGCGCCCGGGCCCGCACGGAGCCGGAGACGAACACCCCCTCCATGACGGCCTCGAGCTGGAGGTCCAGCTCGACGTCGTCGCCGACGGGGACGCCGATCACGTCGGTGCCGAGATCCTCCGGAGCGGGCACCGTGACGCGGGTACGCCGCATCGATCCCGGACGTCGGCCGAGCTCGTGGGTGTCGAGCACGAACGGCGAGCGGGGATCGAGGTGGTTGGCGCGCTCCACTGTCCCTGTTCCTGTCGTGAGGGGTCTCGGCCCCTGCGATGACCGGCGGGACCAACGGTCGATCCTACGGCACGTGCCCCGGTCCGCCCAATCGCCCCGCGCGCGGCCTGGGTCACACCGGCCGGTCAGCCCTCGCCGTCCTCCAGCCGGTCCGCGAGCTTCGCGCGGCCGGCCTGCACCTGGGTGAGCACCTTGCCCAGGTCGATCTCGAAGTCCGCGAGCCGGCGGTCGCAGTAGTCGTCCGCGTCCCGGCGCAGCCCGCGCGCCGTCTCCTCCGCCTCGCGGACGATCGCGGCGGCCCGCTCGGCGGCCTGCGCGACCACCGACTCCTGCTCGACGAGCTCCGCAGCCCGGCGGCGCGCGGCCGCCTCGATCCGCTCCGCGTCCGCGCGGGCGGCGGCGCGCTCGGCGTCCGCGGCGGCCAGCACCTCGTCGGCGCGCCCGATCTGCGTCGGCAGCGCGGCGCGGGCCTGCTCGACCAGGTCCAGCAGCTCCGCGCGGCTGACGAGCACGGAGGCGGACATCGGCACGGCGCGCGCGGCCTGCACGGCCTGCTCCAGCGCGTCCAGGACGGCCGTCAGGCCCTCGGGACGGCCCTGGGGCCCGGTGGTGGTCGGCTCGGTCATGCGGGGCTCCCGTCGGCCGTCGTGGGGGTGCTGAGCGCCGCGCGGACGGCCGCGGCCACCGCCGGCGTCACCAGGTCGTCGATCGGGCCGCCGTGCCGGGCGACGTCCTTCACCAGCGACGAGGCCACGTGCGACAGGGACGGGTCGCCGACGACGAACGCCGTCTCCACGCCCGACAGGTGCCGGTTCATCAGCGCCATCGGCAGCTCGGCGTCGAAGTCCGCGCCGCCGCGCAGGCCCTTGACCACCAGGTCGGCGCCGAGCGCGCGCAACTCGTCCGCCAGCAGCCCGGCGGAGGAGGCGACGCGCACCCCCGGGACGTCGGCCACCGCGTCCGCGATCAGCGCCACGCGGGCGTCGACGTCGAGCAGCGGCCGCTTGGCGGCGTTGTGCGCGACGAGCACGACGACCTCGTCGGCGAGGCGCCGCGCGCGGCGCACCACGTCCAGGTGGCCGAGCGTGAAGGGGTCGAAGGAGCCGGGGCAGACCGCGAGAACCACGCAGCCGAATCTACGCCGTCAGCCCCGGGCGTCCTCGACGGCGGCGTCCCCGGGCGCGTCGGGCCCCGCGTCGGGCGCCGCGTCGTCGAGGGGGCTGCGCGCGCCGAGGTGCACCGCCGTCTCGCCGTACGCCCGGGTGTCGAACCCGTGCATCCCGTCCGGCCACGGCGGTGCCGCGCTGCGGGTGGACCGCTCCACGACCACCACCGACTCGACGGTCAGCGCCGGCACCAGCGCCGCCAGCACCTCGGCCAGCGTCGCGTCCGGGACGTCGTACGGCGGGTCCAGGAGCACCAGGTCCCACGGCGCCGCGGCCGGGCGGGCGACGTACGCCTCGACCCGCTCGCGCACCACGTCCACCCGTCCGCGCAGGCCCAGCGCCGCGACGTTCTTCCGGCACACCTCCGCGGCGGCCTTGCCCCACTCGACCAGCACCACGTGGGCGGCCCCTCGGCTCGCCGCCTCCAGCCCGAGCGCTCCCGACCCCGCGTACCCGTCCAGCACCCGCGCGTCCTCGACGGCGTCCAGGTGCTCGAGCCGGGAGAACAGCGCCTCGCGCACCCGCTCGCTCGTCGGGCGGGTCCCCGACGGCGGCACCGCGAGCGTGCGCCCGCCGACCGACCCCGCGACGACCCGGGTCACCGGCCGGCCCGCTTCTTCTCGGCCTCCGCGGTCTCCTGCATGTCCGTCATGCGCTCCATCATCGTCTTCGTGCTGGTGCTCGACCCGACCAGCAGCGCGATCGCCGACACCGCGGCCTGCACCACCACGACCTGCGGCAGCACGGTGCCGAGCGCGACGGACAGGACGACCGGCACCATGCCGAGCACGGCGACGTCCGGGCCGCGGGACAGCACCGCCGCCACGCCGCCGGGCAGCGCACCCATCGGCGTCGCCACCAGCGGGCCCTCCCAGTTCGGCGACGGCCGGTACGCGGCGCGCAGCGCGGCCCCCGCCCACACCGGGGCCGAGACCACGCCGAGCAGCAGCCACGGCCCGACCTCGCCCTCCCAGCGGCCGACCGCGGCGAACGCCGCGGCCGACCACAGCAGCATCGCCACGCCCGGGACGATCAGCCGCGCGCGGCGCACGCCCTTCGCGGACATCGGCAGCAGCCGGTCGACGATCGGGGCCATCTCGGCGCGGCGCGCACCCTCCCCCGTCGCCAGCATGCCGACGTAGCCGCTGACCAGGACGGCCAGGATCACGCCGACGACGCCCGCGAGCTGCGGGGTGATCACCACGACCACCGGCACCAGCGCCGACACCACCAGCTGCACCAGGTGCCGCGGCGAGCGCAGCAGCACCGTGACGTCCGCGACCACCACCGCGGACACCGGCCCGCGGACCAGCCGCATCCGGCGCACCCGGCGCCGCCGCGGCCGCGCGGCCGAGTCCGACAGCGCCCGGCCCAGCTCGCGCGAGTCCATCGACACCAGGGCGCCCGCGGCCTGCGTGGCGACCGAGCCGCTCTCCCGCAGGTCGCGCCCGCGGATCCGGCCCAGCCGGGTGTCGAGCCACCACCACGCGCCCGCGAGCGCCACCGCGAGCACGGCCAGCACCCACCATGGCACGTCCGGCAGCGCGGCGATCCGCCAGCCGGCGAGCGCCGCGACCAGCGCCAGCACCGGGGCCACCCCGATCACGACGTCGCCCGCGAGCGCGGTCGCCCGGCGCGGCACCCCGCGGCTCTGCAGGTGCCCGGCCATCAGCGCCAGCCCGGCGCACACCAGCGCGGCCGTGCCGCCCAGCCGCAGCACGTGGCCCACGCCGTGGTCGGCGAGCAGGCCGCCGTCCAGCAGCGCGAGCACCACCCCGCCGATCAGGCCGGACGCGATCGGCAGCCGCAGCGACGCCGGACGCAGCAGGCCGCGGCGGTCCACGGGCATGCCGAGCCACCAGGTCGCCTCTGCGCCGCCCGCGCCCACCGGCCCGAGCCGGGCGCTCAGCGACAGCACCACGCCCGCCACCACGAACGCGGCGACCGCCACGACCGTCGGGAGGCTGATGCCGGAGCGCAGCGCCTGGTCCGGCACGTGCGGCAGCGTCGTGCGCAGCTGGCCCGCGAGGCCCAGCGCCACGCCCAGGCCGATCGCCGAGGTGACCACCGCGTAGTACACGTCGCCGAGCACCTCGCCGATGCCCGCACCCGACCGGCGGCGGGCCACCTGGGCGGTGTACCGGCGGATCGACCGGGCCCCGGGCACCGGCGTGCGGCCGTCCGTCGGGGCCACGGCCGGCGCGGGGACGTCGTCCCAGCCGGCGGCCGGCGAGGGTGCGCCGGCGGTGTCGGGGACGAGGGCGGGGGCGGGGGCGAACGGATCGGCTCCCGCGGGGCGGTCGGGGTCGGCGGCGGGATCGGGTCCGGCGGCGGGGTCGGGTCCGGCGGCGGGGTCGGGTCCGGCGGCGGGGTCGTCGGCGCCGCGGTCGCGCCGGGGGCGCGCCGGGCCGCGGCGGCTCACAGCACGCCCGGCCGCAGCGCCTCGACGGCGTCCGCGGTGCTGAGCAGGCGGGACTGGTCGTCCGCGACCAGCACCGCGCGGTCCGCCACCACGCGCAGCAGCTCGGGGTCGTGCGTGGCGAGCAGCACCGAGCCGCCCGCGCGCTTCTCGTCCAGCAGCCGCTGCGCCAGGTGGTCCCGCATCGCGACGTCGAGGCGCTGCTCGGGCTCGTCCAGCACCAGCAGCGACCGCGGCCGGACCAGCCCGGCGGCGAGCAGCAGGCGGCGGCGCTGGCCCGAGGACAGCGCGACGGGCAGCGCGGCGGCGTGCTCCGCCAGCCCGAACTCGTCCAGCAGCTCGTCCACCACCGCGTCCGCGCCCTGCACCCCGTGCCCGCGGGCCGTCAGGTACAGGTGCTCGGCCACGGTCAGCGCCGGGAAGTAGGCGTCGTCGTCCAGCACGCTGGACACCCGGGTCCGGAACCCGACCTCGCGCTCGTCCACCGCGCGGCCCAGCACCTCCACCCGGCCGCCGACGGGCTCGAGCAGGCCGAGCACGGCCCTCAGCACCGTCGACTTGCCGGAGCCGTTCGCGCCGACCAGCGCGAGGGCCTTCCCGGGCGGGAGGGTGAACGAGACCGGGGCGCACACGGGCTCCCCGCCGTACCCGACGAGCAGATCGACGGCACGGATCACGGGCTGCTTCGACACGGGGAGCAGCGTACGCACCGCGGCTGGGCCGCTCGCCGGGACCGACGGCCCGCCGTCACGTCCGGTCGAGGAACTCCTCGCGCTCCCCCGCCAGCATGTGCTGGATCGCCGTGGCCAGCGCCGGGTGCGCGACCAGGTCCGGGTCCGCGTCCACGAGCTCGCGCGCCGCGACCCGGGCCCGCTCGATCACGTCGGCGTGCTCGGTGACCTGGAGCAGCCGGAGCGACGAGCTGCCGCCCGACTGCGCCGCCCCGAGCACGTCGCCCTCGCGGCGCAGCGCCAGGTCCACCGCGGCGAGCTCGAACCCGTCGCGGGTCTCCGCCAGCTTCCCGAGCCGGGTGGCCGCGTCGGTCCCCTCCGGGGCGTCCGCGACCAGCAGGCACACCCCGGGCCTCGTGCCGCGGCCGATCCGCCCGCGGAGCTGGTGCAGCTGCGAGATGCCGAACCGGTCCGCGTCGAGGACCACCATCACCGTCGCGTCCGGCACGTCCACGCCGACCTCGATCACCGTGGTCGACACCAGCACCGGCACCGCGCCCGACGCGAAGTCCGCGAGCGCCCGGTCCTTGTCCTCCGGCGTCATCCGGCCGTGCAGCTCCCCCACGGCGAGCCCGCGCAGCGCCGCCGTCCCGCGCAGCTGCTCCGCGACCTCCACGACCGCGTGCAGCGGGCGCTGCGGACGCGCGTCGCCCTCCTCCTCGGGGACGTCGGTCACGAGGTCCGCGCCGTCGACGTCCGCCTTCTTCGCGTCGGCGTCGATCCGCGCGCACACCACGTAGGCCCGCCCCCCGCGGTCGACCTCCTCGCGGATGCGCTGCCACGTCCGCTCGAGCCAGGCGGGCTTGTCCGCCGGGACCACGTGCGTCACGACCTCCGCGCGGCCGCGCGGCACCTCGCGCAGCGTCGACGTCTCCAGGTCGCCGAACACGGTCATCGCGACGGTGCGCGGGATCGGCGTCGCCGTCATCACGAGCAGGTGCGGCACGCCGCCGGCCTTCGCGCGCAGCACGTCGCGCTGCTCCACGCCGAACCGGTGCTGCTCGTCCACCACGACGAGGCCGAGGTCCGCGAACTGCACGTGCTCGGACAGCAGCGCGTGCGTGCCGACCACGATCCCCGCGGCACCGCCCGCGATCTCACCGAGCGCCCGCCGCCGGGCCGCCGAGCCCTGCGAGCCGGTCAGCAGCGCCACCCGCGTCGCCACCTCCGCCCCGCCGAGCATCCCGGCCTCCGCCAGGTCGCCCAGCAGTGCCTGCAGCGTGCGGGCGTGCTGCGCCGCCAGCACCTCGGTCGGCGCGAGCAGCGCCGCCTGCCCACCCGCGTCGACCACCTGGAGCATCGCGCGCGCGGCCACCACCGTCTTGCCGGAGCCGACCTCGCCCTGCAGCAGCCGCTGCATCGGGCTGTCCGCCGCGAGCTCCGCGGCGATCTGCGCGCCGATCTCCCGCTGGCCGCCGGTCAGCTCGAACGGCAGCCGCGCGTCGAACGCGTCCAGCAGCCCGCCGGCGCGGGCCGGACGGGCGACCGCCGCCTGCGCCGCGTACCGCGCCTTGCGCCGGGCGAGCTCGGCCTGCAGGACGAACGCCTCCTCGAACCGCAGCCGGTCCTGCGCCCGCCTGCGCTCCGTGTCGTCCAGGGGGTGGTGCACCCCCTGGAGCGCGTCCAGGATCCCCGGCATCCCGCCGCGGACCTCGTCGGGCAGCGGGTCCGGGAGGTCCTCGGCGGTGAGCGTGCGGCGCACCGTCTCCAGCGCGGCGACCACCGCCTCGTTCTTCAGGCCCGCGGTCAGTCCGTAGACCGGCCGGGGCCGCTGCGACTCGATCAGCCGCTGGGCCTCGTCCTCGAAGGACATCGGGTCGTCGATCTCGAACTCGGGGTGCAGCAGCTGGAGCTGGCCGCGGTACTCCTTGACCGTGCCCGAGAACAGGCCGGTCGTGCCCGGCTTCAGCTGCTGCTCGAAGTGCCGCAGCGCGCCGGGGTGCTTCGCGAACCAGGTCAGGAGCAGGGTCTGCGGCCCGTTCCGCACCACCACCTCGAGGATCACGCCGCCCCGCGAACGCATCGTGCGCGTGGTCGAACGGTCGACCGTGCCGTCCACCGTCACGTGCTCCCCGACGCGCAGGTGCCCGATCGTCGCCGGGTCGCCCCAGCGGGAGTACCGGCGCGGGTAGTAGCGCAGCAGGTCGCCCACCGTGTGCAGCCCGAGCTTCGCGAGCTTCTTCGCGGCGCCCGGGACGTGCTTGGCCAGGTCCTGGTCCAGGTACGGCAGCGGTCGCACCACGGCGTCGTGCGGGACGGTCACGGGCGCGCCTCCGTCGGGGTGGTGGGGGTGGTGGGGGTGGTGGGGCCCGCGGCCGGGACGGGGGCCCCGAGGGCCGCGAGGGCCGCGAGCACCCCCGCGTCGTCGCTGGCGCCGTCCGGGACGATCCAGCGGGGGTCGAGGTGGGCCGCGTCGAGGCGGTCCCCGGGCAGCACCGTGACCGCCCCGCCCCCACCGGCAGCCGGCGTCGGCTCTCCGACCCGGGTGGTGGCGTCGTCGGGGCGGGGACCGGCATGCACGGGTCCCTGCACGTCCTGCGCCGCGCGGCGCACCGCGTCGCGGCCCTCGTCCCCCGGGGTGCCGTCCGGGAGCAGCACCGCGACCGCGCCGGCGTCCGCGAGCGCCGCGGCCACCTCGCCCGATCCGGTGCACGCCACCACCGCGCGCTCGACGCCGAGCAGGGTCCGCACCGACGCCGTCCACCGCGCCCCGGCGGCCGTAAGGACGTCGCCCACGTCGGCGGGGGCGGCCGCGTGCACGTGCGCCGTCACGAGCCCGTCGCCGGCCACCACGGCGACCGCGTCGCCCACTGCGCGCAGCGCCCCGGCCAGGCCGCGGGCGAGCCGCTCGGCGCGGGCGGCGTCGGAGCCCGGGCTCTCTCCTGGCGCGCGGTCGGCGGGCGTCCGCAGCAGCGCGACCACCTCGTAGCCGCGAAGGGCTCCGGAGCCGGTCCGGGCGTCGGTCCCCGCCCCGACGCCGGCCCCCGTCCCGACGTCGCCGCCGGCACCGACGTCGGACCCGGCACCGGCGGGGTCAGACGCCGCGCCGTGCTCGTCCAGCCACCCGACGTCGGACCCGGCACCGGCCGGGTCGGACGCCGCGCCGTGCTCGTCCAGCCACCCGACGTCGGACCCGGCACCGGCCGGGTCGGACGCCGCGCCGTGCTCGTCCAGCCACCCGACGTCCACCGGGCCGGGCCGGCCCGCGAGAGCACCGGCCAGCGCGTCGAGCAGCACGAGCAGCGCGCACGCCCCCGCGTCGACCACGCGCGCCGACCGCAGCACCGGGTGCGCCGCGCTGATCCGGGCGAGGTCCGCGCGCCCGGCGGCCACGCCGGCGTCGAGCACGTCCGCGTCCCCGGCGCCCCGCGCAGCCACGTCCGCCGCCGCGGCCGCCACCACGGCGGCGACCGTCAGGACCGTCCCGTCCTCCGGCTCGGGCACCGCCGAGCGAGCCGCCTCCGCGGCCGCCGCCAGCGCCGCCGCGAGCGAGCCGGACGCCGCCGCGGCCAGCCCGCCGAGGTACCGGCTGAGGATCACGCCGGAGTTCCCACGCGCCGACAGCAGCGCCCCGCGCGCGAGCGCCCGGAGCAGCGCGGCCCCGTCCGCACCCGGCGCCGTGCCGGGTGCCACCTGCGCGGCGCCGACCGCCGTCGACCGCGCGCCCCCGGGCAGCGCGGCGACCTCGTCCGCGGCCCCGCGCACCGTGAGCAGCACGTTCGTCCCGGTGTCGCCGTCGGGCACCGGGAACACGTTCACCGCGTCGATCCGCTCGCGCGCAGCCTCGAGCGCGGGCACCGCGCGGTCCAGCCAGTCGCGCAGCACGCCGCCGTCCCCGAGTCGCCCAGCCACGTCCGCGCGCAGTCCTCTCGTCGTCCCGGTCGTCGTCCGGCACCCCGGCCGCCGACGTCCCCGCGGGCCGCTCGCCCGCGCGGCACCTACTCTGCCGCACGCGACCCACAGGACCCCGGTCGTCCCCAGCCCCGGCCCGCCCGGGGGTCCGCCAGGAGGGTGTGACGGACGTCGTTTTGAGGGTCACGGCGGTCGTGGGCTAGTCTTGTCCGGTTGCCTGGCCACTGCCGGGCACAGGTGCGCCCCTCGGACAGGTCTCCGGACCGCCGGTGCGGGCACCACCGACCCACCAGGACTTGCCGCCCGGGCTTCCTCCCGAGCGGCGTGCAATGACCGGATCAGGAGAAGACCGTGGCTGCCAACTGCGACGTCTGCGCCAAGGGCCCGAGCTTCGGGCACAGCATCTCGCACTCGCACGTGCGCACCAAGCGACGCTGGAACCCGAACATCCAGCGCGTGCGCGTGGTGGTGGCGGGCACCCCCAAGCGGCTGAACGTCTGCACCTCGTGCCTCAAGGCCGGCAAGGTCCAGCGCGCCGTCTGAGCGACTCACCTCGAAGGCCCGTGCGGTTCCGCCCGCACGGGCCTTCGTGCTGCCCGGGGGCGATCCACCCTCGGCACCCATCGGTGCGCGGAACACCCTGTGAGGGTGCCGCGGCGTGTGGCACCCTGAGCGCATGAGCGAGCAGCGCCGCGAGCACACGGTCCGGCCCGCCGAGCCCCGGGACGCCGCCGGCATCGCCGACGTGCACGTCCGGACGTGGCAGCACGCGTACGCGGGCCTCGTCCCCGACAGCTACCTCTCCTCCCTCGACGTCGACCGGCGGACCGAGGTCTGGCGACGGGACCTCTCCCCGGGCAGCCGCATCCGCGCCTGGGTCGCCACGGTCGAGCCCGAGCAGGTCGTCGGGTTCATCTCCCTCGGCCCCTCGCTCGACGAGGACGCCGAGCGCTCCGCGCTGCAGGTCTACGCCCTCTACCTCGACCACGGCATGTGGGGCTCGGGCGTCGCGCGCGAGCTGCTGCGCACCGCCATGCAGGACGTCCCCCCGCGGATCCCCGTGACCCTGTGGGTGTTCGCCGACAACGAGCGCGCGCGGCACTTCTACCGCCGGCACGGCTTCCAGCCCGACGGCACCGAGCGCACCGAGGACGTCGGCGGCGCCGACCTGCTCGAGGTCCGGTACCGCCGCCGCTGACCCACGGAGCGCGGTCGCGGCCGACCCGTCGCGCGGTCCGCGCCGGAGCACGAGCAGGCGCCGAGTCCTCCACAGCCCCGGAGCGGTGCTCCGTCCCCAGGTGTCCTCGTCGGCGACGCCGTACGGAGCGGCACGGCCCTAGCGTGCCTGGCATGCCCGACGACCTCGCCACGACTTCTCCTCGACGCCGCCACCTCGGACTAGAATTCTGGTCCATGGAGCAGACCTCGCTGTCGGACGCCAAGGCGCACCTGAGCGCGTACGCCGCGGACGTCGTCCGCACGCACAACCGGATCTCCATCACCAGGAACGGCCGTCGAGAGCTCGTGCTGATGAGCGCGGACGACCTGGATGCGCTCGAGGAGACCCTCGACGTCCTGCGGGACGAGCGCCTCGTGGAGCAGCTCGGCCAGGCGCGCCGGGAGATCGCCGACGGCGAGGTCTCGTTCGAGCGCCCGGTGTGGACGGGCCCGGCGACCGACGTTCCATGAGGTACGAGATCGGCTGGGTGCCCACCAGCAGGCGGGCGCTGAACCGGCTCCCGGAGCACGCGGCCACGGCGGCCGTCGAGTTCGCGTACGGCCCGCTCCGGGACAACCCGTACCGGGTCGGCAAGCGCCTGCGCCCGCCGTTGGACGAGACGTTCTCCGCGCGTCGTGGTGCGTACCGCATCCTGTACACGATCCACGAGCAGGCGGGCACCGTCGTGATCGTGACCGTCGAGCACCGCAGCGACGCGTACCGCACGCACTGACCCGCAGCGCTGCGGTCCGCCGTCGAACAGGGCGTCGACCGCGCCCCCGATCGTGCCTGAGACGACCCGATCCGCGCTACCGCCGGAAGTGCTCCCAGCCGGTCGTGACCGCGGGCCGCTCGCCTCCGACCAGCACCGTGCCCGCCCGCTCGTCCACCCCCGCGCCGGGCCGCCGCGTGACCCCGATGCGCCGGAAGCCCTCCGGCAGCACCGCCCCCGCAGGGAACGTCGCGAGCAGCCCGTGGTCCTCGCCTCCCCCGAGCACCCAGGCGACCGGCTCCGCACCGACGGCGGCGGCCGCGTCGGCGACCGCGGCGAGATCGTCGGCGAGCACGTCCGCGGGGTCGCCGAGGTCGAGCACGACGCCGCTGGCGGCCGCCAGGCGCGCCCCGTCGCGCAGCAGCCCGTCGGACACGTCGAGCATCGCGGTGGCTCCGCCCGCGGCGGCGGCCGGCCCGGCGGCGAGGGGCGGCTGAGGGCGCCGGTGCACGGCGACCACGGCGGGGTCGGCGTCCGGGCGGCCCGCGTCGAGCAGCGCGAGCCCCGCGGCGGAGCGGCCGACGGTCCCCGCGAGCGCGAGCACGTCCCCGGGGCGGGCGCCCGACCGCAGCACGGGCGCGGCGCCGCCGAGGTCGCCGTGCACGGTGACCGCGACGACCACGAGGTCGCCCCCGGACAGGTCACCGCCGACGACCCCCGCACCGACGGTCGAGCACGCCGCGCCGAGCCCGCGGGCCAGCCCTTCGACCCAGGCGACGGGCAGGTCCGCGGGCACCACGAGCGAGACGACGATCGCGGTGGGCCAGGCGCCCATAGCGGCGACGTCGGCGAGGTTCTGCATGGCGGCGCGCCAGCCCACGTCCTCGCCGGTGGACCAGGCGCGCCGGAAGTGCCGCCCCTCGACGAGGACGTCCGTCGACACCACGAACCGGCCGTCCGGCGCGGCGAGGACGGCGGCGTCGTCGCCCGGCCCGAGCAGCGTGCGGTCGCCGGCGGGGAGGTGCGGGAAGATCCGGGCGAGCAGCCCGTCCTCCGACAGGTCCGCCACCGTCGGTCCGGCGGCGTCGGGGAAGTCGGGCGCGGCGCGGTCGGTCACGCCCGCCACCGTAGCGCCCGCGACGCCGCCCGCAGCGCGCCGGCCAGCTCTCCCGCCGCCGGCCGCGCGGCACTCTTCGCCCGCCACGCGTCCGAACCCCTCGCACGTCGGGACAGCGCAGCCCGACCGAGCAACCGACACGTCGAGCGAGCATCCAGCGGATGCACGCTCGACGTGTCCCCTACCCTCCCGGCGCCTGGGTCGCGCCCGGAGCCCGGCGCCCGGGTTCCGGGGGCCCGCCCGGGTCGGGTTACCGTGGCCCGGTGAGCCGCTCCCCCCGCCGTCGTCCCGCCCGCACCGCCGCAGGGACGGCCGCGCTGGCGGTCGCGGGCGTGCCGCTGCTCGCGGGGTGCGCGTCGACCGTCGGGGTGGCGGTGGCGCCGGACGCGGCGGACCCGGCGTGCGCCCGGGTCGTGCTGGCCCTGCCCGAGTCGCTGGGCGACGGCCTGGACGAGCTCCGCACGACGAGCCAGGCGACGTGGGCGTGGGGCGACCCGACGGACCCGGTGACGCTGCGCTGCGGGGTGGCGGTGCCCGGCCCGACGACCGAGCAGTGCGTGACGATGGAGACGGCGAGCGGGACCAGCATCGACTGGCTGGTCCGGGCCGACGCGGAGCCCGCGGGCACCGGCTCGGGCTCCGACAGCGTCGACGGCTCCGACGGCACCGAGGACGACCCCGACGCGACGGCCGACCCGGACGCCGACCCCACCGCGGGCCCCGACGCCCTGCTCGAGCCCGGGTCGTCGGACTGGACGTTCGTGACGTACGGCCGGGACCCGGCCGTCGAGGTGCACGTCCCGGCGGCGGTGGTGGCGGAGCGCTCGACGTCGTTCCTCGACGCGCTCAGCCCCGCGATCGCCCAGGTCGAGGCGACCCGCGCCTGCCTCTGACGCCCGCGCCTGCCTCTGACGCCCGCGCGCGCCCCGGCCCCCGCGCGACCGCCTCAGCGCAGCCCGGTCGGCCGCTCGAGCGCGAGCTGCAGCAGCTCGTCCAGCAGGTCGGCGTAGGACAGCCCGCTCTGCTGCCACATCCGGGGGTACATCGAGAACGGCGTGAACCCGGGCATGGTGTTGATCTCGTTGACGACGACCTCGCCGCCCGGCGTCACGAACACGTCGACGCGCCCGAGCCCCTCGCCGTCGACGGCCTCGAAGGTCCGCACCGCGATGTCCTGGACCCGGGCGATGACGTCCTCGGGCAGGTCGGCGGGGCAGGACAGCCGGACCGCGGCCTCGTCGAGGTACTTGGCCTCGAAGTCGTAGAACCCGTGGGTCGCGTCGGTGACGACGATCTCGCCCGGCAGGGACGCCCGGGGGCGCGCGCCGCCGCGGCCGCCGAGGACGGCGCACTCGATCTCGCGCCCGACGATGCCGGCCTCGACCACGACCTTCGGGTCGTGCTCCTGCGCGGCGGCGACGGCGGCGGGCAGGTCCGCGGGGTCGACGACCCGGGTGATGCCGATGCTCGAGCCGGCGCGGGCGGGCTTGACGAACAGCGGCAGCCCGAGCGCCTCGATCCGCCCCCGGACGCCGTCCCGGTCGGTCTCCAGGTCGTCGCCGCGCAGGGTGACGAACGGCCCGACGGGCAGCCCGGCGCCCGCGAGCACGACCTTCATGAAGTGCTTGTCCATGCCCACGGCGGAGGCGAGCACGCCGGCGCCGACGTACCGGACGTCGGCGAGCTCGAGCATGCCCTGGAGCGTCCCGTCCTCGCCGAAGGGGCCGTGCAGCAGCGGCAGGACGACGTCGACGGCGCCGAGGTCCACGGCGGGCGACCCGGGCTCGATGACCTGCAGCTCGCGCGAGCCGACCTCCTGCGGGAGCAGGACCTGCTCGGGCACGGCCTCGACCTCGGGCAGCCGGCCGTCCACGATGGCCCAGCGGTCCGGGTCGTCGGCGACGCGCACCCAACGGCCCTGGGGGGTGATGCCGATCGGCAGCACGTCGTACCGCTCCCGGTCGATCGCGCGGAGAACGGCCCCGGCGGTGGCGCAGGAGATGGCGTGCTCGCTGGAGCGCCCCCCGAACAGCACGAGCACCCGGGGGCGGCTGGCGGCGGACGCGGCGGGCCCGGACACGGGCTCAGGGAGGCTGGACATCGCCCGGCAGCCTAGCCGCTGGGTGGGACGGGACCGTCGACGCCGCGCGCGTGCGCGTAGCCTGCGGCCCGTGACCCCGCACGAGCACGACGCCGACCTGTCCCGCGAGACCCTCGCCGTGACGGCGGGCCGCCCCGCCCGCGCGCAGGGCGCGCCCGTGAACCCCCCGGTGGTGCTGTCCTCGACGTACGTGTCGCAGGGCGTGCCGCAGCCCGGCGAGATGATGTACGCCCGCGGCGACACCGAGACGTGGGGCCCGTTCGAGGCGACCCTCGGCGCGCTGGAGGGCTCGGCGCACCCCGCGCTCGTGCTCGGCTCCGGCATGGCCGCCATCGCCGCGGCGCTGTCGCTCGTCCCGCACGGCGGCCGGCTGGTGCTCCCCCGGCACGCCTACCAGGTGACGCTGGGCTACGCCCGCGACCTGGCGCAGCGCTCGGACGTCGAGGTGCAGCAGGTCGACATCGCCGACACGGACGCCGTGGTCGCCGCCCTCGACCCGGCCGCGTCGCCCACGGGCCGCGCGACGTCGCTGCTGTGGGTCGAGTCGCCGACCAACCCGATGCTCGAGGTGGCGGACCTGCCGGCGCTGGTCGCCGCGGGCCACGCCGCGGGCGCGCTCGTGGCGGTGGACAACACGTTCGCGACGCCGCTGGTGCAGCGCCCGCTCGAGCACGGCGCGGACGTCGTCGTGCACTCGGTGACGAAGTACCTCGCGGGCCACAGCGACGTCGTGCTCGGCGCGGTGCTCACGGACGACGCCGCGCTGCGGGAGCAGCTGCACGGCTACCGCACGGTGCACGGCGCCATCGCGGGTCCGTTCGAGGTGTACCTCGCGCTGCGCGGCATCCGCACGCTCGCGCTGCGCGTCGAGCGCGCCCAGCGCACCGCGCTCGACCTGGCCCAGCGGCTCGCGGCGCACCCCGGTGTGGTCGAGGTGCGGCACCCCGGGCTCCCCGGCGACCCCGGGCACGCGCGCGCGACCGCGCAGATGGCCGGCTACGGCTCGATCATCGGCCTGCGCCCGGCGGGCGGGGCCGACGGTGCCGACGCGGTCGTGGCCGCCCTGCGGCTCTGGGTGCCGGCGACGAGCCTCGGCGGCGTGGAGTCGAGCATCGAGCGCCGCCGCCGGTTCGCCACGGAGTCGCCGACGGTCCCGGAGGACCTGCTGCGGCTGAGCGTCGGCATCGAGGACGTCGAGGACCTCTGGCGGGACCTCGACCGCGCGCTGCGCGGCTAGACGCCCTCGGCCTTGCGCGGCCGCCCGAGCAGCAGCGACGCCAGCGCGTCCACGGGCAGGCCCTCGTGCAGGACCTGCACGACCGCGTGCGTGATCGGCATCTCGACGCCGACCCGCTCGGCCAGGTCGAGCACGGACCGGGAGGACTTCACGCCCTCCGCCGTGCCGCCGGTCGCCGCGACGGCCTCGTCCAGCGGCAGCCCGCGGCCGACGGCCAGGCCCAGCCGGTGGTTCCGCGAGTCGGGCGAGGCGCAGGTCGCCATCAGGTCGCCCATGCCCGCCAGCCCCGGGAACGTCTCGGCCTTCGCACCCAGCGCCAGGCCGAGCCGGGTGATCTCGACCAGCCCGCGCGTGATGACGGTGGCCATCGTGTTGTAGCCGAGCCCGCGCCCCTGGGAGATGCCGACGGCCAGGGCGATGACGTTCTTCACGGCGCCGCACAGCTCCACCCCGACGACGTCGTCGTTCGTGTAGGGCCGGAAGTACGCCGACGCGCACGCGGCGGCGACGCGCTCGGCCGTGCCGGCGTCCGCCGAGGCCACGACGGTGGCGGTCGGCTGGCGCGCGGCGATCTCGGCGGCCAGGTTCGGCCCGGACAGCACGGCGAGGCGCGCGGCGGGCAGGCCGAGCGCCTCGCCCATGACCTCGCTCATCCGGCGGTCGGTGGCGAGCTCGACGCCCTTCATCAGCGACACGGCGACGGCGCCCGGCGCGAGCGCGCCGGCGAGCGGGGTGAGGACGGCGCGTGCCGACTGCGACGGCACGGCGACCGCGACGACGTCCGCCCCGGCGACGGCCACGGCCGGGTCGGCCTCCCCCGTGACGCGCTCGGGCAGGTCGATCCCGGGCAGGTAGCGCTCGTTGCGGTGGTCCCGGGTGATCGCCTCGCACACGGCGGCGTCCCGGCCCCAGACCGTGACGTCGCAGCCGGCGTCGGCGAGGACGGCGGCGAAGGTCGTGCCCCAGGCGCCGGCCCCGAGGACGGCCGCGCGGGTCACGCGAGGTCCGTCGGCGCGCCGCCCGGACGCCGCATGTCGTAGGGCTGGGCGGGCGGCGCCTCACCCCGGACGTCGGCGAGGAGGGCGGTGATCGCGGCCATGACGCGGGCCGTCGCCTCGCGCAGGGTCGCGGCGTCCAGCGGGCGGTCGTACAGGTCCGACAGGTCGACGGGCGGGCCGGCGACGACGGTGACCCGCTTCGGCGGGATCGGCTTGAACAGCTTCTTGTACCGCCCGAGCAGGTCCTGCGCACCCCACTGCGCGATCGGGACGACGGGCGCGCGGGAGGTGAGCGCGAGCCGCGCGACGCCGGTCTTGGCCACCATCGGCCACAGGTCGGGGTCGCGGGTGAGGGTGCCCTCGGGGAACACGGCGACGCACTCGCCCTCGGCCAGCGCCTGCTCGGCCGCGCGCAGGGAGTCGCCGGCCTTCGACGTGTTCCGGTAGACCGGGATCTGCCCGGACGTGCGCAGCACCCACCCGAGGACGGGCACGGTGAACAGCGACGACTTGGCCAGGATCTTCGGCGCGACGCCGTGGTCGTACAGGTAGTGCGCGAAGGTCACCGGGTCGACGTTGGTCATGTGGTTCCCGGCGGCGATGAAGCCGGTCCCGGCCGGGAGGTGCTCGGCCCCGCGCCAGTCGCGGCGCGTGATCGCGTACAGCACGGGGCGCAGGACGCGGGCGACGTTGCGGTAGGACCGGTTGGCGCGGGGGGGATGCACGGGATCCGATGCTACCCGGGCGGGCGGAGGGCGGGCCGTGGGGTCCGGTGCGCCGCTCCGGCGGCGGAGCCGGTGTGCGTCGAGCGCTCGGATTTGGCACTATCGGACCCGGTCCCCCGGGTCACCCGGGCAGACCCACCGCGCATCGTTGGGACGAAGCGAGCCGCGCGAGAAACCGGCCTGACGTGCACTGACGACGTCGGGGCCTCGGCTTCGGAGCACCAATGTCCCTGACCTCTCGTCCCGCGTCCGGCCCGGCACAGCCGAGCCCGACCGCCCCCGGGACGTTCCGCGTGCTCGGCGACGGCGACGCGCTCGCCTGGTCCGAGCCCGTCTACCGCCTGCACGGCTTCGAGCCCGGCGACGTGGTGCCCTCCACGGCGCTGATGCTCGCGCACTGCCACCGGGAGGACCGGCCCGCGCTGGAGGCGGTCCTCCGCTCCGCACCGGTCGCGGGCGGCGACGGCAGCACCGTCCGCTACCGCCTGCTCGACGCGAGCGGCGTGGAGCGTTCCGTGCTGGCGGTCCTCGCCCCCGGGGTCGACCCGCGGCACGCGCACCGCCCCGCGGACGGCGGCACCGACCACCACGACGGGCAGCCGGCCGGCTCTCCCGCGGCCCAGGACGGGCGGTCGCCGGAGCGTCTGGGCCTGCTGGTCGACCTGGGCGCGGAGATCGGCGCGACCGCGGCGCGTCGCGCGGACGACATGCTGGCCGCGGCCATCGCCTCGCGCGAGGTCATCGACCAGGCCAAGGGGGCGGCGATGCTCGCCTACGGCCTGGACGGTGCCGCGGCGTTCGACTTCCTGCGGTGGCACTCGGAGCACCTGAACGTGAAGGTCCGCTCGGTGGCGGAGCGCCTGCTCGCGTCGCTCCCGGGCCGGGAGGCGGACCGCGACCCGCGCGACGTGCTCGACGCCGCGCTCGCCGGCCTCCCCGACGTGGCGGGCGGCGCCGGCGCCGGCGGCCTGGGCGGCGGGGCCGGGCAGCCCGGCGCCGGCGGGCGGACGCTGCCGGCCACGCTGGTCGTCCGGCACGCCGTCGAGGGCCGCGCGGTCGTGGTGCAGCTGGCCGGTGAGGTCGACGCGGGCACGGCACCGACGCTCGTGGCCGGGCTCACCGACGCGCTGCGGGCGGTGCCGCCGCGCGGGACGCTCGTGCTGGACGCCTCCGGGCTGCAGCGGGTGGGGCCGGTCGCGGCGCTGCACGTCGCGCGGCTGCGGCGGCGCGCCGAGCACGCGGGCGTGCAGCTGCGGGTGGTCGCTCCCCTGTCCGGGCGCGCCGAGATGCGGGAGGATGTCACCGGCGCGAGCATGTGAGCCACCCGACCGAGGAGGACCGCATGACCCAGGACCCGTCCGCCCGTCCCGACGGGGTGCTGCCCGGCGGCGACCCCGACGACGTCGCCGAGCAGAGCACGCCCGGCTCCGACGGCGACGGCCCGGAGGCCGGATACACGGGCTCCGGCGACGACGCGGCCGAGGGCGACGAGGAGCCGGAGGGTCGCGCTCCGGCGGGCGACCGCTGATGGCCGCCGACCCGGTGCCCGGGCTGGACCTGCCGCCGGCCGGCGAGCCCGCCGCCGTCCCGCCGGACTGGCGGGCGGGTGCGCTGGGCGACCTGCACGACCTGCTCGTCTCCGCCGTGCCGGTCGAGCACCTGCTCGAGGCGGTCGCCGCGCGCGCCGCCGCCCGCGCGGGCGTGGGGTGCTCGGCGGCGATCACCGTGCGCATCGGCGACACGTCGGCCGTCGCGGCCGCCACCGACGAGCGCTCCGCCGCCTGCGACCGTGCGGAGCAGCAGGCCGGGGCTGGCCCGTGCGTCGACGCGTCGCGGACGCAGGTCCGCATCGTCCTGCCGGACGTGTCGGCCGAGGACGACCGCTGGGCCCGGTGGCGCGCCTGGCACGAGGCGACGGTCGCCGCCGGCTTCCGGTCGGCGGCCGCACTGCCCGCCGCCCGCTCCGACGGCGAGCGCATCGAGCTCGCGATCAACCTGTACGACACGGCGACCGGCGGCTGGTCGGAGGACGTGCTGGCGGACGTGGGGCGGTTCGCCGAGGACGCCGCGCGGGCCGTGGTCGTCGCGTCGGTCCTGCAGGAGCAGAGCCGGGCCAACGAGGACCTCCGGCTGGCCATGGCGTCCCGCACCGTCATCGACCAGGCCCTCGGTGTCGTCATGGCGCAGAACCGCTGCGGGCCGGAGGAGGCGTTCGCGATCCTGCGCCGCGCGTCCCAGTCCCGGAACCAGAAGATGCGCGACCTCGCCGCCTCGATCGTCGCCTCGGTGTCGGGCGTGGCGCCGCACAGCCCGCACGAGTTCCGCGAGCGCCCGCGGGGCTGATCCCCGTCCGGCGCGGGGCTCCGCCCGACGCGCGCACGGCCCGGGGCCGCGCGTGCCGCGGCGTCCTGCACCGCCGGGGGCGGTCGGCACGCCCCTGCGGCGACGACCGCCCCCCGCGGTGCTGCGGGGCTCGGCCGGCGTCGCCTGCGGCGACGGGGGCGTCGGTGCCCTCCGCGTCGGCCGCGCCGGGCCGGCCGGCCCGCGACAGCGCACGCGGGGTCCGCTGCGGACCCACGGCCCACGCTAGGGTCGCGGCGCGCCGCCGCAACCGGAGCGGTCACGGCGCGGGCGGGCCGCCGACCGAGCTGGGCCGGACGGCGACGCGGAACGGCACCTCGACCTGCACCGGGTCGACGGCCGGGTCCTCCACCCGCCGCACCAGCAGCCGCACCGCCTCGCGGGCGAGCACGCCGAGGTCGGGGGCGACGGTCGTCAGCCCCGCGTACCGGGACTCCTCGATGTCGTCGAACCCCGCGACCGCGACGTCGCCCGGGACGCCGAGGCCCGCGGTGCGCAGCGCGTGCCACGCGCCGAGGGCCAGCAGGTCGTTGAAGCAGAGCACCGCGTCGAACCGCACGCCGGCGGCGAGCAGCTCCCGGACCGCCCGCACGCCGTCGGCCCGCCGGTAGGCGCCGACCCGGGGGACGAGGGCCTCGTCGGGCTCGAGCCCCGCTGCCGCGAGCGCCTCGCGGTGCCCGCGCCACCGCTCGCCGCCGGTGCTGCCCTCCGCCTGGCGCCCGAGCACGGCGATCCGCCGCCGCCCGGTGGCGAGCAGGTGCTCGGTGAGCTCCCGGGCGGCGCGCACGCTGTCCATCGCGACGTGGTCGGTCCCCACGTCGTACCGGTGCTCGCCGAGCATGACCAGCGGCGTCCGGCCGATCCGCCGGACCACCGTCTCGTGCGGCGTGACCAGCGGCGACAGGATGACGCCGTCCACCAGGCGGGAGGTCAGGTCGACCAGCGCGACCCGCTCCCCCTCGACGTCGCCCCGGGTCTCCTCGATGACCAGCACCCGGCCGTGCTCCTTCGCGGCCCGGCCCGCCGCGGAGGCGAGCGCGGCGAAGTACGGCGAGGTGAGCTCGGGGACGGCCAGTGCGAGGATGCCCGACCGGCCGTGGCGCAGGCTGCGCGCGGTGGCGTTCGGCCGGTAGCCGAGCTGCTCGATCGCCGCGAGCACCCGCGACCGGGTCGCCGCGGTGACGTTCGGGTGCTCGTTGACGACGTTGGACACCGTCTTGAACGACACCCCCGCCACCGCGGCGACGTCCCGGAGCGTCACCGTCACGGCTGCCGGTCCACCGTCGCCGCGGGCCCCGCCAGCGCCGGCACGCCGTCGGCGTCCCAGTCCAGCGGGGTGAGCCACACCTGGCGGCCCGGGTACGCGGCGCCGACCGCGTCCGGGGGCCAGGCGTGGTGCACGTACCAGGTCGCCCCGTCGTCGGCCGTGACCACGCAGCCGTGGCCCGGTCCGGCGGCCTCGGGCGAGGACCGCATCAGCGGCTCGTCCAGCGGCTTGGCCCAGGGGCCGGTGAGCGCGTCCGCGACCGCCCAGCCGACGCCGTAGTCGGCCGAGCCGTAGTCGTTCGCCGAGTACAGCAGGTGGTACCGGCCGTCGCGCAGGACGACCGTCGGCCCCTCCACCAGGTGACCCTCCCACGGCTGGTCGTGCGTGATGAGGTCGACCGGTCCGTCGCCGACCAGCGCGAGCCCGTCCGGGGCGAGCTGCTGCACCCGGATCCACGACCGCACGCCCACGTGGTTCCCGTCGTTCTTCCACAGCAGGTACGGCGTGCCGTCGGCGTCCACGAACGGCGACGCGTCGATCGAGCCGCCCTCGTCGTGCTCGCAGACGAACGGGACCTCGGCCTCGTCGACGAACGGGCCCGCCGGGTGGTCCGCGACGGCGACGCCGAGGCACTGCTGCTGCGTCGCCCGCTCCATCGCCGTGTAGTACGCCACGTACCGGCCCTGCAGCTCGACCACCTCGGGCGCCCAGTGCCGGCCGGCGCCGGTCCAGGGCGCGAGCACCGGCATCCCGTCGCCGACCACCTCCCAGTGCACGAGGTCGTCGGAGCGCAGCACCGGCAGCGTGCCGAGCCGGCCCTGGGTGCCGTAGGCGTACCAGGCGCCCTCGGCGCGCAGCACGAACGGGTCGGGCAGGTTGCCGTCGTGCACGGGGTTGGTGAAGGCCACGTCGCGCTCCTCGGGGTCCTGGGTCGTCGCGGGGTCGGTGCCGGGGCCGGGCGGACCCTCGCCGGGGCCGCAGCCGGCGAGGACCGCCACGACGGCCAGCACCGCCACCACCCCGGCCACACCCCGCACGGGTCCGCGTCGCACGCCGCTCACCCCTTCAGCCCGCTGCGGGCGACGCCCTCGATGATGAACCGCTGCGTCAGCACGAACAGCACGATGACCGGCACCGACGCCACCACCGCCCCGGCCATGATCGACGGGAAGTCGGTCACGTAGGCGCCCTGCAGCAGCTTCAGCCCGGCGGGCAGGGTGAGCCGCTCGGGGCTGAACAGCACGTACACCGGCCAGATGTAGTCGTTCCAGTTGCCAAGGAACGCGAGCACGGCGAGCGTCGCGAGCGCGGGCCGGGTGTTCGGCAGCACGACCCGGGTGAACACCCGCCACTGGTTCGCCCCGTCGAGCGCGGCCGCCTCCTCCAGCTCCACGGGCAGCCCGACGAAGAACTGCCGGAGGAAGAACACCCCGAACGCCCCCGCGGCGCCGGGGACCACCAGGGCCCAGATCGAGTCGATCCAGCCGAGCTGGTCGATCGTCAGGTAGTTCGGCATGAGGAACACGAACGCCGGCAGGAACAGCGTCGAGACGATCACGCCGAAGATGACCCCGCGCCCGCGGAACTGCATCCGCGCCAGGGCGAACGCCGCCGTGGAGGCGACCACGAGCACGAGGAGGGTGTGCAGGGTGCCGGCCAGCAGGGAGTTGAGGAACCAGCGCAGCACCGGGTACGGCCCGTCGAGGCTGAGCAGCCGGTCGTACGCGGACAGGTCGATCTCCTGCGGCCACAGCGTGGGCGGGGAGGCGGTCGCCTCCCCGTACGACTTCACCGAGGTCAGGCCCATCCACAGCAGCGGCCCGACGAAGGTCACCACCAGGACGAGCACCAGCGCCCAGGTCGCGGCGGCGCCGAGGCCGCGGCGGGCCCTCACGACGCCCTCCGCACCCGGCGGGGCCGGCGGCGGCCGTCCCGCTCCCGCAGGGCCACGAAGCTGACGATCGACACGACGCCCAGCCCGATCGACAGCAGGTAGCCCATCGCGGCGGCGGAGCCCATCTTGTACTGCCCGAGACCGGTGTCCAGGATCACCATGAGCGCCGTCCGGGTTGACGTCCCGGGGCCGCCGCTGGTCATGAGGTCCGCCTGCCCGAACATGTTGGCCGACGCGAGCACGGTCATGGTGAGCACGAAGGCCAGCACCGGCCGCAGGCCGGGCAGGGTCACGTGCCGGAACCGCTGCCGGGCGGACGCGCCGTCCACCTCGGCGGCGTCGTACAGCTCGGCGGGCACGTCCTGCAGCCCCGCCAGGTAGATGATCATGTTGAACCCGAGGGTCCACCAGATCGTCACCCCGACCAGCGACACCCAGGCCCACGGCTGCGCCGTCAGCCACGGGACCGGGTCGCCGGCGCCGAGCGCGTGCAGCACCCGGTCGAGCCGGGTGAGCTGCAGCAGGTGGTTGAGCACGCCGAGGTTCGGGTCGAGCACGAACCGGAACAGCACGCCCACCACCGCCACGCCGAGCACGTACGGCAGGAACACCACCGCCCGCAGCAGGGTCCGCCCCGGGAACCGCCGGTTCAGGGCCATGGCGAGCAGCAGCGGCACGGTCAGCAGGAGCGGCACCGACGCGACCACGAACGTCCCGGTCGCCGCCATGCCGTCCCAGAACCGCTGGAACACCACGCTGGTCGAGTCGAACAGGGCGGCGTAGTTGTCCAGGCCCACGAACGGCCGGCTCGGCATGAGGTAGTCCCAGTCGTGCAGCGACATCCACACGCCGCGGACCGCGGGGAACGCCACGAAGGTGCCGAAGATCAGCAGGAACGGCGCGAGGAACGCGTACGGCGTCCACCACGCGCCGCGCCGGAGCGGCCGGCGCGGCGCGGCGACCGCGGCGCTCACGCGGCGCCGTAGCGGTCGCGGTTCTCGGCCAGCACCTGGTCGGCGCGAGCCGCGGCGTCGGCGAGGGCCTCGCGGGGCTCCTTCACCAGCAGCACCGCCTCGTTCAGCGCGGTGTACAGCTCGCCGATCGCGTCGCCGATGCCGGGGATCGACGGCGGGAACCGCAGGTCGTCGGCCTGCTCGGCGATCGCCGCCTGCGGGGCGAGCGCGGTGAACTCCGCCGACTCGCGCGCGGACCGGCGCGCGGGGACCTGCCCGCCGACGGCCCACGCGGCGGACTGCTGCGAGACCCAGTTGACGAAGGTCCGCGCGGCCTCGAGCTGGTCGTCGGTCGTGCCGCGCTGCTTGGTCAGCACGAAGTTGTGCGACCCGGCCCACGCCGCGTCGACCGAGCCGATCCGCGGCAGCCGGCGCACGCCCCACTCCAGGCCGCTGATCTCGTCCAGCGTGTTCACCGACCAGATGCCGTTCCAGTTGAACGCCGCCTGGCCGTTCTGCAGGGCGATGATGTCCGCGTCCTGGCCCACGTCGCGCGCGCTCCAGCCCCGGTGCACCGCGTCGACCATCCAGGACAGCGCCTCGACGCCCTCGTCCTGCGCCCAGGCGGCGGTGGCGCCGTCCGCGTCGAGCAGGTCGCCCCCGAACTGCCAGATCAGCGACTGCAGGGTCTGCCCGCCGGTGAACGTGTGCGGGCTCATCCAGTGCCCGGCGACCCCGCTGTCCAGCAGCGCGTCGAGCGCCGCCTCGTAGGACGCGCGGTCCATCGGCGGGTCGGCCGGGTCGAGCCCGGCGTCGGCCATGACCGCGGTGTTGAAGAAGAAGCCCAGCGGGTGCACGTCCAGCGGGATGCCGTACCGCGACCCGGCGTAGATCCCCGCGTCCCACACGGGTCGGATGAAGTCGTCGGCGGTGAGGTCCAGGTCGTCGGCCAGGTCGTCCAGCGGCAGCAGCAGGCCCCGGGCGGCCGACGTCGGCAGCGAGTCGAGGTGCTGGATCGCGATGTGCGGGCCCTGGCCCGAGGTGAGGGCGGCGGGCAGCTTGGCGTGGAAGTCGGCCCACTCCATCGTGGTCATCTTCACGGCGACGCCCTCGTGCTCGGCGTTGAACCGGTCGACCAGGTCCTGCATGACGGGGCCGTCGCCCCCGGTGAAGCCGTTCCAGAACGACAGCTCGACCGCGCCGGACCCCCCGGAGCCACCGCTCGCGCCGGACGTGGACGGGCTCGCGCCGGAGCAGGCGGCGACGGCCGTGCCGAGGCCGAGGGCGCCGAGTCCGGCGAGGAACCCGCGGCGGGTCGGGCCGGGGCGTCCCGGCAGCGGGCGTGCGGGGGTACGGGGCATCTGGCTCACGGGTGGCTCCTTCGCCATCGGTGCCAGGTGGGCGGCGGCTGAGATCGCCACCCGGCCGTTTACAACGGATAACCGCGGGACCTGTCTAGCGAAGCCGTTCCTCCGTTGTAAACCCCCACTTCGCGGGCCTGGGGACGACGACGCCCGCCCGGCCGCAGGGGCCGGGCGGGCGTCGTGGGCCGCGTGCGCGGCGGTCCTCAGTCGCGGTCGAACTTCGCGCCGAGCGCCTCCAGCTTCGCGGTGAAGTTCTCGTAGCCCCGGTCGATCAGGCTGATCCCCCGCACGGCGGACGTGCCCTGCGCGGTCAGCGCCGCGATCAGGTGGCTGAACCCGCCGCGCAGGTCCGGGACCTCGATGTCCGCCGCGGTCAGCGGGGTCGGGCCGGAGATCACCGCCGAGTGCGAGAAGTTCCGCTGGCCGAACCGGCACGGCCGCCCGCCGAGGCACTCCTGGTAGACCTGGATCGTCGCGCCCATGCCGCGCAGCGCGTCGGTGAAGCCGAACCGGTTCTCGTACACCGTCTCGTGCACGATCGACAGGCCCTTGGCCTGGGTCAGCGCGACCACGAGCGGCTGCTGCCAGTCGGTCATGAACCCGGGGTGCACGTCGGTCTCCAGCACGATCGACTTCAGGTCGCCGCCCGGGTGGTAGAACCGGATGCCCTCGTCGTCGATGGCGAACTCGCCGCCCACCTTGCGGAAGGTGTTGAGGAACGCGGTCATCTCCGGCTGGGTGGCCCCGCGGACGTACACGTCGCCGCCGGTGGCCAGCGCGGCGGACGCCCAGGAGGCCGCCTCGATGCGGTCGGACAGGGCGGTGTGCCGGAAGCCCACCAGCCGGTCGACGCCCTCGATCCGGATGACCCGGTCGGTGTCGACGGAGATGATCGCGCCCATCTTCTGCAGGACGTTGATCAGGTCCATGATCTCGGGCTCGATCGCCGCGTTGGTGAGCTCGGTCACGCCCTCGGCCCGCACGGCGGTGAGCAGCAGCTGCTCGGTCGCCCCGACGCTCGGGTACGGCAGGGTGATCTTGGTCCCGCGCAGCCGGCGGGGCGCGCGGATGTGGATCCCGTTCTCGCGCTTGTCCACCACGGCGCCGAACTGCCGCAGGATGTCCAGGTGGTAGTTGATCGGCCGGTCGCCGATCCGGCAGCCGCCCAGGTCGGGGATGAACGCCTCGCCGAGCCGGTGCAGCAGCGGGCCGCAGAACAGGATCGGGATGCGGCTGGAGCCCGCGTGCGCGTCGATGTCGGCCACGTGCGCGGACTCGACGTCGGTCGGGTCGAGGCGCAGGACGCCCCCCTCGGCGTCGGCGGACACCCGCACGCCGTGCAGCTCCAGCAGGCCGGTGACGACGCCGACGTCGCGGATCTGCGGCACGTTGCGCAGCTCGCTGGGGGTCTCGCCCAGCAGGGACGCCACCATCGCCTTCGAGACGAAGTTCTTGGCACCCCGGACGGTGATCTCGCCCGTCAGGGGCGTCCCGCCGTGGACGTAGAGCAGATCGGTCATCCCCCCATGGTGGCGCACGCGCCGGGCGGGTCACGCACGCGCGCCGTGCGGCCCGCACAGCGCGTGCCAAACCTCCACATACGGGACGCCCGGGCCGCGCAGGATGCTGCGCGGCCCGGGCGGAGGTCGACCGGTCAGAGGCCGGGGCGGCGCCCCAGGCTGAGCTCGACCGGGCGGGCGGCCTTGATCTCGACCGGCGGCAGGTGCTTCGCCGGCAGGGTCTTCGGGCGCCACGCGTCGCGGGTGGCCTCGAACGCGGTGATCTCGTCCTCGTGCTGCAGGGTGAGGCCGATGTCGTCCAGGCCCTCCATCAGGCGCCAGCGGGTGTAGTCGTCGATCTGGAACGGCACCACGACGTCGTCGCAGGTGACGGTCTTCGTCCCGAGGTCGACGGTCACCTCGGTGCCGGGTGCGGTCTCGAGGACCTTCCAGATGAGCTCGACGTCCTCCTGCGCCAGCTGGGCCGCGACGAGGCCCTGCTTGCCGGAGTTGCCGCGGAAGATGTCGGCGAACCGCGAGGCCAGGACGACCTTGAAGCCGTAGTCCTTGAGCGCCCAGACGGCGTGCTCGCGCGACGAGCCGGTGCCGAAGTCCGGGCCGGCCACGAGGACCGAGCCGGTGCGGTAGGCGTCCTGGTTCAGGACGAACGACGGGTCGTTCCGCCACGCCGCGAACAGCGCGTCCTCGAAGCCCGTGCGGGTCACGCGCTTGAGGTAGACGGCCGGGATGATCTGGTCGGTGTCGACGTTGCTGCGGCGCAGCGGGACGCCGACGCCGGTGTGCTGGGTGAACTTCTCCATGAGGGCTCTCGTTCCTGGTGTCGAGGGGGTCGGGGCGGCGGCGGCTCAGGCCGGCTGGAGGTCCAGCGGCGAGCCGTCCGGGACGGCGACGTCCGGGCCCAGGTCGGAGACGGAGGACAGGGTGCCGCGGATGGCCGTGGCGGCGGCGACCAGCGGGGACACCAGGTGCGTGCGGCCGCCCTTGCCCTGCCGGCCCTCGAAGTTGCGGTTCGACGTCGACGCCGAGCGCTCCCCCGGCGCGAGCTGGTCCGGGTTCATGCCCAGGCACATCGAGCAGCCGGCGTTGCGCCACTCCGCCCCGAAGTCGAGGAAGATCTTGTCCAGGCCCTCGGCCTCGGCCTGCAGCCGCACGCGGGCGGACGACGGGACGACGAGGACGCGCAGCGTGTCGGCCTTCTTCTGGCCCTGCATCAGCTTGGCGGCGGCCCGCAGGTCCTCGATCCGGCCGTTGGTGCAGGAGCCGATGAACACCGTGTCGACGGCGATCTCGCGCAGCGGCTGGCCGGGCGTCAGGCCCATGTACTCGATCGCGCGCTCGGCGGCGACCCGCTCGTTGGCGTCGGCGATCTCCTCGGGCACCGGCACGGTGCCCGACAGCGGCAGGCCCTGGCCGGGGTTGGTGCCCCAGGTGACGAACGGCTCGAGGTCCGCGGCCTCCAGGACCACCTCGGCGTCGAACGTCGCGTCGTCGTCGCTGCGCAGCGTCTCCCAGTACGCGACCGCGGCGTCCCAGTCGGCGCCCTCGGGAGCGTGCGGGCGGCCCTTCAGGTAGTCGAAGGTCGTCTGGTCGGGGGCGATCATGCCGGCGCGCGCGCCCGCCTCGATCGACATGTTGCAGATGGTCATGCGGCCCTCCATCGACAGGGACCGGATGGCCTCGCCGCGGTACTCCAGGACGTAGCCCTGGCCGCCGCCGGTGCCGATCCGCGCGATGACGGCCAGGATGATGTCCTTCGCCGTGGCGCCGATGGGCAGGGCGCCGTTGACCGTGATCGCCATGGTCTTGAACGGGGCCAGCGGCAGGGTCTGCGTGGCCAGCACGTGCTCGACCTCGGACGTGCCGATGCCGAACGCCAGCGCCCCGAACGCGCCGTGCGTGGAGGTGTGCGAGTCCCCGCAGACGACCGTGAGGCCCGGCATCGTCAGACCCAGCTGCGGGCCGACCTGGTGCACGATGCCCTGGTCCGCGTCGCCGAGGGAGTGCAGCCGGACGCCGAACTCCTTCGCGTTGTTCCGCAGGGTGTCGATCTGCGTGCGTGACGTCGCGTCGGCGATCGGCAGGTCGATGTCGAGCGTCGGGGTGTTGTGGTCCTCCGTCGCGAGCGTGAGGTCGGGACGGCGGACCTTCCGGCCGGCGAGCCGCAGACCCTCGAACGCCTGCGGGCTGGTGACCTCGTGGACGAGGTGCAGGTCGATGTAGAGCAGGTCGGGCGCGCCGTCGGCGCCGCGCCGCACGATGTGGTTCTCCCACACCTTCTCCGCCAGTGTGCCGGCCATGTTCGGGCGTCCTCTCGTCCTTCGGTCGGTGGGGGCCGACCAGGTCCTTCTCGGTGCCGACTTGCGTCTCAGTGTGCGAGACGGCAATATCGACCTATGGACAACTCTAGCGGAGTCGGCGTGCTGGACAAGGCCGCCTCGGTCCTCAACGCCCTCGAGGCCGGACCCGCCACCCTCGCGCAGCTGGTCAACGCCACCCATCTTGCCCGCCCGACGGCCCACCGGCTGGCCGTCGCGCTCGAGCACCACCGCCTGGTGGGGCGCGACATGCAGGGCCGGTTCGTCCTGGGCCCGCGCCTGACGGAGCTGGCGAGCGCCGCGGGCGAGGACCGGCTGCTCGCCGCCGCCGGCCCCGTCCTCGCGGCGCTGCGCGACCACACCGGCGAGAGCGCCCAGCTCTACCGTCGCCAGGGCGACCAGCGCATCTGCGTCGCCGCCGCCGAGCGGCCGATCGGCCTGCGCGACTCGATCCCCGTGGGCGCGACGCTCACGATGGCGGCCGGGTCCGCGGCGCAGATCCTGCTCGCCTGGGAGGAGCCGGACCGGCTGCACCGCGGTCTGCAGGGCGCCAAGTTCACCGCGACGATCCTGTCCGGCGTCCGCCGCCGCGGCTGGGCGCAGTCCGTGTCCGAGCGCGAGGTCGGCGTCGCGTCGGTCTCGGCGCCGGTGCGCGGGCAGTCGGGGCGCGTCGTCGCGGCGGTCTCGATCTCGGGCCCGGTCGAGCGGTTGTCGCGCCAGCCGGGCCGGCTGCACGCCGCCGCGGTCGTCTCGGCGGCGAACCGCCTGACGGAGGTCCTGCGCCGCACGGCGGAGTAGCGCGGCGCGCGCCGGCGAGGCACCCGCACGTCCACGAGGCCGCCGCTCCCCCGGGGGGCGGCGGCCTCGCGCGCGCGCCCGCCCGGCCGCGCCCGGGCCCGCCGTGCCCGAGCCCGCCGCGCCGCGCGCCCGCCGTGCCCGGGTCGCCGCGCCCGAGGTCGAGGGTTTGCCCCGCCGAACCCCCGGGAAGCCCTCGACCTCGCGCAGATCGCTCGACCTCGCGGGCCGAGCCTCCCCCCGGACAGCAGAGAGGCCGGCCGCCTGCTGGCGACCGGCCTTTCCTGATGTACCCCCAAGGGGATTCGAACCCCTGTTACCGCCGTGAGAGGGCGGCGTCCTAGGCCACTAGACGATGGGGGCCTAGTCGATCGCACCGCCGGGGCGGCTTGACCGGGTCTTACTCTACTGCATCCTGCTCGGCCTCTTCAAATCGGCCTTTCCGGGCCGTTCTGCGAAACCTTGCTGGGGTACCAGGACTCGAACCTAGACTAAGTGAACCAGAATCACTCGTGCTGCCAATTACACCATACCCCAATGGCACTTCCGGCCATTCCTCCGGCCTCGCAGCCAGCGCCGACCGGCGCACGGGGCGCCTGAGGGAGCGGGTTGGAGGACCGGCGTTCTGGACGCCGTGCCGACCGAGAACATTACCGGAGGAACGGGCCTGCTCCAAACCGGCCGCTCGCGACCCGCGTCACACCGGTCGCGAGCAGCGCGGTCAGAGCCCCAGCACCCCCGGCAGCTCGTCCAGCGACGCGATCACCACGTCCCCCGGCAGCGCCTCCGTGGCGTTCGCGTGCTTCGCCCCGAGGTGCGGCCGCGCGAGCCACACGCCGCGCAGCCCGGCCGCCACCGCGGCGCGCGCGTCGACGTCCAGCTCGTCCCCCACGTACGCCGTCCGCGCGGGCTCGGTGCCCAGCCGGCGGCACGCCTCGGCGAACACCCGCGGGTCGGGCTTGCCGAACCCGAGGGTGTCGACGCCGACCAGCAGCGGCACGTCGTCGGCCAGCCCGGCGCGGGTCAGCTTGCGCACCTGGTACTCGGTCGCGGCGTTGGTCAGCGCGCCGACCTTGATCCCCGCGTCGAGCAGCCGGCGCACCACGCCCGCGGCGTCGGCGTGCGCGGCCCACGAGCCGGTGAACCGGTCCTCGAACAGCGCGTTCCACCGGTCGTACGCGTCGTCGTCGAGCACCGGCCCGCCGAACGCCGCGTGCAGGTCGTTGGCCCGGCCCATCCGCTGCTCGCGGTACGACACCTCGCCCCGGGTGTACCGGCGGTACCGGCCGTGCGCGTCGGCCCGCCAGTGGTCGAGCACCTCGGTGTCGCGCGCCGGGTCGAGCCCCGGCAGCCACTCCCGGGACACGGCGGCCAGGGCCGCGGCGAACGCCCCGTGGGTGTCGACCAGCGTGTCGTCGACGTCGAACAGCACGCCGTCGACGGCGCGCTCCCCCGCCGGCCCCGCCGCCGTCACAGCGACGCGCGCAGCGCGGCGATCCGGGCCAGGGTCGACTCCCGGCCCAGGATCTCCAGCGACTCGAACAGCGGCGGCGACACCCGGCGGCCGGACACGGCCACGCGCAGCGGCGTGAACGCGAACCGCGGCTTGATGCCGAGCCCGTCGACCAGCGCGGCCTGCAGGGCCTCCTGGACGGCGTCGGTGGTGAACCCGTCCGAGGGCAGGGCCGACAGCGCCTCGGTGGCCGCGTCGAGCACCTGGGCGGCGGTGTCCTTGAGCGCGCCGCGGGCGTCCTCCTCGACCACGAGCGCGTCGTCGGCCGTGAACAGGAAGCCGAGCATCCCGACGGCCTCGCCGAGCAGGGTGACGCGGGTCTGGATCAGCGGCGCCCCGGCGTCCAGCAGCGCGCGGTGCTCCGGCGACAGGTCGGCGTACGAGTCGGCGGGCACCAGGCCGGCGCGGTGCAGGTACGGCACCAGGCGGTCCCGGAAGTCGTCGGCCGCGAGCAGCCGGACGTGCTCGGCGTTGATCGCCTCGGCCTTCTTGAGGTCGAACCGCGCCGGGTTCGGGTTCACGTCGGCGACGTCGAACGCCTCGACGAGCTCGGCCACCGAGAAGATGTCCCGGTCCGGGCCGATCGACCAGCCGAGCAGCGACAGGTAGTTCAGCAGGCCCTCGGGGGTGAAGCCGCGCTCCCGGTGCAGGAACAGGTTCGACTCGGGGTCACGCTTGGAGAGCTTCTTGTTGCCCTCGCCCATGACGTACGGCAGGTGGCCGAACTGCGGCATGACGGTCGCGACGCCGAGCTCGAGCAGCGCGCGGTACAGCACGACCTGGCGCGGGGTGGAGGACAGCAGGTCCTCGCCACGCAGCACGTGCGTGATGCCCATGAGCGCGTCGTCGATCGGGTTGACCAGCGTGTACAGCGGGTGGCCGTTGCCGCGCACGATCACGTAGTCCGGGACGGAGCCGGCCTTGAACGTGACGTCGCCGCGCACCAGGTCGGTGAACGTGACGTCCTCGTCGGGCATGCGCAGCCGCAGCACGGGCTCGCGGCCCTCGGCGCGGTAGGCGGCCTTCTGCTCGTCGGTGAGGTCGCGGTCGTAGCCGTCGTAGCCGAGCTTCGGGTCGCGACCGGCGGCGCGGTGCCGGGCCTCGACCTCCTCCGGCGTCGTGAACGACTCGTAGGCGTAGCCGCCCTCGACCAGCCGGCGGGCGACGTCGGCGTACAGGTCCATGCGCTGCGACTGCCGGTACGGCTCGTGCGGGCCGCCGACCTCGACGCCCTCGTCCCAGTCCAGGCCGAGCCAGCGCAGCGCGTCGAGCAGCTGCTGGTACGACTCCTCGGAGTCGCGCGCCGGGTCGGTGTCCTCGATCCGGAACACGAACGTGCCGCCGACGTGCCGCGCGTACGCCCAGTTGAACAGGGCGGTGCGGATCAGGCCGACGTGCGGCGTACCGGTCGGGGACGGGCAGAAGCGGACGCGCACCGGCGTCGCGGGGGCAGCAGCACTCACGCGCTCCACCCTAGCGAGCGCGGCGGGCCTCCCCCGCCGCGCTCGGGCCCCGCGACGTCAGGAGCGGCGCAGCACCGGGTTGCGCAGCGTGCCGATCTCCTCGACCTCGACCTCGACGACGTCCCGCTCCGCCAGCAGGCCGACGCCCGCCGGGGTGCCGGTGAGGATGATGTCGCCGGGCAGCAGCGTGAACACCTCGGAGATGTACGAGATCAGGTACGCGACGTCGAACACCATCTGCGACGTCCGGCCGTCCTGCTTGGCCTCGCCGTTGACCCGGGACCGCACGGCCAGGTCCTCGACGTCGAGCCCCGGCACGACCCAGGGGCCGATCGGGCAGGACGAGTCGAAGCCCTTGGCGCGGGTCCACTGGGCGTCGGCCCGCTGGATGTCGCGCGCGGTGACGTCGTTGGCGACGGTGTAGCCGAACACCTTGCTCAGGGCGTGCTCGGGCGCGACGTCCTTGGTGACCTTGCCGATCACGACGGCGAGCTCGGCCTCGTAGGAGACCTCCTCGGTCCAGTCGGGCAGCACGATCGGGTCGTCCGGGCCGACCACGGCGGTGTTGGGCTTGAGGAACAGCAGCGGCGACGCCGGCACCTCGTTGCCCATCTCGGCGGCGTGGTCGACGTAGTTGCGGCCGACGCCGATGATCTTGGACCGCGGGATCACCGGGGCGAGCAGCCGGACGCCGTCGCCGAGCGGGATCCGCTCGCCGGTGGGCTGCACCGGGGTGTAGATCGGGTCGCCGCTGATGACGACGAGCTGCTCCTGACCCGGCTCCCCCTCGACGAGGGCGTAGCGGGGGTCGTCTCCGGTGGTGAACCTGGCGATGCGCACGGCCCCACCCTAGGTCAGACGCGCGCCAGCACCTCGCCGTGCAGCACGGCGAACCAGCCGTCCGGGTGGGTGCCCCACTCGCGCCAGCCGGCGGCGAGCTGCTCGAGGCCGACCTCGTCGGCCAGCCCGTGCTCGACGGCCTGGCGGGCGAAGTCGGACGCGACGCACCGCTCGGCCCACAGGTCGGCCCACCAGGTGCGGTCCTCGTCCGAGGCATAGCTCCACACGCCCGCCGTGGGGACGAGGCCGTCCGGGTCGAACCCGGCCGCGAGCGCCCACGAGTGCAGCCGGCGGCCGGCGTCGGCCTCGGCACCGTTGGCCTGGGTGACCTCGTGGTAGAGCGCGGACCACTCGTCGAGCACCGGCGACGCGGGGAACCAGGTCATCCCGGCGTAGTCCGCGTCCCGCACCGCGACGACGCCGCCGGGCCGGGCGACCCGGCGCAGCTCGCGCAGGGCGGCGACCGGGTCGGTCAGGTGCTGCAGCACCTGGTGGGCGTGCACGACGTCGAAGGAGTCGTCCGGGAACGGCAGGGCGTAGGCGTCGCCGACCTGGAAGGTGACGTTCGCGGCGCCGGCGCGCTCCGCCTCCTCGCGGGCGAGGTCGAGGACCCGCTCCGAGCGGTCGAGCCCCACGACGGCCCCGGGGGCGACCCGGGACGCGAGGTCGACGGTCACGGTCCCCGGGCCGCAGCCCACGTCGAGCAGGGACTGGCCGGGCTGCAGGGCCGGCAGCAGGTAGGCCGCCGAGTTCTCCGCGGTGCGCCACCGGTGGGAGCGCAGCACGCTGTCGTGGTGGCCGTGGGTGTAGACGTCGGCCTGGTGCGTGTCGGTCACCCGCCGACGGTAGCCCGGTCACCGGACCGCGTTCCAGTGGGCGGTACGTTGCATCCCGGTGGGCGAGACGATGCGGCGCAGGTCACGCTCCGGCGGCGCCCGGCGCCCCGCTAGCGTGGCGCCATGCAGCGGATCATCGGGGTGGACGTCGCCCGCGGCCTGGCGGTGCTCGGCATGCTCACCGCGCACGTCGGCCCCGGCGGGCCCGACGACCCGTGGCCGTGGTCGCTCGCGCAGGTCGTCGACGGCCGGTCCGCCGCGCTGTTCGTCCTGCTGTCCGGGATCTCGGTCGCGCTGATCTCCGGGGGGTCGTCCCCCGTGGTGGGCGTCCGCCGGGTCCAGGCCCGCGCGAAGATCCTCGTCCGGGCGTTCGCGGTGCTCGGCATCGGCGTGGCGGTGATCCTGCTGGGCACGCCGATCGCGGTGATCCTGCCCACCTACGCGGTGCTGTTCGCGTGCGCGACGCCGCTGCTGGGCGCGTCCCCGCGGCGACTGCTCGGCGGCGCGGTCGCCCTGGCGGCGTTCGGCCCCGTGCTCCACGTCGGGCTCCAGGAGGCGCTCCTGCACCTGCCCGGCCGGGAGTTCACGGACCTGCTGGTCGGCGACTACTACCCGGCGGTCGTGTGGTTCGCGTACGTCCTGGTGGGGCTCGCCGTCGGGCGGATGGACCTGCGGGACCGCGGCGTGCGGCTCCGGCTGCTGGGCGCCGGGGCGGCGCTGGCCGTGGTGGCGCACGCAGCGTCCGCGGTGCTCACCCGGACGCTGTCCGGCGACCCGGCGCTGGTGGCGCTCGTCACCACCGAGCCGCACTCGTCGTCCACCCTGGAGGTCGTCGCGAACACCGGCGTCGGCCTCGCGGTGCTGGCCCTGTGCCTGATCGTGGCCGACGCGGTCCCCGCCCTGGTGTCCCCGGTCGCCGCGACGGGCGCGCTCGCGCTCACCGCCTACACCGGGCAGCTCGTCGTCATCGCCCTGCTCGGGGAGTCGGTGGTGTGGGAGCCCGACGCCGGCACGTGGGTCGCGTTCCTGGTCATGACGGTCCTGGCGTGCTGGCTGTGGCGCGCCGCGCTGGGCCGCGGGCCGCTGGAGCGGCTGCTGCACACCCTGGCGGCGCGCGCGGCGGACGTGTCCCCGGACGTCCTCCCGCCCCGGGACGCGGTGCCGGCCGCGCGCGACTGACGCCCGCGCGCCGGGGCCTCATGGCCAGTCGAGGTGCCGGTCCCACCGGTCCTCGGCGCGGGTGTACCGGACGCGCACGTGCGCGCGGTCCGAGTCGCCCTGCCACAGCTCGACCTCGTCGGGCTCGACCGCCCACAGCTGCCAGGTCGGCAGCACCAGCCCGGGCTCGCGGTCGACCCGGGCGCGGGCCTGCTGCACGGCGGCGTGCAGCTCCTCGGCGGACAGCAGCCGCTCCCCCGGCCGGGACGCGATCGCCGCGGCGCGGGCGCTGGGCGAGCGGCGCAGGAAGTCCGCCGCGCAGGTCGCGGCGTCCAGCGCACGGGCGCGCCCGACGACCCGCACCTGCCTGCCCAGCGGCTGCCAGTAGAACGTCAGCGCCGCCCGCGGCTCGGCCGCGAGGTCCTGCGCCTTGCCCGCGCGCGCGTCGCTCGCGAACACCCACGCCCCGTCCGCGACGTCGGCGAGCAGCACCACGCGCGCGTGCGGCGCCCCGTCGGGGGCGACGGTCGACAGGCACAGCGCGTGCGGCTCGGGCACCCCGGCCGCGACGGCGGCCGCGAACCACTCGTGGAACGCCTCGACCGGGTCGGCCGGCAGCGCGTAGGCGTCGACCTCGGGCAGGTCGCCGGTGAGCGCGGGCAGCGACCGGAGCAGGTCGCGGGTGCTCGGTCGGGGCAGCATGCCGTTCAGTATCGGGCCGGCGCTCGCGCCGCGCCCGGGACACCGGCCGGGACCTCGGGAGGCCCCGGCCGGCGGGACCTCAGCCCAGCGCGAGCAGCGGGTCTCCCGCCGTCACCCGGGTGCCGGGCTCGGCGAGCCGGGTGAGCGAGTCCGGCTGCGCCTCGAGCCCGACGACGGGGCAGATCGCCGACCGCCCGCCGGCCTCGACGGCCGCCGGGTCCCACTCGACGAGGAGCTGGCCCTGCTCGACCGCGTCCCCCTCGGCGACGTGCAGCGTGAAGCCCTCGCCGCCGAGCTGGACGGTGTTGATGCCGAGGTGCACCAGCACGCCGCGGCCGCCCTCGGCGAGCAGCACGAACGCGTGCGGGTGCAGCTTGGCGACGGTCCCGGCGACCGGGGCGACGACCGAGCGGCCGGCGCCGGACTCCGCGTCCGGCTGCACGGCCAGGCCCGGGCCGACGATCTCCTGGGCGAACACCGGGTCGTCCACGTCCGCGAGCGCGTGCACGACCCCGGCGACCGGGGCGAGGACGGTCAGCGCCATCAGCGCAGGTCCTCGATGTCCGAGGCCAGCGTGTCCGCCTCGGGGCCGACGATGACCTGCACCACGGTGCCGGACTGCATCACCGCGATCGCGCCCGCGGCCTTGAGGACGGACTCGGTGACCTTCGACGGGTCCTCGACCTCGACGCGCAGCCGCGTGATGCACGGCTCCAGGTCGACGATGTTCGCGTCCCCGCCCAGTCCGGCCAGGATCTGCTCTGCCTTGCTCATGGTTCTCTCCTTCGTGGCTCCCGCCGGTGCGGTCGGCGGGTCGTCGTGGCGCGCGGCGGCCGGTCGGCCGCGGCAGTCACATGAGGTCCTCCAGGTCGGACGCGAGCGTGTCGACGCTCGGGCCGATCACGACCTGCACCACCCGCCCGGACACCATCACCCCGAACGCGCCGGCGGCGCGCAAGGCTGCGGCGTCCACGCGGGACGGCTCCTTCACGAGCGAGCGCAGCCGCGTGGTGCACGGCTCGATCTCGTCGATGTTCCCCACCCCGCCCAGGCCGGCGAGGATCGCCGCGGCCTGGCCGGCGCCCTGCGTGCTCATCCGGTCCTCCCGTCCTCCAGGGCCCCCACGGGCTCCCGCTCGTCGGCCCGCCCGCGGGCCGACTCGTCCGGCTCCTCGTCGCGCTCGCGCACCCGCGGCACCAGGGCCGGCGCCGGCGCGCTGAGCGGCACCCACACGCTGTACCGGTCGCCGCGGTAGCAGGCGTTCGAGTACATCGCGGGCGTGTCCGCGCTGAACGTCCGCCGGGTCGCGCGCAGCACCGCGCGCGTCCCGCGCAGGTCGAGCAGCGCGGCCTCCTCGTCGGTCGCCTCCGCGGCGGTCAGCGTCTCCTCGCCCCAGGACGGGTCCAGGCCGACGGCGCGCAGCGCGTCGTGCATGCTCGGCGGCGGGCCGTCGGCCAGCAGCCCGGGGACCAGGTCGACCGCCACCCAGTGCTGCTCGATGCTCATCGGCGACCCGTCCGCGTACCGGACGCGGCGCAGGTGGTGCAGCGCGGCCCCGGGCCGCGTGCCCAGGGCGTCGGCGGCCTCGGCGGACGCGGCGACCGTGCCCATGCCGAGCACCCGCGTCTCCGGGCGCATCCCGCGGCGGCGCATCTCCTCGCCGAACGTGGTCAGCCGCATCTCGAAGTCCATCCGCCGCGGCGCGACGAACGTGCCCCGGCCCTGCTCGCGCACCAGCACGCCCTCGCCCACCAGGGCGTCGACGGCCTGGCGCACGGTCATCCGGGACACCCCGAAGCGCTCGCACAGCGCCCGCTCGGACGGGATGGCGTCGCCGACGTGCAGCTCGGACTCGACCAGCCCGACGAGGTACGACCGGACCGCCTGGTACTTGTGGGCGCCGCGGACGGGGACGACCGGCGACTGCTTCGCGTGCACGCGCTCACCCTCCCACCTCGGTCGTCGTCGTCCGCACCACGGGGTGCCACCCGGCGCGGCACCGCGGGCGGGCATGTGGTCCTTGACACATACTCCGGTCTAGACCACTCTGACCGCAACTGGTCCAGACAACTTGCCGACTCGACGGCGACCACGCAAGTTCCGCACCCCGTGCACCCCAGACCCACACCTCCCCCCGACCGCGGTCGGCCCCTCTCGGGACCACCGCGACCCGAACTCACGAGGAGTGACCATGACCGCCACCACGGTCGATACCCCCAAGCGGGGCATCCCCGGACTCGCGCAGCTCCAGCGCGTGGGCCGATCCCTCATGCTCCCCATCGCCTCGCTGCCTGCCGCCGCGCTGCTGCTGCGGCTCGGCCAGGCGGACATGCTCGGCGCCGACGGCCTGGGGGCCCGCGCCGACTGGCTGCTGCCCGTCGCCGACGTCCTGGCCGCGGCCGGCAACGCCCTGCTCGGCAACCTGCCCCTGCTGTTCGCGCTCGGCGTCGCCATCGGCTACGCCCGCAAGGCCGACGGCTCCACCGGCCTCGCCGCGCTGGTCGGCTACCTGGTGTTCAAGGGCGTGACGGACGCGCTGTCGCCGTACATCCTCGGCGAGGCCGCCGAGGGGGAGACGCAGGAGCTCATCAACTACGGCGTGCTCGGCGGCATCGTCATCGGCCTGACCGCCGCGCTGCTCTTCCAGCGGTTCTACCGGATCAAGCTGCCCCCGTACCTGGCGTTCTTCGGCGGCCGCCGGTTCGTCCCGATCGTCACCGCGGGCGCCGCGGTCCTGATCGCCGTCGTCGCGTCCCTCATCTACCCGGCGTTCGACGCGGGCTTCACCGCGGTCGGCGAGTGGGTCACCGGCTCGACGATCATCGGCGGCTTCGTCTTCGGCACGCTGAACCGCCTGCTGCTGCCGTTCGGCCTGCACCACCTGCTGAACTCGCTGCCGTGGTTCCAGTTCGGCTCCTACGAGGCCGACGGCCAGGTCTGGAACGGCGACATCGCCCGGTTCCTGCACGGCGACCCGACCGCCGGCACGTTCATGACCGGCTTCTTCCCGATCATGATGTTCGCGCTGCCCGCCGCCGCGCTGGCGATCGTGCACACCGCGAAGAAGAAGAACCGCAAGGTCATCGCCGGCATCATGGGCTCGGCCGCGCTGGTCGCGTTCGTCACCGGCGTCACCGAGCCGCTCGAGTTCGCGTTCGTGTACGTGGCCTACCCCCTGTACGCGATCCACGCCGTGCTCACCGGCACCTCGCTCGCACTCGTCAACGCCCTCGACATCCGCAGCGGGTTCGGGTTCTCCGCGGGCGCGATCGACTACCTGCTGAACTTCCGGATCGCCGAGCAGCCGCTGCTGCTCATCGTGATCGGCCTGGTCTACGCGGTCATCTACTACTTCCTGTTCCGGTTCATGATCCTGAAGTTCAACTTCAAGACCCCGGGCCGGGAGGACGACCCCGTGGCCGAGGGCGCGGGCGACGAGGTCACCGCGGCCGCCGACACCGCCCCGGCCGAGGCGCCCGCGACGGTCTCCGTCCCGGCCGCGAGGGTCGAGTCCCGCGCGGACGACCCGGGCAAGTAGCCCTCAGCACCACGAGTGGAAGGTCTGGCCCGACGCGCCGTGCGCGTGTCGGGCCAGACCTTCCACTCGTCCGCTGGGGGACCGGGGTCAGGCGATCTCGACCTGGCTCAGGAACGCCTCCAGCGCGTCCAGGCTGGCCTCGGCGTCCGGGCCGTCGGCCTCGGTCGCGAGCACGAGGGTCTCGCCCGCGGCGGCGCCCAGGGTCATGATGCCCAGGATGCTCGCGGCCTGGACCGGGGCGGCGTCGCCCTTGCGGACCGTGACCGGCACCGGCTGCTTGCCGGCCTCCGCGACGAACAGGGCGGCGGGGCGGGCGTGCAGCCCCTCCGCGATGGCGACGACGACGGACCGTTCCATGCCTGACCTCCGGTGCGAGCGGGAGCGTGCCCGGCGGTGGGCACGGCCCCGACTCTAACTGGTCTGGACCAGCCGCGGCAGGGTGGGACGCCACTCGGCCCGGATGTCGACGGCACCGGCCGACTCAACTCAGGATCGGGTGGGAGGTGAGCTCGGCCTGCCACTGCTCCCGCGCCTGGTCGAAGGTGAACCTCTCGTTCAGGTGCTTCTTCCCGAAGAACCGCCTCTTCGCGAAGAACGAGGTGCCCACCAGCCAGAACCGGCCGTCCGGGGCGTACTGCTCGTCGTCCCACACCCAGTCGAACCCGAGCTCGCGCACGAACCCCGCCATGACGTCCGCGGTCATCACCTCCGGGCGCACCCGACGCCGGTACTTGTACTCCGGCTCGAACGGCCACCGCTCACCCAAGTGCTGCACCTCCAGCAGCCGCGATCCCTCCCGCGCCAGCATCACCCGCACGTTGCGGCCCTCGTAGACACCGTTCCAGTAGTCGCTTCGCTCCAGTGCCACGTCGTACTCCCCGGCGCCCCGCGGTAGGAACGCCCGGAACATCCACCGCTCCCCACCAGCCTCCGCCAGCCCCCAGTCGAACGTGGCCCGCCCGTTGGCGAACCCCGCCGTCCACCCGTCGCGGGTCGTGCGCATCACCACCCGCCGGTCCGCCATCGGCCGCACGTGCTCCATCGCCGCGATCGCCTCCCGCAACCCGCCGCGACCCTCCTGCACCCAGTTCCTCGCCTTCGGATACGCCTTCCGCATCCGCGCCAGCACCGCCGCCGCCACCTCCTGCGGATCCTCCTGGATCAGCTGGATCGAGTCCGTCAGCGGCGCGAACTCACCACCCAGCAACGACCGGTCCCCGGTCACGACACCACCTCCAGCAGCACCTGCGACGGGGACAGCGACGGGTCGTTCAGCAGGATGCGCACCCGGTGCCCGGCGCCGCGCCCGCTCGCGGGGCTGTCCAGCTCGGCGAAGAACCACGTCTTCGCCTCGGTGAGGCACTGCAGGTCCGGACGGTTCTTCCCGGCGTACCGCAGGTTGCCGGACCTACCGGTGACCTGCCACTGGTTGATCCGGATCTCACCCTTGCAGTACTTGGTGATGAGCTCCCCGAGTCGGCGGTGCTGGTTGGCGCTCGTCCCGATCCTGAGTCTCCCCGCAGCCAACCTGTTGAGCGCGACCTCGACCGATTGTCCGCCGTTCGACGGACGCCCCGGCGTCATCCCCGTCACCCGCGTGTCCACCTCCCACCGCGCGTGCGGCATCTTGCGCAGCACGGTCAGGCACGGCCCGGCGAGCCAGTCGGGCGCCCGCGCCACGAACGACACCGCCGACCGCGCGAACTTCGCGCTGCGCTCGGCGAACCGGGTCACCTTGGCCACCGACTTCGCGACGTCGCCCAGAGCGGGCACCACGCCGATCACCGAGAGGATCGCGCCGCCCCAGTCCCCTCGCGCGATCTGGGCCGCGGCGTCCCGGATGTCGCCGACCGCCAGGAACCCCGCGGCGAGCAGACCGGTGAGGTACTCGACCGAGGCCTGCTGGTCCTCGTTCAGCATGCCGACGTGCTCGGCGCCCCAGTCCCACTCCCCGAACAGGAAGCCGCCGAGCAGCGCAGCGTGGCTCTCGAACTCGCCCAGGGTGTAGGCGAGCGGGTCGGAGTCGCGGGCGAGCTCCACGTCGTCGTGGAAGATGTCGCCGTCCGGGTTCAGCGACGACGGGTCCGAGCCGACCTCGGTCTCGGTCAGGTCGGACAGGTCGTCCGCGTCGGAGTCCGCGCGGAGCGGGTTGGTCCCGCCCTCCAGCTCGGTGTAGTCGTCGAGGCCGTCGCCGTCGGAGTCGATCTTCGTGGGGTTGGACAGCCCCTGGTAGCCCTGCCGGGCGCTCAGCAGCCGACCGGCCTCCTCGCCGTCGGTGAGGCCGTCGCCGTCGGTGTCCGCGTTGTACGGGTCGGTGTAGTAGACGTTGTTGCGCTGGGTCTTCCAGCCGTTGATCTCCGCCTCGTCGGAGATGCCGTCGCCGTCCGAGTCCGGCTTCGACAGGTCGATGCCGATGTGCTCGTACGCGCCGCCGAGGCCGGCGTCGTCGACCCAGTAGAACCGGCCGCCGGTGGCGTCGGCGATGGCCTGCAGCAGCGCCTCGTCGACGCTCCGCCCCAGGCCGACGGTGTAGATGGTGGTGCCGGACTCGACCGCGCGTGTCGTCAGGGCCGGGTCGTACGTCCCGACGCCGTCGGTCAGCAGCACGATCACCCGGTCGCGGTCCGGCTCGCCGCCCCGGTCGAGCTCGTTCAGGGACACCCGCACGGCGGCGGCGAGGTTGGTGCCTCCGCTCGCGCGGGTGGTGTCGATCGCGGTCGCGGCGGCCGCGCGGTCGTGGGTGAGCGCCTGCCGCAGCCGGGCGGCGTCGTCGAAGTCCACGACCGCGACCCGGTCGGGGTCGAGCAGCGCCGTGACGAACGCCTTCGCCGCGGTGACCCGGGCCCGCCCGGGGTCGCTGGACGACATCGAGCCGGAGGAGTCGAGCGCGAGGACCGCGTCGACGGCCATGACCTCGTCGGTGCCGACGCGGGGCAGGACGACCTCGGAGTGCCAGATCGGCTCGAACTCGTCGAGGTCGACGATGATGAAGGGGGAGAACGCCTCGGTCGTGACGACGGCGCGCCCGGCCGCCGGGTCGACCTCCTGGTCGGCCGGCAGGTCCCAGAGCCCCGCCTCCTCGTCCAGGTGGGCGACCGCGAGGCGGGCGTCGGGGGCGACCGACGCCGGGTCGAACACCAGCGCGAGGACGCCCCGGACCAACGGCTCGTCCGCGACGATCTCGACGGGAGTGCCGACGAGGCCGGGCACCGCCTCGTACTCGGCCGCGTCGATCGCACCGAGCCGCGCGGACAGCACCGCCCCTGCCGGCCCCTCGACCACGGCCTCCGCACCGCTGACGGGGTCGGTCAGGGCGAGCGCGAAGACCGTGCCGGGGTCCTGCGGCACCAGCGGGTCGCTGCCGAGCCGCACCTCGTCGCCGTCGCGGATGCCGTCGCCGTCGGTGTCGGGGACCAGCGGGTCGGTGCCGAGGGCGCGCTCCTGGCCGTCGGTCGCCCCGTCGCCGTCGGTGTCGGGGTTGAACGGCTGCGTGCCGTCGATCAGCTCCTGGCGGTTGCTGACCCCGTCGCCGTCCGCGTCGTCGTCCGGGTCCGGCACGCCGTTGCCGTCGGTGTCCCGCCGCGTGGGGTCGGTGAGGGTCGCGACCTCCTCGGCGTCGGTGAGCCCGTCACCGTCCGTGTCGACACGGTGCGGGTCGCTGCCGAACCGGATCTCGACGACGTCGGGCAGCCCGTCGCCGTCGCTGTCGGTGAGGTCGTCGGGATCGAGGGGCAGCGGGTCGCCACCCGGACCCGGCTGATCCCCGGCACTGCCGCCGCCCTGGTCGGTCCCGCCCGGCTCGGGGCCGTCCACCGCCGCGGCGGTGGTGCAGTCGTCGGGCACCGCGGACCACGCCGGTTCGGGCAGCGCCACCACCACCAGCGCCGCCACCAGCAGCGGGGCCACGACGACCGCGGCGGCCCCGCGCCGGTCCCGGTGACGCCGACCCAGGAACATCCCGATCCCGATCGTGGCGGCGACCAGCGCCACCAGCGCCGCCGCGCCACCCACTCCGGTCCAGGCCAGACCGCACCTGTCCATCGGCTTCTCCCGCCGCACGGCGGTGGCAGAGTCATGGGACCCGGCGCCGGTGCAGGGTCGCCACCGCTGCGCCGGAAGCTAGCGAGGGGCGCGCTGCCCCCGAATGGCGGGCGTCGCGTCACGAATCGAACCGTGCAGCGGTCACGGACCGAATGGGGGGCCGCTAGGCAGCAGCTGGGTGCGCCCTGTGCGTGGTCGACCGGCTCGCCGCAGGTGCGCGGTGCGCGCGGCCGTCAGCGGGCGCCCGCGCGTACCTCGTCCACGCCCTTGTTCGCCAGCTGGTCCGCGCGCTCGTTGCCGGGGTCGCCGGCGTGGCCCTTGACCCAGTGCCAGGTGATCGCGTGCCGGGCGACCTGCGCGTCGAGGGCCTGCCACAGGTCCTGGTTCTTCACCGGCTTCTTGTCCGCGGTGCGCCAGCCGTTGCGCTTCCAGCCGGCGATCCACTTGGTCACGCCCTGCATGACGTACTGGGAGTCGACGTGCAGGTCGACACGGCACGGCTGGTTCAGGGCACCCAGGCCCTCGATGACCGCCTGCAGCTCCATGCGGTTGTTCGTGGTGACGGCCTCGCCGCCGAACAGCTCGCGCTCGTGCCCGTTCGACCGCAGCAGCGCACCCCAGCCACCGACGCCCGGGTTGCCCTTGCAGGCGCCGTCCGTCCACATCTCGACGGCGGGCGGGGTGGTCGGGGCGTCGCTCATGGTCGCCCACTGTAGGGCGCCCGCCGCGGCCCCGGCCGCCGTGAAAGGATCGCCGGGTGGCAGCCACCCGATCGACCCTGGCCGACCGGGTCCCCGCGAACCCGCAGGACCCCGACGCCCTCTACGAGGCGTTCACCGGGTGGGCGGCCGACCAGGGCCTCGCGCTCTACCCGCACCAGGACGAGGCGCTGCTGGAGCTGGTGACCGGCTCGCACGTCATCCTGTCCACGCCGACCGGTTCCGGGAAGTCGCTGGTCGCCACCGCCGCGCACTTCGTGGCGCTCGCGCAGGGCCGGCGCACGTACTACACCGCCCCGCTCAAGGCGCTCGTGAGCGAGAAGTTCTTCGCGCTGGTCGAGGCGTTCGGCTCTGCCAACGTCGGCATGATGACCGGCGACTCCGCCGTGAACCCGGACGCGCCGATCATCTGCTGCACCGCGGAGATCCTGGCCAACCAGGCGCTGCGCCAGGGCCCGGGCGCGGACATCGGCCAGGTCGTGATGGACGAGTTCCACTTCTACGCGGACCCGCAGCGCGGCTGGGCGTGGCAGGTGCCGCTCCTGGAGCTGCCGCGCGCCCAGTTCCTGCTCATGTCGGCGACCCTCGGCGACGTGTCGTTCTTCGTCGACGACCTCGAGCGGCGCACCGACGTGCCGGTGGCGGTCGTCGCGAACGCGGAGCGGCCCGTCCCGCTGACGTTCTCCTACGAGGTGGAGCCGCTGCACGAGCTGCTGGAGATGCTGGTGCAGACCGGCCGCTCCCCCGTGTACGTCGTGCACTTCACGCAGAAGGAGGCCGTCGAACGCGCGCAGGCGTTGCTGTCGATGACCCTCGCCTCCCGGGAGCAGCGCGACCGGATCGCCGACGAGCTCGGCGACTTCCGGTTCGGCCCGGGCTTCGGCAAGACGCTGTCCCGGCTGCTGCGGCACGGCGTCGGCGTGCACCACGCGGGGATGCTGCCCAAGTACCGCCGGGTGGTCGAGCGGCTAACCCAGAAGGGCCTGCTCCGGGTCGTCTGCGGCACCGACACCCTCGGCGTGGGGATCAACGTGCCGATCCGCACCGTCCTGCTCACCTCGCTGGTGAAGTACGACGGCACCCGGATGCGGCACCTGTCCGCCCGCGAGTTCCACCAGATCGCCGGGCGCGCCGGCCGGGCCGGGTTCGACACGACGGGCGAGGTGTTCGTGCTCGCGCCCGAGCACGTCATCGAGAACCGCAAGGCCCTGCAGAAGGCCGGCGACGACCCGAAGAAGCTCAAGAAGATCGTCCGCAAGCAGGCGCCGCCCGGGATGGTGAACTGGACGGACAAGACGTTCGAGCGCCTGCGGGACGCGGAGCCCGAGCCGCTGACCTCCTCGTTCGGCGTCTCGCACGCGATGGTGCTCAACGTGCTGGCCCGCCCGACGGGCGACCCGGTCGAGACCATGAAGCACCTGCTGCTCGACAACCACGAGCCCGAGGCGGCGAAGGGCCGGCTGGTCCGGCAGGCGATCGCGATCTACCGGTCGCTGCGCACGGCCGGCGTGGTCGAGCGGGTCGTCGAGGACGGCCCCGGCCCGGAGCGGCTGCGCCGCACGGTGCGGCTGACGCTCGACGTACCCCCGACGTTCGCGCTGAACCAGCCGCTGTCGCCGTTCGCGTACGCCGCGCTGGACCTGCTGGACCTGGAGGACCCCGGGTACGCGCACGACGTGGTGTCGGTCATCGAGGCGACGCTGGACGACCCGCGCCAGGTGCTCGCGGCGCAGGAGAACCGCGCCCGCGGGGAGGCCGTGGCGGCGATGAAGGCCGACGGCATCGAGTACGAGGAGCGGATGGCGCTGCTCGAGGACGTGTCGTACCCGAAGCCGCTCGCCGAGCTGCTGGGCGCGTCGTTCCAGATCTACAAGCAGACCAACCCGTGGGTCGCCGACCACGAGCTGTCCCCGAAGTCGGTCGTCCGCGACATGCACGAGCGGGCCGCGACCTTCGCCGAGTACGTGTCGCTCTACCAGCTCGACCGGACCGAGGGCGTGCTGCTGCGCTACCTCGCGGACGCGTTCCGGGCCTTGCGGCAGACCGTGCCCGACGACCTGCGGACCGAGGAGCTGCACGAGATCGTCGAGTGGCTGGGCGACCTGGTGCGGCGCACCGACTCCAGCCTGCTGGACGAGTGGGAGCGGCTCGCGCACCCGGAGGACCTGGACGACGCCACGGTCACCGAGTCCCGGCCGGAGGACGACGCTCCCCCGCCGATCACGGTCAACAAGCGGGTGTTCCGGGCGCTCGTCCGCGGGGCGCTGTTCCGCCGGGTCGACCTCGCCGCGCGCGAGGCGTACCCGGCGCTGGCGGCGCTCGGCGACCAGGACGCCGCGGACCAGCCGTGGACCGCCGACCGGTGGGGCGACGCGCTCGACCCGTTCTACGACGACCACGACGAGATCCTCACCGGCCCGGCCGCGCGCGGGCCGGCGCTGTTCCAGGTCGACGAGCGGCCGGCCGGGCACGGCGAGGCGGGCGCGCGCGGCGACCTGTGGTTCGTGCGGCAGCTGCTCGACGACCCGGCCGGCGACCACGACTGGCGCATCGACGCCCTGGTCGACCTGCCCGCCTCGGACGCCGCCGGCGAGGTCGTGCTCCGGGTGCTCGCGGTGGGGCCGCTCTGACCTGCAAGAACGGCTGGAAGCGTTCCAGATGAGGGCAGGCAAACCTGCGTTTCCGCAGGTCAGGGCAGCCTTTCCTGTGATGACAGGACGTCATCTCGGGCCTACCGTGGCTGCCATGAGCGCCCTGTCGACCCACCTCCTGGACCGTGACCGCACCGCCGACCCGGCGCCCCGGCGCGCCCCCGAGCCGGGCGCCCCGGGCTCCGTCGACCCCGGCCCCGGCGCGGCCGTGCTGCCGACCGCGGAGCGGCTGAACTGGCTGCGCGCCGGCGTGCTCGGCGCGAACGACGGCATCGTCTCCGTCGCCGCGACCGTGGTCGGCGTCGCGGGTGCGGCGACCGGGCTCGCGACCCTCGCGGTCGCCGGCGTCGCCGCCCTGGTCGCGGGCGCGCTGTCGATGGCGGCCGGCGAGTACGTCTCGGTCAGCAGCCAGCGCGACGCCGAGAAGGTGCTCCGCGCGCACGGCGTCCGGGACGCGGAGGAGTCGCTGACCAACCCGTGGCACGCGGCGCTGGCGTCGCTCGTGGCGTTCGTCGTCGGCGGCGTCGTGCCGCTGCTCGCGATGCTCGGCCCGTGGGGCGGCGAGGCGCGCGTGGTGGCGACCTTCGCCGCGGTGGTCGTGGCGCTGGTGGTGACCGGCACGGTGAGCGCCCGCATGGGCGGCGCCCCTGCCGGCCGCGCGGTGCTCCGCAACGTCGTGGGCGGCTCCCTGGCGATGGCGATCACCTACGGCGTCGGCTCCCTGGTCGGCCTGGCGGTCTGAGCCGCTCTGCCCACCCGAGGTCGTCGGTTCCGCCCGAGGTCGTCGGTTCCGCCCGAGGTCGTCGGTTCCGCCGGGGCCTCCGTGGCCGGAACCGACGACGTCGGCAGCCGTCAGAGGCGGGCGGCCAGCAGGAGGACGAGCGCCAGGACGCCGAGCACGCCGGACGCGAGGGCGGCGTCGGCGGGGCCCAGCGGGACCGGGCGCCAGACCGTGCGCGGGCCGGCGGAGAGCCCGCGCGACTCCAGCGCCAGCGCGATCCGCTCGGACGCGCGGATCGACGCGACCAGCAGCGCGAACGCCGACCGGGCGAGGCCGCGCCACCCCTCGTGCGGCCGGCCGTCCCGCCCGAGCGGGGCGCGGACCAGCTGCGCCGCCCGGATCGTCGCCCACTGCCGCGGCAGCCCCGCGAGCATCCGGTGGCCCGCCAGCAGCGCGTACGCATACCGCGGGCTCAGCCGCGCGTGCCGGACGAGGCTCACCATCAGGTCCCGCGGCGGCGTGCTGGCGAGGAACGCGACGGTCGCGACCCCGATCACGCACCCGCGCAGGGCGAGCGCCGCGCCGACCACCAGGCCCTCGTGCGTCACCCGGAACGGCCCGCCGGCGACCAGGACGGCGCCCGGCCGGCTCATCGCGTTGACCAGCAGCACCCCGACGCCGAACGTCCAGAACGGCACCTGGGCGAGCAGCAGCCGCCGGCCGCCCACCCCGGCGCCCCACCGGGCCGCCGCGAGCCCGAGCAGGTACAGCGCCGCGAGCGCGGCCGGGTCCAGCAGGGCGAGGGTCGCGAGCGACACCGCGACGACCAGCAGCAGCTTGACGGTCGGGTTCCGGGCACCGAGCGCCGTCACCGGACCGGCACCCCCGCCGGGTCGGACGCGCCGGCCGGGTCGGACGCGCCGGCCGCGAGCAGGGCGCAGGCGTCCAGCGCGGCGAGCGCGTCGCGCAGCCGGCCCGCGTGGCCGACCACCTCCGCGAGCCGTCGCAGGAGCCGCGACGGCCGCAGCCGCGCGGCGGCGAGGAGGCGCGGCTCCCGCAGCAGCGCGAGCGGGTCCACGTCCCCGACCAGCCCGCGGTCGGCGACGACCAGCACCCGGTCCGCGACCGACGCCACCGCCCGCAGGTCGTGGCAGGTGAGCAGCACGGCCCGCCCGGCGCGCGCCTCGTCCGCGAGCGCCCGCAGCACGACCGTGGTGCCGTGCCGGTCGAGCCCGAACGTCGGCTCGTCCGCCAGCAGGACCGGGCGGTCGTGCACGAGCATCGCGGCCAGGCTCAGCCGGCGCTGCTCGCCGCCGGACAGCCGGTGCGGGTCCCGGTCGGCGAGCGCGGCGAGGCCGAACCGGGCGAGCGCGGCGGCCACCCGGTCGTCCGTGGCGGGGCCGGGCGGCAGCCCGACGGCGACCTCCGCCGCCACGGTGCGCCCCGCGAGCTGGTGCTCGGGGTTCTGCACGACGAGCCCGGGGCGCGTCCCCTCGACGACGCCCGCGAGCGGGGGCAGCACGCCCGCGAGGGTGGCGACGAGCGTGGACTTGCCCGAGCCGTTGGCCCCGACGACCGCGACGACCTCGCCGGCGCGGAGCCGGAGGTCGACGTCGCGGAGCACGGGCTGCGCGGCGGGCCGGCGGCGGGCCGCCCGATCCGCGGGCCGCCGGCCGACCGCCAGACCCCGGGCGGCGAGCAGCACCTCCCCCTGTCCGGCGGCCGGGGCGCGCGACGGCGGCGCCTCCGCGGCCAGCCCCGGCAGCAGGTCGAACGCCCCCGGCTCCTCCACCGCGCCCCCGAGCGCCACCTCGAGCTCGACGTCCTCGGGCAGCCAGCAGCCACGGGCGAGCAGCTCGCGCCCCGCGTCCCGGGCCACCTCGGCCGCGGGACCGTCGTGGGTGACCCGGCCGTCGGCGGACAGCACCACCCACCGGCCGGGCAGCCCGGCCACGCCCGCGTCGCCGGCGAGCGCGTCCAGCCGGTGCTCGACCAGCACGCACGCCGCGCCCGTCGACGCCCGCGCCGCGGCCAGCGCCGCCCGCACCGCCGCGACGCCGTCGGAGTCCAGCATCGACGTCGGCTCGTCGAGCAGCAGGAGCCGGGGGCGGGTCACCACCGCGGCCGCGAGCGCGACCCGCTGCAGCTCCCCGCCGGAGAGCGCGTCCGTGCGCCGGCCCGCCAGGTGCGCGGCGCCTGCGGCCCCGAGCGCCGTCGTCACCGCCGGCCCGATGGCGGCGGGCGGCGTCCCGAGGTTCTCCAGCGGGAACGCGACCTCGTCCTCCACGTCCGCCAGGCAGACCCCGGTCTCGGGGTCCTGCGCGAGCACCCCGACCACGTCCGCGAGCGCCGCGACGCCGTGCTCGGCGACGGACCGGCCCGCGACCTCGACCCGCCCCGAGACCCGCGCGGGCACCGCGTGCGGGACGGCGCCGTGCAGGCACCGCAGCAGCGTCGACTTCCCGGCGCCGGACGGGCCGAGCACGAGCACCTGCTCCCCCGGCGCGAGCCGCAGGTCGACCGGGCCGACGCCCGCGCCGCCGTCCAGCACCGCCTCGAGCCCGGCGACGTCGAGCACGGCCGCCGGGTCGGGCCCCGCCCACGCCGCCGCGACCGCCGCCGGCTCAGCCACGCCGCGCCACGGGCTCGCGCGCGGCGGCTGCCGCGCGCCCGATCGCGAACCCGTCCAGCACCCCGGTGCGGCGCAGGGCGTCCACGACCACCTTGGCCAGCAGCCCGCCGAGGACGACGCCCGAGACGGCCTGCAGCACGAGCCGCAGCACCAGCACGTCCTGCCCGTACCAGCCGAACCGGAACGCCGACCACCCGAACACCAGCGTCGCGCCGAGCAGCCCCGAGGCGGCGAACCGGGCCCAGCCGAACCGCCGGTACCGCCCGAGCGCGAACGGGATCTCGCTGCCGAGGCCCTGGAGCAGCGCGGCGACGACCAGCAGCGGCCCGACCGGCGACCCGAGGAACACCACCTCGACCACGGAGGCCAGCACCTCGGCGAGCACCCCGACGCCGGGCCGCCGGATGATCGCGACCGCGATCGGCGCCACGAGCAGCCAGCCGCCGAGCAGCACGTGCTGCGCGAGGTCGCCCGCCGGCCCCATCAGCACCGCGAGGCCGTTCCACGCCTGGACCAGCGCCCAGTACAGGAACCCGAACACCACCCCGAGGACGACCATGAGCACGATGTCCTTCAGCGCGAGCGGCTCGCGCCGCCCCCTGCCCGGGACGCGCTCAGCCACGGGACCGGGTCGGGCTGTTGAGCGAGAAGGTGACGTGGCTGGTGACGTGCTGGACGCCGCGGCCGACCCGCGCCCACGCGCCGACCACGGTCTCCACGAGCGCGCCCACGTCGCCCTCCAGCCGCGTGACGAAGTGCTCGGAGCCCCGGAACGTCCCGTTGTCCCGCGCCAGGGCGATCGCCGCCTCGATGTCCCGCATGTGGTCGGGCTCCACCCCGGCCCGGACGTCGTCGGCGAGGGGGTAGAGCGCCCACTCGGCCGCGCCGGACCGGCCGGTTCGCCGGCCCGGCGGCAGCGCGACCGCGCGCGGGCCCGCGCCCCCGGGCAGCGCGCACCGCACCTCACCCGGGCAGCCGCGGGACAGGTGCAGCGTGACCGCCGCGTGCTCCCCGGTGGCGGCCACCGCGTCGACCAGGTCCGTCAGGTACCGGAGCAGGTCCGCCTCGTCACCGCCTACGTAGGTGCTCACGTCGCCGGTCTGCACGACCAGGCCGTCCGTGGCCACGGAGCCGAGCACGCCGAGGATCGTCTCGGCGTACCGGTCGGACATCACCGCGACGGTGACGCGGGCACCGACCCCGAACCGGAGCGGGTCGGCCACCAGGTCGGCGGCCTCCGCAGGCCCGGGCGGCGTCGTCGGGGGTGTCGGGATCATGCGTCCTCCTGTGCTGGTCAGCCTCAGCACGGGAGGACGGCGGACGGGTGCCCGGCATCCTGCGAGATGTCGCTCCCTGCGCTGGCATGATCCAGATCAGGTTCTACGGTCGGAGTTCGAGTACTCCCTCTCAGCCCGGCTCACCGGACTCCCGTGCTCACCCGCACGCTAGCAGCACCGCGCCGCGGGGTCGCGCCCTAGGCTGACCCCGTGAGCAGGTCCAAGAACGCGCCGTCCGGGACGCCCGCGCTCGTCGCGCTGGCCGCCGCCGGGGTCCCGCACACCGCGCACGCGTACGACCACGACCCCCGCAGCACGGTCGGCTACGGCCTGGAGGCCGCCGAGGTGCTGGGCATCGACCCGGAGCAGGTCTACAAGACCCTGATGGCGTCGGTGGACGGGACGCTCACGGTCGCGGTGGTGCCCGTCGCGGGGAAGCTCGACCTCAAGGCGCTGGCCCACGCGGTCGGCGGCAAGAAGGCCGTGATGGCCGACCCCGCCGCGGCGGAGCGCGCGACCGGGTACGTCGTCGGCGGCATCTCCCCGCTCGGGCAGAAGACCGCGCACCCGACCGTCGTCGACGAGACCGTCCAGCTGTTCGACACGGTGTTCGTGTCCGGCGGCCGCCGGGGCCTCGACGTCGAGCTGGCCCCGGACGACCTGATCCGGCTCACGTCCGCCACGGTGGCGGACATCGCGCGCGGCTGACCGCCCGCGCGCCACCGCGCCGCCGCTACCGGGCGCTCCGCGCCAGCGTCCGCACCCCCACCAGCAGCCCGAGCGCCGCGGTCAGCACCGCCGCCACCGCGCCCCACGCGACCGTCGCGGACGCCAGGTCCCCGGCGAACAGCGCGCGCTCGGCGTCCACGACGTACCGCAGCGGGTTGAGGTCCGCCGCCACCTGCATCCACCGCGGCCCGGTCTCGAGCGGCAGCAGCATCCCGGACAGGATGAGCAGCGGGAACAGCAGCGTCTGCTGCACGGCCCAGAACATCCAGTCCTGCTTCCGGACGGCGATCGCGAGCGCGTAGGACAGCGACCCGATCCCGACGCCGAAGACCGCGAGCAGCACCAGCCCCAGCAGCGCGCCGGCCGGGCTGAACGAGAACCCGAACGGCAGCATCACCGCCACGACCACCACCGACTGCGCGACGATCGGCACCATCTCCTTCCACGACCGGCCGACGAGCTGCGCCGACCGGGCCAGCGGGGTGACGAGCAGGCGCTCGTGCGCGCCGGTCTGCATCTCGAACAGCAGGTTCGCCCCGGTCGTCGACGTGCCGAACAGGGTCGTCATCACGAGGATCCCGGGCACGAACCAGGCCCAGACGTCCCCGCCCGGCAGCCCGTCCCCGACGGAGCCGGCCAGCAGCGGCCCGAACAGGCCGAGGAACACCACCGGCTGGATGAGCCCGAACACGACGGAGAACGGGTCGCGCACGGTCGGCAGCAGCTCACGGGTCATCACGAGCCAGGCGTCACCCCACCAGGAGCGGGTCGCCTCGCGGGCGGGCAGGGTCTCGGCGGTCGGGGCCGTCGTCGTCGCGGTCATGCCGCCACCTCCACGGGGTCGGTCGAGCGCGCCGCCCCCTCCTCGCGGAGGCTGCGGCCGGTGAGGGTCAGGAAGACGTCGTCGAGCGTGGGCTGGTGGCCCTCGGCCCGGGCGACGGCGAGCCCGCGGGCGCCCGCGGCGGCGAGCACGGCGGGCAGCGCGGTCGGTGCGTCGGCGACGCGGGCGCGCACCTCGACCCCGTCCACCTCGACGTCGCGCGCGCCGGGCGCCCGGGCGGCGACCTCCGCGAGCGCCGGCGCTCCGGCCGGGTCGGCGGCCGCCAGCACGAGCCGGTCCCCCGCGAGCGTGTGCTTGAGCGCCGCGGCGGTGTCGTCCGCGATGACCCGGCCCTCGTCCACGACGACGACCCGCTCGGCCATCTGGTCGGCCTCGTCCAGGTAGTGCGTGGTGAGCACGACCGTCATCGCGTGCCGCTCCCGCAGCCGGAGGATGTGCTCCCACAGGTTGGCGCGGTTGTGCGGGTCGAGGCCCGTGGACGGCTCGTCCAGGAACAGCAGCCGCGGGGCGTGCACCAGCCCGAGCGCGACGTCGAGCCGGCGGCGCTGCCCGCCGGACAGGTCGGACACCTTGCGGCGGGCGAGCGGCTCCAGGTCCAGCTGGTCCATGAGCTCGGCGGCCCGGCGGCGCGCGTCCCGGCGGTCGAGCCCGTAGATGGTGCCCTGCACGACGAGCTCGTCGGCCGCGCGCTGCGCGTGGCCCGCGCCGTTGCCCTGGCCGACGTAGCCGATCCGGCGGCGCACGGTGCCGGGCTCGCGGGCGACGTCCGCCCCGGCGACCTCGGCGGTCCCGGCGGTGGGCGCGATCAGCGTGGTGAGCATCCGGATCGTGGTGGTCTTGCCGGCCCCGTTCGGGCCCAGCACGGCGACGAGCTCCCCCGGCGCGATGTCGAGGTCCAGGCCGCGCACGGCGTGCACCGTCGGCCCCTTGCCCCCGGCGAAGTCCTTGGTCAGTCCCCTGGTGCGGATCATGGCGGGTTCCCCTCTGGTGGTCATGCCCCCACCGTGGCGGGGGTAGGGGTCAGGTCCTGTCCGCTACCCGGAGCAGACTGGGCCCATGACCGCGATCCCCGACCTGGCCGACGCCCCGGCGACGCCGTCGTCGCGGCTGCTCGCCCTGCTGTCCCTGCTGCAGACCCGGCGCGACTGGCCGGGCGACGTGCTCGCGGGCCGGCTCGGGGTCAGCCCGCGCACGGTCCGCCGCGACGTCGACCGGCTGCGCGCCCTCGGCTACCCCGTGCACGCCACCAAGGGCCCCGACGGCGGGTACCGGCTCGCGGCCGGGACGGCGATGCCGCCGCTCATGCTCGACGACGAGCAGGTGGTGGCCCTCACGGTGGCGCTGCAGACCGCCACCACCGGCGTCGACGGGCTGGACGACGCCGCCGCCCGAGCCCTGGCGACGCTCCGCCAGGTGCTGCCCGCGCGGCTGCGGGCGCGGGTCGAGGGGCTCGACCTCACCGCCGTGCGCCGGCCGGCCGGCCCCGCCGAGGAGCACGTGGACACCGAGCGGCTGATGGCGGTCGGGGCCGCGATCCGGGCGCGGGAGGTGCTGCGGTTCGACTACCGGTCCCCCGCCGGCGACGGCGCCGGCGGGCCCCCCGACGGCCCGCCCCGCCGGGTCGAGCCGCACCACCTCGCCACCCGCGGGCGCCGCTGGTACCTGGTGGCCTGGGACCTGGACCGTCGCGACTGGCGCACGTTCCGCGTCGACCGGCTGCACCCGCGCACGCCCACCGGCCCGCGGTTCGAGCGCCGCGACCTACCCGCCGCGGACGTGGCCGCGTACCTCCAGCAGCAGTTCGCCGGGGTGGTCCAGCCGTGCCGCGGCGAGGCCGTGCTGGACGCGCCCGCCTCGCTGGTCGCGCGCTGGGCCGGGCCGGCGGACGTCGTCGAGCCGCTCGACGCCGAGCGGTGCCGGGTCGTCGCCGGGTCGTGGTCCTGGGTCGGGCTCGCCGCGTGGCTGGGGATGTTCGACGTGCCGCTGCGCGTCGTCGGGCCGCCGGAGCTGCGGGCGGCGGCGCGGGAGCTCGCCGGGCGGTACGCGGCCGGAGCGGGCGAGCCGGGGACCGGTCCGGCGTGACCGCCGGTCGCCCGCCGTCCGCCGGGGCGCGAGCGATTAGGGTCGGGCACATGACCACGGGCGTGACCGAGCTGGCGGAGCGGCTGGCGCGCGTCCGCTCCCGGATCGCGGCCGCGGAGTCCGCCGCCGGCCGGCCCGCCGGCTCCGTCCGGCTGCTGCTCGCGACCAAGACCCAGGACGCCGCGACGGTGCGCGCCGCCGTGCTCGCGGACATCGCCGGCGCCGCCAGCACCGCGGGTGCTGCACGCCGGGTGCTGCTCGGCGAGAACCGGGTCCAGGAGCTCGTCGCCAAGGGGCCGGAGCTCGCCGATCTCGGGCCGGAGCTGCACCTGATCGGCCCGCTCCAGTCGAACAAGGTCAACGCGGCCCTGCGCTGGGCCACCTGCGTGCAGAGCGTGGACTCGGCGGCCCTGGCCGACCGGCTCGCGCGCCGGTGCGCCGACGACGACCGGACGCTCGACGTGCTGGTGCAGGTCAACGTCTCGGGCGAGCCGACCAAGCACGGCGCCGCGCCGCAGGACGCCCTCGACGTCGTCCGGGCCGTCGCGGGGCACGACCGGCTGCGGCTGCGCGGCTTCATGACCGTCGGCGCCAACACCCCCGACGAGCGGGCCGTGCGCGCCGGGTACGCCGCGCTGCGGGACCTGCGGGACAAGGTCGCGGGCAGCGGCGAGGCGGGGACCGGCGACGCCGTCGAGCTGTCCATGGGGATGAGCCGCGACCTCGAGGCCGCGGTGGCCGAGGGCGCGACGATCGTCCGGGTCGGGACGGCCGTGTTCGGGGCCCGCCCGGCCCCCGCCCCGGGAACGGCCCCCGCGGCGTGACCACCCCCGACCGCCGGTTCCCCCGGCGCGTCTACGCGCGCGGCACCGAGCCGGACGGCCGGTTCTCGCTCGCGAACGAGCGCACCTTCCTCGCGTGGGTCTGCACGGCGCTCGCCCTGCTGGCGGGCGGCGTCGCGCTGGAGGCGCTGGACCTGCCGGTCGAGCCGCGCCTGCGCCTCGCGGCCGCGGTGCTGCTGATCGCCCTGGGCATCGCCGCACCCGTGCAGGCGTGGGTCGGGTGGGCGCGGGCCGAGCGGGCGCTGCGGGAGCGGCAGCCGCTGCCGGCGCCGGCGTTCAGCGGGCCGCTCGCGGTGGGCGTGGCCCTGGCGGGGGTGCTGGTGCTCCTCGGGCTGCTGCTCCGGTGAGCGCCGCGGCCCCCGCCCCGCCCGGCGCGCAGCCCGAGCGGACCGCGCTCGCGTGGCGCCGCACCGCGCTGTCGGTGGCCGTGGGCTCGCTGGTGGCCGGCCGGGTGCTCGAGCCGTGGGCCGGGCCGGCCGTGTGGGGGCTCACGGTGCTCGGTCTGGCCGGCGCGCTGGCGCTGGACCGGGCCGGGGCGCGCCGCGCCGTCGCCTGGGCCGGGGTCGTGGACGACGCGCACCCCGACCGCGGGCCCGGCACCGCGCCGCCGCCGGGCGCCCCCACCCCGGGCGGCGGGGCGCTCGCGGCGACCGCGCTGGCGGCGGCGGCGCTGGGCGTCGCGGCGCTGGTCGCGGTGCTGCGGCACGCCGCGGGGTGAGGCGCGCCGCGGGGTGAGGCGCGGCGCGGGCGGGGCGACCCGCGCCGCGGTCGGCTCCGACGGGCTCAGTGCCCGTACGCCGCGAACGCCCGGTCGGTCGGCACGATCTCCTTGCCCAGCGGCACGAGCGACACCGGGATCATCTTGAGGTTCGCGATCGCCAGCGGGATGCCGACGATCGTCACCGCCTGGGCGAGCGCGGTCGTCAGGTGCCCGATCACGAGCCACCAGCCGGCGACCAGGATCCAGATGACGTTGCCGATCGTCGACATCGCACCCGCGGTCGGCCGGTCCACGATCGTGCGGCCGAACGGCCACAGCGCGTACGACGCCATGCGGAACGACGCGATGCCGAACGGGATGGTCACGATCAGCACGCAGCAGACGATCCCGGCCACGACGTAGCCGAGCGCGAGCCAGATGCCGCCGAACAGCAGCCAGATGATGTTGAGGAGCGCCTTCACCCGTCCAGCGTGGCAGGCCGCGGCCCGCCGGCGCATCCGGGGTTCCCCCGACCCGACCCTGGTCCTGAGGCGGGCCGGGCCCGGATCGGGGCCGGGTGCGTCACGGCACGCGCGCCGTCCACTCCGGGTTGCCGAACTTCTCCTCGACGAGCTGCTGCGCCCGCTCCAGCTCCTCGGGACGCAGGTCGCCGTCGACGGTGCGGTACCGGGACCGGAAGTGCGCGATGAACGCGTCGATGACCTGCTCGCGCGGCAGCCCCGTCTGGGAACGCACGGGGTCGACCCGCTTGTTCGCGCTGGTGGTGCCCTTGTCGGACAGCTTCTCGCGGCCGATCCGCAGCACCTCGAGCATCTTGTCCGCGTCGATGTCGTAGGCCATCGTCATGTGGTGCAGCACGGCACCGCCGGCCAGGCGCTTCTGCGCCGAGCCCGCGATCTTGCCCGCCGGGGACGCGATGTCGTTCAGCCCGGAGAACGTCGCGGTGACGCCGACGTCCGCGAGCGCGCCGATCACCCAGTCGTCGAGGAACCGGTAGGACTGCTCGAACGACAGGCCGTCGACCAGCGACGCGGGCACCACGAGCGAGAACGTGATGCAGTTGCCGGCCTCCATGAACATGGCGCCGCCGCCGGAGATCCGCCGCACGACCGTGACGTCGTGCTTGGCGACGCCCTCGGGGTCGACCTCGTTCCGCAGCGACTGGAACGAGCCGATGAACACGGCGCGCTCGTCCCACTCCCAGAACCGCAGGGTGGGGCCGCGGCGCCCGGCGGCGAGCTCCTCGGTCAGCACCTGGTCCAGCGCGCCGAGCACGGCGGGCGGCAGGGGGCCGGGGTGGATCAGCTCGAACGTGTGGTCCTGCCAGGACGTCGCGTGGCCGAGCGCGCGCCGCACGGCGATCGCCACCGCCTCGGGCGTGAACCCGACCATCTGCACCGGGGCGTCGAACCGGCCGTCGGCCTCGGCGCGGCGCAGGCCGTCCTCGATCGCAGTCGTCAGGTCGGCGACCCGCGCGTCGGCCGGCCGGCCGCGCAGGGACTCGTCGATGACCGCCAGGGCGGCGTCGGGCTCGAGGAAGAAGTCGCCGCTGACGCTCACCTCGGTGAGCGCACCGCCGGACACCTCCACGTCCGCTGCCACGAGCTTGCCGCCGGGGACCTTGTACTCGCCACGCACGACCTCGATCCTAGGCCCCTGACCGGCGTGCTCGCGGGCGGACGGTGCGCGGCGTCGCGGTGTGCACCGCCCCCCACAGCGCGGCCCACTGCCCCGGGCGCAGATCGCGGGGCAGCGCGCGCGGCGGCACCCCTGCATCGGCCAGCGCCCGCCGGGCGGCGCGGGCGGGCACGCCGGCCGCCCGCGCCAGCACCTGGTCCAGGCCCCGGCCCGCGCCGGTGAACACCGCCGCGACGAACCGCTGGTACTCCGCCCGGTCGGCGGGGTCGACGAGCGGGCGGGCGCGCCGCGCGACGGTGAGCAGCCCGCCGTCCACCGAGGGGCGCGGCCGGAACGCGTCCGCGGGCACCCGGCCGTGCAGCGCGACCTCGAACCACGGGTCGGTCTGCGCGGTGAGCAGGGTGCGTCCGCCGACCCCCGCGCGCTTGCGGGCCACCTCCCACTGGGTCAGCAGCACCGCGTGCCGCCAGCGGCCGTGGTGCAGCAGCCGGCGCAGCAACGGCGTCGTGAGGTGGAACGGGATGTTGCCGACCACCACCGGGCGGTCGAGCGGCACGCGCAGCGCGTCCGCGCACAGCACGGTGGCGCCGGGCGCGCGGACACGCAGCCGGTCGGCGCGCCGCGGATCGACCTCGACCGCGAGCAGGTCGCGGCCGAGCGCGGCGAGCGGCCGGGTCAGCGCGCCGTCGCCCGCCCCGATCTCGAGGACGGGTCCGTCCGTGGCGCCGACCAGGGCGACGACGGCGTCGACGGTCGGGCGGTGGTGCAGGAAGTTCTGGCCGAGCTCGTGCCGGCCGCCGTGGGGGTGTCGCACGGGAGGTGCTCCAGTCGCAGGCAGGACGGAGCACCCGGAGGGGCGGAAGGTGGGTTCGGCCCGGCTCCGGGTGCTCGGGGCATCCGGAGGAGGCGACCGGTCGGACGTCCGGCCGCGCTCAGGCGGCCCAGGGGCGTGCGACGGCCGCGGCGGCCGTGCTGCTCAGCGTTCCCATGCGGGCGACGGTACGGCGCGGCCGGGTGGGCCGCACGGTGTTTTCAGCGGTAGACGTCCGCGCGCGGTCCCATCCGCAGGACGTGCACCTGCTGGTGCTCCTCGTCCACTCGGACGATCACGCGGAAGCCGATCCCGACGTACCCGCTCCGCTCGCCCGCGAGCCGCCCCACGAGCGGCTTGGTGGACCGGTGCGGGTTCTCGGCGAGCCGCTCCCGGCAGAACCGCAGCACGGCGTCCGCCAGCTTCGGCGGAAGCCGGTCGATCGCGCGGACGGCCGGCGGGGCGAACCGGACCTCGTACACGGACTCAGCGGCGCCGGGCCAGCCGGGCCTCGACCTCGTCGAGACCCAGCGTCTCGCCCGCCGCGACCGCGGCGTCCGCCTCCGCCATCTCCTCCGCGTGGTCGCGGTCGGAGAGCCACGCGAGCGTCTCGAGCAGGGTGTCCATGTCGTCGGCCGAGACCAGAACGCCTGCCGGCTTCCCGTGCCGCGTGATCGTCACGGGCTCGTGCGAGGTCTGCACCTCGTCCAGCACGGCGGAGAGGTTCGTCTTCGCCTCGTTCAGGGGAAGGGTCCGCATGGGAGCGAGTCTAGTCGGAAGTATGACCATTTCGGCAGCGAGGGCACCCATGGCGAGGACACTATGGCGCTCCCGCGGCACTCAACGCGCCGGCCGCGGGCCGCTGGGTGGGGGCGACAGCGTCACTCCGCGGGCGAGACGTAGTACGTCGCCGCCATGTCCTCGTCGGTGCGGCCCTGCGCGGCGGCCCGGTCCAGGCGGGCGGAGAACGCCTCGGCCCCGTCCAGCCGCACGCCCCGCTCCCGCGCCGCCGCCACGATCAGCCGCGCGTCCTTGCCCGAGGTCCCCACGGCGAACGCGGCCGGGCTCAGCCGGCCCTCGCGGATCAGGTCGGCCTTCACCCGGAGGAACGGGGTGTCGAGCGGGCCGCCGTCGAGCACCTCGAAGAACCGGTCGGGGTCGACGCCCAGCGCCTCCGCGAGCGCCAGCACCTCGCCGGCGGCGTTCGCGACCGTGATCACCCAGCTGTTCACGACGAGCTTGAGCCGGGTCGCGGAGCCCGCGGCGGCGTCCTCTCCGGTCCAGACGGTGCGCACGCCGATCGCGTCCAGCACCGGTGCGACGACGTCGCGCGCCGCGGCCGGGCCCGCCGCGAGGACGACGAGCGTCCCGGCCTCGGCGGGCTGCCGGGTGCCGGACACGGGCGCCTCGACGAACGTCACGCCGAGCTCGCCCGCGAGCGCCGCGAGCGCCGGGGTGTCGTCCACGCCGACCGTCGTCGACTGCAGCCACACCGCACCCGGGCGCAGACCCGGTGCCGCCTGCCGGATCACCTCGGTCACCGCGGCGCCGTCGTGCAGCATCGTCAGCACGACCTCGGCCCCGTCGGCCGCCTCGGCCGGCGAGCCCGTCACGGTGGCGCCCGCGGCGGCCAGCGGCTCGGCCTTCGCCGCGCTGCGGTTCCACACCCGGACGGCGTGCCCCGCCCGCAGGAGGTTGCGCGCCATCGCCGCGCCCATGATCCCGGTGCCCAGCACCGCCACCGTCCGTGCGTCGCTCATGCGCCCATCCTGGCCCCGGTGACGGGCGCGGGCCCGCGGGGGCCCGGACGCGGGACGGGCCGCGGGGGGACGGTCCGGTCAGCCCAGCCCGGCCAGCGCCCGCTCCGCGCTGCTGCGCGACACGTCGACCAGCGTCGCCGCGTCGGCCGGCTCGGTCGCCGGGTCCACGCCCGACGCGGTGGTCGTCACCAGGGCGTTGCCCGCCAGGGCGGTCACCTCGACCTCCGGGCTCGTGGCGCCCTCGGCGGTGAGCGTGACGCGCCGCACGACGCTCGGCACCGCGCCGTCCTCGGTCTCGGGGGGCTCCGCGGTCCAGGCCCCGCCGTCCGTGCCGGGGTTCGTCTGCTGGTAGGCGGGGCACGCGTCGAGCGTGGTCACGAGGTCGTCGAACGCCGCCCGCGCCGCCGCCGCATCCGGCAGCACGAGCACCGACTGGATCACGGTCACGGCGTCCCCGCTCGCGAACCGGCGCAGGAACACGTCCGGCTCCCGGGCGGTGGTCGTGACCGCGGGCGTGCAGGAGGACGGGTCGACGGTCGACCGCTCGGGCAGACCCCAGCGCACCTCCTCCGCGTCCGTGAGGGACTGCCCGGCGGCCAGGGGCACCGCGGCGGCGAGCTCGTCGTCGGTGAGGAACAGCGCGGGCGCCGACCCGGCGTCGAAGGAGGTCTCGTCGGCGGCCGGCGCCGACGGGGCCGTCGGCGAAGGCCCTGCGGTGCCGGTGCCCGTGGGCGTGGCGGTGACGGCGGGCGCCTCGTCGCGCGGCTGCGGCGCGGGCGCCCAGGGCCGCCAGGCGAGCAGCACGCCCGCGGCGACCGCGAGAACCAGGAGCAGCAGCCAGGGCCACGCGCGGTCCCGGCGGGGCGGCGTCGCGGGCTCCGTCATCGGGACTCTCCTCGGCCGGGTGCGCTGTCCCGCGTCACGCTATTGCGGCGCGCCCCCGGGCGCGACAGGGCGGCGGGCGGCGACCACCAGGTGCGTGACCTGCGCGGCCGTCGCGCTGAGGTGCGCGGCGGTCGTCGCGGGGTCGAGCGCGTCCGCGAGCGGCAGCGGCCGCGGGTGCACCGGCAGCACCGCGTCGAACGGCCCGGTCGGGTCGTCCGCGGCGAGGTCGACGGCGCCCGCGAGCGCGACCACCACGGCGCCCGCCGCCCGCCCCAGGGCCGCCACTCCCGCCGGGGTCTTGCCCCGCGCCGTCTGCGCGTCGACGCGCCCCTCCCCGGTCAGCACCAGGTCCGCGCCCGCGACCGCGTCCGCCAGCCCGACGGCCCGCGCCACGTAGCCGAACCCGGCCTCCCGCCGGGCGCCGAGCGCCAGGAGCGCCGCGCCCAGCCCGCCCGCGGCCCCGGCGCCCGGCCGGTCCGCGACGGGGCGCCCGTGGGCGGCGAGCGCCGCACCCCACGCGGCCAGCCGGTCGTCGAGGTGCGCCACCTGCTCCGGCGTCGCGCCCTTCTGCGGGCCGAACACGTGCGCCGCGCCCGCGCGGCCGTGCAGCGGGCTGTCGACGTCGGTCAGCACGACGAGGTCGACCCCGCCGAGGTCCGGCAGCGCGTCCAGCGTCCCGAACCGCCACAGCGGGTTCGCCCCCGATTCCGCGACCGCCGTGCCGGCGTCGTCCCGCACCCGCGCACCGAGCGCGACGAGGAGCCCGATCCCGCCGTCCGTACACGCCGTGCCGCCGAGGGTGACGACCACCCGGCGCGCCCCGCGGTCGACGGCGTGCCGGACCAGCAGCCCGAGCCCCGCCGACCCGGCGCGCGGCGGCAGGTCCGGACCGACGTCCACCTGGTCGAGCCCGACGCAGGAGGCCGCCTCGACCACGGCCGTCGCGCCGCCGTCGAGCAGCGCGAACCCGGCGTCGACCGGCCGGCCGACCGCGTCGACGACCCGCGCCACCGCCCGGACGCCCTCCGCACCCGCACCCGCGAGCAGCGCGTCCACGGTGCCCTCGCCGCCGTCGGCGACCGGCACCACCCGCACCTGGGCGTCCGGTGCCGCGGCGCGCACGCCCGCGGCGGCCGCCTCCCCGGCGCTCGCGCTGGAGAGGCACCCCTTGAACGCGTCCACCGCGACGACGACCCTCACGGGCGCAGCCACAGGTAGCCGTGCGGTGGCAGCACCGGGTCGGCGTGCCGGGTGCCGGTCAGGACGTCCGTGCCGGCGAACCCGGCGAGCGGCACCTCGTCGGCGGACACGTTGGTGACGGCGACGACCTCGTCCGGAGTGCCCGCAGCGCGCCGGACCACCAGCACCCGTTCGGAGACCACCGTGACGTCCTGCGGCGCGAACGGGTCGAACCCCGGTTGCGAGGCTCGGACGGCGAGCAGATGCCGGAGACCGTCGAACACCTCGCGCCGCCGCCCCGGGCGGCCCAGCGCGTCGACGAGCTCGTCCGCGTCGAGCCTGCCCCGGTTGACCCGGCGCGCGATGCCGGACGACTCCATCGCGTCGAGGTCGCCGCGTGAGCCGAACAGCGAGTGGTAGTAGAGCGCCGGCACCCCGACGAGCGACAGCAGGATGCTGTGCGCGGCGAGGCCCCGGGCCAGCACCTGCGCGTCGTGGTCGGACGCCTCCGGATCGGCGAGCGCGTCGAGGTAGGACACGTTGAGCTCGTACGGCCGCTCCCGGCCGTCCGGGCCCGTCGCCATCGACACCCGGCCGCCGTGGGCGAGCGCGCGCTCCGCGAGCGCCGTCCGGGCGTCGTCGTCCAGCAGCCCCTCGGTGGGGCGCATCCCGACGCCGTCGTGGCTGGCCAGGAAGTTGAACCAGGTGGCGGTGCCGCTCACGACGCCCACGCTAGCGGCCCACCGCCCCAGGGTCGCGGCTCGCCCGGAGACGAACGCGTCGAGCACCAGGGGCGGCAGCGCGAACTGGTAGACCATGTGCGCCTCGTCCGTGCCGTCACCGAAGTACGACACGTTCTCGGCGTGCGGCACATTCGTCTCGGTCAGCAGCAGCGTGCCCGGCGCCAGGTGGTCCAGCAGCGCCCGCCAGACCTTGATCACGGAGTGGGTCTGCGGCAGGTGCAGGCAGGTGGTGCCGGACTCCTTCCACAGGAAGCCGATGGCGTCGAGTCGTACCGTGCTCGCCCCGCGCGCCACGTAGCCCAGCAGTACGTCGGTGAGGTCGAGCAGCACCCGCGGCTCGGCCACGGCGACGTCGACCTGGTCGGCGCCGAACGTGGTCCACGCCTCGACCTTCTCGGACCCGCGGGGGTACCGGTGGTGCAGCGGGGTGGTGCGCGGCCGGACCACCCGGGTGTCGTCGAAGGCCGCGTCCCGCTCGATGAAGTACCCCGCGTAGCGGGGGTCGCCGTCCAGCCAGCCCGTGAACCACTGGCTGGCTGCCGAGACGTGGTTGGCGACGAGGTCGAGCATGACCCGGCGGTCCCCCGCCAGGTCCGCCACGTCCCGCCAGGTGCCGAGCGCGGGGTCGACCTCCCGGTGGTCCACGACGGCGAACCCGTCGTCGGAGGTCCACGGGTAGATCGGCAGCAGGTGGACGTCGGTGATCACGTCGCCCACCTGCTCCCGCAGCACGCGCCGCAGGGTGCGCAGCGGCGCCTCCCCCTCCCGGCGCACCGCGTCGGCGTAGGTGATGAGGTACGCGGTCGACGCGTCGGGCCGCGGGCGGCGGCGCTCGACGAGCCGCCCCGCCCACCGGTCCGCGAGGTCGAGCAGCCCGGCGAGCACCGCCGACGCCGCCGGTCCGTACCCGGGCTCCAGCAGCGGCCGCAGCCGGGCGGCGAGCGCGCCCCGGGTCACCGGGGCACCGCCACGGTGACCACGTCGTCCGCGAACGGCCCGGCCGGCGGCACGTCGGCGAGCAGCCGACGCGCGGCGTCGAGCCCCCAGTCGTCGAGGTCCGCGACGCGGTCGGAGAACGACCGCAGCCCGCCGAACCGGGTCACCACCCGGTGCCACTCCTCCCGCAGGGCGAACCCGGGCCGCAGCACCGCGCAGTCCGGGTCGTTGGCCCAGAACCGCCCGTGCTGCCACGCGCGGGCCTCCAGAGGCGCGCGGCCGCGCAGCCCGGCGGAGCCGTCCTCGGCGCCCTCGTGGAAGGTGTCGGGAGACACCCGCATGGCGTCGACGAGCCCGACGCTCGGCAGCACCGGTGCGCCGCAGCCCACCAGCCGGACGTCGGGGCCGAGCGCCTCGCGCAGCAGGCGGAGCCCGGAGCGGTAGGCCTCGGTGCCGGAGACCGTCGGGTCGTGCCTCTCTCCCGGCACCGCGCCGGCGTACAGGAAGTCGGCCTTGACGTACGTGACGCCCAGGGCGCGCAACCGCTCCGCCTCCTGGGCCAGGAACGACCGCACCCCGGGGTGGGTGAGGTCGAGACCGAGGAGGGTCCGGCCCCAGTTGAACCCGGCCTCGCCCACCAGCCATTCGGGGTGCTCGCGCGCCACCGTGCTGCCGGCCCCGACTCCGAAGGGCGCGAGCCACACGCCGACCTCGCGGCCGGAGTCCCGGATCGCGTCGAGCAGCGGCGGCACGGCCCCGAACGCGGCCCGCGGCGCGAACCGCTCGCCGGTGGGCCCGGTCCAGCCGTCGTCCAGCTGCACGACGTCCACGGGCAGGCCGAGCCGGTCGAGCGCGGCCAGGTTCTCCGCGACGTCCGCCGCGGTGACCTGCTCGAAGTACTGGTACCAGGTGCACCACACCCGCGGGGCCGGCCGGGGCTCGTACCCACCCGCGGCCGCGGCCCAGGACCGCGCGAACGCGTCGAACGCGCCGGGCACGTCCGCCGCCTCGGCGACCGCGACCGGCCCGTCGGCGCGCACGGTGACCCGGTCGCCGTCCACGACGAGGTCGATCGACGGGAGCTCGCCGTCCGGGTCCGTCGCCGCGTACACCCGCAGCGGGTCACCGGTCCCGGGGTCCACGACCGCCAGGCCCTCGCCGCGCAGCACCCCGTCCGGCACCGGTCGGCCGGGCCGCCGGCGCATCTGCTGCTCCACCTCGTGCGCCGGCGGCGCCGGCCGGTCCCGGCCCGGGGTCCACCAGCCGGTCGGGCTCCAGCTCTGCCAGCCCTCGGTGTAGATCCGCGGGCGGTCGACGACCAGCGTCTCGACCGGCCTCATGCCACCGCCCCCGCCGGGGCGGGCGCGGGCGCGGCGAGGTCGAGCGCGAGGTCCCGCGCCGGCACCCCGCTCCGGACGGCCGCGACAGCGGCGGTCCCGAGCCGCACCGAGGCCGCGACGTGCCCGACGCCGTTCTCGGGCTCGCGGTCCTCCGCGACCGCCCGCTGCAGCTCGCCCATCGTCCCGGCGAACCCGTCGACGAACCACTGCCCGTCGAGGGCGTACGACGTCGTGGTGCCGCCGGACTCGAGCTCGACGCGGTCGGAGCCGAGCAGGATGCTGCCGCGGATCGTGCCCCGGGTCCCGTGCACCCAGAACGGGCAGCCGCCGCCGCGGGCGCGCGCGTCGCCGACCACGCGGATCGAGGCGGTCGCCCCGCCCTCGGTCGCGATGTGCACGGACGCCTGCCACGGGTTCCTCGCCGCCACCGGCTGGCCCGGCACCCGCGAGTCGTGCGCCGCGACGGACGACACGCGCGTCCCCTCGAGCCAGCACCTGGTGATGTCGAACCAGTGCACCAGGTAGTCCGTGAGCAGCATGTGGTCGAGGTCGTCGAACGGCGTCCCGGCGATCGGCGGCAGCGGCTTGTCGTGCAGGTGCGTCACGCCGACGACCTCGCCGACGGCCCCGGAGCGGACCAGCAGCGTCGTGAGCCGCCAGGCCGGCGCCCACCGGCCGTTCTGGTTCACCGCGACCCGCAGCCCGCGCTCGGCACCCCGGGCGGTGACCTCCTCGAGCCGGTCCAGGTCCGCCGGGGAGGAGACGACCGGCTTCTGCGCGAGCACGTGCTTGCCCGCGGCCAGGCAGCGCTCGATGAGGTCGACCCGGCCGATCGGCCCGGTGGCGATGTCGACCACCTCCACCCGCGGGTCGGCGAGGAACGCGTCCAGGTCGTCGTGCACGGCGGCGCCCGCGGGCAGCACGTCGGCGAGCGCCCCGGCGACCCCGGGCCGGTCGCAGGCGGCGACCACCGGGACGTCGTACCGGGCGTAGGCCGGCAGGTGCGCGGTGCGGGCGATCTGCCCGCAGCCGAGCAGCCCGACGGCGAGCCGGCGGTCCGGGAAGGCGGGGCGGTGGTCCGGGGCGGTCACCGGGCCACCCCCGAGCCGGCCGGCGCGCCGTCGAACCGCAGCACCGTCTGGAGCACCGCCGGGTCACCCGCGTCGAGCAGCGCGAACGCGTCGGCGACGTCGGCCGCGTCGACCACGTGGGTGACGAGCGCCGCGACGTCGACGTCGCCACGGAGGACGCGGTCCATGAACGTGCGGACGAGGCGCGGCTGGTCCCAGCGGGTCGCCAGCTCGACGGGCACGCCCGAGATCTGCGACGAGACCAGGCGGACGCGGTTGTGGTGGAACTCCTCGCCCAGGCGCAGCGCCGTGGCGTCGCCCTGGTAGAAGCCGGAGGCCGCGACGGTCCCGCCGACCACGACCGACCGGACCGCCTCGTGCAGGGCGGCCGTCGAGCCGGACAGCTCCACCGCCGCGTCCACGCCGCCGCCGGTGAGCGCGCGGACCGCCGCCCCGGCGCCGCCGGGCGCGTCCGCCCGCACGACCTCGGCGGCCCCCGCGCCGCGCGCCGCGGCCAGCCGCTCGGGCAGGGCGTCGACCGCGATCACCCGCGCGCCGGAGAGCACCGCGAGCCGCGTCGTCAGCAGTCCGATCACGCCCTGGCCGAACACGGCCACGTCCTCCCCGAGCCGGGTCCCGGCCGCGAGCACGGCGTTCAGCGCGATCGAGCCCACCCGGGCGAACACGCCGGCCACCGGGTCGGCGTCCGGGGGCAGGACGCGGCCGGCGAGCGCCGCCGCGGGCAGCACCGCCTCGGACCGGTGACCCCAGATGCCGTGCACCCGGTCCCCGACCGCGAGGTCGTGGACGTCGGCGCCGACCTCGACCACCTCGCCGGTCTCGGAGTAGCCCCAGCCGACCACCGGGTAGCGGTGGGTCGGCTCCCCGTCGGTGAACAGCCGCCGCTCGGCGTCCCACGTGCGGGTGAGGTAGGGATTGGTCCCGCGGTAGGCGGTGAGCTCGGTGCCGGCGGAGATGCCGGAGTACCAGGTGCGAACCCGGACGGCGTCCGGTCGCAGCGGTTCGGCGGGGCACGGGACGAGCTCCACGCGGCGCGGGGAGGTGAACTGCACGACTTCGGGCACGACGCTGGTCCTTGTTCGGCGACAGTGGGTCCACGGCCGGCGCCACATCCGTCTAGCGACTAGCCGTATGATGTTCAGCAGTTAAGCACAACGACTTGGCAGAAGGAAGGGCGATCTGGTGGCACCAGGACCCGGCGACGTGCTCGCGATGATCCGCAGCGGGCAGGCCGCGACGCGCGGCGACGTCCTCGAGCTGACGGGCCTGTCCCGGATGACCGTCGCGCAGCGCGTCGACCGGCTGCTGTCCGCCGGCCTCGTCGTGGAGAGCGGGACCGACCGCGCGACCGGCGGCCGCCGACCGCGCCGGCTCGTGTTCAACGACGAGCACGCGCACCTGGCGGCGGTGACGGTCGCGACCCGGCACACCCGCGCCGCGGTCACCGACCTGGCCGGCCGGGTGCTGGCCCGCGGCGAGGTGGACGTCGCCGTGGCGGACGGGCCGGAGCACACCCTCGACCGGGTGCGCGGGCTCGTCGGCGACCTGCTCGGGGAGGCGGGCGTCCGCACCCTCGCCGGGGTGGGCATCAGCGTGCCCGGCCCGGTCGACCCGGCGACCGGCCGGCCGTCGCAGCCGCCGATCATGCCGGGCTGGGACGGCTTCCCCGTGGCCGACGTGCTCGGCGACGCGTTCGGCGCGCCCGTCCTCGTGGCGAACGACGCCGACGCCGAGGCGGTCGGCGAGCACGCGGCCGGGGCCAGGACGCCCTCGCTCTGCTACGTCAAGGTGTCCACCGGCATCGGCGTGGGCGTGGTGCTGGACGGGGCCGTGTACCCCGGCGCCGACGGGGGCGCCGGCGACATCGGGCACGTGAAGATCGCCGGGCACGACGACGCGCCCTGCCAGTGCGGCTCGCACGGCTGCCTCGCGGCCGTCGCCTCGGGCCGGGCGGTGGCCCGCGAGCTGCGGGCGCTCGGGCACGCGACCGCGTCCGGGCGGGACGTCCGCACGCTCCTGGAGCGCGGCGACGCCGACGCCGCCGAGGCCACCCGGGCCGCGGGCCGCACGATCGGCCGGGTGCTGGCGACGGTGGTCTGCCTGCTCAACCCGAGCGCGCTGGTGCTCGGCGGGGACCTGGCGTCCACCGCCCTGCTGTCCGGCGTGCGCGAGACGGTGTACCCGCTGACCCTCCCGCGGGCGACCCGGCACCTGGACATGCGGCTCGCCGCGCTCGGCGAGGACGCCGGCGTCGTCGGCCTGGCGCGGATGCTCGTCGACCGGGAGTACTCGGCGGAGGCGGTCAACCGCCGGTACGCCGGCTGACCGCCCCGCGCGCTCACCCCTTGTCGGCACCGGCGGCCAGGCCGTCGGTGAGCTTGCGCTCGGCCAGCGAGTACAGCACCACGATCGGCACGGTGAGCAGGACCGAGCCGGCCATCAGCACCGTCTTCGCGACCTCGACGCCGTTCGACAGCTGCGACAGCCCGAGCGACACGGTCCACAGGTCGCGCTTCGCGGTGAGGAACAGCAGCGCGAACAGGAACTCGTTCCACGCGATCATGAACACGTACAGCAGCGTGGACATGATCGTCGGCATCGCCAGCGGCACGGTGATCCGGCGCATGGTCTGCAGCCGGGTGGCGCCGTCGACCCGGGCCGCCTCCTCGATCGACACCGGGATGGTGTCGAAGTAGTTCCGGAGCATGTGGATCGAGACGGGGATGTTCAGCGCGACGTACACGATCACCAGGCCGACCAGCGACTCCCGGATGCCCAGCCTGGAGAACGCGACGAACAGCGGCACGGCCAGGATGATCGCCGGGAACATGTACACGACGAGGAACAGCGACGACAGGTGCCGCCGCCCGGTGAACCGCAGCCGGGACACCGCGTACGAGCCCGGGATCACCACCAGCAGCGTCACCGCGGCGGTCACCAGGGACACGACCGCGGAGTTGCCCATGAACCCGCCGAAGCCCTCGCCGCCGGCCGAGCGCGGCAGGAGCACCTGCCGGTAGGTGTCGAGCGTCAGGTCGCCGAGCGGCACCCACAGCCGGGACGGGTCCCGGAGCAGCTGCTCGATCGGGACGAAGCTCAGCAGCACCATGTAGTAGAACGGGAAGATCGCGCTGATCAGCAGGATCACGATGAGCGCAGGACGGGCGACGGCCAGCACCCGCCGCTCCACGGCCAGGCGGTTCACGACTCGGGCTCCTTCCGGCCGGTCAGCACGAAGTACACGGCGAGCAGCGCGCACAGCACGAGCGCGAGCACCACCGCGGTCGTGGCCCCGCCGCCGAAGTCGAACGACCCCACGAGCTGGTTGTAGACGCGCACCGCGGACACCTCGGTCCCGGCCGCCCCGCCCGTGAGCAGGTAGACGTCGTCGAACTTGTTGAACGTCATGATCATCCGCAGCACCGCGAGCAGGGCGAGCACCGGCATCAGCTGCGGGAGCGTGACGTGGCGGAACGCCTGCGTCGGGGTGGCGCCGTCGAGCACCGCGGCCTCGTCCACGTCCCGCGGCAGCGCGGTCATGCGCGCCGCGATGAAGATGAGCGCGAACGGGAAGTACCGCCAGATCTCGAACGCGATCACCGTGAGCAGCGCGTAGGGCGCGCGCCCCAGGAAGTCGATCGGCTGGTCCCAGCCGAGCCAGCGCGTGCCGCCGATGTTCACGATCCCGAACTGCGGGTTGAGCATCATCTGCCAGACGAACGCCATGGCCACGACCGGCGCGACGTACGGGAGCAGCAGCAGCGCCCGCACCGCCCCGCGCCCGCGGAACCCGCGGCGCAGGGCGAGCGCCGCCGCCAGGCCGACCGCGATCGAGCCGGCGGTGGTGCTCACGGAGTACACGACCGTCGTCCACAGCGAGCGCCAGAACCCCGCCGAGGTCAGCACGTCGGCGTAGTGCTCGAGCGTGAAGGAGCCGAACAGGCTGCCCCCGCGCAGGGAGCGCAGCGAGACGTCCTGGAACGACAGCACGACGTTCCACGCGATCGGCACCACGATCGTCACGAGGATGATGACGGCCGCCGGCAGCACCAGGCCGAGGCCCTCCAGCTGCTCGCGCCGGCGGGCGGCCCGCCGCCGGGGGCGCACGCTCGGCGCGCTCCCGGCGGTGGGCACCTGCGTCACGGTCACGACAGGCTCGCGGCGATGCCCGCGACCGCCTCGTCCGCCTGCCGGGCCGCGCCCGCGGCGTCGAGCGCGCCGGCGGCCAGGTCGGCGATCGCCTTCGGGATCGGCATCTGCGTGCCGAGCGGGCCGAGCAGCGCGCCGTCGCCGGACGTGATGGCCCAGCGGTCCAGCGTCGTCGGCGCGGCGGCGATCGCGTCCACCACGTCCTGCCCGTACACGTCCGCCATCGCGGCCTTGCTGTCGACGCCCATCTGCAGCCCGTTCCAGGCGTCGCTGAACCGCGTCGGGTCCTCGGGAGTGCCCAGCCGCACCGGGATCTTGCCCTCGGGTGCCTGCTCCATCCAGTCCTCGTACCCCTCGGTGAGGACGAACTCGATGTACTGCTGCGCGGCGTCGGTGTCCGCGCCGTCCAGCACGGCGAAGTTCTGCACCTCGCCGTACGAGCCGGGTGCGTCCGTGTCCGGCCCGGCGACCGAGGTGATCACCCCGGAGTTCGCCGCGAGGAACCCCGGGTCGTCCACGCACTCGGGGCAGGTCGGGATCGCGTCGTTGCGCAGCCCCGCGAGCTCGTCGAGCAGGAACGTCGACCACAGCACCATCGCGGCCTGGCCGGCGAAGTAGGTGGCACGCGTCGAGTCGACGCTCTGCGTGCCGGCCGGCGAGTAGTCGCGGGCCAGGGTCTCGTACAGCTCCCACGTGGTCGTGCACGCCGCGGACGCGAGCGCGGGCTCGCCGTCCTCGACCACCTGGCAGCCGTTGCCGAGCGCCAGGGTCTCGAAGGTCTGCGCGGTGAAGATGTCGGACGCGTCGGTCGCGAGGGTGATGCCGAACATCCCGGGCTCGGTGAGCGCGGCCGCCGCGGTCTCCAGCGCCTCGTAGGTGGTCGGCGGCTCGAGGCCGGCCGCCTCGAACAGATCGGTCCGGTAGACCAGGATCTGCGACCAGGCGTCCGAGGGCACGCCCACCTGGACGCCCCCGTCGCGGGTCAGCGCCAGCGCCGCCTCGGCGAACGTCTCCTCGCCCAGCGCCTCGACCACCCGGGCGTTGGCACCGGTGTCGACCAGGTCCTCGCCGACCAGCTGCCGGACGAAGCTCAGGTTCAGCAGCGAGATCACGTCCGGCAGCTCGCCGGACAGCGCCGCGGACTGGATCAGCTGCGGCGCCTGCCCCTCCTCGACGGCGACCAGGTCCACCTCGATCCCGGTCTTGTCGGTGAAGGCCTCAGCGATCTGCCGCTGCACCGCGATGCGCGGTTCCTGCGCCTCCGCGGTCCAGACGACCAGCGGCCGGTCGCCGTCGGCGGCCGCCGCGTCGCCGCTGCCGCCGCTGCCGCCGCAGGCCGTCAGGGCCAGCAGGCCGCCGACGGCGACCAGCCCGGTGGCGCGTCGCCGCGCCGTCTGTCGGTTCCTCATCGTCGCTCCCCAGTGAGCCGGATGTGACTTCTGCATACTGACATGACACAAGTAGTCTAGCCAATAGGGTTATCTCACGATCCCATCACGATGCGAGGAGGCAGTCGTGCCCGAGCCGGACGTCCAGGTGCGCGGGGGCACCGTCCTGATCGCCGACGAGGCGGGCCAGATCCGCCCGCCGGGAACCGACGCGCACGCCGTGCAGCGCGCCGCCGGTCTGCACGTCCGGGACTGCCGGGTGCTGTCCCGGTGGCTGCTGCGCGTCGACGGCGCCGAGCCCGTCCCCGCGGGCGGCGTGACCCGCACCGGCGACCGGACCGTCGCGCTGCTCCCGCGCACCGCCCGCGGCGAGAGCCCCGGCGCGTGGGTCGTCCGCGAGCAGCGGATCGACGCCGCCGGCCTGGTCGACCGGGTCACCCTGCGGAACCTCGGCGCCGCCCCGCGCGAGGTCGCCCTGACCCTCGAGGTGTCCGGCGACTTCGCCGACCAGTTCACGCTCCGCGGCGACGGCCGCGCGTACCCCGCGGCGCCGCCGCCGTCCGCCGGGTCGGACGCCGGGGTGCTGCGGCTGCGGTTCCGGTGGGCGGTGCCCGGGCGACCGGCGTTCGCGCGCGCGGTCGAGGTGTCGGCCGACCCCCGCCCCGCCGTCACCCTCGGCGACCGCGGCGAGGGCACTCACCTGCTGCGGTGGACCGCGGCGCTGCCGCCGGGCGGTGCGTGGGCGGTCGAGGTGCGCGTGCGGGACACGGGGGTGCCGGGGGACGCGGGGGTGCCGAGGGCCGCGGGGGTACGGGAGGACACGGGGGTGCCGGCCCACGCGCGGCGCGCCCGTGCCGCGACGACCGCCGGGCCGGCGCACCCCGCCCCGGCTCCCGCCCCCCGCACCTCGGCCGCCCGGGTGCACGCCGCCTCCGCCGCCGACCTCGACGGTCTGGTCATGCCCGCGCCGCACGCCCGGGACGCGGACGTGCCCGCCGCCGGGCCACCGTGGTTCCAGATCCTCGCCGGCCGCGACGGCGTGCTGACGGCGCTGCTCGCGGAGCACTCCCACCCGCACCTGCTGCCCGGCGTGCTCACCGCGCTGGCGCGCACCCAGGGCTGCCGCACCGACCCCGCGCGGCTGGAGCAGCCGGGCAAGATCGTGCACGAGCTGCGCTCCGGCCCGCTCGCCGACCTGGGGCTGGTGCCGTACGGCCGCTACTACGGCAGCGTCGACGCCACCCCGCTGTTCCTGCTGGGCCTCGGGCGCCTCGCGGACCGGGCCGACGCCGGGTCCCGGGCGCTCGTGCGGGACCTGGCGCCCGCCGCCCGCGCGGCCGTCGGCTGGTTGCGCGGCGACGGCGGCCTCGACGCCACCGGCTTCGTCACCTACACCCCGGACCCCGCGGGCCTGCGCAACCACGGCTGGAAGGACTCCTGGGACGCGATCGCGCACCCCGACGGCCGGCTCGCCGACGGGCCGATCGCGCTCGTCGAGGTGCAGGCCTACACCTGGGCGGCGCTGCGCGCCGCCGCGCGGTGCGCCCGAGACGCGTGGGACGACCCCGGCTGGGCGGCCGAGCTCGACGCGCTGGCAGCGGACCTGCGAGGGCGGTTCCACGACCGGTTCTGGCTCCCGGACCGGCGGTTCCTCGCGCTCGCCCTGGACGGCGGCGGCGCGCCCGTCCGCACGCTCACCTCCAACGCGGGGCACGCGCTGTGGTCCGGCGTGCTCGACCCGGACGCCGCGCGCGAGGTGGCGGCGCGGCTCGCCTCGGACGACTTCTGCTCGGGGTGGTCGATCCGCACCGTCGCGCGGTCCGAGCCCGCCTACCAGCCGCTGTCGTACCACCGCGGCTCCTGCTGGCCGCACGACACGGCGCTGGCGATGGCAGGCGCGGACCGGTACGGGCTCGTCACCGAGGCCCGCGGCCTGGCGGGCGCCGTCGTGCGGGCCGGCGAGGCGTTCGACGGCCGGCTGCCCGAGCTGTTCGCCGGTTTCGGCGCCGACGAGCACCCCGCCCCCGTCCGCTACGCCTACGCAGCCCGGCCCCAGGCCTGGAGCGCCGCCGCGGCCCTGGCGGCCGCCGACCACCTCCTGCGCTGACCCGCCCGCCGCCCGCCGCCCGCCGCCCGCCGCACTCAGCGGCGACCTCGCGGGGCGTGCGGGAGGGGGCGCCGCGGGGGCGGGGTCAGCGCGGGGTGATGCCCCGGTTGCGCAGGCCCCAGATCGCCGAGTCCGTCAGCGCCTCCCAGGACGCCTCGATCAGGTTCGGCCCGACGCCCACGGTGCTCCACGCCGTCTGGCCGTCGCTCGTCTCGATGAGCACCCGGGTCACCGCGTCGGTGCCGTGCATGGCGTCGAGGATGCGCACCTTGAAGTCGATCAGCTCGAACGCCGCCAGCTCCGGGTAGACCCGCTGGAGCGCGAGCCGCAGCGCGTGGTCCAGGGCGTTGACCGGGCCGTTCCCCTCGCCGGTCGCGACGATCCGCTCGCCCCCGGCGTGCAGCTTGACCGTGGCCTCGGCCGTGGCGGGCGTGCCGCGGGAGCCGGCGCGCTCGACGATCGTGCGCCAGGACTCGACCCGGAAGTACGCCGGCCGGGAACCGTCGACCTCCTCGGCGAGCAGCAGCTCGAACGAGGCGTCCGCGGCGTCGTAGGTGTAGCCCTGCGCCTCGGCGTCCTTGACGCGGTTGGTGACGCGGGTGAGCACCTCGTCCTGCCCGGCCAGGTCGAAGCCGAGCTCGCGGCCCTTGAGCTCGATCGACGCGCGGCCGGCCATCTCGGACACCAGCATCCGCATGTCGTTGCCGACGGCCTGGGGGTCGATGTGCTGGTAGAGGTCGGGGTCGACGCGGATGGCCGAGGCGTGCAGGCCGGCCTTGTGCGCGAACGCGCTCGCTCCGACGTACGGCTGGCGGGCGAACGGCGCGATGTTCGTGATCTCGCTGATCTGGTGCGCGATCCGGGTCATCTCGCCCAAACCGCCGGGGCGGTCGGCGGGCGGGACCAGGACGCTGCGGCCGGTCTTGAGCTCGAGGTTGGCGACGGTCGCGAGCAGGTCGGCGTTGCCGGTGCGCTCGCCGTAGCCGTTGACGGTGCCCTGCAGGTGCACGGCGCCGGCCTCGACCGCCGCGAGCGAGTTCGCGACCGCGCAGCCCGAGTCGTTGTGCGCGTGCACGCCGAGCCGGGTCAGGGCGTCGGCGGTGCCGAGCGCGGCACGCAGGTCACGCACCACCTCGGTCACCTGGAACGGCAGCATCCCGCCGTTGGTGTCGCACAGCACGACGGTCTCGGCGCCCGCCTCGACGGCCGCGAGCACGACGTCGCGCGCGTAGGCCGGGTCGAACCGGAAGCCGTCGAAGAAGTGCTCGGCGTCGACGACGACCCGGCGGCCCTCGCCGACCAGCAGCCGCACGGAGTCGGCGACCATCGCGAGGTTCTCGGGCCCGGTGGTCCGGAGCGCGCGCTCGACGTGGCGCGAGTCGGACTTGGCGACGAGGGTGACCACCGGCGCCTCGGAGTCGAGCAGGGCGCGCAGCTGGGGGTCGTCCCACGCGCGCACGCCCGGCTTGCGGGTCGCGCCGAACGCGGCGAGCACCGCGTGCCGGAGGTCGAGCTCCTTCGCGGCCCGGGCGAAGAACTCGGTGTCCTTGGGGATCGCGCCCGGCCAGCCGCCCTCGATGTAGCCCACGCCCAGGTCGTCGAGCAGCGGCGCGATGGCCAGCTTGTCGGCGACCGAGAGGTTCATGCCCTCCTGCTGGGCGCCGTCGCGCAGCGTGGTGTCGTACACGTCGAACGCCGCGGGGCCGCCGGCGGCGGGGTGGGCCGCGCCGCCGCGGGGCAGGGTGGCGGGGGCGTCGGAGGCGGTGGGCTCGGTCACGGGGAGTGCTTCTCTCGGCGAGGGGACGAGGCGAGCTGCCGGGGGTGCGCGCCGGGTCGGCGTGCGGGTCGAGCAACAAAAAGACCCCCCGGGTTCGGGAGGTCGGCGCGTCCGCGGGGTGGGGCGGACGCGCTAGGCGATGACGATCGGGAGACCGGACATGGGCTCATCGTGGCACACGTCACGCGGGACGTCAGCCCCGTCCACCGTGCGGGACGGGGCCGACGTCGGGCGCCGCGCGCGTCAGACCAGGCGGTGCATCCAGCCGTGCGGGTCGGCCGCGCGGCCGTACTGGATGTCGGTCAGGCGCTGCCGGATGCTCTGCATGACCGGACCGGCCTCGCCGTCGCCGACGGTCACGTCGAAGTCGCCGCCCGCGAGCCGGCCGATCGGCGTGACGACGGCGGCGGTGCCGCAGGCGAACACCTCGGCCACGCTGCCGTCGCGCAGGCCGGCGAGCAGCTCGGCGAGCGGGATGTCCCGCTCGTGCACCTCACGGCCGTCCTCGGTCAGCAGCTGCAGGATCGAGGAGCGGGTCACGCCCTCGAGGATCGAGCCGGTGAGCCGAGGGGTGGACACCGAGCCGTCGGCGCCGACCACGAACACGTTCATGCCGCCGAGCTCCTCGAGCAGCGTGCCGGTCGCGGCGTCCAGGAAGCACACCTGCTCGCAGCCGCGGGCGTAGGCCTCCTGCTGCGGGAGCAGGCTCGCGGCGTAGTTGCCGCCGCACTTGGCCGCGCCGGTGCCGCCGGCCGCGGCGCGCGAGTAGTCCTCGGACACCCAGATCGACACCGGCTTCACGCCGCCGGCGAAGTACGAGCCGACCGGCGAGGCGATCACGAGGTACTCGGCCTGCATCGACGGCCGCACGCCCAGGAACGCCTCGGAGGCGTACATGAACGGGCGGAGGTAGAGGCTGGTCTCCTCCCCCGACGGCACCCAGGCCTCGTCGGTCCGGACCAGGGCGGTCACCGACGCGAGGAAGTCCTCGGTGGACAGCTCGGGCAGCGCGAGCCGCCGGGCGGAGCGCTGCAGCCGCTCGGCGTTGGCCTGCGGGCGGAACGTCCACACCGAGCCGTCGGCGTGCCGGTACGCCTTGAGGCCCTCGAAGATCTCCTGGGCGTAGTGCAGCACCGCGGTGGCGGGGTCGAGCAGCAGCGGGCCGTACTTCTCGACCCGGCGGTCGTGCCAGCCCAGCCCCTGCGTCCAGGAGACCCGCGCCATGTGGTCGGTGAACACGGTGCCGAACTTCGGCGTGGCGAGCAGCGACTCCCGCTCGGCGTCGGGCGTCGGGGTGTCGGTGGGACGGACCTCGAAGGTGGAACCGAGGTCGGTCGTGTCGGAGATGCTCATGTGTCTGCGGCCTTTCACCAGGAGTCTGATCTGACGGTACCTGGGCGACGGCCGGGGTGGGACGGGCGCGGGACGCGGCGGTGCGCCCCGAGCGGGCGGGGTCAGCCGGCGATGCGCGCGGCGAGGTCCTTGCCCACCTCGGCCGTCGACCGTACTCGGCCGCCGCGCTCCGCGACGTCCGCCGCGACGGCGGCCTCGACGCGGGCCGCGGCCTCGCGCTCGCCCAGGTGCTCGAGCAGCAGCGCGACGGACAGCACCGTGGCGGTGGGGTCGGCCTTGCCCTGCCCGGCGATGTCCGGGGCGGAGCCGTGCACCGGCTCGAACATGCTCGGCGCGGTGCGGTCCGGGTTGATGTTGGCGGACGCGGCCAGGCCGATGCCGCCGACGATCGCGCCGGCCAGGTCCGTGAGGATGTCACCGAACAGGTTGTCCGTCACGATCACGTCGAACCGGGCCGGGTCGGTCACCAGGAAGATCGTCGCCGCGTCCACGTGCAGGTAGTCGACCGTCACGTCCGGGAACTCGGCGTTCACGGCCTCGACGGTGCGCCGCCACAGGTGGCCGGCGTGCACGAGGACGTTGTGCTTGTGCACCAGCGTGAGCTTCCGGCGGGGGCGGGCGTTCGCGCGGGCGAACGCGTCGCGCACCACCCGCTCGACGCCGAAGGCGGTGTTGACGCTGACCTCGTTGGCGATCTCGTGCGCGGTGCCCACCCGGATCGCGCCGCCGTTGCCGACGTACGGGCCCTCGGTGCCCTCGCGGACGACGACGAAGTCGACGTCGCCCGGGGTCGCCAGCGGCGAGGCCACGCCCGGGTACAGCTTGGCGGGGCGCAGGTTCACGTAGTGGTCCAGGGCGAAGCGCAGCTTGAGCAGCAGCCCGCGCTCCAGCACGCCGGACGGCACGCTGGGGTCGCCGATGGCGCCGAGCAGGATCGCGTCGTGCGAGCGGATCGCCTCGAGGTCGGCGTCGGTCAGCGTCTCGCCGGTCGCGTGCCAGCGGCGCGCGCCCAGGTCGAAGTCGGTCGTGGTGACCGTGCTGCCCGAGCCGGACAGGGCCGCCTCCAGGGCCAGGAGACCCTGCTCCACGACCTCGGTGCCGATGCCGTCACCCGCGACGACGGCCAGGTTGATGCGCTGCGCCATGCTGCCCACCCTAGTGAGTCGTCTTACGAACCGGGACGACCGTCTCAGGCCTCGGACGGGCCGGCGGACGGACCCCGGTCGCCGGGACGCGGGTACAGCAGCTCGAACCGCTCGACGACGACCGGCGTCGCGTCGGTGAGCTCCGCGCCCAGCGCCGCCAGCACGGGGCCCCAGGAGTCCTCGCGCTCCGCGCGCCAGGACGCGAGCGTCCCGTCGCCCTCCCCCTCGGCCCGTGCGACGTCGTCCCCCACCTCGCCGAACGGCACCGTCTCCACCCGCGTGGTGCGGATCAGCGCGCCCGGCCGGCCGGCGCCGTCGGTCACGATCGACAGGTCGCCCTTGACGGGCAGCGGCTCGTCGGCGTGCTCGAACTCCGGCAGGGCCGTCGACGTGGCGGTCTTGCTGCCGTCGAGCACGAGCGCGAGGGCCGCGTCGGCGAGCGCCGGGTCGTCGCCGAACGCCCAGGACGGCGGTACCAGCGACCCCGCGATCCCCGGCCCGGTCACGGCGGCGACCCGCATCACCCCGGCCCGGACCCGGGCGACCTCCCAGAACCGGAGGACCTCGTCGGGGTGCATGCTGTCGGCGGCGGCGTCGTCGGTCATGCGGCCCATCCTCCCGGACGCGAGCAGAAACCACGACGCCGAGACAGGACCGTCCCGCCGAGAGAGGACCGTGGACGGTCCTCTCTCGGCGCGGAGGTCCTCTCTCGGCGCGCGAGCGTCGAGCAGCGCGCGGGTCAGCGCGCGGCGGAGCCCTCGACGTAGTCCGTGTCGGACGGCTTCACCCAGGCGAACAGCTTGCGCAGCTCGCGGCCCACGGGCTCGATCGGGTGGTTCTGGCCCTTCTCGCGGAGCTCCTTGAACTCCGGCGCGCCCGCGTCCTGGTCCGTGATGAACCGCTCGGCGAAGGCGCCGTTCTGGATGTCCGCGAGGACGGCCTTCATGTTCTCCTTCACGTCGGGCGTGATGACCCGCGGGCCGGAGACGTAGTCGCCGTACTCGGCCGTGTCGGAGACGGACCAGCGCTGCTTGGTGATGCCGCCCTCGAAGATGAGGTCGACGATCAGCTTCAGCTCGTGCAGCACCTCGAAGTACGCGACCTCGGGCTGGTAGCCGGCCTCGGTCAGGGTCTCGAAGCCGTACTGGATCAGCTGGGACACACCGCCGCAGAGGACGGCCTGCTCGCCGAACAGGTCGGTCTCGGTCTCCTCGGTGAACGTGGTCTTGATGCCGGCGGCGCGCAGGCCGCCGATGCCCTTGGCGTAGGACAGCGCGAGGTCCCAGGCGGAGCCCGACGCGTCCTGCTCGACGGCGACGATCACCGGCACGCCGCGGCCGTCGACGTACTCGCGGCGCACGAGGTGGCCCGGGCCCTTGGGGGCGACCATGACGATGTCGTGGCCGGCCTCGGGCTTGATGTAGCCGAACCGGATGTTGAAGCCGTGGCCGAACACCAGCGCCGCGCCCTCGGTCAGGTTCGGGGCGATCTCGTCGCGGTAGATGTGCCGCTGCACCTGGTCCGGCGCGAGGATCACGACGACGTCGGCGCCCTGGACGGCCTCGGCCACCGTGGCGACCTTGAGGCCCTCGTTCTCCGCCTTGGCGCGGGAGGCGGAGCCCTCGCGGAGGCCGACGGTCACGTCGACGCCCGAGTCGCGCAGGTTCAGCGCGTGCGCGTGCCCCTGGCTGCCGTAGCCGATGACGGCGACCTTCTTGCTCTGGATGATCGACAGGTCGGCGTCGTCGTCGTAGAACAGCTCAGCCACGATGGTTCTCCTTGTGTGTGCGGGGTCGTGCGGACGGACGGATCAGGCGGACCGGCTGACGCGCTCGAGCGCGCGGTCCGTGATGGAGCGGGGCCCGCGGCCGATGGCCACGATGCCGGACTGGACGATCTCGCGGACGCCGAACGGCTCGAGCGCCGCCAGCAGCGCCGTGAGCTTGCCCGGGCTGCCGGTGGCCTCGATGGTCACGGTGTCCGGCACGACGTCGACGACGTGCGCCCGGAACAGCTCGACCACCTCGAGCACCTGGGTGCGGACGGCGCCCTCGGCGCGGACCTTGACCAGCAGGAGCTCGCGCTGCACGGAGGCGGCGTCCTCGAGCTCGACGATCTTGATCACGTTGATCAGCTTGTTCAGCTGCTTGGTGACCTGCTCCAGCGGCAGGGCGTCGACGTCGACCACGACGGTGATCCGGGAGATCTCGTCGTGCTCGGTCGGGCCCACCGCGAGGGAGTGGATGTTGAACGACCGGCGGGCGAACAGGCCGGCGACGCGGGTCAGCACGCCGGGCTTGTTCTCCACGAGGACGGAGAGGGTGTGACGGCTCATGTTCTCTTCCTCAGTCCTCGCGGTCCCACGCCGGGGAGATGCCCCGGGCGTACTGGATGTCGTCGTTGCTCACGCCGGCGGCGACCATCGGCCACACCATCGAGTCGCGCGACACCGTGAAGTCCACGACGACGGGCTGGTCGTCGATCTCCATCGCGCGCTTGATCGTGGCGTCCACGTCCGCGGTGGTCTCGCAGCGCAGGCCGACCGCGCCGTAGGCGTCGGCGAGCTTCACGAAGTCGGGGACGTGGATGGTGCCGTGGCCGGTGTGCAGGTCGGTGTTCGAGTACCGGGACTCGTAGAACAGCGTCTGCCACTGCCGGACCATGCCCAGCGAGGAGTTGTTGATCACCGCGACCTTGATCGGGATCTCGTTGATCGTGCAGGTGGCGAGCTCCTGGTTGGTCATCTGGAAGCAGCCGTCGCCGTCGATCGCCCACACGGTGCGGTCGGGCTGGCCGACCTTCGCGCCCATCGCCGCGGGCACCGAGAAGCCCATGGTCCCGAGGCCGCCGGAGTTCAGCCAGGAGTTCGGCCGCTGGTACTTGATGAACTGCGCGGCCCACATCTGGTGCTGGCCGACGCCCGACACGAAGATCGACTCCGGCCCGGACAGCTCGCCGATCCGGGAGATCACGTGCTGCGGCGCGAGGTGGCCGTCGGTCGGCTCGTCGTAGCCCAGCGGGAACGTCTCCCGCCAGGAGTCGATCTGCTGCCACCAGGCCTCGAGGTCCGGCTTGCCGTGCTGCACCTGCTCGCGGGCGAGCTCGGGCAGCAGGTCCGCGATGACCTCGCGCAGGTCGCCGACGATCGGCACGTCCGCCGCGCGGTTCTTGCCGATCTCCGCGGGGTCGATGTCGGCGTGCACGATCGTGGCGTTCGGCGCGAACGACGACAGCTTGCCGGTCACCCGGTCGTCGAACCGCGCGCCGAGCGCCACGACCAGGTCGGCCTTCTGCAGCGCGGCGACCGCGGCCACCGTGCCGTGCATGCCGGGCATGCCGAGGTGCTGCGGGTGCGTGTCGGGCAGCGCGCCGCGGGCCATCAGCGTGGTGACCACGGCGGCGCCGGACTCGTCGACCAGGCGGCGCAGCTCGGCGGACGCACCGGAGCGGATCACGCCGCCGCCGACCATCAGCACGGGGCGGCGGGCCGTCGCCAGCAGCCGGGCCGCCTCGCGGATCTGCTTGCCGTGCGGCTTGGTCACCGGGTGGTAGCCCGGCAGGTCCAGCTGCTGCGGCCAGGTGAAGGTGGTGTCGGTCTGCATGGCCGACTTGGCGATGTCCACGAGCACCGGGCCCGGGCGGCCGGTCGACGCGATGTGGAACGCCTCGGCGATCGTCCGCGGGATGTCGTCCGGGTCGGTCACCAGGAAGTTGTGCTTGGTGATCGGCAGCGTGATGCCGACGATGTCGGCCTCCTGGAACGCGTCCGTGCCGATCAGCGACGCGCCGACCTGGCCCGTGATCGCGACCAGCGGGATCGAGTCCATGTTCGCGTCGGCGATCGGGGTCACCAGGTTGGTCGCGCCGGGGCCGGACGTCGCCATCGTGACGCCGACCTTGCCGGTCGCCTGGGCGTAGCCGGTCGCCGCGTGGCCGCCGCCCTGCTCGTGCCGCACGAGGATGTGCCGGAGCCGGGTGGAGTCCATCAGCGGGTCGTACGTCGGCAGGATCGCGCCGCCGGGGATGCCGAAGACGACCTCGGCGCCGGCCTCCTCGAGCGAGCGGACGATCGACTTCGCGCCGGTGACCTGCTCGGTGACGACGGGGCGGGGGCGGGCGGCGGGAGCGGCGTCGCGGGCGGCGGTCGGCTCGGCGAGTCGCGCGGGCTCGCGCGGCTCGGGCGCGCCGGCGGGCGCTGCGGGCGTGGCCGGCCTGCGGGGCGGTGCCGGGTGGGGGCCCTGGACCATCGGTGTCTCCTGCGTCTGTGCGGGTGGAGCGGTGCTGCTGCGGCGGCCGGGGGCCGCGTGGTGCCGCGCGGTGGGGCTGCGTCGGCACGAAAAAACCCCCCGGGCCCGAGTGCCGGGCGGATCGAGGGGTGCGCGCGCTGACGAGCCTTCCGTGCGTGGCTCTAGCCGGCGCGCCCGGGAAGTACTACGAGGAGGAGGTTCGTCCGCATGCCACAGGACACTACGCCCCGGCCGGTCGGGTGTCACGCCCGGCCGAGGCCGTCTCACATCGTGGTCCACGGGTCCACCAGGTGATCGGTACCGACTCGTGACCCGCCGCGTCCCGCGCCTCCCGCCCGCGCGCGCCCCGCGCTCCTAGCCTCGGTGCCATGACCCGCACCCGCACGTCCGCCCGCCGCCCGCTGCTCGCGGGCTCCGCCGTCGCGCTGCTCGCCCTGGTCGCCGCGTGCGGCGGCACGGACGACGCACCCACCGGCGACGCGTCCACCACCGCCGCCCCGCCTGCCACGACCTCCCCCGCGACGACGCCGTCGCCGACCGCCACCGCCACGGGCGACGCGACGGACGCGGACGCCGACGCCGCGGCGCCCGCGTTCCCGGGCGACACCGCCGCCGACACCGCCGACGCCTCCGCCGACGCGGCGCTCACCGTCACCGACGTCCGCGTCGGCCACCACGACGGCTACGACCGGGTCGTCTTCGAGCTCGGCGGCACCGGGACCCCGGGCTGGCGGGTCGAGTACGTGGATGCGGCCGTCGAGGACCCGACGGGCGAGACCGTCGACGTCGCCGGCGACAGCCCGCTGCAGGTCGTCCTCACCGGCACCGCCTACCCGACCGACACCGGCCTGACCGAGTTCCCGCTGCGGCAGCCGGTCACCGCCGCCGGCACCACCGCGGTCACCGAGGCCGTGCTGCTGGGCACCTTCGAGGCGCAGACCCAGGCGTTCGTGGGCGTGACCGGCGAGCCGCGCCCGTTCCGGGCCTACCTGCTCCCCGACCCGGTGCGGGTGGTGGTCGACGTCCAGCAGTGACGCCGGAGGTGGTCAGCGCCGGCGCACCACCCGCGCCTCCCACGGCCGCAGCGTCGTCGGCTCCCCGGCGTCGGCGTGCGTCCCGAGCACAAGGTCGCCCCAGCCGCCGTCGTCCGCGAGCGGCCAGGCGTCCCCGAGGTCGACGACCCGCTCCTCCCCCGACACGTTGACGACGACCAGCAGCGCGTCCCCGTCGAGCTCCCGGGTGTAGGCGTAGACCTGCTCGTCCTCGGGCAGCAGCATCGTGAAGTCGCCGAGCGCGACCACCGGGTCGGTGTGCCGGAGCTCGATCAGCCGGCGGTGGTGGTGGAACACCGAGTCCGGGTCGGCGCGCTCGGCGGCCGCGTTGACCTCGACGTGGTTCGGGTTCACCGCGAGCCACGGGGTGCCCGTCGTGAACCCGGCCTGCGGCGAGTCGTCCCACTGGACGGGCGTGCGCGCGTTGTCCCGGCTCATCGCCGCGAGACCCGCGAGCAGCTGCTCGTCGGTGGCCGACGCGAGCGTCCGGGCCTGGGCGACGTGGTTGACCGACTCGATGTCCCGGTACTGGTCGAACCGCGTGAAGTGCGCGTTCGTCATCCCGAGCTCCTCGCCCTGGTAGACGTACGGCGTCCCGCGATGCAGGTGCAGCAGCGTGGCGAGCGCCTTCGCCGACTCCCGGCGGTGCTTCCCGTCGTCGCCGAACCGGGACACCACCCGCGGCTGGTCGTGGTTGTCCCAGTACAGGCTGTTCCACCCGGTCTCGGCCAGCCCCGCCTGCCAGCGCCCGAAGGTCGCCTTGAGGTCGGTCAGCCGCAGCGGCTTCGGGTCGAACTTGCCGCCCGGGCCGTGGTCGAGGCCGACGTGCTCGAACTGGAACACCATGTCGACCTCGCGCCGGGCCGGGTCGGTGTACTTCCGGGCCTCCTCCAGCGTGACGCCCGGCGTCTCCCCCACGGTGAGCAGCCGGTCGGCGCGGCCCTCGAACACCTCGCGGTGCATCTCCTGCAGGTACTCGTGCACCCGCGGGCCGTCCGTGTAGTGCGCGCTGCCGTCGCCCCACACCCCGGCGATCACCGGCCCGTCCGGCAGCGCGGTGTCCTTGGAGATGAGGTTGATGACGTCCATCCGGAAGCCGTCGACCCCGCGGTCCAGCCACCAGCGCATCATCGCGTAGACGGCCTGCCGGACCTCCGGGTTCTCCCAGTTGAGGTCCGGCTGCTTCCGGCTGAACAGGTGCAGGTAGTACTCCCCCGACGCCTCGTCCAGCTCCCAGGTCGAGCCGGAGAAGAACGAGTGCCAGTTGGTCGGCTCCGCGCCGGGCTGCCCCGGCGCCATGCCGGCGCGCGGGGGCCGCCACCAGTACCAGTCGCGCTTCGGGCTGTCCGGGCCGCTGCGGCTCTCGGTGAACCACGGGTGCTCGTCGGACGTGTGGTTCACCACCAGGTCCATGAGCAGCTTCATGCCCCGCTCGTGCAGCGCGGCGATGAGCTCGTCCAGGTCCGCGAGCGTGCCGAACGACGGGTCGACGTCCTGGTAGTCGCTGATGTCGTAGCCGTTGTCGTCCTGCGGCGAGCGGTAGATCGGCGACAGCCACACCACGTCGACGCCGAGGGCGCTCAGGTGGTCCAGGCGGGAGATGATCCCGCGCAGGTCGCCGACGCCGTCGCCGTCGGAGTCCTGGAACGACCTGGGGTAGATCTGGTAGACGACGGCTCGGGTCCACCACGGTGCGTCTTCGACGGTCCATGCCATGCGCCCACCCTGGCATGCGGCGCGGTGGGGCGCAGCCGACGTCAGTCGACGTCGCGGTGCCGGAACATCAGGCCGCCGAGGACCACCAGGACGACCGTCACCACCCCGAGCAGCACCCCGCCGTGCAGCATCGACACGCTCCGCTCGGCCGTGCACATCCCGGCCTGCGGGACGCCGTCGAGCGGCGCGCACGGCACCGTGACCCAGTACGTCAGGCCGCCCTCCAGCCAGGCGAGCAGCGACGAGCGCACCGTCCAGGGGGACAGCGCCGGGTGCAGGCCGGCCAGCACGCCGTCGACGAGCAGCAGCCAGCCGATGCCGACGCCGAGCGCTCCCGCCGCGCTGCGCAGCAGGAAGCCGAGCGCCGCGCCGACCGCCCCGAGCGCCGCGGCGGCCGCCAGCGCCCGGAGCGCCTGCCACCCGAGGGCGGTCCACCACGCGGCGGTGAGCTCGCCGACCGCGTCGTGCACGCTCGCCGCGACCCACGCGCCGCCGACCGTGAGCGCGAGCGCCACCGCCGTCGGCACCAGCACGCCGGCCGCGGCGACCGTGACCTTGCTCGCGTAGACCCGACCGCGCCGGGGGACGAACGTGAGCCAGGTCCCCAGAGCCCCGGTGCCGATCTCGGCCGTCACGAACGTGACACCGGACGCGAAGGCGAGCAGGAGCAGGAAGGTCGTCACCCCCGACGCCCAGGTGGGGCCCGAGTCCGCGAGGGTCGGCTGGGGCGGCAGGTACGCCTCGAGGCGGGGCTCCTGGTCGTCGCAGCGCCAGTCCGCCCCGGGGTCCGTCTCCTGCGCGAGGGCCTCGCCCTCGCGGCAGTCGGCGACGTACTGCTCGCCGTTCTCGGCCCAGTCCTCCTGGGCGAAGGCGTACTGCTGCTCCGCCTCCGCGATCGCGCGCTCCGACGGGGGCCGGGCCGCGGCGAACACGCTCGCGACGACCACGAGCGCCGCGACCACCGCGAGCAGGGCCAGCCACCGGATGGCGGCGCGGTACCGGAACCGGCGGGCCTCGACGCGCACCAGGCCGGCTCGGGGACGGCGGGCGCCGGCCGGGTCGGCGGCGGGGCCGGCAGAGCGCGCGTCCGGGCGCCGGGCGGTGCCCTGAGCGGCGCTCATGCGCGCACCCGCCGGCCGTGCGGCGCCGGCCGGCCCTGGTGCGAGGCGGCGGTGCCGTCCTCGCCCGTCCCGGTCAGCGCGAGGAACACCTGCTCCAGGTCGGCGCGACCCGGCGCGAGCTCGTGCAGGTACAGCCCGCGGTCGGCCAGCGCCCGCGTGATCTCCGCCGGCGCGGCGCCGGCGACGAGCAGCCCGCCCGCGCCGTCGGGCCGCACCGCCCAGCCGCGCTCGCCGAGCACCGCCGCGGCCTCCGCCGGACGCTCCACGCCCACGCGGGTCTCCCCCGCGCCTGCCGCGGCCAGCAGGTCCTCGACCCGGCCGCCCGCGACGAGGCGGCCCTGCGTCACGATCGACACCGTGTCGGCCACCTGCTGCACCTCCGCGAGGATGTGGCTCGACACCAGCACGGTCTTCCCGGCAGCCGCGAGGTCCCGCATCGTCTGCCGCACCTCGTGGATGCCGGCCGGGTCCAGGCCGTTCGTGGGCTCGTCGAAGATGACCAGCTCGGGGTCCTTGAGCAGCGTGGACGCGATCGCCAGCCGCTGCTTCATGCCGAGCGAGTAGGTGCGGAACGCGCTCGACGCCCGGTCCGCGAGTCCGACGTCGGCGAGCACCCGGTCGACCTGGGCGGCGGGTGCCCCGATCGCCGCGGCGAGCAGCTCGAGGTTCCGCCGCCCGGAGAACGCCGGGAAGAACTTCGGCGACTCGACGATCGCACCGACCCGGGCGACGACCTCGGGCAGCGCCGCGGGGACGGGGCGGTCGAGCACGCGCACGACGCCCGAGTCCGGTCGGATGAGCCCGAGCAGCATCCGGATCGTCGTCGTCTTGCCCGCCCCGTTCGGACCGAGGAACCCGTGCACGCCGCCGAGCGGCACGTCCAGGTCGAGCCCGCCCACCGCGACGACCTGCCGGCCCCGGTGCCGGTAGGTCTTCCGCAGGCTGCGGGTGCTCACGGCGGTGGTCCCCGCCGGCGCCGGCTCCGTCGTCACGCTCGCCCCCCGTCGCGTCGGGGCACCCGTCCGGTACCCCGACGCGACCCTAGCGGGCGGGCCGGGTCCGGCGGAGGCGTTCGCGCAGATCAGGCCCGCCGGCTCCGGCGGGCCTCAGATCAGCACCGCCCCCGTCGACGCCGACTGCACGAGCTTCGCGTACTTGGCGAGCACACCCCGCGTGTACCGCGGGGGCAGCGGCGCCCACCCGACCCGGCGGGCGGCGAGCTCCTCCTCGGGCACCAGCAGGTCGAGCGTCGCGTTCGCGACGTCCAGCCGGATCCGGTCGCCGTCCCGCACGAACGCGATCGGGCCCGCGTCCACGGCCTCGGGCGCGACGTGCCCGACGCACAGGCCCGTGGTGCCCCCGGAGAACCTGCCGTCGGTGAGCAGCAGCACGTCCTTGCCCAGCCCGGCGCCCTTGATCGCGCCCGTGATCGCCAGCATCTCGCGCATGCCCGGGCCGCCCTTGGGGCCCTCGTACCGGATGACCACGACGTCGCCCGCCTGGATGGTGCCGTCCTCCAGCGCGTCCAGGGCGGCCCGCTCGCGCTCGAACACCCGGGCGGTGCCCTCGAACACGTCGGTGTCGAAGCCCGCCGACTTCACGACGGCGCCCTCCGGGGCCAGCGACCCGTCGAGGATCGTGATGCCGCCGGTGTGGTGGATCGGGTTGTCCAGGGCGCGCAGGATCTTGCCGTCCGGGTCGGGCGGGGCGACGTCGGCGAGGTTCTCCGCGACCGTCTTCCCGGTGACGGTGAGGCAGTCGCCGTGGATCAGGCCCGCGTCCAGCAGCGCCTTCATGATGACCGGGACGCCGCCGATGCGGTCGACGTCCGCCATGACGTACCGGCCGAACGGCTTGAGGTCGCCCAGGTGCGGGACCTTCGCGGCGACGCGCTTGAAGTCGTCCAGCGTCAGGTCGACCTCGGCCTCGTGCGCGATCGCCAGCAGGTGCAGCACCGCGTTGGTCGAGCCGCCGAACGCCATGACCACCGCGATCGCGTTCTCGAACGCCTCCTTGGTCATGATCTGCCGCGCGGTGATGCCCTTGCGCAGCAGCTCGACGACGGCCTCGCCGGACCGCATCGCGAAGTTGTCCCGGCGGCGGTCCGCGCTCGGCGGGGCGGCGGAGCCCGGCAGCGACATGCCCATCGCCTCGGCCACCGACGCCATCGTGTTCGCGGTGTACATGCCGCCGCAGGCGCCCTCGCCGGGGCAGATGGCGCGCTCGATGCGGTCCAGGTCGCCCTTGCTCATCAGGCCGCGGGCGCACGCGCCGACCGCCTCGAACGCGTCGATCAGCGTGACGTCCTTCTCGGTGCCGTCCTCGAGCTTCACCCAGCCCGGCATGATCGAGCCCGCGTACAGGAACACGCTCGACAGGTCGAGGCGCGCGGCCGCCATCAGCATGCCCGGGAGCGACTTGTCGCAGCCGGCCAGCAGCACGGAGCCGTCCAGGCGCTCGGCCTGCATGACGGTCTCGACGCTGTCCGCGATGATGTCGCGGCTCACCAGGGAGAAGTGCATGCCCTCGTGGCCCATCGAGATGCCGTCCGAGACGGAGATGGTGCCGAACTCCAGCGGGTAGCCGCCGCCGGCGTGCACGCCGCTCTTGACCGCCTGCGCCAGCCGCTGCAGCGACAGGTTGCAGGGGGTGATCTCGTTCCAGGAGCTCGCGACGCCGATCTGGGGCTTCACCCAGTCCTCGTCGCCGAGCCCGACGGCGCGGAGCATGCCGCGCGACGCCGTGGCCTCGATGCCGTCGGTCACCTGCCGGGAGCGCGGCTTGATGTCGATGTCCGGGGTGTTCCCGCCCGTGGTCGTCATGAGCAGACTCTAGGCGCGCGAGGCGCGGCGCGCCCCTGACGTGCCGGGGCGCGCCGCGCGGCGCTCGGGTCGGGCTCGCGTCAGCCGCGGCGGAGGCGGCTCACGTCGCGGACCGCGCCGCGGTCGGCGGACGTCGCCATCGCGGCGTACGCCTGGAGCGCCGGCGAGACGTAGCGGTCGCGGTCGACCGGCTGCCACGGGTTCTCGCGCGCCTCCATCTTGGCGCGGCGGTCGGCCAGCACCTCGTCCGGCACGTTGACCCGGATGAGGCGGGTCTCGACGTCGATCTCGATCTCGTCGCCGTCCTCGATCAGGCCGATCGTGCCGCCCGCGGCCGCCTCGGGGCTGATGTGGCCCACCGAGATGCCGCTCGACCCGCCGGAGAACCGGCCGTCGGTGATGAGCGCGCACACCTTGCCGAGCCCGCGGCCCTTGATGAACGACGTCGGGTACAGCATCTCCTGCATGCCGGGGCCGCCGGACGGGCCCTCGTACCGCACGACGACGACGTGGCCCGGCTCGACCTCCTTGCGCAGGATCTTGTCGACCGCCTCGTCCTGCGACTCGCACACCAGCGCGCTCCCGACGAAGTGGAAGACGTCCGGGTCGATGCCGGCGGTCTTGATGATCGCGCCGTCCTCGGCCAGGTTGCCGCGGAGCACCGCCAGCCCGCCCTCGACGGTGTACGCGTGCGCGACGTCGCGGATGCAGCCGCCCGCGCCGTCGGTGTCGAGGGACTCCCACACGTTCGACGTCGAGAACGCCTGCGTGGTGCGGACGCCGCCGGGGGCGGCGTGGAACAGCGCCGTCGCGCGCTCGGTGGCCTTCCCGCCCCGGACGTCCCAGTCGTCCAGCCAGGCGCGCAGCGTCGGCGTGTGCACGCTGGTCACGTCGTGGTCGAGCAGCCCGGCGCGGTCGAGCTCGCCGAGCAGCGCGGGGATGCCGCCCGCCCGGTGCACGTCCTCCATGTGGTAGTCCGGGTGGTTCGGCGCGACCTTGGCCAGGCAGGGCACGCGGCGGCTGATCGCGTCGATGTCCTCGAGCGTGAAGTCGACCTCGGCCTCCTGCGCGGCGGCCAGCACGTGCAGCACGGTGTTCGTCGAGCCGCCCATCGCGACGTCGAGCGCCATGGCGTTGGCGAACGCGGCGCGGGTCGCGATGCCGCGGGGCGCCGCGGTGTCGTCCTCGTCGTCGTAGTACCGGCGGGCCAGGTCGACGATCGTGCGGCCGGCCTCGAGGAACAGCTCCTTGCGGGCCGCGTGCGTGGCCAGGGTCGAGCCGTTGCCGGGCAGCGACAGCCCCAGCGCCTCGGTGAGGCAGTTCATCGAGTTCGCGGTGAACATGCCGGAGCAGGAGCCGCAGGTCGGGCAGGCGTTCTCCTCGACCGTGGCCAGCGCCTGGTCGGAGACGTTGTCGTCCGCCGAGTAGTTGATCGCGTTGATGAGGTTGAGGTGCGTCTTCGCGACGCCGTCCGCGATGACCGCCTTGCCGGCCTCCATCGGGCCGCCCGACACGAAGATCACCGGGATGTTCAGCCGCAGCGCCGCGTTGAGCATGCCCGGCGTGATCTTGTCGCAGTTCGAGATGCACACCAGGGCGTCGGCGCAGTGCGCCTGCACCATGTACTCGACCGAGTCGGCGATCAGGTCGCGGCTGGGCAGCGAGTAGAGCATGCCCGCGTGGCCCATCGCGATGCCGTCGTCGACCGCGATGGTGTTGAACTCCTTGGCGACGCCACCCGCCTCCTGGATCGCCGACGCGACGAGGTCGCCCATGTCCTTGAGGTGCACGTGGCCCGGGACGAACTGCGTGTACGAGTTGGCGATCGCGATGATCGGCTTGCCGAAGTCCTCGGAGCCCATGCCGGTGGCGCGCCACAGGGCGCGGGCGCCGGCCATGTTGCGGCCGTGGGTCGAGGTACGAGAGCGCAGAGGACGACTCACGCTGGGGCTCCTTCGGACGAGCAGGGCGCCACCGCGGCGGCGGCGTGGCCGTCACCGTACGTCTGCGCACGTCACGGTGCGGCGGGCGTCCGTCCTGTGATCGACCGAGGGGCGAGACGGGGGCGGCCGCGCTCAGCCCTCCCCGCGGGCCTGCCAGGTGCAGACGCAGGCCTCGTTGCCCTCGGGGTCGGCCAGGACCCAGAACGCGGGCGCGCGCCGGTCGGACAGCAGCGTGCCCCCGGCGGCGAGGGCGGCCGCCACCCGGGCCTCGGCCTGGTCGTGCGGCACCGTGACGTCGACGTGGATCCGGTTGCGCTGCGGGCGCGGGGCGTCCATCTGCTGGAACCAGTACCCCGGTCCCAGGGCGGCCGGGTCCGCGAGCGCCGGGTCGTCCGGGTCGGTCCCGGGCTCCGGCTCGTAGCCCAGCACCGCGCGCCAGAAGGGGGCGACGCGCGGGATGTCGAGCGCGTCGATCGCGATCTCCTGCGAGGTGAGCGAGGCGGGGTCGCCGACCACCCCGAGCTCGTCCGCCGCGGCCGAGACGGCGGCCGCGAGCGCCAGGTCCGCCTCGGTGAGCCCGTGCGCGGCCCACGTGGTCGTCCGCACCTGGACGACGCCGGGCCGCAGCGTCACGTCGGGCGCGGCGCCGAGGCGCTCCGCCTCGGCCGCGACCCGGGCGACGAGCGCCGCGCCCGTGGCGAGGTCGGGGACCCGGAAGGCGGCCTGCAGCCACAGCAGCAGCACCCGCCAGTGCCGGGCGTCGACCCGCTCGGTGGCGGCGCCGGGACCGATGACGCGCTGCGCTGCGTTGTCCATGCCCCGACCCTCCCACCCCCCACCGACACGCCCCACCCCGCCCCCGGCCGCCCGCCGCCCTCGCCCGCCGCCCCACGGTCGCCGACCTCGGTCGCCGAGATAGGACCTCCGCGCCCAGATAGGGCCCTGCCGCGTCCTATCTCGACGGGACGGTCCTATCTCGGCGGTCGAGGGCGGGTCGGGCGGGTCGGGCGACTCGTGCGGCCGGGTCGGCGGGCGCGGGGCGAGAGGGCTTGCGGTTGACGCCGCGTCAACGCCTACCGTCGAGCAGCGACGGCGGAACGACCGCCGTCGGCGACACGACGGGGCGGGCGGCATGACCGGCACGACGGGCACGACGGGCACGGAGCGGTGGACCACCGCCGAGGTGGTGCGGCTGTCCGGGGTGACGTCCCGGACGTTGCGGCACTACGACGCGATCGGGCTGCTGCGCCCGGCCGGCACCGCGCCGGGCGGGCAGCGGGAGTACGGACGCGCCGAGCTGCTGCGGCTGCAGCAGGTGCTCGTGCTCCGGGAGCTCGGCGTCGGGCTGGCGGCGATCGGGGACATCCTCGACGCGGCCGCGCCCGGCGGGGGCGCCGGCGACCCGGCGCGCGTCCAGGCCGACCGGCTGCGCGAGCACCACGCCGCGCTGCTCGCGGAGCGGGACCGGCTGGACCGGCTCGCCCGCACCGTCGCCGCCACCATCGAGTCCCTGGAAGGGGGCACCGACATGCCTGCCGACGAGATGTACGACGGCTTCGACCACCGCCGGTACGAGGAGGAGGCGCGCGAGCGCTGGGGCGACGCGGCCGTGGAGCGCAGCACCCGCGCGTGGGAGGACCTGTCCGTGGACGAGCGCGAGGCGCACCGGCGCGAGGGCGAGGCCGTGAGCACGGGGCTGGCCGCGCTGCTGGCGGCGGGCACGCCCGTCACCGACGCCGCGGTGCGGGACCTGGTCGCCCGGCACCACGCCTGGGTCGCCCTGTTCTGGACCCCGGACGCCGAGGCGTACCGGAACCTGGCCGCCATGTACGTGGACGACCCGCGGTTCGCCGCGACCTACGAGGCCGTGGCGCCCGGGCTCGCGGTGTACCTGCGGGACGCGGTCGCGGCGCACGCGGACGCGGTCGCGGGCGGCTGATCGACCCGCGGGAGGTCGGGACCAACGGCCCAACCACGGGGCACCGCGCCGGGGCAGGCTGGGGCGCACGGACCAGCGGTCGTCTCTCCCCCGGGGCGACCACCGGGCTTCCCGCCCGGGGTCCGCTCCGGTCACCTGGCGACGACGACCCGTCGCCGGGTACCCCCAGTCGAGGCACCATCGGCTCATCGCCCGGGCCGGTGGTGCCTCGACGCAGGTCCGGTCACGCGCGCCGGACCCACGTCGGGCGCACGGCTCGCGACCACCGGTCCCCCTGGCTACCGTCGCCGGGTGACCGCGATCCACTGGTTCCGCCGCGATCTGCGGCTCGGCGACAACCCCGCGCTGCACGCGGCAGCCGCGCAGGGCGACGTGCTCGCGCTGTACGTCCTCGACCCGCGCCTGTGGGCGTCGTCGGGCGCACCCCGCCGGGCGTACCTGGCCCGGAGCCTCGCCGCGCTCGACGAGCAGACCGGGGGCCGGCTGCTGGTCCGGCTCGGCGACCCCCGCGAGGTGGTCCCGGCGGTGGCCCGCGAGATCGGAGCCGAGGACGTGCACGTGGCCGCGTCGACCGAGCCGTTCGGCCGGCGCCGGGACGACCACGTGGAGTGGACGCTCGAGGAGGACGGCCGCGCGCTGGTCCGGACCGGGTCGCCGTACGCGGTGACGCCGGGCCGGGTCCGCAACCAGTCCGGCACGCCGTACCAGGTGTTCACGCCGTTCCGCCGCGCCTGGGCCGAGCACGGCTGGCACTCCCCCGCGCCGGACGCGGCGGAGACGGTGCGCGCCGTCACGTTCCTCGACGGCGGCCGGTCCGACGCCGTGCCGGACGCCCCCGTGCCCGACGGCCTCGCGCTGCCGGAGGCCGGCGAGGCGGCGGCCCTCGCCCGGTGGGCGGAGATGCTGGACGGCCCCCTGTCCCACTACAAGGCGGAGCGCGACCGCCCGGACCTCGACAGCACCTCGCGGCTGTCGGTCCCGCTCAAGTGGGGCGAGATCCACCCGCGCACGATCCTGGCGGACCTCGCACACCGCCGCGGCGAGGGCGCCGACACGTTCCGCGGGCAGATCGCCTGGCGGGACTTCCACGCCGACGTGCTGTTCCACCACCCCCGCGGCGCGCACGAGTCGCTCACGCCCGTCATCCCGGAGAACGCCTGGGTGGACGGCCGCGCCGAGGCGAAGGCCCTCGCGGCGTGGGCCGAGGGCCGCACCGGCTATCCGCTGGTCGACGCCGGGATGCGGCAGCTGCGGGGCGAGGGCTGGATGCACAACCGGGTGCGGATGGCCGTCGCCTCGTTCCTGGTCAAGGACCTGCACGTGCGGTGGCAGCGCGGCGCGGACCACTTCATGGCCTGGCTGGTGGACGGCGACATCCCGCAGAACCAGATGAACTGGCAGTGGGTCGCCGGCACCGGCCGGGACGCGGCGCCGTACTTCCGGGTGTTCAACCCGGTGACCCAGGGCGTGAAGTTCGACCCGCACGGGCACTACGTGCGGCGCTGGGTGCCCGAGCTGCGCGACATCCCCGGCAAGGCGGTGCACGAGCCGTGGAAGCTACCGCGGTCGGCGGCGCCGGACTACCCCGAGCGGATCGTGGACCACGCGCACGAGCGGGCGGTCTCGCTCGGCGCGTACCAGTCCCTGCGCTGATCCCGGGCCGGCCCAGCGCCGCGAGACCGGTGCTTTCGCGTCAGATCGGTGGTTGCAGCCACCGATCTCGGTGCGAACCACCGATCTCGGCGGGCCCGGGCGCCGGGACAGAGGTCCCGGATTCCGGGCGCTCGCGTCCCGGGTGGCCCGGAAGCAGAGCGGCTCGGGACCTTCGGCCCCTCCGTCCAACGGGACGAAGCGGGACATTGGGCGCATCGTCACAACGTCGTGATCCGGAGGCAGCCGCCATGTCCGCACCCACCCTCTCGCGCTCGTCCGCCGCGCCGGCCCCGCTGCCGGCCCAGGAGGACGTCGTCACCACCCTGAACGCGCGCCGCGCGCTCGCCGCGACCCGGCTGGCCACCGGGTTCATCTTCCTGTGGGCCTTCGTCGACAAGACGTTCGGCCTCGGCTACTCGACCCCGTCCGAGCGGGCCTGGATCCACGGCGGCACGCCGAGCCAGGGCTTCCTGAACAGCGAGGCGGTCGTCGGCCCGTTCAAGGACCTGTTCCAGTCGATCGCCAGCCCGGCCACCGACGTGCTGTTCATGCTCGGCATGCTCGGCGTCGGCCTCGCGGTGGTGCTCGGCATCGGCCTGCGGGTCGCCGCCTGGTCGGGCTCGCTCATCATGATCCTCATGTGGGCCGCGGAGTGGCCGCTCACCGCCGGGTCGACCAACCCGCTCGTGGACTACCACATCATCTACGCCCTGGCCCTGATCGTCTGCGCGACCTGCCTGGCCGGGGACACCTGGGGGCTCGGCCGCGTGTGGCGCGAGCTGCCGGTGGTGCAGGCGCAGCGCTGGCTGCGCTGAGGACGCGCGGCCGGCGGCGGACGGAGACCGCCGCCGGCCCGCTGCACGACGAGGCGCCCGTCCCCACCCGGGGGCGGGCGCCTCGCCCGTGCACCGGGCGACCCGCGCCGCCGCCACCCCCGCGCGGGCTGGGACCGAGGTCCCGGTTCCGGCCAGGCCGACCCCGGGACCCAGGTCCCGGGTGACCGGCATCCGGGTGACGTGGAGCGCTTTCCAGCAGCCGCACGCAGGGAGTTTGGGACTTCCGTCCGGGGTGCGAGGGCTCCGACGGGAGGACATTGGGAAAGTCATCACAAGGTGAACCCCAGACAAGAAGGCACGGATCATGACCACGATCACCACCCCCCGCACCGAGGCGGCCCCCGCGACCTCGCGGACCCAGGAGGACGTCGTCACCTCGGTGGCCGCCCGCCGCGTGCTCGCCGCCCTCCGTCTCTCGACGGGGTTCATCTTCCTCTGGGCCTTCCTCGACAAGACGTTCGGGTTCGGCTACTCGACCGCCTCGGACGCCGCGTGGATCCACGGCGGCGCGCCGAGCCAGGGCTTCCTGCAGTTCGCGGCCCAGGGCCCGCTGACCGGCTTCTTCAACGGCATCGCCAGCCCCGCCTCGGACGTGCTGTTCATGCTCGGCATGCTCGGCGTCGGCCTGGCGGTCATGCTCGGCATCGGCACCCGGGTCGCGGCCGGCGCCGGCTCGCTCATCATGGCGATGATGTGGCTCGCCGAGTGGCCGCTCATCTCGGGCTCGACCAACCCGGTCATGGACTACCACATCATCTACGCGCTGGTGCTGGTCCTCGTGGCCCTCACCGCCGGCGGCGACACCTGGGGCCTCGGCCGCTGGTGGAAGAGCCTGCCGGTCGTGCAGAAGAACCGCTGGCTCATCTGATCGACCAGCACCCCTGAGCGGCCCCGCCGCTCACCGCAGGCGCGAGGCGCCGGTCCCCACCCTCCCGGGGACCGGCGCCTCGTGGCGTGCGAGCGGGCCGCGCGGACGACGTCAGGCCGCGCGCAGCGCCCGGTACTCGTCCTCGAGCATCCCCATGTCGATGCCGTCGCACCAGCCGTCGCCGTCCCGGTACGCGTCCCGGCGGCGCCCCTCGACCCGGAACCCGATGTTCTCGTAGAGCGAGCGCGCGCGGGCGTTGATGCTCAGCACGTCGAGCCCGACCCGGTGCAGGCCGATCCCGTCGAACGCCAGGCCGAGCACCAGCTCGATCGCCTCCGTGCCGTAGCCGCGGCCGCGGTACGCCGGCCGCATGACCAGGCGCATGTTCGCCGAGCCGACCACCTCGTCGATGTCGTTCAGCACGATCTCGCCGAGGTACTCGTCGGACCCGTTCGCGGTGATGGCCAGGTCGATCCGCCCGTCCAGGCCGGAGACCGTCGCGCACCACGCGTCGATCTGGGCGCGGGTGAACACCGTCGTGGTGCCGGTGGTCCGCATCCCCTCGGGGTCGTTGACCATGTCCCACATCGCCGGCGCGTCGTCGGCGCGGATGGGGCGCAGGTGGATCATCTCGCCCTCGAGCGTGGGCTTCTCCATGGGGCTGCCTCCTCGTCGACCCGAGCCTAGGCACTGCGGGTGACCGTCGTGTTTCGCCGCGCGGTCGGGCGCGTTCCGGAGCGGGCGCCGGAGCGCTGCCGGCCCCGCACGCGACGGCGGCGCGGCCCCGGTCCCGCCGGGTGCCGCGCCGCCGTCGTGCCGCTCAGGCCTGGACGCGCTCCAGGACCAGCTCGCGCACGCGGCCGGCGTCCGCCTGGCCGCGGGTCGCCTTCATGACCGAGCCGATGATCGCGCCGACCGGGCCGAGGTTGCCGCCACGGATCTTCTCCGCGATGTCCGGCTGCGCGGCCAGGGCCGCGTCGATCGCCTCGAGCAGCGGGCCGTCGTCCGAGACGACCTCCAGGCCGCGCGCGACGACGACCGCCTCCGGGTCGCCCTCGCCGGCCAGCACGCCCTCGAGGACCTGCCGCGCCAGCTTGTCGTTGATCCGCCCCGCGTCGACGAGCTGCTGGAGCTGGCCGATCTGCGTCGGGGTGATCGGCAGGTCGGCGAGCTCGACCTCCTGGGTCTTGGCGGTGCGGGCGAGCTCGCCCATCCACCACTTGCGCGCGGCGGCCGGGCTCGCGCCCGCGGCCACGGTCGCCTCGATCAGCTCGACCGCACCCGCGTTGACCACGTCGCGCATCTCGGCGTCGGCGTAGCCCCACTCCCCCTGCAGCCGGCGCCGGCGGGCGGCGGGCAGCTCGGGCAGCGCGGCGCGGATCTCCTCGACCCACTCCCGCGACGGGGCGACGGGCACCAGGTCGGGCTCCGGGAAGTACCGGTAGTCCTCGGCGTCCGACTTCACGCGGCCGGCCGTGGTGATGCCGGTGTCCTCGTGCCAGTGCCGGGTCTCCTGGGTGACCGAGCCCTGCGCGTCGAGGATCGCGGCCTGGCGGCTGATCTCGTACCGGACGGAGCGCTCGACCGAGCGGAACGAGTTCACGTTCTTGGTCTCGGTGCGCGTGCCCAGCGGCGCGGTCGGCGTCGGGCGCAGCGAGACGTTGACGTCGGCGCGGACGTTGCCGCGCTCCATCCGCGCCTCGGACACGCCGAGCGCCCGGAAGATGTCCCGCAGCGTCTGCACGTACGCGCGGGCGACCTCGGGGGCCCGCTCGCCGGCGCCGGTGATCGGCTTGGTGACGATCTCGACCAGCGGGATGCCGGCACGGTTGTAGTCGACCAGCGAGTACTCCGCGCCCTGGATGCGGCCGGTGGAGCCGCCGACGTGGGTGTTCTTGCCGGCGTCCTCCTCCATGTGCGCGCGCTCGATCTCGACGCGGAACACGGTGCCGTCCTCGAGCTCGACGTCCAGGTAGCCGTCGTGGGCGATCGGCTCGTCGTACTGCGACGTCTGGAAGTTCTTCGGCACGTCCGGGTAGAAGTAGTTCTTCCGGGCGAACCGGCAGGTCTCCGCGATCTCGCAGTTCAGCGCGAGGCCGATCCGGATCGCGTACTCGACCGCGGTGCCGTTGACGGCGGGCAGCGCGCCCGGCAGGCCCAGCGACACCGGTGTGACCGCGGTGTTCGGCTCGGCGCCGAACGTCTGCGGGGCGCCGTCGAACATCTTGGTCGCGGTGCCGAGCTCGACGTGCACCTCGATGCCGATGACCGGGTCGAACCGCGCCACGGCCTCGTCGTAGTCGACCAGGTCGACGGTCTGGGTGCTCACTCGCCCACCTCCAGCTCGGGAGCCTTGGCCAGCAGCGGGCCGCCCCAGTTCTTCTCCAGCAGCGCCTCGAGCGCGGCGCCCACGCGGTACAGCCGGTCGTCGGCCTTGGCCGGGGCCAGCACCTGGAAGCCGACGGGCAGACCGTCGTCCGACAGGCCGTTCGGCAGCGACATGCCGGGCACGCCGGCGAGGTTCGCCGGGATCGTGGCGACGTCGTTGAGGTACATCGCCAGCGGGTCGTCCAGCTTCTCGCCGAGCTTGAACGCCGTGGTGGGCGCCGTCGGGGAGACCAGCACGTCCGCCTGCTCGAACGCGTTCGCGAAGTCGCGCTGGATGAGCGTGCGGACCTTCTGCGCCGAGCCGTAGTAGGCGTCGTAGTAGCCCGCCGACAGCGCGTAGGTGCCGAGGATGATCCGGCGCTTGACCTCGTCGCCGAAGCCGGCGCCGCGGGTCGCGGCCATCACGCGCTCGGCGGTCACGGGGCCCTCGGACGGCTCGACCCGGAGGCCGAACCGCATGCCGTCGAACTTCGCCAGGTTGCTGGACGCCTCGGACGGCAGGATCAGGTAGTACGCGCCGAGCGCGTACTCGAAGTGCGGGCAGGAGACCTCGACGATCTCCGCGCCGGCGCCGCGGAGCAGCTCCAGCGACTCCTCGAACCGCGCGAGCACGCCGGGCTGGTAGCCCTCGCCCTGCAGCTCGCGGACCACGCCGACGCGCACGCCGGTGAGGTCGCCGGACGCGCCCTCGCGGGCGGCGGCGACCAGGCCGGGCAGCGGCTCCGGGATGGACGTCGAGTCGCGCGGGTCGTGCCCGCCGATGAGCTCGTGCAGCAGCGCCGAGTCGAGCACGGTGCGCGTGACGGGGCCGGCCTGGTCGAGCGACGAGGCGAGCGCGATGAGGCCGTAGCGGGACACCGAGCCGTAGGTCGGCTTCACGCCGACGGTGCCGGTGACGGCGCCGGGCTGGCGGATCGAGCCGCCGGTGTCCGTGCCGATGGCCAGCGGGGCCTCGTAGGCCGCGACGGCCGCGGCCGAGCCGCCGCCGGAGCCGCCGGGGATCCGGTCCAAATCCCACGGGTTGTGCGTGTTGCCGTAGGCCGAGTGCTCGGTCGACGACCCCATGGCGAACTCGTCCATGTTGGTCTTGCCGAGGATCGGCAGGCCCGCGGCCTTGATCCGCTCGACCAGGGTCGCGTCGTACGGCGGCACCCAGCCCTCGAGGATCTTCGAGCCGGCCGTGGTCGGCAGGCCCTGCGTGACGACGACGTCCTTGACGGCGATCGGCACGCCGGCGAGCGGGTGCAGCTCCTCGCCCGCGGCGCGGCGCGCGTCGACGTCGGCGGCGGTGGCCAGCGCCTCCTCGGCCGAGACGTGCAGGTACGCGTGCACCGCGGGCTCGACGGCGGCGATGCGGTCCAGGTGGGCCTGCGTCACCTCGACGCTGGTGACCTCGCGGGCACGCAGCTTCTCGGCCAGCTCCGACGCGGAGAGGCGGGTCAGGTCGGTCATCTCACTCCTCCCCGAGGATCTGCGGGACGAGGAACTTGCCGTCCTCGGACGCGGGGGCGCCGGACAGCGCCTGCTCCTGCGTCAGCGGCTGCTCGGGGACGTCCGGGCGGAACACGTTGGTCATCGGCAGCGGGTGGCTGGTGGCCGGCACGTCGGGCGTGGCGACCTCGCTGACCCGGGCGACCGACTCGACGATCACGTCGAGCTCGCCCGCGAGGCGGTCGAGCTCCTCGGGGGTCAGGTCGATCCGCGCCAGGCCCGCGACGCGCGCGACCTCGTCACGAGAGAGGGAGGACATACCCCGGAGTCTAGACGTGGTGCGATGCGGGGAGGTCGGGACGGGTCACGACCTCCCCTCGCGCGCGCTCGGGCCCCGGCGGGTCGCCATCTCGTGGCCGGTCGCGTGCTCCCGGAGGTACTCGCGCAGGTAGGGGATCGTGAAGTCCACCCTGCCGTGTGCGGTCGCCTCGATCACCCCGGCGGCGATGAGGCGGGCCCGATAGGTCGAGGCGTACGAGGGTGTCACGCCCAGCCGCCGCGCGATCTGCCCGGTCGAGGAGTCGCCTTCGTCCTGGGCCATGGCGACGAGGTAGGTCCGGTCGACCTCGGAGAGGTCAGCGAGCGACGTCTCGTGCACCAACGAGCCGAGACGCGTGCGAGCAGCGGCCACGCCGGCGCGGACGTCAGCGAGGTCGATCGGCGACGTCCTGGCGGTGCGCCACACGTGGTAACCGACAAGCTGGATCATGAACGGGTATCCGCCGGTCGCGATGGCCGCCTGCTGCAACGCGGCGTCCTCGATCGTCGCGCCGGACTCGGTGATGGTGCGCCGGAGCGCCTCGGCTACGTGGTCGAGGCCCACGTCGCCGAGCTCGAACCGCGACGCCCGACGCAGGAACGTCAGGACGTCGTCGTCGAGCAGGTCGGAGACGGCCGACGGCAGCCCGGCCATCGCGAGCGCGACCTCCCGGTCCTCACGCACGAGATGCTGCACCGTCGCGGCGAGGTCGCGGAGGTCGTCACGCGCTCCGGCGTGCACCTCGTCGACGGTCACGAGCAGCCCGGTGCGGTTGGCCTCGAGCACGTCCAGCAGGCGTCCCAGCTCGGCGCGCCACTCGACGACCTCCTCGGGCGGCGTCGACAGGGTCAGCCCGCCGCCGACGACGGGCAGCGTGACCCCCGAGATCCGCCGGGAGGGGGCCGTCGACGGTTCCAGCTCGTGGAGCGCACGCGTGGTCGCGTGCTGCAGGCGTCGGACCATGCCGGGCGTCGCTGTCTCGGCGAGCCGCACCCACCCCCGTTCGAGCGCGAGCCCGTCGGCCTCCGACAGCATCACGGTCTTCCCGACCCCGCGAGGCCCCGTGAACAGCGCGAGGCGGGCCGGCGAGCCGGGGCCGTCGTCGAGCGAGTCGCCGAACTCCTGGAGGACGTCGTCTCGTCCGACGAGCAGCGGCGGCCTCGACCCGGCAGTCGGACGGAACGGGTTGCGTCGCAGCATTTGGACTCCTTTGGAAGTCCGGCGACGCTAGCCCTGCGCGCCCGGCACGCAGCCGTGGTGCGGCACCACCCAGGTGCTCCCGGCCGGGGTCAGACCCGCGCGGCCGAGACCAGCGCCAGCACCGCGTCCGCGTACGCGTCCTCGGCCTCCTCGGCGGCGAACGACCGCTCCGGCTGCCCGGGCAGCTCGACGACCACGAGGTACGAGCCGTCGAGCGCCCGCGCCAGGCTCCGGAACGTGCCGCCGAGCAGCTCGCGCAGCTGGTCCTCGCGCGGCAGCCACACCGCGTCGTCCTGGGTGACGGAGTCGAGCGCCCACTCGGTGGTGCCGTTGAAGCCGAGCACCGTGCCGCTCGGGTAGGCGTGCGGCTCGATGGTCATCTCGCTGATGGTGAAGACCTCGCCGGCCAGCGCGGGCTGGCGCAGGGCGAACCGGTCCCCGGACGACGGCGTCCAGCGCAGGCCTGCGGCCTGCAGGAGCTCCGCGCGCTCGATGGCGATCATCGCGCCAGTATCGTCCGAGCCGTCGCGGAACGCGCGCCGCGCGCCCACGCCCCCGCGCGGACCCTCCGACCCCGGACCGCCCGCCCTCCGGACGCCGAGACCGCACGAGGCGCGTGGTTCACGCGCGCGGAACCCCGCGACGAGTGCACGCTCGGCGCGGTTGCGCGGGCGCCGTGGGTCAGCGTTCCCAGTACGCGTACCGCTCGGCCGGGCGGAACCCCTCGGCGGCGTACAGGTCCGCCGCACCCGCGTTCGCGGCCTCGACCTGGAGGAACGCGCGCGTCGCGCCGCGGTCGGCCGCCGCGCGCAGCCCGAGGCGGGTGAGCAGCCGGCCGAGCCCGCGGCGCCGGGCCCCCCGCGCGACCATCAGGCAGGACAGCCCCGTCCAGCCGCCCTCCAGCGCGGCCCGCAGCACGCCGAGGGTCGCGCCGTCCGCGTCCGCGGCCGTCAGGTACAGCGCCGGAGAGCCGGCGACCACGGCCCGCGCGGTGGCGGCGTCGACCGTCCCACCGCCCGCCTTCACGCCGAGCCAGCCGGCCAGCCAGGCGTCGTCGGGCGCGTCCGCGACGTCGACCCGGAGGGCCGGGGGTGCCGCGACGTGCTCGGGCGGCAGCGCCGCCAGGTCCCGGACCAGCACGTCGGTGACCGCGCGCTCGGCGTAGCCCCGCGTGGCGAGCGCGGCGGCGAGCCCCTCCGGCGCGTCGGAGCACACCCGGACGACCGACGGCTGGCCGGCCGCGGCGTACACCGCCTCGACCCGGCCCAGGGTCGCGTCGAGGTCCTCGGGCGTCGCGAGCGGGAGCGCGCTGTTGGCGCGGCGCGTGAACCCGCCCGACAGCCCGAGCCGCCAGCCGTCCACGTCCCGCGTCGCCGCCGGGCGCCAGGTGGCGGCCTCGACCAGCACGCCGGGCGGGACCGGCGCCGCGCGCGTCGCGGACCGGACGGCTCCCGCCGCGCTGCCCGCGCCGGTCACGAGGCGTCGGCGTCGGCAGCGCCGTCCCCGGCCGCCGCGTCCGGCGTGCCGTCCCCGGCGGGTTCGTCCGACCCACCGGCCTCGGCCGTCCCGTCCGGCGCGCCGTCCTCGGCCGGCCCGTCGCCCACGGCCGCCGGACCGCCGGCCAGCAGCGCGACGAACCCCGCCTCGTCCAGGATCCGCAGCCCGAGCTCGATCGCCTTGGCCTCCTTCGACCCGGCGTTCTCCCCCACCACCACGTAGTCGGTCTTCTTCGACACGCTGCCCGACGCCTTGCCCCCGCGGGACAGCACGGCCTCCTTGGCCTGGTCCCGGCTGAACCCCTCGAGGCTGCCCGTGACGACCACGGTCAGTCCCTCGAGCGTGCGGGGCACGGACTCGTCGGCCTCGTCGGCCATGACGACGCCCGCCGCCTGCCACCGGTCCACGATCGCCGCGTGCCAGTCCTCGGCGAACCAGTCGATGATCGAGTCGGCGATCGTCGGGCCCACGCCCTCGACGGCGGACAGCGTGGCGCGCGCCTGCTCGGCGTCGCCGAGCGCCGCGCGCAACGCCGTCATCGAGCCGAAGTGCTGGGCGATCGCCCGGGCGGCGGTCGGCCCGACGTTCCGGATGCTCAACCCGACCAGCACCCGCCAGAAGGGCTTGGTCTTGGCCGCGTCGAGCTCGTCCAGCAGCGTGCGTGCCTGCTCGGAGGGCACCTCCTCGTGCTCCGGCAGGTGCTCGCCCCGGGCCTCGGCGTCGCGGCGCGCCTTCACGCTGTACGTGACGCGCCGGCGGAACGGCGTGCGGCGACGGACCGTGCCGTCCTCGTCGACCCGCGGCTCGCCCGTCTCGGGGTCGCGCACCACCACCTGCACCTGCCGGAGCAGCGCGAACGACCGCTGCCGGACCCGCTCGCGCTCCTCCTCCGGGGCGTCGGCCGGCCACGCGACCAGGTCGAACAGGTCCGCCTCGTTGACCACCGGGGGCGTCTCCGGCACCTCGGGCTGGGTCAGGGCCGCGGCCGTGACCTCGCCGAGCGCCTCGATGTCGAGCGCCCCGCGCGAGCCGATGTGCTCGACCCGGCCGCGGACCTGCGCCGGGCAGGTGCGGGCGTTCGGGCAGCGCAGGTCGACGTCGCCCTCGCGCATCGGGCGCAGCGTCGAGCCGCACTCGGGGCACTCGGTCGGCATCGTCCAGTCGGTGCGCGGGTAGCCGTCGTCCGCGAGCGCCGTGACCGGGCCGACGATCTCGGGGATCACGTCGCCGGCCTTGCGCAGCACCACCATGTCGCCCGGGCGCACGCCCTTGAGCGCGACGACGTCCTTGTTGTGCAGCGTCGCCATGGACACGGTCGAGCCCGACACCCGCACCGGCTCCATCACCGCGTACGGGGTGACCCGGCCGGTGCGCCCGACGTTCACCTCGATGGCGAGCAGCCGGGTGTTCACCTCCTCCGGCGGGTACTTGTAGGCGATGGCCCACCGCGGCGCCCGGCTGGTCGCGCCGAGCCGGCGCTGGAGCGCGAGCTCGTCGACCTTGATGACGACGCCGTCGATCTCGTGCTCGTACGAGTGCCGGTGCTCGCCGACCTCCGCGATCCGTGCGGTCACGTCCGCCAGCCCCGTCACGACGCGCGAGTGCGGCGAGACCGGCACGCCCCAGCCGGTGAGCAGGTCGTAGACCTCGGACTGCCGCTCCAGGCCGGCGGCGCGGGCGGCGCCCCGGCGCAGCGCGCCGATGCCGTGGGCGTACATGCCGAGCGGCCGGCTCGCGGTCACCCGCGGGTCCTTCTGCCGCAGCGAGCCCGCAGCGGCGTTGCGCGGGTTGGCGAACGGCGCCCTGCCCGCCGCGACCTGGGCCTCGTTGAGCCGCTCGAACGCCTCGACCGGCAGGAACACCTCGCCGCGGACCTCGATCAGCTCCGGGTGGGTGGCCGGGTCCCCGGCCAGCACGTCCGGGATGCTGGCGATGGTGCGGACGTTGAGCGTGACGTCCTCCCCCGTGCGGCCGTCGCCGCGGGTGGCGGCGCGCACCAGGCGGGCCGGGCCGTCGCCGGTGCGCTCGTACAGCAGCGCGATCGCCAGCCCGTCGATCTTGAGCTCGGTCAGGTAGCCGACGCCCGCGCCCTCGGGCAGCTCCAGGTCCCGGTGCACCCGCTCGGCCCAGGCGGCGACGTCCTCGGCCGAGAACGCGTTGTCCAGCGACAGCATCCGCTCGACGTGGTCGACCGCGCGGAACTCCGTCGAGAACGTGCCGCCGACGTTCTGGGTGGGCGACTCCGGCGTCCGCAGGCCGAACTCCGGGTACGCGTCCTCGAGGGCCTCCAGCCGGCGCAGCGTCGCGTCGTAGTCGGCGTCGCTCGCGAGCGGCTCGTCGCGCACGTAGTAGGCGAACTGCAGCTCCCGGACGCGGTCCGCCAGCTCGGCCCACCGCTGGCGCGCGGCGGCCTCGTCCAGGCCGGAGTCCTCGGGGTTCGTCGTCTCGGGTCGTGTCGCGTCCACGGGCACATCATGCCGCGCGCCCCCGACACGGCACCCGGGCGGGCCCGGACGACCGGGCTTCCCGCCGTGGCACGCGGGTCGCTAGGCTGCTACTCATCAGTCTGTAGACAGAGAAGTAGCACGACCCCGACCGTGGGGCGCGTGGAAGGTGAGCTGCAGGTGACGGTGGGGCGGCGGGTGCGCCGCCTGAGGCTCGAGCGCGGGATCAGCCAGGAGGCCCTCGCGCGCGACGTCGACATGCACCGCACCTACCTGGGCGGCGTCGAGCGCGGGGAGCGCAACCTCACCCTGCGGTCGGTCGAGCGCCTGGCCGACCGCCTCGGCGTGCCCGTCCGCGAGCTGATCGGCGAGGCCCCCGAGGGCTGATCCGCGCAGCCTGTGGACGACCGGGCCCACGTGTCGGTGGTCGCACCCACAGTGGGTGGGACGAGGGGCACGGCCGCGCAGGAGCCCCTCGGCAGGCCGACCGAGGAGGACCCGTGACCCCCGAGCACGACCGACCGACCTGGCAGGCGGACCCCTGCCCCGACTGGTGCGTGGTGCTGCACGCGCAGGACGACGACGTGCGGGACCGCTCGCACGTGAGCACCTCGATGTCCGTCGCCGCCCGACAGCTCCTGAGCGGCCCCGGCGCCGCCGTCTCGCCGTTCGCCGAGCGGGAGCCGGCCGGGCGGCCCGGAACGCCCGACGCGCTCGACCGCACCGCGGCCGCCGACCTCGCCGTGTGCCTCCACCGCCGCGACGGCGCGCGCACGACCTGGGTCTACGTCGGCGACGGCGCGGTGCAGCACCTGGAGCTGAGCGCCGAGTCCTGGCACCGGCTGATGCCCGCGCTCGACCGGGTGCTCGACCTGGCCGGGACCTGACCCGCCGGCGGGCCGGGTCGCGGCCCGCCGGCCCCGCTCAGGACGCGGCGGGGTCCCGGGGCGCCCGCTCGGCGTCGCCCGGCCCGGCCGCTGCGGGCGCCGGCTGGGCGGGCTCGGCGTCGCCGGGCTCCGACGCACCGAGCTCCGGCTCGCCGGACGCCGGGGGTGCCAGCAGAGCGACCGGGTCCACGCCGAGGCTGTCCGCCAGCCGCTCGAGCGAGCGGAGCGAGAGGTTGCGCTCACCGCGCTCCACCGAGCCCACGTACGTGCGGTGGTTCCCGATGAGCTCGGCCAGCTCCTCCTGGCTCAGTCCACGGGTCGCGCGGATGCGCCGGATGTTCCGTCCTACGGTGCCTTGCAGTTCGCCGTCCACACCTGCGAGCGTCCCGACCCGCTCCTGATGGGTCTACACACGGATGAGTAGCACCGCGGTCGTCCCGCAGGAGCCGTCCCGGGACTCGTCACGGGGCCCTCCGGTCACGGGGGCCCGCTGAGCGACGCCGCTGCGGTCCCCGGCGTCAGGACGCCGGGTGCACCGACGTCGCGGCGCTCGCGCGTCGCCGCGCGCGCCAGGCCGCCGTCCCGCCGCCCGCGACGAGCAGCACCCCGACGGCGGCGCCGCCGAGGGCCGCGCCGGTGAGCGCCGCCGAACCCTCGGCGAGCACCGTCTCCGTCGCCCGCCCGTCGACGGTCCACGAGCACACCGCGCGCGGCGGCAGCAGCGAGGACGACACCGCGGCGTCGCCCTCCCCGGCGGTGGCCGCGGCGACGCACGTGCCCTCCTCGGCGAGACCGGTGCGCAGGCTGGACGTCACGAGCCCCAGCCACACCACGAGCAGCACCACCAGGCCGACCACGGCGAGCCCCGCGCCGGCGACCAGCACCGCCGCGTGCCGCCGGCCGAGCCACGTCCGCCGGCGGACGACGGCCCCGTCCCGGACGCCCGCACCACCCGCCGCGCCCGCACCACCCGCCGCGCCCGCTTCGCCCCGCGTCCGCCGGCCGCCCGCCCCGCTCACGACTCCGCCCGTTCCGCGACGACCGCCGCAGCCCGGCCCACGGTCGCGAGCGTCGCCCGCGCCGCGGCGGGGTCCACCCGCGCACCCGTCGGCCCGCCGGGTACCGCCGGCCCCTCGGGGGCGAGGAGCACGACGTCGCGCAGCCCGGCCCGGGACAGCCCGACCCGCTCCCAGCCGCGCAGCACCGCGTCGGCCACCCCCCGCACGTCCGGCCCGGCGCACTGCGACGTCTCCGGCTGCGGTACCGAGGCCCACAGCGCGAGTCCGGCCTCGACCGCCTCGGCGACGGACTCCCACCGGCGCTCGTCGAGCCCGGCGACCTCCAGCCCGACCGCGTCCGCTCCGGCGCCGCGCGCGGCACCGAGCGTCGTCGCACCGGCGCCGACGTGCAGCACCACGCGTTCGGCACCGGCCGCGTGCAGCCCGGCGACGACAGTCCCGAGCCGCTCCGACACCACGGGCGCGGGGACGGCGCGCAGCCGCGCGTACCCCGAGAACGACGGCAGCACGCCGGCGACCACCTGCGCGAGGAGCGGCTCGTGCAGCAGCACGGTCGGACGCGCGCCCGGGACGGCCCGGACGATGGCGCCCAGGTGCTCCGCGACGCCCGCGGCCAGGGAGGCGGCGAGCTCCGCCACGGCCCCCGGGTCGCCGACGGCGCGGTCGCCGCGGGCGAGGTACACGCCGGCGGCCAGGGTGAGCGGCCCGGCGACCGGCACGACCAGCGGCCCGTCCCAGCCGTGCGCGGCGACGGCGAGCGCGTCCAGGTCCTCCCGGCGCAGCGCGGCCAGCCGGGTCGCGTCGCCCCCCGGGCGGTCGGCGAGCCGCCAGCCGTGCGGGCCGAGCTCGGCCGGCATCTCCACGAGCAGGCCGAGCGCCTGGGCGACGAGGCTGCCGAAGGCTCCGCGCTCGGGCAGCCGGACGGTCCACGGCAGGCCGTCGACCCCGGAGGGCGCCGCGGCGACGTCGCCGAGGACGGTCGTCTGGGCCTCCAGCGGCTCCGCGCCGGGCCAGGCCCCGGTCCCGCCGACCCCGGTCACGCGGTTGCCCCGGCGCGTCCCACGCCGGCCCCGGCCGCACCGGCCCCGGCCGCACCGGCCCCCGTCGCAGCCCCCGCGCGCGTCGCCCGCTCCACCGTCCCCTGACCCAGCACCACGTCCCCGTCCGCCCCGCCGTACAGCACCGCCGACTGCCCCGCCGCGACCCCGCGCAGCGGCCCGTCGACCCGCACCTCGATCCCGCCGTCCGCGGTCGCCCGGGCCCGCACCGGCACCGCGGCGCCGTGCGCGCGGACCTGGAGCAGGCACGCCGTCCAGTCGCGCGGGGCGGGGCCGAACCACACGGCGTCCCGGGCCTCGATCGCGTCGACCGCGAGCGCCTCGGCCCCGCCGACGACCACCCGGTTGCTCACGGGCTCGATCGCCAGCACGTACCGGGGCCTGCCGTCGGCGGCCGGCCGCCCGAGCTGGAGGCCCTTGCGCTGCCCGATCGTGTACCCGTAGGCGCCGTCGTGCGTGCCGAGCACCGTGCCGTCGGCGTCGACGACCTCGCCGGGCCGCGACCCGAGCCGGTCCCGCAGGAAGCCGCGGGTGTCGCCGTCGGCGACGAAGCAGATGTCGTAGGAGTCGGGCTTGGCCGACACGCTGAGCCCGCGGGCGGCCGCCTCGGCGCGCACCTCGTCCTTGGACGCCACGTCGCCGAGCGGGAAGATCGCGCGCGCCAGCCGCTCCGGGCCCATCACGGCGAGCACGTAGGACTGGTCCTTGGCGCGGTCGGCGGCGCGGCGCAGCACCGGGGCGCCGTCGGGCCCGGCGGTCGCGGAGGCGTAGTGCCCCGTCGCGACGGCGTCGAAGCCGAGCGCCAGCGCCTTGTCCAGCAGCGCGTCGAACTTGATGTGCTCGTTGCACCGCACGCACGGGTTCGGCGTCCGCCCGGCCTCGTACTCGGCGAGGAAGTCGGCGACCACGGTGTCCTCGAACCGCTCGGACAGGTCCCAGACGTAGTACGGGATGCCCAGCACGTCGGCGGCCCGCCGGGCGTCGCCGGCGTCCTCGATCGAGCAGCAGCCGCGCGAGCCGGTGCGCAGCTGCGCCCGGCTCCGGGACAGGGCCATGTGCACGCCGACGACGTCGTGCCCGGCGTCGACCGCGCGGGCGGCCGCGACGGCGGAGTCGACGCCGCCGGACAGCGCCGCGAGCACGCGCATCAGGCGACCCCCGCCGTCGACCGGGTCCCGGCGGCACGACCCGCGGCGGCCCGCGACCCGCCGGCGAGACCCGCCGCGCGCGCCCGGTCCACCGCGCCCGGCAGCGCCGCGAGCAGCGCCGCGACGTCGTCGTCCGTGGACGGCCAGCCGAGCGAGAACCGCAGCGCGCCGCGCGCGTCCGCCTCGTCGAGCCCCATCGCCAGCAGCACGTGGCTGGGCTGGGGCACGCCCGCCTGGCACGCCGACCCGGTCGAGGCCTCGACGCCGGCCGAGTCGAGCAGGTACAGCAGCGAGTCGCCCTCGCAGCCGGGGAAGGTGAAGTGCGCGTTGGCCGGCAGCCGGTCGGCGGCGTCGGCGGGGCCGCGGAGCACCGCGTCCGGGACGGCCGCCCGCACGCCCGCGACCAGCACGTCCCGCAGGCCGGACAGCCGCGCGGCCGTCGTCTCGCGCCCGCGCACGGCCGCGTCGACCGCGACGGCGAACGCCGCGATCGCCGGGACGTCGAGCGAGCCCGAGCGCACGCCGCGCTCCTGCCCGCCGCCGTGCAGCACCGGCACCAGGGCGAGCTCGCGCCGGGCGAGCAGCGCGCCGACGCCGACGGGCCCGCCGAGCTTGTGGCCCGTGACGGTCATCGCGTCCAGCCCGGACGCGCCGAAGTCGACGGGCACCTGCCCGACCGCCTGCACCGCGTCGGCGTGCACGGGGACGCCGTGGGCGTGCGCGAGCGCCACCACCTCGGCCACCGGCTGCAGCGTCCCGACCTCGTTGTTCGCCCACATCACCGACACCAGCGCGGTCTCGGCTGCGTGCGCGGCGAGCTCGTCGCGCAGCGCGTCCAGGCGCAGCCGCCCCTCGCCGTCCACCGGCAGCAGGACGATCTCCGCCCCCGCGTGCTCCGCGAGCCAGAACGCCGGGTCCAGCACCGCGTGGTGCTCCACCGCCGACACCAGGACGCGGCGCCGGGCCGGGTCCTGCGCCGCACGCGCCCAGAACAGACCCTTGACCGCGAGGTTGTCGGCCTCCGTGCCGCCGCCCGTCAGCAGCACCTCGCTGGGGCGGGCGCCGAGCGCGGCAGCCAGCGTCTCGCGGGCCTCCTCGACGGCGCGGCGCGCCGCCCGGCCCGCGGTGTGCAGGGACGAGGGGTTGCCGGTGCGGGACAGGTGCTCGACCAGGACGGCGGCCGCCTCCGGGAGCACGGGCGTCGTGGCCGCGTGGTCCAGATACGCGCTCACCCGCACGAGTCTACGAAGGGTTCTGTCAGGATGTGGCGCGTGAGTGCCGACGACGCGATGACGCCTCCGCTGGCCTTCAGCGGGCAACGGCTCGACTGGCGGGACCTCCCGCGGTCCGTGCGCACCCGGATCGCGGAGCTCGCCGGCGCCCAGGTGTCGGCCGAGACGAGCGCGACCACCGGGTTCAGCCCCGGGTTCGCCGCGGTGCTCGAGCTGGCCGACGGCCGGGGCGTGTTCGTCAAGGCCGTCTCCCCCGAGCAGAACCCGGAGTCACCGGAGCTGGCCCGCGCGGAGGTGCGCGCCGCCGCGGCGCTGCCGCCCCAGGTGCCGGCCCCCGCGCTGCTGTGGTCCGACGACGACGGCGACTGGGTGCTGCTGGGCTTCGAGGTGGCGCCGGGCCGGCCGCCGCTGCTGCCGTGGCGCGCGGACGAGCTCGGCCTCGTGCTGACCGCGCTCGACACCCTGGCCGAGGCGGAGCCGCTGCCGGGCCACGAGCTGCGCCCGACCGCGGAGACGCTGGCCGGCGACTTCACCGGCTGGCGCACGATCGCGGGGCGCCCGGGCGCCGACCTGGACGCGCTGGCCGCCCGCACGGGCGAGGCCGGCGCGTGGGTCCTCGCGCACCTCGACGCGCTGGTCGGGTGGGAGGACGACGCGCTGGCGGCCTGCGCGGGGACCGCGCTGGTGCACGGCGACCTCCGCGCGGACAACGTCATGGTGGACCACGACCACGAGGGCGGCCGGGTCGCGCTGATCGACTGGCCGCACGCCAGCGTCGGCGCCCCGTGGCTCGACCTGGCGTTCATGCTGCCCAGCGTCGCGATGCAGGGCGGCGGGGAGCCGCAGGACCTGTTCTGGGACCGTCCGGCGTCGAAGGGCGTCGAGCCCGAGCGGCTGCGCGCCGCCGTGGCGGGCCTGGCGGGCTACTTCGTGCACGGCGCGCTGCAGCCGGCCCCGGTCGGCATCCCGAACCTGCGGCGGTTCCAGGGGGCGCAGGGGCGGCACGCCGTGGAGTGGCTGCGCGCGCTGGCCTGAGCCGGGAGCCCCGGCCCGGGCGACCGCGCACCCCGCTCAGCCCTGCCGCAGCCGGCGCAGCTCCTCGGTGACCTGGGGCAGGACGGTGAACAGGTCCCCGACGATCCCGTAGTCGGCGATCTCGAAGATGGGCGCCTCCGGGTCGGGGTTGACCGCCACGATCGTCCCGGACGCCTGCATGCCGCCGCGGTGGTGCACCGCCCCGGACACGCCCGCGCCGATGTACAGCCGCGGCGACACGGTCACCCCGGTCTGGCCGATCTGGGTCTCGTGCCCGATCCAGCCCTCGTCCGTCGCCACGCGGGTGGAACCGACCGCGCCGCCGACCTCGTCCGCGAGCGCCTCGATCGGCCCGAAGTCGCCCTCGGTGCCGCGCCCGCCCACGACCACGACGTCCGCCGACGACAGGTCCGGCCGGTCGGACGGCGCCGCCGGCGTGCGCCGCACGAGCGCGGCGCGGGTGGCCCGCTCCGAGACCGCGAGCGCGCGGGTGCGCACCTCGGGCGCGAGCGGCGCCGGCTCCTCGACGTGCCGGGACACCACGGCGCCGGCCTTGAGCAGCACGACGGCGAGGTCGGTCCGCACCGCGCACCGGGTGGTCCAGGTGCCGGCGAGCACCGTCTTGGCGGCGACGACCCGGCCCTCGGCGTCCCGCTCGACCGCGGCGGCGTCGGTGACGACGCCCGCGCCGGTCGCGACGGCCAGCCGGGCCGCGGCCTCCTTGTTCTCGAACGTCGACAGCGCGAGCAGCACCGTCGCGCCGGTGTCGCGCACGGCGTCGGCGATCGCCTCGGCCAGGACGGGCGTCAGGTGCGGCTCGACCGCGCCGGTGGACACCTGGTGCACGACGGCGACCCCGTGCCGGCCCAGGACCGGCAGGGCCGGGTCGACCGGCTCGTCGCCGACCCACAGGCCGTGCACCTCGCCGCCGTCGGCCAGGTCGCGGGCCGCGGTGGCCAGCTCCAGCACGCTGCCGCGCAGCGCGCCCGTCTCGGCGTGGTCCAGCAGGACGAGGACGGTGGCCATCAGAGGACCTCTCCGGTCGCGGGGGTCGTGCGGACCAGGTCGCGCTCCAGGAGCCACGCGGCGAGCCGCGCGCCCGCCTGGCCGTCGTCGGTGACCAGCACCCGGTCGGTGCGCGGGGGCCGGGGGGCGGCCTCGAGCACCTCCGTGCGGGCGCCGGCCGTGCCGACCGTCGCCGGGTCGATCCCGAGGTCCGCGAGCGTCAGGGTCTCGACCGGCTTCTTGCGGGCGGCCATGATCCCCTGGAAGTTCGGGTACCGCGGCTCGTTGGCGCGGTCGGTGACCGAGACCAGCGCGGGCAGCGGGGCGGTGAGCTCCTCGACGGCGTGGTCGAGGTCGCGGCGCACGGTCACTTCGCCGTCGGCGAGCGTGACCTCCGCCGCGAGGGTGAGCTGCGGCAGGTCGAGGGTCGCGGCGAGCGCGGCGGGCAGCAGCGAGGTGAGCCCGTCCAGCCCGGCCATGCCGGTGACCACGAGGTCGACCGGTGCCTGCTCCCCCAGCCGGCGCAGCACGGCGGCCAGCACCGTCGCGGTGCCGAACACGTCGGACCCGGCGACCGCGTCGTCCAGCACGTGCACGGCGGCGTCCGCGCCGAGCTGCAGGCCGCGGCGCACCGCGTCCTCGGCGTCGTCCGGGCCGACCGTCACCACGACGACCTCGGCGTCCTCGCCGGCGTCCCGGGCCTGCTCGGCCAGCACGACGGCGGCCTCGACGGCGTTCTCGTCCAGCTCGTTGATCGTGCCGTCGCCGCCGTCGCGCACGAGGCGCCCGTCGGGCCCCAGCGACCGCTCGGACTGGATGTCGGGCACGTGCTTCACGCACACCACGATTCTCACCTCGGAGACGTTACCCGCCCGGGGGGACGGGGTGCACGGGACCGGGTCCCGGGAACCGCCCGGACGCGGCCCGCCGCCGGACCCCCTGGTGGGGGGCCCGCACGGTGCGCGCGCCGGGCCACAATGGGGCCTGTGACCGCCGCCGCCCCGCACCCCGGACCGCCGCCCCGCCTCGGGGTGCACGCGACCGACGACGGCGTCGAGGTCGGCGTGCTCGCCCCGCACGCCGAGGCGGTCGACCTGTGCCTGCTCGACCCCGACCCCACGGCCCCCACCGGCTGGGCGGAGCGCCGCGTCCGGCTCGACGGCCCGGACCTCGGCGTGTTCTCCGCCCGCGTCCCGGGCGTGCGGCCCGGCCAGCGGTACGGCCTGCGCGCCCACGGCCCGTGGGACCCGGGCGCCGGCCTGCGGTACAACCCGGCGAAGCTGCTGGTGGACCCGTACGCCCGCGGCCTGGTGGGCGAGGTGGACCACGGCCCGGCGACGTACGGCCACGTCGTCGACGACGCGCTGCGGGGCGACCCGTCCGGAGAGCCCGACCCCCGCGACTCGGTCGCGCACGTGCCGCACGCCGTCGTCCTCGACCGCCGGCCCGGGCGGCGCGGGGCCGGCGACGCCGTCGACCCGGCGGCCAACCGGCCGCACACGCCCTGGACGGACACCGTCGTCTACGAGGCGCACGTCAAGGGCCTCACCGTCCGGCACCCCGACCTGCCGCCGCACCTGCGGGGCACGTACGCGGCGCTCGGGCACCCGGTCGTCGTCGAGCACCTGAGGGCGCTCGGCGTCACCGCGCTGGAGCTGCTGCCGGTGCACGCGTTCTCCTCCGAGCCGCACCTGGTGCAGCGCGGCCTGACCAACTACTGGGGCTACAGCACCCTCGGGTTCTTCGCCCCGCACGCCCCCTACGCCACGGCCGCCGCGCGCGCCGCCGGCCCCGCCGCCGTGCTGGAGGAGCTCCGCACGGCGGTGCACGCGCTGCACGAGGCCGGGATCGAGGTGCTGCTCGACGTCGTGTACAACCACACCTGCGAGGGCGGGCTCCCGGGTCAGCACCTGTCCTGGCGCGGCCTGGACTCCGCGGTCTACTACCGGCACGACGGCGCCCACCCCGCGGCCCTGGCCGACGTCACGGGCACCGGCAACACGCTCGACTTCCGCCGGCCGGAGGTGGTCCGGCTCGCGCTCGACTCGCTGCGCTACTGGGCTCAGGAGGTGGGCGTCGACGGCTTCCGGTTCGACCTGGCCGTGACCCTCGGGCGCGGGCACACCGGCTTCGACCCGGACCATCCGTTCCTGGTCGCGGCCGCCACGGACCCCGCCCTGCACGGCCTCAAGCTGATCGCGGAGCCGTGGGACGTCGGGCCGGGCGGGTGGCGCACCGGCCAGTTCCCGATGCCGTTCGCCGAGTGGAACGACCGGTTCCGGAACTCCGTGCGGTCCTTCTGGCTCGCCGACCCCGCCCGCGCCGCGCACGGCCTGCCCGAGCACCGGGTCCGGGACCTCGCGACCCGCCTGGCCGGCTCCGTCGACCTGTTCGGCCGCTCGGACCCGCCGCTCGCCCGCGGGCCCCGCGCGTCGATCAACTACGTCACCGCCCACGACGGGTTCACGCTGGCCGACCTCGTGGCCTACGAGCACAAGCACAACGAGGCCAACGGCGAGCAGAACCGCGACGGCACCGACGACAACCGGTCCTGGAACCACGGCGTCGAGGGGCACGTCGCCGCCGACTCCGTGGCCGCCGACATCGTGCCGCTGCGCCGCCGGTCGATCCGGAACGTGCTCGCCACCCTGCTGCTGTCCGCGGGAACGCCGATGATCACGGCCGGCGACGAGCTCGGCCGCACCCAGCACGGCAACAACAACGCCTACTGCCAGGACTCCCCGCTGTCCTGGGTCTCGTGGGACCTCGCGCCGTGGCGGCGGGACCTGCTCGCCACGGCGCGGCACCTGACCGCCCTGCGGCGGACGCACCCGGCGCTGGGCAGCGCGCGGTTCTTCACCGGGCGCGCCGGGCCGGACGGGCGGCCGGACCTGGCGTGGTTCGACCCCGCGGGGGCGCTGTTCACCCACGAGCGGTGGCACGACGCCGACCTGCGCACCCTGCAGATGCTCCGGGTCGCGGGCGACGACGCGGTGCTGCTCGTGATCAACGGGTCGCTGGACCCGGTCGACGTCGTGCTCGCGGACCCGGCCCCGGGCGGCGTCGAGCACGGCGGCGCGGGCGGGACGGCCGACCGCGGCGCGGGCGACGGCTGGACCGCCGGCGGCTGGGCCGGCGGCGAGGCGACGACCGGCGACGGCGTCACCACGCCCGAGCCGGCGACGTGGCGGCTCGCGTGGGACTCCACGTGGGAGCACCCGGCCGACGCGGACGCGGCCGCGCTCACCGGCAACCACCACCAGGAGGCGGGCACCCGCGCCGCCCTGGAGCCCCTGAGCCTGCGCGTCTACGTGGCCTGACCCCCGACCGGCGCGAGCCCTCGCCGCCGGGTCGTCCCGGGGCGAGGGCTCGCGGCGCGGGGTCAGCCCGCGTTCGCCACCAGGCCGACCTCGGCGACCGACGCCAGGCCGTCGTGCCGCGGCACGACCCGGACGCTGTACCCGAAGGGCCCCGACGAGTCGAGCACCACGTCGCCGGCGAACCCGTACCGCCCGCCCTCGTAGGTGTCCGCGAGCGCCAGCGGGTCGACCGCGAACCCGTGCAGCTCGTCGGCCTCGGAGACCTTCCCGTGCACGACCTGCACCTCGACGTCCTCCGGGGACAGGTCGCCGAGCGCCACGTACGCGCGCACGTGCAGCGTGTCGCCCACCTGCGGCACCTCGCCGACCCCGCCGGACTCGACGTGGTCGACCCGCACGTGCTGCCAGCCGGTCCGCACCCGCCCCTTCCAGGCCGCGAGCTCGCGCGCCCCCGCGAAGCCCGCGTCGCCCGCGAGCGCCCGACCGGCGACGGCCGCCGGCACGTACAGCCGCTCGACGTAGTCGGCGACCATCCGGGTGGCCTGCACCTTCGGGCCGAGCGTGGCCAGCGTGTGCCGGACCATCTCGAGCCACCGGCCGGGCAGCCCGCGCTCGTCGCGGTCGTAGAACCGCGGCGCCACCTGGTGCTCGATGAGCTCGTACAGCGCGGCGGCCTCGAGGTCGTCGCGCCGGTCGGGGTCCTCGACGCCGTCGGCCGTCGGGATCGCCCACCCGTTCTCGCCGTCGAACCACTCGTCCCACCACCCGTCCAGGATGGACAGGTTGAGCCCGCCGTTCAGCGCGGCCTTCATGCCGGACGTGCCGCACGCCTCGAGCGGGCGCAGCGGGTTGTTCAGCCACACGTCGCAGCCCGGGTACAGGGTCTGGGCCATCGCGATGTCGTAGTTCGGCAGGAACACGATGCGGTGCCGCACGCCCGCGTCGTCGGCGAACCGGACGAGCTGCTGGATGAGCCGCTTGCCCTGGTCGTCGGCCGGGTGCGACTTGCCGGCGATGACCAGCTGCACCGGGCGCTCGGGGTGGGTGAGCAGGGCGCGCAGCCGCTCGGGGTCGCGCAGCATGAGCGTGAGCCGCTTGTAGGTCGGCACCCGGCGGGCGAACCCGATGGTCAGCACGTCGGGCGAGAGCACGTCGTCGACCCAGCCGAGCTCGGCCGGGCTCGCGCCGCGCTGCGCCCAGGAGTGCCGCACCCGACGCCGGGCGTCCGCGACCAGCTGCGCGCGCAGGGTCCGGCGCAGCGCCCACAGCTCCTCGTCCGTGATCGCGTCCGTGCGCAGCCAGCCGACGCCCGCCGCGATCTCCTCCCCGGACAGCCGATCGGCCGCGAGGTCGGACAGCCGGCGGTCGACCCAGGTCGGCGCGTGCACGCCGTTGGTGACCGAGGTGATCGGCACCTCGACGTCGTCGAAGCCCGGCCACAGGCCGTTGAACATGCCGCGGGACACCTCGCCGTGCAGCAGCGAGACGCCGTTGGCGCGCCCGCCGAGCCGCAGGCCCATGACGGCCATGTTGAACATCGTCGGGTCGCCGCCCGGGTAGTCCTCGGCGCCGAGCGCGAGCACGCGCTCCACCGGGACGCCCGCCGCGGCGTTCGCCCCGCCGAAGTACTGCTGGACGAGCGCGGCGTCGAACCGGTCGATGCCGGCGGGAACCGGGGTGTGGGTGGTGAACACGGTCGCGGCGCGCACCGCCTCCAGCGCCTCGTCGAAGCCGAGCCCCGCGCCGGTGACCAGCTCGCGGATCCGCTCGACGCCGAGGAACCCGGCGTGGCCCTCGTTGGTGTGGTAGACCTCCGGCTCCGGCGCGCCGGTCAGCCGGGACCACACGCGCAGCGCGCGGACGCCGCCCACGCCGAGCAGCAGCTCCTGCTGCAGCCGGTGCTCGCCGCCGCCGCCGTACAGCCGGTCGGTGACCTTGCGGGCGGCCTCGTCGTTCTCGGGCACGTCGGAGTCGAGCAGCAGCAGCGGCACGCGGCCGACCGTCGCGGTCCAGACGTGCGCGTGCAGCGTGCGGTCGCCCGGCAGCGCGATCGACACGACCGCGGGGGTGCCGTCCTGCTCGCGGACCAGGGTGAGCGGCATGCCGTCGGGGTCGAGCAGCGGGTAGGTCTCTTGCTGCCAGCCGTCCCGGGTGAGCGACTGCTTGAAGTAGCCCGCGCCGTAGAGCAGCCCGACGCCGATCACCGGCACGCCCAGGTCGGACGCGCTCTTCAGGTGGTCGCCGGCCAGGATGCCGAGGCCGCCGGAGTACTGCGGCAGCACGGCGGTGATGCCGAACTCCGGGGAGAAGTAGCCGATCGCGGCGGGCAGCGACGGGTCGGAGGCCTGCCGGCGCTGGTACCAGCGCGGGGCCTCCAGGTACTCGTGCAGGTCCGCCGTCGCGGCGCGCACCGCGGCCACGACGTCGGGGTCGGCGGCCAGCTCCGCCAGCCGCTCGGGCCGCAGGGCGCCGAGCAGCGCGACCGGGTCGCCGTGCACCTCGTCCCACAGCGCGGGGTCGATGCGGGCGAACAGGTCGCGGGTCGGCGCGTGCCAGGACCAGCGCAGGTTGTGGGCGAGCTCGTCCAGGTCGGCGAGCTCGGCGGGCAGCGAGGTGCGGACGGTGAATCGGCGGATGGCTCTCACCCGACCGAGCCTAGGCACTGCGGGGCCGCCGCGAACAGCACCTCGGTCCCATTCGGTGCCCGTCACCCGGCAGGTGGGCCGTACGGATGGCTGGGCCCGGCACCAGTGGATAGGTTCGATCCCGTGACGTCGACACCCTCGCCGCGCCAGCCCGCTTCCCGTCCCGCCCGGCCGTCACGCGCGACCCCCGCGGCCGCCGACGTGCCGCCCCCCACGACCTCCGCCCCGGTGCCCGGACCAGGTCCGGCCGCGCCCGCAGCCGCGGCGCCCGAGGCCCCCGCGCCGACCCGCCGCGCCCGGAAGGCGGCGAGCCCCGCCAAGGCCGTCGCCACCGCCGAGGCGGTCGCCGAGGCGGCCCGCCCCGGCCGCGCGCCCATCGGCCGCATCCCGGTCGTGGACGTCTCCCCCGTCGCCGAGGCGGGCCGCTGGCCCGCCAAGGCCACGGTCGGCGAGGCGGTGCCGATCCGCGCCACCGTGTTCCGCGAGGGGCACGACGCCTGCGCCGCGACCGCGGTGCTCGTCGGCCCCGACGGCACGGACCGCGCCCGGGCGACGATGGTGGACATCGCCCCCGGCCTGGACCGGTACGAGGCCCGCCTGGTGCCCGACGAGGCCGGGACGTGGGGCTTCCGCGTCGAGGGCTGGTCCGACCCGTTCGGCACCTGGGCGCACGACGCGCCGCTCAAGGTCGGCGCGGGCGTGGACGTCGAGCTCGTGCTCGAGGAGGGCGCCCGCCTGCTGGCCCGCGCCGCCGACCGCACCGCCGACGACGCCGGGGCCGCGATCCCGGAGGCGGACGCGCGGGTGCTGCGCGACGCCGCGACCGCGCTGCGGGACGACTCCCGCCCCGCCGAGGCCCGCCTGGCCGCCGGCCTGTCCGCCGAGGTGCGGGCGGCGCTCGCGGCCCACCCGGTGCGCGAGCTCGTCAGCCCGTCGCCCACCTACCCGCTGGTCGTCGACCGCCCGCTGGCCCTGGCCGGCGCCTGGTACGAGATCTTCCCACGGTCGATCGGCGCCACCTACGACGACGCCACCGGCACCTGGACCACCGGCACGCTGCGCACCGCCGCCGAGGACCTGCCGCGGATCGCCGGCCTCGGGTTCGACGTCGTCTACCTGACGCCGATCCACCCGATCGGCACCACGCACCGCAAGGGCCGCAACAACACCCTGGACGCGAGGCCGGGCGACCCGGGCTCGCCGTACGCGATCGGCTCCCCGGACGGCGGGCACGACGCGATCGACCCGTCGCTGGGCACGTTCGAGGACTTCGACGCGTTCGTCGCCGCAGCCCGCGACCAGGGCCTGGAGGTGGCGCTCGACCTCGCGCTGCAGTGCTCCCCCGACCACCCGTGGGTCACCGAGCACCCGGAGTGGTTCACCACGCGGCTCGACGGGACGATCGCGTACGCGGAGAACCCGCCGAAGAAGTACCAGGACATCTACCCCCTGAACTTCGACAACGACCCGGAGGGCATCGCGCGGGAGATCCGGCGCGTCCTGCAGGTCTGGATCGACCACGGCGTCACCGCGTTCCGCGTGGACAACCCGCACACCAAGCCGCTGTCGTTCTGGCAGTGGCTGCTGGCCGACGTCCGTGCCGCGCACCCCGACGTGGTGTTCCTGTCCGAGGCGTTCACCCGCCCGGCGATGATGCTCAACCTGGCGCGGGTCGGCTTCCACCAGTCGTACACGTACTTCACCTGGCGGAACACCAAGGAGGAGGTCGCCGAGTACCTCGCCGAGGTGTCCGGCGAGCAGGGGTCGTGGATGCGGCCGTCGTTCTGGCCGACGACCCACGACATCCTCACGCCGTACATGCAGACCGGCGGCACCGCCGGCTTCGCGGTGCGGGCGGTGCTCGCGGCGCTCGGCTCGCCGACCTGGGGCATCTACTCCGGCTACGAGCTCGTCGAGGACGTGCCGCGGCCCGGGGTCGAGGAGCAGATCGACAACGAGAAGTACGAGTTCAAGCCCCGCGACTGGGCGGCCGCGGAGCCGCTCGGCATCGCGCGGCTGCTGCGCTCGCTGAACGAGATCCGCCGGGCGCACCCCGCGCTGCGCCAGCTGCGCAACCTCACGGTGCACCCGACGTCGGACCCGTCGCTGGTCGCGTTCTCCCGGCACCTGCCCGCCGGCCTGTCCCCGACCGGCCGGCCCGACACGGTGCTGGTCGTCGTGAACCTCGACCCGCGGTCCGCGCACGACGGCGTGGTCGAGCTCGACCTGCCGGCCCTCGGGCTCGACCCGGACGCCCGGTTCGTCGCGCACGACGTGCTGTCCCAGGAGGTCTACGCCTGGGACGCCCGGCCCTGGGTGCGGCTCGACCCGTACAGCCGGGTCGCGCACGTGATCCAGGTGGAGCGGGTGTGACGCCGGCAGGGTCCGCGGGCGGCACGCCGGTGCCGTCCGCGACGGGGACCGTCCCGACGGTGACGGGCGCGGGCGGGCACGTCCCGCACGGCGCCGCGGCGACCGGTCCGGCCCCGGCCACCGGCGCCATCGCCCTCACCGCCCTGCCCGCGCGCCGGCAGCCGCCGGTGCCGGGCGCCGAGCAGGGCGGTCTGAGCGACGACCCCGAGTGGTACCGCACCGCGGTGTTCTACGAGGTGATGATCCGGTCGTTCTCCGACTCGGACGGCTCCGGCAGCGGCGACCTGCGCGGGCTCACCGCCCGGCTCGACTACCTCCAGTGGCTCGGCGTCGACTGCCTGTGGCTGCCGCCGTTCTACCCCTCGCCCCTGCGGGACGGCGGGTACGACGTCTCCGACTACACCGCGGTCGCCGCCCAGTACGGGACGATGGAGGACTTCACCGACCTGGTCGCCGCGGCGCACGAGCGCGGGATGCGGGTCGTCGTCGACCTCGTCATGAACCACTCCTCGGACCAGCACCCCTGGTTCCAGGCGTCCCGATCCGACCCCGACGGCCCGTACGGCGACTTCTACGTGTGGTCCGACGACAACACGAAGTACCAGGACGCGCGGATCATCTTCGTCGACACCGAGACGTCCAACTGGACCTTCGACCCGGTGCGCCGGCAGTACTTCTGGCACCGGTTCTTCAGCCACCAGCCCGACCTGAACTTCGACAACCCGCGGGTCGTCGAGGCGATGTTCGACGTGGCGCGGTTCTGGCTGCGGGTCGGCGTCGACGGCTTCCGGCTGGACGCGGTCCCCTACCTGTTCGAGCGGGACGGCACCAACTGCGAGAACCTCCCGGAGACCCACCGGTTCCTGCGGGACCTGCGCGCGATGATCGACCGGGAGTTCCCGGGCCGGATCATGCTGGCCGAGGCCAACCAGTGGCCCGAGGACGTCGTGCACTACTTCGGCACCGAGTCCGAGCCCGAGTGCCACATGTGCTTCCACTTCCCGGTCATGCCGCGGATCTACTACTCGCTGCGCGACCAGCGGGCCACGTCGATCGTCGACATCCTCGCCGACACCCCCGCCATCCCCGGCGGCGGCCAGTGGAGCACGTTCCTGCGGAACCACGACGAGCTGACGCTCGAGATGGTGTCCACCGAGGAGCGCGCGTCCATGTACGGCTGGTACGCGCCGGACTCCCGGATGCGCGCCAACATCGGCATCCGGCGGCGGCTCGCGCCGCTGCTCGACGACTCCCGCAAGGAGATCGAGCTCGCGCACGCCCTGCTGCTGTCCCTGCCGGGTTCGCCGTGCCTGTACTACGGCGACGAGATCGGCATGGGCGACAACATCTGGCTCGCCGACCGGGACGCGGTGCGGACCCCGATGCAGTGGACGCCCGACCGCAACGCCGGGTTCTCGACGTCCGACCCCGGCAAGCTCTACCTCCCGGTGATCCAGTCGCTGGTGCACCACTACAACAACGTGAACGTCGAGGCGCAGCTCGCGCAGACCACCTCGCTGCTGCACTGGGTGCGCGGCATGCTCATGGTCCGGCGGCAGCACCCGGCGCTCGGGAGGGGCACGTTCGAGGTGGCGCCGGGCGACAACGACGCGGTGCTCTCGTTCCTGCGGCGCGGCCCGGACGAGACGCTGCTCGTCGTCGCGAACCTCGCCTCCACGGCGCGGGCGACGACCGTGCGGCTCCCGCCCGACCTCGCGGGCGCCGAGCTGCGGGACGTGTTCGGCGGAGCCCCGTTCCCGCCCGTCGGCGCCGACGGGACGGCCTCCTTCACCCTGGGCTCGCGCGACTTCTACTGGCTGGCGGTGACGACGGCATGACCGAGCGACGAGTGGCCCACGAGGACCGCGACGACGCGCTGGCCGCGCTGCTGGCGCCCTGGCTCCCGGGCCGGCGCTGGTTCCCGATCAAGGGCGTGGACGCCCGGGTCACCGCGATCGGGGGGCTGTCGCTGACGGACCCGGAGGGCACCGCGACCGTGCGGCTCCTGCTGCTGCGCGCCGAGGGCGGCGGCACCGGTGCCGTGCTGCAGGTGCCCGTGGTGCTGGGCGTCGACGTGGCCGACGGCGACGCCGCGCTGGTCGGACGCCTGCCCGACGGCACCGCCGTCGTCGACGGCGCCGGGCGGCCGGAGTTCGAGCGTGCCTGGCTCGCCGAGGCCGACCGGCCCGACGGCGACGCGCCGGCGCCGGCCGACGCCCTGGGCACCCCGAAGGTGGTGCCCGGCGAGCAGTCCAACACCTCCGTCATCCTGCCCGGGGCGGGACCCGACGGCAGCACCGCGATGCTCAAGGTGTTCCGCGGGCTCACCGAGGGCGACAACCCCGACGTCGACGTGCCGCGGGCCCTCGCCGAGGTCGGCTGGACGCACGTCCCGCGGCCGCTCGCCTGGCTCGGTGCCGAGTGGCCGGACGGGGACGGCACGGCCCACGGGCACCTCGGGGTGCTCAGCGCCTTCGTGCCGGGCGCCCAGGACGGCTTCGAGCTCGCGTGCGACCTCGCGCGGCGCGGTGAGTCGTTCGCCGACCTCGCCGAGGACCTCGGGGAGGTCGTCGGGCAGATGCACCGGGCGCTCGCGCGGGCGCTGCCGGACGACGTGCTCCCCGCGGCCGAGGCGAGCACCGCCCCGTCCGGGCGGCACGCCGCCGACCCCGAGCCCGGCCTGTCCCCCGCCGCCGCCCGGGTGGCCGACGCGCTCGCCGCCCGGTTCGCCTGGGCCAGCGGGATCGTTCCCGAGCTCGCCGGGTTCGCCGACCCGGTCGCCGCCCTCGCCGAGCGGACCCGGCTGCTCGCCGACGTCCCGCACCGGCAGCGCGTGCACGGCGACCTGCACCTCGGCCAGGTGCTGCGCGGGGACGAGACCTGGTACGTCCTCGACTTCGAGGGCGAGCCCCTGCTCCCCGTCGCCCAGCGCACCCGGCCGGACCTCGCGCTCCGCGACGCCGCGGGCATGCTCCGGTCGTTCGACTACGCCGCGGCGGTCGGCGGCGCGCCCGCCGCGTGGACCGAGGTCGCACGCGCCGCGTTCCTCGCGGGCTACTCCGCCGAGAGCACGGACCTGGATCCCGGCACCCGGGCGCACCTGCTGCGGGTGCTCGAGCTCGACAAGGCGCTGTACGAGGCCGTGTACGAGGCGCGCAACCGGCCGGACTGGCTGCCGATCCCGCTCGCGGGGGTGCAGCGGCTGATCGGCTGACGCCGGGCGCGGGGCTCGCCGCGCCCGGTCGCCGGGCGCGGCTGGCAGACTGCCGGGCGTGAGCCCCGCGACCCCGGCCGGCGCGCCCGGCGTTCCCGATCCCGCACCGACCCACGTCCTGCTGGTCGGCGACTCCGTCACCGACTGCGGCCGGCGCGCCGACCCGGAGCACCTGGGCGACGGCTACGTCCGGCTGCTCGCCGAGGGACCGCTGAGCGGGTGCCGGGTCACCAACCGCGGCGTCGGGGGCGACCGGGCCGCCGACCTGGCGGCGCGGTGGGACGACGACGTCCTGGCCGAGCGCCCCGACGTCCTGTCCGTCGCCGTGGGCGTCAACGACACCTGGCGCCGCTACGACCGCGGCGCCGTCACCGCGCCCGAGGCGTTCGAGGCGACCTATCGCGCCCTGCTCGGGTCCGCGCTCGCCGCCGGGGTGCGCCGCCTGGTGCTCGTCGAGCCGTTCGTCCTGCCCGTGACCGCCGAGCAGGAGCGGTGGTGGGACGAGGACCTGGGCGCGAAGGTCGCCGTCGTGCACCGGCTCGCCGCCGAGCACGGTGCCGTCCTCGTCCCGGCCGGGACCCACCTCGCGGCCCTCGCGGCAGAGCACGGCGCCGCGGCGCTGGCCGCCGACGGCGTGCACCCGACGCCCGCCGGGCACCGTGCGCTGGCGGACCTGTGGTGGGCCGCCGCGGGCGGGGCGGTCCTGCGGGACTGACCGTGCCGGCGCCGCGCGCCCGTGCGTCCGGTTCCTGGCTGCGCGAACGCCCCGGTGGTGGTTGGGTGGGCACATGAACCGCCCGGCCGAGACGTCGCCCGTCACCGTCGACCACGACACCCTGCGCGCCGTCGCGTCCGGCACGCACCACGACCCGCACTCCGTGCTGGGCGCCCACCTGACCCCGAGCGGGCTCGTGGTGCGGACCCTGCGCCCGCTCGCCGACGCCGTCGAGGTGGTCACCGCCACCGGCAGCACGCCGGCCGAGCACGAGCAGGACGGCATCTGGGTCGCGGTCCTCCCCGAGACGCAGGTGGTCGACTACCGCCTCGACGTCACCTACGGCGCGGACACCCAGCGGGTCGACGACCCGTACCGCTACCTGCCCACCGTGCAGGAGCTCGACCGGCACCTCATCCGCGAGGGCCGGCACGAGCAGCTGTGGACCGTCCTCGGCGCCAACGTGCACCGGTACCCCGGCACGCTCGGCGAGGTCACCGGCACCGCGTTCGCCGTGTGGGCGCCCAACGCGCGCGCCGTCCGGGTCGTCGGCGACTTCAACCACTGGCAGGGCGCCCAGCACGCCATGCGCTCGCTCGGCGACTCGGGCGTCTGGGAGCTGTTCGTCCCGGGCGTCGGCGCCGGCACCCGGTACAAGTTCGAGATCGGCGCTCCTGACGGCACGTGGCGGCAGAAGGCCGACCCGCTCGCCAAGGGCACCGAGGTCCCGCCGGCCACGGCGTCCGTCGTCGTGGAGTCCGACTTCACCTGGGGCGACCAGGAGTGGATCGACCACCGCCGCTCGCACGACCCGCACTCCGGGCCCATGAGCATCTACGAGGTGCACCTCGGCTCCTGGCGGCAGGGCCTGTCCTACCAGGAGCTCGCCGAGCAGCTGACCGCGTACGTCCTCGAGATGGGCTTCACCCACGTCGAGTTCCTGCCGGTGTCCGAGCACCCGTTCGGCGGCTCCTGGGGCTACCAGGTGTCGTCGTACTACGCGCCGACCTCCCGGTTCGGCCACCCCGACGACTTCCGGCACCTCGTCGACACCCTGCACCGCGCCGGCATCGGCGTCCTGCTCGACTGGGTCCCCGCGCACTTCCCCAAGGACGAGTGGGCCCTCGCCCGTTTCGACGGCACCCCGCTGTACGAGCACCCGGACCCGCAGCGCGGCGAGCAGCTCGACTGGGGCACCTACGTCTTCAACTTCGGCCGCAACGAGGTGAAGAACTTCCTCGTCGCCAACGCCACCTACTGGCTCGAGGAGTTCCACGCCGACGGCCTGCGCGTCGACGCCGTGGCGTCGATGCTCTACCTCGACTACTCGCGCGAGCCCGGCCAGTGGACCCCGAACGTGCACGGCGGCCGCGAGAACCTCGAGGCGATCGCGTTCCTCCAGGAGGCCAACGCCACCGCGTACCGTCGCACCCCGGGCGTCATGATGATCGCCGAGGAGTCCACCGCCTGGCCGGGTGTGACCACCCCGACGAGCGGCGGCGGCCTCGGCTTCGGCCTGAAGTGGAACATGGGCTGGATGAACGACACGCTCCGGTACCTGGCGGAGCTGCCGATCAACCGCCGCTACCACCACCACGAGGCGACCTTCTCGCTCGTGTACGCCTTCTCCGAGCAGTTCGTCCTGCCGATCAGCCACGACGAGGTCGTCCACGGCAAGGGCTCCGTCATGCGCAAGATGCCCGGCGACGACTGGCAGCAGCGCGCCGGCGTCCGGGCCCTGCTCGCCTACCAGTGGTCGCACCCTGGCAAGCAGCTCATCTTCATGGGCACCGAGTTCGCGCAGGGCACCGAGTGGGCCGAGTCCCGGTCCCTCGACTGGTACCTGCTCGACCACGCCCCGCACCGCGGCGTCCAGTCCGCCGTCCGCGACCTCAACCGGTTCTACCGGTCCCACTCCGCCATGTGGGCGCTCGACCACTCCCCCCAGGGGTTCGAGTGGATCGACGCGAACGACGCCGACCGCAACGTCCTCGCGTACCTGCGCCGGGACGACCGCGGCAACGTCGTCGCGGTCGTCGCGAACTTCTCCGGCGTCCCGCACGAGGACTACCGCCTGGCGCTCCCCCAGGGCGGCACCTGGATCGAGGCCCTCAACACCGACGCCGAGGAGTACGGCGGCTCGGGCGTGGGCAACCTCGGCCAGGTCCAGGCGCGTCCCGAGCCGCACCACGGCAGGGCGTTCTCGGCGACCCTGCGCGTCCCGCCCCTGGGCGTCCTCTACCTCGTCCCGGCGTGACCGGGGCCCGTCCTCGGCTCGCGCCTGCCTGTCGCGACCAGACCTGTCCCGGCCACGCCTGACCTCGCACGTCCAGACCTGTCCCGGCCACGCCCGACCAGACCTGTCCCGGCTCCGCCTGGCTTGGCACGATCAGGCCCGTCCCGGTCTCGCCTGACCTCGCACGCCCAGACCCGTCCGGCCTCGCCTGACCCCGCACGATCAGACCCGTCCGGCCCCGCCTGAGCCCGCACGACCAGACCCGTCCGGCCCCGCCTGACCCCGCACGACCAGACCCGTCCGGCCTCGCCTGACCCCGCACGATCAGACCCGTCCGGCCTCGCCTGACCTCGCACGATCAGACCTGACCCGGGCTCGCCCACCCCGATGCCAGCCGGCCTGACCCTCACGGCGGCTGACCAGACCCGCCTGCGGTCCCGCCCGGCCGCCCCGCCCGTACCCGGCCCGGCCCTAGACCCCCCGCTCCGCGCCCACACGCACTCCATCGCCGATCGACGCCCCCCGCGAGGCCGCGCCCCCCGCCGTCGCCCGGCAGCGCCCGTCACGCCGGGGCACGCCGGCCGCCGAGACTGCACTTCGCGTCTTTGAGTTCGTCGTCGAGGACAGTCAGGAGATGGAGACTCGGCGTGCTGTCCGGGGGTGGGGTGTCCGGGGATGCGGCGAGCGTGGGTGGGCGCGGGGCGCGGGCGGCGCGGGTGCGCGTCGCCACGTGTCGTCGCCGTGCACGGTCGCGTAGGCGTCGGCCCCCCAGCACCGCGGGCGGACGTGCGCGGCCGGGCGTCAGCACCGAGCGTGCAGAAGGTGCTGCTCGCCGTCCCTCGAAGCCGGCATCTGCTGCGTGCTCGGCGCACCCGGAAAGGGGTGAGAACTGCGACCGTGCCCGGCGCCTGAGTGTGGCCCTTCGCGCCGGGTCGTGCGCCCAGAGCCCCTCGCGCAGGGCCGCGCACGCAGAGCTCGGCGAGCCGGCCCGTGCGCCCAGGGCCCCTCGCGCCGGGCCGCGCACGCAGAGCTCGTCGAGCCGGCCCGTGCGCCCAGGGCCCCTCGCGCCGGGCTGTGCGCCCAGGGCGCTTCGAGCCGCGCGGCCAGGACGTTCAGAGCCGGGCCGCGCACGCAGAGCCCGTCGGGCCGGGTCGCAGGACTCGGATACTTCTGACCGGGCCGGGCGTCAGGGCGTGCTGCGCACTCAGGTGGGGAAACAGAAAGAGCCACCCCCGGAGGGGTGGCTCTTTCTGAAATGATGTCCGGCGGCGTCCTACTCTCCCACACC
>NZ_VEGH01000014.1 GCF_007679345.1 Cellulosimicrobium cellulans
GCCCCGCCCCGCTCCGCGGGCCCCCGCCCCGCCCCGCCACCCCCGGTCGCCGAGGGGGTAACCGACGCGTCGAGCGAGCAGTCGCCGACTACTCGCTCGACGTGTCGGATGCTCCCTCGGCGTCGCCGGCGGCCCCACGGCGGCGCGCGCGGGGCGGGGCGGGGAGGCGGGTGCGAGGGGCGTGCGGGAGAGTGGCGGGCACCGGGATGCACCCCGGCGGGTGGTCCCACGCGTCTCCCCTTTCACACCAGCCTCACCAGGCTCTAAGGTGTCGTCGCGGCACCTGTGTGCAGCCAGTCCCGCGCACCGGTCGTGCGCGCACGAGCGAGAAGAGCGGCCATGACCAGCGAGCAGCCCCCGCGGGTGCGGTTCCTCACCGTCGCCGAGGTCGCCGAGGTCATGCGGGTCTCGAAGATGACGGTGTACCGGCTGCTACACTCGGGCGAGATGCCCGCGGTCCGCGTCGGCCGCTCGTTCCGGGTGCCGCAGGACGCGCTCGACCACTACCTCGCGACCGCCCGGCTGGACCTCGAGGCCGAGGGCGAGGCGGGCGAGGACGGCCCGCGCGCCGGCCGGCTGTCCTCCTGACCGGCGCGTACCGCGCGCCGCTCGGGTGGCGGGTGCGTACCGGCGCGTCGCGGACGGCCTCGCCGATCGCGTAAGGTAGGGCCGGACTTTCCCGTGCGTGGGCGTTCGTCGTGCCGCGCGTCGATCGACCACGACCCCGGCGGGGCGCTTCGAGCGCTCGCCACAGGAAGCGAGGACCCCATGGGCTCCGTCATCAAGAAGCGCCGCAAGCGCATGGCGAAGAAGAAGCACCGCAAGCTGCTGCGCAAGACGCGTCACCAGCGTCGCAACAAGAAGTGACCCGCCGCCGCGCGAGCGGCGACGAGGACGAGGGGCCCGGCACCGAGTGCCGGGCCCTTCGTCGTGCCCGCGTCCGGCCGGCCGCTTTCCGCCGGGACGGCGCGCCGTGTTGCCACGTGGCACACCTGGGGTGGATCGTCACCTCTTGACGGGGTTTGTCCCGTGCTGATTCACTGCCGAGCGGTTCTTCAACGATGAAAACCCACGGGTGCCGTGCGCCCCCGTGGAGGCGGGAGGTCGAGGATGATCTCAGGAGCTCGCGGGGGTCCGGGGCGGACGGCGCTGAGCCGTCGGTCCGTGCTCCGGGGGGCCGTGGCGGGGGCGGGTGCCCTCGGTGCGGCCTGGGCGCTGAGCGGGTGCGGGGGTGAGGCCGCGGCGGCGTCCGGGCAGACCCGGATCCAGCTGTGGCACCTGTTCACCGGCGGTGACGGCGGCATCTTCCAGCAGATGATGACCGAGGTGCAGGACGAGAACCCGGCGATCGGGATCGACCCGGTGGTCCTCACCTGGGGCGCGCCGTACTACACCAAGCTCGTCATGGCCTCGGTGGGCGGCCGCGCCCCCGACCTGGCGGTCATGCACCTGACCCGGGTGGCCGGCTGGGTCCCGGGCGGGGTGCTCGACCCCTGGGACCTGGACCTGCTCGCCGAGCACGGCGTCACGGAGGACATGTTCCCGCCGGCGCTGTGGGACCGGGCGACGATCGACGGGAAGCTGTGGGCCGTCCCGCTCGACTTCCACGCGTTCCTGCTGTTCTTCGACCGGGGGCTGGCCGACCAGGCCGGGCTGCTGGGCCCGGACGGGAAGCTGGTCGGCGTCGACTCGCCGGACGGCTTCGTCGAGGCGGGCCGGGCCATGGCGGAGGTCACCGGGTACGCGGGCGTCGGCTACGGGTACACCGGCGACGGCGCGCAGATGTCCCGGATGCTCTGGGGCCTGTACGCGCAGACCGGCAACGAGGTCGTGCTGAACCCCGGTGAGGCCGCGCAGGTCGACCGGGACGCGCTGATCGAGTCGGTCAGCTGGGTGCAGTCGTGGCTGGACGACACGGTGGCGATCGCGAACTCCGACTACCCGTCGGCCGTCGCCAACTTCTCCACCGGCCGCGTCGGCATGTGCTTCAACGGCAACTGGGAGCTCCAGTCGTTCCTGACGGCGGGCGTCGACGTGGACGCCATGCCGATGCCGAACATCTTCGGCACGCCCGCGACGTACGGCGACTCGCACGTGTTCGTGCTGCCGCACCAGGTCAACCTCGACCCCGAGCGGCGCGAGGCGGCCTACGCGACGGTCGCGGCCATGCTCAACAAGTCGCTCCTCTGGTCCGACGGCGGGCACATCCCCGCGAACCGGGAGGTCACCGAGTCGGCCGAGTACCAGGCCAAGGTGCCGCAGTCGCACTACGCGGCCGCGAGCGACCAGGCCGTCTTCGACCCGCAGGCCTGGTTCACGGGCTCCGGGTCGGACTTCCAGGCGCGGGTCGGCGAGGCGCTCCAGGGCGCCTGGCTCGACAAGTCGTCCCCCGAGGCCGCCGTGGACCGGCTGATCGGCAGCCTCGACGCCGCCCTGCAGACCAAGCCGCCGGCCTGACGGAGGGACCGCAGCCATGAGCGCACTCACCACCCCGTCCCAGTCGCAGGCGGCCGCCGCGCCCCCGCGCACCCCCGACCTCCCGCGCAGCCCGCGCCGCGGCCGCAGCCGCCGCGAGGGCAGCGGCTGGCCGTTCGTCATCCCGTTCGTCGTCGTCGCCGTGCTGTTCCTGGTCGTCCCGACGCTCTGGGGCCTCGGCCTGAGCTTCACCGAGCAGTCCCTCATGGGCAACGGCGGCTGGATCGGGCTCGACAACTACGCCGAGGCCTTCGGCGACGCGACCATGTGGTCCACCCTCGGCAACACCGTGATCTTCACGCTGATGAGCACGATCCCGCTGGTCGTGATCGCGCTGGCGATGGCCCTGCTGGTCTACACGGGCCTGCCCGGCCAGTGGGTGTGGCGGCTCGCGTTCTTCGCGCCGTACATGCTGCCGGTCGCGGTCGTCGTGCAGATCTGGGTCTGGCTCTACCAGCCCGAGATCGGTTTCTTCAACTACTGGCTCGACCGGCTGGGGCTGGAGAAGGTCGGCTGGCTCACGGACCCGAACGTCGCGATGTGGTCGATGGCCCTGCTCACCCTGTGGTGGACCGTCGGCTTCAACTTCCTGCTGTACCTGTCCGCGCTGCAGGCGATCCCGGACCAGATGTACGAGGCGGCCGCGCTGGACGGGGCGGGGGCGTGGCGCCGGCTGTGGTCCATCACGCTGCCGCAGCTGCGCGCCACGACCGTGCTGATCACGATCCTGCAGGTGCTCGCCTCGCTGAAGGTGTTCGACCAGATGTTCATCGCCTTCAACGGCGGCAGCGGCCCGAACGGCGTGACGCGGCCGATCCTGCAGTACATCTACGACACCGGGTTCACCGGGTACCGCATGGGCTACGCGTCGGCCATGTCGTACATCTACTTCGCGCTCATCATCGTGGTCGCCGTGGTGTTCCAGGTGCTGACCACCGCTCGCCGGAAGGAGCAGGGCCGTGGCCGTTGAGACGATCTCCGCCCCGACAGGGACGGCGGGCGGCCTGCGCCGCACCTACACCGAGCGGCGCGAGGAGAACCGCCGCACCCGCAGCCTCGTCCTGGGCCGCAGCCGGCTCGCCACCGTGCTGTCGGTGGTGCTGCTCGTGATCATGGCGCTGACCTGGCTGCTGCCGCTGTTCTGGGCGGTCGACACCTCGTTCAAGACCGAGGCGCAGGCGCAGTCCGTCCCGCTGCAGTGGTTCCCGGACGGCGGGTTCACGCTGGAGAACTACCGCACGGTGTTCGAGCGCGGCGAGGTGCCCCGCTGGATGCTGAACACCCTGCTGGTGGCGGGGTCGGTCACGATCCTCACGGTCGCGGTCTGCGCGCTCGCCGGCTACGGGTTCGCCCGCACCCGGTTCCGCGGCAAGAACCTGCTGTTCGCGGCGACCATCGCGCTGATCGCGGTCCCGGGCCAGATCCTCATCGTGCCGCTGTTCCGGCAGATGGAGGCCCTGGGCTTCGTCGACACCTACCAGGGCGTGATCCTGCCCCAGCTGGTGGCGCCGGTGATGGTCTACATCTTCAGCAAGTTCTTCGCGGAGGTGCCGCAGGAGATCGAGGACGCCGCGCGGGTGGACGGGGCGGGGCACTGGCGGACCTTCTGGTCCATCGTGCTGCCCATCTCCCGGCCCATCGTCTCGGCGGTCGCGATCTTCGTGTTCATCGGCGCGTGGAACAACTTCCTGTGGCCGTTCATCGTCACCAACAACCCCGACCTGATGACGCTGCCGGTCGGTCTGTCGACGGTCAAGAACGCCTACGGCACGATCTACGCCCAGACCATGGCCTCGGCCGTGATCGCCGCCCTGCCGCTGATCCTGCTGTTCATGCTGTTCCAGCGGCAGATCGTCAAGGCGGTCGCCACCACCGGGCTCGGCGGCCGGTGACGGCGGGGACCACCCCGGTCGCGTGACCCGCGTGCCGCGCCGCGCCCCTACGCTGGGGCGCGGCCCGGCGCGTCGTGGCAGACGGGCAGGGCGCGGGACGTGGCGGGAGAGGTGGGTCGATGACCGGCAAGCGGCGCCAGGCGGGCGTGACCATGCAGGACGTCGCGGCGATCGCCGGGGTGTCGATCAAGACGGTCTCGAACGTCATCAACGGGTACCCGTACATCCGCCCGGGGACCAAGGAGCGCGTCGAGGCCGCGATCGAGCAGCTCGGCTACCGGGTGAACCTGTCGGCGCGGAACCTGCGCCAGGGCCGGACCGGGATGATCGGGCTGGCGGTGCCCGAGCTGAGCCTGCCGTACTTCGCCGAGCTCGCGGACTCCGTGATCCAGGCCGCCGAGCGCCGCGGCGTCATCGTGCTGATCGAGCAGACGAACGCCAGCCGGGAGCGCGAGCTCGAGGTGCTGCACGGCCAGCGCCGGCACCTCACGGACGGTCTGATCTTCTCCCCGCTCGCGCTGGGGACGGAGGACCGCGCGTCGTTCGCGGTGGACTTCCCGATGGTGCTGCTCGGCGAGCGGATCTTCGGCGGTCCCGCCGACCACGTGACGATGAGCAACGTCGAGGCGGCGCGCGCGGCGACCCGGCACCTGATCGAGACCGGGCGGCGCCGGATCGCGCTGATCGGGTCGCACGCGGGGGAGACGGTCGGCAGCGCCGCCCTGCGCCAGCGCGGCTACGAGGAGGCGCTCGCCGAGGCCGGGCTGCCGCCGGACCCCGCGCTGCTGGGCGAGGCCGGGCTGTGGCACCGGTCGACCGGGGCCGAGGCGATGGAGCGGATGCTGGACGCCGGGACCGAGATCGACGCGGTGTTCGGCCTGAACGACGCCCTGGCGATCGGCGCGCTGCACGTCCTGCACGCCCGCGGCGTCGCGGTGCCGGAGGAGGTCGCCGTCATCGGGTTCGACGACATCGAGGACGCGGCCTACGCGTCGCCGCCGCTGTCGTCCGTCGCGCCGGGGCGGGAGCAGATCGCGCAGACGGCGGTGGACCTGCTGCTGGCGCGGGTCGCCGGCACGGCGCCGGCGGAGCACGTCGAGGTGGTCACGGACTTCGAGGTCGTGGCGCGGGAGTCGACGGTGGGGGCCGCGGTCCGGCCCGCGGCGTCGACGCGCACGGTGGTGGCCTGACGGCGTGCCCGCCGGGGCGGGACCGGGCCGGAATCCGGTGCGGTAGTTGATTGTTCAACGGAAGCCGCGCACGATGGGTGCCGACGAACGACCCGGGAGGACCCCGTCATGACCGCCCTGCAGCTCGGCCTGGACACCTTCGGCGACCTGCCGACCGACGACGCCACCGGGCGCCTGCTCACCCACCCCGAGGCGATCCGCCGGGTGGTCGACGAGGCCGTGCTCGCCGACCAGGTCGGCCTCGACGTCATCGCGCTCGGCGAGCACCACCGACCCGACTTCGCGCTCTCCTCCCCGGAGACGGTGCTCGCCGGCATCGCGACCCGCACCGAGCGCATCCGGCTCGCCTCCGGCGTCACGGTCCTCAGCTCGGACGACCCGGTGCGGGTGTTCCAGCGGTTCGCGACCGTCGACGCGCTGTCCGGCGGGCGGGCGCAGGTGATGCTCGGGCGCGGGTCGTTCACCGAGTCGTTCCCGCTGTTCGGCTTCGACCTGCAGGACTACGAGGTCCTGTTCGAGGAGAAGATCGAGCTGTTCGCCCAGCTGCTCCGCGAGCAGCTGGTGACCTGGTCGGGCACGACGCGGGCCCCGCTGGAGGCGGCGGACGTCTACCCCAAGACGGCGGGCGGTCTGGAGACCTGGGTCGGCGTGGGGGGCTCGCCGCAGTCCGTGGTCCGCGCCGCGCACCACGGCCTGCCGCTCATGCTCGCGATCATCGGCGGCGAGCCCGACCGGTTCCGGCCGTACGTCGACCTGTACCGGCGGGCCACCGCCCAGCTCGGCACCCCCGAGGGCCGGGTCGGCGTGCACTCGCACGGCCTGGTCGCCGAGACCGACGAGGCGGCGCTCGAGGCCTACTACGGGCCGTACAAGCAGATGCGCGACGCCATCGGGGCGGACCGCGGCTGGCCGCCGCTGCGCCGCGCGGAGTTCGACGCCGAGGTGGCGCACGGGTCGCTGTACGTCGGCTCGCCGGAGACGGTCGCCCGCAAGATCGCGCGGACCGTGTCGAGCCTGGACGTCAGCCGGTTCGACCTGGTCTACACCGGCGGGCCGCTGCGGGTGAGCGACCGGCTGCGGGCCGTCGAGCTGTTCGGCAGCCGGGTCGCGCCGATGGTGCGGGACCTGCTCGCCGGGGGCGCCGCGTGACCGCGCGCACCGTCGGGATCCTCGGCGCGGGCAAGGTCGGCACCGTCCTCGCGCGCCTCGCCGTGGCGGCCGGGTACGACGTCACCGTCGCCGGTTCGGGCGACCCGGACCGCATCCGGCTGATCGTCGAGGTGCTGGCGCCCGGCGCCCGGGCCGTCGACGCCGTCGACGCCGCCCGCGCCGACCTGGTGGTGCTCGCCCTGCCGCTGGGCCGGCTCCCGCAGGTCGTCGAGCGGGTCGGGGCCCAGGTGGCCGGCCGCGTCGTGGTCGATGCGATGAACTACTGGTGGGAGACGGACGGCGAGCGCCCCGACCTCGCCGACCCCGCGGTCGCCACCAGCGTGCTGGTGGCCGAGGCGCTGCCCGGCGCCCGGGTCGTCAAGGCGTTCAACCACATGGGCTACCACGACCTCGACGAGGGGCCGCTGCCCGCGGGCACGCCGGGACGGCGGGCGATCGCGGTCGCCGCGGACGACACGGAGGCCGCGGCCGAGGTGGCGGCGTTCGTCGACGCGCTGGGCTTCGACCCGGTGCCGGCGGGGACGCTGGCGGACTCGGTGGCGCTGCAGCCGCACGCCGAGGCGTTCGGGGCGAACGAGGACGCCGGGACGCTCGCGGCGGTGCTCGCGCGGTTCCCGGCGACGGAGCGCGGGGCGGTGGTGGCCGCGGCGCGCGCCGGGCGGCTCACCGCGGTGGACGCGGCGGACTGACGGGGGTCACCAGCCGCCGAGGTAGGCCTCCAGGTCGGGCTCGTCCGGCAGCGGGGTGAGGCCGTCGGCCGGGGCGGTCGCGCGGGGGAACAGGTCGTCGCGGCGCCAGCGGCGCTCGCGGGCCCGGGCCCGGCGGGAGACGACCCGGAGCAGCGGGGCGCCGTCGGCGCCGAGCAGGGCGAGCTCGGCCAGGCCCTCGGCGGCCACGCGCTCGACGGCCGCGGCGACGGAGCCCGTGCCCGGGTCGGCGCGCAGCGGGCGGTCGAGGAGGACGTCGAGGCGGACGCGGTCGAACCGGGGGTCGCCGGTGGCCGGGTCGTGCGGGTCCGTCGGCGCGCCGGGCGCGGTGAGCGTGCCGGGATCGGTGACCGGGCCGGACCCCGGGGCGGCGCCGGGTGCGGCGACCGCGCCGGGCAGCGCGGCGAGCACCGAGTCCACGCTCACGAACCGCTGCGCCGCCGACACGCCGTCACCGCCGGGGGCGTGCACCAGCACGTCGGCCCGGCCGGACGGCAGCCCCCGCGGCCGCGACCCCGGCACCGGGACCAGGTCCGCGAGCCGCAGCGCCTCCGTGTTCTTCGCGGCCCGCGACGCCGCGTCCCGGCCGGACCAGTCCGGTCCGTCGTGCCAGGCGACCGCGTCCGGCACGTGCGCGAGCACCGCGCCGGCGAGCCACGCCCGGTACGCCCACTCCCAGTCCTCGCCGCCGTAGGACGAGAACCCCTCGTCGAACCCGCCCGCCTCCTCGAACAGCGCACGGCTGCACGCGGTCACGGCCCCGATCACGTACCGGTACGAGCGGTCGTCGGCGTCCAGCAGGTCCCGGCTGCGCCGGTAGGCGTCGACGAGCCAGGCCGGCTCGGGCAGCTCGCGCTCCGGGCCGAGCTGCTCGACGGGCGCGTCCACGGGCGCGCCGGCGAGGTCGGCGTGCCGGCGGCGGCCGACCGCGACGCAGTCCGGGGCGAGCGCAGGCAGCCGGGAGATCGCGCGCAGGTAGCCGGGCTCCGGTGCGGTGTCGGCGTCCAGGAACACCAGCACGTCGTGGGTCGCGGCGGCGGCGCCGACGTTGCGCGCGGCGGCGACCCGGAACCCGCGGTCCTCCTGGCGCAGCAGCCGGACGCCGTCGGGGACGCGGGGCGGGACCGGCGACCCGTCGTCCACGACGAGCACCTCTGTGCGGTCCGCGGGGTGGTCCTGCCGCGCCAGGGCCCGGAGCGTCCGGTCGAGCTCGGCCTGCTGGTCGTAGTGCACGACGACGACCGACACCGACGGCGGGTCGGCGGGCAGCACGCCGTCGAGCAGGTCCCACCGGTTGCCCGGCAGCGGACGGCCGGGTCGGGCGGGCCCGGTCACGCGGCGGCCCCGCCGGTGGACCGTGCGCCCGCGGCCCACCAGGCGCGGTACGCCGCCGCCGCGTCGGCCAGCGTGGGCGCGAGCGACGCGCCGGGCGCCGGCGTCGTCGCCGTCGGGTCCGCCCACGCCCGGGCCAGGTGCGCGGGCAGGTCCGCCGCCGGGTACAGCGTGAGCGTGCCGGGCCGCAGCGCCGCCATCTCGCGGGCGTACCGCGACTCGACGACCAGCGGCCGCCGCCCGGCCTCGCCCCAGTCGAGCAGCGTGCGGGACGCCGACAGGTGCCGGTGCGCGGCGACCGGGACGCCCGGGCCGGCGAGCGCGGCCCGGTACGCCTCGTCGTCCAGCCCGCCGGTGACCCGGAACGCCACCCCGCGCGCCGCCGCGTCGGCGCGGAGGCGGTCGACCTCGTCCTCGTGGCCGGGGGACGGTCCGCCCACCGCGACCACCGCGACCTCGCCGGGCGGGGTGCCGGCGGCGCGGAGCAGGTCCGCGGCGTCGGCGACGGCGCGCACCACGTCGTCGTGGCCCTTGCCGGGGTAGAGGAAGCCGGCGACGAGCGCGACCAGCGGGGTGCCGGGCGCGACGGGGACGCGGGTCCCCGCGCCGGCCCCGGCGGCCGGCACCGCGGTCCCGTCCGGGCCGCCCGGCACCGCGCCCAGCGGCACGACGTGCGCGCGCCCGGGCGCCAGCACCCCGTGCTCCGCCAGCAGCAGCGCCTCGTGCCGGCTGTTGACCGCCACCCCGTCCGCCGCCGCGGCGACCCGCGCGTACGCCGCCGTCCGCCGGGGCAGGTTCCGCGGCCCGTCGGACTCCTGCGGCACGTCGTGCAGGGTGACCGTGAGGCGGCACACCCCGGCCAGCCGCTCGACCAGGTCCGCCGCGGCGTCGGGCGAGGCGCCGAGCAGCCGGTCCGTCACGTGCAGGTGCGCGCGGCCGACGCCGCCGGCGGCGGCGGGCAGGTCCCCGGGGTCGTCGACCCGCAGCACCCGCGCGCCGCCGTCGAGCGCGCGCACGTGCGCCGCGAGGTCGGCCGCGTACCGGGCGACGCCGTGCCGCGGCGGCCCCGTGAGGAGGAGCACGGGGGTGTCGGTCCTGGTCATCCCGGCAATCGTGGTCGAGTCGCGGGGAGGCGGCAACCGCGCGACACTTCCCGCACCACCGCGATGCCGCGCCGCTCGGGGACCGGGCGGCACGTCCGCCACGACGAGAGGACCGCATGTCGCAGCTCCTGGCACCGACCGCGGGCGCGTCGCGGTCCACGAGCCGCGCGGTGCGGGTCGCCTCCGTCCCCGCGGCCCACCCCTACGTCGCCCGGGTCACCGACGCCGCGGGCCTGACGGTGCTGCCGGACCCGACGCCACCGGGCGCCGAGCCGGGCCGCTGGTGGCCGCCGGTGGTGCTCGACCCCGCCTGGATCGCGGCGCACGCCGCGGAGGCGGACCTGCTGCACGTGCACTTCGGCACCGAGTCGTTCGACCCGGCGCACCTGGCCCGCACGCTGGGCGCGGCCCGCGCGGCGGGCTGGCCGGTCGTGCTCACCGTGCACGACCTGGAGCACCCGCAGCTCGTCGACCAGGCGGGGTACCGCGCGCAGCTCGACGTGCTGGTGCCGGGGGCCGACGCGCTCGTCACCCTCACCCCGGGCGCGGCGGCGGAGATCCGAGGGCGCTGGGGGCGCGACGCGCTGGTCGTGCCGCACCCGCGGCTGCTGGTCGAGCCGCCCGCGGCGCCGTCCGGCGCGGTCCCGGACGCCGCCGGGCGGGTCGTCGGCCTGCACCTCAAGGACCTCCGCCCCAACGTCGACGCCCCCGCCGCCACCCGCGCGCTGCTGGCCGCCGTGGCCGACCTGCGCGCCTCGGGCCTGCCCGCGCGGGCCGAGATCCGGCTGCACCGGCGCGTCCGGGACGAGGCGGCCCGCGACGAGGTCCGCGAGCTGTGCGCCGCGGCGGACCCGGGCACGGTCGCGCTGGTCGAGCACGACCGCCTGGACGACCGGGGCCTCGCCGAGGCGCTGGCCGGCCTCGACGCGTGCGTGCTGCCCTACGCGCACGGCACGCACTCCGGCTGGCTGGAGCTGTGCTGGGACCTCGGCGTCCCGGTCGCCGCGCCCGCCGTCGGCTACTACCACCAGCAGCACCCCGACGGCTCGGTCGCGACGTCCGGCGCGGTGGGCGACGCCGCCGGCCTGGCCGCCGCGCTGCGCGACCTGCTGCGCTCCCCGGCGGCGACCCGCCCCGGGACGGCGGCCCGCGCGGCGCTCGTCCGCGACCGGCGCGAGCGTCGGCTCGCCGAGGACCGCGCTGCCGCCGAGCAGCACGCCGCCCTGTACCGCTCGCTGCTGGCCGGGGGCGCCCGGTGACGGGGGCACGGCTGCGCGTCGTGGTCGTCGCGCCCCTCCGGTTCCCGATCCGGCAGCCGCACGCGGGCGGCCTGGAGTCGGCCGTGTGGAACGAGGTCCGCACGCTGCGGGCCCGCGGGCACGCCGTCTCGCTGATCGCCGTCCGCGGCTCGGACTTCCTCGACGGCGGGCCGGCCGAGTTCGCGCTGCCGACCCTCGACTGGCCGGAGGGCGCCCGCGCCACCGACTCGGACTACCCGGACGCCTACCGGGAGCGGTCCGTGCCGGCGCTGGACCGGGCGCTCGACGTGATCGCCCGCGCGCCCGAGCGGTACGACGTGATCTCGAACCACTGCCTGCACGGCCTGCCCCTGCGGCGGGCGGCCTCCCTCGGCGTGCCGATGGTGTCCACCCTGCACACCCCGCTCGAGCCGGAGCTGGTGGACGCGGCCGCGCACGCCCGCGGCACCCGGTTCCTCGCGGTCAGCGCGCACACCCGGCGGGAGTGGGCACCCGTCGTCGACGCCTCCGTGCTGCCGAACGGCATCGACGCGGCGGACTGGCCGCTCGGCCCGGGCGGCGACGGGCTGGTCTGGTCCGGCCGGCTGGTGCCGGAGAAGGCGCCGCACCTGGCGATCGAGGCGGCGCGGCTGCTCGGCCGCGAGCTGACGATCGCCGGCCGGATCGGCGACCGGGAGTACGCGGAGCGGTCCGTGCTGCCGCACGTGGGGGACGGCGTCCGGTACGTCGGCCTGCTGGACCAGCCGGCGCTCGCCCGCCTGATCGGCCGCAGCGCGTGCGCCCTCGGGACGCCCGCCTGGGAGGAGCCGTTCGGCCTCGTGGGCCCGGAGGCGCTGATGTGCGGCACGCCCGTCGCGGCGTTCGGCGCGGGCGGCATCCGGGAGATCGCCCGCACCGCGACCGGCATGTCCGCCGTGCCGCGCGGCGACGTGGGCGCGCTCGCCGCCGCCGCGGACCGGCTCGCCGCGCGCTCGGCGGCGGAGCAGGGGTTCCGGGCCCGGGTGCGCGCGTCGGCGCGCCGGCACTACGGCCTGGACGTGCGGGTCGACGCCCTCGAGCGGGTGTTCCGCGCGCTGGTCGCCGAGCACGCCGCCGGCGCGGAGCTGATCGCGTGAGCCGGCCGACCGTCGCCTGGTACGTGCACCACCACGGGTCGGGGCACCTCGGCCGGCTGCGCGCCGTGGCCCCGCACCTCGACGCGGACGTCGTGGCGCTGAGCTCGCTGCCGGAGCCCGCCGGGCTGCCCCCGCACGTCGACTGGGTGCGGCTCGACCGCGACGACGACCCCGACGCGGCCGGGCGGCCGCCCGCCGAGGCCGATCCCGCCGCCGGCGGCCTGCTGCACTGGGCCCCGCTGCTGCACCCGGGCCACCGGGGCCGGCTCGCGCGGATCGCCCGCGAGCTCGACGCCCGGGGCGCGGCGGCGATCGTCGTCGACGTGTCGGTCGAGGTCACCGTGTTCGCCCGGCTGCTCGGCGTCCCGCCGGTGCTGGTGGCGCAGCCGGGCGTCCGGGACGACGAGCCGCACGCGCTCGGCCTGCGCGCCGCCGCCCGCGTGCTGGCGCCGTGGCCCGCGGACGTCCTGCCCGCCGCGCACCTGGAGCCGGTGCGCGACCGCGTGGTGTTCACGGGCGGGATCAGCCGGTTCGACGGGCGACGGGCTCCGGACGGCGACCGCGAGGGCGTGCTCGTGCTCGGGGGCCGCGGCGGCTCGGAGGTGACCGCCGAGCACGTCGACGCCGCGGCGCGCGCCACCCCCGGACGCCGGTGGACCGCCCTCGGCCCGGGCGGGGCGTGGTCGGACGACCCCTGGCGCGAGCTCACCTCCGCGGGGACCGTGGTGTCGTTCGCGGGGCAGAACTCGGTGGCGGACCTCGCGGTCGCCGGCGCGCGCGCCGTGGTGGTGCCGCAGGACCGGCCGTTCGACGAGCAGGCCGTGACCGCCCGCGCGCTCGGCCGTGCCGGGCTGGCGGTCGTCGAGCCCGCGTGGCCGGAGCCGGGCCGGTGGCCCGAGGTGCTCGAGCGGGCGGAGGCCCTCGAGCCGGACTGGTCGGTGTGGGGGACGGCGGGGGCGGCGGCCCGGGCGGCCGAGGCGATCGCGGACGTCGCCCGGCGCGGGGGGCTGTCGTGACCAGCGCGCGGGCCGTCGTGACGCTGTGCTCGACGCCCCGGGTCGACCACCTGCGGCGGCAGCTCGCGGTCGTGCGGCGGGACCCGGCGACGCTGGTCGTGGTCGTCTGGGTCGGCGACGACGACCCGCCGGCGCTCGACGCCGACGAGGTGCTCCGGGTGCCGCCCGGCCCGCACGGGCTGCGGCTGGCGGCGGCGCGGAACGCGGGCGCGGACCGGGCCGTGGCGCTCGGTGCCGACCTCGTGGTCCTGCTCGACGCCGACTGCGTCCCGGGGCCAGGCCTGCTGGACCGGTACGCGGAGGCCGCGGCCGCGCACCCCGCGGCGGTGCTCTGCGGGCCGGTCACCTACCTGCCGCCCGGCGCGGTGGTCGACGACCCGGCGGCGCTCGCGGCCGCCACCCGCCCGCACCCGGCGCGGCCGGCGCCCGCGGACGGCGTCGTGCAGGTCGCGGGCGACGACGAGTACGACCTGTTCTGGTCGCTGTCGTTCGCCCTGACCGCGCGGCGCTGGGCGGACGGGCCCCGGTTCGACGAGGGCTACGAGGGCTACGGCGGGGAGGACACGGACTTCGGGTACGCGCTGCGGGACGCGCGCGTCCCGCTCGCGTGGGTCGGCGGGGCGCACGCCTACCACCAGCACCACCCGACGAGCAGCCCGCCCTGGCAGCACCTGGACGACGTGCTGCGCAACGGCGCGCGGTTCGCGCGGCGGTGGGGCCGGTGGCCGATGGAGGGCTGGCTGCGCGCGTTCGCGGCGGCGGGCGCCGTGCGCTGGGACGGGACGGCCTGGCACCGCGCCTGACCTGCGCCACCGCCGCGCCGGGCGCGCGCCGCCCTCGCGGCCGCCCTCACGCTCCCGAGGGGGTACCCGACACGTCGAGCGAGTAGTCGCCGACTACTCGCTCGACGTGTCGGTTGCTCGCTCGGTGGTGCCGGCGGCGGAGGCCGCCGCGCGGGGCGGGCCCAGGAGGGCGTCGGCCGCGTCCAGGAGGTCGGCCGCCACCGGGTCGGCCGTCCAGCGCTCGGCGCCCGCCGCCGCGCGCGCGCCGAGCGTCGCCGCCAGCACCGGGTCGTCCAGCAGCCGCAGCACGGCCTCGGCCAGTGCGGCGGGGTCGGCGGGCGGCACCATGAGGCTGTCCTCGCCGTCGGTGCAGAAGTCGTCGTAGCCGCTGCCGGTGGTGACGACGAGCGCGCCGCCGATCGCCTTGGCCTCCAGCGCGGCGTTGCCGAACCCCTCCCACCGGGACGGGCAGGTCGTCACGGCCGCCTCCCGGACCGCCCGGTACAGGGTGTCGTCATCGACGTGCCCGAGCCAGGTGACCCGGTCCCGCGCCTCCGGGGGCAGCAGGCCGAGCAGCGCGGGCCGGTCGGGCTCGAACCGGCGGTCGCCGCTGGCGCCCGCGAGCACCAGCCGCGCGGTGGGGTGCCGGCGGGCGACCTCCGCGAACGCCGCGAACGCGTCCGTGACCCCCTTGCGCCGCTCCAGCCGTCCCAGGAACAGCACCACCGGCGCTCCGTCGTCGGGCCAGCCGGCGGGGAGCCCGGCCGACCCCGCGGCGCGGCGCACGTGCGCCACGTCGATGCAGTTCCGCACCACCCGGGCGGGCGGCAGGTCCGCGAACGCGGACTCGGTCCACCGCTGCATCGCCCGGGAGATCGGGACCAGCCCCGCCGACCGCCGCACCTGCCGGTCCTCGAGCCGGCCCTGCACCGCCACGACCGCCCCGCCGCGGAGCCCGAACGACCGGGGCGTGAAGCCCGCGACCTCGTTCGCCAGCCGGGTGCTCGTCGCCAGGTTGGTCAGCAGCGGCGCCCCGGCGGGCAGGGCGACACCGAGCGCGGCCCACTCGGGCAGGAACACCCGGTCGTAGGCGCCGCCCCGGTACGCCCGGCGCACGGCCGCGGCGCGGGCGAGCAGCGCGGGGACCCGGGCGCGCGGCGGCCGGACGTGGCCGACCAGCCGGACCCCGCCGAGGTCGGCGTCGGGCAGCAGGTCCCCGTCGGCGAGGACGAGCAGGTCGACCGCCGCGCCCCGGCGCACCAGCGCGGGCAGCAGCGAGGCGTAGTGCCGCCCGATGCCGCCGGTGTACCGGGTGAGCCCCGCGTACTCGGTCGTGGCCACCAGCCACCGCCCGCGGCTCGGCCGGGCGCCGGTCGCGGCGGCGAGCGCGGGGGTGCGCCCGGTCGCGCTCCCGGGGGTGCTGGCGTGCAGGTCGGAGGCCACGCCTCATGCTCGCCGACGCCGCGCCGCCCCGCCCGTCGACGTCCCGCCCCTCCCGCCCCGGGTGGAGACAGGTGGCGCGTTCTGCCCGACGCACCGGGCGTGCCGGGCAGGACGCTCCGCCCGAGGGGTCCCGGGGTCAGCGCCCCGTCGCGTCGATCGCGTCCAGGCGGCGGTCGACGAGGACGCCGGTGAGCAGCACGGGGCCGGACACCCCGAGCAGCGGGACCAGGGCCGTGAGGTGCCAGCCCGCGAACGCCAGGGCGCCCAGCGTCACCAGCACCGCCAGCGCGGTCCCGGGCGACGTCGGCGGCACCAGCAGCAGGAACCGCCAGGTGCGGCCGAACGGCTCGTCGTACCGGCGCAGCACCGCGAGGAACCACGCGCCGACGACGAGCAGGCCCGCCCCGAGCGCCAGGAGCCCGGCGGCGGCCACGGCGGCGGGGCCGGTCGACCCCGTCGCGGACGCGAGGGCCGGCAGCGCGAGCGCGTCCGCCGCGAGCAGCGCGCCCACGACCAGCAGCGGCCAGCCCAGCCGGTTCGCCCGCCGGAACCCCGCCCGGTACTCGGCCCAGAACGCGCGGCCCACCGACTCCGGCGGCTCGCCCGCGGCGACGGCCCCCAGCACCGCCGCCGCGGCGGCGAGCGCGGGCAGCACGCCGAGCACGACCCCGCCGAGCAGGGTCCCGAGCACCGCGAGGACGTTGACCAGCACCAGCCGGGCGCCGACACGCAGCCAGCGCATGACCGCGCCGGCCCAGCCGGCGACGTCCTCACCGCCCTCGTGCACGGGCACCCGCCGCCGCGCCGCGGCGCCGGCGCCCGCCGGACCCGCGCCCGCGCCCGCTCGACCCGCGCCCGCGCCCCCCGGACCCGCGCCCGCGCCCGCCGCACCCGCCCCGGCCGGCCCCGCGCCCACGAGGCCGGCGCTCACCGCGCCACCTCCACGAGCGTCGCGACCGTCACGACCCCGGTGCCGGTGTCCAGCGCCGCACCCGCGAGCGTCGCGCGCCCTCGGACCGCGTCCCAGGCCGGGAACACCACGGCCTCGACCGCGCCCGCGCGCGCCGACGACCCCGGGCCGTCCCACGCGAACCGGCCGCGCCCCAGCGCCACGGCCCCGGGCGGCCCCTCGGCCCCCACGACCCGCAGCGCCGACGCCGTGAACGCGTCCCCGCGCGCGAAGGTCACGACCTCCCACGTCCCGGCGAGCTCGGCGACCGACGCGGGCCACGTCGCCTCGTCGTCCTGCTCCCGGTCCGGCCCGGCCCACGGCTGCGGGGACACCAGCGGCCACCCGCCGGCGGTCCACGCGAGCCGCCGGACCTGCACCTCGTGCCGGGTGGGCTCGTCGGCGTCCCGCACGTGGTGCACGAGCAGCTGCCGCGCGCCGCCGCCGGGCAGCGGCTCGGTCAGGACGGACGCGTGCCCGGGCGCCAGCCAGCCGCGGCCGCCCGCGAGCCGGTGCCCGGCCAGCACGGTGCTGCCCACCGGGTCGGCCGCCACGTCGGTCGCGGACCGCCCGCGGACGTCGGCGTAGGGTCCCGTCACCGACGGGCCCGCGACGACCCGCAGGTGGTAGGTCCCGAACAGCGAGTCGAACGAGGTCAGCAGGGCGTAGCCACCCCCGGGCCGGGGGAGCACGAACGCCCCCTCGACCGCCGCCTCGACGGTGTGCGGCCGCCGCGCGAGCAGCAGCCCCGGGCCGGGGCGCGGGCGCCCGCCCGAGCCGAGCACGAAGCCGGTGGCCGGGTCGAGGCCGAGCGCGTGGATGCCGCCGAAGAACGACCCGTAGACCAGCCAGTGCCGCCCGTCGGCGTCGACCACGGCGTTCGCGTCGATGGCGTTCGGCCCGTCGACGTCGTGCCGGCTGGTGACGACGAGCCCGCGATCCGTCCACGGGCCGGCGGGGTGCGGGGCCGTCGCGAGCCCGATGGCCGATGTCCGGGAGCCGAAGCTCGACGCGGAGTAGTACATCCGCCACCGCTCGGCGTCCGGCACCGCGACGGCGTCCGGCACCCGCACGACGTCGGGGGCCCACAGCCCCTCGGCACCCGTCCACGCGGCCGCGTCCGCAGGCACGCCGTCCAGCGCCCAGCCCTGGAACGCCCACGTCACGAGGTCCTCGGACCGGCGCACCTGCACCCCGGCCCGGGGCAGCGGCCCGTCGCCGGACGCGTCGGTGGAGAACAGCCAGTAGGTGCCGTCGTCGTCGCGGACGGCGGTCGGGTCGTGCGCGTGCCGTCCGCCCCAGGCGGCGGTCGCGTCGAGCGCGGCGTCCGCCGTCGCGGCCGGCTCCGTGACCGTCATCCCTTCGCCCCCGTCAGCGCGACCGACTCGATGATCTGCCGCTGGAAGATGAGGAACACGACCAGGATCGGCAGCAGCGCCACGAACGAGGCGGCCATGATCAGCGGGTAGTCCCGCTGCGTGGCGTACTCGACGTTGAGGTTGGCGATGACCACCTGCAGCGTCTGCTTGGACTCGGTGTTCAGGTAGAGGATCGGCGCGAGGTAGTCGTTCCAGATCGTCATGAACCAGAGGATGAACTGCGCGGCGATGGCCGGGCGGATCAGCGGGAAGATCATCTTCCGGAACACCTGGAGGTAGGACGCGCCGTCGATCTTCGCGGCCTCGACCATCGAGTCGGGCACGCTCGACAGGTACTGCCGCAGGAAGAAGATCATCACGATGTTGCCGAACAGCAGGGGCACGATCAGCGGCAGCAGGGTGTCGACCCAGCCGATCTTCGAGAACATCACGAACTGCGGGATCATCAGCGTCGGGAACGGGATCATCAGCCCGGTCAGCAGGCCGAGGAAGATCGCGTTCTTGAACGGCAGCCGCATCTTGGCCAGCGCGAACGCGGCGAGCGACGAGGTGATCGACCCGACGATCGTCACGGTCCCCGCGACGATGATGCTGTTCTTGAAGCCCGACAGGATCGGCGCCTCGGTCCACATCCGGACGAAGGTGTCCCACTGCGGGGACCCCGGGATCCAGACCGGCGGCAGCGCGAACACCTCGGCCTTGGTCTTGAGGGCGGTGGTGGCCATCCACAGCAGCGGCGCGATCATCACGACCGCGCCCAGCGCGAGCACGACGAACAGGATCGTGTTGACCACGCGGTTCTGGGCGGTGGTGCCCATCGGCGTCTTGCGGCTCATGGTTGCTCCTGCCCCCTCAGTCGATGCTGAACGCGTTGCGCCGGTTGAGGCGGAACTGGATGAGGGTGACGACCAGGACGATCAGCCCGAGCACGACGGCCATCGCCGTGGCGTAGCCCATCTGCTGGTACTTGAACGCCTTGCGGACGATGTAGTAGACGATCGACGCGGAGCTGAACTCGGGGCCGCCGGTCGGCGTCATGATGTTGATCTCGGTGAAGATCTGCGACCCCGCGATGACGTTCGTGACGACCAGGAAGAACGTCACCGGGCGCACCATCGGCAGCGTGATCCACCGGAACCGGTGGTAGCCGTTCGCGCCGTCCAGCGAGGCCGCCTCGTACAGCGAGCGGGGCACGGACTGGATGGCCGCCAGGTACAGCAGCATCGAGTACCCGAGGCCCTTCCAGACGGCCATGAGGATGATCGCGGGCTTCACCGTCGCGGTGTTCTGCAGCCAGTCGGGTCCGTCGATCCCGAACCAGGAGAGCACCTGGTTCACCAGGCCGAAGTCGCCGTTGTAGGCGAACTGCCAGACGATCGCGATGGCCGCCAGCGACGAGATGACGGGCACGTAGTAGATGGTGCGGAACGCGGTCTGCCCGGGGATCTTCCGGTTCAGCGCGATCGCCAGCAGCAGCGCCAGCACCAGGCCGATCGGGATGCCGATCATGTAGAACGCGGTGTTCCACAGGGTCTTGCGGAAGTACTCGTCGCCGAGCAGGGCCACGTAGTTGTCGAGGCCGATGAACTGCGGCGCCGTCAGGCCGTTCCACCGGGTCAGCGACGCGTACAGCGCGTAGCCCAGCGGGTACAGCGTGAAGACGAGGAAGCCGATCACCGGGGCGGCGACGAACGCGGCGGCCCAGCGGTGCTCGGTGCGGTGCAGGCGGCGCATGGCCTGCCGGGCGTGCAGCGCGGAGCCGCGGTCGTCGCCGGCGGGCGGGACGATGTCGGCGGCGGGCGCCGTGGGGACGGGGGTGGGCTCAGCGGTGGTCCGTGACATCCCGGTGCTCCTTCACGAGGGCGGCCCCGCCGCGCCGGGTCCGCCCGAGGAGGGGCGGGGCGCCGGCGCGGCGGGGGAGCGGGGGTGGGGTGGTCAGGCCCCGCCGGCCATCTCGGCGTTGGCGTTGGACTCGTCGAGCAGCGCCTGCATCTTCGGCTGCACCTCGGCGAGGTAGTCCGCGGCGGTCTGCTTGCCGTCGAGCACGGGCTGGATGTTCACCCAGAGCTCGTCGTACCACTCGGCGCCGTAGGTGAACGAGGCCGGCATGGCGCGGCCGTAGTCCTGCACGATGTCGAGGAACTCCTGGCGGTTGGCGGGCTTCGCGTCCGCGGCGCCGGCCCACTCCTCGGCCATGTCGATCAGGTTCGGGATCTGCACGTTCGCGTCGACCAGCGTCTGCTGGGCGTCGGGGTCGGCGGACAGGTAGGTCGCGAGCTGCACGGCGGCGTCGGGGTTGCCGGAGGTGGCGGAGACGCCGATGCCGAGCGAGCCGACCCAGGTGGCGGACTCGCCGGTGCTGCCGGCGGGCCACGGGATCAGGTCGTACTCGAAGTCCAGGTCGTTGTAGACGCTGACGTCCCACGGGCCGACCGGGAAGAAGCCGATCTCGCCGGCCATCCAGCGCTGGTAGGTGTCGAGGGTCGCGGCCTCGGACGCGTTCGGGGTGACCGCGTCGACGGTGGTGAGGTCGGCGAAGTACTGCAGCGCCTCGGCGAACTCCGGGGTGTCGACGGTGACCTCGGTACGGTCCTCGTTCGTCCAGTCGCCGCCGTTGCTCCACACCATCGACTGCAGGTTCCACTGCACGTTGAGGCCGGTGCCCCACTGATCGACCGCGCCGTCGCCGTCGGTGTCGACGGTGAGCTGCTTCGCGATGTCGCGGAACTCGTCCAGGCTCAGCGGGACGTCCGGGTCGGGCAGCGGGATCCCCGCGGCCTCGAGCATCGTCTTGTTGTAGCCGAACGCGAACGGGCCGACGTCCTTCGGCAGGCCGTACAGCCGGCCCTCGGGGGTGCCCTGCAGCGTGCCGTCGAACCGGTAGGAGTCGACGCCGTACTCCCAGATGTTGTCGAGGTCGACGCCGGCCTCCTCCACCTGGTCGGTGATGTCCAGCAGCACGCCGGACGCGACGTAGGACTGCAGGTTGGCCTGCTCGATGTAGAACACGTCGGGCACCTTGTTGCCCGAGACCGCCGCCTGGAGCTTGGTGGCGTACTGGTCGGCGTCGGTGACGGTCATCTGGACCTCCACCCCGGTGTCCTCGGTGAACTTGTCGATCGCGGCCTGGTACGCCGCCTTCTCGTCCGCGCCGCCGCGGAACATGAACGTCAGGGTGTCTCCGTCGCCGGAGCCGCCGCCGTCGTCGCTGCCGCCGCCGGAGCCGCACGCCGTCAGGGCGAGCGCCCCGGCCAGGGCCAGGGCCGCCGCCCGCAGGGTCTTCGTGGTCATCGCGCCGTTGCCTCCACTGGTGGACCGGGCGAGGCCGAGCGCGCGCCGGTCGGCCGTCGGTGGCGGACCGGGGTGTCGAGGGCGGCTCTGGCCTCGTGTTCTACATCGTTGCACTACAACGTTGGAGAGAGTGGCACGGGTCACGTCGCGCGGTCAAGCAACGGTTTGATCACGGTCCGAGGCGCTGAGTGGGCGGGTGGCGGTGCCATGGTTGACGGGTCCCGTCGAGGCGGGCACGATCGTCCTACAACGATGTAGACCGGACAGCGAAGGAGCTGCGTCCCCCATGACCACCGTCACCCTCACCCTCGACCCGGCGTTCCGCGTCGGACCCGTCCGCCGCCGGACGTTCGGCGCGTTCGTGGAGCACCTCGGGCGGTGCGTCTACACCGGCATCCACGACCCGGAGCACCCCAGCGCCGACGCCGACGGCTTCCGCGGCGACGTGATCGACCTGACCCGCGAGCTCGGCGTCTCGACGGTCCGCTACCCGGGCGGCAACTTCGTGTCCGGCTACCGCTGGGAGGACGGCGTCGGCCCGCGCGACCAGCGCCCCCGCCGGCTCGACCTGGCCTGGCACTCCACCGAGCCGAACCTGGTGGGCGTCGACGAGTTCATGCGCTGGACCAAGGCCTCCGGCACCGAGGCGATGATGGCCGTCAACCTCGGCACCCGCGGCGTCCAGGAGGCGCTCGACCTGCTGGAGTACTGCAACGTGAAGGGCGGCACCGCGCTGTCCGACCAGCGTCGGGCCAACGGCGCCGCCGAGCCGTACGACATCAAGCTCTGGTGCCTGGGCAACGAGATGGACGGCCCCTGGCAGATCGGGCACAAGACCGCGCACGAGTACGGCCGGCTCGCCGCGGAGACCGCCCGCGCCATGCGGATGATCCAGCCCGACCTGGAGCTCGTCGCCTGCGGGTCCTCCGGCGTCCCCATCCCGACGTTCGGGCAGTGGGAGCAGACGGTGCTCTCCGAGACCTACGAGTACGTCGACATGATCTCGGCGCACGCGTACTACGCCGAGGAGGACGGCGACCTCGGCTCGTTCCTGGCCTCCGCCGTCGACATGGACCACTTCATCGACTCCGTGACCGCGGTCGCCGACGGCGTGCGGGCGCACAAGAAGCTCGCCAAGCGGATCCACATCTCGTTCGACGAGTGGAACGTCTGGTACCAGAAGCGCGCCGAGTCGGTGCCGCCGTCGGGCGACGACTGGCCCGTCGCGCCGATCCTGCTCGAGGACAAGTACAACGTCGCCGACGCCGTCGTGGTGGGCAACCTGCTCATCTCGCTGCTGCGGCACACCGACCGGGTGCACTCGGCGTCGCTGGCGCAGCTGGTGAACGTGATCGCCCCGATCATGACGGAGCCGGGCGGCCGGATCTGGCGGCAGACGACGTTCCACCCGTTCGCCCAGGCGTCGCGGTACGCCACCGGCGAGGTGCTGCAGGTCGCGATCGACGCCCCGACGTACGAGACCGCGAAGTTCGGCGACGCCCCGCTGGTCGACGCCGTGGCCACCCGGGACCCGGAGACCGGCGCCGTCGCGCTGTTCGCGGTCAACCGCTCCACGACCGAGACCGTGACCCTCGAGGTCGACACCCGGTCGATCCCCGGGCTGCGGGTGCTCGGCGCCACCAGCCTGTCGAACCCGGACCACACCTGGGTCGCCACCGCCGACGACGACACCGCGGTGCTGCCGCGGGACAACGACTCCGCGACGATCGACGGCGGCCGGCTCACCGTCCAGGTGCCGCCCGTGTCGTGGAACGTCGTCCGGCTCGGTGCCTGAGGTCGGGACCGCCGGCGCCCGCGCGCCCCGTCCCCGCCGCCGCGGCCTGCTGGTCGCGGCGGCGGTGACGGCGGTCGCGCTCGTGGGGGCCGGGGGTGTGGCGGTCGCGACCCGCTCGGGTGCGCCCGCCGCCGCCGAGATCCCGGTCGCGGGCGACGTCGGCGTGCACGACCCGGCGCTCGTCGTGGGCGAGGGCGACGACCCCTGGTACGTGTACTCGACCGGCGACGAGCGGGAGAACGCCGGCGCCGTCCAGGTCCGCCGGTCCACCGACCGCGGCGCGACCTGGGAGTACCTGGGCACAGCGTGGGGGCCGTCCGACTCCCCGCGGTGGGCCCAGGAGGCCGTCCCGGGCGTCGTGAACTACTGGGCGCCCGAGCTCTACGAGCACGACGGCACCTGGTACCTCTACTACGCCGCGTCGACGTTCGGGTCGAACCGCTCCGTCATCGGCCTGCGCACCAGCCCGACGCTCGACCCCGAGGACCCGGACTACGGCTGGGTCGACCGCGGCGAGGTGTGGCGGTCGGAGCCGGCCGACGCCTACAACGCGATCGACCCCGGCATCGTGGAGGACGCCGACGGCACGCCGTGGATGCTGTTCGGGTCGTACTGGTCCGGGATCCAGGTGGTCGAGCTGGCCTGGCCGGACGGGCTGCCGGCGGCGGGCGCGGCACCGGTCGGGCTGGCGAGCCGGCTGTCCGCGCCGCACGCGATCGAGGCCCCGTACGTCGTGGCGCACGACGGCTGGTACTACCTGCTGGTGTCCCAGGACGCGTGCTGCCAGGGCACGGACTCGACGTACAAGATCGCCGTCGGGCGGTCGCGCGACGTCACCGGGCCGTACCTGACCCGGGAGGGCGCGGACCTGCTGCTCGACGGCGGGGACGTGCTGCTGGAGACCGCGGGGGACCGGGTCGGCCCGGGCGGGCAGTCGGCGTCGGGCGGCGTGCTGGCGTACCACTACTACGACGCGGCCACGGGTGGGACGCCCACCCTCGGGCTGCGCGAGATCGCCTGGGACGCCGACGGCTGGCCGGTGCTGACGACGGCGGAGGAGCAGGCGGGCTAGAGGGCCTGGTGCAGGACCAGGTCGTGGTGCCGCTGGTCGCCGACCTGGAACGTGCGCTCGCCGACGACCTCGAACCCCGAGCGCCGGTAGAACGCCTGGGCCCGCAGGTTCTCGCCGTTGACGCCCAGCCACACCCCGGCGGCGCCGCGGGCGCGGGCGGTGTCGAGGCTCGCGGCCATCAGCGCGCCCGCCACCCCGCCGCCGTGCCGTCCGGGCAGCACGTAGCACTTGCTCAGCTCGACGGTCGGGCGCAGCGGCACGACCGCGGCGACCTCGGCGGCGTACGGCTCGCCCGCGACCAGCATCGTGTAGCCGACCAGCTCGCCGCCGGCGTCGGCGACCAGCAGGTCGCGCGTCGGGTCGGCGAGGTACGCCCCGAAGTGCTCGGGCGTGAGGTGCGCGGCGATGAACGCGGCGTGGTCCGCGGGCGTCGAGGACGGCGGGCAGGCCAGCGGGAACGTCGCGGCGGCCAGGTCGGCGAGCGGGGCGGCCTCGTCGGCGCGGGCGCGGCGGACCACCGGGGCGGCGACCGCGGGCGCGTCCGGCCCGCCGGCGGTCCCGGCCGTGGTCACCGCGCGCCCCAGCGGGCCCGGATCGCCCGGCGCGCCGTCCGCACCACCAGGCCCAGCACCCACGCCGAGCCCGCGATGGTGGCGGCGTCGACCCCGCGGCGGGTGGCGTTGCGGCGGCCGCGGAACTCGCGCATCGGCCAGCCGACCTCGGCCGCGTGCTTGCGCAGCCGGCGGTCCGGGTTGATCGCGCACGGGAAGCCGACCTCGGACAGGATCGGCACGTCGTTCGTGGAGTCGCCGTACGCGAACGACCGCTCCAGGTCCAGGCCCTCGCGCTCGGCCAGCGCGCGGACCGCCTCGGCCTTGGCGCGGCCGTGCAGCAGGTCCCCGACCAGCCGGCCCGTGTAGAAGCCGTCCTTGTGCTCGGCGATCGTGCCGAGCGCGCCGGTCGCGCCGAGCCGGCGGGCGATGATGTCGGCGATCTCGACCGGCGTGGCCGTGACCAGCCAGACCTCGTGACCCGCCCGCAGGTGCTGGTCCAGCAGGCGCTGCGTGCCCGGGAAGATCCGCAGCGAGAGCACCTCGTCGTAGATGTCCTCGGCGATCGCGACGACCTCGGCCACGGAGCGCCCGTGCATGATCTCGAGCGCGCGCTGGCGGACCTCGTCGATCTGCTGCCGGTTCTCGCCGAACGTCAGGTAGCGGAACTGGTGCACCGCGAACCGGACGATGTCGGAGCGCTGGAAGAAGGCGCGCCGGTACAGGCCGACGGCCAGGTGGAACGAGCTCGCGCCGCGGATGATCGTGTTGTCCACGTCGAAGAACGCGGCCACGCGCCCCGTCGGCGCCGTCGGAACGGGCGCGCCGGTGGGGGGCTCGGTGGGCTCGGGCACGCCCGCCACTGTAGTCATCGACCTAGGCTCGTGCCGTGCCGACCACCGCCGAGGGCCCCGGGGCCCGCCTCGTCCTGTACTCCCGCGCGGGCTGCCACCTCTGCGACGCGGCCCGCGACCTGGTCGCGTCCGTGGCCGCGCAGCGCGGCGAGCCGTGGGCCGAGGTCGACGTCGACGCGGGCGGCGTCGCGCGCGACGGGCGCACGCTCGCCGCGGCCTACGGCGAGCTGCTGCCGGTCGTGGAGGTGGACGGCGTGCGGGTCGGCCACTGGCAGATCGACCGCGACCGGCTCGTCGACGCCCTCGCGGCGTCCCCGCAGGCCTAGGCTGTCGCCGTGCGAGCCCTGCCGCCGACCACCGTCGCCCGTCTGCCGGGATACCTGCGCTCCCTCGGCGGCCTCGCGTCCGAGGGCGTGACCACCACGTCGTCCGACCAGCTCGCCGAGCTCGTCGGCGCGTCCCCCGCGCAGCTCCGCAAGGACCTGTCCTACCTGGGCGCGGGCGGCCGCCGCGGCGTCGGGTACGAGGTCGACCACCTGCGGCGGCAGATCGCCCAGGCCCTCGGCATGACCGAGGAGCGCCGCGTGGTCATCGTCGGGATCGGCAACCTGGGGCACGCCCTCGCCACCTACTCCGGCTTCGCCGACCGCGGGTTCGTGCTCGTCGGCCTGTTCGACACCGACCCCGCGCTCGTCGGCACCGAGGTGGGCGGGCACGTCGTGCAGCACGTCGACGGCCTGGAGCAGGCGGTGGTCGACCGGGAGGCGAGCATCGCGATCGTCGCGACGCCGGCCTCGGCCGCGCAGCCGACGACGGACCGCCTGGTCGCCGCGGGCGTCACCGGGGTGCTGAACTTCGCGCCGCGCACGGTGCGGGTGCCCGACGGGGTGGACGTCCGCGAGGTCGACCTGGGGTCCGAGCTGCAGATCCTCGGGTTCCACGCGCGCCAGCGCTCCGGCGCGGCCGAGCCCCCGGACGCGGTGCCGGTGCCCGTGGCCGAGCCGGTCGCCGACCCGGCGGCCGCGGTGCCCGAGCAGGCCGCGGCGTCCGAGCCGGTCCCCGCCGCCGACTGACGCCGCGCCCGCGGACCCGTCCGGCGGCGGCCGGCCCGCACGCACCGGGTGGGCGCGCCCGCGGCCTCCGCACGCCCACCCCCCTGCGCCCACCGAGCACCCGACGCGTCGAGCGAGTAGTCGGCGACTACTCGCTCGACGCGTCAGGTGCCCTCTCGGCGACCGGGCTCTCGGCGACCGGGCTCTCGGCGACCGGGCTCTCGAGCGGGCGGGCTCTCGAGCGGGCGGGCTCTCGAGCGGGCGGCGGCTCGCGGCGGCGGGCCCGGACGCGGCGAGGGCCCGGTCGACCGCGGCAGGGGTGCGCGGTCGACCGGGCCCTCGCGGGGGTCGTGCGGGAGGCTCAGGCCTGCTTGATGGCCGAGACCTCGAGGTTGATGACGACCTTGTCGGACACCAGGACGCCGCCGGCCTCGAGGGCCGCGTTCCAGGTGATGCCGAACTCCTTGCGGGAGATCGTCACCGAGGCGGAGAAGCCGGCGCGCTGGTTGCCGAACGGGTCGGTGGCCGCGCCGCCGAACTCGGTGGCCAGCTCGACGGTCTTGGTCACGCCGTTGATGGTGAGCTCGCCGGTCACGACGTAGTCCTCGCCGTCCGCGGCGACCGAGGTCGAGGCGAAGGTCCACTCGCCGAACTTCTCCAGGTCGAAGAAGTCGGTGGAGCCCTTGAGGTGGCCGTCGCGGTTCGCGTCGCCGGTGGCGATGGTCGACGGGTCGAGCGACGCGGTCACACCGGACAGCGTGAGGTCCTCGGCGACGGTGATGGTGCCGGAGGTCACCGCGACGGTGCCGCGGACCTTGGAGATGCCCGCGTGGCGGACGGTGAAGGACGCCTCGGTGTGCGAGGGGTCGATCGCCCAGGTGCCGGCGGTGAGAGCGGTGGGGAGCGTCGTGGTCGACATGGTGCCTCCTGCGTTTGGTTGAAGCATCAACTGCGGTTAGTTGAGATTTCTACTACAGTGGCGTCTGCTGCGCAAGGCCTGTGGGACGATCAGCCACCGACGTCACAGGGGGGCGCGGGAGGAGGACGGGCGATGAGCACCACGACCGGCGGGAGCGCGACCACCAGGGCGCCGCGGGAGCACGACGACGTCCGCTGGCTGACGGCGGACGAGCAGCGCGCCTGGCGCGCCTACCGGGACGGCACGGCCCGGCTGCTCGACGTGCTCGCGCACGAGCTGGAGGAGGACTCCGGGCTGTCCCTCGGCGAGTACGAGGTGCTGGTGCGCCTCTCCGAGGCGCCGCAGCGCACCCTGCGCATGTCCGAGCTGGCCGGCGAGCTGGCCCACTCCCGGAGCCGCCTCACGCACACCGTCCGCCGGATGGAGGCCGCCGGGCTGGTCGAGCGCGCCCCCTGCCTCGAGGACGCCCGCGGTGTGAACTGCACCATGACCGAGGCCGGCTGGCGCCGCCTCGTCGACGCGGCCCCGTCGCACGTCGAGTCGGTCCGCCGGCACCTGGTCGACGTGCTCACGCCGGTCCAGATGCAGGCCCTGGGCGAGGCGATGGCCGCCGTCGGCGCCGCGTTCCAGGCCGACTGCGCGCAGGCCGTCGCCGCCGCGGAGGACGCCGAGGGGCGCTGATCCCCCCCGGGTCGGCCCGCGGCGGCCCGATCACCCAGCCGGGTTTGCGAGACTGACCCCATGGTCGCCACCACCATCCACCTCATGCGCCACGGCGAGGTGCACAACCCCGAGGGCGTGCTCTACGGACGGCTCGACGGGTACCACCTGTCCGAGCGGGGCCGGCAGATGGCCGAGCGCGTCGCCGCGCACCTGGCCGGACGGCTCGACGGGCCGCGCCGCGACGTCACCGCGCTGTTCGCGTCGCCGCTGACCCGCGCCCAGGAGACGGTCGCCCCGATCGCCGAGGCGCTCGACCTGCCCGTCACCACCGACGAGCGGCTGCTCGAGGCCGAGAACCGGTTCCAGGGCCTGACGTTCGGCGTCGGCGACGGCTCGCTGCGGCACCCGCGGCACTGGCCGCTGCTGGTGAACCCGTTCCGGCCGTCCTGGGGCGAGCCGTACCGGCAGCAGGTCGCCCGGATGCTCGCGGTCGTCGACGCCGCGCGCGAGGCCGCCCGCGGGCACGAGGCGGTGCTGGTCAGCCACCAGCTGCCCATCTGGGTCACCCGGCTCGCGCTGGAGGACCGCCGGCTGTGGCACGACCCGCGCCGCCGGCAGTGCTCGCTCGCCTCGCTGACCTCGCTGACCTACGAGGACGACCGCCTGGTCCGCATCGGGTACACCGAGCCCGCGGCCGACCTGCTGCCCGGCGCCTCCGCCGTGGCGGGCGCATGACCCCCGCCGGCGCTCCCCGCCGCACGCCGGCCCGCCTCCGCCGCGCCGGCGTCGCCGCCGTCGCGGTGGGCGCGGCGCTCGCGCTCGCGGCCTGCTCGTCCGGCGGCGGGTCCGGGTCGGAGGCCGACGTCGCCGACCAGGGCTACGTGTCCGGCGACGGGTCGTTCACCCAGTGGGCGGTGGCGGACCGGCAGGGTCCCGTCGAGATCGCCGGCACCGACTACGCCGGGGACGCCGTCGACGTCGCAGCCTGGCGGGGCGACGTCGTCGTGCTGAACACCTGGTACGCCGCGTGCCCGCCGTGCCGGGAGGAGGCGCCCGACCTGGTCGACATCGCGAACGAGTACGCCGACGCCGGCGTGCACCTGCTCGGCATCAACGGAGTCGACGACGCGGGGGCGGCCGAGCCGTTCCAGCAGACGTTCGACGTCCCGTACCCCAGCATCGACGACCGCGACAAGCGGGCCGTCGCGGCGCTGCAGGGCATCGTGCCGATCCAGGCGACGCCGACGACGGTCGTGCTCGACCGCGACGGCAAGGTGGCCGCCCGGATCGTCGGCCTGGCCGAGGGCTCCACGCTGCGCGCGCTGATCGACGAGGTGCTCGCCGAGGACGGCGGGGACGCCGCGTGATCCTCGCCGACGTCGGGGACTCGTTCGCGCACGCGGCCACGTCCGGCTCGCTGCTCGCGGCCGTGCCGGTGGCGCTGCTCGCGGGGCTGGTGTCGTTCGCGTCACCGTGCGTGCTGCCGCTGGTCCCCGCCTACGTCGGCTACCTCGGCGGGATGTCCGCCGCGTCCGCCCCGGGCTCCCGGCGCGCGCCGCGGGTGCGTGCCACGGCGCCGGCCGGCGGCGGGACGACGCTCGACCTCGCCGGCGCGCTCCCGGCGCAGCCCGCCCTGACCCGGCCCGCCGCGGTCGACGCGGCGGGCGCCCAGGCCACCGCCCCGTCCCGCGGGCGGCTCGTGCTCGGCGTCCTGCTGTTCGTCGCCGGGTTCACGGCGGTGTTCCTCGCCTACGGCTCGCTCGCCGGGTCCCTCGGCTCGTTCCTGCTGCGCTGGCAGGACCCCGTCTCCCGGGTGCTCGGCGTCGGCGTGGTCGTGATGGGCCTGGCGTTCCTCGGTCTCGTCCCGTTCCTGGAGCGGGACAGCCGGCGGGTGCTCGCCCCGCGCGCCGGGCTGTGGGGAGCGCCCGTGCTGGGCGTGACCTTCGGCATCGGCTGGACGCCGTGCATCGGCCCGACGCTGGCCGCGATCCTCCTGCTCTCCCTCGACGGCGGCTCCGCCGGCCGCGGCGCGCTGCTCGCGCTCGCGTTCTGCGTCGGCCTGGGCCTGCCGTTCGTGCTCGTCGCGCTCGGCCTCCAGCGCAGCCGCCGCGCCCTCGACTGGCTCGCCCGGCACCGGCTCGCGGTGATGCGGGTCGGCGGCGGCCTCCTCCTCCTGCTCGGCGTCGCGCTGGTCACCGGCCTCTGGTCCGCGTGGGCGGGCTGGCTCCAGGGCCTGCTCACCGGCGCCGATCCCTTCGTCCCGGCGGTGTGATGATGACGCGCGACCCCCAGACCACCGAGCCCTCGCCCCGCGGGTACACCCCCGAGGGGCTCGAGGACGCGTTCAGCGCCGGGCAGCCCCCGGCCGGCGGCTCGGGGCCCGCAGGCTCCGGCGCGGCGCCGCAGCTGCCCTCGCTCGGCGTCGTGGGCTGGCTGCGCTGGGCGTGGCGGCAGCTCACCTCGATGCGCGTGGCCCTGCTGCTGCTCATGCTGCTGGCCGTCGCGGCCGTCCCGGGCACCGTGTTCCCGCAGCGCGCCCAGGACCCGGACAAGGTCGCCACCTACCTGTCCGACCACCCGGACCTCGGCCCGCTGCTCGACCGGCTCGGGTTCTTCGGCGTCTACTCGTCGGTCTGGTTCTCGGCGATCTACCTGCTGCTGTTCGTGTCGCTGGTCGGCTGCATCCTGCCGCGCAGCCGCACCCACCTGCGGGCGGTGCGCGGCCGGCCGCCGCGCGCGCCGCGCCGGTTCGAGCGGTTCCCGGCCCAGGCGTCCGCCGACCTCGACGGCGCGCCGCAGGAGGTCGCCGCGCGCGCCGCCGCCGCGCTGGGCGGGCCGCGCTGGTGGCGCCGGTTCCGGGTCGACGTCCGCGACGAGGGCCGAGGGGTGTGGAGCGTCGCCGCCGAGCGCGGGTACCTCCGCGAGACCGGCAACCTGGTGTTCCACCTGGCGCTGGTGGGCCTGCTCGTGTCGGTCGCGACCGGGCAGCTGCTGCACTACCGCGGCCAGGCGATCATCGTCGAGGGCCGGGCGTTCGCGAACACCCAGAGCGACTACGACACCTTCGAGTCGGGCTCCGGGTTCAGCGCCGCGTCGCTCGAGCCGTTCTCGATGCGGCTGGACTCGTTCGAGTCCGCGTTCGACCCGGACACGCTCCAGTCCCGCGACTTCACCGCGCACGTCACGATCACCGAGCCGGGCTCCGCGGGCGTCCAGGAGCAGATCAAGGTCAACCACCCGCTCGACGTCGCCGGCGCCAAGGTCTACCTCCAGGGCAACGGCTACGCGCCGCAGGTGACGGTGCGGGACCCCGACGGGGACGTGACGTTCGCCGGGGCGGTGCCGTTCCTGCCGCAGGACACCGTGTACACCTCGCAGGGCGTCATCAAGGTCCCGGACGTCACCTCGGGGCCGCAGATCGGCCTGCAGGGCGTGCTGCTGCCCACCGCCGAGCAGGTCGCGGACGGCATCTACCGGTCCGTGGACCCGCAGCCGACCGACCCGCTGCTCGCGCTGGCGGTGTGGACCGGCGACCTGGGCCTCGACGACGGCGTCCCGCAGAACGTGTACCAGCTCGACGAGACCGGGCTCACGCAGTCGCTCGACGACGACGGCCTCCCCGTGACGCTCTACCTGAGGCCGGGGGAGACCGTCGACCTGCCGGACGGTCTGGGCACGCTCACCTTCGACGCGCTGCCGCGGTTCGTCGCCCTGGACCTGCGGCACGACCCCTCGCTCGCGTGGGTGCTGACGTTCGCCCTGCTCGCCTTCGCGGGCCTCGCCACCTCGCTGTTCGTGCCGCGCCGCCGGGTGTGGCTCCGGCTGCGTCCGGCGGAGGACGAAGGTCCCGGGTCAGGCCGTACAGTGGTCACCGCCGCTGCGCTGGCGCGCGGCGACGACGTGGGCCTGCAGGCGGAGCTCGACCGGGCGATGGACCGGCTCCGCGGAGCGGACGTCGACGGGCCCACCGGCCGGACCGGAAGGTAGAAGGACATGGCAATCGGCGACATCAGCACCCTGCTCGTGTGGGGGGCGGCGACCGCGTTCACGATCGCCCTGATCGCCTACACCTCGGCCCTGGCCCGGCTCGCCGACGCCGCGTCGGCCGAGCACCGCGCGGAGCGGGCGGCCCGGGTCGCCGCGGCCAAGCAGGCCCGCGCCGCCGCGCGCGAGACCGTCGGTGCCGGCGGTCCGTCCGGCCTGGTCGTCCCGGCCGACGCGGACCCCGCGGACGCGGAGGTCGCGCCGCGGTCCGGCAGGATCGACGACGCCGAGCCCGAGCGGCCCATGACGGCGCCGTCCGCGACGACCGGGATCGCGCGGACCACCACCTACCTCGGCATCCTGCTCCTGGGCGTCGGCATCGTCCTGCGCGGCGTCGCGGCCGGGCGCTGGCCCACCGCGAACATGTACGAGTTCACCCTCGTCGGCACGTTCGTCGCCGCCGTGGTGCTCGCGGTCGTGCAGCGGAAGCGGGTCATCCCGTTCCTCGGCGTGATCGTCATGGGCATCGGCGTGCTCGCCCTGGCCCTCGGGCTGCTCGTGTTCTACGTGCAGGCCGACGCCGTGCAGCCCGCCCTGCAGAGCTACTGGCTGATCATCCACGTGGGCGTCGCCATCACCGCGACCGGCATCTTCACCGTCGCGTTCGCCACCGCGGTGCTCCAGGTGCTCCAGGACGGCCGCGAGACGGGTCGCTCGCACCTCGACCACCCGTGGCGGTCCGCCGACGGCCTGCGCCGCGCGCTGGCCCGGTGGCGGGTCACCGGCCCGGCCTGGTCCTGGCTGCGCACCGTCCCGTCCGCCCGCCGGCTCGAGGCGCTGTCCTTCCGGCTGAACGCCATCGGGTTCGTGCTCTGGACGTTCACGCTCATCGGCGGCGCGATCTGGGCCGAGCACGCCTGGGGCCGGTACTGGGGCTGGGACCCCAAGGAGGTCGGCACCTTCGTCGCCTGGGTCGTGTACGCGGCGTACCTGCACGCCCGCACCACGCGGGGCTGGGCGGGCCGCAAGGCGGCGTACTTCGTCTACGTGGGCTACGCCGTCGTGCTGGCGAACTTCACCGTGGTGAACCTGTTCGTCACCGGCAAGCACTCCTACTCCGGCCTCTGACCGGCGGGGCCGACCCGGCGGGGCCGACCCGGCGGGCCGACCCGGCGGGCCGACCCGATCCCCACCCGATCGTCGCGCGACCGCCCGATCGATCGGGAACCAGGCTCAGCCGCGCGCGCCCTCGTCGGGGACGTCACCGTTGGTGCCGTCGCCCGTGCCGTCCGCGCGCTGCCGGCGCCGGCGCTCCTGGTCGAGGCGCCACAGGAAGTCCGGGTCGTCGTCGGGCGCGACCGGTCCCGGCCGACGCGGACCGGGCCCGCCCGAACCGGGACGCCGACCCTGCGGCGGGCCGCCCTGGCCGGCCGCGGGCTGCGCGCGGCTGGTGAGGATCCACACGACCGGCCCCGCCACCGGCACCAGCGCGATGAGGAACCACGCGCCCCTCGGCAGGCCGCGCCGGGCGCGGTCGTCGCTCGTGGCGATGTCGGCGAGGGCGTACACCGCCAGGCCGATGATCACGAGGAAGAAGAGCGCGCGAGCCATGCTCCACCCTAACCAGGGCGCGCACACGCACCCCGCCCGGGCGGGGTGATCGCCCGAACCGGCACGAGGTCGTCACATCCGGCGGCCACGGTCGGCGTCCGCCCGGCCCGGATCCTCTCGGGATCGGCCTACCCTGGACACGTGCCCGTCGTGATCTACTCGCTGCTCCGCCTCGCCCTGTTCGTCGTCTGCCTGATCGGCCTCGTGCTGGCGGGCACCGGCTGGCTGCTGGGCGTCGTCGGGGCCGCCCTGCTCGCGGCGCTGCTGTCCTACGTGCTGCTCCGCGGTCCGCGCGACCGCGCCGCGCTGTGGCTGCAGGCCCGGTCCGAGGCTCGCGGGGACCGCCCGCGCCTGTCCCGCTCCGCCAGCGCCGACGCCGCCGAGGAGGACGCGGCCGTCGAGGCCGCCGAGCGCGAGGGCCGCGCCGTCCGCCCCGAGGAGCCCACCACGGACCGGACCGCGGACCGGACCGCCGACGGCGGCACCCCGGGCCGGCTGGTCTGACCACGCGCCGCGAACCGGTGCCCGCGCACGCCGGGGCCGCCGACGCGGTCGCCGACCGCGCGCTCCACGGGCTCCCGTCGGGCCGGCGGGTGCTGCTGGCGGTGGACGGCATCGGGGCGAGCGGCAAGACGACGTTCGCGTCGCACCTGGCGGCGCGGGTGGCGGACCGGCCCGTCCTGGTCCTGCACGCCGACGACTTCTTCCACCCGGCGCGGATCCGGCACGCCCGTGGCCGGCTGTCGCCGGAGGGATTCTGGCTCGACGCCTACGACCACGCCGCGCTGGCCGCCGAGGCGCTGGAGCCGCTGTCCACCGCGGGCGCGGCGGCGTACCGCGACCGCGCGTACGACCGGCGCACGGGGAGGCCGTGCGGCCCGAGCCCGTGGTCGCCCCGCGCGACGCGCTGGTGGTGGTCGAGGGGACGTTCCTGCACCGCGACGAGCTCGCCGGCTACTGGGACCGGTCGGTGTACCTGCACGTGCCGTTCGCCGAGGGCGCGCTGCGGATGGCCGCGCGCGACGGAGCCGACCCGGATCTGCACCGCGGTCCGCTGCGCCGCGGTCCGCTGCGCCGCTACCTCGGCGCGCAGCGGCTGTACTTCGCGGCGGCCCGGCCGTGGTCACGCGCGTCCCTGGTGGTGGACCACACGGACGTCCGTCACCCGGTCGTGGTCGCCGCGGCAGAGGTCGCGGCCGCTGTCGCCGGGGAGCTCGCCGCGCTCGACGCGGCGACGGGGCGCTAGAGCGCCAGGCCCAGCCCGAGCAGCACCCCGAACGCCAGCTCGTACATCCCGGTCCCCGCGAGGACCGGGACGAGCGCGATGCCGCGCGCGCCGACCAGCACCGTGAACGCCAGCACCCCGGCGGGCAGCGCGAGCAGCATGACGATCAGCGCCCACGGGTTCGCCAGCGCGCACAGCACGCCGAGCAGCACCGGCAGCACCACCATCACGGCGTAGGCGCGGCGGGCGCGGTGCTCGCCGAGCCGGACCGCGAGGGTGCGCTTGCCGACGAGCGCGTCGGTGGGGATGTCCCGCAGGTTGTTCACCATGAGCAGCGCGCACGCGATGAGGCCGACCGCGACCGCGCCGACCCAGGCGGGCCAGGTCAGCGTGCCGGACTGGGTGTACGTGGTGCCGAGGACGGCCACCAGGCCGAAGAACACGAAGACGCCGACCTCGCCGAGGCCGAGGTAGCCGTAGGGCCGGCGGCCGCCGGTGTAGAACCAGGCCGCCGCCACGCACAGCGCGCCGATCGCCAGCAGCCACCACTGGCCGCTCAGGGCGACCAGCGCGAGGCCCAGCAGGCCCGCGACGCCGAACGCGGCGAAGGCCCCGGCCTTCACCTGGCCGGGTCGCGCCGCGCCGCTGGCGGTGAGCCGCATCGGGCCGACCCGGTCGGCGTCCGTGCCCCGGATGCCGTCGGAGTAGTCGTTGGCGAAGTTGACGCCGACCTGGAGCGCGAGGGCCACGCCGAGGGCGAGCAGCGCCCGGCCGAGGTGCGCCGACTCGATCTGCGCGGCGGCGCCGGTGCCGACCAGGACGGGGGCGGCGGCGGCGGGCAGGGTGCGCGGGCGCGCTCCGGCGACCCACTCGGCGGCGGTGGCCATGGTGCTCCTGTTCTGGGGCCGTGGCTCGGGGCCGCGGCGCGTGGTTCGGCGTGCAGCGACGGTAACCCGGAACGCCGCCCGGGCACGCACGGCGGGGGTCAGGAGGCGGCGTCCCGGGCGACCGCGGGCAGCCCGAGCTCGCGCGCGGCGAGCTCGGCGGCGCCCCGCCGGTCCGGCTTGCCCGGCCCGCGCAGGGGGAGCGCGCGCAGCGTGACGAGGTGCCGGGGGGCGGCGGGCCCGCCGAGCGCGGCCGCCGCGGCGTCGCGGAGGTCCGCGAGGTCGGGTGCGGGCGCGCCCGCGGCCGGGACGACGACCGCGACGAGCGCCTGGCCCCACTCCGGGTCGGGGACGCCGACGACGAGCACCTCGCGGACCCCGGGCAGCGTCGCCAGCACCCGCTCGACGGCGGCGGGCGGCACCTTCACCCCGCCGGTGACCAGGACGTCGTCGGCGCGGCCCAGCACCTCCAGCCGGCCGTCGGCGTCCCACCGCCCCAGGTCGCTGGTGCGCAGCCACCGGGTGCCGTCGCGCTGCTCGAACAGCTCGGCGTCGAGGTCGGGCCGGCCCCGGTACCCCGCGGCCAGCACGGGGCCCGCGAGTCGCACCCGGCCGTCGTCGGGGTCCAGGTCGACGGTCACCCCGTCGAGCGGGACGCCGTCGTAGACGCAGCCGCCGCAGGTCTCCGACATGCCGTAGGTGGTCACGACGCGCGCGCCGGCCGCCCGGGCGGCGTCGAGCAGGTCGGGAGGGGTGGCGGCGCCCCCGAGCAGCACGGCGTCGAACGACGCCAGCGCCTCCCGGCCCGCCGCCGAGTCGAGCAGGCGGTGCACCTGCGTCGGGACCAGCGAGGTGTACCGAGGTCCGTGGCCGTGCGACAGCCGCCCGACGGCGGCGGCGAACGCGTCCGCGCGGAACGGCCCGGACAGCACGGCCGGCTCGGTGCCCGCGAGGATCGACCGGACCAGGACCTGCAGCCCCGCGACGTGCGCGGGCGGCAGCGGCAGCAGCCAGCGGCCGGGACCCGCGAGCCGGGCCTCCGTCGCGGCGCCCGACGCGCGCAGGGCGGCGGCCGTCAGCATGACCTCGCGCGGGGTACCGGTCGACCCGGAGGTGCGCACGAGCAGGGCCACGTCGTCGGGGACCGCGCCCGTGCCGGACGCCGGGACCTCGCCCCCGGCGTCCGGCGCCTCGACGGGCAGGACGGCGGGGCCGGTGCCGTCGAGCGCCGCCGCCAGCGCCGCGGTGAGCTCCGGCACCGCGGCGGGGGTGGCGGGGACGACGCGGACGGGACGGCTCACCCGGCCAGGGTAGGTCCGCCCGTAGAGTGGCGCGGGACGCGCGGCGGCTGCCGCGGCGCACGCAGGCGGCACGGAAGGGTCGAGATGGTTCACAGCACGAGGCGGGGTCTGCGGCGGGCGGCGGCGTTGGCGGTCGGGACGGCGCTCCTGGTCGCCGGCTGCACGCAGGGCCAGGACCCGGCCCCGGAGGCGGCGACGGTCGCCCCGACCCTCGACCCGCAGAAGGTCGCCGCGCCCGACCCGGTCGTGGCGCCGACGTGGCCGCTCACCGGCGTGGCGGGGGAGGTCGTGAACCGGCCGTCGCTGGCGGTGAAGATCGAGAACACCGCGACCGCCCGCCCGCAGTCGGGTCTGGAGCAGGCCGACGTCGTGTGGGAGACCATCGTCGAGTTCGACGTGTCGCGGTTCGTCGCCGTCTGGCACTCGCAGGTGCCCGGCGAGGTCGGCCCGGTCCGCTCCGTGCGCCCGATGGACCCGGACATCGTGTCGCCGATGAACGGCCTGCTGACGTTCTCCGGCGGCCAGCCCGGCATCCTCGACCTGGTCGCGGCGAGCCCCGTCCAGGTCATCAGCCACGACGCCGGCGCGGCGGGGCTCTACCGCATCTCGTCCCGCTCCGCCCCGCACAACGTCTACGCGAGCCCCGCGGAGCTGTGGGCGCAGGCCGACGCGAACCACCAGAACAGCCCGGGCGAGCAGTTCTCGTTCGCGCGGACCGCCGAGCGCGCGAGCGCCGTGGTGGCGGGGACCCCGGCGACGACCCTGGCGTTCGACCTGTCGAGCCAGTCCAAGCCGTCGTGGACCTGGAACGGGACCGTCTGGGAGCGCTCGGAGGGCTCGACGCCCGCCGTGGCCGCGTCCGGCGCGCGCCTGTCCGCCACGAACGTGGTGTCGATCGTCGCCGACCACCCGGGCACCGGGTTCGGCGCGCAGAACGGGGCGATCGTGCCGACCTACCAGCTGGTGGGCTCGGGCACCGCGACGCTGGCGACCGGCGGGAAGACGGTGGCGGTGAACTGGGCCAAGGACGCCCGCGACGCCCCGCTGCGGCTGACGCTGCCCGACGGGACGCCGGCGCTCCTGGCGCCCGGCAACACCTGGGTCGAGCTGGTGCCGAACGGCACGGGGTCGCTGACGGTCTCCTGACCGGCGGGGCCGGGGTGCGTCAGTACGCGTACGGGAACCGGCTCCAGTCCGGGTCCCGGCGCTCGAGGAACGCGTCCCGGCCCTCGACGGCCTCGTCCGTCATGTACGCCAGGCGGGTCGCCTCGCCGGCGAACACCTGCTGGCCCGCCAGCCCGTCGTCCGCCAGGTTGAACGCGAACTTCAGCATGCGGATGGCCTGCGGCGACTTGGTCGCGATGATGCGCGCGTACTCCAGCGCGGCGTCCTCGAGGTCGGCGTGGTCCACCACGTCGTTCACGGCGCCCCAGGCGTAGGCCTGCTCCGCGGAGTACTCGCGCGCCAGGAAGAAGATCTCCCGCGCCCGCTTCTGCCCGGTCTGCCGGGCGAGCAGCGCCGAGCCGTACCCGCCGTCGAAGGAGCCGACGTTCGCGTCGGTCTGCATGAACCGGGCGTGCTCGCGGGACGCGATGCTCAGGTCGGCCACCACGTGCAGCGAGTGGCCGCCGCCCGCCGCCCAGCCGTTCACGACGGCGACGACCACCTTGGGCATGGTCCGGATGAGGCGCTGCACCTCGAGGATGTGCAGCCTGCCCGCGCGGGCGGGGTCGATGGCGTCGGCGGTCTCGGCGTCGGTCGAGCCGGTGTAGCGGTAGCCGTCGCGACCGCGGATCCGCTGGTCGCCGCCGGAGCAGAACGCGTACCCGCCGTCCTTCGGGCTCGGGCCGTTCCCGGTGAGCAGGACGGTGCCGACGTCCGAGGTCATCCGCGCGTGGTCGAGCACCCGGTACAGCTCGTCGACCGTGTGCGGGCGGAACGCGTTGCGCACCTCCGGCCGGTCGAACGCGACGCGCACGACCGGCAGGTCCCGGGTGCCGCCGTCCGCGGACCGCGCGACGCCGCGGTGGTACGTGAGGTCGGTGAGGTCCTCGAAGCCGCCGACCAGGCGCCACCGGGTCGGGTCGAAGGTGTCGGAGACGCGCGGGGGGAGCGGGGCGGCGGTGGGGTCGGTCACGGTGCCCAGCGTAGGACGGCGCGGCCCCCCGGATTCTGGTACGGTCGTACCAGAAACGGGCGCGGGACGGCGGAGACTGCCACCCGGCGCGCCCGGTCCCGGGGGAGGGATCACCCATGGCGTGGGCCGTGCTCATCGTGTCCGGACTGCTCGAGGCGGGCTGGGCGCTCAGCCTCAAGGCGTCGGACGGCTTCACGAGGCTGTGGCCGAGCGTGTCGTTCGGCGTCCTGGCGATCCTGTCGTTCGCCGGCCTCAGCTGGGCGCTGCGCTCGCTGCCGGTCGGCGTCGCGTACGGCGTGTGGGTCGGCATCGGCGCGTCGGCGACCGCGATCCTGGCGATCGTGCTGTTCGGCGAGTCCGTGTCGGTGCTGAAGATCGTGTCGCTCGTGCTCATCGTGGCCGGGGTCGTCGGGCTCAACCTGTCGGGCGGCGGCCACTGATGGCCGCGGGCCGGGCCGGCGGCACGGCGAAGGGGGAACGGCGGCGCGCCGAGCTCGCCCGGGCCGCCGCCGACCTGGTCCGCGAGGAGGGACCCGCGGCGCTGAGCCACCGGGCGGTCGCGGCGCGCGCCGGCCTGTCGCTGTCCGCGACGACCTACTACTACGCGGGCCTGGACGAGCTGGCCGCCGCGGCCGGGGCGGCGCTCGTCGACGACTGGGTGGCGCACGCCGAGGGGGTGCTGCGCCGGGTCCGCGGCGGCGCGGCGCCCGCCGACCCCGCGGCCGTGCTCGTCGAGGCGGTGCTGCCGCCCGGGGACGACCCCGCGGTGCGCGCGCACTACGAGCAGCTGCTCGCCGCCGGCCGGGTCCCGGCCCTGGCGGCGGCGCTCGGGGACGGCCGCGCGCGGCTGGACGCCGTCCTGACGACGCTGCTCGCGGAGTTGCGGCTGCCCGTGCCGGCGGCCGTGGCGATCGGCGTGGTCGACGGCGCCGTGGTCGCCGCGGTGAGCGAGGGCCGGGAGGTGCGCGCGAGCGCCCGCGACCTGCTGCTCGCCGTGCTCGCCGCCGCGCAGCCTCTACGCTGAGCGGCGTGCACGTCTACGCGATCGGACTGCGGACGCGCTTCCGCCGGATCACGGTGCGCGAGGGCGTGCTGGTCCGCGGGGAGGCCGGCTGGGGCGAGTTCAGCCCGTTCTGGGACTACGACGCCGCGGAGTCGGCCGCCTGGTGGCGCGCGACCCGCGAGGCGGCGGACGAGGGCTTCCCGGAGCCGGTCCGCGACCGGGTGCCGGTGAACGTGACGGTGCCGGCCGTCGGCCCGGACGCCGCGCGCCGCATCGTGCTGGCCTCCGGCGGCTGCACCACGGCCAAGGTCAAGGTCGCCGAACCCGGCCAGGGCGCCGCGGAGGAAGCCGACCGGGTCGCCGCCGTCCGCGAGGCGCTCGGTCCCGCCGGCGCGATCCGGGTGGACGCGAACGCGGCCTGGGACGTCGACACCGCCCTCGAGCGGCTGAGGATCCTCGACCGCGCCGCCCGCGGGCTGGAGTACGCGGAGCAGCCGGTCGCCTCGGTGCGCGACCTGGCGCGGGTGCGCCGGTCCACGCACGTGCCGATCGCCGCCGACGAGTCGATCCGCCGGGCGGAGGACCCGATGGCGGTCGTGCGCGCCGGGGCCGCCGACGTCGTGGTGCTCAAGGTGCAGCCGCTCGGCGGGGTGCGCGCCTGCCTGGACCTGGCGGAGCAGGTCGGGCTGCCGGTCGTGGTGTCCTCCGCGCTGGAGTCGTCGGTCGGGCTGGCGGCGGGCGTGGCGCTCGCGGCCGCGCTGCCGGAGCTGCCGTACGCCTGCGGGCTCGCCACGGCGCAGCTGCTCGCGGACGACGTCGCCGACCCCGCCCTGCTGCCCGTCGACGGCGCGCTGCCGGTCGCCGCGGCGCGCGCCGTGGTGCCGACCGAGGAGCGGCTGGCCGCGACCGCCGCCGACCCGGAGACGGTGGCGCGGTGGGCGGAGCGGCTGGCCGCGGTGCGGGCGGTGGCGCGGTGACGGCACCGACGACCCCGGCCGCGGCCGGCGGCGGTCCCCGCGGGCCCGTGCGCGGCGCGCCCGCGTCGCAGGCCGCGCGCGTCCTGGTGCACGAGCTCGCCGCGCACGGCGTCCGGGACGTGGTCCTGGCCCCGGGCTCCCGCAGCGCCCCCCTGGCCTACGCGCTCGCCGAGGCGGCCCTGCCCGACGCCGAGCGCCCGGCCGGCGCCCCCGCCCTCCGGCTGCACGTGCGGGTGGACGAGCGGTCGGCGGCGTTCCTCGCCCTCGGCCTGGCCCGCGCCGCCGCGGCGGAGGGTGCCCCGCGCGTCGTGGCCGTCGTGACCACCTCCGGCACCGCGGTCGCCAACCTGCACCCGGCCGTGCTCGAGGCGCACCACGCGGGCGCCCCGCTGCTGCTGCTCACCGCCGACCGCCCGCACGAGCTGCGCGGCACCGGCGCCAACCAGACGACCGTGCAGCCCGGCATCTTCGGCGCGGCGACCCGGCTCGCGGCGGACGTGCCCGCGCCGTCGGGCCGTGCGGGGGAGGACCGCGACCTGCGGCACCTGGTGTCGCGCGCCGTCGCCGCGGCGCTCGGCGCCCGCACCGGCGACCCCGGACCGGTGCACCTGGACCTGGCCTACCGCGAGCCGCTGGTGCCCGGGCCCGAGCCCTGGCCGGGGCACGGGGCGGCGGGCCGCGTGACCGTGCCCGCGCGCCCGGTCGCGGCCCCGGTGGCCGGCGACGCCGGCGTGCCCAGGCGCGGCGACCTGCCCGGCCCGGTCGTGGTCGTCGCCGGCGACGGCGCCGGGCCCGAGGCCCGTCGGCTCGCGGAGGCGGCGGGCTGGCCGCTCCTCGCCGAGCCGTCCTCGGGGGCCCGCGGGGGCCCGGCCGCGCCCGGGGTCTACCGGGTGCTGCTCGGCGACCCCGACCTGGGCGGCCGGATCCGCTCGGTCGTGCTGCTGGGCAGGCCGACGCTCACCCGGCCGGTGTCGGCCCTGCTCGCGCGGGACGACGTCGACCTCACCGTGGTGGCCCCCGCCGGGTCGGGCTGGCCCGACGCCGGACGCGCGGCGGACCGGGTGCTGACCGGCGTGCCGGAGGCGTGGTGCGACGGCCCCGCGGACGACCCGGCGTGGCTCGCGGCCTGGCAGCGCGCCGGCGCCGCCGCCTCGGCCGCGGTGGACGCCGCGCTGGACGACGACCCCGACGCGCCGGCCACCCGCGCCACCCCGCCGCTCACCGGCCCGCGCGCCGTCCGGGCGGTCGCGGAGGCGTCGCTGCCGGACGACGTGCTCGTCGTCGGCTCGTCCAACCCGGTGCGGGACCTGGACCTCGTCGCCCGGTGGGCGGAGCCGCCCCTCGTGCTCGCCAACCGCGGGCTGGCCGGCATCGACGGGATGCTGTCCACCGCCGCGGGCGTCGCGCTCGGGCTGCCGCGGCGCCGGGTGCGGGCCCTGGTCGGCGACCTCACCTTCCTGCACGACGTCGGCGGCCTCCTGCGGCTCACCACGGAGCCCGAGGTCGACCTCCAGGTCGTCGTCCTGAACGACGCCGGCGGGTCGATCTTCGCCACGCTGGAGCACGGCGCGCCGGAACGGGCCCGCACGTTCGAGCGGGTGTTCGGCACGCCGCACGCCGTGGACGTCGCCGCGCTGTGCGCGGGCTACGGGGTGCGGCACGTGCGGGTCTCGGACGAGGCGGCGCTCGCCGTGGCGCTCGCGGCGCCGGGGCGCGGCACCTCCGTGGTCGAGGTGCGGGTCGACCGCGCGGACCGGCGAGGGCTGGGGGAGCGGCTGGCGGCCGCGGCCCGGGACGCCGCCCGGGACGCGCTGTCCGGCGGGGGCGCCGCGGGCTGACCGTGGCGGGGCTTGCGGAATTCCTAGCGGACTCCCAGGTTTCCCCGAGCGTCGGTCCAGCCGCAGGGGGTCTGATGGTCCCCGAGAAGGAGGTAGACCCCATGAGCAGCAGCACCCCCGAGGGGCCCCGGGACGTCCAGGGCGCGCCGGAGCCGCAGCGCGAGGACGCCACCGCTGCGACGGAGGCCGTCCCCGCCGCGCCGTCGACCGCGACGCCGTCCGCCGACGAGACGCAGCGCATCGCCCCGACGCCCACCCAGCAGCTTCCCCACTCCCCGGCCCAGCCGGCGGCAGCCCCGGCCGCGCCCCCGCAGGGCGGCTACCCGGCGCCGTACCCGCACGGCGCGCCGCAGCACCCCGCCGGGCCGCACGCCGCCGCGCCGCAGTCCGGCGCGCAGCAGCCGCGCTACGGCCAGTACGCCCCGCAGCAGCCCGCCGCCCCGCACCAGCAGCACGCCGCCGCGCCGCAGCAGCCGCAGGGCACCCAGCAGCCCGGGCACGCGCCGCAGCAGGGCCACGACCCGCTCGCCGCGTTCCGCACCCCGGCGGGCGGCCAGGCCGGCCCCGGCGGCCCGCACGGACCCCAGGGCCCGACCGGCGGCCCGGAGTACCCGGCCGCGTACGGCGCCCCCGGCGGTCCCGGCGGCGCGCCGACCCGCACCCGCACCGCGCGCGACCGGATCTGGCTCCCCGTGGCCGGCGTCGCGGTCGCCGCGGGGCTGCTCGGCAGCCTCGGCACGGCCGCGCTGACCGGCGCGTTCGACGCCGACGGCTCCGCCCGCTCGGCGAGCATCGCCTCGATCGGCCAGAGCAGCAACGACAGCGTCCCGGTGTCCGGCTCCTCCGAGGAGAACCCGGACTGGCAGGCCGTCGCGTCCGCCGTCAAGGACTCGGTCGTGGCGATCACCGTCACGACGGGCTCCGGCGAGGCGCAGGGCTCCGGCGTGATCGTCGACGACGCGGGCCACATCGTCACCAACAACCACGTGGTCTCCGGCGCCCAGGACGACACGGTGCAGGTCACGCTGACCGACGGCCGGATCTTCACGGCCGACGTCGTCGGCACCGACTCGACGACCGACCTCGCCGTCGTGAAGATCCAGGACGCGCCGGACGACCTGAAGCCCGCCGCGCTGGGCGACTCGTCCGAGGTGACGGTCGGCGACCCGGTCATGGCCGTCGGCAACCCGCTGGGCCTGGCGAACACCGTGACCACCGGCATCGTCTCCGCGCTCGACCGCCCGGTGTCCACCACCGAGGACGGCAGCAACGAGGCCGTGGTCACCAACGCGATCCAGATCGACGCGGCCGTGAACCCCGGCAACTCGGGCGGCCCGCTGTTCGACGCGCAGGGCCGGGTCATCGGCATCACCTCGTCGATCGCCACGACCTCCAGCCAGTCGGGCTCGATCGGCCTCGGCTTCGCGATCCCGGTCAACCTGGCCGACATGATCGCCGGCCAGCTGATCGAGGACGGCACCGCCGAGCACGCGTTCCTCGGCGTCGGGCTCACCGACAACACCGCGACCGCGGACGGCGTCACCCGCGCCGGCGCCCAGGTGCAGAGCGTCACGTCGGGCTCGCCCGCCGCGACGGCCGGCATCAAGGAGGGCGACGTGATCGTGGCGATCGACGGCAAGGCCGTGGCCGGCGCCGAGTCGCTGACCGGCTACGTCCGGGCGCACGCGTCGGGCGACGAGGTCGCCCTCACGCTGGTCCGCGACGGCAAGGCCCTCGACGTGGACGTCACGCTCGCGGTCCGCCAGGAGACGACGTCGAGCGACTCGGGCTCGGGCGGCTCGGGCAGCACCGACCCGCGGAACATGACGCCGGACGAGCTCTGGCAGTGGTTCCAGCAGCAGCAGGGCGGCGGTCAGAACTGACGGAGCCCTCCAGGACGGCCCCCGGGCGGGATATCCCCTGCCCCGCCCGGCGGCCTCGGGGGTGGTGAGCCCGCACCTCGCCACCCCGACCGACGGCCCCCGCGGCGCGCACCCCCTGGCGCCCGCGGGGGCCGTCCCGCGCGCGCCCGTCGCCGAGATAGGACCGCCCACCCGAGATAGGACCGTCCAGGGTCCTACCTCGGCGCGGAGGCCCTATCTCGGCGAGGAGGAGCGGGCGTGCGCCGGGTCAGTCCGCGGCGAGCGCCGTGCGCATCGGGACCAGCTTCGCGCGGGACTCCGCCAGCTCCGCGGCCGGGTCGGACGCCGCGACGATGCCGCAGCCCGCGAACAGCCGGAGGCGGTGCGGGTCGGCGGGGTCGAGCTCCGCGGAGCGCAGGCCGATGCCCCACTCGCCGTCGCCGTCCGCACCGACCCAGCCGACGGGGCCGGCGTACCGGGCGCGGTCCATGCCCTCGATCGCCCGGATCAGGTCGCGGGCGGCCTCGGTGGGCGTGCCGCAGACGGCGGCGGTGGGGTGCAGCGCGGCCGCGAGGGCGAGCGACGTGGGGTGCGGGCCGCCGTCGGCGTCCGCCCCGGTCCCGCGCAGCACCGCGGTGACGTCGGACGCCAGGTGCAGCACGTTCGGCAGGTGCAGCACGAACGGGACGTCGGGCACGTTGGTCGACGAGCAGAACGGCGCGAGCGCCTGCGCGACCGAGGAGACCGCGTACTCGTGCTCCTCGAGGTCCTTGGACGAGTGCGCGAGGATCGCGGCGCGCGCCAGGTCGGCGTCGTCGTCGCCGGTCCGGCGGATCGTGCCGGCGAGCACGCGCGACGTCACCAGGCCCTTGTCCGAGCGGACCAGCAGCTCGGGCGTCGCGCCGATGAGCCCGTCGACGGAGAACGTCCAGCAGGTCGGGTAGCGCTCGGCGAGCCGGCCGAGGGCGTGCCGCACGTCGAGCGGCTCGGTGGTCGTGGCGACCTCGTCCCGGGCGAGCACGACCTTGTCGAGCTCGCCGGCCCGGATGGCGGCGACGCCGCGGGCGACCACGCCCGGCCAGTCCTCGGCCGCGACGGCGCCGGAGGCGTAGGTCACGGCGCCGGGGGCGCGGACCGGGGTCAGGCCGGCGACGTGCCGGGCGACCAGCGACCAGTCCGGGGCCGCGCCGAGCGTGCCGGCGGTCTCGACCACCGTGAGCCACGCCTGCCCGTCGCGGCGGCCGACGACCACCCGCGGCACCACCAGGGCGCCGCCCGCGGCGGACAGGTCGTCGAACGCGAACGAGCCGAACGCGACCGGCCCGGTGCCGGGCAGCCCGACCTCGTCCCGGACCACGGCGTGCCGGACCAGGTCCTGCCACCAGCGCTCCGCGTCGGCGAACCGGTCCCGGCCCGCGACCTCGACCCGCGCGGCCTCGCCCCAGCCGACGAGGCCGTCGCCCCGGCGCACCCAGGTGAGCGGGGCGTCCGCGGGGAGCAGGGAGAGCAGGTCGTCCGGGGCGTCGATCCGGACGGTGCGCACCACGAGCGGCTCGGGGTGCGAGGACGCCGCGGCCTGGCGGTCGTCGAGGGGGCTGGTCATCGCGGACCAGGGTACGACCGCGCGGCGGGCGCCCGCGCGCGACCACCGCGCGCGACCTGACACGATGGGCCCCATGCCCCGCGCCTCGCTCGACAAGGACCCGCACGACGTCGCCACGATGTTCGACGGCGTCGCCCGCCGCTACGACCTGACCAACGACGTGCTGTCGCTCGGCCAGGACCGGATGTGGCGCAAGGCCACCCTGAAGGCGCTCGACGCGCTGCCGGGCGAGACCGTCCTCGACCTGGCCGCGGGCACCGGCACCTCGAGCGAGCCGCTGGCGGACGCCGGCGTGAAGGTCGTCCCGTGCGACCTGTCGACGGGGATGCTCACGGTCGGCAAGCGGCGCCGCCCCGACCTGCCGTTCACCGCGGGCGACGCGACGGCGCTGCCGTTCGCGGACGGGGTGTTCGACGCCGTGACGATCTCGTTCGGGCTGCGGAACGTGGTGGACACGGTCGGCGCGCTGGAGGAGATGCGCCGCGTGACGAAGCCGGGCGGCCGGCTGGTGGTGTGCGAGTTCTCGACGCCGACCTGGACGCCGTTCCGCACGGTGTACTCGGGCTACCTCGTGAAGGCGCTGCCGGCGGTGGCGAAGGTCGTCGCGCGGGAGACGGCGGCGTACGACTACCTGGCCGAGTCGATCCAGGACTGGCCGGACCAGCTGGGCCTGGCGAAGCTGCTGAAGGAGGCGGGCTGGGGGTCGGTCGCGTACCGGAATCTGTCCGGCGGCATCGTCGCCCTGCACCGCGCCACAAATCCTGGGATCAATTAGCGTCGAATGGTGGGACGAAAGTCCCGGATAACCCCTGGTCAGGAGCAGCGACGCTACTGAGGCAAACCTTCGCAGACAGATCGTTGGTCGGATCACTAGACTCGCCCTGTCAACACGTGTGAAGGCATTCACAAATGGGGCGAACTGTGCACAGTGGCAAGAGCGATGACGCGGACGTCATCGTCGTCGGCGCCGGACCGGGTGGGTCCAGCGCCGCCTACCACTGCGCCGCCGCGGGCCTGTCGGTCCTGCTGCTCGACAAGGCGAGCTTCCCCCGGGACAAGATCTGCGGCGACGGCCTGACGCCGCGCGCGGTGGCCGAGCTGGTCCGGATGGGCGTGCCGCTGCGCGAGCAGGACGGCTGGATCCGGAACGTCGGGCTGCGCGTCCTGGGCGGCGGCCACGTGGTCGAGCTGCCCTGGCCCGAGCTGTCCTCCTACCCGTCGTACGGCCTGGCCCGCGCCCGCACCTCGCTCGACCACCTGCTGCTCGAGCACGCCCGCGCCGCCGGCGCCAAGGTGCAGGAGCGGACCAACGTCACGGGCCCGCTCGTCGACGAGCGCACCGGTCGCGTGGTCGGCGTCCAGGCCCGCCCGGTCGACGCCGACGGCCGCCGCGCGGGGGACCCGGTCGAGTACCGCGCCCCCGTCGTGATCGCCGCCGACGGCGTGTCCGCCCGGCTCGCGACCGGCCTCGGCCTGGAGAAGCGCCAGGACCGGCCGATGGGCGTCGCCGTCCGGACCTACTTCGAGACGCCCCGCCACGACGACCCGTGGATGGAGAGCCACCTCGAGCTCTGGGACGGCAAGCCCGGCGAGTCGGACCTCATGCCCGGCTACGGCTGGATCTTCTCGCTCGGCGACGGCACCGCCAACGTCGGCCTCGGCTCGGTGTCCTCGACCGCCGCCGCGACCAAGGTCGACTACAAGGACCTGTTCGCGACGTGGATGGCGAACGCCCCCGCGGAGTGGGAGTTCACCCCGGAGCACCAGCTCGGCCCGGTGCGCGGCGCCGCGCTGCCGATGGGCTTCAACCGCGGCCCGCTGTACGGCCGCGGCCTCATGCTCGTCGGCGACGCGGCCGGGATGATCAGCCCGTTCAACGGCGAGGGCATCGCCTACGCGCTGCAGGCCGGCCGGGTCGCCGCGGACGCGATCGTCCAGGCCGCCGCCCGGGGCACCGCCGCCGGACGGGAGCGCGCGCTCGCCACCTACGGCGCGCGGATGAAGGACGACCTGGGCGGGTACTACACGCTCGGCCGGGTGTTCGTGAAGCTGATCGAGCGACCCGAGATCATGCGGGCCTGCACGCGGTACGGCCTGCCCCGCCCGCTGGTCATGAAGCTCACGCACAAGCTGCTCGCGGACTGCTACGAGCCGCACGGCGGCGACTGGGCCGACCGGACCATCGCCGCCCTCGCGCGTCTGGCGCCGGCCTCGTGACGGCCGCCGCCCGCACCGGGCCGCCCTGACGGGACGCGCCGGCCTCGCCCGCCGGCAGCACCCGCTCCGCAGCCCCACGGAAGCACTCCACCCCCCAACGGGAGAGCACCGATGACCAACCCGTACGTCCCCCTCCTCGTCATGATGGGGGTGGCCGCCGTCCTCGCGGTCGGCGGCCTCGCCGCCAGCGCCGTGATCGGCCCCAAGCGCTACAACCGCGCCAAGCTCGAGGCCTACGAGTGCGGCATCCAGCCGACCCCGCACGCCGTCGGCGGCGGCCGGTTCCCGGTGAAGTACTACCTGGTCGCGATGACCTTCATCATCTTCGACATCGAGGTCGTGTTCCTCTACCCGTGGGCCGTCAGCTTCGGTGAGCTGGCCGTCTTCGGGCTCGTGGCGATGGTGGGGTTCCTCGCGCTGATCACCGTGCCGTTCCTCTACGAGTGGCGGCGCGGCGGTCTCGAGTGGGACGAGGACTGAGATGGGTATCGAAGAGGCTCCCAGCGGCTTCCTGCTGACGTCGGTCGAGACGCTCGCCGGCCTGGTCCGGAAGGCCTCGCTGTGGCCGGTGACGTTCGGCCTGGCGTGCTGCGCGATCGAGATGATGGCGACCGGCGGTTCCCGGTTCGACATCTCCCGGTTCGGCATGGAGGTGTTCCGCGCCTCCCCGCGCCAGTCCGACCTGATGATCGTGGCCGGCCGGGTCAGCCAGAAGATGGCGCCCGTGGTGCGGCAGGTCTACGACCAGATGGCCGAGCCCAAGTGGGTGCTGTCGATGGGCGTGTGCGCCAGCAGCGGCGGCATGTTCAACAACTACGCGATCGTCCAGGGCGTCGACCACGTCGTGCCGGTGGACATCTACCTGCCCGGCTGCCCGCCGCGGCCGGAGATGCTGATCAACGCGATCCTCGAGCTGCACGAGCAGATCAAGGCCGAGCCGCTCGGCAAGAACCGCGCGGACATCGCCCGCGAGGTCGAGGCGGCCGCGCTGCGCGCCGAGCCGACCTCCCACATGACGGGGCTGCTGCGATGAGCGACGAGAAGAAGGACGCCGCCGAGGCCGCCAAGGCCGGGACCGCCGGGTCCGCCGACCCGGGCGCGCAGCGCACCAGCGAGGCCGCCCTGGAGGCGGGCGCGCAGCACGTGCCCGCGGACCGGACGCTGCCGCTCGAGGTCGTCGAGACCCGGCACGGCATGTTCGGCGTGCACGGGTCCGGCGACACCTCCGGGTTCGGCGGCCTCGTGCAGACCGTGGTGCTGCCCGGACCGAGCGAGCGGCCGTACGGCGGCTGGTTCGACGAGGTCGTGGACGTGCTCACCGAGCTGCTGGACGCCTCCGGCACCGGTGCCGCCGCGGCGCTGGAGTCCGTGGTCGTCGACCGCGGCGAGCTCACCCTGAACATCGCCCGGGAGCACGTGGTCGAGGTCACGCGGCACCTGCGCGACGACCAGGACCTGCGGTTCGAGCTGTCGCTCGGTGTCAGCGGCGTGCACTACCCGCACGACACCGGCCGCGAGCTGCACGCCGTCTACCACCTGGTGTCCGTCACGCACGGGCGCCGGCTCCGGCTCGAGGTCGCCGCACCCGAGGGCGACCCGACCATCCCCAGCACCGTCGGGGTGTACCCGGCCAACGACTGGCACGAGCGCGAGACCTGGGACTTCTTCGGCATCGTCTTCACCGGCCGCACCGACCTGGCGCGGATCGAGATGCCGGACGACTGGCCCGGCCACCCGCAGCGCAAGGACTACCCGCTCGGCGGGATCCCGGTGGAGTACAAGGGCGCCACCATCCCGCCGGCCGACCAGCGGAGGACCTACTCGTGAACTCACCCCACGACATCGCTCGCTGCGCTCCCGATCTCGCGGGGGCCCCGAGATGAGCACGACGACCCCCAGGGCGACCGGCCACCTCGTCGACGACGAGACCGTCGGCCTGCGCACGTTCGAGGCGACCGGCGGCGACTGGTCCGACATCGCCGAGGAGGCGGCCCGGCTCGGCGAGCAGCGCATCGTCGTCAACATGGGCCCCCAGCACCCGTCCACCCACGGCGTGCTCCGCCTCATGCTCGAGATCGACGGCGAGACGGTGACCGAGGCCCGCGCGGGCATCGGCTACCTGCACACCGGCATCGAGAAGAACATGGAGTACCGCACCTGGACCCAGGGCGTGACGTTCTGCACCCGCATGGACTACGTCGCCCCGCTGTTCCAGGAGGCCGCGTACTGCCTCGCGGTGGAGAAGCTGCTCGGCATCACCGACGACATCCCGGTCCGCGCCAGCGAGATCCGGGTCCTGATGATGGAGCTCAACCGGATCTCCTCGCACCTGGTGTGCCTGGCGACCGGCGGCAACGAGCTCGGCGCCACGACGATCATGACCATCGGGTTCACCGCCCGCGAGGAGATCCTGCGGATCTTCGAGATGGTCACCGGCCTGCGGATGAACCACGCGTACATCCGCCCCGGCGGCGTCGCGCAGGACGTCCCGCCGGGCGGGCTCGACTCCGTGCGCGAGGCGCTGGTCGGCGTGCGCCGCTACCTCACGCAGCTCGAGGACCTCATGCTCGGCCAGCCGATCCTCAAGGGCCGGCTGCAGAACGTGGGCGTGCTCAACCTCGCCGGCTGCATGGCGCTCGGCATCACCGGCCCGATGCTCCGGTCGACCGGCCTGCCGTACGACGTCCGCAAGGCCGCCCCGTACTGCGGCTACGAGACCTACGACTTCGACGTCCCGGTCTCCGAGGGCTCGGACTGCTGGGACCGGATGGTCCTGCGGATCGAGGAGTGCTACCAGTCGATGCGGATCGTCGAGCAGGTCGTCGAGCGGCTGCAGGCCTCGGCCGGCACGCCCGTCATGGTCGAGGACAAGAAGATCGCCTGGCCCGCCCAGCTCGCCATCGGCAGCGACGGCATGGGCAACTCGCTCGACCACATCCGGGAGATCATGGGCACCTCGATGGAGGCCCTGATCCACCACTTCAAGCTGGTGACGGAGGGCTTCCGGGTCCCCGCCGGGCAGGCGTGGCAGACCGTCGAGCACCCCCGCGGCGAGCTCGGCGTGCACCTCGTGTCCGACGGGGGCACCAAGCCGTACCGGGCGCACTTCCGCGACCCGTCGTTCAACAACCTGCAGGCCGTCTCGGTGCTCTGCGAGGGCGGGCAGGTGGCGGACGTCGTCTGCTCCGTCGCCTCCATCGACCCGGTGCTCGGAGGGGTGGACCGCTGATGACCGCCATCGACCACCCGCGGATCCCCGGCTCGGGGCGCCCGCGCGCGGCGTACGACGACGCGACCCGGGAGCGGCTCGCCGCCGACGCGGCGCAGGTCGTCGCCCGGTACCCGGACCCGCGCTCGGCCCTCCTGCCGCTGCTGCACCTGGTGCAGTCCGAGGACGGCTACGTGAGCCCGGCGGGCATCGCGTTCTGCGCCGCCACGCTCGACCTGTCGACGGCCCAGGTCTCCGCGGTCGCGACCTTCTACACCCAGTACAAGCGCCGCCCGAACGGCGAGTACACGGTGGGCGTCTGCACCAACACGCTCTGCGCCATCATGGGCGGCGACGCGATCTGGGAGGACCTCACCGACCGGCTCGGCATCGGCCACGACGAGACGACGGGCGACGGCAAGATCACGCTCGAGCGGATCGAGTGCAACGCGGCCTGCGACTACGCGCCGGTCATGATGATCAACTGGGAGTTCTTCGACAACCAGACGCCGGACTCGGCCGCCGAGGTGGTCGGGAGGCTGATCGCGGGGGAGCCCGTGGCGCCGACCCGCGGGCCGTCCCGGGTGCAGACGTTCAAGCAGGTGTCCCGCGTGCTGGCCGGGTTCCCGGACGGCCTCGCGGACGAGGGCGTCGCGGCCGGCGAGCCGACGCTCCGCGGGCTCCGGCTCGCGCGGGAGAACGGCTGGACCGCCCCGTCGGTCGACGCCGCGCAGCGCGACGCCGCCCAGGAGCAGCAGGCCGAGCCCGCCGCCCCGGCCGCCGGCACCGCCGCACCGGGGGCCTCCGCGCCGCAGCCCGGCGGCGAGCAGTCCTCCGTCGACCGGCCCGCGGCCGGCGCCCCGGAGCGGTCCGCCGACCAGGAGAAGGCCGAGCACCGCGCCGACGACACGAGCAAGCCCGCCGACAGCGAGAAGGAGTCGTGATGGCCGACGCGACCACCCTGACGCCGGTGCTCAGCGACCGCTGGGACGCCGACCGCCCGTGGGACCTGCGCACGTACGAGTCCCGCGGCGGCTACCGCGGGCTGCGCAAGGCGCTGACGATGGACGCCGCCGACGTGGTGACCACCGTCAAGGACTCCGGCCTGCGCGGCCGCGGCGGCGCCGGCTTCCCGACCGGCATGAAGTGGGGCTTCCTGCCCGCGCCGGACGGCGGCCCCCGCTACCTGGTGGTGAACGCCGACGAGTCCGAGCCGGGCACCTGCAAGGACATCCCGCTGATGCTGGCGGACCCGCAGGTGCTGGTCGAGGGCGTGGCGATCACCTCCTACGCGATCGGCTGCCACCACGCGTTCATCTACCTGCGCGGCGAGGTCGTGCACGTGTACCGCCGGCTGCTGCACGCGGTCGAGCAGGCGTACGCGAAGGGCTACCTGGGCAAGAACATCCTGGGCAGCGGCTACGACCTCGACGTCACCGTGCACGCCGGGGCCGGCGCGTACATCTGCGGCGAGGAGACCGCGCTGCTCGACTCGCTGGAGGGTCGCCGCGGCCAGCCTCGCCTCAAGCCGCCGTTCCCCGCGGTCGCGGGCCTGTACGCGCGCCCCACGGTCGTGAACAACGTCGAGTCGATCGCCTCGGTGCCCGGCATCGTGGTCGGCGGCTCCGACTGGTTCCGCACGATGGGCACCGACCGGTCACCCGGCCACGGCCTGTTCTCGCTGTCCGGGCACGTGCAGCACCCCGGCCAGTACGAGGCGCCGCTCGGCATCACCATGCGCGAGCTCCTGGCGATGGCCGGCGGCGTCCGGGAGGGCCACGAGCTGAAGTTCTGGACCCCGGGCGGCTCCTCGACGCCGATCTTCACCGCGGAGCACCTCGACGTCCCGCTCACCTACGAGGAGGTCGGCGCCGCCGGCTCGATGCTCGGCACCCGCGCCCTGCAGGTGTTCGACGACTCGGTGTCGGTGGTCAAGGCCGTGTCCCGGTGGACGCAGTTCTACAAGCACGAGTCCTGCGGCAAGTGCACCCCGTGCCGCGAGGGCACGTTCTGGCTCGCGCAGGTGCTCGCCCGCCTGGAGGCGGGCCAGGGCACCTCCGGCGACATCGACCTGCTGCTCGACCTGTGCGACAACATCCTCGGCAAGGCGTTCTGCGCCCTGGGCGACGGCGCGACCAGCCCGATCACCTCGGCGATCCAGTACTTCCGGGAGGAGTTCGAGGCGGGCACCCACACCCCCGCCGACGTGCTGTTCCCGCCGGAGCGCGCCTCGCTCTTCCCCTACACGCCGCGCCGCAGCGGCCAGCTCGCGGGAGCCCACTGATGACCGTCACCGCATCGAAGCCCGCCGGGTCGGGCGCGACGCCGCCGCCCGAGCCGAAGCCCGACGGCGTCACCTTCACCATCGACGGCATCGAGACCACCGTGCCCAAGGGCACCCTGGTCATCCGCGCCGCCGAGCAGCTCGGCATCCAGATCCCGCGGTTCTGCGACCACCCGCTGCTGGCCCCGGCCGGCGCGTGCCGCCAGTGCCTCGTCGAGGTCTGGGCCCCGGGCCGCGACGGCAAGGTCGCGAAGATGCCGAAGCCGCAGGCCTCGTGCACGCTCACCGCCACGCCCGGCATGGACGTCCGCACGCAGCGCACCTCCGCCGAGGCGGACAAGGCGCAGCACGGCGTCATGGAGCTGCTGCTCATCAACCACCCGCTGGACTGCCCGGTCTGCGACAAGGGCGGCGAGTGCCCCCTGCAGAACCAGGCCATGTCCAACGGCCGCAGCCAGACCCGGTTCGTCGACATCAAGCGGACGTTCCCCAAGCCGATCGCCGTGTCGACCGAGATCCTGCTCGACCGCGAGCGGTGCATCCTGTGCCAGCGGTGCACCCGGTTCTCCCGGGAGATCGCCGGCGACCCGTTCATCGACCTGCAGAAGCGCGGCGCGATGCAGCAGATCGGCCGGTTCGACGCCGACGTGCTCGGCTTCGCCGGCGCGGGGGTCGAGGGCGAGGACGGGGCCGCGGACGGCACGCTGGCGTTCGACGACCGCGTGTTCCTCGGCGCCGACATCCCCGTCGGACCGGCGGAGGACGACGAGTCGGGTTCGCCGTTCGCGTCGTACTTCTCCGGCAACACCGTCCAGATCTGCCCGGTCGGCGCGCTGACCGGTGCCGCCTACCGGTTCCGCGCCCGCCCGTTCGACCTGGTGTCGACGCCGGGCGTCGCCGAGCACGACTCGTCCGGCGCGGCGATCCGCGTCGACCACCGGCGGGGCGTCGTGCTGCGCCGGCTCGCGGGGGAGGACCCCGAGGTCAACGAGGAGTGGATCACCGACAAGGACCGGTTCGCGTTCACCTGGCAGTCCGCCGCCGACCGGATCACCACGCCCCTGGTGCGGGACCGCGCGGAGGACGGCAGCCGCGGCGAGCTGCACCCCGCGTCCTGGGCCGAGGCCCTCGAGGTCGCGGCCCACGGGCTGGAGCAGGCCCGCGCCGCGGGCGGCGTCGGGGTGCTCCCCGGCGGCCGGCTGACCGTCGAGGACGCCTACGCGTACGGCAAGTTCGCCCGCGTGGTGCTCGGCACCAACGACGTCGACCTGCGCGCCCGGCCGCACTCGGACGAGGAGCTCGCGTTCCTCGGGCACGCGGTCGCCGGCACCGGCCTGGGCGTCACGTTCCGCGACCTGGAGGCCGCGCCGACCGTCCTGCTCGCCGGCCTGGAGGCCGAGGAGGAGGCCGGGATCGTGTTCCTGCGGCTGCGCAAGGGCGTCGTCGCGGGCCGCACGAAGGTCCACGCCGTGGCGCCGCTGGCCAGCCGCGGGCTGGAGCGCCTGGACGGCACGCTGCTGCGCGCCGCCCCGGGCACCGAGCCCGAGGTGCTGGACGCCGTCGGCTCCGGCGACCTCGCCGACCTCGGGGCCGCGCTCGGCGCCGAGGGCGCGCTGGTCCTGGTGGGCGAGCGCCTGGCCGCCGTGCCCGGCGCCCTGTCCGCCGTGCTCCGGCTGGCCGAGCGCACCGGCGCCCGCGTCGCGTGGATCCCGCGCCGCGCCGGCGAGCGGGGCGGCGTCGAGGCCGGCGCGCTGCCGACCCTGCTGCCCGGCGGCCGCCCGGTCGCCGACGCCGCGGCCCGCGTGGACGTGGCCGCCGCCTGGGACGTCGAGCACCTGCCCGCCGAGCCCGGCCGCGACACCGCCGCGATCCTCGCGGCCGCCGCGGACGGGACGCTCGGCGGCCTGCTGGTCGGCGGCGTGGACGTGCGCGACCTGCCCGACCCGGCCGCCGCCCGCGCGGCGCTGTCCGCAGCCGGCTTCGTCGTCTCGCTCGAGGTCCGGGCCTCCGAGGTCACCGCGCTCGCCGACGTGGTGCTGCCGGTCGCCCCGCCCGTGGAGCGCCCCGGCACGTACGTGTCCTGGGAGGGCCGGGTGCGGCCGTTCCCGCAGGCGCTCACCTCGACCGCGATGCCGGACCACCGCGTCCTCGACGCGCTGGCCGACGAGCTCGGCGTGACCCTGGGCCTGCGCACCGTCGCCGAGGTGCACGCCGACGCCGACCCGCTGACCGGCGAGTGGGACGGCGCGCGCGTCGCCGCCCCGGCCGTCGCCGCCGCCGAGCCGCCGGCCGTCGCCCCCGGGCACGCGGTCCTGGCGTCCTGGCACCAGCTGCTCGACGCCGGCCGGCTGCAGGACGGCGAGCCGTTCCTGGCGGGCACCGCCAAGCGCCCGGTCGCCCGGCTGTCGCCGGCGACCGCGGAGGCCGCGGGGGTGCTGGACGGCGCGCTGCTCACCGTCGCCACCGACGCCGGGTCCATCACGCTGCCGGCCGTCGTCACCGACATGGCCGACCACGTCGTCTGGCTGCCCACCGCCTCGGCGGGCAGCCAGGTCCGGGACGCGCTGCGCGCGGTGCCGGGCGACCTGGTCCGGGTCGGGCCGGCCGAGCCCGCGGGTCCTGTCGAGGGCACCGCCACCGACGAGGAGGTGACCGCGTGACCGCGACCCTCGCGGCCGTGCTGCCCACCGTGCTCCCCGCCGCCGCGGCGGACGGGGGCGCGGCCGACTTCAGCCAGGACGTGTTCTGGGTCTGGCTGCTCAAGGCCGTCGGCATCCTGGTGTTCCTGCTGCTCAGCGTGCTCATCGCCATCTGGTTCGAGCGCCGCGTCGTCGGCCGGATGCAGCTGCGTCCCGGCCCGAACGTGCACGGCCCGTTCGGCCTGTTCCAGTCGCTCGCCGACGCGATGAAGCTGCTGCTCAAGGAGGACGTCACCGTCAAGGCGGCCGACAAGCTGGTCTACCTGGTGGCGCCGTTCATCGCGGTGTTCTGCTCGCTGCTGACGATGGCGGTCATCCCGTTCGGGCCCGAGGTGTCGATCTTCGGCGTGCTCACCCCGCTGCAGCTCACCGACTTCCCGGTCGCGGTGCTCTACATCCTGGCCTGCGCCTCGGTCGGCGTGTACGGCATCGTCCTGGGCGGCTGGTCGTCCAACTCGACCTACCCGCTGCTCGGTGCCGTGCGGTCCACCGCGCAGGTCATCTCGTACGAGCTCGCGATGGGCCTGTCGCTGGTCAGCGTGTTCATCCTGGCCGGGTCGATGTCGACCTCCGAGATAGTCGCCTCGCAGACCACGATCTGGTGGCTGATCCCGCTGGCGCCGGCGTTCGTCATCTACGTCATCTCGATGGTCGGCGAGACCAACCGGCTGCCGTTCGACCTCCCCGAGGCGGAGGGCGAGCTGGTCGGCGGCTACACCACCGAGTACTCGTCGATGAAGTTCGCCTGGTTCTTCCTGGCCGAGTACATCAACATGCTCAACGTCTCGGCCGTGGCGACCACGCTGTTCTTCGGCGGCTGGCGCGCCCCGTGGCCGCTGTCCTGGATCGGCGACGGCGTGCTCAACACCGGCTGGTGGCCGCTGCTGTGGTTCGTCGCCAAGGTCTGGCTGTTCATGTTCCTGTTCGTGTGGATCCGCGGCACGCTGCTGCGGTTCCGGTACGACCAGTTCATGAAGTTCGGCTGGAAGGTGCTGATCCCGTCGGCGCTGGTCTGGCTGGTCTGCGTCGCGGTCGTCCAGGGCGTCCGCCAGTTCGGCGGCGCGGACGTCATGGCGATGCTGCCGTGGCTCGGCGGCGCGATCCTCGTGATCGTCGCGCTGTCGTTCCTCATCCCGGAGAAGAAGGCCGCTCCGGAGCCGGCGCCGTCGGACGAGCCGTTCGACGCCTTCGCCGGCGGCTTCCCCGTTCCGCCGCTGCCCGGCCAGAGCCTGCCGCCGTCGCCGCGCGCTGCACGGCGCGAGGCGCAGGCGCCCGCGTCGCCCGCCCTCGTCGGCGGACCCGCGACCGACCAGGGCGCGGACGGCGACGCCCCCGAGTCCCCCACCCAGGAGGTGCCGCGTGGCTGACACGCCGGACAAGTCCGTCGAGCGGAAGGGTGGTGGTGGCGAGGTCGCCCGGCCCGCCACGGTCCGCCCGTACGAGTCGCTGATCCCGAAGCGGAGCCCGGTCGCCGACGCGCTCGCGCCCGCCGCCGGTTTCGGCGTGACGATCAAGAACTTCTTCAGCCGGACCGTCACCGAGCAGTACCCGTTCGAGACTGCGCCCGTGAAGCCGCGGTTCCACGGCCGGCACCAGCTCAACCGGTACCCGGACGGGCTGGAGAAGTGCATCGGCTGCGAGCTGTGCGCGTGGGCCTGCCCCGCGGACGCGATCTACGTCGAGGCGTCGGACAACACCCCCGAGCGGCAGATGTCGCCGGGCGAGCGGTTCGGCAGCGTCTACCAGATCAACTACCTGCGCTGCATCTTCTGCGGGCTGTGCATCGAGGCCTGCCCGACGCGCGCGCTCACGATGACCAACGACTTCGAGCTGGCGGGCCCGACCCGCGAGGGCCTGATCTACGAGAAGCAGGACCTGCTCGCGCCCCTGGCCGAGGGCATGCTCGCGGCCCCGCACCCGATGGTCGAGGGCACGACCGACACCGAGTACTACCGCGGCGAGGTCACCGGCCCGACGCCGGCGCAGGTCGACTGGGTCGCCGAGCAGCGCCCCGACGACCCGACGCTGGAGGCCGCGCGCCGCCGGGCGGGCTCCGCGCCGGCGACCGCCTCCGCCGAGGCGCCCGCCCCCGTGGGACGGGAGCCCCGATGACCCCGTCGACCGCCGAGACGGTCCTGTTCTGGGTGCTGGCGCCGATCATGGTGCTCGCCGCGTCCGGCCTGCTGTTCGCGCGCAAGGCGGTGCACGCCGCGCTGTGCGTCATCACCGTGATGATCTCGCTCGCGTTCCTGTACGTCGCCCAGGAGGCGCCGTTCCTCGGCGTCGTCCAGGTGGTCGTCTACACCGGCGCCGTCATGATGCTGTTCCTGTTCGTGCTCATGCTGGTCGGCGTGGACGCGTCCGACTCGCTCGTCGAGACGCTCAAGGGCCAGCGCTGGGTCGGCTGGCTCGCCGCGCTCGGCCTGGGCGTGGTGCTGGTCGGCGTCGTCGGCCGGGCCACCTACCCGGACGCCGTCGGCCTCGCCGAGGCGAACGCGCCCGGCAACCCGACCGGCGTCGCGCGGATCATCTTCGGCCAGCACGTGTTCGGCCTCGAGGTCGTCGGCGCCCTGCTGGTGACCGCCGCGCTGGGCGCCCTCGTGCTCACCCACCGGCAGCGCCTCAAGCCGCTGGTCAAGCAGCCCGAGCGCGCCGCGGCCCGCGTGGCCGCCGGCGCCCGGCTCACCCCGCTGCCCGCCCCCGGCGTGTACGCGCGGCACAACGCGATGGACGTGCCCGCGCTCGACCCCGACGGGAACCCGATCGACGAGTCCGTGCCCCGCGTGCTGCGGATCCGCGGCCAGGAGGCCGGCACCGCCGAGTACCGCGCGGACACCTACCGCCGCGCGGTCACGGCCGTGCTCGCCGAGCGCGGCACGGCCGTGCCGGACGGGGAGGTCGACGCGGCCCTCGGGACCGTCGAGGACGACCCGCGGCCCGCCGCGGCACCGCCCGGGACCACGACCGGCCCGACGGCCGACATCGACCTCGGCGGCGGCTCGACCCGGACGGAGACCGAGCGGTGACCCTCACGAACTACCTGGTGCTGTCCGGGATCCTGTTCTCGATCGGCGCCGCGACGGTGCTGCTGCGCCGCAACGCGATCATCGTGTTCATGGGCGTGGAGCTCATGCTCAACGCGACCAACCTCGCGCTGGTGACGTTCTCCCGGCTGCACGGCGACCTGACCGGTCAGGTCATGGCGTTCTTCGTCATGGTCGTGGCCGCCGCGGAGGTGGTCGTCGGGCTGGCGATCATCGTGTCGATCTTCCGCACCCGGAAGTCGGCCTCCGTCGACGACATCAACCTGCTGAAGAGCTGAGGGGACTGTGGACGTGAACTCCCTCGCCCCGCTGCTGGTGGCGGTGCCGCTGGCGAGCGCGGCGGTGCTGCTGCTGCTCGGGCGGCGCTCCGACCGCTGGGGCCACTGGCTCGGCCTGCTGGCGTCGACCGCGGCGTTCGTCGTCGGCGCGCTGCTGCTGGTCGAGCTGCTCGGCCGGCCCGCGGACGACCGCTCGATCGACGTGCACCTGTTCGACTGGATCTCCGCGGGCCGGTTCGACCTGTCGGCCGGGCTGCTGGTCGACCCGCTGTCGCTCACCTTCGTCCTGCTGGTCACGTTCGTCGGCTCGCTGATCCACCTCTACTCGGTCGCGTACATGGCGCACGACGCCGCGCGGCGCCGGTTCTTCGCCTACCTGAACCTGTTCATCGCGGCGATGCTGATCCTGGTGCTCGCGGACTCCTACCTGCTGCTGTTCGTCGGCTGGGAGGGCGTCGGCCTGGCGTCGTACCTGCTCATCGGGTTCTGGAACCACCACACCCCGTACGCGGTCGCCGCCAAGAAGGCGTTCGTCGCCAACCGGATCGGCGACCTCGGCCTGCTGGTCGCGCTCATGCTCATGTTCGCGACGTTCGGCTCGGTGGACTTCGCGTCGGTCTCCGCCGGCATCGACGGCGGGCTCGCGTCCACCGCCACGCTCACCGCGACGGGCCTCATGCTGCTCCTGGCGGCCTGCGGCAAGTCGGCGCAGTTCCCGCTGCAGTCCTGGCTCGGCGACGCGATGGCCGGCCCGACCCCGGTCTCCGCGCTCATCCACGCGGCGACGATGGTCACCGCCGGCGTCTACCTGATCGTCCGGTCCGCGCCGGTGTTCGAGGGCGCGCCCACCGCGCAGCTCGTCGTGACGATCGTCGGCGCGATCACCCTGGTGTTCGGGGCGGTCGTGGGCTGCGCGAAGGACGACATCAAGAAGGCGCTCGCCGCGTCGACGATGTCCCAGATCGGCTACATGGTGCTCGCCGCGGGCCTCGGCCCGGTCGGGTACGCGTTCGCGATCTTCCACCTCGTGACCCACGGCTTCTTCAAGGCCGGGATGTTCCTCGGCGCCGGGTCCGTCATGCACGGCATGGACGACCAGACCGACATGCGCCGGTTCGGCGGGCTGCGCAGGTACATGGTGATCACCTGGGTGACGTTCGGCCTCGGCTGGCTGGCGATCCTCGGCGTCCCGCCGTTCTCCGGCTTCTGGTCGAAGGACAAGATCATCGAGTCCGCGTTCGTGGTGCCCGAGGGCGCGGGGGAGTGGCGGGCCTGGCTGTTCGGCGCGGTCGCGCTGATCGGCGCCGGGATCACCGCGTTCTACATGTCGCGGCTGTTCTTCATGACCTTCCACGGGACGAAGCGCTGGACGAAGGACGCGGACGGCCACGAGCCGCACCCGCACGAGTCGCCCGCGCTCATGACCATCCCGATGGTCGTGCTCGCGATCGGCTCGGTCGGCCTGGGCTTCGTGCTCCAGCTCGGCGGCGGCTTCACCACCTGGCTCGAGCCGGTCACGGGGCACGTCGAGCACCACGAGCCGGTGCTGCCGGTCGTGGTCATCCAGGTCGTCACGCTGCTGGCCGTCGCGGTCGGCCTCGTCCTCGCGTGGCGGCAGTACGCCTCGCTGCCGGTGCCGGAGACGGCGCCGGAGGGGTCCGCGCTCACCCGCGCCGCCCGGGTCGACCTCTACCAGGACGCCGTCAACGACGCCGTGCTGGTCGAGCCCGGCCGCCACCTGACCCGCTCCCTCGTCTACGGCGACCGCACCGCCGTCGACGGGACGTTCACCGGGCTCGGCCGCCTCACGGTCGGGATCGGGGAGCTCGTGCGCAGGCTGCAGACGGGCTACGCCCGCCAGTACGCCGCCACGATGCTGCTCGGCCTCGTCGTGCTGGCCGTCGTCGTCCTGGCACCTCGGATCTGAGGGGAAGTCGATGTCGTCCTCCGTCGCCACCACGGACGTGCCGTGGCTGACCCTCCTCATCGTGTGGCCGCTCGTCGGCGCGCTCGTCCTGTGGCTGCTGCCGCGGGGCTCGCGCGCCGCCGTCCCGGCCGACGCCGAGGGCACCGTCACCGCCGGGCCGCGGCGGTACACCCGGCAGATCGCCCTCGGCGTCTCGCTCGTCGAGGTCGCCCTCGGCGTCGGCGCGCTGCTCGCCTTCGACACCGGCGCCTCCCGCGTGCACCAGCTGTCCGAGACCCACGCCTGGATCTCCCAGCTCGGCGTCTCGTACGCGGTCGGCGTCGACGGCGTCGGCCTCGCGCTGGTGCTGCTGTCGGTCGTGCTCGTGCCGGTCGTGATCCTCGCCGCCTGGCGGGAGCAGGGCTCCGGCGCGCTGCCCACCGAGCGGCTGCGGCACTACCTGGCGCTCGTCCTGGTGCTGACCGCGTTCATGGTCGCGGTGTTCGCCGCCCGGGACGTGTTCCTGTTCTACGTGCTGTTCGAGGCCATGCTGATCCCGGTCTACTTCATGATCGGCGCGTTCGGCGGCCCGCAGCGGCGGTACGCGGCCGTGAAGTTCCTGCTGTTCTCGCTCGCGGGCGGGCTCATCATGCTGGCCGGCGTCATCGCCCTCTACCTGCAGGGTCCCGGCGGCCCCCAGGGCTTCCTCACCGACAACCTCACCGGGCTCGACCTGCCGGTGGGGACCGAGCGCTGGCTGTTCCTCGCGTTCTTCGTCGCGTTCGCGATCAAGGCCCCGATGTTCCCGGTGCACACCTGGCTGCCCGACGCCGCCGAGCAGGCGCCCGCCGGGACCTCGACGCTGCTGGTCGGCGTGCTGGACAAGGTCGGCACGTTCGGGATGCTCACGCTCTGCCTGCCGCTGTTCCCCGAGGCGTCCCGCTGGGCGGCGCCGGTGATCATCGCGCTCGCCGTCGTCTCGATCCTCTACGGGGCGCTGCTCGCCATCGGGCAGCAGGACCTGTTCCGGCTCGTGGCGTACACCTCGGTCTCGCACTTCGGGTTCATCGTGCTCGGCATCTTCGCCTTCACGTCGACCTCGGTCGCCGGCTCGTCGTTCTACATGGTCAACCACGGGCTCTCCACCGGCGCGCTGTTCCTGCTGGTCGGGTTCCTCGCGGCCCGCCGCGGCTCCGCCCGCATCGAGGACTTCGGCGGCCTGCAGAAGGTCACCCCGGTGCTCGCCGGCGTGTTCCTGGTGACCGGCCTGTCCGCGCTCTCGCTGCCCGGCCTGTCGACCTTCGTGTCCGAGTTCCTGGTCCTGGTCGGGTCGTTCGGCACCAACCGCGCCGCCGCGGTGGTCGCGACCCTCGGCGTGGTGCTCGCCGCGGTCTACGTCCTGTGGACCTACCAGCGCCTGTTCACGGGCCCGGTGCGCGGCGACCTCGCCGGCACCCGGGACATCGGCGGTCGTGAGCGGTGGGTCGTCGGCCCGCTCATCGCGATCATGCTGGTGCTCGGCTTCTACCCGGCGCCCGCGCTGCGCCTGGTCGACGAGCCCGCCGCGCAGACCATCGAGCACGTGGGCGGCGAGCCGCCCGCGGTCGAGATGCCGATCGCCGTCGACGGCGACTCCGAGGGGAGCGAGCAGTGAGCTTCACCGTGCCCGACATCGCGTGGGCCCAGCTCGCGCCGGTGCTCATCGTCCTCGGCGCCGCCGTGGTCGGCGTCCTCGTCGAGGCGCTCGTGCCCCGCCGCGTGCGCCGCGTCGTCCAGCTGACGCTGACCCTGGTCGCGCTCGCGGCCGCCGTCGTCGCGGTCGCCGCGCTCTGGAACGGCGTCGCCGACACCGGCGGCGCGGAGGTGCTCGGCGGGTCGCTGCTCGTCGACGGCCCGACGCTCGTGCTCTGGGCCATCACCGCCGTGCTGGCGCTGCTGGCCGTGCTCGTGATCGCCGACCGCACGGCCACGGGCGAGGACGCGTTCGCCCCGCAGGGCGCCGCGGTGCCCGGGTCCGGCTACGAGGAGGCGGCGCGCGCCGCCGGCCTGGAGCAGACCGAGGTCTACCCGCTCGTGCTGTTCGCGACCGGCGGCATGCTGATCTTCCCGGCGACGGGCGACCTGCTGACGCTGTTCGTGGCGCTCGAGGTGCTGTCGCTGCCGCTCTACCTGCTGACCGGGCTGTCCCGGCGGCGCCGCCTGCTCAGCCAGGAGGCGTCCATGAAGTACTTCCTGCTGGGCTCGTTCGCGTCCGCGCTGCTGCTGTTCGGCATCGCGCTGCTCTACGGGTTCTCCGGCTCCCTGCGGTACGCCGAGATCGCCGAGGCGGTCCGGACCGTGACCGGCATGGACGGGCTGCTGCTCGCCGGGTCGCTGCTGGTGCTCGCCGGCCTGCTGTTCAAGGTCGGCGCGGTGCCGTTCCACTCCTGGACCCCGGACGTCTACCAGGGCGCGCCCACCCCGATCACCGGGTTCATGGCCGCCTGCACCAAGGTCGCCGCGTTCGGCGCGCTGGTCCGGGTGTTCTACACGGTGGTCCCCGACCTGCGCTGGGACCTGGAACCGGTGATGTGGACCGTCGCGATCGCCACCATGGCGGTCGGCACGGTCGTCGCGCTGGTGCAGACCGACGTCAAGCGGGTGCTCGCGTACTCGTCGATCGCGCACGCGGGCTTCGTGCTCACCGGCGTGGTCGCGCTCGTGCAGTCCGGGATCACGGCCGTGCTGTTCTACCTCCTCGCGTACGGCGCGGCGACGGTGGGGGCGTTCGGGATCGTGTCGCTCGTGCGGGAGCGCGGGGCGGTGCGGTCGGGTGCGGCCGGCGCGGTGGGCGCGGCCGGTGCGGCCGGCGCGGCAGGTGCGCGGGTGCCGGCGCTGGCGGCCGCGGGGTCGTCGGCGCGCGCGGGCGCGTCGGCCGGCTCGACGGCGGACGTCGTCGGGACCGGCGCCGGGGCGGGAGCGGGGGCCGGGGACGGCGTCGACCGGCCCGCGGTCGCCGGGGCCGACGGCGAGGAGCCGCCGGTCGAGGCCGAGGGCCCGATCCTCGGCGAGGCCACGCACCTGTCCCAGTGGGCCGGCCTCGGCCGGACCAACCCGGTGCTCGCCACCACGTTCGCGCTGTTCCTGCTGTCGTTCGCGGGCATCCCGCTGACGGCCGGCTTCACCGGCAAGTTCGCGGTGTTCTCCGCGGCCGTCGAGGGCGGCGCCTGGCCGCTCGCGGTCGTCGGCGTCCTGGCCTCGGCCGCCGCCGCGTTCTTCTACGTGCGGATCATCGTGCTGATGTTCTTCACCAGCCCGCACGGCGGCCCGCGCGACGACGCCGACGACGAGGCCCGCCCGGGCGCCGTCGTCGTCGCCTCGCAGGGCTTCGCCGTCGTCGCCATCGGCGCCTGCGCCGTGCTGACCGTGCTGCTCGGCGTGCTGCCGGGGCCGGTCCTGGACGCCGTCGCGGGCGTCGCCCAGCTCCTGCCCTGACCGTCCTCGACCGCACGCGGCCGTGCGCCCGACCACCTGCGTGGCCGGGCGCACGGCCGCGTCGGTTCTGCCCCGGCCCGCCCGGCCAGATAGGTTCGTCCCGTGACTTCCCCGACCACCCTGCCGCTCGCCGATCCCGCGCTCGCCGAGCGCATCGCGGGACGACTCGACCTGGTCGAGGAGCGCCTGCGGACCGCCGTCGCGTACGCCGACCCGCTCGTGGACGACGCGGCGCACCACCTGGCGAACGCCGGGGGCAAGCGCCTGCGCCCGCTGCTGACGCTGCTGGCCGCCGAGCTCGGCGCCACCGCGGCCGCGGACGAGGTCCTGGACGCCGCCGTCGTGGTCGAGCTGACCCACCTCGCCTCGCTGTACCACGACGACGTCATGGACTCCGCGCCGCTGCGCCGGGGTGCACCCGCCGCCCACGAGGTCTGGGGCAACAACGTCGCGATCCTGGTCGGGGACCTGCTGTTCGCCCGCGCGTCCCGCACCGTCGCGCACCTCGGCCCCGAGGCCGTCATCATCCAGGCCGGCACGTTCGAGCGGCTCTGCCTGGGCCAGCTGCACGAGTCCACCGGCCCCGGCGCGGACGACGACGCCGTGCAGCACTACCTGCACGTGCTCGCCGACAAGACCGCCTCGCTCATCGCCACGTCCGCGCGGCTCGGCGCCATGTACGGCGGGGCGTCGCCCGAGGCCGTCGAGACCGTCGCCGCGTTCGGCGAGCGGATCGGCGTGGCCTTCCAGCTCGCCGACGACGTCCTCGACCTCACCTCCGAGGGCGAGGTCTCCGGCAAGACCCCCGGCACCGACCTGCGCGAGCAGGTGCCGACGATGCCGGTGCTGCTGCTCCGGGAGCGCGCCGCGACCGGCGCCGACCCGGCCGACGCCGACCTCGTCGCCCGGCTCGACGGCGACCTGTCCGACGACGGCGTGCTCGCCCAGGTGCTCGCCGACCTGCGTGCGCACGACGTGGTCCGCGAGACCCGGGAGCGGGCCACCGCGCTCGTGTCCGAGGCCGTCGACCTGCTCGCGCCGCTGCCGGACGGGCCCGTGAAGGACTCGTTCGTGTCGTTCGCGGACGCCCTGGTCGACCGGGCGTCCTGACCCGCTGACGGCTTCGGGGGGAGCGGGATGAGCACGCCGACCACGGCGGGGGACGCCGGGGCGGGCGCGGCCGGGGTCTGCGTCGTGTGCGGCGCGGTGCTGGAGCCGGGCGCGGCGTTCTGCGGCGCGTGCGGTGCGCGGGTGCCGGCGGTGAGCGCGCCGGGTGCGGCGGCGAGCGCGAGCGCGCCGACCGTGGGCGCCGTGCGCAGGGAGCCGTCCGCACCGGCACGCGCGGGCGAGTCGCTGCGGGCGGAGCCGCCCGGGCCGGGACGGGGGGCGGCCGCGGCGCCGGGCTGGTCGCTGGGCGCCGACGTGGACGATGCCGTCGCGCCGGTGTGGCGCCGGCTCGTCGCCCTGCTGGTCGACCAGGCGCTGGCCGTGCTCGTCGGCAGCGCGGGTCTGCTCGCGGTGCTGCCCGCGCTGCGCTCCGACGGCTCGGTCGGCGCGCTCCTGGTGCCCGGCCTGCTCCTGCTGCTGCTCGCCGCGGGCCAGTGGTTCGCCGAGGCGTTCGGGGGCCGCACCGTCGGCGGCGCCCTGCTCGGCACCCGCACCGTGTCCGCCCGCACCGGCCGCGCGCCGGGTCTGTGGGCGGTGCTGGTGCGGAGCGTGGTCCAGGCGCTGGGCGTCCTGCTCGGGGGCGTCGGCGTCTACGTCGTCGCGGGCTCGGGCGCCTGGGACGAGGGCCCGGAGCAGCGTGGCTGGCACGACAAGGCCGCGGGCACCCTCGTGCTGCGCGCCCGTGCACCCCGCCGCGAGGACCCGGCGCCCGCCCCCGTGGCACCGGGGACCCGTCCCACGGCCCCGACGTCCGGGCCGCCGCGGTCCGCCGCGGTCACCGCCCCCGAGCCCTCCGCGCCGGCGGCCCCGCGCGCCGCCCCGACGTCCGGGCCGCCCGCCGGCGCGGACGCGCCGACGCCGGGAACCCGGACGTCCGCCGGCGCGGACGCCTCGACGCCGCGGACCGAGAGCCCCGCCGGCGAACAGGCCGCCTCAGCGGCGGGGTCGACCCCCGGCGCCCCGGCGGGCCTGCACGCGCCCGGCCTCGCGGCGGCGGACCTGCACGTGCCGCCTCCGCCCATGTCGGACGCGCGGTCGCCGGACGCGTCCGAGCCGTTCGGGTCGCCCGCGTCGGAGTCGCTCGGTTCGGCCGCGTCGGAGTCGCGCACGCCGGTCCTGCCCGTGCCGCCCTCGGTGCCGGCGTCGGCGTCGCACTCGCCCGACGTGCCCGCGACCCCGCCCGACGTGCCCGCGACCCCGCCCGACGTGCCCGCGACCCCGCCCGACGTGCCCGTTCAGCCGACCGTGCCCGTTCCCGATCCCGCGGCGGCACCTCCAGCGACGGCGCCGCGGCACGCGGCATCGTCCGCCCCCTCGCCGGCCACGCATCCCGCGCCCGCGGCCGACGCCCCGGTCGACCTGCCGGACACGACCGTCCCGACGGCGAGCCTCGGCGACCTGGAGCACACCCGCGTCGGCCGGTGGGCGGGCTCGCTCGACGCGGCGTCCACGCTGGCCCTCGTGCTCGACACCGGCGAGCACATCACCGTCACCGGTCCCGGTCTGGTGGGTCGCCGCCCGGTCCCGGGGACCGAGCAGTGGGCCCACCTGGTCACGATCGACGACCCGGGCCAGTCGGTGTCCTCGACCCACCTGGCGTTCTGGCCGGTCGACGGCGGCCTCGACGTGCTCGACCGCGGCTCCACCAACGGCACGGTCCTCCTGGACGCGGCAGGCAAGCCCTGGAGCCTCCCGCCCGGGCAACCGGCCCGCGTCGGCGCCGGCTGGACCCTGGTCCTGGGCAGCCGCCGCATCACCGTCACCACGGCCTGACGCCGAGGTCGAGCGTTTCCCGCCTGAGACCCCGCAGAACCCCTCGACGTCGCCGAGAACCCTCGACCTCGCCGTCGGGGGAGCCGGCGGGCGACGCTCACCCCGTGCGGATGAGGTGACACGCGCGCCCCCGGCGGCAGCATGGTCGCAGCCGGGTCTCCCGGCAGGCGCGCCGCCCCGGGGCCGGGGGGACCGGGGCCGGCCGCGCCGCCCACTCCGCAGCGCCGCCCCGCCGGTCGCTCCACCCGCGCACGCATCCCACAGGCGAGCAGCCGACGCGTCATCGAGTGGGCGATCGACACGTCGAGTGGGTATGCGGCGGATGCACTCTCGACGTGTCGTTTGCACAGTCGGCGGCGGGACCGTGCCCGGCCGACGCGCGGACGGCTCCCCGCGCAGGGCTACCCGCGGCTCTCGGCGGCGGGACGGCGCCGGCGGGAGCCGCGCGCTCGTCAGAGGGTCGGCGGGGTCCAGGCCAGCTGGACGACCTGGCGGCCCTCGTCGCGGGTCACCAGCTGCGCGCGCCCGGCCACGGACGGCACGGGCTTCGCCCCGCCGACCAGCGCGCCCTCGTCCGGGCTGCCGGACATGACGATGCCCGGGGCGGCCAGGTCGCGGAGCGCCTGCAGGACGGGCTCGTACATCGCGCGCCCGGCGCCGCCGGACCGGCGGGCGAGGACCAGGTGCAGGCCCACGTCGCCGGCCTGGGCGAGCAGCGGCACGAGCGGCTGCAGCGGGTTGCCCGTGGTGGTCGAGACCAGGTCGTAGTCGTCGACGATCACGTAGACCTCGGCGCCGGTCCACCACGACCGGGACCGCAGCTGCTCCGGCGTCACGTCCGGCCCGGGCAGTCGGGTGCGGAGGTAGTCGGCGAGCCCCGCGATCTCGGCCGCCGCCTGGTCCTGGGTCGTGAAGTAGCCCGCGAGGTACTCCTCGGGGATCTCGCCGAGCAGCGACCGCCGGAAGTCGACGGCGAAGATCTGCGCCTGCTGCGGGGTGTGCAGCCGACGGACCTCGGACGCCACGGCCCGGAGCAGCGCGGACTTCCCGGAGCCGCCGTCGCCGAACGCGTACAGGTGCGGCTCCTCGGCGACGTCGATCCCGACCGGCGCGAGCGCGGCCTCGTCGATGCCGAGCAGCAGGCGGCGCGCGTCGGCGCGGGCGTCGGACCGGACGTGGTCGAGCGTGACCTCGTCGGGCAGCAGCCGCAGCTTGGGGCCGGCGGGACCCTGCCACGCGGCGTTGACGGTCTCGATGAGGTGCGCGACGCCGGCGCCGAGGGTGTCGGGCGAGGAGTCGCCGTCGACGCGGGGGAGCGCGGTCAGCACGTGGTGCTTCGACACGGCGAGGCCGCGGCCGGGCCGGTCCTTGGGCACGTTGACGGCGACCTTGCGGTCGATCTCCGAGTCCATCGGGTCGCCGAGCCGGAGCTCCAGCCGGGTGCCGAACAGGTCCTTCACCTGGGTGCGGAAGTCCATCCAGCGGGCGGCGGACGCCACGAGGTGCACGCCGAACGTGAGGCCGCGGCCGGCGAGCGCCTGGATGCGCGGCTCCAGCTCGTCGAACTCGGCGCGGATCGTGGACCAGCCGTCGACGAGCAGGAACACGTCGCCGTAGCCGTCGTCGGCGGTGCCCTGCGCGCGGCGGGTGCGGTAGGTCTCGATCGAGTCGATGCCGTGCGCCCGGAAGTACCGCTCGCGCTCGTCGACGATCGACTCGACCTCGGCGACCGTCCGGCGCACGACGTCGGGCTCGGCCCGGGAGGCCACGCCGGACACGTGCGCGAGCCCGGCCAGCGGGGCGAACGTGCCGCCGCCGAAGTCGAGCACGTAGAACTGCACCTCGAGCGGCGTGTGCGTGAGCGCGAGCGCCGTGACGACGGAGCGGAGCACGGTCGACTTGCCGGTGCGCGGGGCGCCGACGACCGCCATGTGCCCGGCCGCGCCGCCGAGCGACACGGTGAGGTTCTCGCGGCGCTGCTCCAGCGGCCGGTCGACGGTGCCGAGCGGGACCGTGAGCGTGCCGGCGGACCGCCAGCCCGGGGACACCAGGCCGAGCCGCGGGTCGGCGACCAGGTCGGGCATGAGCTCGTCGAGCGTGCGGGGGACGACCAGCGGCGGCAGCCACACCTGGTGCGCGGGCGGGCCCTGGCCCTTCATCCGCTGCACGGCGATGTCGAACGTCGCGCGCGACTCCTCGGGCTCGGTCGCCACGACCTCGGTGGTCGCGGGCTCGACCTCGACCGCACCGAGCACCGGCGCGGCGGTGAACGACTCCAGCCGGGTCAGCCCGGTCCCCGCGACGGTGCCGCCGGCCGCGGCCCGGCGCCGGGCCTTCGGCGGGCCGGAGACGTAGGCGGCGCGGAACTGGATCATCGTCGTGGTGTCGGGCTTCAGGTAGCCCATGCCCGGCACCGGCGGCAGCGTGTAGGCGTCGGGGACGCCGAGCACGGTGCGCGACTCGGCGGCCGAGAAGGTGCGCAGGCCGATCCGGTAGGACAGGTGCGACTCGAGCCCGCGGAGCCGGCCCTCCTCGAGCCGCTGCGAGGACAGCAGCAGGTGCATCTGCAGCGACCGGCCCAGGCGGCCGATCGTCACGAACAGGTCGACGAACTCCGGCTTCGCGGACAGCAGCTCGGAGAACTCGTCGCAGACGATGAGCAGGGCCGGCAGCGGGGCCAGGTCGGTGCGGCCGCCCTTGCGGGCCTTCTCGTAGTCGGCGACGTTGGCGAAGTTGCCCGCGGCGCGCAGCAGCTCCTGGCGGCGGACCATCTCGCCCTGCAGGGCGTCCTGCATGCGGTCGACGAGGGTGAGCTCCTCGCCGAGGTTGGTGATGATCGCCGAGACGTGCGGCATGTCCGCCATGCCGGCGAACGTCGCGCCGCCCTTGAAGTCGACGAGGACGAAGTTCAGGTCCTCGGACGAGTGCGTCATCGCGAGCGCCAGCACGAGCGTGCGCAGCACCTCGGACTTGCCGGAGCCGGTGGCGCCGATGATGAGCCCGTGCGGGCCCATGCCCTGCTGGGCGGACTCCTTGATGTCGAGCGCGACGGGCTGGCCCTGCGGCGTGACGCCGATCGGCACCCGCAGCCGGTCGCGGGGCAGGCGGGGCCGCCACGCGACGTCCAGGTCGAGGTCCCGGACGTCGCCGACGCCCAGGAGGTCGACCAGCTCGGACGACACCTCCTCGTCGCCGCGCTCCGGCCCGGACTCGACGTGCAGCGGCAGCAGGCGGCGCGCGGTGGCCTCGGCGTCCGCGACGGACATCTGGTCGCCCTCGACCCGCACCGGCGCGTTGCCGAGCCGCAGCACGTCGACCGGCGCGCGCACGGCGTCCTCGGTGGCGACCGCCCCGCCGACGTTGAGCCGCAGCGTCGTGGGCTCGTCGAGCTCGTCCCAGCGGTCGGGCAGCTCCAGGACGGTCACGCCGAGCACGCCGTCGGTGGTGAGGATCGCGTTGCCGACCGGGACGTGACCGCCGTCGACCACGACCAGCACGTGCGGCAGCGGCGCCTCGGCGGCGTAGCCGAACCGCGGGCGGTCGACGAGGTCCTCGGGGAGCAGCGACTCGACGTCGGCCAGGGTGGTCCCGATCATCCGGGCGGCGCCGACGGCGTCCCGGGTCCGCGTCGAGTGGGCGTGCGGCAGCCACTTGACCCAGTCCCACTCGGGGAGGGCGGCGTCGCTCGCCACGACGGCGATCTGCAGGTCCTCGGGCGCGTGGAACGTCGCGAGCTGGCTGACGACGGCGCGGGCGAGGGCGCGCGTCTCGCTGGCGGCGCCGGTGATCTCGATGCGGGCGACGGACCGGACGTCGAACGCCAGCGGGACGCCCTGCTGCACCCGGTGGGTCACCAGGAACCGGTGCGCGGCGGACGCGGCGACGGGGTCGAGCTGCGCCAGCGGCGGCGTCTGCGGCGCCTCGAGGTCGAGGCAGAGCGGCTGCGCGCCGACGCCGACCCGCGCCACCAGGAAGTCGTCGTGCTGCGACCGGCGCTCCCACACCCGGGTGCGCTCCTCGGCGACCGCCGGCAGGGCCCGCGGGTCGGGGGAGGTCCACTCGGCGGCGCGGCGCTGCGCGTTCGCGGCCTGCCGGACCGAGTTCCGCAGGTCGGACAGGTAGGCGAGGTACTCGCGCCGGGCACCGACGACCTGGGCCTGGTGCTGCGACCGCTGCCGCCAGCCGTTGACGCCGACGAACCCCAGCGAGGCCAGCAGGAACATGCCCGCCGTGATGAAGCCGCGCGGACCGGGCTGCGTGGTCGCGACGAACACGATCGACCCGACCGAGCCGAGCATGGGGATCGCGTTGGCGAGCATCCCGCTGATGCCGTCGGAGGCCTGGATCTCGGGCGGGGGCTGCAGGACGACCTGTCCGCTGGGGACGGCGGGCGGCTCGAGGCGCGTCCCCTGCTGCGGCGCGATCGACATCGTCGGCGCTCGGTCCCTCCTGCCGGGCGGGGAGCCAGACGCCCCCCGACGTTCCTGTGGCGTCAACCTACCCGCACGGGCGCGCGCGGGTAGGTCGGCGTTCCACCGTCCGGGCGATCCTCGCCGCGGTGCGCCCGGACCGGGGGACGACCGGGGTGCTGACCGGCCCTGACCGCATAGCATGACTGGCGCCGCGCCCGGGGGCGGGCGGGACCGCCGCCGACGCCCCGCCGGGCGCGCGACCGGCGGAGGGAGAGCGCGTGACGGTGCAGGCGACCGGCGCACCCCTGACGCGCGTCGCCGTGCACCTGGGCACCCGCCGCCTCGACGTCGCCCTGGACGCCGGCCGCACCCTCGGCGAGCTGCTCGCCGCCGCGGGTGTGCCGCTCGTCCCGGGGATGCTCGCCCTCGACTCCGCGGGTCGCGTCCTCGACCTCGCCGCGCCGGTCGCCGCGCAGGTGTCCGACGGCGCGGTCGTGCACGTCGTCGCCCCGGCGCCGCGCCCCCGCGGCCGGGCCGCACGCGCCCGCGCCGGCTGGGTCGCGAGGCGGCCCGACCCGCAGCCGGCGCTGCTGGGCGCCGCCGCGGCCGCGGCGGGCGTGCTCGCGGCCGTCGCCCTGATCGACCCCGTCGCGCGGGGCTGGCTCGCGCTCGCCGCCGCGATCCTGCTGGGCGCCGCGGCCCTGGCGCTGGCCGTGCTGCCCGTGGCGTCGGCGACCGCCGCCACGCTCGCCGCACCCGTGCTGGCGTTCGCCGCGGGGGTGTCCGCCGTCGACCCCGCCGGGTCCGCCGACCGCCGGCTCGCGCTCGTCGCCGGGCTGGTGTCCGCGACCGCCGTCGCCGCGGTGCGATGGGTCGCCACCCGGGCGGAGCGGCGGGGCCAGGACGTCGCGGGGGTGCTGGTCGTCGCGGTCGGCGTGGTGGCCGGGCTGGCGCTCGCGGTGCTGCTGGCCGGGCTGCCCGGGGTCGTGGCCGCCGCCGTGCTGCTCGGGCTGACGCCGGTCGCCCTGCGCGCGCTGCCCGTCCTCGCGCTGTCCGTGCCCGACGAGCAGCTCGTCGACCTCGCGCACGTCGCCCGCACCGCGCCGTCCGTCCGCGGGCCCCGGCCGCGCGGCCTGGGCCGGGTCAACGAGCGGCAGGTCGTCCGCACCGTCGACTCCGCCGAGCGCCGCACGGACGCCGGCGTGCTGCTGGTCTGCGCCGTCCCGCCCGTGCTGGTGCCCGTCGTGCTCGCCGCCGCGCTGGGCGACCCGCAGCGGGCGACGCTGCGCGGGTGGGCCGCCGTCGCGCTCGTGGCCGCCCTCGTCGCCGTGCTCTCCCTGCAGCCGCGCGCGGCCCGCGGGCCCGTCGCGCGGTGGGCACCACGGGTGGCGGCCGCGCTCGTGCTCGTGGAGCTCGCGGCGCTCGGCGGCCCACGGCTCGGCGCCGACGCCGTGCCGGTCGCCGCCGCGTGCGTCGTGGCCGGACTGGCCGCGGCCGCGATCGGGGTCGCGCTCGGTCGTGGGTGGCAGTCGGTGGTGGCGTCGCGGTTCGCGGACGCGGTCGAGGGCCTGGGCGTCGTGCTGGCGCTGCCGGCGGCGCTCGTGGCGGCCGACCTGATCGAGACCCTGCGGCGGGTGACGTCGTGAGGCGGCGGGCGGGCAGCGGCGGCGTGGCCCGCGTGGCCCGCGGCGGGGCGGGGCAGCCACAGGGGAGCAGCACGACAGCGACGACGGGGGAGCCGACGTGGACCAGACGATGAGCGCGATCCCGGTCGGCACCGTCGCCGTCCGCACCTGCGCGAGCTGCCACCGGCCGCTGGCCCCCGACGCCCGGTTCTGCACCGCCTGCGGCACCCCGGCCCAGCCCGACGCCACCGTCACGGTCGTCGAGGGCGCCCAAGGCCGGGCCCGCGGCGACGCCCGGCCGCGCGAGCCGCGCCCCGCCGTGCTGCACCCGGCGTTCGGCGACGCGACTCCGGCCGGCCCCGGCCGCCGCGTGCTGGCCTACGCGGTCGACGCCGTCGCCGTCGGTGCGGTCGCGGGCGGTCTGCTCGCCTGGACCGGCTCCTGGCTGCTGGCGGCGCTGGTCGTCGTCGAGCTCGCCGTCGGCGTGCTGGTCTGGGAGGCGCACACCGGACGGACGCTCGGCAACACCGTCCTCGGGCTGCGCACCGCGCGCGAGGAGACGCCGTACTCGGTCGGCCCAGCGCGCGCGTTCCTGCGCGGGCTGGTGCTCGCCGCCGGACACGCCGCCGCGGGTCTGGGGCAGTGGGTGGTCGTCGCGTCCGGGGCGTTCGACAAGACCGGGCGGGCGCAGGCGTGGCACGACCGCGTGGGGCGCGCCGTCGTCGTGGACGTGCGGGCGCACGAGCGGGCCGTGGAGGAGGCCGCCGAGGTCGAGGAGCGCGCGGGGGCCGTGGCGGTCGGGGCGGCGCCGCGCGCGGCCGCGCAGGTCGGCGCCGGGGGCGTGCCGCAGCAGCAGACCACGGGTGCGGCGGCCGGAAGGCCCCCGGTGCTCGCCTCGCCGGCGCAGCGCCCCCAGCCGCAGCAGGTCGCTCCGGCCGCCACCACCACCGCCGTTTCGCCGACCACGGCTCTCCAGCCGCCCGTGCCGGTGGCGCCCGCGCCGCTGGCCACGCCGGCCGACGGCGGCGCGGGAGCCCCGACCGGTCGTCGGGCCGCGCGTGCCGCGGCCGAGCAGGCGTCCGCGGTCCCGGCGGCGCCCCAGGCACAGCCCCCGGCCGCAGCGGTGCAGCCCGCCGCGGACGCCGCGTCGGTCGGCATCCGCCCGGTGGTCCCGGCCCGGCCGGCCCCGGAGCCCGCAGCCCCGCGCGTGGTGCACCACCAGGCGCAGCCGTCGCCGTTCCTGGTCACCCTCGACACCGGTGAGGTCATGTCCGTCACCGGCCCCGGGCTCATCGGCCGGGCGCCGCGTCCGGCAGCCGGCGAGCGGTGCGACCACGTCGTCGTGGTGGACGACCCGGAGCGCAGCGTCTCGCGCACGCACGCGCGGTTCGGGATCGAGGACGGCACGTTCTGGGTGTCCGACGCCGGCTCCGGCAACGGCACCACGCTGCGGCTGCCCGGCGGGCGGGTCGTGCCGGTGCCGGCGGACCAGCGGGTGCTGGTGCCGTCGGGGTCGACGATCCAGGTGGGGGACCGCGGGGTGCGGATCGACGCGCCGGGGGCGGCGCGGGGCTGAGGGACGGCCGCGGCCGGCGGTGGACCTCGCGCGGCCGGCGGGCGACGGCCCGGGCGGGCCTCGCCCTCAGGCGGGCGCCACGTCCGCCGCGGGCAGCCACACGGCTGCGGTCAGCACACGCGGATCGCGCACCCTGACCCGGACCAGCGCGACCCCGTCCTGGTCGGTCCACCGCTCCAGGACCTCCGTCGCGGTCCGCTCCTCGCCGGTCGCCCACCGCAGCACCGCCACGGCAGGGGCAGGGTCCGCGACGTCGTCGTGCTCGCCCGCGGGTACCCGCCGGGCGTTCAGCAGCGGGACGGTGCCGCCGGTGGCCCCGTGGTCGTGGCCCGCGGAGTCCGCCGCCGCGTGCGCCAGCGCGGGCCACCGCTCGTACGTGCCGGAGTCGGGCAGCCACGCGAGGCGCCGTGCGGCGGGGTCGTCGTCCACGCGACCCACCGTGGCAGGCCCGCGACGCCACCCTAGGGGCGGTGGGCGGGCCCGGGAGGGAGCGCTAGGTGGTGCCGGTCGTCGGGGACGACCCGCGGCCGGCGGGACGGCTCACGCCGCGGATCCGCCGGCCGTGCGAGGTCACCAGTCGTCCTGGTCGTCGTCCGCGACGGCGGACACCGGGGCGGCGGACCGGAGCGAGTCCCGCCCGCCGGCGCGGGCGGCAGCCCCGAGGTCGGGACGCTCCCCGCCCTCGTCGACGTCGATGTCCGGGGCGAGCAGCCCACCGGAGGTACGGCGCTTGGAGCCCTTCGCCGCGCCCGCGCCACCGCCGCCACCCATCGGGGCGCCCGCCATGCCGCCGGTACGAGCGCCCGACGCGCCGGCGCCCGTGGCACCGGCCTGCGAGCCCTGGACCAGGGCGGACGTGGAGCCGGAGAGACCAGAGCCGGAGGTGCCGGCGCCGACCGTGCCGAGCGGGACGCCTGTGCCGGCACCCAGGCCGCCGACGCCGCCAGCGCCACCGAGGCTGCCGACGCCACCGAGACCACCAGCACCGCCGCCGGCGGCGAGCCGGTTCAGGCCCGCGCCACCGAGGGCCGCGCCACCCACGGTCAGACCGCCGGCGAGGCCGCCCGCGCCCAGACCGGCGAGGCCGTTCGCGCCGTTGGTGCCCGACGAGCCGGACCCGCCGAGGAACGTGCCGCCGCCCGCGCCGGACCCACCGGGGACCGTGCCGCCGACGAGGCCGTCCGAGGACGTGCCGTCACCGGAACCGGGGACGTGCCCGCCGCCGAGGCCGCTGCCGCCGCCGGTCGAGCCGCCGCCGCCGGTCGAGCCGCCGCCACCGGTCGAACCGCCGCCGGTGAAGATCGGGTCCTTGCCCACGGAGCCGACGCCGGAGTCGTTGCCCCCGTGACCGCCCGAGCCGGTCGGCACCCCGCCGACCGAGGCGCCGGGTGTCCAGGACGACCCGACGAGGCCCGCGCTGGCGCTCGTGCCGGGGGAGTAGGAGTCGACGCCGCGGCCGGCGCCACCGGACGAGCCACCGGACCAGCCGCCGGAGACGCCGGGGCTGCCGGAGCCAGAAGTCGGCCCACCCGTCGGGCCGGTCGAACCCGTCGACGGGCTGTCGACGTTGTCGCGGGAGTCCGAGGGCATGGAGATCGAGTCGATCGCCGAGTCGAGCTGACGCAGTGCAGCCGCGGCCTCCGCCTCGCGCCGCTGCTCCCGCTGACGAGAGAGGACCTCGCCGGCGACGACGCCGGTAACCGGACCGATCCCGGGCAGGGCGACCGTGGTGGCCGCGGTCAGCCCCACGCGCTCGGCGGCGCTCAGCTCCCCGGGGGGGAGGTCGGCGTACGCCTGCTTGGCCGCGACGATGGCGGACGTCGCCGACGCGCCCGCCTGGGCGAGCGCGTCCAGGTCGTCCGCGACCGTCGCGACCTCGCGCGCGAGCCGGGCGAAGTGCTCGAGCGCGGCGTCGGAGCTCGCACCGTCGATCCCGGTGTCGGACCCGACCCCCCGCAGCCCGTCGACGGTCGTCTCCATGCCGGCGGAGTACGAGGAGAGCCGTCGGACCGAGGAGTCCAGGACCCCGAGGTCGGCGTCGCGGGCACGGCCCAGCTGGTCGGCCTGGTCACCCATGATGTCCCCCTGAGTAGTTGGTCGGCGTGTCATGCGGGTCGGTTCCGGATCTTGGGTGGCGGCGTCGCCCCAGGACGACGGCGATCACGATGCCGCCGACGACGACCAGGGCGATGACGCCCGCCACCACCGGAACCACGGGGAAGCCCGGGGAGGCATCCGTGGTGTCGTCGGTCGCCGCAGCGCTGTCGTCGGTCACGGGTGGGGCGCTCGCGTCGTCCTCGGGCCCGGCGGTCGGGGCATCACCGGACGTGCCGAGCACGTCGGACACCAGGGGCTCACGGCCGTCGTCGAGCAGGAACGGGTTCTCATCGGGGTAGCTCGTCGGGTCCACCGAGAGCAGAGTGCGGACGCTCACCGTGCCGTAGCCCCACTCCCAGTCGTGCGCCGGGGTGTCGCGCACCTCGCCGTCGGTGGTGTGGACGAGGGCTTGGAGGAGCTGCCCGGCGGATGCCTCCGGGTGGAGCGACCAGAGCAGCGCCAGGACCCCGGCGGTGTACGCCGTCGCGTTCGAGGAACCCGTCGTCGTCTGGTAGGCGTCCCACGTCCCCGAGAGAGCGCGGATGCCGGCGCCAGGCGCGACGACGCTCAGCTTGCTCCCGACCGGGCTGCCCTCGGCCAGCGTCGCGTCGGACGTCACCGTCCCCGTGGTCACGACTCCGTTGGCCACGGCGGGCATGCCGCTGATCGCCCCGTCGTTGCCGCCCGCACCGATGACGATGGCGCCGGCGCGCAGGGCGTCCGCGACCGCGGCCGACGTGATGTTGTTCGAGCCGGGCACGGCGATGATGTCCGCACCCTCGGCGAGGGCGTCGCGCATCGCGTCGTCCTGCGACCAGTCCTGGTCGGCGGGCGTCTGGCACGCTCCGTCCACGATGATGGCGTACGTGCGCAGGGTCACCCCAGGTGCGACCCCAGGGATGCCCTCCGCGCCGCCGGTGCCGGCGTCGGTGCCGGCGATCATCGTGGCCATGGACGTCGCGTGCCGCCCGTCCGGGTCGGTCGTCGTCGCGGCGTACGGCTCGCCGCCCACCTCTGGAGCGCAGTAGGCGGGCTCGTGCGGCTGCACGTCCGCACCGGCCAGGTCGGGAGCGGCGGTGTTCACGCGTCCGTCGAGCACGGCGACCGTCACGCCCTCGCCCGTCGTGCGCTGGTGGATCTCGGCGAGGCCCGTCGCCTCGTAGTACCACCGGCCGTCGTCGGAGCCGGGCACGGCGGCCACGGCCGCCGCGGGTGAGGCGGCGGCGGCCGCCGCGAGCGCGCACGCGGCGGCGAGAGAACGGCCGAGGCGCGCCGTCGGGCGCGGCATCAGAACGACCGGGTCACGTTCGGTGCGCCGTGGCTCGTCGCGGTGTTCGTCGACGGCGCCGCGTCCAGCCGCTCGGCCAGGAGGCGCAGCTGCTCCTCGACGGCGGCGTCCTGCTGCTCGAGGGAGAGCGCGCTGTCGGCGAGCGCCTGGCGGCACGCGTCGATGGCGGTGCGGATCGACTCGAGGCGGTCCTCCCGCGCCTGGAGCGCGTGGCGGAAGCTCGCTGCGAACGCCTGCACGCTCGGGATCTCCGGCCACGCTCCGGCCTGACCCTCGCGGAGCCGCGAGATCTGCCCCTTCAGCCGGTCCGTGTCGTCGAACAGCGTCACGAGCTGCCCCAGCCGGGCCTGCAGGACCTGGGTCCTGACCTCGACGTCGCCTGCCACGTCCGTCCTCCGCAAGAAGTCTCGTGCGCGTCGCCCCCTGCGACGCGATGGCCGCGCGGTCGCGCCGCTGCCGTCGTGGGTGACGGCGGGCGCGACCGCGCGGGTCGTGCTGGGTCGGCGTCACGCGCGGGGCGCGGCGCCGGGGTGGTTCACCAGCGGGCGGCGTTGGCCCGCTCGGTGGACTGGTACTCCTCGCCGGAGGTCGACACCGCGCGGCCGACGTCGGCCAGCAGCGCCTTCATGTCGGTCAGCGCGGCCTCCCACTTCGCCTTCGCGGCGGTGTAGGCGGTCGACGCCTCGCCGGACCAGTTGGCCCGGAGCGGCTGCAGGGAGCGGTCGAGGTCCGCCAGGCGGGACTCGATGTTGCTCGCGCTCGACTGGATGTCGGCGGCGGCGGTCGACAGACCACCGAAGTTGACCTTGAGGTCAGCCATCGTCTCGTCCTCTCCCGGTCAGCCCAGCCGGCCCTGAAGGCGGCTGAAGGTGGACTGCTGCGACTCGTCCGACGCGGTGTACGTCGACTGCGAGGTGAGCAGGTTGGCCTCGAACTCGTTGAGCGCGGACACGATCTTGTTCGCGTCCTCGCGCCACCGGGCCATCAGCGCGTTGAACGCGACGGCGCCCTGGCCCTGCCAGTGCGACCCGATGCCGGACAGCTTGCCCTCGAGGGCGCTCAGCTCGCGCTGCAGCTCCCCACGGCTCTGGACCACGGCGTCGGCGCCCTGCTTGAGCGCGCCGTCTGCTGCGGAGACCTCTGCTGCCATGTCACCTCCCCCTACACGGCCCGGTGGGCCTGCCTGACGTGCACCCCTGCGGCGCCGCCTGTGCCCGAGCTCACTCGACCCCGGAACCGCGACGAGGCTAACCGACAGGTCGCGGACGCGTCAGGTGAGATCACCCTCCCTGTGGACAACCACGCTGACTGGTGTCATGGATCACCCGTTCGGCCCAGTCGGGCCGCGTGCTCTGTCACCCGGTGTCCCATTTGCCGGGCACGACGCCCTCCGCGCGGGGGACGGCCGACCGGGCGGCGGGCCCACGAGTCCACCCGGACGGCCGCGCCCACCCGTGCGCCCCGCGGGCGGGATCGGCTGCCGTCGCTATGCTGACCGCCGACCTGCCCAGGGAGTACAGGGGACCCGATGACAGACGCACCCGTCAGCACGACGTCCGTGGGGACGCTCGTGCGGGTGTCGGTGACCGCCGGGGACCGCCGCCTCGACCTCGGCATCCCGGGCGCCGTGCCGATGGCCGAGGTGGTCCCGGGCCTGGCCCGCGCGCTGGGCCTGCTGGACGCCGCCACCGCGCACGGCGGGTACCGCCTGGTGCGGGCCGACGGCACGCCCGTCGACTCCGCCCGCAGCCTGCTGGCCGAGGGCGTCGAGGACGGCGCCGTGCTCACGCTCGAGTCCGGCGCGCGCCGCGAGGCGGAGCGGATCTACGACGACGTCGTGGAGGCCGTGGCCGACGCGGTGGAGAACCAGTACGCCCCGTGGACGCCGCGCGACTCCGCGCTGAGCGCCGCGTGGGCGGCGGGCGCGCTGCTGCTCGCCGGGGCCGCCCTGCTGCTCGGCGCCGACCAGGCGTCGCTCGTGCCGCCGGTGGTCGCCGCGCTGGCCGCGGTCCTCGCGCTGGTGGCCGGGGCCGTCGTCGGCCGGGTGGGCACCGAGCCCGCCGCGGGCCGGGTGCTCGTGCTGACCGCGCCCGTGCTGGCCGCGGTCGCCGGGCTGACCGCCACCTCCGCGCCGCCCTCGTGGGGCTGGCCCGCGGCGCTCGCCGGGACGGGGGTGCTGGTCGCCGGCCTGCTGGGGATGCCCGCGCTCGTCGACCGCCGGGAGCTCAGCGCGGCGCCGCTGGCCGGCGGGCTCGCGCTCGCCGTCGCGGGCACCGCGATCGCGCTCACCGACGCCCGCCCCGGGGAGGTGCTCGCGGTGGTCGTGGCCGTCGTCGCCACCGCGAGCATCGGCGTCCCGTGGCTCGCGCTGTCGAGCACGCCGCTGCGCGTGGTGTCGCCGCGCAACGAGGCCGAGATCCTCGCCGACCCGCCCGCGGTGCAGTCCGCGCGCGTGCGCTCGCAGCTCGCGGCGGGGCACCGCATCCAGGTGTCGCTGCGGGTCGCGATCGGGGTGCTCGCCGTGGTCGCCGCGCCGGCGGTCGTCGCGACCGGCGTCGCCGGAACCGTCCTGCTGGTGCTCGCGGCGGCGGGCCTGCTGCTCGCGACGCGCCAGACCTACTCGCGGCTCGACGTGCTGCTCACGGTCGGGCTGTCGGTGGCGCTGCTGGTCGTCGTCGCGGTCGTGGCCGCCGCGCAGCACCCGGCCTGGCGCCCCGCGCTCGTGGGCGTGGCCGGCGCCGCCGCCGCGGTCGTCGTCGGCCTGGGCCTGGTCGCCCCCCGCCGCCGCGTCGGCCTGGCGCGGCTCGGCGACTTCCTGGAGATCGCCTGCCTGGCGCTGCTGCTGCCCCTCGGCGTCGTCGCGGCGGGGCTGGTCTGACCCGTGGCGTCCAAGCGCGACCTCGTCGAGGCGCAGAGCTACAGCCGCCGTCGCCTGCTCACCGCGTTCACCAGCGGCGCGCCCGGCGGCCGGGAGCTCGAGCCCACCAAGCCGCTGCGCGGCGTCGTCGCCGGTGTCTCGCTGTCCGTGCTGCTGGTGCTCGGGAGCCTGGGCTTCGGCCTGCTCAGCCCGACCCTGCCGGACGGCTGGGACGACCAGTCGCTGATCATCGTCGAGGGCGACGGCAGCCGGTACGTCGGCATCCAGGGCACGCTGCACCCGGTGCTCAACGTGACGAGCGCCCGTCTGGTGCTCGACTCGGGCTCGTTCCACGTGGTCGACGTGAGCGAGGACGACATCACCGACGCCCCACGCGGCGCCACCCTCGGCATCGCCGGCGCGCCCGACGAGCTGCCGCTCGCGAGCCGGCTCGCCGCCACGGGCTGGCAGGCGTGCGTCGCGCCCGACGGCGGCACCGCGCTGACGATCGACCCCGACGCCCCCGCCCCGGTCGCCGACCCCGGCGCCGGCGCGCTGGTGCAGGCCGCCGGGACGCTGTACCTGGTGTCCGACGGCACCCGGCACCGCATCCCGGCCGGCGACGAGGCCGCCGTGCTGCGCGCGCTCGGCCTGGACACGGCGACCCCGCTCGCCGCGGGTGCGGACTGGCTGAACCTGGTGCCGGCCGGCTCCGACCTGGCGCCGCTCACCGTCGCGGGCGCGGGCGCCGCCGCGCTCCCCGAGGGTGGGCTGCCGATCGACACCCGGGTCGGCACGCTCGTCCAGGTGACCGGCGTCGGCGACGGCGCCCGGCGTTACGTCGTGGACGCGAAGGGCGAGCTCGCGCCGCTGTCCGACCTCGCCTACCCGCTGTACCTGCTGGGCGCCGGCGAGCTCGCCGCGCGGCCGCTGGAGGTCACCGCCTCGGAGATCGCGGCCGTCCGCACCTCGGCGACGCCCGTGGCCCCGGACGACCTGCCGGCCACGGTGCCGACGCTGCCGCCAGCCGGTTCGACGGCGTGCGTGGTGCTCACCACCGGCGACGCCGACCGGGTCGACCTCGTGCTGCGTGACGCCTCCGAGGTCGTCGCCGGCGTGCGCGTGGCCCCGGGCTCGGGGGCGCTGGTCCGTGCCCAGACGACCGCCGGGGCCGCCGCGACCGTGCGGCTCGTCGACGGCTCCGGGCGGGCCTACCCGGTGCCGGACGCGAGCGACGAGGTCCTGGCCCGGCTCGGCTACGCGCCGGACGACGTGACGCGGGTGCCGCCGGCGTGGGCCGACCTGCTGCCGACGGGGCCGGACCTGACCGTCGAGGCCGCCGCGACCGAGGTCTCCGGCGGGACGGCGGCGGCGACCGGCGCCACGGACGCGGGCACCGGCGCCGGGGCCCCGTGACGGGCGTCCCCGCGGGCGCGCGGCGCGGCCCGGCCCGTCCCGCTCGGCGGTCCGGCGGGCGCCCGGCGCGCGGCTCGACGCACCACGCCGCCCGGCGCACCGCGCCGCGGACGACCCTGGCCGGCCTCGCCGCCGCGCTCCTGCTCGCCGGGCCCGCCGCGGGCGTCGCGCTCGCCGGCCCGCCCGCGGCCGCCGCGCGGGTCCCCGCCGCGACGACCACCCAGTGCACCCAGGAGAAGACCCAGTACGTCGCGGAGGCCCCGCCCGCGCTGACCCGGCTCGCGGCCCAGCGCGCGTGGCGATCGGCCACCGGCGCGGGGGTGCTGGTCGCGGTCGTCGACTCCGGGGTGGACCCCGGGAACGCGCACCTGACCGACGCGGTGGTCCCGGGTGTCGACCTGGTCGGGGTCGCCGGCGACCCGGCGGGCCGGACGGACACCGCGGGGCACGGCACGGCCGTCGCCGGCCAGATCGCCGCCCGCTGGCGGGACGACCTGGGGTCCGGCGTCGTGGGCCTCGCGCCGGCCGCCACGATCCTGCCGGTCCGCGTCTACTACGCCGACGACGACCAGGCCCGCGAGCAGGGCGTCGCCCCGGACGCGACGCGGATGGCCGCGGGCATCGACGCCGCGGTCGCCGCGGGTGCCCGCGTCGTCAACGTCTCGATGAGCACCCCGAACGACACCCCGGCACTGGCCGACGCCGTCCGGCGGGCGACGGCGGCCGGTGCCCTCGTCGTGGCCAGCGCGGGCAACCGGAACACCAGCAGCGACGAGACCGACGGCCCGCGGTACCCGGCGGCGTACGACGGCGTGCTCGCGGTGACGGCGGTCGACGTCGACGACCGGCCGGCCGGCGACGCGATCCACGGCGCGCACGTCGACGTCGCCGCGCCGGGCACGAACGTCCTGACCACCTTCCACGCGGCCGGCGACTGCATGCTGTCCGGCGAGGGCACCTCCACCAGCTTCGCGACCGCCTACGTCAGCGCGGCGGCGGCGCTGCTCGCCGAGCGGTACCCCGAGGAGACGCCCGCGCAGTGGGCGTACCGGCTCGAGGTCACCGCCGCCCGCGCCCAGCCCGCCGCGCGGGACGACCTGGTGGGCTGGGGCGTCGTGCGCCCGGACGCCGCGCTGGAGTTCGTGGACGACGGCACGGCGCCCGGCCCGGTCAGCCCGGTGCACGGGCGGGCTGCGGCGCAGGCCGCGGACGTGCGGACCGTCGACGTCTCGCCGCGCGAGGACCCCCTGGCCGGGGCGCGCGCGGGCGCCGTCTGGTGGGGCATCGGCGGGATCGCGGTCGTGCTGCTCGCGGCGCTGGCCGCGCGCGTGGCGGGGCGTCGGCGCCGGGGCCGGGGCTGACGCTCCTGCTCCCGGGTCGACGGCGGGCCGGCGCGGCCGGTCGCGTCAGGCGGCCGGCGCGGGTGCCGGGGCGGCGGCGCGCAGCCGCTGCGCGCGCTGGGTCCGCACCCCGTCGACCGTGAGCAGCACCAGGGCCACCCACACCAGCCCGAAGCCCCACCAGCGCGCGGGCGGCATCGTCTCGTGCAGCACGAGCACGCCGATGACCAGCTGCAGCACCGGCGCCAGGTACTGCAGGCTGCCGACGACGCTCAGCGGCAGCCGGCGCGCGGACTCCCCGAACAGCAGCAGCGGGAGCGCCGTCGCGATCCCGGTCCCGGCCAGCGCGAGCGCGTGCCACACCCCGGTCGCGGCGAAGGTGGAGCCACCCGTCGTCCCCAGCCAGACCAGGTACACCGCGGACACGGGCGCCAGCACGAGGGTCTCGGCGGCGAGCGCCGGAGCGGCGGCGACGCTGCGCCCCACGCGGTTCTTCAGCAGCCCGTAGACCCCGAACGACCCGGCGAGCGTCAGCGCCACCCACGGCAGCCGCCCGAGCCCGACCGTGATGACGACGACCGCCGCGACGCCGAACCCGAGCGCCACCCACTGCGTCCGGCGCAGCCGCTCGCGCAGCACGACGACGGCGAGCAGCACCGTGACGAGCGGGTTGATGAAGTACCCGAGGGCGGCGTCCACGACGTGGCCGCCGAGCGCCGCGAAGACGAACGTCAGCCAGTTCACCGCGAGGAGCACGGACGCCGCTGCCACCAGGGCCATCGTCCGGCGGTTCCGGAGCACCACGCCGAGCGCCCGCCAGGTGCGGGTGGCCGACAGCACGACCGCGCAGAACACCAGCGACCACAGCACCCGGTGCGCCACGACCTCGACGGCGCCCGACGGCTTCAGCAGCTCGAAGTACAGCGGCAGGACGCCCCAGAGCAGGTAGGCGCCGACGCCGGCGGCGAGGCCGCGCGGGTCGAGGGCACCGGTCGCGGCGGGGGCTGCGGGGGTCGTGCTCGGCGCGTCGGTGGGGGACGGGGACGGGGTGCTCACGACCCGACGCTAGCGCCGCCCGCCGACGCGCCCCGGCCCCGTCCGCGCCCGCGCGCGGAGAACGGCGGGAAGTCGCGGCAGATCGGCAGAGGTTAGGGCGTCCTACACTGGGCCACGACCCCGAAGGAAGGCACCTGCGTGACCTCGAACCGCCCTGTCCGTGTGGCCGTCGTCGGCGCCGGCCCCGCCGGCATCTACGCCTCGGACATCCTGAGCCGCTCGGGCCTGGACGTCTCCATCGACCTCATCGAGCGGCTGCCCGCGCCGTTCGGCCTGGTCCGGTACGGCGTCGCCCCCGACCACCCGCGGATCAAGCAGATCATCGTCGCCCTGCACAAGGTGCTGGAGCGCGGCGACATCCGCCTGATCTGCAACGTCGACTACGGGGTCGACCTCAAGCTGGAGGACCTGCGCCGGCACTACGACGCGGTGGTCTTCGCGACCGGCGCCATCAAGGACGCCGACCTGCCGATCCCGGGCATCGAGCTGGACGGGTCGTACGGCGCCGCCGACTTCGTGTCCTGGTACGACGGCCACCCCGACGTGCCGCGCACCTGGCCGCTGACCGCGCAGCACGTCGCGGTGCTCGGCGCCGGCAACGTGGCGCTCGACGTCGCCCGCATCCTCGCCAAGCACGCCGACGACCTGCTGCCGACCGAGGTCCCGCAGAACGTCTACGACGGCCTCAAGGCCAGCCCGGTGACGGACGTGCACGTGTTCGCCCGCCGCGGCCCGGCGCAGGCCAAGTTCTCCCCGCTGGAGCTGCGGGAGCTCGGCCACGTGCCGGACGTCGACGTCGTCGTGTACCCGGAGGACTTCGACTTCGACGAGGGCTCGATGGCCGCCATCCACTCGTCGAACCAGACCAAGCAGGTCGTCAAGACGCTGACCGACTGGACGCTGAAGGAGCCGGAGGAGCTGACGGCGAGCCGCCGCATCCACCTGCACTTCCTGCACAAGCCGGTCGAGGTGCTCGGCGAGGACGGCAAGGTCGTGGGGCTGCGCACCGAGCGCACCGCGCTGGCCGGCGACGGCTCGGTCGCGGGCACCGGAACCACGCACGACTGGCCGGTGCAGGCCGTGTACCGCGCGGTCGGCTACTTCGGCTCGCCGCTGGTGGACGTGCCGTTCGACGAGGCCAAGGGCGTCATCGCCAACCGCGAGGGCCGGGTCGTGGACGTCGACGGCGAGCCCGTCCCCGGCGTCTACACCACGGGCTGGATCAAGCGCGGTCCGGTCGGCCTGATCGGGCACACCAAGTCCGACGCGAGCGAGACGATCCGGCACCTGGTCGAGGACGCCGGCGACATCACGGAGCCGGGCAACCCGTTCCTGTCCGCGACCGAGCCGGACCCGCAGGCGGTCGTCGACTTCCTGACCGCGCGGGGCGCCCGCCCGATCCACTGGGCCGGCTGGGAGCTGCTGGACGCGTACGAGCGGTCCCTCGGCGAGCCGCACGGCCGCGAGCGGGTCAAGGTCGTGCCGCGCGAGGACATGGTCCGGATCGCCCTGGCCGAGGCGGCGGGCGAGGCCTGACGCCCGGGGCGCCTTCTGCCACCACGGGCGCGAACGGATCCCTTCGTGCGCGCGCGGGAGTGAATGGATCCGTTCGCACCGACACGCCCGGGTGTGTCCGTGCGAACGGATCCATTCGCACGGGGTGGCCGGGGGCGCGCCCGCGGGAGGTCCTGCCCGCGGGGTCAGCCCGTGAAGCGGCGGAGGAACTCCTGGGTGCGGGGCTCGCGCGGGGCGCCCAGCACCTGCTCCGCCGGGCCGCGCTCCAGGATCCGGCCCTGGTGCAGGAAGCAGACCTCGTCGGCGACGTGCCGGGCGAACGCCATCTCGTGCGTGGCGACGACCATGGTCGTGCCCTCGTCCTTGAGCTCACCCAGGAGGTCCAGCACCTCGCCGACCAGCTCGGGGTCGAGCGCGCTCGTCACCTCGTCGAGCAGCATCAGCGCCGGCTGCGTCACCAGCGCCCGGGCGATCGCCACGCGCTGCTGCTGACCGCCGGACAGCTCGTCGGGGAACGCCTGCGCCTTGGCGCCCAGCCCGACCCGCTCCAGCATCGCGGCGGCGCGCTCCCGGGCCTCCCGCTTGCCGACCTTGTGCACCAGCCGCGGCGCCAGCGTCACGTTGTCGAGCACCCGCAGGTGCGGGAACAGGTTGTAGGCCTGGAACACCATGCCGATCCGGGCGCGCACCGCGTTCGCGTCGACCCGGGGGTCGGTGACCTCTTCCCCGGCGACCTCGATGACGCCGTCGTCGACCTCCTCCAGCAGGTTGACGCACCGCAGCAGCGTCGACTTCCCGGAGCCGGAGGCGCCGATCAGCACGACGACCCGGTGCTCCGCGACGTCGAGCGACAGGTCGTCGAGGACGACGTGGTCGCCGAACGCCTTGCGGACCCGGTCGACGCGCAGCAGCGGGGTGCCGGCGGGGACGACGTCGGGGGAGGGGGCGGCGGGCGCGCTCATCGCATCGCCCCCGCTCCCGCGAGCCCGCTCTGCGACCCCAGCCAGCCGCCGCGCTTCGCGAGCGCGTCCGTGAACCGGGTCAGCGGGATGGTCAGCAGCACGAACAGCACGCCCGCGACCACGTACGGCGTGAAGTTGGCGTAGGTCGCCGTCTGGATCTGCGCGGCGCGCACCGCGTCCACCGCGCCGAGGATCGAGATCAGGCCGGAGTCCTTCGACAGCGACACCAGGTCGTTCAGCAGCGGCGGGATCACGCGCCGGACCGCCTGGGGCAGCACCACGTGCCGCAGCGTCTGCCCCCGGGTGAGGCCCAGCGACCGGGCGGAGGCGACCTGCGACGGGTGCACCGACTCGATGCCCGCGCGGAACACCTCCGCGACGTACGCCGAGTACGTCAGCACCAGCGCGAGCCCGCCCAGCACGACCGCCGAGGTCGGGACGCCCTGCAGCCGCAGCCCCGGCAGGCCGAACCCCACCAGCAGCAGCACGAGGATGAGCGGCAAGCCGCGGAACACGTCGACGTACCCGGTGGCGAGCGCGCGCAGCGGGAAGAACGCCGGCCCCCGCAGCGTCCGCGCGAGCGCCAGCAGCATCGCCACGACGACGATGATCACCGCGCACACCGCCATGACCCGCACGTTGAGCCACAGGCCCTCGAGCACCTTGGGCAGCGAGGCCCACGCGACCTCGGGGTCGAGGAACGACTGCTTGACCCGCGGCCACCCCGGCGAGCTCACCAGCCCGAGCACGGCGACGCCCGCCACCACGGCGGTGCTGACCAGGGCGACCAGCGTCGAGCGGCGGGTCTGCCCGCGCCGGTAGGCGTCGCGCTCGCGCTGCCGGTCGGACGGCACCCACGCGGGGCGGGTGCCGTCCGGCGGCATCGCGGGGTCCGCGGGTCCCGCGGGCACTACTGCAGGACCGGCGCGCCGGCCGCGTCGGTGAGCCACTGCGACTCGAGGTCGGCGAGCGTGCCGTCCTCGCGCAGGGTGTCGACAGCCTCGGTCACCGGCTCGGTGAGCGACGAGCCCTTGTCGAGGACCAGGCCGAGCTGGTCCGCGCCGGCCGCGTCGTCGGCGGGGAGCTGGCCGACGAGGACACCGCCGTCGAGCTCGGCCGCGGTGATGTAGAGCGCGGTCGGCAGGTCCACGACGATCGCGTCGACCAGGCCGGCCTGCAGCGCCTGCTTCACCTGGTCGTTGTCGTTGAACACCTGGATGTCGGTGCTCGGGTCGATCGCGTCCTGCGCGACCGTGAGGCTCGTGGTGCCGACCATCGCGCCGAGCTTCGCGTCCTTCAGCTCGGCGATGGAGGTCGCGCCCGCGACGGACGAGCCCTCCAGGGTCACGACGGCCTGCGCGGTGTCGTAGTACGACGACGAGAAGTCGAGGTTCTCGGCGCGCTCGGGGCTGATCGACACCTGGTTGATCGCGAAGTCGAACGACTTGGCACCCGGGGCGATGATCTGGTCGAACGTGACCGGGACCCACTCGACCTGATCGGCGTCGTAGCCGAGCTGCTGGGCGACCGCGTAGGCGACGGCGGCCTCGAAGCCCTCGCCGCTGCTCGGGTCGTTGCCGACGACCCACGGCTCGTACGCCGGGTCGGAGGTGCCGATGGTCAGCACGCCGTCGGTGAGGGTGTCGAGCGCGCCGTCGGTCGCCGCGGACTCCGACGCGCCGGCGTCGGTCCCCTCGTCGACGGGCGCGCAGGCCGCGAGCGCCAGCGCGCTCGCGGCGGCCAGGGCCAGGATGCGGACGGTACGCACGGTGTCTCCTCGGGGAGTGGCGGGATCTGCGGGGTCAGGGTAGGGGAACTGCCGGACGGCCTGCAGCGTTGTCTGGAACGCGGGACGAGTTGTCGGCCGCGAGGACGGGAAGGACGCACATGGGGCACCGGCACTACAACGGCCTGAAGACGGCGCTGCTGTTCGGCGTGCTGTGGGCGGTGCTGCTCGGCATCGGCGCGTTCGTAGCGGGCGGCCGGTACATCTTCGTGTTCGCGCTGCTCGGCGTGGTGATGACCGCGTACTCCTACTGGAACTCCGACAAGATCGCGATCCGCGCCATGCACGCGCGTCCGGTGTCGGAGATCGAGCAGCCCGCCATGTACCGGATCGTCCGCGAGCTCTCCACCGCCGCCCGCCAGCCCATGCCGCGGCTGTACGTGTCGCCGACCGCCGCGCCCAACGCCTTCGCTACGGGTCGGAACCCGCGCAACGCCGCCGTCTGCTGCACCGAGGGCATCCTGCAGATCCTCGACGAGCGCGAGCTGCGCGGCGTGCTCGGCCACGAGCTCATGCACGTCTACAACCGGGACATCCTCACGTCGTCCATCGCGGCGGCCGTGGCCGGCGTCATCACCTCGGTCGCGCAGTTCGCGCTGTTCTTCGGCGGCGGAAACGACCGCGACCGCGGCGGCAACCCGATCGCCGCGCTCCTGATGGTGTTCCTCGCCCCGCTCGCCGCGACGCTCATCCAGCTCGCGATCAGCCGGACCCGGGAGTACGACGCCGACGAGGACGGCGCGGCCCTCACCGGAGACCCGCTCGCGCTGGCCTCGGCGCTGCGCAAGCTCGAGCAGGGCACCGCCGCGCGGCCGCTGCCGCAGGAGCGGGACCTCGTGGACGTGTCGCACCTGATGATCGCGAACCCGTTCAAGGGCGCGGGGATCGGTCGGATGTTCGCGACGCACCCGCCGATGGCGGACCGCATCCAGCGGCTGGAGCGCATGGCGGGGTACGGCGGGGTGGAGCGGTACTGATCCGACGGGTTCGGTACCTCGGGCCGAGTTCGGTGCCTGCGACCACCGAACCCGGCTCGGAGCACCGAACGCGGCGTCAGCGGGTGGTCGGCGACGACGTGGGCCCGCCCAGCGAGGGCGGGGTGCAGGCGCGCAGAGTCGCGGTGGGCTGCGGCTCGGTGGGGCGGGGGCCGTAGCGCTCCCCGAGCGGGGTCTCGCCGACCAGGTCCTCTGCGCGCACCGTGGTGCCACCCTGCTCCACCTCGACCGCGCGCAGCGACGTGTCCTGCCGGCCCTGGTAGAGGACGGCGAGGGCTTCGTCGAGCACGCAGAGCGGGTCGGCGGCGTCTTCCGCCGTGATGGTCCCCGTGTAGAAGGGCGTGTTCCCGAAGTTGCGCTCCCACCGGATCGCGGACGACCTCACACCCGGCAGCTCCGCGACCTGGTCGAACAGGACGTCGTCGGGCACGGGCGCGCTGGGCTTCGCGGACTGTCCCACCGCGCAGCCCGCGAGGGCGGTCGCGACAGCCGTGCCGAGCAGGACCGTCATCCCGGGCCGCCTCACGGCGCTGTCACATCCCACCGGGTCGTCGTCCCGGCGCCGTCGAAGAAGGACCGCTGCTGCTCGAGCCACGCGCGAACCGACGGGTCCGTCGATGCGTCGACCATCGCGCCGGTCTGCGCGTAGACGTCCGTCCCGTGCGCGGCTCCCACGTCGCGGGGGAGCGCGGGCTGCGAGCGATCGGGGTTCTCCGGGTCGTGCTGGCCGGTCGGCGCCTGCGACAGGTCACGCTCGACCGTGACCCACGTGGACCGGTCCGGGTTCTCCCGGCCCTCGAGCATCGGGACGGCGTCCTGGTCGTGCTCCAACGACAGCACGGCCACGGAGTCGGGGATGGCGAACCGGGCGATGGGCGAACCACCGGTGACGACGGCCTGCACGGTGAACCGGTCCTGGAAGACGGCGTTCGAGGCGAGGGACGCGGCCGTCATCCCGCCCTGGCTGTGCCCGGTCAGCATGACCGGGTGGTCCGCCCCGACGCCCGCTGCGATCATCGCCGCCCGCACCTGGTCGTTCATGTGCGTCGACTCGCCGGCCATGAGACGGACGTTCGTCGTGACGTCGACCGGGTTGTCGCCTCGCACGGGATCCCACGGCTGGGTACCCGGGATCTGGACGATCCACGACGAGCTCCCGTCGGCCCCGACCACCTCGGTGATCTGGATCTGCCCCCAGTTCTCGCCCTCACCGATGGTGCCCTGCTCCGTGAAGATGTCCTCGACCGAGCGGGGCGTGTGCCCGGTGAAGTCGCCCTCGACCTGCCGCACCCCGACCTCGCCGGAGTCCTGGAAGAGCCCGAACATCCCGCCCGCGTGGATCAGCCCGCCCACGGCGTCCTCGTACGACCCTGTCGGCCACCGTCCCCCGGACAGCACGTACGGCACCGTCACCCCGCCGAGCGGCCCGCCCAGCAGCATCCCGAGCGACCACGCCGAGCCCTGCACCAGTCCGGGCGCCATGCCGGTCAGGCGCTCGAGGAGCCAGGGGTTGTCGTAGAGCCCGCCCATGAGCGCGCCGGGCGCCTGCGTCAGGTCGACGGTCCGGGCCAGCAGGACCAGCGCCGGCCAGTGGGCGGGCGTCGACACCGCGGAGAGGCCGAGCCCCAGAGTGACGACCGTCCCGCCGATCGCCAGGAACGGCAGCGTCGCCCCGAGCGTGAACCCCGCCGCGTTCTGCAGCGCCTCCAGCACCCGCTGCTGGGTGGCGTCGACGAGCTCGTACGTCGTCGCCGACGCCCGTAGCACCACGGCGGTGCCCTCCAGCCGGGTGCTCACCACGAGCAGCCCGTTCGCGCCGATCGTCGCGGCGGCGACCGAGCCGGCGACCGCCGCGACCTCCCCGGGGCACAGCAGGGTCGCGACGGTGACGTCCGGGTGCACCGCGACGGCCGCGACGGACCCGCTCCACCGCCGGACGTCGTCGCCCGCGGCGTCGAGCAGCCCGGCCTCGGAGCGCAGGTCCTGCAGGCGCGCGCCCATCCCGCCCGCGCCGCCGCTCACGCTGATGCTCACGCGCCGTCCTCCGTCGTCGCGGTCGCGAACCGGCCGGTCAGGTCGTAGAGCAGCGCGGCGCGCACGTCCTCGCGGCTGCGCGGGGTGTGCACGACCTGGCCGTCGGCGGTGCGGGTGAGCTCGACCCAGCCGGCGTCCGTCCGGAGCATGCTGAGCGTCGAGACGTCCGTGCGGCCGCGGCTCGCGACCGACACCACCAGGCTGCCGTCGGTGCCGCGCACGGCCGCCTCGACCACGGCGGGCGGCCCGTCGGTGCCGAGCTCGGTGCACAGGGCGTCGACGGTCGTCGTGTCGCCGGTGCGGATCGCCTGAGCGAGGGCGATGGTGAGCTCCTCGGGGACGCTCGCAGGGGCGGCGGCGACGCGGACCGGCGCCGCGGGGACGTGCCGCAGCGCCTCGTCGACCAGTCGCTCGGCCGGGAAGGCGCTGACCTCGACCCCGGGGCGCGGCGTCGTGCCCGCGAGGCCGGCGCCGGGCACGACGTCGACGCCGCGGGCGAGGCCGGAGCCCGCCTCGGCGTCGGACCACAGCACCGCGAGCAGGGCGCGCTCGCCCGCGGCGGCGGCCACCTCGACGGTGACGAGCGCGGCGCCTGCGCCCTCGGCCGCGGCACGCAGCACGGGGTCGACAGGATCCGGTCCGTCCGCTCCGCCGGGCTCGACCGCCGACCCGTCCCGGTCGACCGGCAGCGCCCCCGCCCAGCCGGGCAGCCCCTGGACGCCCGCGCTCGCGACGGCCCAGTCCCGCTCGCGCAGCCGCGCCCGCAGCCCGCCGTCGAGCGGCGCGAGGGTCGCCGTCACCGGATCCGCCCGATGCGGTCGGCGACGCCGGACCAGTCGGGGGAGCCGGGGGTGGGCAGGCCGCCGGCGACGGTGCCGAGCACGCCGTGGGCGGCCCGGCGCGCCGCCTGCTCGGCGCCGGTCAGCAGGCCGTCCGCGACGCCCGCGAGCCGGCCGACGGTGCGCCGGGCGTCGTCGAGCCGGTCCTCGACGAACCGCATCGCCCGGCGGATCGCCGCCTGCCGCGACTCGAGCTCGTCGGCGAGCCGGTCGAGCGCGCCCGCGGTGCCGAGCAGCTCGTCCTGCGCGGCCGTCACGCGCTGCGCGTGCTCGGCGAGGCGCTCGCGGTACCGGTCGGCCGCGACGCCGACCCACTCGACGCCCGCGCCGGCCCGCACGCGGTCGCCGGTGCGGGCCACGTCGTCCGCGGTCGCGCGCAGCCGTCTGGCGTGCTGCCGGATCGCCTCCGGATCTCCCCCTGCCGTCATGCCACCCGATCGAAGCAGAGGTCAGGGCCCCGCGACAGGCCGACCTGCGCCGCCTGTGGACGACCGCGGCCCCGCCCCCGCCGAGACGGGAGAAGGCGTGGAGTTCCGGCACCCGGAACCCCACGCCTCCTGCGATCTCGGCGCCGGAGCGCCTGCGCCCGCGTCAGCGGTAGTTGATGAACTGCAGCGCTGCGTCGATGTCGTCGGCGCCCTTGAGCAGCGCGATGACCGCCTGCAGGTCGTCGCGGGACTTCGCCGAGACGCGGACCTCGTCGCCCTGGATCTGCGTCTTGACGCCCTTGGGGCCCTCGTCGCGGATGAGCTTGGTCACCTTCTTGGCGATCTCGGAGGACAGGCCCTCCTTGATCGAGGCCTCCAGGCGGTACTCCTTGCCGGACGGCTTGGGGTCGCCGTCGCCGGTGTCGAGCGCCTTGAGCGAGATGTTCCGCTTGATCAGCTTGGTCTGGAACACGTCGAGGACGGCGCGCACGCGCTCCTCGGAGTTGGCGACCATGAGGATCTTCTCGCCGCTCCACGCGATCGAGGCGCCGACGCCCTTGAAGTCGTACCGCTGCGCGATCTCCTTGATGGCCTGGTTCAGCGCGTTGTCGACCTCCTGGCGGTCGACCTTGCTGACGACGTCGAACGACGACTCGCTCGCCATGACTCCTCCTGACCTGTGGTGCGGGTGGTGCGGGGCCGGTTTCGGAACCGGCCCGAACCCTTGCTATCCTTCCATCCGCACCCCGGCGACGCAGTCACCGAGGCGCGCACCCTGGCGGGTTACCCGAGTGGCCAAAGGGGGCTGACTGTAAATCAGCTGGCATCGCCTACGGGGGTTCGAATCCCTCACCCGCCACGCACGGACGACGGGGCGTCTCTCCTCACGGAGGGCGCCCCGTCGCCACGCACGGACGGGCTCGACCTGCTCCGGTGCGGGGCGCGACCGGCTCCGGCCTGCGGGATCACGCGGGTCGGGGGACGGATTTCGCACCCGCCCCGGGCACCGTGTAGCCTGGTCCGCGCTGCCCCGATAGCTCAGTGGTAGAGCACTTCCTTGGTAAGGAAGAGGTCACGGGTTCGAATCCCGTTCGGGGCTCTGTGGTGTGCCGCAGGCCAGGATCGTCTGGCCGGCGTGCGCACCCGAGGCGGGGTAGCTCAGTTGGTGAGAGCGCACGACTCATAATCGTGAGGTCGCGGGTTCGAACCCCGCCCCCGCTACCAGCACTGAATCCAGTGGGGCGTCCGCCGGCGCCCGACGACGAAGATCCAAGCGCTTCGGGCGCGAGAGGTGGCAAGACCATGGCCAGCAAGAGCGCGGACGTCCGTCCGAAGATCACGCTCGCCTGCACGGAGTGCAAGGAGCGGAACTACATCACGAAGAAGAACCGTCGGAACGACCCCGACCGGCTCGAGATGAAGAAGTTCTGCCCGCGCGACGGCCGTCACACGCTGCACCGCGAGACCCGCTGACCTTCCAGCGACGCTGATCGTGGCCGTCAACCCCGAGTACGCGGGACGCGAGTACCCGCCGAACGAGGCGTACGAGGTCGGCCGCGAGCATCTCCGCGCGTTCGCGGAGGCGGTCGGGGCGACGCACCCGGCCCACACCGACGTCGACGCGGCGCGAGCACTCGGGTACCCCGACGTGATCGCGCCGCCGACGTTCGCGGTCGTCGTGGCGCAGCGCGCCGAGGCGCAGCTGATCGAGGACCCCGAGGCGGGCATCGACTTCAGCCGGGTCGTGCACGCCGACGAGCGGTTCATCCACCACCGCCCGATCCACGCCGGTGACCGCCTGGTCACCGTGCTGCACGTGGACGCGGTCACCGAGCGCGCCGGTCTGTCGATGGTGACGACCCGCGCCGTGATCGCCGCGGAGGGCGGCGAGCCCGTCGCCACGGTGACGTCCACGCTCGCGGTCCGCGGAGAGGACGCCTGATGGCCCCCGCGTTCGAGGAGCTGGCCGTCGGGCAGGAGGTCGGCCGCCGCGAGCTCGCCGTCGACCGGTCCCGCCTGGTGCGGTACGCCGGCGCGTCCGGCGATTTCAACCCGATCCACTGGAACGAGCGGTTCGCGACCGAGGTCGGCCTGCCCGGCGTCATCGCGCACGGCATGTGGACGATGGGCGCCGCCGTCGGCGTCGTGTCCGACTGGGTCGGCGACCCGGGCGCGGTCGTCGACTACCAGACCCGGTTCGCCCGGCCCGTGCCGGTGCCGGACCCGGGCTCGGCGGCCGTCGAGGTCGTCGCCGTGGTCGGCGCGCTCGACGCCGACACCCGCACCGCGCGCATCGACCTGACGGTCACCGCCGCGGGCGCCCGCGTGCTGGCCAAGTGCCAGGCGCTCGTCCGCCTCACCTGACGCGCCGCGCCCGCACCGCCGTCCCGGCGCCGTGTCGCGCCGCCCCCGGGTCGATCGGGCGGTGGCGCGGCGATCGGGCGGGCATCAGCCCGCGGCGGCGCGCGGCAGCCCTCGCCGATCCCGCCGGCGTCAGGCGCCCGGCGCCGGGCCCGTGGTCGTGCCGAGGCGCAGCCGGACCGCCAGGACCTCGTCCGGCGGGGTCTCGCCGGCCAGCAGGGCCTCGATGGCCCGGCCGACCACCGCGCCCTTCTCCGTGATCGGCTGCGTCACGGTCGTGAGGACGTCCGGCGCGAGCCAGGGCAGGTCCAGCCCGTCGAACCCGGCGACCGACACGTCCTCCGGCACCCGCAGCCCGAGCTCCCGCGCGCCCAGCACGACCCCCGACGCCAGCAGGTCGGACTGCGCCACGACCGCCGTGGGCCGCGTCTCCGCGGGGCCCGACAGCAGCGCCTGCGCCGCCGCGTGCCCGTGCTCGACCAGCGACGCGGGCGTCTCGTACACCGCGACCGGCGTCACCCCGGCGTCGGCCAGGCCGTCCAGCCGGCGCCGCGCGATCGACCAGGTGATCTGCCCGAGCCGGTCGGCGTCGGCGAGCCCGCTGCGCCGGTCCGGGCCGAAGGGCAGGGTCACGGTCGCGATCCGCTCGTGGCCCAGGCCGGTCAGGTGCCGGGCGATGTCCGCGACGCCCCCCCGGTCCTCGATGCCGACGGTCACGATCCCCGGCAGGTCCTGCCCCTCGACCACGACCAGCGGGATCCCGCGGCGCTGCAGCGCCTGCAGGGTCGGATCGTCCAGCGTCCCGCCCCAGATGAGCACGGCGACGTCCATGGCGGCGGACTCGACCAGCGGGTCGACCGCCGGGGCGCCGGGCTCGAGCGAGCCGGGCACCAGCAGCACCCCGAGGCCGAGCGGGCTGATCGTGTCGACCAGGCCGTCGAGCAGCTGCACCGACACCGGCTCACGGAACGACCGGCGCAGCGCGTCCCCGACGACGACGCCGACGATCCCCGACCGCCCGCTGCGCAGCTGCCGCCCGAGCGGGTTCGGCCCGGCGTAGTCCAGGCCGGCGGCGGCGTCGAGGACGCGCTGCCTGGTCGCCTCGGCGATGGGCCCGGCACCGGAGAAGGCCAGGGACGCGGTCGAGACCGAGACCCCGGCGGCGGCGGCCACGTCGGCCAGGGTCGGTCGCTGGGACACCGCGGCGCCTCCGGGTGTGCGGGGCTCGGGGGTGAGGGGCGTCACCGTCCCCCGTGAGTCGTTGACGCCGTGGCCAGCGTACCCGCAGACTGGTGCGGTCCCCCGAATCGATTCGACCCGCCCGCTCCGGCGCCTGGATCGAATCGATTCGAACCGGGCCTCGACCCGGTCGGGACCTCTTGACCACCCCCTTGCACCGACCTGGAGCTGCCGTGAGCCAGCAGCGGGCCCGCACCGGGCGCGCCCCCCTCCGCCCGGCCAACCGCCGACCCCGCCCTGAGGCGCCCGTGACCGGCGGCCGCCGGCCGGGCCGGTCCGGCCGGGCCACGTCGTCGACTCCGCGGCTGCCCGTGGACCCCGCGGTGCACCGCGCCCGGTGGCTGCTGATGGGCCTGTTCGCGCTGAGCGGCCTCATGCTGTCCAGCTGGCTTGCCCGGCTGCCCGCCGTCCGCGCGGCCCTCGACCTCGGGACCGCGGAGCTGGGCGGCCTGCTCATCGCCGGCTCGATCGGCTCGCTGGCCACCGTGTCGGTCGCCGGCGTGCTGGTCAACCGGTTCGGCGGGCGCGCGGTGCTGTACGTGTCGATGGTGGCGTTCGCCGCCGCCTACGTGCTGATCGGGGTCGGTCCCACCATCGGCTCGGTCCCCGTGCTGACGGTCGGCATCTTCCTGTCGGGCGTCGGCTTCGCGATCGGCAACGTGCCGCTGAACGTCGAGACCGCGGCCGTCGAGCGGCGCATGGGCCGCACCGTGCTCCCGCAGTTCCACGCCGCGTTCTCGATCGGCTCGGTGCTGGGCTCCGGCATCGGCGCGCTGTGCGCCGCGGCCGACGTCCCGCTGCTCGCCCAGTTCGCGGCCACCGCCGTCGTCGGCACCGTGTGGCGGCTGGTGTCGGTGCCCGGCGCGGTCATCGAGTCGCTGCCGCCGGACCGGGCCGCCCTCGCGGCCGCCCGCGACGTCCGCGCGGAGGGCCGCAGTCCGCGCGAGGCGGGCCTCGCCGGCCGGCTGCGCGCCGCCCGGGTCCGCCGCGTCGCCCGCCCGGGTTCCGCCCTCGGTGCCTGGCGCGAGCCCCGCACGCTGCTGATCGGCGTCGTCATCATGTCCGCCGCGCTGTCGGAGGGCGCCGCGAACGACTGGCTGGCGATCGCCGTCGTCGACGGGTTCGACCAGGTCGAGGCCGTGGGCGCCGCGATGTTCGGCGTGTTCGTCGGGGCGATGACCCTGGTCCGGCTGCTCGGCACGCAGCTGATCGACCGGTACGGGCGCGTGACCGTGCTGCGCACCTCGGGCCTGGTGTCGTTCGGCGGCCTGCTGCTGTTCGGCTTCGCGCCGTCGCTGCCGCTGGCGGCCGTCGGCATCGTCGCCTGGGGCTGCGGCGCCGCGCTCACCGTCCCGCTGGGCATCGCCGCCGCGTCCGACGACCCGCTGCGGGCGGCGAGCCGGGTCGCCGTCATCTCGTCGTTCTCCTCGACGGCGTCCCTCGCGGCGCCGCCGCTGCTGGGCCTCGCCGCCGAGCTGCTCGGCACCCGGCACGCGCTCCTGCTCATCACGGTGGCGATGGTCGCGTCGGTGCTGCTGGCCCGGACGGTCCGCCGCCCGGACGGCGTCGCCGGCGCGGGCACCGCCGCCCCCGTGCCCGACGACCCGGCGGCCCCCGTGGTCGCCACCGCCGTGCCCGCTGCGGTCCCCGCGCTCGAGCTGCCGGGGGAGGACGCCGTGTGCGTGCCCTCCGGTACCGTCCGACGGGAGCCCGCCGGCGACCACGTGCCGGAGCCGGCCCGCCCGGCCTGACCCCGGCCGGGGCCGCCGCGCCCCGACCCCGCCCCTACCCGCACGACCTCCCGTGGAGCCCCGCGATGACGCACCCCACCCCGGCCGCCCCGTCCGCACCGCGCGCCGTGCGCACCGCCTCGGTCGCGGTGTTCGTGGTGTTCGCCCTGTCCGGGTTCAACTTCTCGAGCTGGGCGGCCCGGCTGCCGGCGGTGCGGGACGCCCTCGGCCTGTCGGAGGCCCAGATGGGCCTGCTGCTGCTCGTCGGGTCGTGCGGCTCGCTGGTCGCGCTCCCGCTGTCGGGGCTGGTGGTGACCCGGATCGGCGCGGTGAAGGCCGTCGCCGGGTTCGCGCTGCTCAACGCGGCGGGCCTGTCGATCGCGACGTTCGGCGCGGCGATGGGCGAGGTCGTCGTGACCGCCGCCGGCCTCGTGGTGTTCGGGGTCGGCACCGGCGTGTGGGACGCGGCGATGAACCTCGAGGGCGCGATGGTCGAGCAGAAGCTCGGGAAGACCGTCATGCCGCGGTACCACGCGGGCTTCTCCCTCGGCACGGTGGTCGCCGCCGGCGTCGCCGCGGTGGTCGCCGCGGCGCACGTCCCGGTGCAGGTGCACGTCCCGGTGGCCGTCCTGCTGTCCTCGGTCGCGGTGCTCGTGGCGGTGCGGTCGTTCCTGCCCGCGGGCCAGCACGCGCCCGCCGCCGACGGCGAGCACGCCGCGCACGCCCCGCGGTCGGTGTTCGCCGCCTGGCTGGAGCCGCGCACGCTGCTCATCGGCCTGGTCGTCCTCGCCGCCGCGCTCACCGAGGGCGCCGGCAACGACTGGCTGAGCCTCGCGGTGGTCGACGGCTTCGACCAGTCCGACGCGGTCGGCGCCATCTCGTTCGGCGTCTTCGTCACCGCCATGACCGTGATGCGGTTCCTGGGTACGGCGCTGCTCGACCGGTTCGGGCGGGTCGCCGTCCTGCGGCTGTGCGCGGGCCTCGCGCTGGTCGGCCTGCTGATCTTCGGCCTGGTCCCGGACGACCTGCTGTGGCTCGCGCTGCTTGGCGCGGTGCTGTGGGGCATGGGCGCGGCGCTCGGGTTCCCGGTCGGGATGAGCGCGGCGAGCGACGACCCGCTGCACGCGGCCGCCCGGGTGTCCGTGGTGTCGACCATCGGCTACTCGGCGTTCCTGGCCGGCCCGCCGCTGCTCGGCCTGCTGGCGCACGAGGTCGGCTACCGGCACGCGCTGCTGGCGATCGCGGTGCCGATCGTCATCGGCCTGCTCGTGGTGAACGCCGCGGCACCGGCGCGGCGGGAGCCCGCGGAGCGGCCTACGCTCGTCCCGTGACCACCGACGTCCAGTCCGCGACCTTCAGCGAGCTCACCACCCTCGGGGTGGGCGGCCCCGCCGACCGGCTCGTGGAGACGAGCACCGAGGCCGAGCTGATCGACGCGGTGCGCACCGCCGACGCCGAGGGCGTCCCGCTGCTGGTGCTGGGCGGCGGGTCCAACCTGCTCGTCTCCGACGCGGGCTTCGACGGCCTGGTGGTCCGGGACGTCCGGCGCGACCTGACCACGCCCGACCACTCGGCGTGCGCCGGCGTCACCGTCACGGTCGCCGCGGGCACCCCGTGGGACGACGTGGTCGCGCACGCCGCCGCGCACCGGCTCAAGGGCATCGAGGCGCTGTCCGGGATCCCCGGCTCGACGGGCGCGACGCCCGTCCAGAACGTCGGAGCGTACGGCCAGGAGGTCGCCCAGACGATCGCCACGGTGCGGGTGTGGGACCGGCAGAAGAGCCGGGTGCGGACGCTCCCGGTCGTCGACCTGCAGTTCGGCTACCGGACGTCGCTGCTCAAGCGGTCGATGCGGTCGCTGCCGGACGCCGCCGACCCCGGCGCCCCCTGGTTCCCGACGCCGCGGTACGTCGTCCTGGACGTGACGTTCCAGCTGCGCGTCGCCGACCTCTCGGAGCCGATCCGGTACGCCGAGCTCGCGCGGGCCCTCGGCATCGCGGTGGGGGAGCGGGCGCCGCTGCCGGAGGTGCGCGCGACCGTGCTGGCCCTGCGCGCCCGCAAGGGCATGGTGCTCGACCCCACGGACCCGGACACCCGCTCGGCGGGGTCGTTCTTCACGAACCCGGTGCTGACCGAGGCGGACGCCGCGGCGCTCCCCGAGGACGCGCCCCGGTTCCCGGCCGGCGAGGGCCTCGTGAAGACCAGCGCCGCGTGGCTGATCGAGCAGTCCGGGTTCACGAAGGGCTACGGCCTGCCGGGGCCGGCGGCGCTGTCGACCAAGCACACCCTGGCGCTGACGAACCGGGGCGGCGCGAACGCCGGCGACCTGCTCGCCCTGGCGCGCACGGTGCGCGACGGCGTCGCGCACCGCTACGGCATCACGCTGGAGCCGGAGCCGGTCCTGGTGGGCGCCGACCTCTGACGCCGGACGCGCCCGCCCCGGCGCGCCCGTCGCCCCACACCCGTCGCGAATGAGCGCGGTGGGTTGATCAACCGGAGGGTTGCGCAACCGGGTCGGCAGCCAGCCACGCGTCGATGCCGGCCAGGAGGCGCGCCCTCGTGCCGTCCGAGGCCCGGCTCGCGCGGATCGACGCGCGGGCCAGGTCGGCCAGCTCGGCGTCGGTGAAGCCGTGCACCTCGCGGGCCGTCGTGTACTGCTCCACCAGCCGGGACCCGAACAGCAGCGGGTCGTCCGCACCGAGGGCCACCGTCGCACCCGCGTCGACCAGCCGGCGCAGCGGCACGTCCTCCGGCCGGCGGTAGACGCCGAGCGACACGTTGGACGCCGGGCACACCTCCAGGGCGATGCCGCGGTCCACGATCCGGCCCAGCAGCGCGCCGTCCTCCGCCGACCGCACCCCGTGGCCGAGGCGGTCCGGGGCCAGCGACTCCAGGACGTCCTCGACGTGGGGCGGGCCGAGCAGCTCGCCGCCGTGCGGCACGGACGCCAGGCCCGCCCGCCGGGCGATCGAGAAGGCCGGGGCGAACTCCGGGGTCTCGCCGCGGCGCTCGTCGTTGCTCAGGCCGAAGCCGATGACCTCGCCGGGGCCGTCGCCCGCGTACCGGGCGGCCAGCCGCGCGAGGGTCCGCGCGTCCAGCGGGTGCCGCATCCGGGACGCGGCCACGATCACGCCCACCTCGACGCCGAGGTCCGCGCTCGCCGACCGCGCCTCGTCCAGCACGATCTCCAGGGCGGGCGTGATGCCGCCGACCGGAGGCGCGTACGACGTCGGGTCGACCTGGATCTCGAGCCGGCCCGAGCCCTCGGCGGCGTCGTCGGCCGCGGCCTCCCGCACGATCCGGCGCAGGTCCGCCTCGCCGCGGACGCACGCGCGGGCCGCGTCGTACAGCCGCTGGAACCGGAACCAGCCCCGCTCGTCGGCGGGGACCCGCAGGCCCTCGCCGTCGAGCAGCGTGGCCGGCAGCCGGACGCCCCGCTCAGCGGCCAGGTCGGCGAGCGTCTGCACGCGCATCGACCCGGTGAAGTGCAGGTGCAGGTGGGCCTTCGGGAGCAGGGCCAGGTCGCGCACCCGGCGAGTCTGCCTGATCCCCGCGCGCCCCGCCCCCTCCGCCGCGCCGGGGCCCCGCCGGCGCGAGGTCGAGGGTTCGCGTCGAGGTCGAGGGGTTGCGCGGGCGGTTTGACGCGAAACCCTCGACCTCGGCGGGGCCCGGCACGGGGTCAGGGCGCGGGGAGGAGGCCGCGCTGCATCGCGACGGTGACCGCGTGGGTGCGGTCGTCGACGCCGAGCTTCGCGAACGAGCGCAGCAGGTGCGTCTTCACGGTCGCCTCGGTGATGTACAGCTCCCGGCCGATCGCGGCGTTCGACAGACCGCGCGCCACCCCGGCCAGCACCTCGAGCTCGCGCGCCGTCAGCCGCTCGCCCTCGCCGCGCATCTGCTGCACCAGCCGCGACGCCACGGACGGCGACAGCGCCGACTCGCCCCGGGCGGCGCCGCGCACGCCCGCCACGAGCTGGTCCCGCGGGGTGTCCTTGAGCAGGTACCCGGTGGCGCCCGCCTCGACCGCGCGCAGGATGTCCGCATCGGTCTCGTAGGTGGTGAGCACGAGCACCCGCACGCCCGGCAGCTCGGCGACGATCCGCGCGGTCGCGGCGGCGCCGTCGAGCACCGGCATCCGCAGGTCCATCAGCACCAGGTCCGGCCGGAGCGTCCGCGCGGCCTCGACCGCCGCGGCCCCGTCGGCGACCTCGCCGACCACCTCGACGTCCGGCTCGACGGTCAGCATGCCGACCAGGCCCGACCGCACCACGGGGTGGTCGTCGGCCACCAGCACCCGTACCGCCGCCGTGGTGTCCTGCTGCTCCCGCGCGGTCACACCGTCCCCGTCCCCGGGCCGGCGTGCGGCCCCTCGTCGCGGAGCGGCATCGCCAGCCGCACCCGCGTCCCGCGGCCGGGCTCCCCGGCCACGTCGAGCGTCCCGCCGCCGGCGGTGACGCGCTCGCGCATCCCGCGCAGCCCGACGCCCTCGGCGGTGCCGGGCGCGAGGCCCTGCCCGTCGTCCAGCACCTCGAGCGACAGGGCGCCGTCGTCCCGCACCAGCCGGAGCAGCACCCGGCGGGCGCCCGCGTGCTTGCGGACGTTGGCCAGCGCCTCCTGCGCGGCCCGCAGCAGCACGACCTCGGTGTCCCGGTCCGGGGCGCCGGCGTCGCCGAGCACGACCTCGACGCGGACCCCCGTCTCGGCCTGGAACCGCTCGGCCAGCCGCTCCAGCGCCTCGGCGAGCGTGGCGTCCGCCAGGGCGGCCGGCCCGAACGCGGCGACCAGGGCCCGCGCCTCGGCCAGGTTCTCCCGGGCCACCCGCTCCACCTGGTCGAGCCGGTCCCGCGCGAGCTCGGCCCGGCCGGCGTCGAGCTGCGCCTGCGCGGTCTGCGCGAGCATCACGACGCTGGTGAAACCCTGCGCGAGCGTGTCGTGGATCTCCTGGGCCATCCGCTCCCGCTCCGCGAGCACCCCCGCGGCGTGGTTGCTCTCGGCGAGCTGGGCCTGGGCGGACTCGAGCCGTTCGAGCAGCTCCGCCCGCTCCTCGGACCGCTCGGCGACCCGGGTGATCCAGACGCCCAGCGCGAGGGAGAAGATCAGGCCGACCGCCATCTGCGCGACCAGCACGACCAGGTCGCGCGCCGACGGGTCCTCGCCCGCCGCGAACGCCGCCGTGGCGATCGCGGTGCACGAGCACACCGCCAGCACGACGGACGCCACGACGCCCTCGCGCATCGAGGCCGCGAAGAACCAGACCTGGGAGAAGCCGACGAACAGCAGGATCGACCCGATGGTGCTGACCCCGCTGCACAGCGAGACCACCAGCACCAGCACCACCAGGTACGCCCGGGTGAGCCGCAGGTCGCCGGTCCGCGCCCCGCGGCGGCCGACGAGCACGTACGCGGCCAGCAGCACGAGCAGGCCGCCGAGCGCGGCCCAGGTGGAGCCGGCCGGCGGGTAGCTGTCGGCGACGGTGACGATGGAGATCGCGCTGATCGCCAGCAGGGCGTAGAAGGCGGCGTCCCACCCGGCCAGCGAGCGGCGCCAGAACATCGTCCGCTCGGACTCGGCACGGGCGGCGCCGGGGGCCGGGGCCGTCGCCCCGTCCCCCGGTCGTGCTGCGCTCATCACGGGCCCAGTGTGGCGCAGGTCAGCCGTCGTCACGGCGCCGCCACCGGAAGGTCCGCACCCCGACGACCAGCCCGACGACCAGCCACGCCAGGAGCACCGCCGCGGTGGCGCCGTGCTGCCAGGACCCGGACGGCTCCAGGGCGGCCGCCTCGTCCGGCAGGAACACCGACCGCATGCCCTGCGCCATCCACTTGAGCGGGAACACCGACGCCACCTGCTGCATCCACGACGGCAGGTCGTAGAACGCGAAGAACACCCCGGAGATGAACTGCAGCACCAGCACCACCGGCGTCACCACCGCGCTCGCGGAGCGGCCCGACCGCGGCAGGGACGAGAACCCGACCCCGCACACCGCGCCGGCGGCCGCGCCGAGCAGGAACACCCAGGCGAACGTGGCCCACCCGGCGGCGTCCGGCATGTCGACGTCGAACAGGAGGGCGGCGACGGCCAGCAGGAGGGCCACCTGGACCACGGAGACGACCAGCACCTGGCCGACCTTCCCCAGGAAGTACGCGGCCGGCGGCAGCGGCGTCCCCCCGAGCCGCTTGAGCCCGCCCTCGTCGCGCTCGACCGGGATGGAGATGGCGAGCGACTGGAACGACGACAGCAGCACGCCCGTGGCGATCATGCCGGGCAGGAAGTACTGCGCGAACGGCACGCCGTCCGCGACCTCCGCGCCGTCCTGGCCGAACACCGTGGCGAAGATCGCCAGCATGATGATCGGGTACGCGAAGATGAAGATGATCGCGTCCCGCTCGCGGAAGAACCCGCGGATCTCGTAGCGGGCCCGCTCGACGCCGAGGGGCAGGGTCCCGGGCAGGCGGCCGGTCGTGGTCCGGTCCGTGGTCGTGGCGCTCATCGTGCGGCCTCCGTCGTCGCCAGGGCGGACGGGGCCGCCGGGGTGCCGAGCTCGTCGTCCGCGATGAGCCCGAGGTAGATGTCCTCCAGCGTCGGCCGGACGACCTGCAGGCCGGGGACCTCGCCGCCGAGCCGGGCGCCGAGCGCCGCGACCAGCGCGGTGGGGGCGTCGGTCTGCTCGCGGCGGACCGCGCCGCCCTCGGTCCACTGGACGACCGCCTGCCGGGCCGAGCGACCGCCGAGGTCGGCCGGGGTGTCGACCGCCACGACCCGCCCGGACCGGACGACGGCCACCCGGTCGGCCAGGTGCTCGGCCTCCTCCAGGTAGTGCGTCGTCAGCAGGATGGTGGTGCCCCCGTCGCGCAGCCCGGACACCAGGTCCCAGAACGCGTGCCGGGCCTCCGGGTCGAACCCGGTCGTCGGCTCGTCGAGGAACAGCAGCTCCGGGCGCCCGACGATGCCCAGCGCGACGTCGAGGCGCCGCCGCTGGCCGCCGGACAGCTGCCGGCTGCGGGTCCGCGCCTTCTCGCGCAGGCCGACCGCCTCGATCACCTCGTCGGGGTCCCGCGGGTCCGGGTAGTACCGGGCGAAGTGGTGCACGAGCTCGGAGACCGTCGCCTCGGCGAGGTCGTGCGTGCCCTGCAGCACGATGCCGATGCGGGCGCGCCAGTCGCGTCCCGCGGTCTGCGGGTCGGCGCCGAGGACGCGGACGTCACCGCCGTCCCGGTGCCGGTAGCCCTCCAGGATCTCGACCGTCGTCGTCTTGCCCGCCCCGTTCGGGCCGAGCACGGCGACGATCTCGCCGCGGGCCACCGTCAGGTCGAGCCCGTCCACGGCGCGCTTCTCGCCGTACCGCTTCTGCAGGCCGGTCACCCGGACCGCCAGGTCGCTGTCGTCCATGGCACCCAGCCTGGCGGGCGGGGGTCGCGGGGCGGGACGACCGGGGGACGGGACCGCCCGTCCACCGATCGGTGGACGGGCGGGTCGGCCGGGTCGGGTCAGCCCTCGGCGAGCAGCGCCTGGATGCGCCCGACGCCCTCGGCCAGGTCGGCGTCGCCCAGCGCGTAGGACAACCGCAGGTACCCGCTCGGCCCGAACGCCTCGCCCGGGACCACCGCGACCTCCGCCTGGTCGAGCAGCAGCGCGGCCAGCTCGGCGGAGGTGGTGGGCGTGACGCCGCGGAACGTGCGGCCGAGCAGCCCGTCCACCGCCGGGTAGGCGTAGAACGCGCCCTCCGGGGCGGGGATCACGACGCCGTCGATCTCGGACAGCATCGACACCATCGTCCGCCGGCGGCGGTCGAACGCCTCGCGCATCGCGGCGACGGCCGACAGGTCACCGGTGAGCGCGGCGATGGCGGCGTGCTGGGACACGTTGGCGACGTTGGACGTCAGGTGCGACTGCAGGTTCGTCGCGGCCTTGACGACGTCCGACGGGCCGACGAGCCAGCCGACCCGCCAGCCGGTCATCGCGTAGGTCTTGGCGACGCCGTTCAGCACGACCGTGGTGTCCGCGAGCTCGGGGACCGCGGACAGCACCGGCGTCGCCACCGCGCCGTCGTAGGTGAGGTGCTCGTAGATCTCGTCGGTGACGACCCAGATGCCGTGCTCGAGCGCCCAGCGGCCGATCTCGGCGGTCTGCTCCGGCGAGTGGACGGCGCCGGTCGGGTTCGACGGCGAGCAGAACAGCAGCACCTTGGTCCGCGGGGTCCGTGCGGCCTCGAGCTGCTCGACGGTGACCTTGTAGCCCTGGTCGACGCCGGCGACCACCTCGACGGGCACGCCGCCGGCCAGCCGGATCGCCTCGGGGTAGGTGGTCCAGTACGGGGCCGGGAGCAGCACCTCGTCGCCCGGGTCGAGCAGCGTCGCGAACGCCTGGTAGACGGCCTGCTTGCCGCCGTTGGTCACGAGGACGTCGGCGGGGGAGATCGCGTAGCCGGAGTCGCGCAGCGTCTTGGCCGCGATCGCCTCCTTGAGCGCGGGCAGCCCGCCGGCGGGGGAGTAGCGGTGGTTCGCGGGGTTCCGCGCGGCGGCCACCGCGGCCTCGACGATGTAGTCCGGCGTCGGGAAGTCCGGCTCCCCGGCGCCGAAGCCGATGACCGGCCGGCCGGCGGCCTTGAGGGCCTTGGCCTTCGCGTCCACCGCGAGGGTGGCGGACTCGGCGATGCCCCCCACACGGGCGGACACGCGACGGGGGCGGGCGGGCTGGGCGGGGGCGGACGCGCTCACGGGGCCATCCTCGCAGAGGACGCGGCCGGGCTCACGCGAGGCGCGCGATCTCGGCCCGGTCCCGGGCGCCCGTCTTCCGGCGGATGTTGCGCAGGTGCGCGTCCACCGTCCGCCGGCTCAGGAACAGCCGGGCGGCGATGGCGCCGTTCGACTCCCCGAGGGCGACCAGCCCGACGATCTCGCGCTCCCGGCCGGTGAGCACCGAGGCGAGGCCCGCGGCGGGCTCGGCGTCCCGCAGCGCGTGGTCCGCCTGCGCCGCCCGCTCCGGGTCGCCCGCCAGCCGGAGCAGCCGGCCGGCGTTGCGGAAGCACCGCGCCGCGAGCGGTCGCACGCCGAGGTCGACGAGCTGGTGCCCGGCCGCCATCAGCGCCCGGGGATCCTCGTCGTGCAGCGCCCGCGCGGCGGCGAGGTAGGCCGCGTACCGCGGGCCACCGAGCCGGTCCGCGCCGCCGGCCGTGCGCCGGGCACGCTGGGGGTCGTACCGCAGCAGCAGCCGGTGCAGCTGGGCGACGTCCGCGGCCAGCCCGTACCGCCGCTCGACCAACCGCTCGAGCATCTCGTCCTGCACCCGCACGGCCCGCTCGGGGTCGTCGTGGGCGTACAGGTCCATCGCCGTGGCGGACGCCGGGTCGCCGAACGGCAGCGCCGCGCCGCACCCGGTGGGCTGCCGGGCGAGGTGCAGCGGCCCTTCCGCCCCCGGTTCCGGCCAGCCGGCCAGCACGAGCGTCGCGAGCAGCACCCGGACCGCCCCGTCGGGCGGCAGCACCAGCCAGCGGGCGCCGGCGCCGGAGGCGAGCACGGCGTACAGCTCCCGGCGGGCATCGGCGAGCTGCAGCCGCGCCGTCATCGCGAGCGCGGCGATGTACCGGCCGCCGACGGCGGCCGGGGATGCGCTGTCCGCTGCGCGGCGGACCATCGCCCGCCCGTGCGCCAGCGCGTCGTCCATCCGGTTGTCCCCGAACACGGCGACCCCCGTGAGCAGGTCCGCGCTCTCGCCCAGCAGCGCCGGCCAGCCGCTCCGGTCGACCGCCAGCACCCCGAGGGCGTCGCGGGGCTCGCCCAGCACCAGCCGGCACGCCGCGAGCGCGACACGCGCGGTCGCGCCGCCGAACCCCGGCTCCGCGGTCAGGGGCGCGAGCACGGCCGCATGGTCCGGGGGCACCGCGTCGAACTCCGCCTGCAGCGCGACCGACAGGGCGACGAGCGCGGGGTGGGCCGGCGAGCAGGGCGGCAGGTCCGTCAGGTCGGCGAGCACGGCGTCGCAGGGCTCCCCTGCGCCGAGGCGCAGCCGCGCGCGGAGGTACCGGAGCTCGACCGTGGTGAACGGTGCCGGGTCGGCGGTGCGTTCCGCGCGGTCCAGCACCTCGTGCGCGGTCGCGCGCTCGCCGGAGTCGAGCAGGCAGCGCACGAGGCGCACGGCGTCCTCGGCGGAGCCGCGGTCGCGCCACGCCCGGGTGGCGGCGTGCCGCTCCGCGGCCACGGCACGGGCGGAGGAGGCGGCGGAGACGGCGTCCGCGAGGTCGCGCGCCGACGGTGACTCCGGGTGGGCCGGCAGGTCGCCCGGCGGCGCCACGCCGACCGGGGGATCGCCGTCGGCGGCCAGCCGGGCGCGCAGCAGCTGGGCGGCCCGATCCGCGTGCGAGGTCCGCTCGGCCCGGTGCAGCGCCTCCGCGAGCACCCGCCGCCGGCGGCCGGTGAGCGGCGCCCGCGCGACCCGGTCCGTCAGGCCGGGCGGATGCAGCTGGACCACGGGGAACGGGCGCTCCGGTGCGCCCGGGTCGCGCCCGGTGCGCAGCACGCCGGCGTCCTCCAGCCGCTCGACGGCGCCACCGCACAGGGCCTCCGCGGTGGCCGTGCTGACACCCCCGACGACCGCGAGCACGTCGAGCGCGTCCCGTTCCTCCTGCTCCAGGCCGGCAAGGTGCGGCGTCCAGGGCCAGTCGGCCCCGGGGCGTCGCGGGCCGGTCTCGGCCACCACGCCGTCCGCCGCGGCGACCGCCCCGTCCGCGACCGCGGCCTCCAGCAGCGCGCAGGCCAGCACCGGCAGCCCGCCGGACTCGGCGTGCAGCTGCGCGGCGACGGCCGGGGACACCGCGCAGCCGACGTGCTCCTCCAGGACGGCGTGCAGCCGGTCGACCCCGAGCCCGTCCAGCCGCAGCTCGGCCAGCGGCTGCACGGTGCGCGCGAGCCAGGCGTCGGGCCCGGGCGGCACCGTCGCGACGACGGGGTTGCCCAGGCGGGCGCGCAGCAGACCGAGCAGCGCGCGGGACCGCGGGTCCAGCAGGTGCGCGTCCTCGAGCAGGACGACGTGGTCGCCGTCGGCGAGGAACTCGTGCAGGACCTCGTAGAGCCGCGCGAACACCACCACCGGATCGCGCAGCCGCGCCCCGAGGCCGGGCGGCAGGGACAGGCGCAGCGCCTCCAGGTCGGGGACCCCGGCCGCGCCGAGGACGCGGAACGCGTTGCGCCCGCGCTCGCGGAGCAGGTCGTCGAGCCGGCTCAGCAGCGCGGACCGGCCGGAACCGGGGCCGCCGGTCACCCGGACGCCCACGCCCCGGTCCACCAGGTCGAGCACGCGACGGGCCTCGTCGTTCCACAGGGGCACGCCGTCCTCCCCGGGTCCGGGCGCCCCCCACGACCGTCGGGCAGTCACGAGCGTAGACGGCCGCGGGTGGCGGGGGCGGGGTCCTTGGTCACCGCGGTCGGTCCCGTCGTGGCGGAGCGAGCGGGGCGGCGCGCGAGCGCGGTGCCGGCACGCAGGAGCGCGGCGGCACCGAGCGCGAGCGCGGCGGCCGTCCCGCCGGTCCGGGCGAGGCCCCTGCGGACCGGGTCCGGGGCCGTGCCGGCACCCGGGGGCGGGACTGCCCCCGACCCGGCCGGGGCGTCGCCGAACCAGGACACGACGAACGCCGCCCGCACCACCTGCACCTCGCCCGGGGCGCCCGTCACGGCCGCCGGGTCCGGTAGGGACACCCGCACCGGGACGACGACCTGGCCGCCCGCGTGCACCCGGGGCTCGGCCCCCAGGGCGTCGCCGTAGGACACCGGCTCGGCGAGCGTTCCGGCCGCGTGCCACTCCACGAGCCGCCCGACGGCGTCGACCCGGCCGTACTCGACGGCCAGCGCCCGCGCCAGCGTCTCGGCCACCGGTCGGTCCGCTGTCAGCACGCCGTCGAACGGCACCGGTGCGGCCCTGGACGCGGTGCCGGCCGCCGAGACGCGCCACTCACCGGCCACGGCGTCACCGGGATGCGCCAGGTCGAAGGTGTGCCTCAGGGGCTCCCCCTGCACGGTGAGGGCGGTGGCCGGGTCGGTGTTCGCCGCCCGCGTCCCCGCCGCGGCGGCATCGCCGCCGACCGCCAGCCCGGCAGCGGCGACCGAGACCAGCGCCGCCCATCGCGCCCGGGACCACCATCGCACCGTGCTCACCCCGCTCCCCGCGCGCCCGTCGGCAGCGCGTCCACCAGCGTCACCCGCGGCGTCACCCGCAGCGTCAGCGCGGGCACCTCCCACAGCACCGTCAGCCGGGCGGGCTCCGACCACGCCGGCCCGGCCTCGTTCGTGAACTGCGCCCGGTACTGCCACCCGTCCATCTCCGCGGTGACGCCGCTGAGGACCAGCGGCAGGGAGGTGCCGCCCGGCACGTCCTGGAAGTCGGTACCGCCGGCGGTGCTCACCTGCCACTGCGCCGCGACGGGCGCGTCGGTCCCGCCGTACGCGGCGCGGAACGTCGCGGAGCCGCCCTCGGTCACGATCTGCGGGGCGGGGTGCTCGGTCACGACCGGCCTCGCGACCTCGACGGTGAGCCGGGCGCCGGTGGTCCACCGGGTGCCGAACTCGTTGTCCACGCGCAAGCGGTACCACCACCCGTCCATGTCGAGGGTGACCGGGTCGAGCGTCAGGGTCGGTCCCTCCGGCGCGTCCAGGAGCTCCCAGGTCTGCCCGCCGTCCGTCGAGCGGAGCCACCGGGCGGTGAGCGGCGGCTCGCCGGTGTACTCCGCGGAGAAGGTCACCGCGGTGCGTTCGGGTGCGACGGTGTGCGACGGGTGCCGTGTCACGGTGGGGGGCGCCTTGACGGTGAGCACCGCATAGTCCGTCGTGACCGACCCCCCCGTGTTGCTGAACCGCGCCCGGTACCGGGTGCCGCTCTCCGGCAGGCCCACCGGGCCGACGGCCAGCGCCGGGGTCGTCGCGCCCTCGATCGTGGTCCAGGGGCCGTCGGGACCCGTCGAGCGTTCCCAGTGCGTCGTGGTGGCCGCGGCGGTCCCGCCGTACGCCGCCGTGAAGATCGCGGTGGCGCCGACGCCCACGGTCTGGTCGACGGGGTGCAGCGTGACGACCGGCACCGCCGGGATGACGTGCAGGACGGTCGGCCCGATCTCGAGCCACACGGGGAACCGCATCACGCGGAGCCGGTAGTGCCAGCCGTCCATCGACATCGTGACGTCGGACAGCGTGAGGGTGAGGTCTGTCGCCCCGGGGATGTCGGTGAACGTCTGCCCGTCCGTGGACACGGACCACTGGGCGGACGTCGGCGCGACCCCGCCCGCGGTGGCGTCCTCGGACGCGTCCAGGGTCACGGACCCGCCTTCCGCCACCGAGTGGCCGGCGGGCAACGACCGGCTCGCCGCCCCGGCGGGCGAGACTGGCGGGGCAGGGGCCGCCGCCGCCGGGGCCGCCAGCAGGACGGTCAGCGCCAGCACCAGCACGGATGCCGCCTGCCGCGTCGAGCCGCGTGCCACCGGGGGCAGACCCTCCCCGTGCGCCTGCCCGGCCGACGGCGCACCGAGCACGGCCAGCAGCACGGTGGCGGCCGCCCGGACGATGCGGAGCGGGGACACGGGGGTCGCCTCGCGCTCAGGACCCGAGCCGCGGGTCGAGGTAGGACACCGTGAAGTCGGCGACAAGGGTCAGCTCGTCGCCCGCGGCGCCCTCGAGGTCGCGCGGATCCGGCAGGACGACGCGCACCGCGATCGGCACCGACTCGCCGCCGGCGATCGTGACCGCCTGCGTCCCGTGCAGCACGTCGCCGATGCTGCGGTGCTCGGCAAGCGTGCCGGCGTCCCGCCACCCGATGACCTGGCCCTGGTCGTCCAGGACGCCGTACTCGACCGTGAGCGCCGCGGCCAGCGTCGCGGGCACGTCGGCCCCGACGTCGAAGGCCCCGTCCCAGGTCGTGGCGTCCGGCCCGTGGTTGGTCAGCGTCCAGTCGCCGCGCACCTGGTCGACGTGCCCGGAGGTGTCGAAGGTGTGGTCGATCGGGTCGCCGGCGATCCGGAGCAGGGCGCCCTGGGGCGCCGTGCCCGCGTCCGGCACCTCGGCCCGGAAGGTGTTCCCGGCGAGGGTCGTGTACAGCGTGCTGAGCGCCCCGGTGCCGACGGCGGTCGCCGCCACGGCGCCGATGCCGACGACCGCGGCGATCGTGCGGAGGCTCCGGCCGCGGGAGGGCTTGGTCTGGTCGATCGTCCTGGACACGATGTCTCCGTCCTCTGCGCTGTCGCCGTCAGTGCCACTGTCGTCCGGCCGCAGGGACCAGGCCCGGGCGGGCCGGAGACTAGGCGTGCGGGACGGCGGAGATCGGTGGCGGGCGGCCGGAGTACCGATCCCGCCGACGGGGCGACCTACGACCAAGGTCCCGGCCGTGCGGAGGGGCCGAGGACGAACTCGTCGCCCGGGTGGCGCCCTCCGGCGCCGGGGCGTCTCGGAGGTGGTTCGACCTCGGCCCGCGCGTCGCGTAGAGTGGTCCACCGGTGGTTGACGTCCGCCATGATGAGCCGTGCCCCGGCGGGGCGCTCGTCACGGATCGACGCCGCCGTAGGGTAGTGGCGCAATTGGTAGCGCACCGGTCTCCAAAACCGGCGGTTGCGAGTTCGAGTCTCGCCTGCCCTGCGCGTGTGGTCACGGACCGCGCGGCTCCCCCGGGGACCTCCCGGGGCGCGGCCGCCGGCCGACATGAGGCGCCCGGCGACGGCCGGCGTCGCGAGACGTAGGGGAATCGATCAGGTGAGCGACTCGGCACCCGTGGCGGCGTCCGACGCGGGCGAGCCCGCGGAGCGGACCGGCGGCAAGAAGGCCGCCCGCCCGGAGAAGAAGCGCGGCCTGTTCGCCCGGATCGCCCTCTTCGTCCGCCAGGTGATCGCGGAGCTCAAGAAGGTCGTCCGCCCGACCCGGTCCGAGCTGGTGACCTACACCGCCGTCGTGCTGGTCTTCGTGGCCGTCGTGATGGCCTTCGTGACCCTCGTGGACTTCGGCATCGGCCGGGCCACGTTCTGGATCTTCGGGGGCTGAGCCTCCGCGGCGCCCCCGCGGGGCGCACGTCACCTCAGCACCACCTTCCGCAGCAGAAAGCAGGTTCGCCCGTGTCGCAGGAATCGCAGGAGCCCGGTCTGGGTGCCGCCGAGTCCGAGCTCGACGACGCCCTGGCGTCGGTCGAGGCGGTCGAGGCCCCGGCCGCCGGCGAGCCCGCGGACGAGGCGGCCGACGAGGTCGAGGCCGTCGAGGTCGACGACGAGCCGGTCGAGGACGAGGCCGTCGAGGACGAGGCCGGCTCCGCCGACGAGGACGACGTCGACGTCGACGAGGACCCGGTCGCCGCGTTCAAGGCGCAGCTCAAGTCGCAGTTCGGCGACTGGTACGTCATCCACTCGTACGCCGGCTACGAGAACCGGGTCAAGACGAACCTCGAGAACCGCATCCAGAGCCTCAACATGGAGGACTTCATCTTCCAGGTGGAGGTCCCCATGGAGGAGGTCGTCGAGATCAAGAACGCGCAGCGCAAGGTCGTGCGCCGCGTCCGGATCCCCGGCTACGTCCTCGTGCGCATGGACCTCACCGACGAGTCGTGGGGCGCCGTCCGGCACACCCCGGGCGTCACGGGCTTCGTGGGCCACACCCACCAGCCGGTCCCGCTGACCCTCGACGAGGTGTTCTCCATGCTGGCGCCGACGATCGAGGCGAAGGCCCCGGCCGCCGCCCCGCAGCAGAAGACGGCCACCCCGATCGAGGTCGACTTCACCGTCGGCGAGTCGGTCACCGTCACCGACGGCCCGTTCGACACGCTGCCGGCCACGATCTCCGAGATCAGCCCCGAGAACCAGAAGCTCAAGGTCCTCGTCTCCATCTTCGGCCGGGAGACCCCGGTCGAGCTGTCGTTCAGCCAGGTCGCCAAGATCTGACCCGCCGCCCCGCGCCACGCGGGGCGCGCGCGGACGCAGCACTGCAACCGGGTCATCGCCCACGGCGTCGGCCCACGAGAGAAGAAAGGGTGGCTCATGCCCCCGAAGAAGAAGGTCACCGGCCTCATCAAGCTCCAGATCAACGCCGGTGCGGCGACCCCCGCCCCGCCGATCGGTCCGGCGCTGGGTCAGCACGGTGTCAACATCATGGAGTTCTGCAAGGCCTACAACGCGGCCACCGAGTCGCAGCGCGGCAACGTGATCCCGGTGGAGATCACGGTCTACGAGGACCGGTCCTTCACCTTCATCACGAAGACCCCGCCGGCCGCGGAGCTCATCAAGAAGGCCGCCGGTGTCGCGAAGGGCTCGCCCACGCCGCACACGGTCAAGGTCGCGACGCTGACCGCGGACCAGGTCCGCGAGATCGCCTCGACCAAGCTCGAGGACCTGAACGCCAACGACCTCGCCGCCGCCGAGAAGATCATCGCCGGCACCGCGCGCTCGATGGGCATCAAGGTCGAGGGCTGAGCCCCCGGCTCGACTGAACCACCGCCCGCCCCGGGACCTCCGGGGCGGGCGCCCCAGTGGCAGGGCCCTGTGCGGCCCGACGACCACGACTGCTGAAGGAGAGAGAGCAGATGGCGAAGCACAGCAAGGCGTACCGCGCCGCGGCCGAGAAGATCGAGGCCGGCACCACCTACAACCCGCTGCAGGCGATCCGCCTCGCGCAGGCCACGTCGACCACGTCGTACGACGCGACCGTCGAGGTCGCCATGCGCCTCGGTGTCGACCCGCGCAAGGCGGACCAGATGGTCCGCGGCACGGTCAACCTGCCGCACGGCACCGGCAAGACCGCCCGCGTCATCGTGTTCGCGACCGGTGAGCGTGCCGAGCAGGCCCGCGCCGCCGGTGCGGACGAGGTCGGCGGCGACGAGCTGATCGAGAAGGTCGCGGCCGGTTACACCGACTTCGACTCCGCGGTCGCGACCCCGGACCTCATGGGCAAGGTCGGCCGTCTCGGCAAGGTGCTCGGTCCGCGTGGCCTCATGCCGAACCCGAAGACCGGCACCGTGACCATGGACGTCGCGAAGGCCGTCGCCGACATCAAGGGCGGCAAGATCGAGTTCCGCGTCGACAAGCACGCGAACCTCCACTTCATCATCGGCAAGACGTCGTTCTCCGACACCCAGCTGGTGGAGAACTACGCCGCCGCGCTGGAGGAGATCCTGCGTCTCAAGCCGTCCGCGTCGAAGGGCCGCTACATCACCAAGGCGACCGTCTCGACCACGAACGGCCCCGGCATCCTGGTCGACCAGAACAAGACCCGGAACCTCACCTCGGAGGACGAGGCGGCCTGAGCCACCTCACCCGGAACACGGAGGCCCGGCACCCCTGAGGGGGTGCCGGGCCTCCGCCGTCCGCGCTCGAGCGGTGGCGCCGAGCGCGGTGGCTCCAGCCGAGCGCGGCAGCTCCTGCTACCGCGCCCGGCGCGAACCACCGCGCTCGGCGACGACGGTCCGCGCGGGGCCGCGCGGCGCCGGGGGAGCAGTCCCGGCCGACGCCGCGCGGCGGTCGTGGGCCGGCCCTGTCAGGGGGCCGGCCGGTGCGGGGCTAGTGCCCCGCGTGTCCCGTGTCGGCCGGGAGGCCGTGCGAGCCGTGCGGGACCGCGTGGGCGCCCGCCTCGGTGGCCGCGAGGCCCGGCACGGTCACCAGGGCCACCAGCAGCGCGCCCGCCGCGAGCGTCCCCGCCTGACCCGCCCCGCCGGGGGCCCGGCGCCGGGACCCCGGGGCGCCCGCCGCGCGCAGGCCGAGGGCGAGCAGGACGCCGGTCGCCAGCGCCAGCACCAGCGCGGCCGCCTCGGCGGCGGTGGTCGCCGTCCCGGTCAGCGGGGCGCTGAGCAGCACCGCCGGCCCCGCCGCCAGGGCGACGCCGGCGGCTGCGCGGGGCGCCGGGGCGGGTCCGCGCAGGGCGAGGACGCCCCAGCCGAGGGTGACGAGCCCCAGGGCGGCGAGCGCGACGCCCACGGGCAGGTGGTGCTCGAGGTGGCCCGCGCCGACGCCGCAGGCGACCAGCCCCAGGCCGAGCGCCGCCAGCGACGACCACTGCCGGGCCAGCGCCTCGAGCGCGCCCTCGCGGACCGCGCCGGCGTCCGGGACGACGGCGCCGCCCGCCGGCCGCGCCGGGGCGTGCGTGCGGCCGCCGAGCAGCCCCCGCGCCGGCCCGGGCACGCGACCGGCGAGCGACGCGCTCACGCCCGGCGCGCCGCGGCCGGGGCGGTGGCGGCGCGGTCGGCGCGGTCGGCGCCCAGGCCGACGCCCAGCAGCAGGATCGCGCTGGCGAAGTGCAGCACGTTGTCCGCGCCGTTCAGGGCGAGGATGTTGGCCGACGACCCGACGAGGAACAGGCCGAGCAGGCCGACCAGCAGGTAGACCGCGCCGACGGTGGTGTTCGCGCCGCGCGCGGCCCGCACGGAGGACAGGGCGGCGCCCAGCAGGGCGGCGCCGATCGCGAGGTGCACGATGTTGTGCAGGGGGTTGACCTCGAAGAAGATCAGCGTCCCGCCCTCGGTCCCCGCGAAGTCGGCGCCGGAGCTCACGAAGAACCCGGCGATCCCGACGAGCAGGTAGACGGCGCCGAAGATCCCGCCGACGAGGCGGTTGGCAGACTGGCCCATGGTGATCTCTCCTCCCGGGGTGACGTCCCCGCTGGTGTGGCGCACGGGGCGTGCGCTGGTCGGGGTTCGGAGCCGGGGCGGGACCGGATGGGTCCGGCCTGCGGGTGAAGCGCGCCGCACCCGTGCGCGCGCGCCCCGCACCCGTCCGGGGGCTGGACGGACCCCCGTCCCGTGCACCAGGGTGGGAGGCATGCTCGTGGCGTTCTCCGTGTCCCCGCTCGGTGCGGGTGAGTCCGTGACCGAGGCCGTGGCCGACGCCGTGCGCGTCGTCCGGGACTCCGGCCTTCCGCACCGCACCGACGCGATGTTCACCACGATCGAGGGCGAGTGGGACGAGTGCATGGCCGTCGTGAAGCGGGCGTCCGAGGCGGTCGGCCGGCACGCCGGCCGGGTGAGCCTGGTGCTGAAGGCGGACGTCCGGCCGGGGCGCACGGGTGAGCTGACCGGCAAGGTCGAGCGGCTGGAGGAGCACCTGTCCGCGTGACGGCGCGCGCGTCCGGCCCCCGTGCCGGGCGCGTCGGCGTGGACATCTCGTGCAGATGGGTGAGCCCGGGGACCCGTGCGGTGCCCGGGGTGGAAGACTTCCGCGGGGTGGAGCGCCCGGCGGTGCCGGGCACCGAGCAGCGGTGCGTGCGGCGCGGTGGGGCGGTCCGGCAGGGGGCCGCGGGAAGGGATGCAGCGGACTGATGGCGATCTTCGAGCTCGACGGCGGCCAGGGGACCCTCGTCCAGCCGATGCGGCCCCGGGCCGACGCGTTCGAGTCCGACTCGTCCGCGCTGGTGACCGAGCACGTGTCGGACCTCCTGGGCGAGCAGGTGCTCCCGGTCCGCGAGGGCGGCAGCGGCGGCCCGCACCTGCTGGCGCTGGACGCGGGCTCGCGGCCCGTGGTGGTCGAGGTCGTGCAGCTGCTGGACGAGGCGGGCCTGGTGCGCGCGCTGCGGCACGCGGGCGGCGCGGCCCGGCTGAGCCGTGCCGAGCTCGCGCGGATGTACCGCGGCGGGCCGGAGGCGTTCGAGGCGGACCTGGCGGTGTTCCGGGACCGTGCGCCGGTGCTGCAGTCGCAGCGGCCGGTGCCGCCGGGCGCCCGGCTCGTCGTGGTGTGCGCCGACGTCGCGGAGGACGTGCTGGAGGCGGTCGACCACGTGACGGCCGCCGGCGGCGTGGAGGTGCTGCGGCTGGGCGTGACGCAGGGCCCCGGCGGCCGCCGCTACGTCGACGTGTCCCCGCTGCGCACGACCCCCGGCCAGCGCCGCGCCGTCGAGCCGGGGCCGCGGACCGGCGCGGTGCCGGTGACCGCCGGGCGCACGGCCGCCTCGGGCGCCCAGCGCGGCGTCGCCGCGACCGACCCGACCCCGGTGGTCCGCCCGGACGACGCCGAGCACCACCGGCACGCCGCGCCCGCGGCCGCGCCGCGCCCCGCGCCGCGGACGGACGAGACCACGCTGATCCCGCCCGTCGTGGACGACGTCCCGGCACCGCGCGACGGCGACGCGGCCGACCCGCTGCCCGAGCTGGAGGCGCTGGCCGCCGCCGAGCGCCGCGACCTCGAGCTGGTGTGGCACCGGGTGCGCCGCAACCAGCGGCTGGTGGCGACGCTCCGGGTGGACGGGCTGATCGAGCTCGCCGACGGCAGCGTGCACGCCGACCCGAGCAGCGCCGCGACCGCGGCCGCGGACCTGGAGCGGCCGGCCGACGGCTGGCGGGTGTGGCGGTTCGGCGAGGACGGCCCGACGCTCGGCGAGGCCGTCGGCGCCTGACGGCCCGCGCGCCGCCGCGGTCCCTCACGACCAGCCGTACGCCGCCGCCCACCGGCTGATCTCGGCGTACAGCCGCGCCCGGACCGGCGCCGGCGACAGCGTGAGGTCGTGCAGCCCGCCCGTGATCCGCACCACCGACACCACCGGCCCGAGCTGCACCGCGCGCCGGGCCAGCAGCTCGACGTCGAGCACCACGTCCGCGGCGCGCATGTCCTCGCTCCACCGCGGGCTGATGACGGTCCGGTCGGACGCCAGCATCAGCACGGGCACCCGGATGTGCAGCCCACGGGCCACCTCGGCGTGCCCGGCCAGGATCGCCGCCAGCCAGCCGGCCCGCACCGGGAACGACGGCACCGGCCGCCAGGCGTCGTCGTAGGTCCACTCGCCGCCGTCGGCGGCGCGGAGGGTGCGGGCGTAGTAGCCGGGGTCGATGTTGGGCAGCGGCGCCTTCGGCTGCAGCCGGGCCAGCCGGGCGATCGCGGGGGCGCTGATGTGCCGTGCCAGTGCCGCGCCCTGCAGCTCGAGCCACGGCGAGTTGAGCACGAGGCCGTGCAGGCGCCCGGGATGCCGGTTCGCCCACAGCGACGCGATCAGCCCGCCGGTCGAGTGGCCCATGAGCATCACGCGCGCGAACCGGCCGAGGTCGCGGTGCACCTGCTCGAGCGCGGCCTCGATCTCCTCGTCGTACGTGCGCAGGTCGGCGACGTACCCGGGGGTCTGGTGCGGCCGCAGGCTCCGCCCGTACTTGCGCAGGTCGAGGGCGTAGAACGCGGCCCCCTGCGCGTGCCAGAACTCGGCGAGGCCGGTCTGGAAGAAGTAGTCGGACCAGCCGTGCAGGTACAGCACCGCGCGCGAGGGCCGCAGCCGCTCGGGCGTCGGCGGCGCGTACCGGACGAGGCTGGCGACGACCTCGCCCTCGTCGTCCGGCGCCAGGTCGATCGTCCGGACCCGGTAGTCCTCGCCGAGGACGTCCTCCTGCCACCGGCCGGCCATGGCGCGCCCCCCTCGTCGGCCCCGGGGGCCGTCAGACCTCTGCGACGACCTTGCCGAACTGCTCGCCGCGCGCCAAGCGTGCCAGGCCGTCGCCGACCCGGGCCAGCGGGACGGTCGAGTCGACGACCGGCCGGACGCCGGTGCGGGCGAGGAACGCGAGCAGCTGCTCCAGGTCCTGCTTGCTGCCCATCGTCGCGCCGAGCACCGCGATCTCCAGGAAGAACACGCGCTGGATCTCCATCGCGGCGGGGTCCCCGGTGGTGGCGCCGGCGACGACGACGGTCCCGCCCGGCCGCACGGAGCGCACCGAGTGCGACCAGGTCGCGGCGCCGACGGTCTCGATGACCAGGTCGACGCGGACGGGCAGCCGCTCGCCGGCGCCGACGGCTCCCGCGGCGCCGAGCTCCAGGGCCCGCGCACGCCGGCGCTCGTCCCGGCTGGTCACCCAGACCTCGAGGCCCGCCGCGGCGGCGAGCCGGATCGCGGCCGTGGCGACGCCGCCGCCCGCGCCCTGCACGAGCACCCGCTGCCCGGGCTGCGCGCGGCCGGTCACGAACAGCATCCGGTACGCGGTGAGCCAGGCGGTCGGCACGCAGGCCGCCTCGACGAACGACAGCGCGGCGGGCTTGGCGACGAGGTTCCACGTGGGGACCGCGACCCGCTCGGCGATCGTGCCGGGATACCGCTCGGACAGCAGCGACCGCGGCTCCGCCGGACCGACGCCGTGCCCGGACGCGCCGCCGATCACGGCGTGCAGCACGACCTCCCGGCCGTCGGCGGTGACGCCGGCCCCGTCGGTGCCCAGCACCATCGGCAGCTGCTCGGGCCTCAGGCCCACGCCGCGCAGCGACCACAGGTCGTGCTGGTTCAGCGCCGCCGCGCGCACGTCGACGGTCGTCCAGTGCTCCCGGGCCTCGGGCTCGGGGTGCTCCCCGACGGTCAGCCCCGCCAGGGGGTCGTCGGGCGAGAACCGGGTGACCATCGCGGCGAGCACCCCTCGACCCTAGCCCCGCCGTCGCCCGGCGACCCGGGACCCGCGCCCCGGCGTTCGGGCGCGCGGGGTGCGGGGGCGGGCGGGTCAGAGGAGAGGGAGCATCCGACCCAGGTCCGGGACCGAGTCCGAGGTGAACCGCGGCGCGAGCGCCGCCGCCAGCACGTCGACGTCGTACGGCACCCGGCCGGCGGCGAGGCGCACCCAGGTCAGCGGCTGCACGACGTCGAGGTCCCAGCCGCCGCGGGCCTGCACGATGTGCAGCAGCTCCGTCGCCACGAGGTCGAGCGCGTCGCCGTCGAGCGGCCCGGCCGAGGTGACCCCGTCGCCGAGGCCGCCCTCCGGCCCGAGCCCGCCCGGGACGCCCGGCAGCGGCCCGACGCCGGTGCCGAGCTCCGCCCGCGACCCGGGGGCGGCGCCGCGGGCGCGCGCGAGGGAGCGCTGCAGGTCGTCGGCGTGCACGACGAGCTCGGTGACCCGGGAGGCGAGCATGGTGGACAGCAGGACGGGGCCGCGGCGCGCCTGCACCACGCGGTCGTCGGGGCCGAGCTCGTCCGCCCGGCGCAGCGCGCGCTGGACCAGCGCGTCGACGTGCCGCAGCGGGTCGTCGGCGATCTCCGCCGCGAGCTCCTTGGTGACCCGGTCGATGTCGGCGGCCCGGCCCGCGTACGAGCCCAGGTACTCGGCGAGGGTGAGCGGCACCGTGCCCGCCGGCGCGGGCTCGCACACGGCGAGCGCGTCCATCGCCCGGCCGAGGTGCGCGACGAGCTCGGCGACGCTCCACCCGTCCAGCACGCTGGCCGCGCGCGCGGTGTCGGCGTCCAGCACGTCCCCGACCCACGAGCGCAGCGCGTCCCACTGCCGGCGCAGCACCTCGGTGCGCGCGGTCACGTCCCCGGTCCTCATGGGGTCAGCGTGCCAGACCCGGACGCGCGCCCGGCCCGCCGTCCGCGCCCCCGGCGCCCCGGCGCCCCCGTGCCCCCGTGCCCCCGTGCCCCCGTGCCCCCGTGCCCCGTGCCCCCGTGCCCCCGTGCCCCCGCGCCCGCGAATGGATCCTCTCGCACGAACACGCCCGGGCGAGTCCGTGCGAAAGGATCCATTCGCCGCCCGGGGTCCGGCCCGCCCGCGCGGCCTCAGCCCGCCAGGTGCTCGCGCACGAGCGGCCCGAGCTGCTCGTGCTCGATGAGGAACCCGTCGTGGCCGTAGGGCGTCCGCAGCGTGCGCAGCGGGCGGGCCCCCGGGACCCCGGCGGCGATCCGCGCGGACTGCTCGGGCAGGAACAGCCTGTCGGAGTCGACCGCGACCACCAGCGTGTCCGCGGTGACCGTGGCGAGCGCGGCCTCGACGCCGCCGCGGTCCCGGCCCAGGTCGTGCGTGATCATCGAGCGGGTGAGCACGGCGTAGGTGTTGGCGTCGAACCGGCGCGCGAGCTTGTCCCCGTGGTGGTCGAGGTAGGACTGCACCGCGAACCGACCGCCGTCGAGCGGCTCCTCGCCGCCCTGCGGGATGCGGCCGAACCGGGCGTCGAGCTCGGCGGCGCTGCGGTAGGTCTGGTGCGCGATCTGCCGCGCGAGCCCGAGCCCGACGTGCGGGCCCTCGCCGTCGGGGGCGTCGTAGTAGTCGCCGCCGCGGAACCGCGGGTCGGCGGTCAGCGCGGTGAGCTGGGTGTGGAACGAGGCGATCTGGTCGCCGGAGGTCTGCGCGCTGGTGGCGATCGCGGCGAGCCGCCGGACCCTGTCCGGCGCGGTGACCGCCCACTCCAGCGCGCGCTGCCCGCCCATCGACGCGCCCACGACGAGCGCCCAGGACCCGACGCCCAGCGCGTCGGCGAGCCGCAGCTCGGCCGCGACCTGGTCGCGGACGGTCAGCTGCGGGAACCGGCTGCCCCACGGCCGGCCGTCGGGCGCGGTGCTCGCCGGGCCGGTGCTGCCCTGGCAGCCGCCGAGCACGTTCGGCGCCACGACGAACCACCGGTCGGTGTCGATCGGCGCCCCCGGGCCGACGAGCGTCGACCACCAGCCGGGCGTCGGGTGGCCGGGTCCGGCGTCGCCGGTGACGTGCGAGTCGCCGGTGAGCGCGTGCAGCACGAGCACGGCGTTCGAGCCGTCGGGGGCGGGCGTGCCCCAGGTCTCGTAGGCCATCCGCACGTCGGGCAGCCGGCCGCCGGCCTCCAGGTCGAGGGCGCCGACGTCGACGAACCGGCGCCGGCCCACCGGGTCGCCCTCGCGCCAGGCGGACGACGCACGGGGCGGGGTGCCCGGTGCGGGCCGCCCGCTGCGGTCGCCCGGACCGGCGGCTGGGGTGGTGCGGGTGGTGCGGTGGGGCACGGGGCGTCCTGACGTCGGTGCGCCGACGGGCGCCGCGGGGGTCGCGGCGCCCGTCGGGGTGGATCGGGTGGCGGGCACGGGGTCGCTCAGGCCCCCTTGGCGGCGCGGAAGCCGGCGTCGAGGTCGGCGAGGATGTCCTCGATCCCCTCCAGGCCGACGGAGAGCCGGACCAGCCCGGGCGTGACGCCGGACAGCGCCTGCTCCTCGGGCGTCAGCTGGCTGTGCGTGGTCGAGGCCGGGTGGATGACCAGCGAGCGGACGTCGCCGATGTTCGCGACGTTGGAGTGCAGCTCCAGCGCCGAGACGAACGCCTGGCCCGCGGCGGCCCCGCCCTCGACCTCGAACGCGAGGACCGCGCCGGTGCCGTTCGGGCCGTACTTGCGGCCGAGCTCGTACTGCGGGTGCGACGGCAGGCCGGCGTAGGTCACCGACAGCACGTCGTCCCGGGCCTCCAGCCACTCGGCGACCTTCTGGGCGTTGGCGACGTGCCGCTCGACCCGCAGCGACAGCGTCTCCAGGCCCTGGGCGATGAGGAACGCGTTGAACGGGCTGATCGCCGCCCCGAGGTCGCGGAGCAGCTGCACCCGCGCGCGCAGCACGTAGGAGAGGTTGACCCCGAACGCCCCGTCCTTCCCGAGGTCCCGCGCGAACACCAGGCCGTCGTAGGACGGGTCGGGCGTGTTGAACGAGGGATAGCGCTCGGGATCGGCGCCGTAGTCGAACGTGCCGCCGTCGACGATCACGCCGCCGATGGCCGCGCCGTGCCCGCCGAGGTACTTGGTCGCCGAGTGCACGACGACGTCCGCGCCCCACTCCAGCGGCCGGATCAGGTACGGCGTCGGGACGGTGTTGTCGACGATCAGCGGGACGCCGGCCTCGTGGGCGACGCCGGCGACGGTCTCGATGTCGAGGACGTCCTGCTTCGGGTTCGGCACCGTCTCCGCGAAGAAGGCCTTGGTGTTCGGGCGGACCGCGTCGCGCCACGCCTGCGGGTCGTGCGGGTCGGTGACGAACGTCGTCTCGATGCCGAACCGGGGGAGCGTGTGGTGCAGCAGGTTGTAGGTGCCGCCGTACAGGCTCGGGCTGGCGACGACGTGGCTGCCGGCCTCGGCGATGTTGAGGATCGCGTACGTCTCGGCGGCCTGGCCGGACGCGAGCAGCAGCGCGCCGACGCCGCCCTCGAGCGAGGCGATCCGGTCCTCGACGGCCTGGACGGTGGGGTTGCCGATCCGGGTGTAGATCGGGCCGAGGTCCTTGAGCGCGAACCGGTCGGCGGCGACGCCGGCGTCGGGGAACACGTAGGACGTGGTCTGGTAGATCGGCAGGGCACGGGCGCCGGTGGCGCTGTCGGGCGTCTGGCCGGCGTGGATCTGGCGGGTCTCGAAGGACCACTGCGACTGGGTCATCGGGCTCTCCTGGCGTGCGTGGGGGCTGGCGGTGCGGGCGGGTGGTGGGCGGTGCGCACGCGCGTCGTGCCAGGAGGGGTCCCGGGCGGCCGGTGCCGGTGTGCGGCGCCCCGGGCGACGGTCGGTGTCGCGGTCTGCGGGGGCGCCGGGGCCGCGTGCCCCGGGGGGCCTGCGGGCACAGCCGAGCGTGCGCTGGTCAGCGACACATTCGGCGGGACATGCGGCCCACAGTACGGAGCGGCCACCAGGAGGTGGAACAGCCGTCTCGGATGATGGGACACGCTGTCCACCGCGCGACGTCCCGGGTGGGCAGAACGGCACGTCGGGACCCGTCCGCGTGCTCCGGGCGGGTGATTCGCGTCCGTCGCTGTCCGGTTCGTCCCGAACCACGCCGATGTGACTCGTGTGAACGGTGTGACTCGTGTTCACTTCTGTGATTTTCCCCGGTAGCGTCCTTCGCGGGGCGCGGGACTTTCCGCCGGCCCCGGCCGCGCACGACGTGCGCGGGGGGCGGCGGACAGGCGACGAGAGGCAGACGGGTGCGGACGACGGGACGAGCGCGCGCGGCGCGCGGGGCAGCCGCGGCGATCACGGCGGCGGTGCTCCTGCTGCCCGCGGGCGGGGTGGCGCTGGCCGACCCGGACGTGAGCGACCAGGACGTCCGGGACGCGCGGCAGGCCGTGTCGTCCGCGTCCTCGGCGGTCGCCGGCATCGAGGTCCGGCTCGCGGAGCTCAGCACGCAGGCCGAGACCAGCCAGGTGGCGGTGCAGCAGGCGGGTGAGGCGTACGCGCAGGCCCAGGCCGACCTGGCCGCCGCGCAGCAGGCGGCCGCCGACGCCGCCACGCGGTACGACGAGGCGCAGGAGCAGTTCACCTCCGCCCGGGCGACGCTGGTCGCGATCGCCCGCGAGGCGGCCCGCTCGGGCGGCTCGATGGACACCCTGCAGGCCCTGCTCTCCGCCGACGGCTTCGAGGAGGTCGTCCAGCGCAGCGAGGGGCTGTCGCACGTCAGCTCGAAGGCCGACCAGGCCGTGCAGGGCTACCTCGCCGCCGAGCAGGTCGCCACGACGCTCAAGGGCAAGGCCGACGAGGCCGCCGCCGCGCGCACGGCCGCCGCGGCCGGGGCCGAGGACGCGCTCGCCGCGGCGCAGCAGACGCAGGCGGACGCCGACGCGGCCGTCGCCTCCGCGCAGGCGGAGCGCGCGGGCCTGATCCAGCAGCTCGCCGCCGCCCGGAGCACCAGCGCCGAGGTCGAGCAGGCGCGCCAGGACCAGATCGACGCCGAGCGCCGGCAGCGCGCCGAGGCCGCCGCCCAGGCCGAGCGCACCGCCACCCCCGCGGTCGGCACGCCCGCGGCGGGCGGCGGCAGCACGACGCCGGCGGCGGGCGGGGGGACGACCGCGCCGTCGACGCCCAGCACGCCCTCGACGCCGAGCACGCCCTCGACGCCCAGCACGCCGTCGAACCCCGGCACCCCCTCGACGCCCACCCCGCCGCCGGTCACGACGCCGCCCGTCACCCCGCCCCCGGTCACGACCCCGCCGCCGGTGTCCGCGAGCAAGGCGGAGACCGCGATCGCCTGGGCCCGGACCAAGCTGGGCCTGCCCTACGTCTGGGGCGGCACCGGTCCCAACGGGTACGACTGCTCGGGCCTGACCCAGGGCGCGTGGAAGGCGGCCGGCGTCAGCCTGAACCGCACCTCCCGCGACCAGTACCGCCAGGTCACCAAGATCGCGTACAGCGACCTGCAGCCGGGCGACCTGGTGTTCTGGGGCACCAACAAGAACGACGCGAGCAGCGTCTACCACGTGGCGCTCTACATCGGGAACGGCCAGATCCTCGAGGCCCCGAGCGAGGGCAAGCCGGTGCGGGTCGCCGCCATGCGGTACTCGAACTCCATGGCCTACGCGGGCCGCGTCGGCTGAGCCGGCGCCGCCCCCGCGGGCGACGACGACGGGCCCCGGCGCGCGTGCTGCGCACCGGGGCCCGTCGTCGTGCACGGCCCGCCGGGAGGCGGGCCGTCCTGCTCAGTGCTGGTCGTACCCCGCGTCGATCGCGCGCTGCCGGGAGCGCTCGATCTCGGCCTCGGCCTCGGCGCGGCCGACCCAGTGCGCGCCCTCGACCGACTTGCCCGGCTCCAGGTCCTTGTAGACCTCGAAGAAGTGCTGGATCTCGAGGCGGTGGAAGTCCGAGACGTCGTCGATGTCCTGGCGCCACGCGGCGCGCTGGTCGCCCGTCGGCACGCAGAGCACCTTGTCGTCGCCGCCGGCCTCGTCGCGCATGCGGAACATGCCCAGCGCGCGGCAGCGGATCAGGCAGCCGGGGAACGTCGGCTCCTCGAGCAGCACGAGCGCGTCCAGCGGGTCGCCGTCCTCGCCCAGCGTGCCGTCGATGAAGCCGTAGTCGTCGGGGTACCGGGTCGAGGTGAACAGCATGCGGTCCAGGCGGATCCGTCCGGTCGCATGGTCGACCTCGTACTTGTTCCGCTGGCCCTTGGGGATCTCGATCGTGACGTCGAACTCCACACCTGCTCCTTCGTCTCCGCCGCCGGCGACCGTGGCGCTGCGGCGCGCAGCTGATCACGGCGGCGTGCCAGGTGGTGGCCCGTCGCCTTCAAGCCCCTAGTGTGACGCACGGACGGCTCGGCGGTGGCCCGGGCCGCGGATGTCGACGGGAACGGGTGGTCCGGTGGCGCGCGCGGGAAGGACGGTGGGCGTCTCGGCGCTCGTGCTGGTGCTCGCGGGCGGCGCCTACGCGACCGCGGACGCCTACGACGTCGTCCCGGGGGTGGTCACGCTCGCGCCCGAGGCCGCGCCGGCGGCCCCGTTCCCCCAGGTGCCCGGGGCGACCACGACCGGCGCGGGCGCCGCGGTGCTCGCCGACCTGGACCCCGCGGTCCCGGCGCCGGACGCCGCCCGGGTGCAGCCGCTCCTGGACGGCCTCGCGGTCGACCCGCGGCTGGGACCCAGCGTGGGGGCGGTGGTGGCCGACGCGCTCACCGGCGAGGTGCTGGGCGAGCACGCCTCCGACGCGGCACGCACGCCCGCGTCCACGGCGAAGCTCGTCACCGGCGTCGCGGCGCTGACCCGGCTCGGGGCCGACCGCACCTTCGACACCACGGTGCGTCAGGGCGCCGGGGACCAGGTCGTCCTGGTCGGCGGCGGCGACATGATGCTGGCCGCGGGCGCGGGCGACCCGGACGCGGTGAACGGCCGCGCCGGCCTCGCCGACCTCGCGGCCGAGGTGGCGGTGCAGCTGCGCCTGGCCGGCCGGGACACCGTGACCGTCGGCCTCGACGACACGCTGTTCAGCGGGCCGGCGACCGCGCCCGGCTGGGACCCCGCCGACCTGGCCGCCGGGTACGTCGCCCCGGTCGCGCCGCTGGCCGTCGACATCGCGAAGATCTCCGCGGGGGAGTACCCGCCCCGCCGGGCCGACCCCGCGCTGCACGCCGCCACGGAGTTCGCCGCCCGGCTCACCGAGGCCGGCATCACCGTCACCGGCAGCCCGGCGCGGGTGTCCGCGCCGGCGACCGGCGACGTGCTCGGCGTCGTGTCCTCGGCGCCGGTGCCCGAGGTCGCGCAGTACTTCCTCGACACCTCGGACAACACGATCACCGAGGTGGTCGCCCGGATGGTCGCGCTCGACCTGGGCCTGCCCGGCAGCTTCGAGGGCGCCACCCAGGCGGTGCTGCGCACCGCGCAGACCCTCGGCGTGGACACCGCCGGCGCGACGCTGGCCGACGCCTCCGGCCTGGCGGACGGGTCGGCGCTGCCGCCGCGGATGCTGCTCGACCTCCTGCAGCTGGTCGTGGACCCGGCGCACCCCGAGCTGCGCGAGGTGAGCAACGGCATGCCGATCGGCGGCCTGACCGGGACGCTCGCCGACCGGTTCCGGTCCGGTGACGCGACCGGGCTGGTGCGCGCGAAGACGGGCAGCCTGACCAGCGTCACCTCGCTCGCCGGGTCGGTGCTGGACGCCGACGGCCGGCTGCTGCTGTTCGTGCTCATGGCCGACCAGACCGGGGCGGTGGGGCAGTACCAGCCCCGCCAGGCGCTCGACGGGTTCGTCTCGGCGCTCGCGGGCTGCGGCTGCCGGGGCTGACCCCGGGCGGGGCGCGGGCGGGCTGGTCGCGCGGGCGGGCGCTCGCGCGCCCGCGGCCTGATCCCCACCGGATCGTCCCGGTGCCTGCCGATCGGTCGGGTGGCGGCGGGACGATCGGGTGGAGACGCGGACCGGCGCGGCCCCGCGCGGCGACCCGCGGCGCCGCGTGGTTACGGTGGGCGGGTGCAGCCCGCCGTCGACTGGGACCTGGCCGCCCGGCTCGCCGCGCGCGCGGTGCGGTCCGGGCCCGCCGCCACGCGCGCCGAGCGGGAGGCGGTCGTGGCGGACCTGCGCGCCGCGGCGCCGGTCGCCGCGGAGCACGTGGCGCGGATCACCGGCATGTCGGCCGCCGACCCGGGCGCCCCCGCGCACGAGGTGCGGGTCGTCGACCGCGCGTCCTGGGCCCGGGCCAACGTCCGCTCGCTGGCCGCGCTGACCGACCGGGTGGGGGTGCCTGCGGCCCGCGGGCTGCGCGGCACCGCCGGTGCCGGGCAGGTCGCCGCGGTGCTCGGCCTGCTGTCGGGCGCGGTGCTCGGGCAGTACGACCCCTGGGGCGGCCGCGGGACGCTGCTGCTCGTCGCGCCGAACGTGCTCGCGGTCGAGCGCGCGCTCGGCGTCGACCCCGCCGACTTCCGGCTGTGGGTGACGCTGCACGAGCAGACCCACGCCCAGCAGTTCGCCGCCGCGCCGTGGCTGGTCGGGCACCTGACCGACCGGCTGCGCGCCCTGCTGGCGGAGGACGCCGGGCGGCCGTGGTGGTCGCCCCGGGGCGGCGCCGCCGCGGAGCAGCGGACCGCGCAGCAGCGGGCCACGCCGGAGGGGGCCGCGGAGCAGGCGGCGGGCGCGCCCGGGTGCGCCGCCGTCGCGGGCGGGGCCCCCGCCGCGGGCGGGGCCGCCGGCCGACGCCCCCGGTCGCTGCTCGACCTCCTCGACCCCCGGCAGCGGGTGCTGCTCGACGAGGTCGGCGCCGCGATGGCGCTGCTCGAGGGGCACGCCGACGTGACGATGGACGCCGTGGGCCGGGCGGTCGTGCCCTCGGTGCGCCGCATCCGCCGCCGGTTCGAGGCGCGCCGGGACGGCGCCGCGGGTACCGGCGGGATGCGCACCGCCCTGCGCGCGGTGCTCGGGATGGACGTGAAGCTCGCCCAGTACCGCGAGGGCGCGGCGTTCGTGCGCGCGGTCCGCCGCCGGGTCGGCACCGACGGGTTGAACGCGGTGTGGACCGGGGCGGACGCGCTGCCGTCCGCCGCCGAGATCGCGGACCCGGCCGCCTGGGTGCGCCGGGTGCACGGCTGACGTGGCCGGTCCCCACCCGGCGGTCGCCGCCGTCCGCGGGGCCGCGGCGGCGGCGCTCGCGGACCTCCCGGACGGTGCCCTGGTGCTCGTCGCCTGCTCGGGCGGCCCGGACTCGCTGGCCCTCGCGGCCGGGGCGGCGTTCGTGGCGGGGTCCCGGGCCCGGCGCGGCGCGCCCGGACCGCGCGTCGGGGCGGTCGTCGTCGACCACGGCCTGCAGCCGGGCAGCGCCGCGGTCGCGGGACGGGCGGCGCGGGACTGCCGGGCGCTCGGCCTGGACCCGGTGGAGGTGGTGGCGGTCGACGCGACCGGGTCGGGCGGTCCGGAGGCCGCGGCGCGGGACGCCCGGTACGCGGCCCTCACCGCCGCCGCGGACCGGCACGGCGCGGCGGCGGTGCTGCTCGGGCACACCCGCGACGACCAGGCCGAGGGCGTGCTGCTGGGCCTGGCCCGCGGCTCCGGGGCGCGGTCGCTCGCCGGGATGCCCGCGGTCCGCGGCGTGCTGCGCCGGCCCCTGCTGGGGCTGTCGCGCGCCGAGACGGTCGCCGCGTGCGCCGCGCTCGGGCTGGACCCGTGGCACGACCCGACGAACGTGCCGTCCGAGGGCGACGCCGGCGCCCCGGCCCGGTCCCGGGTCCGCGCGCGGGTGCTGCCGGTGCTGGAGCGCGAGCTCGGCCCGGGGGTCGCGGCCGCGCTCGCCCGGTCGGCGGACCTGCTGCGCGAGGACGCGGATGCGCTCGACGCGCTGGCGGCCGACCTGCTGGCCCGCGCGGAGGCCGCCGCGGCGGCTCCGGCGGCGGGCGCAGCGGGCACCCGCGCGACCGGCGGTCCCGCGGGTCGCGAGCCCGCGACGCCAGGCCCCGCGACGCCGGGCGCCGCGGGTGCCCCCGGCGGCACCCCCGCCCCCGCCGTCCTGCTCGACCCCGCCGTCCTCGCCGCCGCTCCCGCGGCCCTGCGGCACCGCGCCCTGCGGGCCGCCGCCGTCCGCGCGGGCGCCCCCGCCGGGTCCGTCAGCCGGGCGCACGTGGCGGCCGTCGCCGCGCTCGTCACCGACTGGCGCGGGCAGGGGCCCGTGCACCTGCCCGGGCGCGTCGCGGCGTGGCGCGCGTGTGGCAGGCTTGCGCTGCGCGCAGCATCCCCGTCGTCCGTCCCGGGCGACGTCGTGCGCGCGGGCCCGGGGGCACGCCGGGCCGTCGACCCGGACGACGAGGGAGAGCCGCAGCGGTGAACGTGGACGACATGGGCGCGGACCTGGAGCGCGTGCTCCTCACCGAGGAGCAGCTCGGCACCCGCCTGGACGAGATCGCCGCGCAGATCGACGCGGACTACGCCGGGCGGGAGATCCTGCTCGTCGGTGTGCTCAAGGGCGCCGTCATGGTGATGGCCGACCTGGCCCGCCGGATCAGCACCCCGCTCGCGATGGACTGGATGGCGGTGTCCTCCTACGGCTCCGGCACCAAGTCCTCCGGCGTCGTGCGGATCCTCAAGGACCTGGACGCCGACCTCACGGGCCGGCACGTGCTGATCGTCGAGGACATCATCGACTCCGGCCTGACCCTGTCCTGGCTGCTCGCGAACCTGCGCAGCCGCGGCCCGGCGTCGGTCGAGATCGCCACGATGCTGCGCAAGCCGGAGGCCGCCAAGGTCGAGGTGGACGTGCGCTACGTCGGGTTCGACATCCCGAACGAGTTCGTCGTCGGCTACGGCCTCGACTACGCGGAGAAGTACCGCAACCTGCCGTTCGTCGGCACCCTGGCGCCGCACGTCTACTCGTCCTGACCGCGGGTCCCGCGCGGGGGTGCGTCCTGCCCTGGGCGAACACGGGCCGTCCGCCCCAGGTTCGGCGTGTAACTTCTGAAGACTCCACCCCTGCGACCGGAGGGACGAGGGGGCCTGCCCCCGTCTGCACATGACACTCAAGCGCCTCACCCGCGGACCCGTCCTGTGGATCGTCGTCGCCGTCGTGATCCTGTGGATCGCGGCCAGCGCCTTCATGTCCTCCGGCGTCCAGCGCATCGACACCTCCGACGGCCTCGAGCTGCTGAAGGACGGCAAGGTCGAGCAGGCCCTGGTCACCGAGGGGTCGCAGCGGGTCGACCTCACGCTGTCCGAGGACTTCGTCAAGGACGGCGACAACCTCGGCAAGAACGTGCAGTTCTACTACGTCGTGCCGCAGGGGCCGACCGTGGTGGAGGCCATCGCCGACGCGGACCCGTCCGGCGGGTACACCTCGGACGTCCCGCAGCAGTCGTGGTGGGGCAGCCTCCTGACGCTGGTGCTGCCGTTCGTCATCATCCTGGGCCTGTTCTGGTTCCTCATGTCGTCCATGCAGGGCGGCGGCTCGCGGGTGATGTCCTTCGGCAAGTCGAAGGCCAAGCTCGTCACCAAGGAGACCCCGCAGGTGACGTTCGCGGACGTCGCCGGCGTGGACGAGGCCGTCGAGGAGCTGCACGAGATCAAGGAGTTCCTCTCCGACTCGGAGAAGTTCCAGGCGGTCGGCGCGAAGATCCCGAAGGGCGTGCTGCTGTACGGCCCGCCCGGGACGGGCAAGACCCTGCTGGCGCGCGCGGTCGCGGGCGAGGCGGGCGTGCCGTTCTACTCGATCTCCGGCTCGGACTTCGTCGAGATGTTCGTCGGCGTCGGCGCGAGCCGCGTGCGCGACCTGTTCGACCAGGCCAAGCAGAACGCCCCGGCGATCATCTTCATCGACGAGATCGACGCCGTCGGCCGGCACCGCGGCGCGGGCATGGGCGGCGGCCACGACGAGCGCGAGCAGACCCTCAACCAGATGCTGGTCGAGATGGACGGCTTCGACGTCAAGACGAACGTCATCCTCATCGCGGCGACCAACCGCCCCGACATCCTCGACCCCGCGCTGCTGCGCCCGGGCCGGTTCGACCGGCAGGTGTCGGTCGAGGCGCCGGACCTCAAGGGCCGCGAGCGGATCCTCCAGGTGCACGCGCAGGGCAAGCCGATGGCGACCGACGTCGACCTCCAGGCCGTCGCCCGCCGCACGCCCGGCTTCACCGGCGCGGACCTGGCCAACGTGCTGAACGAGGCCGCGCTGCTCACCGCGCGGTCGAACGCGCAGATCATCGACAACCGCGCGCTGGACGAGGCCATCGACCGCGTCATCGCCGGCCCGCAGAAGCGCACCCGCGTGATGAAGGTCAAGGAGCAGAAGATCACCGCGTACCACGAGGGCGGCCACGCCCTGGTGGCGGCGGCGCTCCGGTACACCGACCCGGTGACGAAGGTGACGATCCTGCCCCGTGGCCGCGCGCTCGGCTACACGATGGTCATGCCGACCGAGGACAAGTACTCCACCACCCGCAACGAGCTGCTCGACCAGCTCGCGTACGCCATGGGCGGCCGGGTGGCCGAGGAGCTCGTGTTCCACGACCCGACGACCGGCGCCAGCAACGACATCGAGAAGGCCACCGCCACGGCCCGCAAGATGGTCACGCAGTACGGCATGAGCGAGCGCGTCGGCGCCGTGAAGCTCGGCTCGGACGGCAGCGAGCCGTTCATGGGCCGGGACATGGGCCACGGCCGCGACTACTCCGAGACGGTCGCCGGCACGGTCGACGTCGAGGTCCGCAAGCTCATGGACGCCGCGCACACCGAGGCGTGGGAGATCCTCGTCGAGTACCGCGACGTGCTGGACCACCTGGTGCTGGAGCTCCTGGAGAAGGAGACCCTCAACCAGCAGGAGCTGGCGGTCATCTTCGAGCCGATCACCAAGCGCCCGCCGCGCGAGGTGTGGCTGTCCAGCGAGCAGCGCTCGGTCTCCGACCGCCCGCCGGTGCTGACCGCGAAGGAGAAGGCGGAGCAGAACGGGTCCGTCGTCCCGCAGGACGAGGCCGCCGCGGCCCGGGACGAGCACCCCGCCGCCGTCGTGGTCGAGGTGCCGCCGAACCAGACGCCGGACGCCTGAGCGTGGCGGCCGACGGCCGCGGCCGCCGCCGCGAGGTCCCGCCCTACGACGCCGCCCGGGCGGAGGCGGCGGTCCGGGAGCTGCTGCTCGCGGTGGGGGAGGACCCCGAGCGCGAGGGGCTGCGGGACACGCCGGCGCGCGTGGCGCGGGCGTACCAGGAGATCTTCGCCGGCCTGCGCCAGGACCCGCGGGACGTGCTCAGCGCGACCTTCGACATCGGGCACGAGGAGATGGTCCTGGTCCGGGACATCGAGGTGTACTCGACCTGCGAGCACCACCTCGTGCCGTTCCACGGCGTCGCGCACATCGGCTACATCCCCGGAACCTCCGGGAAGGTCACCGGCCTGAGCAAGCTCGCGCGCCTCGTCGACGTCTACGCGCGCCGGCCGCAGGTGCAGGAGCGCATGACGGGCGAGATCGCGGACGCGCTGGTCGAGATCCTGGAACCGCGCGGCGTGCTGGTCGTCGTCGAGTGCGAGCACCTGTGCATGTCGATGCGCGGCGTCCGCAAGCCCGGCTCCCGCACCGTCACGTCCGCGGTGCGCGGGCAGATGCGCGACCCGGCGACCCGCGCCGAGGCGATGAGCCTCGTCACGGCCCGCTGAGGGGCGCGGACCCGGTTCCCGCGGGCCCCCGACGACCGCCTAGGCTGACTGCGTGCGCACCCCCTCGCCGCTCCCGCCCGGGCTGACCGACGCCGGTCGGGCGGGCCGGACCCTGGTCATGGGGGTGGTGAACGTGACGCCGGACTCGTTCTCCGACGGCGGGCGGTGGTTCGCGCCCGACGCCGCGGTGGCCCACGGGCTGGGGCTGCTGGCCGACGGGGCGGACCTGCTGGACGTCGGCGGCGAGTCGACGCGGCCGGGTGCCGAGCGGGTGCCCGTGGCCGAGGAGCTGGACCGGGTGCTGCCGGTGATCCGCGAGCTGGCGTCCCGCGGCGCGGCCGTCAGCGTGGACACCACGCGCGCCGAGGTGGCGGAGGCGGCCGTGGCCGCGGGGGCCGTGGTGGTCAACGACGTGTCCGGAGGCCTGGCCGACCCGGCGATCCGCGAGGTCGTCGCCCGCACCGGCGTCGTGTACGTGGCGATGCACTGGCGCGGGCACGCGGACGTCATGGACTCCCTGGCGCAGTACGACGACGTGGTGACGGACGTGCGCCGCGAGCTCGCCGACCGGGTCGCCGAGCTGCGCGCGGCCGGGGTCGCCGACCACCAGGTCGTGCTCGACCCGGGGCTGGGGTTCGCCAAGCCCGGCTCCGCGAACTGGCCGCTGCTCGCTCGGCTGCCCGAGCTCGTCGCCGACGGGTTCCCGGTGCTGGTCGGCGCCTCGCGCAAGCGGTTCCTCGGCCACCTGCTGGCGGGCGAGGACGGCGTGCCGGTCGGGCCCGAGCAGCGGGACGCCGCGACCGCGGCGGTGTCGGCGCTCGCCGCGGCCGCGGGGGCGTGGTGCGTGCGGGTGCACGAGGCACGAGGAACGGCCGACGCGGTGCGCGTCGCGGCCCGGTGGAGGGCGGCTGCGCCGTCCGGGGAGGACGAGGGATGAGCGACGAGGCGGACGTGCCCGGGCGGGACGGCCACCGGCTGGACCGGATCCGGCTGACCGGCGTCACGGCGACCGGGTACCACGGCGTGTTCGACCACGAGCGCCGCGAGGGGCAGACGTTCGTCGCCGACGTGGTCGCACACCTCGACACCCGGCGCGCCGCGGCGACCGACGACCTGCGGCACACCCTCAACTACGGCGTTCTCGCGGAGCAGGTGGTGACGGTGCTCGCGGGCGAGCCGGCCGACCTGGTCGAGACCGTGGCCGAGCGGATCGCCGCGACCGTGCTCGCGCACCCGCAGGTGCAGTGCGTCGACGTCGCCGTGCACAAGCCGCAGGCGCCGATCACCGTGCCGTTCGGGGACGTGGTGGTCGAGGTGCGCCGGGACCGGACCTGGCTGCCGGCCGCGGAGCCGGTGCCGGACGACGCGCCGCGGTGGCTGCCGGAGGCCGCCGGCGCGCCGGCGGTGCCCCTGGCCGAGCCCGCACCGGTGCCCCCGACGGCGCCGGTCGAGCCCGTCGCGCCCGTGGCACCCGGGGCCACCGCTGTGCTGCCGCTCGCCGCGGTCGCCGTGCCCGGCGACCTCGACGTGCCGCCGGCGCCCGCCGGCCCTGTGCCGAGCGCGCCCGAGGACGCCTGGGACGCCGAGGACGAGGTGGTCGAGGCCGAGCTGGTGCAGGACGCCCTCGACGCCGCGCCCGACGCCCCGGTCGAGGTCGTGCTCGCCATCGGCTCGAACCTGGGCGCCGCGCAGGACACCCTCCGCGACGCCGTGGCCGACCTGGCCGCCGTCCCGGGCCTGGAGGTGCTCGACGTCTCGGCGCTGGCCCGCACCGCCCCCGTCGGCGGGCCGGAGCAGCCCGACTTCCTCAACGCGGTGCTGATCGCCCGCACCACGCTGTCCCCGCGGGACCTGCTGCGCGCCACGGCGGAGGTCGAGCGGCGGCACGGGCGCGAGCGGCTCGTGCACTGGGGCCCGCGCACCCTCGACGTCGACATCATCGTCTACGGCGACGTCTCGGCCGTGACCGACGACCTGGAGCTGCCGCACCCCCGGGCCCACGAGCGGGCGTTCGTGCTCCAGCCGTGGGCGCAGGTGCAGCCGGACGCCGTGCTGCACGGCCTGGGCGGCGGCCCCGTCGCCCAGCTCGCCGCCACGGCGCCCGACCGGGACGGGGTCCGCTGGCTCGCGCTCGACTGGCTGACCGCCCCCGTGCCCGCCGCCCAGCCCGACCCGGGCGCGGCGCCCGCGCCCGTCGGGGACGGCGTCCCGGAGCCGATCGGCGGTGAGGACCCCGCCGCCACGGGTGACCCGATCGCCGAGGGTCCCGTCGAGCGGGCCGACCCGCTCGGGGACCCCGCACCGGGCCGGCGGGACCTCTGATGCAGCGCACCCGCCTCCGCACGCTGGTGCTGGTCGCCGTCCTGGCGACGGCGGTCGGCTGGCTCGTGGTCCGCGCGCTGGGCAGCCGGGGCGTGGTGCTGCCGCAGGTGCCCTGGCTGATGGTCGGGGTCCTGGTGCTGATCGCCGCCGTCGTGCTGGCGATGGGCTGGTCGGTGCGGCAGTACCTGCGCGGCAAGCACCCGACGCTCGACCCGATGCGCGCGGCGCGGACCGCCGTGCTCGCGAAGGCGTCCTGCTACACCGGCGCGCTGCTGACCGGCTGGTACGCGGCGCAGGTGCTCGACGTGCTCGGCGACCTCGGGATCGAGGCCCAGCGGGACCGGGCGCTGTCCGCGGGGCTCGCGGTGCTCGGCGCGCTGGTGCTGACCGCCGCCGGGCTGGTGGTGGAGTGGATGTGCCGGATCCCGCCGCCCGAGGACCCGGAGCAGGCGCCGGGCACCTCGCCGGACGCGGCCGCGGGCTGAGCCGGGCGCGTCCGGGGGACCGGCGCAGGTCCCGGGCGCCGCGGCGCCGCACGATGCGAGGATGGTGCGCATGAGCACGCCCGAGGGTGCCAGCCGCCCGCAGCCCGACGTCGCGCCCGCGCCGGCCCCCGCGCCCGGCGCCGAGCCCGTGCGAGAGAGCGAGCCCTTCGAGCCCGCCGGCGTCGAGTGGACCCCGGTGTCCCCGCGCCTGGCCTCCGCGCGCCTGGTGGTCGCGCTCGCCTGGCTGGGCGTCCCGCTGGTCGCGCTGGTCGTCGTCGCGGCGATCGCCGGCTCCGTGTGGGTCTGGGCGTCGGCCGCGCTGGTCGCCGTGCTCGTCGCGTGGGTCGTGTGGCTGGTGCCGCGCCAGGTCCGGGCGATGGGCTACGCCGAGCGGGCGGACGACCTGCTGCTGCGCCGGGGCATCCTGTTCCGCTCGATGGTCGTCGTGCCGTACGGCCGCATGCAGTACGTCGACGTGACGGCCGGCCCGCTGGCCCGCAGGCTCGGCATCGCGTCCGTGCAGCTGCACACCGCCTCGCCCGGCACCGACGCCTCGATCGACGGCCTGCCCACCGCCGAGGCGGCGCGGCTGCGCGACCAGCTGGCGTCCCGGGGCGAGGCCCGGCTGGCGGGGCTGTGACCGCGGACCGCCCGCTCCCCGCGACCCCCGCACCCGCGCCCGAGCCGGCCGCGGACGACCTCGCGTGGCGCCGGATGCACCCCGTCACCCCCGCGGTGAAGGGCTGGAAGGTGCTCGCCGCGGTGCTCGCGATCATCGCGTGGAACGCCGCCGACGACGTGCGGCAGCTCGCCGAGTGGCTCGGCGGCCGGGCGTGGCTCGTGGTCGCGGGCGTGGTGGTGCTGGTCGCGCTGGTCGGGTTCGGCTACTCCGCGATCGCCTGGCGGATGACCCGGTTCGCGGTGACCGACGAGGCCGTGCACCTGCGCTCCGGCGTGGTGTTCCGGCAGCAGCGCCAGGCCCGGCTCGACCGGCTGCAGGCCGTCGACGTGGTGCAGCCGCTGCTCGCGCGCATCATCGGCCTGTCCGAGCTCCGCCTCGAGGTCGCGGGCGGGGCCGGCTCCGCGGTGTCGCTCGCGTTCCTGCGCGAGGCCGAGGCCGAGCAGCTGCGCGCGGAGCTGCTGGCGCGCGCCGCCGGCCTGCACCCGGGCCGCCGGCCGCGGCCCGCGGGCGCGACCCCCGGGGCGGCGACGCCCGCCGGCGCACCCGCGGCGCCCGGCACCACCGCCCTCGGCGCCGACCCGGGCGCGGCGCCGGTCGCCGTCCCCGCGACCGACCGCCCCGGCGCCGACGACCCCGCGGCCGCGCTCACCGTCCCGGTCGAGCCGGACGTCGACGACGGCTGGGACGGGCCGGCCCCCGTGGCGCCCGAGCGCCCGGTGTACGAGGTGCCGGTCGGCCGGCTGCTGGCCTCCACGCTGCTGTCCTCGGCGACCATCTGGCTCGTCGTGATGCTCGGCGCGGTGGGCGCCCTGATCGCGGGCACCGGGCAGGTGGGCTCGGCCTTCGCGCTGCTGCCCGCGCTGCTCGGCGTCGTGTCGTACACCTGGACCCGGTTCAACCGCGGCGCGAACTTCCGCGCGGCGATCTCCCCGGACGGCATCCGGCTGCGGCACGGCCTGACGGAGTCCCGCGCGCAGACCGTGCCGCCGGGCCGGGTGCAGGCCGTGCGGGTCACCCAGGGCCTGCTGTGGCGGCGCCCCGACTGGTGGCGGGTCGAGGTGAACGTCGCGGGCTACGGCAGCAGCGGCGACCAGACCCAGACGGAGAACGTCCTGCTGCCCGTCGGCACCCGCGAGGAGGCGATGCTCGCGCTGTGGCTGGTGCTGCCGGACCTGGGGACCGAGGACCCGCAGGCGCTGGTCGACGCCGGGCTGACCGGCCGGGAGGCGGACGGCGGCTGGGCGGTGGCCCCCCGCCGGTCGCGGTGGCTGGACCCGGTGGGCTGGCGCCGGCACGGCGTGACGGTCACCGACCGGGCGCTGGTGCTGCGCTCCGGGGTGCTGGTCCGCCAGCTCGTCGTCGTGCCGCACGAGCGGACGCAGTCCCTGGGCCTGGAGCAGGGGCCGCTGCAGCGCCGCCTCGGTCTGGCCTCGTTCCAGCTGCACTCCACGCCGGGACCGGTGTCCCCGCGGGTCGACCACCTGGACCAGCGGGTCGCCGCGGGCCTCCTCGACGAGCAGGCGACGCGGGCGAGGACCGCGCGCGCCGGGGCGGGGCCGGAGCAGTGGATGCGCCGGGCATGACGCGGCTGGGGATCGGCGTCGTCGGCGCGGGCCGGGTCGGCGCGGTGCTGGGCAGCGCCCTGCGCGCGGCCGGGCACCCGGTGGTCGGTGTGAGCGCGGTGTCCGAGGCGTCCCGCGAGCGCGCGGACGCGCTGCTGCCGGGCGTGCCGGTGCTGGACGTGCCGGAGGTGGTGCGCCGCTCCGAGCTGGTGCTGCTCGCCGTGCCCGACGACGCGCTGGCGGAGCTCGTGGCGGGCCTCGCGGCGACCGGCGCCTGGCAGGGGGGTCAGATCGTCGTGCACACCGCGGGCCGCTACGGGGCCGCGGTGCTCGGCCCCGCGCGGGCCCAGGGGGTCATCCCGATCGCGCTGCACCCGGCGATGACGTTCACCGGCACGTCGCTCGACCTGTCCCGGCTGGTCGGCTGCACGTTCGCGGTGACCGCGCCCACCCCGGTGCTGCCGATCGGGCAGGCGCTGGTGGTCGAGATGGGCGGCGAGCCCGTGGTGCTGGACGAGGCGGCCCGCCCGCTCTACCACGCGGCCCTGGCGCACGGCGCGAACCACCTGGTCGTGCTGGTCGCGCAGGCCGGGCAGGCGCTCGCCGCCGCCGGAGTCGCCGACCCCGGCGCGGTGCTGCGGCCGCTGCTCACCGCCGCCCTGGACGGGGCGCTGCGGGCCGAGTCGGCCGGCGGCGGGCGGGACGCGGAGGGCGAGGTCACCAACGGCGCCGTCACGACGCTGACCGGGCCCGTGCGGCGCGGCGACGCGGGGACGGTCGCCGACCACCTCGACGTGCTGACCGACCTCGGCGTGCGCACCGGGGCCACCGACGTGGCGGCGTCGTACCGGGCGCTGTCCCGCGCGGCGACCGGGCGGGCGCTCGCGGCCGGGCTGCTGCGCGCCGAGCAGGGGCGGGCGCTGCTGGACGTGCTGGCGACGGGGGACCCGGCGGCGGACGCCGGGCCCGGGTCCGCGTCGCCGGCTGCCGGCCCCCCGCCGGCGCCCGGCGCACCCCGGGGTGGCGCCGGCCCGGCTCACACCGGGGGACCGGACGGGAGTACGGTGCACGGCGCGCACGACGACGAGGGCGAGGGCGGGACGGACGCGCCCGGCGCCGACCAGGAGGACCAGGCATGACCGAGGCACGCACGGGTGCCCCCACGCTGGCGCGCACGCGCCGCGAGCTCGCGGACGCGCTGGCGACCCGCCCCGGCGGCCGGCGCGCCGTCGTGATGACGATGGGCGCGCTGCACGCCGGGCACCTGTCCCTGGTGCGCGAGGCGCGCGCCCGCGGCGAGCAGGTGGTGGTGACGATCTTCGTCAACCCGCTGCAGTTCGGGCCCACCGAGGACCTGGACCGCTACCCGCGCGACCTGGCGGGCGACCTGGCGTCGCTCACCGGCCCGGACCTGCTGGGCACGGGTGACGTGGTGTTCGCCCCGACCCCGGACGTCATGTACCCCGACGGGGACCCGGGGGTGCGGGTGTCGGCCGGCGCGGTCGGCTCCGTGTACGAGGGCGCGACCCGCCCCGGGCACCTGGACGGCGTGCTGACCGTGGTGCTCAAGCTGATGCACCTGGTGGCGCCGGACGTCGCGCTGTTCGGGCGCAAGGACGTCCAGCAGCTCGCCGCTGTCCGCCGCATGGTGCGGGACCTGGACGTGCCGGTCGAGGTCGTCGGCGCGCCCACCGTCCGGGACGCCGACGGGCTCGCGCTGTCGTCGCGGAACGCGTACCTGTCGCCGGCGGAGCGGGAGCAGGCCCTCGCCCTGAGCCGCGCGCTGGCGGCCGGCCGGGCCGCCGCGGAGGCCGGCGGCGCACCCGACGCGGTGGTGGCCGCCGCGCGGGCCGTGCTGGACGACGCCGCCGTCGGCACCGACTACGTGGCGCTCGTGGACCCGGTGACGTTCGAGGACGTGACCGGGCAGGCCGTCGACCTGGCCGGGCGCACGGCCGTCCTGGCGCTCGCGGCCACCGTGGGCGCGACCCGGCTGATCGACAACTCCGACGTCAGGTGGGCGTGACCATGACCTCGCTGCAGCGGCCGATGATGATCGGCAAGATCCACCGCGCGACCGTGACGCAGGCGGACCTGCACTACGTCGGCTCCATCACGGTCGACGCGCACCTGCTGGCGGCGGCCGACCTGCTGCCCGGCCAGCAGGTGGACGTCGTCGACGTGACCAACGGCGCCCGGCTCACCACCTACGTGATCGCCGGCGAGGCCGGGTCCGGGCAGATCTGCATCAACGGCGCCGCCGCGCACCTGGTGCACCCGGGCGACGTGGTCATCCTCATCGCCTACGGCATGCTGTCGGACGCCGAGGCGCGGACGTACGAGCCGCACGTCGTCCTCGTCGACGCCGAGAACCGGATCATGGACACCGGGCACGACCCCGGCACCGTCCCGGAGTCCTGGACCGCGGCGTCGGGGCTGCACCCGAGCGGCGTGCCGTTCGACCAGGGCCGGACGCTGGTGGAGCGGGACGGGGCCGCCGGGCCCGGCAGCGACGGGGCGCGCGACGGGCAGGACCACCCGGTGCGCGACGACCTGGGGGCGGGGGCGAACGACGCCGGGCGGGACGCGGGCGCCGGACGGTGACCCGGCTGGCCCGCCGGCTCGCCGCGCCCGCCCCGGGCTGGACCGCCCGGGCGGACGCCGTGGTCGTCGGCTCCGGCATCGCCGGCCTGACGGCGGCGCTCGAGCTGCGGACGCGGGTGCCGCGGGTGCTGCTGGTGACCAAGGACCGGCTGGTGTCGGGGTCGACGGTGTGGGCGCAGGGCGGCATCGCCGCAGCGCTCGACCCGGCGGACTCCCCGGAGGCGCACCTGCGGGACACGCTCGTCGCGGGCGTCGGCCTGTGCGACCCCCGCGCCGTCGAGGTGCTGGTCACCGAGGGCCCGGCGCGCGTCCGCGAGCTCGTCGCGCGCGGCGCGGTGTTCGACACCGAGCCCGACGGCACGCTGAGCCTGACCCGCGAGGGCGGCCACCACGCCGACCGGGTCGCGCACGCGGGCGGCGACGCCACCGGCGCGGAGATCTCCCGCGCCCTCGTCGCCCAGCTCGCGGCGGTGCAGGCCGACCCGGGCATCGAGGTGATCGAGCACGCGCTGGTGCTGGACGTGCTCACCGGCGCGCCCGGGCGCGACGGCCGGCCCGGCCCGGTGTGCGGCGTGACGCTGCACGTGATCGGCGAGGGCAGCCGGGACGGCGTCGGTGCGGTGCTCGCGCCCGCGGTGGTCCTCGCGACCGGCGGCATCGGGCAGGTGTTCCGGTCGTCGACCAACCCGGTCCAGGCGACCGGCGACGGCCTGGCCGCGGCGCTGCGGGCGGGGGCGGCGGTCGGCGACATGGAGTTCGTGCAGTTCCACCCGACGGTGCTGTGGCTCGGCGCCGGCGTGAAGGGCCAGCTCGCGCTGATCTCCGAGGCGGTCCGGGGCGAGGGCGCGCACCTGGTCGACGTCGACGGCCACCGGTTCATGTCGGGCGTGCACCCGCTGGCCGAGCTCGCGCCGCGGGACGTCGTGGCGAAGGCGATCGTCCGGCAGCTGGCGCGCACCGGTGCCGACCACGTGCTGCTCGACGCCCGGCACCTCGGCGCCGAGCGGATCGCTCGCCGGTTCCCGACGATCGGCGCCCGGCTGGCCGAGCACGGCCTCGACCTGGCCACCGACCTGGTCCCGGTGGCCCCGGCGCAGCACTACCACTCGGGCGGCGTCGTCACCGACCTGGCGGGCCGGTCGACGCTGCCCGGGCTGTACGCGGTCGGCGAGGTCGCGTGCACCGGCGTGCACGGGGCGAACCGGCTGGCGTCGAACTCCCTGCTCGAGGGCCTGGTGTTCGCGCACCGCGCCGCGCACGACATCGCCCGGCGCGTCGAGTCCGGCGCGCTGCGCCCCGCCGAGCCCGTGGAGCGCCCCGGACCCGAGGCCCTGGTCGCGGGCGCGGCCCGGTCCCGGGTGCAGCGGATCGCCACCGACGGTCCGGGGGTGCTCCGGTCCGCGGCGGGGCTGGCGGCGGCCGCGCAGGCGCTCGCGGCCGTGCGGACGGACGCGCACCGCGCCGTCGAGGGGGGCGAGCGGCCGGTGGCGGACCCGCAGGTCGCTGAGTGGGAGACCACTAACGTGCACCAGGTCGCGACGGTGCTGACCGCCACGGCGGCGACCCGGCGCGAGACCCGGGGCGGGCACCTGCGCAGCGACCACCCGGACCGCGACGACGCCGCGTGGCTGGTCCGCGTGGAGGCGACCGTGACCCCGGACGGCGACCTGACCCAGCGCCTCACCCCCCAGGACTGACGGCGCCCCCACCCCACCGGCGCCCCACCCTCCCACCCCCACCCCG
>NZ_VEGH01000015.1:0-71953 GCF_007679345.1 Cellulosimicrobium cellulans
CGCCGAGGGCAGCACGTCCAGGTCCAGGTCCCGCAGCCACGCGTCCAGGACCGGTCCGGGCGGGCAGGACCGGATCGACTCGACCTGCCGCTGCTCACCCGTGCGAGGCGCCCCGCCGGCGGCCACGACCGGGTCGGGGCCGAGGTCCGTCAGGCACGTCCCGTCGGGTCCGTAGACCGGCAGCACCACGGCGGCGACCACGTCGCCGTCCGGGTGTTCCTGCAGGTCAGGTGCCATGGAACGACACTACCGACGGCCACCGACACGACCCCGGCGACCGACCCCCGCCCTGGGGACGGAGCACGACGACCGCACCTGTGGAGAACTCAGGTGAGCAGCTTGGCCTTGGCCGCGGCGAACTCATCGTCGTCCAGGACGCGCGTGTCGTGCAGCCGGGCGAGGCGCTGGAGCTGCTCGACCAGCCCTGCGTCGCCGTCCGGCTCCGGCGGCGGTCCCGATCAGTCCCGGGCGGCCGAAACGAGGCATGAGCAGGGGCACGGCGGTTCCTCCAGGTCTCGACTGCGGACGAAGGGTCACGACGCCGCGAGGGCGTTGACGACCTCGGCGGGGACGAGCTCGGTGAGCACCACCACGGCGCCGACCTCGCGCGCGGCCGCAGCCAGCGCGGCGGCCCAGAGGTGCTCCACGACGAGCACCAGCGCGCTCGCGCCCGGCGGCAGGGACTCGGCGACCAGCCCGAGGTCGTGCTCGCCGGCGAGCCCGCGGCCGACCAGGTCCGCTAGGTCGGCGAGCCCGCCCTCGGCGGGCCCGTCCAGGTCGGCGACCTCGACGATCTCGATCCCGTCCTCGCCGGGCCGGACCAGCACCACGTCGACCACCCGGACCCGGTCGGACCCGGCGAGCGCCACGACCTCCGCCAGCACCGGGCCGGGACGTCGGCCCCGGGGAACGCCAGCGCGATCAGCTCCACCGGGCCGAACGCGGGCGCGGCGCCCTCGTCGGGTGAACCTGCCATCACGGCCTCCCACCGTCGGGCCCGGCCGGCCGCCGCCTCACAGGGCGGCGATCCCGTCACCGAGCATCTTGGCGCCGATCACGAGCAGCAGGACCGCCATGATCGCCGCGTTGTGCTGCACCATCCAGGTCTTCAGCTCGTCCAGCACGGCGCCGGCCCGCGGGCCGCCCGCCAGGTACACGACGAGCGGTGCCGCCACGCCGAGCGACGCGACGACGACGAACACCGCGAGCGCGCCGAGCCGCGCACCGGTCGAGGTCGTGGCCGCGGCGATGGCCGCCGCGCCCGACACGACCAGCAGCAGGTTCTTCGGGTTGACCACCCCGAGCACCACCGCCAGGCCGAACGCCCGGACGGGGTTGAACCCGTCGACCGCGCGCATCCAGCCGGGGGTCGGCGGCTCCACCCCGCCGCGGGGCCTGGTCCGCCAGCTCCGGACGGCGAGCAGGACCAGAAGCAGGCCGAGGACGATCTTCAGCACGCTCGCCCACGCGGGGGGCGCGCCGTCGCCCGCCGCGCCCGCCGCGCCGGCCACGAGCATCAGCGCCGCGCCCACCACGGCGATGCCGACCACCCACCCGAGCAGGAACGCCGACGCGTTCGAGCGGGCCCGCGGCGTCAGCAGCATCAGCACGACGGCCACGATCGGCATCGGGCTGATGAGCACGCCGACGGCGACGGGCAGCGCCTGGCCGACGGCCTCGCCCACGGGGGCCTCCTCGGTGCGGTGACGGGGTCGGCGGTCCGGGGCCGACGCGCACCAGCCTGCGGGGCGACCCGGCGCGCGATCGTCACCCCGCGAGGATGACCCGGCCCGCGCCCGGGCCGCGTCCGGGCTCGCGCCCGGGCACACCCGTCTCGCGCCCGAGCCGTCCCGCCTCCCGCGGCGGCGGACCCCGGACACGTTCACCCGCCCCGGACGACGACGGCGACGCTCCGCGCCGGTGACGCTCGGACCGACGCCGACGACACCCGCGCCACGCGGCGGCGAGACCGGAGGACCAGCCGTGACGTACTGCTCGACGGACGCGACCCCGACGCTCGACGGCGACCGCGGCGTGCTGGAGACCTCGGGCTCCCTCATCGACTCCTTCGACCCTGACTTCGCCGTCGTCACGCCGTGACCGGCCCTACCCCGCACCGAGAGCAGGAGCGACCGCCATGACCCAGATCCCGGCCGGCACCCGGCCCCGCGACGCGGAGGCGGCGACGTCCGCCGTCCTCGACCGGTTCCGCACCACGCTGCCGTTCGACGACCGGCAGGATTTCGAGGACGTCTCCCGCGGCCTGGTGGCGGCGGCGCCGACCGCGGCGATCCGCCGGCCGGACGGGTCCCCGGTCTGGGACCTGGGGGCCTATGCGTTCGAGGACGCCGAGGACGCCCCGCCGACGGTCAACCCCAGCCTCTGGCGCCAGGCGCAGCTGAACCGCGCGGCCGGCCTGTTCGAGGTCACCGAGCGCATCTACCAGCTGCGCGGCATGGACATCTCGAACATCACGGTCGTCGAGGGCGACACCGGCATCATCGTGGTGGACCCGTTCATCTCGACCGAGACCGCCGCCGCGGCGATGGACCTGTACCGGGAGCATCGCGGAGACCGGCCGGTGGTCGCCGTGATCTACACCCACAGCCACGTCGACCACTACGGCGGGGTGCGTGCGGTCGTCAGCGAGGACGACGTCGCGTCCGGCCGCGTGCCGGTCTACGCCCCGGCGGGGTTCCTCGAGCACGCGGTCTCCGAGAACGTGTTCGCCGGGACCGCGATGAGTCGGCGCTCGCACTTCCAGTACGGGGTGTTCCTGCCGAGAGACGAGCGCGGTCAGGTGGACATCGGGCTGGGCAAGGGGGTGTCCTCGGGCACCATCACGCTCATCCCGCCGACCGACGTGATCACGACCACCGGCACGACCCTGCACGTCGACGGCGTCGACATCGAGGTGCAGATGACGCCGGGCACCGAGGCGCCCGCGGAGATGAACGTGTACTTCCCGCAGCTGCGGGCGCTGTGCGCCGCCGAAAATGCCACCCACACGCTGCACAACCTCCTCACCCTGCGGGGCGCCGAGGTGCGCGACGCCAAGGCGTGGGCGTCGTACCTCGACGAGACGATCGAGCGGTACGCTCACCGGTCGGACGTCGTCTTCGCCTCCCACCACTGGCCGACGTGGGGCACCGACCGGCTGACGACCTACCTGACCGACATCCGGGACGCCTACCAGTACCTGCACGACCAGACCCTGCGGCTGATCAACCACGGCCTGACCCCGATGGAGATCGCCGAGACGCTCACCGAGCTGCCGCCGGCGCTGGAGCGGAAGTGGTACCTGCGCGGCTACTACGGGTCGATCAGCCACGGGGTGCGCGCGATCTACCAGAAGTACCTGGGGTACTACGACGGCAACCCCGCGCACCTCGACCCGCACCAGCCGACGGCGGCCGGCGAGCGCTACGTGGCGCTGGCGGGCGGCGCCGACGCGCTGCTGGACCACGCCCGCGCGGCGTTCGACGAGGGCGACTACCGGTGGGTGGCCGAGGTCGTGAACCACCTGGTGTTCGCCGACCCGCAGAACCGGGCCGCCCGCGAGCTCCAGGCCGACGCGCTGGAGCAGCTCGGCTACCAGAGCGAGAACGGCACCTGGCGCAGCCTCTACCTGTCCGGCGCCCATGAGCTGCGGAACGGGGTGTTCCACGGCGCGGAGCTGTCCGTCGCGACGCCGGACACCATCCGTGCGATGACGCCCGACCTGTACTTCGACTACCTCGGCATCCGCGTGGACGGGACGCGGGCGGCCGCGCTGGGCACCCGCACGCTCGACTGGGTCTTCACGGACCTCGACGCCCGCTACGCCGTGACCCTGCGCAACGGCGCGCTGACGTACCGCCGCGGCCGGCACGCCGACGGCTCGGACGCGACCGTCACGCTGGCGAAGGCGTCCCTGGACCGGGTCACGCTGGGGGAGGCCACGTTCGACGAGGCGATCCGCGAGGGCGCGATCACGGTCACCGGGGAGCCCTCGGCCCTGACCGACCTCCTCGGTGTGCTCGACACGTTCGAGCTGATGTTCAACGTCGTCGAGCCGTGACGAGCGCCGGGCCGGACGCCGTGACGGGCCGCCACCCGCCGCGGCCGGGCCGCCGCCCGCGCCTCGGCCGGCCGACCCGGCAGGACGCCGTGTCGGGCTTCGTCACGGGCCTGTTCTCGATCCCGGAGGGCATGGCTTACGCCTCGATCGGCGGCTTCAACCCGCTGGTCGGTCTGTACTCGGGCATGGTGCCGACGTCCGTCGGCTCGCTGCTCTCCCGCACGGTGCTGATGACGACCACGCTCACCAGCGCGATCGCGCTCACCTCGCACAGCGTGCTGGCCGACGCGGGCCTGGACGCGGACGACCCGGGGAACCTCGCCACGCTCACCGTCCTCGTGGGCGTCGTCATGCTGCTGCTCGGGGTGCTGCGCCTGGGCTCGGTGATGAGCTTCGTGTCGAACGCGGTGATGACCGGGTTCACGACGGGGATCGCGCTGCAGATCGTCGCCGGGGTGATCGGCGACGCCACCGGGTACGAGACCGACCGGCACAACACGATCGCGAAGATCGTGGACGGGCTGGTGCACCTGCCGCAGTGGGACCTCACCTCGACCGCCGTCGCCGCCGCGACGGTGCTGGGCTGGTGGGCCGCGCACGCGGTGCGGCGGCTGCGGTCGTTCGCCGTGCTGATCGCCCTGCTGGTGGTCAGCGTCGGGGTCGCGGTCCTGCGCGTGGACGTGCGTGAGGCCGGCGACATCGGCGCGATCCCGCGGGCGCTCCCGCTGCCGGTCCTGCCCGACGTGTCCGCCGTCCCGGCGCTCGCCACGGGGGCCGTCGCCATCGCGCTGGTCGCGCTCGCCCAGGCCGCCGGCATCGGGGCTGCGGTGCCCAACCCGGACGGCAGCCGGTCGAACCTGTCGGGCGACTTCACCGCCCAGGGCGTCGCCAACATCGCGGGTGGGTTCTTCCGCGCGCTGCCGACCGGCGGCTCGCTGTCCCGCACGGGCGTGGCCACCAGCGCGGGCGCCCGCACCCGGTGGGCGGGCATCTTCGCGGGGATCTTCCTCGCGCTCCTCGTCCTGGTCGCGGGCCCGCTGGCGGAGCGGATCCCGATGCCGGTGATCGGCGGCCTGGTGGTCGTCATCGCCGGCGAGCTGATCGTCGGCCGGGTCCCGGACATCCGGCTGGTCCTGCGCACGGGCGCGCTGCCCGCGGCGGGCATGGTGCTGACCTTCCTCGCCACCACGCAGCTCGCCCTGCAGTACGCGATCTTCCTGGGGGCGGTCGTGTCCCTGGTGCTGTTCTGCGTCAACGCCCAGCGCCAGGCCCGGCTGATCCGGTTGCAGCGGGACGACGACGGCCGCTGGCGCACCGCCGACGTGCCCGCCGAGGTCGACCCGGGGTCCGTGGTGGTGCTGCACTACGAGGGCGTCAGCCTGTTCGCCGAGATGGCCCGGCTCGACGAGACGTGGCCGGACCTGTCCGGGGCGCGCCGCTCGGTGGTCGTGCTCGACGTCCGGACCATGCCCGACGTGCCGTCGTCGACGATCGTCAAGGCGCTGCTGCGCCGGGCCGCGCAGCTGCGGGCGAACGGGTCGCGGCTCGTGGTGGTCGGGGCCGACGACCTCCTCGCGGGGGTGTTCGAGCGGACCGGGCTGACCGCCGCGCTCCGTCCGGGGGACGTGCGGCCGGGCACGACGGTGCTGCTCGAGGCGCTGGACGCGGCGTACGACGAGGCCGTGGCATGGGTGGGACGCGGGGACCACGCGCCCGGCGACTGAGGTCCGGCCGTCAGGCCCGCGGCGTCACCGCCGGAGGTCCCCACGTGCCGAACGGGCGCGCCGTCACCGGGACGTAGCTGCGCAGCGTCAGCGAGAAGGGCCTGCCGGCCGCCGAGGGCAGCCAGTTCGTCGTCGGGACGTCGTCCGGCGCCTCCGGGCCGATCGCGATCGTCAGCCCGCCGTCGTCGTCGGGAGCGAGCGGCGAGTACTGGTTGAGGTTGTAGCGGTCGAGCTCGTTGGGCACCACCCGGTAGTCGGGGACACCCACGAGGATGATCGACCAGTAGGCCGCCACCGCGTCGGCGGGCAGCGCGCCCGGGGCGAACCGCAGCCGGTACTGGCGGCCCCCGTCGAAGGGCTCGTCCTCGGCGTCCCGGGTCGCGACGAAGTAGACGACCTCGCTCGCGGTGTTGGCCCAGATTCCCGCGTAGTTCGCGACGGTGCGGAGCGCGACGTCCGCGCCGTATGTCCCGATCCGCCCGCCCCCGATCCAGTGGTCGACGTACGGGGCCGACCCGGTCAGCGCCCACCTCTGGAAGCCCGGCACCACCGTCCGGCGCAGGTACGCGTCGAGGCGCTCCCGCTCGGCGGGGTCGGCCGCAGCGGTGGCGGCGACTGCATGAGCGGCCACCTGGAGGCGGGCGGCGGCCGGGGACACGTCGAGCGCCGAGGCGAGCACCGCGGGCGCATGGTCGAACAGCTCCACCCCGAGCAGCGTGGCGTTGTCGAACGGCGGGAGTGCCGGCGGGTCCGGGATGACGGGCCGGCCGATGACGTGAGCCGCGAACGCGTGCTGCAGCGCGACGGCGCGGTCGGGATCGCCCTGCAGCTCCACGCGCGCGAGCAGCTTGGCCTTGCGCCCGTGCAGCGTCAGCCGCGGCACGTCCGCGGGGACATCCACGCGCGAGCCGGGGGCGACCAGCGCGAACCGGCCCCAGGGGTGCGTCGGCATCTCCCGCTCGTTGACGTTCGCGATCACCTCGCCCCATTCATCGAGGAGCTGGGCGGTGTAGTACCGCCCCTCGATCGCCGGCACGTCGAGCAGAACAGCGGAGTCGTCGTCCACGGCGAACCACGCCTCGAGGTACGCGACGTCCAGGTTCGGGTTGACGAACTCGGCAGAGCCCAGCGGGTTGAACCGCAACGTGTTGTACGCGAAGCCCTCCGACGCGCGGTCGATCTGCTCCTGGCGGACGACGAGGGCGCGCCCCAGGAGGTAGACGTAGGCGTCGCGGACGAGGTCGTCGTCGACGTCTCGCGTCGTCGGAGAGGCCGGTACGGCCGACCTCGGTTCGTTCGCCACGATCTGCTCCTCACGGACGGTGCGCAGCCGGGCGGTCTCCCGGCGCCCGGCAAGCGAACCCGCTCGCAGGGCGCCGCGGCCTCATCCCGGTGGGGTGAACCGGGCGGAGCACCGCCCCGGCGGCGTCATCGAGTCGAGGCCGACCGTCATGTCGGGTCCGGGGCGCCCCACGGGGCCGCGTCCGGCAGCTCCGCACCGTCCGGGCCGAGCGCACCGACCAGCTCGACCTCCTCCGTCGCCGGGTCCAGCCAGATCTGCCGGCCGGGCCCGGTGGCGGCGGTCTCGAACCGGACGGCGACCCGGCCGTCGTCGCGCGCCTTCACGACCCAGCCCCGGCCGTGCGCCGGGTGCCGGACGTCGAGCCCGGGGGCGGCGTCCTCGGCGCGGAGCCGGCCGCGGCGGCGCCGGGCCACGGGGCGGAGCGCGTCGGCGTCGGCTGTGCTGGGGTCGGCCCCGGTGCGCGGGTCGTCATCCGCGCCCGCGGCCGGCGCGCCCGAGCCGGCAGCGTCGACGGGCCCCGCCAGGTCGAGCATGAGCTGCGCGTGCTCGGACAGCCCGCTGAACGCCACCCCGAGCAGCCGCACCGGCTCCGTCAGCTCCACCAGGTCGAGCGCCCGCGCCGCCGCCTCGTGCAGCGCCGCTCGGTCCGCGGTCGGCGACGGCAGCGACACCGCGCGGGTCACGGTGCTGAACCCGGCGAACCGCACCTTGGCCGTGACGGTCCGGGCCGCGCCGCCGTGCCGCTCCAGGCGGGTGTAGGCCTGGTCGACCACGGCGGGCAGCTGCGCCGCGACCTCGGCCCGGCCGTGCAGGTCCCGCTCGAACGTGTGCTCGGCGCCCGCGGACTTCCGCTCCCGGGTCTCCGCCACGGGCCGGTCGTCCCAGCCGCGCGCGACCCGGAACAGGTTCGACCCGGCGGCCTCGCCCAGCACCATCGTCAGGGTGTCGAGGGGCTGCCCGCGCAGGTCCTCGACGGTGCGCACGCCGATCTTCTCCAGCCGCTCCGCGGACACCGGGCCGACGCCCCACAGCGACCGCACCGGCATCGGCAGCAGGAACGCGTCCTCGTCCTCGGGCGCGACGACCACGACCCCCGCCGGCTTGGCGGCCGCCGAGGCGAGCTTCGCGACGAGCTTGGACCGGCCCATCCCGACGGACACCGGCACGCCGGCGAGCTCGACCGCGCGCTCCCGCAGGTCCCGCGCGACGCCCGACCAGCCGTCAGGGCCCGGGCGGACGGCGCCCAGGTCGGCGAACGCCTCGTCGATGCTCAGCGGCTCGACCGCGTCCGACCGCTCGCGCAGCGCCGCCATGATCCGCGCCGAGTACGCGGTGTACGCGTCGAACCGGGGGACCACGATCGTCGCCTGCGGGCACGCGCGCCGGGCGCTGGCCATCGACATCGCGGACCGCACGCCCATCGCCCGGGCCTCGTAGGACGCCGCGGCGACCACCCCGCGCGGCCCGGTCCCGCCGACCAGCACCGGGCGCCCGCGCAGCGACGGGCGCTGCGCCTGCTCGACCGACGCGAAGAAGGCGTCCGCGTCCAGGTGCGCGATGCTCGGCTCGGTGCGCAGGCGCGGGGCCGTCACCTCGCTGCTCACCGGGCCATGCTGCCGCACGGCACCGACACGCGCGCGGGTGCAGGATGGGCCCGACCCCCAGCGACCGACGGCCCGCACCCCGGGAGGACCCGTGCAGCTCCTGCTCACGTCCGGCGGCGTCACCAACCCCAGCATCCGCGCGGCGCTCGACCGGCTGCTGCCCCGGCCGCTCGCCGAGTGCCGCGCCCTCGTCGTCCCCACCGCCCAGTGGGGCCACCCGCTCTGCGGGCCGGGGTCGGTGCGCGGCCTGGTCGCGGCCGAGCCGGGGTTCGAGCACCTGACCGGCCTCGGCTGGGCCTCGCTGGGCGTGCTGGAGCTGACCGCGCTGCCGACGATCGGCGCCGAGCGCTGGGCGCCGTGGGTGCGGGACGCGGACGTGCTGCTGGTCGACGGCGGCGACGCGACGTACCTCGCGCACTGGGTGCGGGAGTCCGGGCTGGCGGACCTGCTCCTCGGGCTGCCCGACCTGGTGTGGGTCGGGGTCAGCGCGGGGAGCATGGTCATGACGCCGCGGATCGGCGAGATGTTCGTCGAGTGGGCCGACGCTCCGGACGACAGCGCGCTCGGGCTCGTGCCGTTCGCGATCTTCCCGCACCTGGACGCGTTCCCGACCAACACGATGGCCGCCGCGGAGCGGTGGGCGGCCGGCCTCGGCGGGCTGCCGGGGTTCGCGATCGACGAGCAGACGGCGATCGTCGTCCCCGACGGGGCGGTCGAGGTGGTGTCCGAGGGGGAGTGGGCGCGGCTCGGGGGCGCGGAGGAGGAGCGGCGATGACGCGCTTCGCGATCGACGCCCCGACGGCCGTGCGCCTGGTCGAGGAGGGGTTCGTCGTGCCCGACGGGCACCAGCTGGTCGCCCCGAACCTGCTCCGCTCGGAGGCGATGGGCCTGCTCTACCGCGACGTCCGCGCGGGCGTGCTCGACCCGGCGCGGGCCGAGCGGCTGCTCGACGGGCTGACGACGATGCGCGTCCGGCTGCTCGGCGACCGGGTCTCCCGGGCCGTCGCGTGGCGGATCGCCACCGAGCAGGGCTGGGACGGCGTCGCCCCTGCGGAGTACGTCGCGGTCGCCCGGCTGCAGGCGGACGTGCTCGTCGCTGCCGACGAGGACCTGGCGCGGCGGGCGCGCAGCCTGGTCGTCCTCGCCCCGGTCGAGGACCTGCTGGCGCTGAGCGCCCCGTAGCGCGGCGCTCCGTCGTCGCGCGCCCACGCCCGCGGCGGCGGCCACCAGCTTCGTGAACTCCCAGCGGACCTGCGTGCTGGCCGGGCCGGGCGTGCGTGCTTCCACGCAAAGGGCGCCTCCCCGACGTCCCCGACGCCGGAGGGTGGCACCCGTCCGCACCAGACGCCCCACACCGGGAGAACACCATGACCTCGCTGCCCACCCCCGCCGCGCCGAGCCGCCGCCGGTCCGCCGTCACCCGCTACGCCCTCGCGGGCGCGGCCCTCCTCGGCGTCGGCGCCGCCGCGACCACCGCCCTGTGGACCGACGACGCCTGGTTCTCCGCCGAGGCGAGCGCGATCGACCCGGCGACGGCGATCGACCTCCGCGGCGCCTTCGTCGAGACCGGGTCCCCGGCCCCGGGCGACTTCATCACCGCGGACGACGACCCCGCCTCGGGCACGGACGTGGTCCGCATCCCCGCACACGTGCTCGCGGGGCTGACCGCGGGCGACTCGGTCACAATGCCGGTGTGGCTGCGGAACGCCGGGACCGCCGACCTCGTGATCGCCGAGCCCACGGTGCGGACCGACGGCCCGCTGTTCGCCCCCGGCGGGGCGACCGCGACGCTCGGCACCGCGCCGACCGCGCTGGCCGTCGGCGGGACGGCCTCGGTGGACCTGACCGTCGCGCTGCCCGCGGAGGCCGACGCCGGCACGTTCGGCGGCGCCGCCGGCAGCGTCGCCATCGCGTTCCAGGGCTCCCTCGCCCCCCGCTCGTGATCGGGCGGGCTCACGCAGGGCGTGCCGTGCGCACGCTCCGGACCGCGGGACACGTCGCGCTGTGGCTCGTCGCCGCGCTCGGCCTCGTCAGCCTCCTCGCCTGGGGAGCCACCCGGGCCGGCTGGATCCAGCCGCTCGTCGTCGTCTCCGGGTCCATGGAGCCGGCGATCGGGACCGGCGACCTGCTCGTCGCGGTGCCGCGCCCGACCGCCGACCTGCGGGTCGGCGACGTCGCGACGCTGCGCAGCAGCACCACCGGCGTCCTCGTGACCCACCGGGTCGTCGCCGTCGAGCGCACCCCGGGGGACGGGTGGACCGTGCGGATGCAGGGTGACGCGAACGCGTCCCCGGACGCCTCCGCCTACCCGGTGGGCGACACGGTCTGGCAGCCGGTGGCCCGCCTCGCCGGGGCCGGTCGCGTCGTCACGACGCTCACCCGGCCCGGCGTCGCGGCTCCGCTCGGGGTGGCCCTCGCCGCCCTCGTCGGCCTCAGCGCGCTCCCCGCGGGGCGGGTCGCCGAGGGCCGCGCGGCGGTGGCCCCGTGAGCCGCGCGGCCGCCGCGACCGCGCTGCTGCTCGCGGTCGCCCTCGCGCTCGGGTCGGTGGCGTCCGCCGCCGGCGCGGGGGCGGCGACGCGCCGGGAGCCGCTGCACGCGGCGTTCCCCGATCTCCGGCCCGGTGCGACCGCGTCGGAGGCCTGGGCGCTCGGGCTGCCGCGGCGTGCCGTGCTGGCGGGGGCCACGGTGACCGGCTCCGGCTCTCCCGGGCTCGCCTGGGACGTCGGGATCTGCCGGCCGGCGACCGGCGCCTGCGTGCCCGTCGTCGACGGCGCGACCGGCACCGTGCTGCCACCGGGGGCGTACGAGCTGCGGGTCGCGGTCACGGCCGCGCCGGATCTCGCACCGGGCGCAGCGGCCCGGCTCGACGGCGACCTCGTGCTCGCCGACGCGCGCCCGGTCGGCCGGCTGGCCGCGACCGGCGTGCAGGCGCCACCGCTCCTGGCCCTCGCGGCCGCTGCGGTCGCCGTCGGCCTGCTGCTGATCGGCCGGGCGCGTCGCGGGCGGCGGTCCGGCCGTGGCTGAGCGTCGTCCCGCCGCCGGGGCCTCCGCGGCCCGCCGGGTCCCGCGGCGGCACCACGTCCTCGCGCTGCTGGGCCTCGGGCTGCTGACCGCGCCGGGTGCCGCCGCGACCGGTGCGGCGTGGACCGACGACGTGCATGCCGCCGCCCCCGTGAGCGCCGGCAGCTGGTCCACCGGGTCCCTCCGGTGAGCCCTGCGAGGTGGTCCGCGTGGCGGACCAGCAGGTCGACCCCGCGTACAACTGCGAGCTGGTGCAGCGCTCGGCGGCATGGGACCAGGCGGCCCAGCCGCACCAGCTGCACGTCGTGCTGGACGTGCGGTACACCTACCCGCCCGGCGTCTACGTGCTGCCGTCGGACCGCCAGGTGCGGTTCTCGACGTCCCTGGAGGTGCCCGGCCAGCCGGACTGGTGGACGTGGGACGAGGCGGTGGTGGACGCGTCCACCGACCCCGCGCCGACGCAGACCACGGCGTGCGCGGATCTGCCGCACGTCGCCGGGACGCTCCCGCCCGGCTACCAGTGGGGCACGCACTGGCTCGTCACCATGACCCCGGGCCCGGGCGGGTCCCTCTGCCGGTGAGCCCGCCCCGGCCACCCGGTCCCCGGGGGCGCGGCCGAGGCCGCGGCCCCCGGGGACCGGGTGCTGGGCTCAGGCCATCGTCGCCACGTCGATGACGAACCGGTACCGCACGTCCGAGCGCAGCACGCGCTCGTACGCCTCGTTCACGGCGTCGGCCGCGATCAGCTCCGTCTCGGGTGCGATGCCGTGCTCGGCGCAGAAGTCGAGCATCTCCTGCGTCTCGGCGATGCTGCCGATGCTCGACCCGGCGAACGAGCGGCGGTTGCCGAACAGGGTGAACACCTGGACGGGCAGCGGCTCGCCGGGCGCGCCGACGTTGACCAGGGTGCCGTCGAGCCGGAGCAGCGACAGGTACGCGCCCAGGTCGACGACCGCGGACACGGTGTTGACGATGAGGTCGAAGGTGTTCGCGAGCTCGGCGAACGTCGCCGGGTCCTCGGTGGCGAAGTAGTGGTCCGCGCCGAGCTCGAGCCCGTCGGCCTTCTTGCTCAGCGTGCGGGACAGCACGGTGACCTCGGCGCCCATCGCGTGCGCGAGCTTGACGGCCATGTGGCCGAGGCCGCCCATGCCGACGACCGCGACCTTCTTGCCCGGGCCGGCGCCCCAGTGGGCGAGGGGGGAGTACGTGGTCACCCCGGCGCACAGCAGGGGCGCGGCCTTGTCGAACGGGATGGCCTCCGGGACGCGGAGGACGAAGTCCTCGTCGACGACCACGTGGGTCGAGTACCCGCCCTGCGTGATGGTGCCGTCGCGGTCGACGGACGCGTAGGTCTGGGTGTTGCCCTCGAGGCAGTACTGCTCGAGGCCGGCGCGGCAGTTCTCGCACTCCCGGCAGGAGTCGACCATGCAGCCGACGCCGACCCGGTCGCCGACGGCGTGCCGGGTGACCTCGGCGCCGACCTCGGCGACCACGCCGACGATCTCGTGCCCGACGACCTGCGGGTAGGTGATGGGGCCCCAGTCGCCCCGGACGGTGTGGATGTCGGAGTGGCAGACGCCGGCGTAGCGGATCTCGATCAGCACGTCCTTCGGCCCCACGTCGCGGCGCTCGATCGTCACGGGGACGAGCGGCTCGGTCGCGGAGGGGGCGGCGTAGGCGTTGACGGTGAGCACAGGACTCCCAGGGGTGCGCGGGACGGTGGGTGGACGCCGGCCGGGTCGTCGTCGACGGCCGGTCGCCCGCACAGTCAACCCCGCCGCGGCCGATCGTGCGAGGCCCTGCCAGCCCCTCCTTGGCGGCGCGGAGGTGACCCGGCGGTACGCCACCTCGACGGCGCCGGACGGGCGCGCCGGACCTGGGGCCGGAGCGCGGGGCGCCGGTGCGCCGGCACCGGCCTTACACGCCACGAGGGGCGCCTCCCTGACGGGAGACGCCCCTCGCATGCGCACTGACCGGGAGCAGCCGATCAGACGTCGTAGTAGAGCTCGAACTCGTGCGGGTGCGGGCGCAGCCGGATCGGGTCGATCTCCGCGGACCGCTTGTAGTCGATCCAGGTCTGGATCAGGTCCGGGGTGAACACGTTGCCGGCGGTCAGCCAGTCGTGGTCGGCCTCGAGGTTGTCGAGCACCTCGCCGAGCGAGCCGGGGACCTGCTGGATGAGCGCGTGCTCCTCCGGGGGCAGCTCGTACAGGTCCTTGTCGACCGGCTCCGGCGGCTCGATCCGGTTCTGGATGCCGTCGAGGCCGGCCATCAGCATGGCCGCGAAGCACAGGTACGGGTTCGACGACGGGTCCGGCACGCGGAACTCGATGCGCTTGGCCTTCGGGTTCGAGCCGGTGACCGGGATGCGGATGCACGCGGAGCGGTTGCGGGCCGAGTAGACCAGGTTGACCGGCGCCTCGAAGCCCGGGACCAGGCGGTGGTAGGAGTTCACCGTCGGGTTGGTGAACGCCAGCAGCGACGGGGCGTGCTTGAGCAGGCCGCCGATGTACCAGCGGGCCATGTCGGACAGGCCGCCGTAGCCCTTCTCGTCGAAGAACAGCGGCTTGCCGTCCTTCCACAGCGACTGGTGCACGTGCATGCCCGAGCCGTTGTCGCCGAACAGCGGCTTCGGCATGAAGGTCGCGGTGCGGCCGTCGGCGTGCGCGACGTTCTTCACGACGTACTTGAACAGCTGCACCTTGTCGGCCGACTTGGCGAGCGTGTCGAAGCGGTAGTTGATCTCCGCCTGGCCGGCGGTGCCGACCTCGTGGTGCGCGCGCTCGACCTCGAGGCCGAGGGCGTCCAGCTGGAGCGAGATCTTGTCGCGCAGGTCGGCGAAGTGGTCGACCGGCGGGACGGGGAAGTAGCCGCCCTTGTAGGGGGTCTTGTGGCCGAGGTTGCCACCCTCCTCGACGCGGCCCGTGTTCCAGGCGGCCTCGATGGAGTCGATCGAGTAGAACGACGCGTTCTGCTTCGTCTCGAAGCGCACGTCGTCGAAGATGTAGAACTCGGCCTCGGGGGCGAAGAACGCCGTGTCCGCGATGCCGGTCGAGCGCAGGTACGCCTCGGCCTTGGCGGCGACCTGGCGCGGGTCGCGGCTGTAGGGCTCGTCGGTGTACGGGTCGACGATGTGGAAGTTCAGCACGAGCGTCTTCTCCGTGCGGAACGGGTCGACGAACGCCGTCGTCACGTCCGGCAGGAGCTTCATGTCCGACTCGTTGATCGCCTGGAAGCCGCGGATCGACGACCCGTCGAACATCTGGCCCTCGACGAAGAAGCTCTCGTCCACGGACGCGGCCGGCACGTTGAAGTGCTGCATCACGCCGGGCAGGTCGCAGAACCGGACGTCGACGAACTTGACGTCCTCGTTCTTGATGAAGGCCAGGACTTCCTCTGGCGTGCTGAACATCCGCTGCTCCTCGGGTTGACGTGCCCTCACCGGGCTCCGACGAGGCTAGGGGTGCCCGATTTCCCGCCGGTGTACCGATTGTTTCGCCCGTGTTACGTGACCCCCGATCCGTGTTGCTGGCGCGTGACAGGAGGCGGTCGGGGTGCGCGCGGCGGGCGGTTACCGTTGACGCATGGTCGATCGCGAGGACGTCGGTTCGTGGCTCGAGGGGCCGCCCGTGGGGGACGGGAGCGCGCCGAGCGGCAGCCGGCTGGGTCTGCCCGCCACGGGGAGCGGGTCGCTCGCGCCGCTGGGCCGCCGGCTGATCGCGCTGCTGATCGACTGGTTCGCCTGCCTCGCCATCGCCAACGTGTTCCTGCCGGCCGACGCGCAGCAGCTCGGCACGCTGGCGGTGTTCGCCGTCGAGAACGTGCTGCTGGTCGGCACCGTCGGCGGCACGCTCGGGCACCGGCTGCTGGGGATCCGCGTGCGCCGGGTGCGCCCGCCGGCGCTCGTCGCCCGCCCGGACGCACCGCCCGCCGACCCGGGCCCGGACGCGCCGCCGAACCTGCTGCTGGCCCTGGTGCGCACCGTGCTGCTCTGCCTGGTGATCCCCGCCGTGGTGTGGGACGCCGACGGCCGGGGCCTGCACGACCGCTCCGCGGGCACGGCGATCGTCCGCCGCTGACCGCGCGGCCCCGCCGCGCCCGCCCGTCTCCGCACCTGAGCCCCGCACCGTCCGCGCCTCGACCCTCTCGCGAGGGGGTAGTCGACGCGTCGAGCGAGTAGTCGCTGGGTACTCGCTCGACGCGTCGGTTGCTCGTTCGGCGGTTCGGCGCCCGGGCGACCGGGCGGCCGGGCGGCCGGGCAGCCGCGCGGGGTGCCCGCGCGGGCGAGGAGCGCGGCCGGACGCAGGACGCGCCCGCACCCCCGAGGGGGTGCGGGCGCGCGTGCGCGTGCGGCTCAGCGGCCGCGCATGCCCTTGCGGTCGGGGCGGACGCGCATCGGGTCGACGCCCTTGGGCACCGGCATCTTGACCGCGCCGAGCGCCTGGAGCCGCTTGACGACCTCGCCGACCTCCGCCTTGGTGAGCTGCGGCTTGAGGCGCTGCACCTTGCGGGCGAGCTGCGGCAGCGGGACCTGGCCCTCCTCGCGACCGACCTCGATCAGCGTGATCGGCACGCCCTGGAGCACGCGCGCGGTGCGCTTGCGCTCCGACTCGAGCAGCTTGCCGATGCGGTTGGCGGGACCCTCGCCGATCAGGACGATGCCCGGGCGCCCGACGCCGCGGTAGACGAGGTCCTGGGTGCGCGGCGCGACGGCCACCGGCTCCTGCGCGAACGTCCAGCCGCGGCGGATGGTGCCGAGCGCGGACAGCGCGGCGCCCGGCTGGCCCTCGATCCGGGCGTACGCGGCGCGCTCGGCGCGGCGGGTCAGCGTGAACATGGCGCCGAGCAGCGCGAACGGGATGCTGACGAGCAGCCACCACCACCAGCTGAGGAAGAACAGGGCCAGCACCTGGCCCAGCACGACGATCCCGACGAACACCCCGAGGATCAGCCAGGTGACCGCGGGGTCCTGCTGCCGGGTCATCTGGTACGCCTGCCAGACCTGGTGGTACCACCGGGTCTTCTTCACCTTCGCGGGCTTCGCGGCCGCGCCGGCGGTCGGGTTCTTCTCACGGGCCATGACCCGGGAGTCTACCGGCGCGCGCGGCTCCGCCGTCGCCCGGTCGGCGGGGCGCGGGGACCCGGGGCGCAGCCCCCGGTGCGGACCGCGTGCCGCGCCGCGGGACGGAGGTCCCTGGTGGCCGCTGCGCCGTCCGGGTGACGCTGGGAGGACGGGCGCGGCGCCGGGCCGGGCCACGGGACGCGGGGGAGGCGACCATGCGGGTCCTGGTGACGGTGGCGTCGCGGCACGGCAGCACGCGGGAGATCGGCGCCGAGGTGGCGCAGGTGCTCCGCGCGGCGGGGCACGACGTCGCGGAGGTCGAGCCCGACGACGTCGGCTCCGTCGAGGAGTACGACGCGGTGGTGCTCGGCTCGGCGGTGTACGTCGGCCGGCTCGCGGCGGCGCTGCGCGACCTGGTCGACCGGGACGCGGCGCGGCTGGCGTCCCGGCCGACGTGGCTGTTCTGGTCCGGGCGGGTGGGCGAGCCGCCGCTGCCCGCCGCCGAGCCCGACGACGTGCGGGTGGTGGCCCGGCGGGTGGGCGCGCGGGACGTCGTGGCGTTCGGCGGGCGGCTGGCTCGCGACGAGCTCGGGCTCGCCGAGCGGGCGCTGGTCGCGATGATCGAGGCCGAGGCGGGCGACTTCCGCGACTTCGACGAGGTGGACGCGTGGGCCGGCCGGGTCGCGGAGGACCTGCGGCGGATCGGGCGCGGCGGGGCGGTGGCCGGGCGCTGAGCCCCCGTCAGCGCCGCGCGACCAGGAGCAGCAGCGCGCGCAGCTGGTCGACCTGCTCCGGCGTCAGCCCGTCGGTGACCATCGCCTCGGCGGTGGCCGGGTCCGAGGCGGCGAGCACGGCGGTGCGACCGGCGTCGGTGGCGGAGATCTGGTGCTTGCGCCGGTCGGTGGCGTGCGCCGTCCGGGTGACGTAGCCGGACCGCTCCAGCCGCGCCAGCACCCGGCTCATCGTCTGCTCGGTGACGTCGCACATCGCCGCGAGCTCCGCCTGGGTGCGCGGGCCGCGCAGCAGGATCACGAGGACCGGCTGGCTCGCGTGGTTGAGGTCCCAGGACGCGAGGTGCGCGTTCCAGTCGCGCTCGACGCGGCGGGCGGCCGCCGACAGCAGCCGGCCGACCGGCCAGCCGCTCGGCTCCGGCGCGGCCATCGCCTGCCACCGCGGGTGCTCCTGCGGCTCTCCGGCGTCGCGCTCCACTGGTCCCTCTCCTCCTGCTGGGCGGTTGCCCCGGGCTCATGTTGCCGGAACGCGGCGCGTCCCGCATAGTGCTCAGCATGCTGAGGAATGGCGTACGGGGGATCGGGCGGGGGCTGGCCGTGCTGGCGGTCGCCGCGGGGTGGCTGGCGGTGGGCTCGCTCGGGGGCATGGCCCAGGGCCAGCTCTCGCAGGTGCAGACGAACGACGCGGCGGCCTTCCTGCCGTCGTCGGCGGAGTCGACGCGCGCCGCGGAGGCGTCGGCGGCGTTCACCGAGTCCGAGTCGCTGCCGGTGCTGGTCGTGCTGGAGGCGGAGGGCGGCGGTGCACTCGACCCCTCCGCGATCGCGGCGGTGCAGCCGGTCGTCGACGGGCTGGCGGACGTCGCGCTGCCGGGCGCGGACCCGGCGGCGGGCGACCCCGCGACGCTCGGCGACGTGCTGACCGGCGACCCCGTGGTCGTGCCGTCGGAGGACGGCGAGGCGCTGCTGGTGCCGCTGTCCCTGGACGCCGACCAGGCCGACGCCTCGCTCGCCGACGACGAGAGCGTGGTGGGCGCGACCGTGCAGGCCGTGCGCGACACCCTCGCCGACGAGCTCGGCGCCACCGCCGACTCGTCCGGGGAGGCCGGGCTGCGCGCCTGGGTCACCGGGCCCGGCGGGTTCGTCGCGGACCTGACCAACGCGTTCGGCGGCATCGACGGCGTGCTGCTGCTCGTCGCGCTCGGGGCCGTCCTGGTCATCCTCGTCCTGGTCTACCGGTCGCCGTTCCTGCCGCTCGCCGTCATCCTCACCGCGGTGTTCGCGCTGTGCGCCGCCGCGCTCGCCGTCTACCACCTGGCCGACGCCGGGGTCCTCACGCTCAACGGCCAGGCGCAGGGCATCCTGTCGATCCTGGTCGTCGGTGCGTCCGTCGACTACGCGCTGCTGATCGTCGCCCGGTACCGGGAGGAGCTGCGCTCCGTGGCGGCGCCGGCCGCCGCGATGCGCCGCGCGCTGCGCCGCAGCCTGGAACCCATCACCGCCAGCGCGGGCACCGTCGTCGCCGGCCTGCTCTGCCTGCTGCTGTCCGACCTCGCGTCCAACCGCTCGCTCGGCCCGGTGGGTGCCCTGGGCATCGCCGCCGCGTACCTGGCGGCGTTCACGCTGCTGCCGCTCCTGCTGCTGATCGCGGGCCGGCGGTCCCGGGCGCTGTTCTGGCCGCGGGTGCCGCGGGTCGCCGAGCCGGGCGCGCACGCGGTGGGCCCCGCGCACGACGAGCCGGCGGGGACCCCGGTCGCGGCCGGGACCGCCGCCGCGCCCGCGCACGACCACCACGGCGCGCACGCGCCCGCCGGCCACCCCGCGCCCGCCGAGGGCCTGTGGGGCCGGCTCGCCCGCGGGGTGGGGCGGCGCGACCGCGTCGTGTGGGTGCTGACCACCGTCGTGCTCCTGGGCTGCGCGGCGTTCCTGCCCACGTTCCAGGCCTCGGGCACGAGCCAGGCCGACGTCTTCCTCACCGACGTCGACGCCGTGGCGGGCGAGGAGGTGCTCGCCGACCACTTCTCCGCGGGGACCGTGCAGCCGGCGACGGTGATCGTCGCCCAGGACCAGGCCGACGCGGTGGTCGAGGCGGCGCTCGACGTCGACGGCGTGGTCTCCGCGGCGCCCTACACGGGGGCGACGACGGGCGCACCGACCGGGTCCGGCGGCCCGGGCGCCGAGGAGCCCGCGGAGCCGGTCGTCGTCGACGGCGAGGTGCGGGTGGACGTCGCCACCGAGGCCGCGGCCGACACCACGGAGGGCGTCGCGACGGTCGAGCGGCTCCGGGACGCGGTGCACGAGGTCGCCCCGGACGCGCTGGTGGGTGGGGCCGCGGCCGAGACGCTGGACGCGCAGGACGCCGGCACCCGGGACCTGCGGGTGATCGTGCCGGTGGTGCTGGTCGTGATCCTGCTCATCCTCATGGTCCTGCTGCGGTCCGTCGTGGCCGCGGTGCTGCTGATGCTCGCCAACGTGCTGTCGTTCGCGGCGGCGCTGGGCGTCGCGGCGCTGGTGTTCGAGCACGTGCTCGACTTCCCCGGGGCCGACCCGGCCGTGCCGCTCTACGCGTTCACCTTCCTGGTGGCCCTGGGCGTCGACTACTCGATCTTCCTCATGACGCGGGTCCGGGAGGAGAGCGTGCGGCTGGGCACCCGGGAGGGCGTGCTGCGCGGGCTGGCGGTCACCGGCGGTGTGATCACCTCCGCCGGCGTCGTGCTCGCGGTGACGTTCGCGGCGCTCGGCGTGATCCCGCTGCTGTTCCTGGCCCAGCTCGCGTTCATCGTGGCGTTCGGCGTGCTGCTCGACACCCTCGTGGTGCGCAGCCTGCTGGTGCCGGCGCTCGTGCACGACGTGGGGCGGCGCACCTGGTGGCCGAGCGCGCTCGCGCGGCAGGAGGAGGGCGCGCACCGGGCCTAGGGTGGCGGCCATGACGGACGCGCTGCGGGTGGGACTGGTCGGCTACGGCTCGGCGGGGCGGGGCATCCACGCCCGGCTGCTCCGCGAGGTCGGGGCCGAGGTGACCCGGGTCGTGACCCGGAACCCGGCGCGCGCGACCGCGGCCGGCCGGGACTGGCCGGGCGTCGGCGTCGACCCGGACGTCGCGTCCCTGCTCGCGCACGCGGCCGAGCTCGACGTCGTCGTCGTCGCCAGCCCGACCGGCGACCACGTCGAGCACGTCACCCAGGCGCTCGCCGCGGGCGCGTTCGTCGTGGTCGACAAGCCGCTGGCCACCACCGCCGACGAGGCCGAGGCGCTGGCCCGGCTCGGCGCGGAGGCAGGTGGCCGGCTGACCGTGTTCCAGAACCGCCGGTGGGACCCCGAGCAGCTGACGCTGCGCGCCCTGCTCGAGGCGGGCGAGCTCGGCACCGTGCACCGGTTCGAGCGCCGCTGGGAGCGGTGGCGGCCGGTGCCGCAGGACCGGTGGAAGGAGAACGACACCCGTGCGGGCGGCCTGCTGCTCGACCTCGGGGCGCACCTGGTCGACTCGGCGGTGCAGCTGTTCGGCCCGGTGGCCCGGGTGCACGCCGAGCTGCGGAACCTCACCACGCCCGCCGAGGACGACGTGTTCCTCGCTCTCACGCACGCGGCGCGCCCGGACGGTTCGGCGGTCATCAGCCACCTGCAGGCCGGCGCGCTCGTCGGCGCGCCCGGACCCCGCACCCGGGTGCTCGGCGACCGCGGCGCGTACCTGGTGACGTCGTTCGAGGGCGAGGCGACCCCGTTCTCGGCGCTCGACGACGGCGACGACGCGCACGAGGGCTGGCTGGTGCACGGCGACGAGCGGGTGCCCGTGCGGCGCGCGCCGGGCGGCCACCCGGACTTCTACCGGGCGGTCGCGGCGTGGGTGCGGGGGACCGGCCCCGTCCCGGTCGACCCGGCCGACGCGGTGGTCACGGCCCGCGTCCTGGACGCGGCCCGGGTCTCGGCCCGCGAGCACCGCACGGTGTCGCTGGACGCCTAGCCGCCCGCCGCGCCCGCGCTGGCGCGGCGCCCGCCCTGGCGCGGCGGGCGTCGAGATGGCGGTCGTCGCGGGGTTCAGCGCCCCGGAACGCAGCACCTGCTGCACAGTCGGCGGGGTGCGCCGGGCCGCGGGGTCGGGACGGCGCGCGGTCAGGGGAGGACGTAGGCCGCCGCGACGTCCGGGGTGGGGTGCGCGTGCACGAAGCCCGAGGCCGTCAGCGCCGCCGGGACCACGCGCAGGCTGCCCAGGATCTCCTCGGAGAACTGGCCCAGCGCGACCCGGAGCGCGAACCCCGGCACGGGCAGCACGGCCGGGCGGTGCGCGCGGCGGGCGAGTGCCCGGACGATCTCGAGCTCGGTCGCCGGCTCGGCGGTCAGGTTGACCGGGCCGCCGACCGGTGCGTCCAGCAGGTGCAGGATCGCGCGCACCTCGTCCTCGAGGCTGATCCACGACCAGTACTGCCGCCCGCTGCCGAGCGGCCCGCCGAGCCCGAGCCGGATGAGCGGCAGGAGGCGCCCGAGCGCGCCGCCGGACGGTGCCAGCACGATCCCGGTGCGCAGGAACGCGACCCGTACCCGCGGGTCCGCGACGGCGGGCGCTGCGGCGGCCTCCCACGCGCGCACGACCTCCGCGAGGTACGACGTGCCGTACGGCTCCTCCTCGGTGACCCGGGTGTCGCCCCGGTAGCCGTACGCGCCGGTCGCGGACCCCTGCAGGAACACCCGCGGCGGGTCGTCCAGCCCTGCGACGGTGCGGGCGAGCAGACCCGTGGTGCGGGTGCGGGACTCCAGCACGACCCGCTTGCGCGCCGGTGTGAGCCGCTTGTCGCCGACGCCGGCGCCCGCGAGGTTCACCACGGCGTCCGCGCCGGCGAGCGCGCCGGGGTCCAGCACGCCGGCGCCGGGGTCCCAGGTCCGCTCGTCGGGCGTGCGCGGCGCCCGGCGGACGAGCCGGCGCACCTCGTGGCCCTCCGCCCGCAGGCGCGCGACCAGCGCCGTCCCGATCAGCCCGCTCGACCCCGCCACCACCACGATCATGCGGCCGACCCTACGTGCGCCCACGGGGCGGGGCGCGCCGGCGGTCCCCTGGGTCGCGCCGCGTCCGCGCCGACGGTGGTCCGTGCGCCCTAGGCTGGTGCGCCATGGACGCCGAGCACCCGGGCGCCGGGGCGCCGTCGCCCCTGGCCGTCGTCGCAGCGGAGGCCGGCGTCTCCGTGCCCACCGTGTCGAAGGTGCTGAACTCCCGCCCGGACGTCGCGGGCGGGACCCGGGAGCGGGTCGCGGCGGTGCTGGCCCGGCACGGGTACGCGGTCCGGCCGTCGGGCAGCCGGCGCACCGGGTTCGTCGACCTCCGGGTGGTCGACCTCGACAGCACCTGGGCCGAGGCCGTCGTGCGCGGGGCGGCCAGGGCGGCGACGCGGCTCGGTGCGGACCTGGTGGTGACCGTCGACTCCGAGCCCGGCGCCGGGTCGAGCGGCGCGTGGGTCCGGCACGCGCTGCGCCGGGGCACCGACGGGCTGGTCAGCGTCGTCGGCGTCCCCGACGAGGGGGCGCGGGCCGACCTCGCCCGGGCGGGGGTGCCGCTCGTGGTGGTGGACCCGCGCACCCGGCCGGACCCGGAGCTGCTGGCCGTCGCCGCGACGAACTTCCGGGGCGGCCTGGACGCGACCGCCCACCTGGTCGCGCTCGGTCACCGCCGGATCGCGACGATCACCGGCCCGCAGGACCAGGACAACGCGGTGGCCCGCCTCGCGGGGTACCGGACCGCGCTGATCCAGGGCGGCCTGGCCGTGCAGGAGGAGCTGGTCCGCGGCGGGTCCTACGGCGTGGACGCGGGGTTCCGGGCGGCCGAGGTGCTGCTGCGGGCCGACGACCCGCCGACCGCGGTGTTCGCCGCCTCCGACGACACCGCGATCGGCGTGCTGCGCGCGGCCCGGGAGCACGGGGTGCGGGTGCCGGAGGACCTGTCGGTGGTCGGGTTCGACGACCAGCCCGTCGCCGCCTGGCTCGACCCCGCGCTCACCACGGTGCGGCAGCCCCTCGACGAGATGGGCGATGCCGCCGTGGCCCTTGCGCACCGCGCCCGGCAGGGCGGCGGCCGCGGGCCGGCGCACCTGGAGCTGGCGACGCGCCTGGTCGTGCGGGCGTCGACGGCGCCGCCGCGGCCACGCTGACGCGCCGCCCGCGCGCCGCCCCGCCGCACCCGCACCCGCGTGCGCGTGCGCGTACGCGCCGAGTCTCCGCGATCGGACTGCGTCCCGGGCGTGTGCGGGAGTCCGGAGTCGGAGACTCGGCGTCGGCGCGTCAGGGGGTCGGGCGCCTCCGGAGGAGAAGGCCACCGCCGGCCGCCAGGGCGGCGAGCGGCGCCAGCACGCCCAGCGCGGCGTGCGCGCCGGTCGCGGCGAGCACGGGCTCCGCGGCCCCGCCCGCCGCCGGCTCGTCGCCCGCCGGCGCCGCTCCGGCCGGGTCCTCGGCCCCGGGCTCGACCACGCCGGCGTCGCCCGGCCCGGCACCCGCGCCCGCCGTGACGGTCAGCGTGACCGCCGCGCCGCGCACGGTGATCCCCGCGTCGTTCGTCGTCGACAGCGCGAGCACGTGCTCGCCCGCGCCCGGCGGCGTCGCGACGTCGCACGCCCACGCCCCGTCCGCGTCGACGTCGGCGGTGCACCAGACGGCGCTGTCGGGGCCGGTGACCGTGAGGTGGGCGCCGGGTTCGCCGGTGCCCGCCAGCCGGGTCACGGCGTCGACCGTCGACCCCGGCGCCGGCTCGGTGAGCACGGGCGGCACCGCCTCGGCGGCGGACGAGAACACCTCGGCCGCGAGCACCGGCCGCAGGTTCTGCTCCATGTCCGGCCCGACGACGTAGTCGCGCAGCAGGCCGTCCCGCAGGTAGTTGCCGATCGCCGCGACGATCATCGACTGGTCGAGCGACAGGTAGCGCTCCGCGACGGTCCCGGACCGCACCGCGACGGCGTCGTAGAACCCGCCCGGGCCGTAGGCGTCGAAGTCGGCGGCGATGTTCTTCAGGTTGTCGATGACGCCGCGGGGGTCGTACTCCAGGCCGAGGAACGCGGCGTGCGGGGTGACGACGCCGTCGCCGAACTCGGGCTCCGGGTTGGTCGCCTCGCGGCAGCCCGGGAAGCCGAGGTCGACGTCGGTCGTGCCGTCCGACAGGTAGCCGTCCGACCGCATGCCCAGCACGTCGACGCCGTACTCGGCGTAGCCGCCGTGCGGGTCGCTGGCGGGGGAGAAGCCCCAGTAGCCGTAGCCGGCCTCGTCCAGGCCGTGCCGCTTCTGCGCCTCGACGACCAGCGGGTGGTTCACGCCCCAGGACCGCGGGGCCCACTCGGACTCGGGCACCAGCATGTCCGGCATCAGCGCCTCGAACATCGAGCCGCCCCAGCCGGGCACGAGCGCCATCTCGTCGTAGTGGTAGACGCCCTCGTAGACGGGGAAGCCGTCGTAGGTGCGGGTCACGCCGCTGGGGCGCTGCTCCTGCCAGGACCAGTCGCAGGTCGACGGGAACGTGCGGTAGGTGCCCCAGTACGCCTCGGACGGGATCTCGCCGTCCGCGATGCCCAGGTACAGCGCGATCCGGGTCTCGGACACGGTCGTGTCGTAGTGGTGGCAGGTGTAGTAGACGGTCTCGCCGCCGGTGTAGTTCCCGGGCACCGAGCAGCCCGAGGGCTCCTCGTCCCAGAACCCGCCGCGGATGAGCCCGACCCCCAGGTCCGCGCGACCCCCGGGGTTGTAGTAGACGCCGAAGTGCATCGAGTCGTAGAGCGCGGTGGCCTCGTCCGCGAGGCGGGGCTCGGCGGACGCGACCACGCGCAGCGCGGCGGCGAGCCAGCCGTTGTCGACCGACGACAGGAAGTGCTCGACCGGGTCGCCGCTGTCCGGCCAGGTGTCGACGCGATCGCCGGTGGCGGGGTCGTACCAGTTGTAGAACATGCCGGACTCGTCGTGCCGGTCCATGCGCTCGAGGGTGCCCAGGGTGGTCGCCATCCGGTCGCGGGCGTCCCGGTGGCTGAGCAGCCCGAGGTCGCGGGCGACGACGGTCGACCACAGGTAGCCGCCGATGTTCGTCGGCGAGGTGTAGGCGCTGGCGGTGCCGGGCTCGAGGGCGCCGGGCATGTTGTCCGCGACGAGCCCGGTCCCGGGGTCGGTCATCGCGTCGAGGGAGCGGTAGGTGTCGGCCAGCCACGTGCGGAGCTGGCGGACGTCCCGCCCGCCGCCGTGGCCGCCGCCGTGCCCACCGCCCCGGGCGTCGTCGCCGCCCGCTGCGACAGGGGTGCCGGCCGGGGTGGTCGGTGCCGCGGAGGCGACGGCGGGCGCCAGCGCCGCGGCCGAGCCCGCCAGCAGGGCGGCGAGCCCGGCGGCGAGGGCCCGCCGTCGGCGGGGTCGGCGCCCGGGCGGGGGCTCGGGGGAGTCGGGCCGGCGCCGGGTGGTGGCGCGGGGTGCTGCTCGCATCGGGTCACGTCCTCGTGGTCCGGGGCGCCGAAATTTCGACACCCGTTGTCGAAAGAGCGCCAGCACGGTAGTCGGCTCCCGCGGACCGGTCAACGGCCCGCGTCGGACCGCCGAGCGCGGGGGATCCCGCCGAGCGCGGTCGCTCCAGCTGCCGCGCTCGGCGCGATCGACCGCGCTCGCGGGCGTGGCGCGCACTCCCGAACCCCTCGGTGCGCCCCCGCGCCGGGCTCCCGGCGCGGGCGATCCCGGACGCACGACGCCCCGGCGACCGCGTGGGTCGCCGGGGCGTGGTGTGCTGCGTCAGGCGGTGCTCAGAGGCCGACCTCGGCCTCGAACGCGCCCTCCTCGATCCGCTGCTTCACGGTCATGAGGTACCGCGAGGCGTCCGCGCCGTCCACCAGGCGGTGGTCGTACGACAGGGCCAGGTAGCACATGGACCGGATCGCGATGACCTCGGCGCCGTCGGCGTCCTTGATCACGACCGGGCGCTTGACGATCGCGCCGGTGCCCAGGATGGCGGAGGTGCCGCCGGGGACGATCGGGGTGTCGAACAGCGCGCCGCCCGAGCCCGTGTTGGTCACCGTGAAGGTCGCGCCGGACAGCTCGTCCGGGGTGACCTTGTTGGCGCGGGTGCGGCCGGCGAGGTCGGCGATCTTCCGGCCGATGCCGGCCAGGTTGAGGTCGCCGGCGTCCCGGATCACCGGCACGACGAGGCCGCGCTCGGTGTCGACCGCGATGCCGATGTTCTCCGTGCCGTGGTAGGTGATCTCCTTGCCCTCGAGCACGCCGTTGATCTTCGGGTGCACCTTGAGCGCCTCGACCGCGGCCTGCACGAAGAACGGCAGGAACGTGAGGTTGACGCCCTCGCGGGCCTTGAAGGAGTCCTTCGCCTTCGCGCGGAGGCGGGCGACGCGGGTGACGTCGACCTCGACCACGGAGGTCAGCTGCGCCTGGCTGTGCAGGGCGTCGACCATGCGCTCGGCGATGACCTGGCGCAGACGGCTGGCCTTCTCGGTCGTGCCGCGCAGCGGGGACGGCTCGACCGGCTTGGCGGCGGCGGGCGCGGACGGCGCCGACGGGGCGGCGGCCGGGGCCTGCTGGGTGGCGGCGGCCTTGGCGGCCTCCTCCGCCTTCGCGGCGGCCTCGAGGACGTCCTCCTTGCGGATGCGACCGCCGACGCCGGTGCCGGTCAGGGTCGACGTGTCGACGCCCTTCTCGGCGGCCAGCTTGCGGACCAGCGGCGTGAGGTAGGAGCCCTGCGCCTGGGCCGGGGCGGCCTGCTGCTGGGCCGGGGCCGCCGGGGCCGCCGGGGCGGCGGGAGCGGCCGGGGCCGACTGCGTCGGGGCGGGCACCGGGGCCGGCGTCGGCGCGGGGGCCTCCTCCGGCGCGGCGGCCTGCGGGGCGGCCTCGGTCGCGGCGGGGGCGGCGGCCTGGGCCGCGCCGTCCTGCGACTGGCCGGACGCGGCGGGCGCCGAGCCGGAGCCGATCACGGCGAGCGGGGCGCCGACCTCGGCGGTCTCGTCCTCGCCGACCAGGATCTGCTGCAGCGTGCCGGCGAACGGCGAGGGGACCTCGGTGTCGACCTTGTCGGTGGAGATCTCGAGCAGCGGCTCGTCGACCTCGACCGAGTCGCCGACCTGCTTCAGCCAGCGGGTGACGGTGCCCTCGGTGACGGACTCGCCGAGCGCCGGCAGGGTGACCTGCTGGCCGTCGCCGGAGCCCTGGGCCTCGGCGGCGGGCGCCGGCGCGGGCTGCTCGGTCGCGGGGGAGGCGGACTCGACCTCGGGGGCCGGGTCGCCGTAGCCCTCGCCCTGCGTGGTGGCGCCGGTCTGCTGGGCCGGGGCCTCCTGCTGCGCGGGGGCGGACTCCTGGGCCGGGGCGTCGCCGCCGGCGCCGGAGCCGTCGCCGATCACGGCCAGGACGGCGCCGACCTCGGCGGTCTCGTCCTCCTGCACCAGGATCTGCTCGAGCACGCCCGCGAACGGGGAGGGGACCTCGGTGTCGACCTTGTCGGTCGAGATCTCGAGCAGGGGCTCGTCGACCTCGACGCGGTCGCCCACGTTCTTGAGCCAGCGGGTGACGGTGCCCTCGGTGACGGACTCGCCGAGAGCGGGAAGCTGCACGTTGTCGGACATGACCGCTCGTGTCTCCTTCGAAGTTCGTGTGGTCAGTTGTGGGCGTGCAGCGGCTTGCCGGCGAGCGCCAGGTGCGCCTCGCCGAGAGCCTCGTTCTGCGTCGGGTGGGCGTGCACGAGCGCCGCGACGTCCTCGGGGTACGCCTCCCAGTTCACGATGAGCTGGCCCTCGCCGATGAGCTCGCCGACGCGTGCGCCGATCATGTGCACACCGATCACGGGGCCGTCCTTCTGGCGCACGAGCTTGATGAAGCCCTGCGTCGCGAGGATCTGGCTCTTGCCGTTGCCGCCGAGGTTGTACTCCAGGGTCTCGATCGCGTCGGCCCCGTGCACCTCCTTGGCCTTCGCCTCGGTCAGGCCGACGGACGCGACCTCCGGGTCGGAGTACGTCACGCGGGGGATGCCCGACTCGACGATCGGCTGCGGGTTGAGGCCCGCGATCTCCTCCGCCACGAAGATGCCCTGGGCGAAGCCGCGGTGCGCGAGCTGCAGGCCCGGGACGATGTCGCCGACCGCGTAGATGTTGCCGACGCCGGTGTGCAGGCGCTCGTTCGTGATGACGAACCCGCGGTCGAGCGTGATGCCCTGCTGCTCGTAGCCCAGGTCGGCGGTGCGGGGACCGCGGCCGACGGCGACCAGCAGGAGGTCGGCGTCGAACGTCTTGCCGTCCTCCAGCGAGACGTGCACGCCGCTGTCGTCCTGGGTCACGCCGGAGAACCGGACGCCCAGGTTGAAGTTGATGCCGCGCTTGCGGAACTGGCGCTCGAACGCCTTGGACAGCGCCTCGTCCTCGTTCGGGACCAGGTGGGGGAGCGCCTCGATGATCGTGACGTCGACGCCGAACGACTTCCACACGCTCGCGAACTCGGAGCCGATGACGCCGCCGCCGAGGATGATCGCGGACTTCGGCACGTAGTCGAGCTTGAGCGCCTGGTCCGAGGTGATGACGCGGCCGGCGATCTCCAGGCCGGGCAGCGACCGGGCGTAGGAGCCGGTGCCGAGGATGACGTGGCGGCCGGTGACGCGCTCGCCGTTGACCTCGACGGTGTCCTGGGCGACGAGCTTGCCCCAGCCCTCGAACACGGTGATCTGGCGGGACTTGATCAGGCCCTGCAGGCCCTTGTAGAGCCGGCCGATGACCGAGTCCTTGTAGGCGTTCACGCCGTTCATGTCGATGCCCGTGAGCTGCGTCTGCACGCCGAAGTGCGCGCCGTCGCGGGCGTTGTCGGCGAGCTCCGCCGCGTGCAGCAGGGCCTTGGTGGGGATGCAGCCGTTGTGCAGGCAGGTGCCGCCGACCTTGTCGCCCTCGATCAGGGCGACGCTGAGGCCGAGCTGGGCACCGCGGAGCGCAGCCGCGTAGCCGCCACTCCCTCCGCCCAGGACGACGATGTCGAAAGCGGATCCGGTCGTGTCGGACACGTGAAGACTCCTCCGGCGCAGACATAGGGGAACGCGGTTGTTCCCGAGCCATCTTGTCATCCCCGCGTAGGCCGGACGACCCAGATGACCGGGGGCCGCGTGTGATTCTGGGAACAGTCATCCCATGTCTCGCGTCCGGGACGCGGTCGCGGGGACGTGCGGGGGCGGACCGAGGTCCCGGCGGCGGCGCCTGCGGGCACCGGGCGCACCTGCACGGCACCCGGGTGATTCCCAGCCGGGGCCCAGCGTGCGCCGTTACGCTCCCGCCATGGGTCTGTTCTCCCGCCGCCGCCGACCGGCCGCCGCCACCCCGGACGCGCCGCCCACCGGCCGCGCCGCCCGCGAGGAGACGGTCGAGCACCTGCGCGAGTTCGTCCGCACCCGCGTCGGCGTCGAGGCGTACCTCGAGCCGCAGACGAACGTCACGCAGACCACGCTCATGCTCATCGCCACCGACGGCGAGTGGACCCGGCGCCGGGTGCCCGACGGCCGTGCCGGGTGGGACATCGCCAAGGAGCTCGGGGTGCCGTTCTACGACGTGCAGCGCACCGGGTACCCGCAGCGCATGCGGGACTGGAACTCGCGTCAGCGGATCGAGCGCGAGCGAGCGGCCCGGGAGCGCGCCGCCCGCCGCGCCGCCGACCCGCGCTGACCCCGGTCGCCACGCGCTGAGCGGGCGCCCGTCCCGTCCCTCCGTCCGGTGCTCGGCTCTGCCGGGCACCGCCCGGCTCCGCTGCGAACCGCCCGGCTCCGCTCGCTCGGCACCCCTCGCTCGCCGCCGACGCCGAGTGAGGACCGCCGCGCCGAGGTAGGACGCTGGGCGGCCCCCTCTCGGCCGGCAGGTCCTACCTCGGCGCGGGAGGGGACGGCGGGAGGGACGCCGAGATCGGTGCGTGGGAGGGCCGATCTCGGGCGGAAGCGCCGATCTCGGCGTCGGTGACCCGGACGCGCGTGCGCCCGGACGCCCGGACGCGCGAGCGCCCGGCGCGCCCTCCGGGAGGGCGCGCCGGGCGCTCGGGGTCGCGTGCGGCCCGGTCTGCGGGCGCGCGGGTCAGCGGATCGCGCGGGCCTCGATCAGCGCCAGCAGCGTGCGGACGCCCACCCCGGTGCCGCCGGCGGGCGTGTACCCGAACGGCGCCTTCTCGTTGAACGCGGGGCCGGCGATGTCGAGGTGCGCCCACGGCGTCGACCCGACGAACTCCTGCAGGAACAGGCCGGCGGTGAGCATGCCGCCGAACCGGTCGCCGATGTTGGCGATGTCCGCGACCTTCGACTTCAGGCCCGCGCGCAGGTCGGCGGGCAGCGGCATCGGCCAGAACGCCTCGCCGGCGGCGCCGGCCGCGTCGACGACCTCGGTCCGGGTGGCGTCGTCGCCCATGACGGCGGAGACGCGCGGGCCGAGCGCGACGAGCTGCGCGCCGGTCAGCGTGGCGATGTCGAGGACGACGTCGGGCTTCTCCTCGACCGCGGCGACCAGGCCGTCGGCCATGACCAGGCGGCCCTCGGCGTCCGTGTTCAGCACCTCGACGGTCTTGCCGCCGCGGATCGTCAGCACGTCGGAGGGGCGCTGCGCGGTGCCCGACGGCATGTTCTCGGCGAGGCAGAGCCAGCCGGTGACGGCGACGGGCAGCTCGAGGCGCGCGGCGGCGAGCACGGTGTGCAGGACGGCGGCGGCGCCGGCCATGTCGGACTTCATCGCGTCCATGCCCGCGGCGGGCTTGATGGAGATGCCGCCGGAGTCGAACGTGATGCCCTTGCCGACGAGCGCGACCTTGGCGGCCGGACGGGACGGCGAGTAGGAGACCTTGACCAGGCGCGGCGGGCGGGCCGAGCCCTGGCCGACGCCGAGGATGCCGCCGTAGCCGCCGGCGGCGAGCGCCTTCTCGTCGAGCACGGTGACCTTGACGCCCTTGGCGCCGGTGTCCTTGACCGCGGCCTTGGCGGCGTCCGCGAACGCGGCGGGGTAGAGGTCGTTGGGGGCGGCGTTGACCAGGTCGCGCACGCCGTGCACGGCGGCGGCCAGCACCTCGGCGCGGGCGACCGCCTTCGTGACCGCCTTGTCGCGGGCGCGCGGGGTCAGGACGGTGATCTCGGCGGCCGGGGCAGCGGCGTCCGCGGCGTCGGCGGAGCGGTACCGGGTGTAGGCGTAGGCGCCGAAGAGGGCGCCCTCGGCGACCGCGGCGACCTGCTCGGCGTCCTCGGCCGGCAGCGCGACCGCGACGGACGTCGCGCCCGTGAGCTCGCGCAGCGCGGCGCCCGCGGCCCGGCGGAGCGTCTCGGCGTCCGGGGCGACCGCGTCGAGCGCCCCGACGCCGGTGAGCACCACGGTCCTCGCGGCGATCCGGCCCGCGGCGGGCAGCCGTCGGACCTCGTCGGCCGCACCGGTGACGCCGAGGACGCCGGCGAGGCCGGTCACCTGCTCGACGGTCTCGGCGGGCAGCCAGTCGGCGCCGACGACCCGGGGGCCGGCGGGGCTGCTGGCGACCGCGACGACGAGGGCGTCGGCGGTCTGGCGGGCGGGGTTCGCGGAGGTCAGCGTCACTCGGGGCACCCGGCGATGCTATCGCCGCCGCCGGGTACCGTGGGGCCCCGTGATCCCGCCCCTGCTCTACGCCGTCGCCGCGGCGGCCCTCGCGCTCGCCGTCTGGGCACTGGTGTTCGCCGTCCGCGACCGCGCCGTGGTCCTCCGGCAGCTGTGGGGCGCGGCGGTCGTCGAGGGCCTGATGGTGGTCCAGGCGGTCGTCGCGGGGGTCCGGCAGGCGACGGGGGCGGACCCGGCGGAGCCGGTGGTGTTCTGGGGCTACGTCGTGACCCAGCTGGTCCTGCTGCCCGCCGCCGCGCTGTGGGCGTTCGCGGAGCGGACCCGGTGGTCGTCGGTGGTGCTGCTGGTCGCGGCGGTCGCCGTGGCGTTCCTGCAGCTGCGGCTCGACCAGACCTGGGCGGGCGCGTGACGACCCCGGCCCCCGCGTCGCGCGCGACGCCCGAGAGCACCGCCTCCGGCCCGGGCCGCGTCCTCGTCGCGGTGTACGGCGTGTTCGCCCTCGCCGCGACCGCCCGCGCCGGCTACCAGCTGGTCGCGAAGTTCGACGAGGCCCCGCTGGCCTACCTGCTGTCCGCGCTCGCCGCCGTCGTGTACATCGTGGCGACCGTCGCGCTCGCCCGGGACCGGCGGGGCGCGGCCTGGGCGGCGGTCGGCGTCGAGCTGGTCGGGGTCCTGGCCGTCGGCACCCTCTCGGTCCTCGACGCGGGCGACTTCCCGGACGAGACGGTCTGGTCGGTGTACGGCCAGGGCTACGGCTACGTCCCGCTGGTGCTTCCGTTCCTCGGCGTCGCCTGGCTGTGGCACACCCGCCCCGGGGTCCGCGTGGGCGAGGGGTCCCGGCCGTCGGCGCCCGCGGACCAGTAGGTTGGGGGCCGTGTACGGCCTCCTCTTCCGCCAGGTCTTCTCCCGTCTCGACCCCGAGCAGGCGCACCACCTCGCGTTCCGCGCCATCCGCGTCGCCTCCCGCGTCCCGGTCCTGAGCGGGGCCCTGCGCGCCGCCCTGACCCCGCCGCCCTCCGGCGCGGTCCGGGTGCTGGGCCGGACGTTCCCGTCGCCGTTCGGGCTCGCGGCGGGCTTCGACAAGAACGCGGTGGGCGTGCCGGGGCTGACGATGCTCGGCTTCGGGTTCGTCGAGATCGGCACGGTGACCGCCCACGCGCAGCCCGGCAACGAGGCGCCGCGGCTGTGGCGGGTGCTGGACCGGCGGGGCCTGCGCAACCGGATGGGCTTCAACAACGAGGGCGCCGCCGCGGTGGCCGAGCGCCTGCGCCGGCTGCGCTCGACCGCGTCCGGCCGGGGGTTCGTCGTCGGCGTGAACATCGGCAAGACGAAGGTCACCGCGCCGGAGGACGCCGCCGACGACTACGCCACCAGCGCCGGCCTGCTCGCGCCGTACGCGGACTACCTGGTGGTCAACGTGTCGTCGCCGAACACGCCCGGGCTGCGCGACCTGCAGTCCGTCGGCGCGCTGCGGCCGATCCTGCAGGCGGCCCGCGCGGCCGCGGACGAGTCCGCCGCCGCCGCGGGGCGCGCCCGGGTCCCGCTGCTGGTGAAGATCGCCCCCGACCTCGCCGACGCCGACGTCGACGCGGTCGCCGACCTGGTCACCGAGCTCGGGCTGGACGGCGTGGTCGCGGTGAACACGACGATCGCGCACGACCTGGGCCCCGGGGGCCTGTCCGGCCCCCCGCTGCTCGACCGCGGTCTGGTCGTCGTCGCCCGGCTCCGGCACCGGCTCGGCCCGGACCGGGTCGTCATCGGCGTCGGCGGCATCACCACCCCGGCGGACGCGCGCGCCTACCTCGCGGCCGGCGCGGACCTCGTGCAGGGGTACACCGGTTTCATCTACGAGGGCCCGTTCTGGGCGTCGCGGATCGGCCGGGCGCTCGCCCGCGACGCGGCGGCGCGCCGCGCCGGCTCCCCGGCGGCCGCCGCGTGACCGCCGCCCTGCACCCCCAGTGGACCTGGGAGCTGACCGGGGGGTCGGGCGAGGTGCTCGACCGCCCGCTGTCGCCGGTGTTCGGCACCCGGTTCGACGCCGAGGAGTGGCTCGGCGCGCACTGGCGCACGCTGCGCGACCAGGGCGTGCGCACGGTCGTGCTGCGCAACGACGGCGTGCTCGTACCGCCGGCGTACGACCTGGCCGCCGTGCCCGAGCAGGTGACGGTGCGGCCGCGCGCCTGAGGCGCGCCCGCGGCCTGCACGAGCACCGCCCGCGCCCTACACCAGTCCCGCGGGCGCGGCCGCCAGCGGCGCCGACCCGGCGCCCGCCCGCGCCGGCGCGCCGAGCGCCGCCCACGCCAGCGCCAGCCCGTCGACCGCGCGCCGCAGCTCGTCCGGCTCGACCGTGAACGGGACCCGCAGCCGGTCCTCCAGCCCGCCGTCGACGCCGAACGCCGGCCCCGGCGCCACGCGCACCCCGTGCGCGAGCGCCAGCGCGCTGAGTGCGGAGGACACCGGCGCGCCCAGGTCCGCCCACAGCGCCTGACCGCCCCGCGGCACGGCGAACCGCCACGCCGGCAGCCGCTCCGCGAGCAGCCCCGCCAGCAGGTCGCGGCCGGCGCGCAGCCGGTCCCGGCGCTCGACGAGCGGCGCCTCGCCGAGCCGGAGCAGCTCGACCGCCACCAGCTGGTCCAGCACCGCCGTGCCGAGGTCGGCGCTGCGGCGCGCGAGGGCCAGCCGGGCGACCAAATCCGCGGGTCCGCGCAGCCAGCCGACCCGCAGGCCGCCCCAGTGGCTCTTGGACATCGAGCCGATCGCCACCACCCGCGGCGCGCGGCCGTCGCCGGCGAACGGCTCGGGCGGCGCTCCCTCGAGCGTGAGGTCGGTCAGCACCTCGTCGCCCGCGACCACGGTCCCGGTGCGCCGGGCGAGCGCCCGCACCCGCTCCCGTCCGGCGGCGTCGAGCGTCGCCCCGGTCGGGTTGTGGTGGTCCGGGATCAGGTAGACGAGCCGCGGGGCGACCTGCCGGACGGTGGACTCCAGCAGGTCGAGGTCGGTCCCGCCCGCGCCCGTCGGCACCGGGACGGGCCGGGCGCCGACGGCGCGCACCGCGTCGATCGCGTGCGGGTAGGTCGGCTGCTCGACGACGACCCGGTCGCCCGGCCCCGCGTGCGCGCGCAGGAGCAGCGCGATGGCGTGCTGGGCGCCGGTCGTCACGAGCACCTGGTCGGGCGTCGTCGGCGTGCCGCGGGCGGTGTACCGGTCCGCGACCGCCTCGCGCAGCACGTCCAGGCCGAGGGGGGCGTAGCCGTGGCCGGCGTGCCGCGGCAGGGTGTCGACCGCGCGCCGGGCGGCCTCGTGCAGCTCCCGCGGCGCGGGGCAGGCGGCGATGGTCAGGTCGACGACGCCGTCGGTGGCGAGCGGGCGGTGCAGGGGGAGGGCGGCCCCGCCGCGGGACCGGTCCTCCGGCAGCGCGGTGACCGTGCCGGAGCCCTGGCGGCTCACCAGGTACCCCTCGTCGCGCAGCAGCCCGTACGCTCCGGAGGTCGTCGTGCGGGACACCCCGAGCGCGGCGGCCAGCTCGCGCTCGCCGGGCACCCGGGTGGCGAGCGGGAGGTCCCCGGCGAGGACGGCGCGCCGCACGGCGTCGGCGAGCGCGGCGTACGCGGGGCCGGGGCGGCGCCAGCGGCCGAGCACGGCGGCCAGTCCGGTGCCGCCGATGCGACGGTCGGAGACGAGGAGCGTGGACATGAGGCCACTGTTGCGCAAGTGGCTATCGAAGGGAAGGCCGGTCGCTGCCGATGATGGGTCCGTGACCGCTCAGCACGAGGCCACCGACCCGGTGGCCCACCCCGATCCCGCCCCTCCGCACCCCGCGGCCGCTCCACCGGCCGCGTCCCGCAGCGCCGCGCGCGCCCACGCCGGCCGCCGCGGCGCCCAGCTCGTCGTCGGCCTGGTCCTGTACGCCGCCTCGATCGCCCTGCTCGTCCACACCGGGCTCGGCAACATGCCGTGGGACGTGCTCAGCCAGGGCGTGGCGCGGCAGGTCGGCTGGTCGCTGGGCACCATCACGATCGTGCTGAGCGTCCTGATCCTGCTCGCCTGGTGGCCGCTGCGGCAGAGGCCGGGCATCGGCACCGTGGCGAACGTGGTGCTGATCGGCGTCCTCATCGACCCGTTCCTCGCGCTGCTCGACCGGCTGCCCGCGCTGCCGCTCGCGGCCCGGGTCGGCATGGTGCTCGCCGGCATCGCGCTGAACGGCGTGGCCAGCGCCCTGTACATCGGCGCCCGCCTGGGTCCTGGCCCGCGGGACGGCCTGATGACCGGTCTCGTCGCGCGCACCGGCTGGCCGGTGGGCCCGGTCCGGATCGCCATCGAGGTCACCGTCGTCGCGGTCGGCTGGCTGCTCGGCGGCACCCTCGGGTTCGCGACGCTGGCCTACGCGCTCGGGATCGGGCCGCTGATCCACTGGCTGCTCCCGCGCCTCACGGTCCCGGTGCCGCCGGCCGTGGCGGCGGCCGAGCCCGCCGCACCGGGGGAGGGCCGCTGACCGCGGCGTCCCGCGCACGACGCAGGGCCGGTCACCCCTCGGGGTGACCGGCCCTGCGCGCGTCGGGTCAGCGGCTGGCGGGCGAGTTCTTCGCCGTCTCCGCCGGGTCCGCGATCACGGCGTCGCCGAGGATCTCGTCGATCCGCGTCATCAGCTCGGCCGGGATCTCGACCCCGGACGCCTTGACGTTCTCGGTGACCTGCTCGGGGCGGGACGCCCCGATGATCGCCGCGGCGACGTTCTGGTTCTGCAGCACCCAGGCGACCGCGAGCTGCGCGAGCGACAGCCCGAGCTCGTCCGCGACCGGCGTCAGGTCCTGCACGCGCTGGAGCACGTTCGGCTGGTCGAGGAAGCGCTTGATGGTGTTCGCGCCGCCCTTCTCGTCCGTCGCGCGCGAGCCCTCGGGCAGCGGCTGGCCCGGCTTGTACTTGCCGGTGAGCACGCCCTGGGCCACGGGGGACCAGACGATCTGGGACACGCCCAGCTCCTCGGACGCCGGGACGACCTCGGGCTCGATGACCCGCCAGAGCGCGGAGTACTGCGGCTGGTTCGAGACCAGCTGGAAGCCCAGGTCCTTCGCCAGCGCGTGGCCGGCGCGGATCTGGTCCGCGGTCCACTCGGAGACGCCGATGTACAGCGCCTTGCCGGAGCGCACGACGTCCGCGAACGCCTGCATCGTCTCCTCGAGCGGCGTCGCGTGGTCGTAGCGGTGCGCCTGGTACAGGTCGACGTAGTCGGTCTGGAGGCGCTGCAGGGAGCCGTCGATCGACTCCATGATGTGCTTGCGGGACAGGCCGGTGTCGTTCGGGCCCTTGGGGCCGGTCGGCCAGTAGACCTTCGTGAAGATCTCCAGCGACTGCCGGCGCTCGCCCTTGAGGGCCTCGCCGAGCACCTCCTCGGCGACCGTGTTCGCGTAGACGTCCGCGGTGTCGAAGGAGCTGATGCCGGCGTCGAGCGCGGCGCGGACGCATGCCGTCGCGGCGTCGTTCTCGACCTGCGAGCCGTGCGTCAGCCAGTTGCCGTAGGTGATCTCGGAGATCTTGAGGCCGGAGCGGCCCAGGTGGCGGTAGTTGACCATGCCACCACCCTAGGACGGTCTAGGAGCGCCGGCTCACTCGGGGTAGTCGCCGTGCTTGACCTGCGGCTTCGGCAGGCGGGCGCGGCGGATCTGGAACACCCGGGTGACGGCGTACATCATCAGGCCGCGCTGCTGGGCGGCGTCGCCGAACTTCGCGGCGAGCCGCTTGCGCAGCTTGCGCCACATGATGAACACGTCGACGACCATGCCGATGATGAACAGGTAGAGCACGACCAGGCCCAGGAACGCGAGCTCCGGGCTGACCGAGGTCAGCAGCATGTTGAGCAGCAGCATGACGATGGCGACCGGCAGGAACAGCTCGCCGAGGCTCCACCGGGCGTCGACGTACTGCCGGATGTACCGGCGCACCGGGCCCTTGTCCTTCGCGGGCATGTACCGCTCGTCGCCGGTCTGCATGGCGGCGTACTGCTTGTCGCGCTCGGCCCGCTGCGCGGCGCGCGCGTCCTTGGCCGCGGCCTTGCGGTCCTGGGGCACGAGCGGCCGGCGGTTGGCGGCCTCGGCCGTCTTCCGCTTGGGGGTGGGGCGGCCCTTCCCGACCTCGATCAGGCCCGGGGTCTCCTCGACGAGACCCGGGGTGGCCTGCTCCGCGGGGGAGGTGCTGTCCTTGCTGCGTCCGAACACCCCTCCAGGGTAGTCGAGTAGCGTGGCGATCCGTGACAGAGCCCACCGCCACCCACGCGTCCCCCACGCCCGCCGACCCCGAGGCCGTCGCCGACCTGCGGGCCCGCGTCGCCGCCGCCTTCCCGGGCGTGCGCGCCGACCTCGAGGCCCTCGTCCGCGTGCCGAGCGTCTCGAACGCGGACTTCGACCAGGCGCACGTCGCCGCCAGCGCGGAGCACGTCGCCCGCCTGCTGGGCGAGGCCGGCCTGCCGGAGGTGCAGATCCTCTCGGTCGAGCGGCCCGACGGCACGCCCGGCGCCCCGGCGGTCGTCGCCCGGCGCCCCGCCCCGGCCGGCGCGCCGACCGTGCTGCTGTACGCCCACCACGACGTGCAGCCCCCGGGTGCCCGCGAGGACTGGGACACCGAGCCGTTCGAGCCCACCGAGCGCGACGGCCGGCTGTTCGGCCGCGGTGCCGCGGACGACAAGGCCGGCGTGGTGGCGCACCTCGGCGCGCTGCGCGTGCTCGGCGACGAGCTGGGCGTGGGCGTCACGGTGTTCGTCGAGGGCGAGGAGGAGGTCGGTTCCCCGTCCTTCACCCGGTTCCTGCACACGTACTCCGACCTGCTGCGCGCGGACGTCATCGTGGTCGCCGACTCGTCGAACTGGAAGGTGGGCGTCCCCGGCCTCACCACGTCCCTGCGTGGCCTCGTGGACCTCGAGGTCGAGGTGGCCGTGCTCGACCACGCGGTGCACTCCGGCATGTTCGGCGGCCCGGTGCTCGACGCCGTGACGCTGCTGTCCCGGCTGATCGCCACGCTGCACGACGACGCGGGTGACGTCGCCGTCGAGGGCCTGGTCACCGCCGCGGACCCGACCGTCGACTACGACGAGGCCGCGTTCCGCGCCGACGCGAGCGTGCTCGACGGCGTGACCCTCGCCGGCACCGGCCCGCTCACCGCGCGGCTGTGGACCCGCCCGACGATCGCCGTGATCGGTCTGGACGCCCCGCGCGTCGCCACGGCGTCGAACACCATCGCGCCCAAGGCCACCGCCAAGCTCTCGATGCGCATCGCGCCCGGGCAGGACCCGGCCGCCGCGCTCGCCGCGCTGCGCGCGCACCTCGAGGGCCACGCGCCGTTCGGCGCCCGCGTGACCGTCCGGGACGGCGAGCTCGGCAAGCCGTTCCAGGCGCCGGCCGACTCGGCCGCGATGCAGGCCGCGCGCGCCGCGTTCGCCGACGCGTGGGGGACCGACCCGGTCGACATCGGCATCGGCGGGTCGATCCCGTTCATCGCCGACCTGCTCGAGGTGTACCCGGACGCGGCGATCCTGGTGACCGGCGTCGAGGACCCGGACTCGCGCGCCCACGGGGCCAACGAGTCGGTGCACCTGGGCGAGCTGGAGCGCGTGGTGCTGGCCGAGGCCCTGCTGCTGGCGCGGCTGGCGGTCTGACCCGCCGGTCCACCGGTCGAGTGGAAGGTCCGGCCCGACACGCCCCGGGCGTGTCGGGCCAGACCTTCCACTGTCGGGCGGGTCGGCGTCAGACCGGCGGGGCGGGGTCGTACTGGATGCCCCGGCGCACCGCGCGGGCCGCATCCGGCGACTCCAGCCGCGCCACCAGGTGCAGCGCCATGTCGATCCCGGCCGACACGCCCGCGCTCGTCACGACGTCGCCGTCGTCCACGAACCGCGCCTCGGTGTCGACCAGCACGCTCGGGTCGAGCGCGACCAGCTCGTCGACCGCGGCCCAGTGCGTCGTCGCCGGCCGCCCGGCCAGCAGCCCCGCCGCGGCGTAGACCAGCGCCCCGGTGCACACGGACGTCATCAGCGCGGTCTCCCGGCGCGCGTCCCGCACCCACGCGAGGTGCTCCGGGTCGCGGGCCAGCGCGCGGGTGCCGCGGCCCCCGGGGTGCACCAGGACGTGCAGCGGGCCGACGTCGTCGCGCGACGCGTCCGGCACCAGCCGCAGCCCCTTGGCGCACCGCACGCCCGACCCGTCGGCCGAGAACGTCACGACCTCGGGGTGCAGCGCGGAGTGCGCCGCCCAGGAGGACAGCACGTCGAACGGCCCGACGACGTCGAGCTCCTCGGCGTCGTCGAACACGACGATCCCGACCCGCAGCGAGCTCCCGGTGCCCACGGACGTCCCCTTCCGACGGCTGCGCCAGGCCCCCAGGGTGTCAGTACCCCGGCAGCGCCAGCATCTGGTCGAGCGCGACCCGCGCCCAGTGCGCGTCGTCGGCGTCGACGACGATCCGGTTCGGCACCCGCCCGGCCGCGAGCGACTCCATCGCCCACACCAGGTGCGGCAGGTCGATGCGGTTCATGGTCGAGCAGAAGCACACCGTCGAGTCGAGGTACGAGATCCGCTTGTCGGGGTGCGCCTTCGCCAGCCGGCGGACCAGGTTGAGCTCGGTCCCGATCGCCCAGGCCGACCCCGCCGGGGCCGCGTCGAGGGCCTTGATGATGTACTCCGTCGACCCGACGAGGTCGGCGCCCGTGACGACCTCGTGCTTGCACTCGGGGTGCACCAGCACGGTGACGTCGGGGACCGCGGCGCGGACGTCGACGAGGTTCTGCGCGCTGAACCGGCCGTGCACCGAGCAGTGCCCGCGCCACAGGATCATCCGCGCGTCGCGCAGCTCGGCGACGGTGAGGCCGCCGTTCGGCTTCCGGGGGTCGAACACCACGCACTGCTCCAGCGGGATGCCGAGCTCCAGCACCGCGGTGTTCCGGCCGAGGTGCTGGTCCGGCATGAACAGCACCTTGCCGGTGCCGTCGACGCCGCCGACCCGGTCGAACGCCCAGCGCAGCGCGACGTGCGCGTTGGAGGAGGTGCAGACGGTGCCGCCGTGCCGGCCGGTGAACGCCTTGATGGCCGCCGTCGAGTTCATGTACGTGACGGGCACGGTGTCCTCGGCGACGCCCGCCTCCACCAGCACGTCCCAGGCGTCCTCGACCTGGTCGATCGCGGCCATGTCGGCCATCGAGCAGCCGGCGGCCATGTCGGGCAGCACGACCTGCTGGCGGTCGGACGTGAGGATGTCCGCCGACTCGGCCATGAAGTGCACGCCGCAGAACAGGATGAACTCGGCCTCGGGGCGCGCCGCCGCCTCGCGGGCCAGCTTGAAGGAGTCGCCGGTGACGTCGGCGAAGTCGATGACCTCGTCGCGCTGGTAGTGGTGGCCCAGCACGAAGGCGCGGTCCCCGAGGGCGGCCCGCGCCGCACGGGCGCGCTCGACCAGGTCGGGGTCGGAGGCCGCGGGCAGGGCGCCGGCGCACTCGACGCCGCGCTCGGACGCCAGGTCGCGGCCCTGACCGAGGAGCAGCAGCGCGGAGGACGCGGGCTCGGCGAACGTGGTCCCGGGGGCGAGGAGAGTCACGCGCAGGATCATCCCACAGCGGTCCGGGGCGCTGACCAGGACCGCGGCCGGGGCGCGCCGGGCCGGGCGGGGCGCCCGGCCCGGCGTGCGAGGATCGCGCCGTGCACGTCCTCGTCGCCCCCGGCCGGTTCGACGCGCGCCCGGGCGACGGCCCCGGGGTCGCCGCCTCCGCGGTGCAGGGGGTGGCCGGACCGTCGGTCGCCGCCGGGTCCGACCCGTGGCCGGCGCTCACCGCCCCGGAGGCGGTCGCGGCGCTCACCGCCGGCTGGCTCGAGGCGGCGCCCGGCGACACCCTCGTGCCGCTGCCGCTGTCCGACGGCGGCGCCGGTCTGGTCGAGGCGGTGCACGCGGCGCGCGGCGGGGACCTGCTGTCCGTCACCACGACCGACGCGCACGGCGCCGTGGTCCCCGGGACCGTCCTGGTCGTGACGGAGGCGGGCGGCGGGAGGACCGCGTACGTCGACGGCGCGCTGGCGCTCGGCGCGGCCGACCCGGACGCGCTGCCCGCGACCGCGACGACCTCCGCCGGGCTGGGCACGCTGCTCGCGGCCGCCCTCGACACCGGGGCGGGGCGCGTCGTGGTCGGGCTGGGCGGCCGGCGGACCGTCGCGCACGACGCCGGGGCCGGGCTGCTGGCGGCGCTCGGCGCGGCACCGGGCGCCGCGGCGCGCGGGCTCGACGGGGCGGCGGGGCTGTCCGTGGCGGACCTCGGGGAGCTCGGCGCGCTGCGCACGGCGCTGCGCGGCCGGGACCTCGTGGCGCTGCACGCGCACGACCTGCCGCTGCTCGGGCTCGGCGGGGTGTCCGCCGACCTGGCCGAGGCCGGCCGGGCGGACGCCGCGACCGCGCAGGAGGCGGAGCGGGCGGTCGCGGGCTTCGTGCGGGCGGCGGGGGACGCCGCGGCCCGCGCGGGCGACGGCGGGCGGCGGGACCTGCTCGCGGGGGGCGCCGGTGCCGGGCCGGGTGCGGCGGGACCGGGCGGCACCGGGGGCGGGGCGCCGGGCGGCGCGGCGGCGCGGGCCCCGGGCTCGCGTGCGGCCCTGGCTCCGGGCTCCGGCGCGGGCGGGGGCGCGGCGTTCGCGCTCGGGCTGCTCGGCGCGCGGCTGGTCGACGGGGCCTCCTGGGTCGCCGACGCCGTGGACCTGGGTCGTCGCGCGGCCGAGGTGGACCTCGTGCTCACCGGGACCGCCGTCCTCGACGGGACGGCGCTCGAGCACGGCGTCGTCGGGGCCGTGGCGCGCGCGGCCCTGCCCCTGGGCGTGCCGGCGGTCGCCGTCGCCGCGTACCTGCGCACCGGCCGGCGCGACTGGGGCGCGGCGGGGCTGGCCGCGGGGTTCGGTGTCGTCGAGCAGCCGGCCGACGAGGACGCCTGGCGCCGCGACCCCGGCGCCGCCCTGCGCGCGCGCCTGCCGCGGATCGCCCGCACCTGGTCCCGCTGACCCGGTGCCCGCGCGCCCGAGGGCTGACCTGCCCCAGGGCGCGCGACCGACCCCGCCCGGCGCCGGCTGCGCCGGCTGCGCCGGCTGCGCCGACTGTGCCGGCTGCGCCGGCTGCGCGAACTCCGCCGGCTGCGCCGACTGTGCCGGCCGCGCCGGCCGCGCCGACTGTGCAACCGACACGTCGAGCGAGCATCCGCCGACTACTCGCTCGACGTGTCGGTTGCTCGCTCGGCGTCCGGGGAGCCGGGAGCCGGGGGGCGGGGCGGGCGGCAGCCGGAGGCCGGGGTGCTCGCGTGGGCGGGCCGAAGGGGTGCCCGCGGCCCGCGGCCCGCGCCGCGCGCGGCGTGCAGGTCGTGTGCGCGTCCCGGGGCGGGCGGCCCCTGCGGGCGTACATTTGAGGGAACAGATCACGCGGGAGCGCGGTTGTGCTCGACGTGACCGTCCCGCGGCCCGTGCCAGGCGCGCGCCCGCGACCGATCCGAGACACCGTCAGGAGACAGCAATGAGCGAGACCACCGAGACCGCGACGCACGGCGTCGACCTCACCGACGTCGCGGCCGAGAAGGTCCGCAGCCTCCTCGAGCAGGAGGGGCGCGACGACCTGCGCCTGCGCATCGCGGTGCAGCCCGGCGGCTGCTCGGGCCTGATCTACCAGCTCTACTTCGACGAGCGCGTGCTCGACGGCGACGCGCTGCGCGACTTCGACGGCGTCGAGGTCGTCGTGGACCGGATGAGCGTCCCCTACCTCGAGGGCGCGACCATCGACTTCGCGGACACCATCGAGAAGCAGGGCTTCACGATCGACAACCCGAACGCGGGCTCGTCCTGCGCGTGCGGCGGCTCGTTCAGCTGACCCGCACCGCCTGACGCCACGAGGGCCCCGGACCGCACGGTCCGGGGCCCTCGTGCGTGCGGGGCGTCAGAGGTCGGTCAGGCCGGCGTCCCGGCGGATCGCCGCCACGACGCCCGGCAGCACGTCGCAGAACCGGTCGACGTCGGCCGCGGTGGTCCCGACGGGCAGCGACAGGCGGACGTTGCCCTGGGTGAGCGCGCCCATCGCGGCGAGGACGTGGCTCGGCTCCTCCGTGGCCGACGTGCACGCCGATCCCGACGCGACGGCGAACCCGGCGCGGTCGAGCGCGGTCACGACGGCCTCCCCGTCGACGTAGAGGCACGAGAACGTCAGCACGTGCGGCAACCGGTCGGCGGCGGGGCCGGCGACGTCCACCTCCCGCACCTCCGCCGCCACCCGGGCGCGCAGCCGGTCGACGAGCGCGTGCCGCGGGTCGGGGCCGGCGGCGACCCGCGCCGCGGCGGCCTGGAGCGCGACCGCCGCGGCGAGCGCGGCGGGCACGGAGACCCCGCCCGGGAACCAGCGGTCCTCGTCGCCGGCGCCGGCGGGCGGCACGGGGGAGCGGCGCACGCCCGCGCGGGTCGCGAGGACGGCGACCCCCGGCGGCGCGCCGACGTCGCCCGGGTCGAGCGTCAGCACGTCCCACTCGGCGCCGACCGGCGCGTGCCCGAACGAGGAGCCGGCGTCGACGAGCAGCGGGACGCCCGCGGCGCGCGCGGCGGCGTGCGCCTGCGCCACCGGCTGCCGCGTGCCGACCTCGCCGTTGGCGTGCTGGACCGCGGCCAGCGCGACCCCCGGGCGGGCGACCGCGTCCGCGAAGGCGGCGAGGTCGAGCCGGCCCTCGTGGTCGACGGGCACGGTCACCGGCCCGTCGGCCGCAGGGCCGTCCGGCGCACCGGCGACGACCGCCGCGGCCGCGTCCAGCACCGCCCGCCGCTCCACGGCCGACGCCACGACGCCCGGCCCGACCCGCCGGCGACCCCGCGCGACCGTCAGCACCGCCCCGTGCAGCGCCGCCGTGTGCGACGGCGCGAGGTCGACCTCCTCGGTGCGTGCGCCCACCAGCGCCGCGACCGCCTCCCGCGCCCCGTCGAGCAGCGCGCGGGCCCGCCGTCCCTCGGTGTGCAGCCGGCGAGGGTCGGCCCAGCCCTCGTCGAGCGCGGCGAGATAGGCCTCGCGCGCGGCGGGCAGGACGGGCGCACGGCCGCCGGCGTCCAGGACGACGCGGCGCGCGGGGGCGGGGGAGTCGGTCACCCGGGCACGGTAGCGCCGCCCCCCGGCGCGCCCGGCCCGGCGCCCGGCCCCGCGCACGGACCCGCGGCCTGCGCACGGGCCGACGGGGACGTGATCCAGATGACACTGCGTCACAAAGTGGCGCCCACGGGCGGTTCTGAGGCCACGACAAGCCGACCAGCGCGCTACGCTGCACGGGATCGAGGACATAGGTCCTAGGTGACTTCCCTGTCGGGCGACGCACGGTGCGGTGTCGTGCGCGACGGGGACCGACGTGGAAGGCCCCCGGTGCGCTCGCAGACCCCCCGCCGCCCCTGGCGGACCCGACTGGCCGTCGCGGGCGCCGCGACGACCGTCGCCCTGGCGCTCGCCGGATGCTCGCCCGAGGCCCAGCGCGGCTGGCTGCCCGGCGACTCCGACAACGAGATCACGAACCAGACCGGCCGGATCACGAACCTGTGGGTCGGCTCCTGGGTGGCCGCCCTGCTGGTCGGCATCCTGGTCTGGGGCCTGATCCTCTGGTGCGTCACGGTGTACCGGAAGCGCAAGGACGACGACCAGCTCCCCGTGCAGCTCCGGTACCACGTGCCGCTGGAGATCATGTACGTGATCCTGCCGATCATCATGGTCGGCGTGCTGTTCTACTACACGGCGCGCGACATGACGGAGATCCAGGACACCTCGGCCGAGCCGGACCTCACGGTCCAGGTGATCGGCAAGCAGTGGAGCTGGGACTTCAACTACGTCGACTCCGACGTGTACGACACCGGCCAGCACGCCCAGGAGGTCGGCGCGACCGGCGTCCTCGCGGACCAGCCGACGCTGTACCTGCCGGTCGGCGAGCGGGTCGAGTTCGTGCTCGACTCCCGCGACGTCATCCACTCGTTCTGGGTGCCCGCGTTCCTCTACAAGCAGGACATGATCCCGGGGCGGACCAACACGTTCCAGGTCGTCCCGCAGGTCGAGGGCGAGTACGTCGGCAAGTGCGCCGAGCTCTGCGGCGAGGAGCACTCGTCGATGCTGTTCAACGTGAAGGTCGTGTCGCGCGACGAGTACGACGCGCACATCGAGGAGCTGCGGGACGCCGGCCAGGACGGTCAGCTGGGTCTCGAGTACAACCGCCTGCAGGACGTGCGTGTCACCGGTGAGGGTGGCGGCGACGCCGAGGGCGAAGAGGGAGCGAACTGATGGCCGCCACCGTCGAGGTCGTGCCGGGGCTCGCGCCCCGCCGCCAGACCCTGGGCCGCACGATCGTCAAGTGGGTCACGTCGACCGACCACAAGACGATCGGCTACATGTACCTGATCACCGCGTTCGTGTGGTTCGCGGTCGGCGGCATCATGGCCCTGCTGATCCGTGCCGAGCTGTTCGAGCCCGGCATCCAGATCGTGCAGAGCAAGGAGCAGTACAACCAGCTCTTCACGATGCACGGCACGATCATGCTGCTGCTGTTCGCGACGCCGCTGTTCGCGGCCTTCGCGAACATCATCATGCCGCTGCAGATCGGCGCCCCCGACGTCGCGTTCCCGCGGCTCAACGCGTTCTCGTACTGGCTGTACCTGTTCGGCGGCCTGATCGCCGCGGGCGGGTTCCTGACCCCGCAGGGCGCGGCGTCGTTCGGCTGGTTCGCGTACGCGCCGCTGTCGAACTCGGTGTACTCGCCGGGCGCCGGCGGGGACCTGTGGGTGTTCGGCCTCGCGCTGACCGGCTTCGGCACGATCCTCGGTGCGGTCAACTTCATCACCACGATCGTCACCATGCGCGCGCCGGGCATGACCATGTTCCGGATGCCGATCTTCACCTGGAACACGCTCATCACGAGCCTGCTGGTGCTGATGGCGTTCCCGCCGCTGGCGGCCGCGCTGTTCGCGCTCGGTGCCGACCGGCGCCTCGGCGCGCAGGTCTTCAACCCCGAGAACGGCGGCGCCATCCTCTGGCAGCACCTGTTCTGGTTCTTCGGGCACCCCGAGGTCTACATCATCGCCCTGCCGTTCTTCGGCATCGCGACCGAGATCCTCCCGGTGTTCAGCCGCAAGCCGGTGTTCGGCTACAAGGGCCTGGTGTACGCGACGATCGCGATCGCGGCGCTGTCCGTCACCGTGTGGGCGCACCACATGTACGTGACCGGCGCCGTCCTCCTGCCGTTCTTCGCGCTCATGACGATGCTCATCGCGGTGCCGACAGGCGTGAAGTTCTTCAACTGGATCGGCACGATGTGGCGCGGCAAGCTCACGTTCGAGACGCCGATGCTCTGGACGATCGGCTTCCTGACGACCTTCCTGTTCGGTGGCCTGACCGGCATCATCCTGTCCAGCCCGGCCCTCGACTTCCAGGTCTCGGACACGTACTTCGTGGTCGCGCACTTCCACTACGTGGTGTTCGGCACCGTCGTGTTCATGATGTTCGGCGGCATGTACTACTGGTGGCCGAAGTTCACCGGCCGCATGCTGAACGAGCGCCTGGGCAAGGTGCACTTCTGGCTGCTGTTCATCGGCTTCCACATGACGTTCCTCATCCAGCACTGGCTGGGTGCGATCGGCATGCCCCGCCGGTACGCGGACTACTCGCCGGAGGACGGGTTCACCTGGATGAACCAGCTGTCCACGATCGGCTCCATGATCCTCGCGATCTCGACGCTGCCGTTCCTCTGGAACGTCTACATCACCTGGCGCCGGGCGCCGAAGGTCACCGTCGACGACCCGTGGGGCTACGGCCAGTCGCTGGAGTGGGCGACGTCCTGCCCGCCGCCGCGGCACAACTTCACGTCGCTGCCGCGCATCCGGTCCGAGCGTCCCGCCTTCGACCTGCACCACCCCGAGGTCGCGGCGATGGACCACGTCGAGCCCGAGCCCGGGTTCTTCGACTGGGAGTCCGAGCGCACCGGCGAGCAGGGCGTGGCCCGCGACCGGGTGCAGAACGGCGGCGGCCAGGAGGAGCAGTCCTCGGCGACGATCGTCGACGACCGCCCGCGTGACACCGACGACCAGGAGGGCCGCGACAAGTGACCAGCCTCAACGAGCCCGGCGCGCGCCCGTCGCCGACCGGCAGCGGCACGCGGCCGAAGCACGCGATGAAGGTCGAGCCGTACCTGTTCCTGGGCGGCATCCTGTTCTTCATCCCGATCGGCCTGATCTACGCGTGGTGGAGCGGTGGCGAGCCCGTCGGCACCGTGGGCATCCCGCTCGTCGGGGGCCTGGTGGGCATGATCGGCGGCTACCTGCTGCTGCTCTCCCGCCGGATCGACGCCCGCCCGGAGGACGACCCGGAGGCGCTGATCGCGGAGGGTGCCGGCGACCAGGGCGTGTTCAGCCCCTGGAGCTGGTGGCCGGTGACGATCGCGTTCGCGGGCGCCCTGGTGTTCCTCGGCATGGCGATCGGCTGGTGGCTGCTGTACGTCGGCGTCGCCCTCGGCGTCATCGGCCTGGTCGGCTGGATCTTCGAGTTCTCCCGCGGCCAGCACGCGCACTGACCCGCGGCACGCCGGAAGGGCCGGGCACCCCACGGGGTCGCCCGGCCCTTCTGCATCCCCCTGGACGCCGCTGGGGGCCCGCTGCGGGCACGAGAGAGGCCGGCCCGCCCCTCGGGGCGGACCGGCCTCTCTCGGCCGTCAGAGCGGGCTCAGAGCGACGGGACGATCAGGCCCGAGGTCTGGGTGCGCGCGCGGGTGAACCGCTCGCCGGCGTCCGCCCAGTTCACGATGTTCCACCACGCCTTGACGTAGTCCGCCTTGACGTTGACGTAGTCCAGGTAGAACGCGTGCTCCCACATGTCGAGGACGACGATCGGCACGATGCCCAGCGGGATGTTGCCCTGCTGGTCGTACAGCTGCACGACCACGAGCTTCTCGCCCAGGGAGTCCCAGGCGAGGATCGACCAGCCGGAGCCCATGATGCTCGTCGCGTTGGCCGTGAAGTGCGCCTGGAACTTGTCGAACGAGCCGAAGAACTCGTCGATCGCCGCGGCCAGCTCGCCGACCGGCTTGTCGCCGCCGTCGGGGGAGAGGTTCTCCCAGAACACGGAGTGGTTCACGTGCCCGCCGAGGTTGAAGGCGAGGGTCTTCTCCAGGCCGGCCACGGCGGCGAAGTCGCCGGACTCCCGGGCCGCCGCGAGCTTCTCCAGCGTCGTGTTGGCGCCGGCCACGTACGTCGCGTGGTGCTTGTCGTGGTGCAGCTCCATGATGCGGCCGGAGATGTGCGGCTCCAGCGCCGCGTAGTCGTAGGGCAGGTCCGGAAGGGTGTAGTCAGCCATCAGTGCCTCTCTGAGCTCAGGCCCCGGCGTCGGTTCGCCGCGGCAGGCGTCTTCGCAGCAGGTGCGCCCCGCCGCGGGGCGGCCGCACCTCCTCTGTCGTACCACGACCGGGCGGTGCCCGGCCTCCCGGGCCGGGGGACCGGCTCGGCGTACGTCGGGTCCGACGGCCCCGGGGACGACGACGCCCGGGCCGCTCCGGCGGTGAGCCGGTGCGACCCGGGCGGGGTCGTCCTGTCGGAGATCGTCTCGCCCACCCGGTCCAACGACCGGGCGCTCGGGATGATTCCCCAGGTCAGCGCCCGATTCAGCGGCGCTGGGTGCCCTCGGTGTCCTCGGGCTCCGGGGCGAGGTGCCGGCTGCCGGACGCGCCGGCGGTCAGCTCCTCGCGCCGCTCGTCGTGCGCGAGCGGCAGGGCGTCGTGCCCGCCGTGCGACTGCGCCGCGGCGAGCTCCGCCGGGGTGACGGGCTCGACCCGGTCCTCGTAGAAGACCTTCGACAGCCGGCGCCGGGCCGCGTCGATCCGGTAGCCCTTGCGGCGCACGCCGCGCGAGTCCTCGGCCGGCTCGATCTCGAGCGGGCGACGGGGCTCGTGCTGCACGCGGAGCCACCGCTCGTGCGCGTCGAGGGGCTTGTGCACCTCGATGTACTCGCCGGACGCGAACCGGACGATGCGACCGGTCTCGTGGCCGTGCAGGACCAGCTCGCGGTCCTTGCGCTGCAGCGACAGGCAGATCCGCTTGGTGATCCAGAACGCGAGCGGCGGGGCCACGAAGAACAGCACCCGGAACGTCCACGTGATGTCGTTGATCGACAGGTGGAAGTGCGTCGCGATGAGGTCGTTCGACCCGGCCAGGACCAGGATCATGAACGCCGTCAGGAAGGCGACGCCGAACGCGGTGCGGAACGGCGCGTTGCGCGGGCGGTCCAGCACGTGGTGCTCACGGGTGTCGCCGGTGGCGAACGCCTCGATGAACGGCCACAGCGCGAGCACCGTGAACAGCAGGCCGGGGATGACCACGCCGGGGACCAGGATGTTCATCGAGACCGTGTACTGGCCGATGACGAACTCCCAGCCCGGCATCAGGCGCAGGCCGCCCTCGAGGAACAGCATGTACCAGTCCGGCTGCGCGCCCGCGGACACGACGCCCGGGTCGAACGGGCCGTAGTTCCACACCGGGTTGATCGTCATGGTCGCCGCCATCAGCGCGATGACCGCGAACACCACGAAGAAGAAGCCGCCGGCCTTGGCCACGTACACGGGGAACAGCGGGTAGCCGACGACGTTCTTGTCGGTCCGGCCCGAGCCCGGGTACTGGGTGTGCTTGTGCAGCACGACCATGAGCAGGTGCAGGCCGATGAGCGCGAGGATCAGCGCCGGGATCAGCAGGATGTGCACCGTGAACAGGCGGGGGATCAGCTCCGTGCCCGGGAACTCGCCGCCGAACAGCGCGAACGAGATGTACGAGCCCAGGATCGGGATGGCGCGGGCCACGCCGTCCGCGATGCGCAGGCCGTTGCCGGACAGCACGTCGTCGGGGAGCGAGTAGCCGGAGAAGCCGGCGAGCAGGCCCAGGATCATCAGAGTGAAGCCGACGAGCCAGTTGAGCTCACGGGGCTTGCGGAACGCGCCGGTGAAGAACACCCGCATCATGTGCGTCACGATCGACGCCATGAAGATCAGCGCGGCCCAGTGGTGGATCTGCCGCATGAGCAGGCCGCCGCGGACCTCGAACGACAGGCGCAGCGTCGAGGCGAACGCCTCGGACATCTGTACGCCGTCCATCGCGGCCCAGGGGCCGTGGTAGTGCACCTCGGTCATCGAGGGCACGAAGAACATCGTGAGGAAGGTGCCCGAGATCAGCAGGACCACGAACGAGTAGAGCGCGATCTCACCGAGCAGGAACGACCAGTGGTCGGGGAAGATCTTGCGCGCGAACTCCTTGACGGCGTTGCCGATGCCGGTGCGCTGGTCCAGGTAGTCGGCGGCCCCTGCCGCCGCGCGGGCACCCCGCGTGGGGGGTGCCGGGGGGGAGTCGACGGTGCTCACGTGAGGCGCTCCCAGAAGGACGGGCCGATGGGTTCGTTGAAGCCGTCCTGCGCGACGAGGTAGCCCTCGTCGTCGACGGTGATCGGCAGCTGGGGCAGCGGGCGGTGCGCGGGGCCGAAGACCACCTTGGCGCCGTCGGCGGCGTCGAAGGTCGACTGGTGGCACGGGCACAGGATGTGGTGCGTCTGCTGCTCGTAGAGGGCGACGGGGCACCCGACGTGGGTGCAGATCTTGGAGAACGCGACGATGCCGTCGTAGCTCCAGCCCTCGCCCTGCTCGGACTTCAGGTCCCGCGGGTCCATGCGGACCATGAGGACGACGGCCTTGGCCTTCTCGTCCAGCGGGTGCTCGGCGTCCTCGAGGCCCTCGGGGATGACGTGGAACGCGGAGCCGATGGTGACGTCGGACGCCTTGATCGGGCGGCCCGAGGGGTCGATCGTCAGGCGGGTGCCGCGGCGCCACAGCGTGCGCTTCGACACGGAGACGTCCCAGTTGCCGCCGAGGTTGCCGACCAACGGCACGGCGATCGCCAGCGGGAACAGCGCGAGCGAGGTGACCATCGCGCCCTTGAGCACGCCGCGGCGGCCGATCGAGGAGTCCTTGACGCCCTCGCGCAGCGCCTCGACGGCCTTGACCCGCACCGGCTCGGACGAGGCGGTCGGGTGCCGGTCCTCGGCGCGCTCGTGGTCGTTCATGAGCGCCTTGGCCCAGTGCACGGCGGCGAAGCCGATGCCGGCGAGGCCGAGGAACAGGCCCAGGCCGAGCAGGAGGTTCGACAGCCGCATCGTGCCGACGGTCTCGCCCGGGGGCACCAGGGCGTACGCGACGATCGCGCCGATGGTGCCGAGGATCGAGATCGTGAAGAGGACGACGACCTGCTTCTCGGCGCGCTTCTGCGCCCTGGGGTCGGTGTCGCCGACCCGGGCGCGGTGCTCGTGCAGGCCCGGGTCCTCGAACCGCTCGGGCAGGGGACCGTCGCCGTGCGTCGTGACGTCGGTCGAGGGGTCGTGGTGCGTGCTCACGAGGACTTGGCTCCGATCCAGACCGAGGCGCCGATCAGCAGGCCGATGCCGACCACCCAGGCCCACAGGCCCTCGCTGACGGGGCCGAGCGAGCCGAGCGAGAGGCCGCCGGGCGAGCCGTCGCGCTGCTCGTCGAGGTAGGCGATGATGTCGCGCTTCTCGTCCGGGGTGATGTTGGCGTCGTTGAACACCGGCATCGACTGCGGGCCGGTCAGCATCGCCTCGTAGATGTGGGTGGGCGTGGTGTCGGTGAGCGCGGGCGCCCACTTGCCCTGGGACAGCGCGCCGCCGGCGCCGACCGCGTTGTGGCACATGGCGCAGTTCGTGCGGAACAGGGCCATGCCGTTGGCCGCGTCGCCCTTGGCGGGGTCGACCTGCTCCGCCGTGGGGATCGCGGGACCGGCACCGAGCGACGCGACGTAGGCCGCGAGCTGGGCGATGTCCTCGTCGTCGAACTGGACCGGCTTGGCCTGGATCTGCGCGCCGTTCATCTGCGCGGGCATGCGACCGGTGCCGACCTGGAAGTCGACCGCGGCGGCGCCCACGCCGATGAGGGAGGGGCCGCCGGCGCCGCCGTCGACCGCCTCCCGGCCCTCGGCGGAGACGCCGTGGCAGGTGGCGCAGTTGGCCTGGAACAGCTTCTGACCGGCGGCGATGTCGCTCTCGCTGGCCGCAGCCTGCGCCGCGTCGGCGCTGGCGGGCTGGGCGATCGCGTACACCGCTCCGGTGAGCAGCAGCGCCAGCAGGAGCAGCACGACCGGCGCTGACCGGTGGTGCCTGCGGGCGGCGAGTGCCTTCACGGATGGATCCTCGTCTCGGGCGTTGCGGGGGGCTGTGCGGGGGTCGTGCCGCTGGTCACTTGATGAGGTAGATGGTCGCGAACAGCGCGATCCACACGACGTCGACGAAGTGCCAGTAGTAGGAGGTCACGATGGCGGTGGTCGCCTCGTGGTGGCCGAACCGCTTCGCGGTGAACGAGCGGCCCAGCAGGAACAGGAAGGCGATGAGGCCACCGACCACGTGCAGGCCGTGGAAGCCGGTGGTCAGGTAGAACACCGAGCCGTACGGGCTGGACGAGATCGTGAGGCCCTCGTGGACCAGCTCGGCGTACTCGAAGACCTGCCCGCCGATGAAGAAGGCGCCCATGATGTAGGTGAGCGTCATCCACTCGTTCATGCCCCAGCCGCGCACGTTCAGCAGCGAGCCGGAGCGGACGGGCTGGAACCGCTCGGCGGCCCAGACGCCCATCTGGCAGGTGACCGACGACAGGATCAGCACCGTGGTGTTGACCATCGCGAAGCCGACGTTCAGCTTCTCGGTCTGCACCGCCCACTCCTCCGGCACCGTCGCGCGGAGGGTGAAGTACATCGCGAACAGGCCCGCGAAGAACATGAGCTCCGAGGCCAGCCACACGATCGTCCCGACCGACACGGGGTTCGGTCGGTTGACGCTCACGTGGGGAGCGGAGGCGGGGGCAGCCGTTGCGGTCGTCACGCGTGTCAGTATGGCCGAAAACCGGTGTGCATGGGTCCTTAGTCCCCGCACGTCGCCGAGGTTTCTGTCACATCGTCACCTCGTTCCGCGTGTTCGTGGGCAGGTCGGAGCGTCGCGACCGGCGTGTCGGTGGTCGTGCCAAGATGCAGGGCAGGGACGCGCGCGACACGTCCCCCCGCACGAGCGAAGGACCACCATGGCCGCTGACGCCACTCCCGCCGCACCCGCCGAGGGCCCGCGCATCCTGCTCTACAGCGACGACGTCGACACGCGCGCGCAGGTGCGCCTGGGCGTCGGCCGCCGGCTCGGCCGGGGCGCGCCGGACATCCGGTGGAGCGAGGTCGCCACCCCGCAGGCGGCGCTCGAGCAGGCGGAGACCGGGACCTACGACCTGCTCGTCCTCGACGGCGAGGCGGCCAAGGTCGGCGGCATGGCGCTCGCGCGCCAGGTCAAGGACGAGGTGTTCCGCTGCCCGCCGGTGCTCGTGCTCACCGGCCGCCCGCAGGACGCCTGGCTCGCCGCCTGGTCCGACGCGGACGCCGTCGTCTCCCAGCCCCTCGACCCGGTCGAGCTGCACGACGCCGTCGTGGGCCTGCTCGCCCGGACCCCCGCGGCATGACCGAGCAGGTCACCTGGTCCGACCTGCTCACCACGCTCGTCGAGGGCAGGGACCTCGGCGAGGCCCAGACCGCGTGGGCGATGGACGAGATCATGTCCGGGTCGGCCTCGCCGGCGCGCGTCGCCGGCTTCCTCACCGCCCTGCGGGCCAAGGGGGAGACGGTCGCCGAGCTGACCGCCCTCGCCGACACGATGCTCGCGCACGCGCTGCGGTTCGAGGTCCCCGGGCGCGCCGTGGACATCGTCGGCACCGGCGGCGACCGCGCGCACACCGTCAACGTGTCCACCATGGCGTCCGTCGTCGTCGCGGGCACGGGCGTGCGGGTGGTCAAGCACGGCAACCGGGCGGCGTCGTCGTCCTCCGGATCGGCCGACGTGCTCGAGGCCCTCGGCATCCGGCTCGACCAGACCCCCGAGCGCGTCGCGCAGCTCGCGTCCGAGGTCGGCATCACGTTCTGCTTCGCCCTGACCTTCCACCCGGCGATGCGGCACGTCGCCGTCGCGCGGCGCGACCTCGGCATCAAGACGGTGTTCAACTTCCTCGGGCCGCTGACCAACCCGGCCCAGCCCGCCGCCGCCGCCATCGGCGTCGCGGACGCGCGGATGGCGGGCCTCGTCGCGGGGGTGCTCGCGCGGCGCGGGACCGAGGCGCTGGTGTTCCGCGGCGACGACGGGCTGGACGAGCTCGCGCCCACCGGGACGTCCCACGTGTGGCACGTGACCGGCGGCGCGGTGACCGAGCACGTCCTGGACCCGGTGGCCGACCTCGGGCTCGCGCCGGTCACGGTCGCGGACCTGCGGGGCGCCGACGCGGCGTTCAACGCCGGCGTGGCGCGGGCGGTGCTCGCGGGGGAGACGGTGGCGTCCCGGGAGACCGTGCTCCTCAACGCCGCGGCGGCGCTGGTCGCCGACGGCAGCCTGCCCGGGACCGGCGCGGCCGGGGGCGACCTGGTCGCGCGGCTGCGCGCGGGGCTGACGCACGCGGCGGCGGCCGTGGACTCGGGCGCGGCGGCGGAGGTCCTGGAGCGCTGGCGTGCGGCCTCGGCCTGACGCCCCCGCTGACCGCTGACCGCTGACCGCGCCGAGTGGGCAACCGACACGTCGAGAGTGCATCCGCCGGATGCACTCTCGACGTGTCGAGTACCCCCTCGGTGAGCGGACGCGGGACGTAGGGGGCCACGGGTCGGCCGGAGCGGGGCGGGCGGTAGCGTGCGCGCATGACCTCGGGGTTCGACGCGCTCGACGCGCGGCAGCGTTCGCTCGTCGAGCGCTGGCTCCCCGGGGCCGAGGTCGAGGCGAGCCTCGGGTGGGGCCTGGTCGCGACCACGGTCCTGCGGGTGCGCGCCGCCGACGGCGGGCTGTGCGTCGTCAAGGCCGGCGGCCCGTCCGACCACCACATCGCGCGGGAGATCCGGGCGCACCTGTCCTGGCTCGCGCCCTGGGTGCGTGCGGGCAGGGCGCCGGGGCTGCTGCACCACGACGCGGACGCCCGGGTGCTGGTGACCCGGTGGCTGCCGGGCCGGCTCGTCCTGGACGACCCCGCGGCCGACGACCCGGAGGTCTACGCCCAGGCCGGGCGGCTGCTCGCCCAGCTGCACGCCGTCGAGGCGCGACTCGACGACGGGTACGAGGCGCGCGAGAACGCGCGGATGCGGCGCTGGCTCGGCTCGGCCCACCGGATCGCCGCGGCGGACGCGGCCCGGCTGTCGGCGATGGCCGACGGCTGGCCGGAGCCGCCCGCGGTGCTCGTCCCGACGCACGGCGACTGGCAGCCGCGGAACTGGCTCGTGCACGACGGCGAGGTCCGCGCGATCGACCTGGGCCGCGCCGACCTGCGGCCCGCCGCGACCGACCTGGCGCGGCTCGCGGCGCGGGACTTCCGTCGCGACCCCGCGCTGGAGGCGGCGTTCCTGGGTGGCTACGGCGGCGATCCGCGCGACCCCGGCGCCTGGGCGCGGACGCGGGTGCGGGAGGCGGTGGCCACGGCGGCCTGGGCGCACCAGGTCGGGGACGAGGCGTTCGAGCGCGAGGGCCTTGCCCTGGTCGCGGAGGTCCTGGCCGGGGCGTGACGGCCGGCGCACGCCGCCGGGCGAGGCCGGCTGGGTCGGCTGGGCGCCCGCACGGGCACGGCTCGGTCGCCCGGCGCGCCCGCGGGCGGCCCACGGCAGCCGCGTGCCCGGTGCCGTCCGTCGCCGACGGGGTAACGGACGCGTCGAGCGAGTAGTCGCCGACTGCTCGCTCGACGCGTCGACTACCCTCTCGGCGTCCGGGCCGGGGCGCGCGCGACGCGCGGTGGGCCGGGCGGGCACGATGGCGCGCTCACCGCGTGCCGGCGGCCGCCGGTGCAGCCGGGGCGGCGCCGGTGCAGCCGGGGCGGCGCCGGTCCAGCCGGGGCGCCACCCGTCCAGCCGTGGCGGCGCCGCGCGGTCAGTCCTCGATGCCGAGCGCGAAGGCCTGCTCGAGGTCGTGCTGGGAGTAGGTGCGGAACGCGATGAACGTCTGCGTGCGGACGACGCCGTCCACCTTGCTGACCCTGTCCGCGATGATGTCGGCGAGCTCCTCGTGCTCCCGGACGCGCACCATGGCGATCAGGTCGACGCCGCCGGTGACGGAGTAGACCTCGCTCACGCCCGGGATGTTCGCGATGGCGGCGGCGGCCTCGGGGATGCGGTCGGCGTCGGTGTCGATGTGCACGATGGCGGTCAGCATGACGCCATCATGCCGCGCCGACGGCCCCCGCGGCGGGGTCCTCGGGCCCGTGCGTCGCGTTCCGGGTCCGGTCCGGGGCGCGCAGGTCGGACGCGCGGGCGAGCCCCGGCACGCCGCCGAGCCCGGGCGCCGCGCCGGGGTCGTGCGTCGCGCCGAGCCCCGGCACGCCGCCGAGCCCGGGCGCCGCGCCGAGGCCGGAGGCCGCGCCGTGCCCCGGCACGCCGCCCAGCCCCGACGGCCCGCCGAGCCCGAAGCCCGCGCCCGCCCCTGCGGCCTCGGCCGCGAACCGGGCGTCCCGCTCCTGCCAGCCCGGCGTCGCGGCCCCCTCCGTGCCGTCCTCGGCCACCGCGTCCACGGCCTCGCCCAGCGCCGCGGCCGCCTCGCGCCGGGCCGCGACTGCGTCGGCGGGGTCGGTGCGCGCCTGGGCCGAGCGCACGGGGTAGGCCCACGGCTCGCTCACGCTGACGATCCGCACGCCCGGGCGCCCGAGCCACGCGAGCACGAGGTCGGCCTCCTCCGGGTGCCCCGCAGGTGCCGGGACGACGGGCGCGGGGACGTGCTCGCCGGTGACGCGCAGCGACTCGACGGCGGGCATGGGGTCGTCGCCCCGCGCGACGAGCGCCGTCCCGGCCAGCCGTCCGTGCCGCACGAGCACGACCTCCCAGCCGCCGGAGTCGGTGCGCCGGGCCGCGACGAGCTCCGCGCACGCCGCGAGCGGCGCCAGGCGCTGGGACCGCGCCGAGCCGCGGAGGAACGCCGCGAGCCGGTCGCGGACGGTCACGGCCTCCTCGAACCGCTCCCGGCCGACGAGCGCGTCGATCCTGGCGGTGTGCGCCCCGACGACGGCGGCGGGGTCGGCGAGCATCGCGCGGCGGACCTCGTCGACGGTCGCGGCGTACTCGGCGGCCGCCTCGGGGCGGATGCAGGGCGCGGGGCAGCGGCCGATCTCGGCGAGGTGGCACGCGCTGGCCCCGGGGGCCGGGACGAGCGGGAGCCGCGCGGTGCACCGCCGGATGGCGAACGCGTCGTGCAGCGCCTCGACCGCGGACTGCGCCGCGGCGCGCGACGCGAACGGGCCGATGTGGGTGGCGTCGTCCCGGACCTCGCGCACGACTGACAGCCGGGGGAACGCCTCGGCGGTGAGGCGGACCCACGGCATGCGCTCGGGGGAGCGCGACCGGCGGTTGTACCGGGGGTTGTGCTCGGCGATCAGCCGCAGCTCGCGGACCTGCGCCTCCAGCGGCGTCGCGCACACGACGGGCGTGACGGCCTGCGCGATGCGGACCATCTCCCGCATCCGGGACCGCTTCTCCGCCGCGGTGAAGTACGAGCGGACGCGCTTGCGCAGCGAGGTCGACGTCCCGACGTACAGGACCTCGTCCTTCGGCCCGCGGAACAGGTAGACGCCCGGCAGGTCCGGCAGCCCGTCGGCGAGGGTGCGCTTGCGCCGCACGTCGGCCGGGACGGCGTCGGCGGCCGTCGCCAGGTCCTCCAGGTGCGTGATGCCGAGCGGCGCGAGCCGCCCGAGCAGGGCGTGCAGCACGTCGACGGTGGCGCGGGCGTCGGCGAGCGCGCGGTGCTCCGGCGTCGTCGTCGCGCGGAACAGGCCGGCCAGCGTGCTCAGCTTGTGGTTCGGCGCCTCGTCCCGGGTGACGACCCGGCGCGCGAGCCGGACGGTGTCGACGACGGCGAACCCCGGCCACGCGTGCCCGGTCTCCGCGGCGGCGGCCTTGAGGAAGCCGACGTCGAACGGCGCGTTGTGCGCGACGAGGACGGAGCCCCGGGCGAACTCGAGGAACGACGGCAGCACCTCGGCGATCCTCGGGGCCCCGACCACCATCGCGGTGGTGATCCCGGTGAGCACCTGGATCTGCGCGGGTACCGGACCGCCCGGGTCGACGAGCGTCTGGAACTCGCCCAGCACCTCGCCGCCGCGGACCTTGACCGCGCCGACCTCGGTGATGGCGGACGCGCCGGGCGCGGCCCCGGTGGTCTCCAGGTCGACCACCACGAACGTGACGTCGTGCAGCGGGGTGCCGATGTCGTCCAGGGTCACCTGCACGGGCCGGCCGGTCTGCGGCGCCGCGAGGTCGGGGCGGGGCGGGACGGGGGACCGGTGGACCATGCGCCGCACGCTAGCCGCGCCCTCCGACACGCCCCCGGCGGCCCCCGCCCCACCTGCGGCCCCGTAGGGTGACGCGCATGCCCGAGCCCGCACCCGACGCCGTGCCCGAGGCCGTGCGCGCCGCGGTGCTGCCCCTCGCGGCGGAGGTGCTGGGGGCGCTCGACCCGGGCGCCGTCCCGGCGTCGCTCGCCGCCGTGCGCCGGTTCGCGCCGCGCCGCCGGGTCACCTCCGGCGCCGGCCCGCTGTGGCTCGCCGTCGAGCGTGACGACGCGTTCCGGGCGCGGGTGGCGCGCGCGTGGTCGCACGCCCACCCGGACCTCGCGGCCGACCTGCTCGCCGACCCGCCCGCGGCCGCCGCGCCCGGCGACCGCCTGGACCTCGCCGTCGGCGCGGCGCTGCTGCGCCCCGACGGCTGGGAGGCCCGGCTCTCGGCCGTCGGCATCCCGCCCGCGGGCGCCGACTCCCCGGCGCAGCCCGACGCCGACCACGCGCACCGGGCGCACCGCGCCGAGGCCGAGCTCCGCCGCCTGGCCGCGCGCCTCACGGCCGAGACCGAGCGCGCCGACGCCGCCGAGGCCGAGCTGACCTCGCTGCGCCGGGAGCTGCGCCGGCTGCGGTCCGACGCCGACCGGTCCCGGTCCGAGGCGCGCCGTGCCGCGGAGCACGCCGCCGAGGTCGCGGCGGCCGCCGAGCGGGTGCACGCCGAGACGGCCCGGGTGCGGGCAGCCGCGGACGACGACCGCCGCCGCGCCGAGGACCTGGCCCGGGTCGCCCGGGAGGACGCCGCCGCGCTGCGCGAGCTCGCGCAGGTCCGGGTGCGGCTGCTGCTGGACACGCTGGTCGAGGCGGGCTCGGCGCTGCGCGAGGAGCTCGCCCTGCCCCCGGCGGGCCGGATGCCGGCCGACCTGGTCGCGCCGCCCGTCCCGGGACCCGGGGGAGCGATCCGCCCCACCTCCCGCGGCAGGTCCGCCGACGACCCGGCGCTGCTGGACGACCTGCTGGCCATGCCGCGCGCCCACCTGCTCGTCGACGGCTACAACGTCTCGAAGCTGGCGTGGCCCGACCAGCCGCTGACCGAGCAGCGCCGCCGCCTGACCGAGCGCCTGGCGACGCTCGCGGGCCGCACGGGCGCCGAGGTGACGTGCTGCTTCGACGGCCGGGAGACCGACGCCGGCGGCCGGGCGCCCGCGGCGCCGCGCGGGGTCCGCGTGCTGTTCTCCCAGGGGGAGATCGCGGACGACCTGCTGCGCCGCCTCGTGCGCGCCGAGCCGCCGGGCCGGGTCGTCGTGGCGATCACCGGCGACAGCGCGCTGGGCGCCGACCTGGAGGCCGCGGGCGCCCGCGTGCTCCCGTCGGCGACCCTCCTGGCCCGCCTCGGCCGGGTCTGACCCCACCCGTGCGCGAGCCCGCGCCGCGAGGTCGTCGCACGCCCGACCGGCCGTGCTCAGCCCGCGTGGTCGCCCGCGTAGATCGCCTCGACGTCCGTGGCGAAGTCCTTCAGGACGTGCGTGCGCCGCACGCTGAGCTTCGGCGTCAGGTAGCCCGCCGCGATCGTCAGGTCCCGGTCCAGGATCCGGTACCGCCGGATCGACTCCGCGCGGGACACGGCCTTGTTCGCCCGGGCCACGCCCTCGTCGATCGACGCCAGCACGTCCGGGTGCGCGGCCGCCGCGGCGACGGAGAGCTCGGGCAGCCCGTGCGCGGCGCACCAGCCCGGCAGGCCCTCGGCGTCGAGCGTGACGAGCGCGCCGATGAACGGCCGTCCGTCGCCGACCACGACCACCTGGCTGATCAGCGGGTGCGCGCGGAGCCGGTCCTCGAGCACGGCGGGGGCGACGTTCTTCCCGCCCGCGGTGACGATGATCTCCTTCTTCCGCCCGGTGATCCGCAGGTACCCGTCCTCGTCGAGGGACCCGAGGTCGCCGGTGCGGAACCAGCCGTCGTCGAACGCCTCGTCGGTCGCGACCGGGTTGCCGTGGTACCGGCCGAACACCTGCGGCCCGCGGACCTCGACCTCGCCGTCGGCGGCGATCCGGACCGACGTGCCGGGCAGCGGCGGTCCGACGGTGCCGATCCGGGTCTTGCCGGGCAGGTTCACGGTCGCCGGCGCGGTGGTCTCGGTGAGGCCGTAGCCCTCGAGCACCCGGACGCCGATGCCGCGGAAGAAGTGCCCGAGGCGCTCGCCCAGCGGGGCGCCGCCGGAGATGGCCCACTCGATGCGCCCGCCCATCGCGTCGCGGAGCTTGTGGAACACCAGCCGGTCGGCGACGGCCCGCTGCACCCGCAGGCCGAGCGACGGCCCGCCGGCGTCCAGCGACCGGGAGTAGGCGATCGCGGTGCGCGCGGCCCACTGGAAGATCTTCCGCTTCCCGCCGGCGGCGGCCTTCTGCTCGGCGGAGTTGTAGACCTTCTCGAACACCCGCGGCACCGACAGGATGAACGTCGGCCGGAACTCGCCGAGGTCCTGCAACAGCTGCTTGGTGTCGGGGGTGTGGCCGAGCACCGCGCCCGCGGGCATGCACAGCACCTCGACGAATCGGGCGAACACGTGGGCCAACGGCATGAACAGCAGCGTCCGCGCGCCGGGCGTCGACACCACCTCGTGCAGGCCCTCGACGGCGTTGCGCGCGAGCACCGCGAAGTTGCCGTGCGTCAGCTCGACGCCCTTGGGCCGCCCGGTGGTGCCGGAGGTGTAGATGATCGTCGCGACGTCGTCCCGGCCGGCGTGCCGCCGCAGCCGGTCGATCTCGGAGTCGGGCACCGCGGCGCCCTCCGCGGCCAGGGCGTCGAGCGCGCCGCCGTCGATGACGAGGACGTCCTGCAGCAGCGGCGCCTCGGGCCGGACCTCGGCGACCGTCGCCGCGTGCTCGGCCGTCTCGACCACCAGCAGCGTCACGGCGGCGTCGGTGAGGATCCAGTGCACCTGCTCGGCGGACGACGTCTCGTAGACGGGCACCGGGACGGCGCCCGCGCTCCACACCGCCCAGTCGAGCAGCGTCCACTCGTACCGGGTCCGGGACATGATGCCGACGCGGTCGCCCGGGCGGACGCCCCGCGCGACGAACCCGCGGGCGACGTCGCGCACCCGGCGGTCGAAGGCGCGGGCGCTCACCGTGCGCCAGGTCGTCGTCCCGGGCGTCTTGTACTCCACGAGCGGGCCCTCGCCCGTCTCGGCCACGCGTGCGGCGAGCAGGTCGAGCAGGTTCTCCCGCGGCCCTGCCTCGACGAGCAGGGGCGTGCTGAACTCCTCCATGGCTGGCTCCGTTGTCAGGCGTCGGAAGGGTGACTGGAGCATAAGGGACTTTGGTCCCGGTCGCGGGCGTCCGACACGTCCCCCGAGCGGGTGGTCACCCGCCGGGCGCCCCGCCAGGGCTGCCGCGCGCTGGGAGCGTGTGCAGCGAACGGCGCCCGGCACGCTAGCGTGGGGGCGCACGCGCGCAGTGTCGCCGCCGCGGCACCGGTGCAGCGTCCCGGTCCGGCGGTCCTCGCGGGTGCGCCACGCAGAGATCTCACGCGGAAGCAGGGAAGCATGCACGCCATCGGTGTGGACATCGGCGGGACGAAGATCGCCGCCGGTGTGGTCGACGAGGACGGCCGGATCATCGCGAAGACCCGGCGCGACACCGACCCCCGCGACTCCGCGAGCGTCGACCGCGGCGTCATCGAGGCCTGCCAGGAGCTCGCCGAGCAGTACGAGATCGGCGCGATCGGCCTCGCCGCCCCCGGCTTCATCGGCACCGACCAGGCCACCGTGCTGTTCACCCCGAACCTGCCGTGGCGCGAGCACCCGCTGCGCGACATCGTCGCGAAGGAGCTCGGCGACGAGGTGACGATCGTCGTGGCGAACGACGCGAACGCGGCCGGCTGGGCCGAGTTCCGGTTCGGCGCGGCGCGCGACGAGCAGGACATGCTGCTGCTCACCATCGGCACCGGCCTGGGCGGCGCGATCGTCGTCAACGGCGAGCTGGTGCTCGGCGCCTGGGGCGTCGCGGCCGAGGTCGGCCACATGCGCGTGGTCCCCGGCGGCCACTACTGCGGCTGCGGCCACGAGGGCTGCTGGGAGCAGTACGCCTCCGGCAGCGCCCTGGTGCGGGACGCGCAGTCCGCGCTCATCACCGAGCCGGCCCGCGGCACCCGGCTGCTCGAGCTCGCCGGCGGCGACGCCGACGCGCTCACCGGCCCGCACGTCACCCAGGCGGCCCAGGAGGGCGACCCGCTGGCCGTCGAGCTGCTGGCCGAGCTCGGCCGGTGGATCGGCGAGGGCTCCGCGTCCGTCGCGGCCCTGCTCGACCCGTCGATCGTCGTGATCGGCGGTGGCGTCAGCGCCGCGGGCGACCTGCTGCTGGCCCCGGCCCGCCGGGCGTTCCTCGACCAGCTGTCGGCGCGCGGCCACCGCCCGGAGGCGACGTTCGCCCTCGCCTCGATGGGCAACGACGCGGGCATCGTCGGCGCCGCGGACCTCGCGCGCCGCTGAGCCGCCCGGGCGGCGCGGGCGTCAGACGACCGCGCCGTCCGAGTCGTCGTGCTCGGTGTCGCGCCGGTGCGGCATCCGCCACAGCAGCACGACCAGCCCGAGCACGAACGTCACGACGGACGCCTGCATCACGACCGACGGCGCGCCCCGCCAGAAGATGAGCACGACCAGCCAGACCACCGGCATGAGGGCGACCGCGAGCCACGCCATGGTGAGCAGCGGGTCGCCGCCCAGCACCGGACCGGGGTCCGGCGGGCGGAAGTGCTCCGCCTCGTCGACGCGCCGCTCGGCGTCGTCGATCTGCTCGGTGGCGTCCCAGTCCCGGCCGGAGGGCGGGGGAGGACCGGGGTCCGGGGGGCCGGCCTCGGCGGGCGTCCCGGGCTCGCGGGCGGGCCGCACGACGCGCCGGTCGGTCACCCACGGCGCGACGGGGTAGGTTACGGCGGGACCGGACGACGTCCGCGGGTCGTCCTGGCCTGCGGCGGCGGCCGCCGGCGGCTCCGCCGGCCCGGTCTGGTCCGTGTCGCCGCGCAGCTCCGCGACGATCGCGGCCCACTGCTCGTCGGTGACGCGGTCGCCGGACGGGCCGTGCTGCCGGCCGGCGCGCGGGCCGTCGGGCTCGTCGCCGTCGGGCGACGGGTCGGGGCGGTCGGGACGCAGGGCCATGGCAGCACTCTAGAGTCGGCTAGGAGCGGTGGGCACCCGACGGGTGCGCACCGGCCCGCACGACGAGGGCGAGAGGTGGCAGGTTGTTCTACTGGTTCATGAAGCGGGTCCTGGTGGGCCCGCTGCTGCACCTGCTGTTCCGCCCGTGGGTGCGCGGCGCCGAGCACGTGCCGAGCAGCGGCGCGGCCATCCTCGCCAGCAACCACCTGGCCGTCGTCGACTCGTTCTTCCTGCCCCTGGTGCTGGACCGCGAGATCGTGTTCATCGGCAAGAACGAGTACTTCACCGGCCGTGGCCTGAAGGGCCGGCTGACGGCCGGCTTCATGCGCGGCGTCGGCACCATCCCGGTCGACCGGAGCGGGGGCAAGGCGTCCGAGGCCGCGCTGCGCACCGGCCTGAACCGGCTCGCCGAGGGCAAGCTGTTCGGCATCTACCCCGAGGGCACCCGCAGCCCCGACGGCCGCCTCTACCGCGGCAAGACCGGCGTGGCGCGCATGGCGCTGGAGTCGGGCGCCCCGGTCATCCCGGTCGCGATGGTCGACACCGACAAGGCGCAGCCGCTGGGCCAGCGCCTGCCCCGGCCGCGGCGGATCGGCATCGTCATCGGCGAGCCGCTCGACTTCAGCCGGTACAAGGGCATGGAGAACGACCGGTTCATCCTGCGCTCGGTGACGGACGAGATCATGTACGCGCTCATGGCCCTGTCCGGCCAGGAGTACGTGGACATCTACGCCGCCACCCAGAAGGCCCGCATCGCCACCGGGCACCCCGCCGCCACCGGCCCCGCGGCTCCCGAGCCGACCGCGCCGGGAGGCCGGGCGGTGCCCGATGTCCAGCCTCCGGTCCCGCCGGAGGAGGACGCCGCGGCTCAGTAGGATGAGCCGCGTCCGTCGCGCCCCGGCGCGGCGGCACCCGAGGACCTCGGTCCCGGGTCCTGACTTCCGGCGTGCCGTTCCCTGGCTCCCGGGGCTGGGAAGACCCAGCTGTGCTGATCAATCGAGAGGTGTGTCTCATGTCGGTTCGTCGCGTCGCGCTCCTGACCGCGGGTGGCTTCGCTCCGTGCCTGTCCTCGGCCGTCGGTGGCCTCATCGAGCGCTACACCGAGATCGCCCCCGAGGTCGAGATCATCGCCTACGAGCACGGCTACTACGGGCTGCTCCGCGGCGACAAGATCGTCATCACGGACGAGGCCCGCGCCCAGGCCGGCATCCTGCACCGGTTCGGCGGCTCGCCGATCGGCAACTCCCGCGTCAAGCTCACCAACGCGGCCGACTGCGTCAAGCGCGGCCTCGTGGCCGAGGGCCAGGACCCGCTGCAGGTCGCGGCCGAGCAGCTCAAGGCCGACGGCGTCGACGTCCTGCACACGATCGGCGGCGACGACACCAACACCACGGCCGCGGACCTCGCCGCCTACCTCGCGGAGAACGACTACGGCCTGACCGTCGTCGGCCTGCCGAAGACGATCGACAACGACGTGGTGCCGATCAAGCAGTCGCTCGGCGCGTGGACCGCCGCCGAGGAGGCCGCCGGCTTCGCCGCGAACGTCATCGGCGAGCACCGCTCCGGCCCGCGCATGCTGATCGTGCACGAGGTGATGGGCCGGCACTGCGGGTGGCTCACCGCCGCCGCCGCCGCCGAGTACCGCAAGTGGCTCGACCGCCAGGAGTGGGCCCCGGCCCTCGGCCTGACGCGCGAGCGCTGGGACATCCACGCCGTCTTCCTGCCCGAGCTCGCGCTCGACATCGACGCCGAGGCCGCGCGCCTCAAGGCGATCATGGACACCCAGGGGAACGTCAACATCTTCCTGTCCGAGGGCGCGGGCATGCACGAGATCGTCGAGCAGCTGGAGGCGTCCGGCGCCGAGGTGCCGCGCGACCCGTTCGGCCACGTCAAGCTCGACACGATCAACCCGGGCCAGTGGTTCGCGAAGCAGTTCGCGGAGAAGCTCGGCGCCGAGAAGGTCATGGTCCAGAAGTCGGGCTACTACTCGCGCGCCGCGGCCGCGAACGCCGAGGACCTGCGCCTCATCAAGTCGATGACCGACCTGGCCGTCGAGTGCGCCCTGCGCGGCGAGGCCGGCGTGATCGGCCACGACGAGGAGGACGGCGACCGCCTCAAGGCGATCGCGTTCCCGCGGATCGCCGGCGGCAAGGCGTTCGACGTCTCGCAGCCGTGGTTCGGCGCGATCCTGGAGGGCATCGGGCAGCCCCTGGTGCCCGCGACGGCGCACTGATGAGCGTCGAGGCGGACCCGCAGGTCCTCCAGGGCCTGGACGCGTGGCGGGGCCTGCCCGTCACGCAGCAGCCGGCCTGGCCGGACCGGGACGCGCTCGCGCGGGTCACGGACCGGCTCGCCGGGCTGCCGCCCCTGGTGTTCGCGGGGGAGGCCGACGCGCTGCGCGGCCAGCTCGCGGCCGCCGGGCGCGGCGAGGCGTTCCTGCTGCAGGGCGGTGACTGCGCCGAGACCTTCGCCGAGGCCACCGCGGACAACATCCGCGGCAAGATCATGACGGTCCTGCAGATGGCGGTCGTGCTCACGTACGGCGCCAGCCTGCCGGTCATCAAGATGGGCCGGATGGCCGGGCAGTACGCGAAGCCGCGGTCCTCGGACTCGGAGACCCGCGACGGCGTCACGCTGCCGGCGTTCCGGGGCGACATCATCAACGGCTTCGAGTTCACCGCCGAGGCCCGGACGCCCGACCCGGAGCGGCTGCTCGACGCGTACCACACGTCCGCGTCGACGCTGAACCTCATCCGCGCGTTCACCACCGGGGGCTTCGCGTCCCTGCTGCGGGTGCACGAGTGGAACCGGGGCTTCACCGCCAACCCGGCGTACGCCCGGTACGAGGAGATCGCCGCCGAGATCGACCGGGCCATCCGGTTCATGGCGGCGTGCGGCGCCGACTTCGACGCCCTGCGGACCGTCGACTTCTACGCGAGCCACGAGGGGCTGCTGCTCGACTACGAGCGGCCGCTCACCCGGATCGACTCGCGGACCGGCCTGCCGTACGACTGCTCGGCGCACTTCCTGTGGATCGGGGAGCGCACCCGGCAGCTCGACGGGGCGCACGTCGACTACTTCAGCCGCGTGCACAACCCGATCGGCATCAAGCTCGGCCCGACGTCCACCGCGGACGACGCGCTGCGCCTGATCGACAAGCTCAACCCGAGCGCCGAGGCCGGCCGCATCACGTTCATCACCCGCATGGGCGCCGGCAAGATCCGCGACCTGCTGCCCTCGCTGGTGGAGAAGGTCACGGCCGACGGCCGCCCGGTCACCTGGGTGTGCGACCCGATGCACGGCAACGGCATCACCTCCGCCTCGGGCTACAAGACCCGCCGGTTCTCCGACGTCATGGACGAGGTCGCCGGGTTCTTCGAGGTGCACCGCGCGCTCGGCACCGTGCCCGGCGGGCTGCACATCGAGCTCACCGGCGACGACGTCACCGAGGTGCTCGGCGGTGCGGAGGAGATCGACGACGCCGGGCTGGCGCGCCGGTACGAGACGCTCGTCGACCCGCGGCTCAACCACCAGCAGTCGCTGGAGCTCGCGTTCCAGGTCGTGGAGCTGCTCCGCCGCTCCTGACGCCCCGCGCACGACGACGGCCGCCGACCCCTCTCGAGGGGCGGCGGCCGTCGTCGTGCGGCGCCGGCGCAGCGGTCAGGCGGCGCGCTGGTTGAACCGCAGCATGTTGCCCGACGGGTCGCGGAACGCGCAGTCCCGCACGCCGTACGGCTGGTCGATCGGCTCCTGGAGCACCTCGCCGCCCGCGGCGCGGATGTGCTCGAACGTGGCGTCGACGTCGTCGGTCTGGAAGATGACGCCGCGCAGCAGGCCCTTGGCGAGCAGCTCCGCCATCGCCTGCTTGTCGGCGTCGGACGCGCCCGGGTCCGCCAGCGGCGGCTCGAGCACGATCGTGACGTCCGGCTGGCTGGGCGGGCCGACGCTCAGCCAGCGCATCCCCTCGAACCGGACGTCGTTGCGCACCTCGAGGCCCAGGACGTCCCGGTAGAACGCCAGGGCCAGGTCGTGGTCGTGCACGGCGATGAAGCACTGCTGCAGCGTGATGTCCATGGCCGTCACGCTAGAGGGACCGGGTCGCGCGGCGCTTCTCCGTTCCTGACCGGTCGGGTGCGGACCTTCGCGACGCACGCGGGCACCGCCGCGCCGGCGTCGTGCTGCCGCGCGCGGTAGGCGGACGGGCTCATCCCGACCAGCTCGGAGAACCGCGCGCTGAAGGAGCCGAGGGAGGTGCAGCCGACCTCGACGCACACGTCGGTGACGCTGAGGTCGCCCCGGCGGAGCAGCGCCTTGGCCCGCTCGATCCGCCGGGTCATCAGGTAGCCGTAGGGCGTCTCGCCGTATGCGGCGCGGAACGACCGGGAGAAGTGGCCGGCGGACATCAGCGCCTCGCGCGCCAGCGTCGGGACGTCGAGCGGCTGGGCGTAGTCGCGGTCCATCCGGTCCCGGGCGCGGCGCAGCCGGACCAGGTCGTCCAGGGACGGGTTCGGCACGCCGCGCCTCCTCGCTCGCCGCTTCGGGGGCCTAGACGACCGTCAGCGTGATCGTCGTCCCCTTGGCCACCTGCTGCTCGGCCGGCACGCTCTGGTCGCGCACCGTGCCGAACAGGCCGCCCAGCACGTTGCGCCGCTCGGCCTTGAGGCCCAGGGCCTCCAGCGCCGCGGCGGCCTCGGCGTACTGCTTGCCGGTCAGGTTCGGCATGGCGACTGTCTCCGGCCCCTTCGACACCTGGAGCGTGACGGTGTCGGTGCGGTGCCCGTCGGCGCCGCCCTCCGGGCTCTGGGCGATGACGCGCCCGGCCGGCACGGTGTCGCTGAACGCCTCCTCCGGCGCGACGGCGAGGCCGATGTCCTGGAGCTGCTGCGTCGCCTCCTCCAGCGTCGCACCGACGACCGACACGATCCGGACGGGCTCGGGCCCGTCCGACAGCGTCAGCAGCACCGTGGAGCCGCGCTTCAGCGTCTGGCCCGGCTCGACCGGGGTGCCGTCCGCGTCCGTCGCCGCGAGCACCGAGCCGGACGGCGCGGCGTCGTCGTAGTGCTCGCCGTCGACGTAGTCGGGCGCGAGGCCCGCCGCGGTGAGCGCCGCCGCCGCGTCGGCCTGCATCATCCCGACCAGCGCCTGCTCGGGCAGCGGCACGAGGTCGACGCCCTTCGAGACGGTGAGCGTCACGGTGCCGTCCTTGCGCACCCGCTCGCCGTCGCCGGGGTCCGCCTCGACGACCTCACCCGTGGGCACGGTGTCGTGGAACGCGCGCTCCGTCTCGGCCCGCAGGCCGGCGGCGTCGAGCGCGTCCAGCGCCTGCTCCTCCGGCAGGCTCGAGACCGTCGGCACGGTGGTGTATGCGCCGGGGCCGAGCGCGAGGTACCACCAGGTGCCCCCGCCGACCGCCGCGAGCAGGAGCACGGCGGCCGCGACCCAGCGCCAGGGCCGCCGCCGGCGGCCGGCCGGCGCGACGGGGGAGCCGGAGACGGTCACGGCGCCGATCGGCAGCGCGACCGTGCGGCCCGGCGTCTCCAGCCGGGTGGTGGCGTCGCCGGGCTCGGCCGGCTCGTCGGCCGCGGGGTCGCCCGTGCCGCCGGTCGGCGCGTCGGTGTCGTGCTCCGGGTCGGTCGCCTGGGGCAGCGCGACCGCCGGCTCGCGGTCCACCCGCCGGGCGAGCGTCGCGGGGTCGAGCGCGGCACGCGTGCGCCGGAGCAGGGTGAGCGCGGCGCCGGCGTCGGCGGGCCGGTCCTCCGGCTCGCGGGCGGCCAGCGCCCCCACCAGCTCGTCGACCTCCACCGGGAGCCAGGAGGCGTCCGGCGCGTCGGACGGCGCCGGCACGTCGTTGTTGACGTGCTGGAACGCGATCTGGATGGGCGTCTCGCCCGTGAACGGCTGCGCTCCGGTGAGCATCTCGTACAGGAGCACGCCGGCGGCGTACACGTCGGTACGGGCGTCGCTCTCGCCGCGGACGACGAGCTCCGGCGACAGGTACGCGACCGTGCCGAACACCGTCCCGGTGGTCGTCGAGGTCACCTCGGTGACGGCGCGCGCCAGGCCGAAGTCGGCGACCTTGATCCGGCCGTCGGTCGCCATCAGGACGTTCTCCGGCTTCACGTCCCGGTGCACCAGGCCGGCGCGGTGCGCGGCTCCCAGCGCGTCGAGGACCTGCTCGGCGACGCCGAGGGCCTCGCCGACGGTCAGCGAGCCCCGCTCGGAGAGGTACCGGCGCAGGTTGACCCCGTCGACGTACTCCATCGTCAGGTACGAGGTGTCGCCGTCGAGCCCCTGGTCGTACACGCCGACGAGGCCCGGGTGGGTCAGCCGGGCCGCGGCGCGGGCCTCCCGCCGGAACCGTGCGACGAAGTCCGCACCCGCCCGGCCCTCGGCCAGGTGCGGGTGCATGACCTTGAGCGCGACGTCGCGGTCCAGGCGCCGGTCGACCGCCAGGTACACCGTCGCCATGCCGCCGCGCGCGATGCGCTGGACGACCTCGTACCGCCCGTCGACCAGGCGGCCGACGAGCGGATCGGTGACGGTGGTTCCCACGGGCGGCAGTCTACGGGCGCGGACGGCCCCGGCCCCGGAGGCCGGGGCTCAGTAGCGCGCCATGTGGGTCTGGACGTTCGCGACGTACCGCCGGGTGTCGCTGAACATGCCGTTCCGCTTCACCGAGGACGCCCCCTGGTAGTACGAGGCGATGGCGGTCTGCAGGTCGGGCGACGTGCGCACGAGCTGGCGGATGATCGCCACGCCCGCCACGACGTTGTCGTCGGGGTCCAGCAGGTTGAGGTCGCGGCCGACGAGGTCGGACGCCCACTGGCCCGAGGACGGGATGACCTGCATCGTGCCGATGGCGTTCGCGGGGGAGACCGAGGTGTGGTTGAACCCGGACTCCTGGAACGCGATCGCCTGGGCGAGCGCCGGGTCGACGCCCATCGAGCGGGCCGTGGCGGCGACCTTGGTCTGCATGTCGGCCTTGGACGGCACGCCCATGGCCACCAGCGAGGCCTTGTTCGCGTTGGCCGAGGCCACGACGCTCGGGGCGTAGGTGCGGCCGAGGAACGTGTTGCCGACGAGCTGGGTGCCGCTCGGTGCGGCGGTCGTCGTGGCCGCCGCGCCGCCCGGGATCGTGAGCGCCTGACCGACGCGGATGAAGGCGCGGGAGTCGAGGCCGTTGGCGGAGACGATGGCGGAGACCGTGGTGCCGTAGCGCTTGGCGATGGCGGAGACGGTCTCGCCGGAGGCGACGGTGTGCGACCCGCCGGCCGAGGCGGGTGCCGCGGCGGCGGCCGGGGCGGCGGCGGTGCCGGAGCCCCCGGGGACGGTGAGGGTCTGCCCGACGCGGATGAAGGCGCGGGAGTCGAGGCCGTTGGCGGAGACGATGGCGGAGACCGTGGTGCCGTAGCGCTTGGCATG
>NZ_VEGH01000015.1:72050-107715 GCF_007679345.1 Cellulosimicrobium cellulans
GATGGCGGAGACGGTCTCGCCGGAGGCGACGGTGTGCGACCCGCCGGCCGAGGCGGGTGCCGCGGCGGCCGCCGGGGCGGCGGCGCTCCCGGAGGTCGGGATCGTCAGGCGCTGCCCCTCGCGGATGAACGCGCTGCCGTTCAGGCCGTTCGCGGTGCGCACGGCGGTCACGCTCGTGCCGTACCTCGCTGCGATGTGGCTCACCGTGTCCCCGGAGCGCACCGTGTAGGACTCGTCGGCGTGCGCGGCGGGGGCCGCGGCGGTCGCCGCGACCGCGGCGATCGCCAGCGCGCCGGTGCTGGTGGCGAGACGCCGGCCACGGCGGCCCGCGGCGCGGGCCGGGGTGCCCTGGGAGCGGGCGGCCTGGTCCGTGAGGGCGAGGGCGGGCTGCGACATGGTGGGAACCCCTGGTGCTGAGACGACGTGGAGCGGTGGCGGTACGCGCTGCTGAGCGCGTGACGGGTGTGGCTCGTGTGACTGGTGTGAACACTGTGACGGTAGTGCACTCGCCGGGAGGTGGGAAGCCGGCGGGACCATTTGGTGCATTGACCAGGACATTTCGGACGCATTCCTCACACTCCGGAGCGAGAGGCGTGCGCCACCAGGGGGAACGCCGCGTCGTGCGCGTGGCCGCCCCGCGCGTCAGTAGGCTGGCCCGCGTGACTGCGCAGACCCCCGATGACCTGGTCGAGTCCTGGCTGACCGTGCCCGACGTGGCGGAGGAGCTCGGCGTCGACGCCGGGAAGGTCCGCCGGCTGCTGAAGGAGCGCCGCCTCGCGGGCGTCCGCCGCGGCGACCCGCCGGTGCTCAGCGTCCCGGCCGCGTTCCTCGTTCCGGCCGACGCCCGCAACCCCGCGACGGCGCCGGACGGCTACGGCGAGCCCGAGGCGGCCGGCACGTCCGCGGTGCTCGCGTCGCTGCAGGGCACCCTGTCGGTGCTGGGCGACGTCGGCATGTCGGACGCCGAGGCGATCGCCTGGCTGTTCACGCCCGACGAGACGCTGCCCGGCCGCCCGGTGGACGCCCTCCGCGCCGGGCACAAGACCGAGGTGCGGCGGCGGGCGCAGGCGCTGCTGTAGACCGGCCGGCGGCCCCGGGTCAGGCCCGGCGGTCGACCGCCGCGTGCCCGAGGGCGACGAGCATCGCCCGGCCGTCCTCGGTGAGCTCCGCCCGGGCGAGCGCGGCGAACCCGCGCCCGCTCAGGTCGGCGATGAGCGCCTCCACGTCGGCCACGGCGCCGCTCGCCTCGATCCGGTCGGCGAGCGCACGGCACGCCGCGTCGTCCAGGGTGCGGTCGCCCAGCCCGGCGTGCAGCGCGTCGGCGAGCCCCGCGTCCTGCGCGGCGCGGGCGTGCGCCATCGCGCGCGCCACCAGCACGGTGCGCTTGCCCTCGCGCAGGTCGTCGCCGGCGGGCTTGCCCGTCGTCGCCGGGTCGCCGAACACGCCGAGCAGGTCGTCGCGGAGCTGGAACGCCTCGCCGAGCGGCAGGCCGTAGGCGGCGGTCGCGGCCAGCGCGTCCTCGTCGGCACCGGCGAGCACGGCACCGAGCACCAGCGGGTGCTCCACGCTGTACCGCGCGGCCTTCGCGACGATGACCTCGCGGGCGCGCCGCTCGTCCGCCTCGGGGTCCTCGCCCCACGGCCGCACCTCCGCGAGCAGGTCGAGGTACTGCCCGACCGTGACCTCCGTGCGCATGCGCTCGAAGACCGCGTGCGCGGCCGCCCGCCGGTCCGCCGGCAGGTCCGCGACCGCGCGCACGAACTCCCGCTCGCTCGCCACGAGCGCCAGGTCGCCGAGCAGGATCGCCGCCGACTCCCCGAACCGGTCCGGGTCGCCGGACCAGCCGCGCTCGGCGTGCAGCGCGGCGAACCGGCGGTGCGCCGCCGGCCTGCCCCGCCGGGTGTCCGAGTCGTCCATCACGTCGTCGTGGAACAGCGCCGCCGCCTGGAACAGCTCCAGCGCGGCACCGACCCGCAGCACCGCGTCCGCCTCGGCGGAGGCCGGGTCGCCGCCGTGCGCGCGCCACGACCACCAGCAGAAGGCGGCCCGCAGCCGCTTGCCCCCGGCCAGCATGTGGCTCAGGGCCTCCGCGAGCGGGGCGGCTCCGGTGCCGGAGGCGACCAGCTCGGGGAGCAGCGCCTCGACGTGCTCCGTGAGCAGGGCGTCGACCCGGGTGCGGAGGTCCTCGGCGTCGACGAGTGCGGGGGCGGTGCTCACCCGGCGAGCGTAGGGCCTCAGAGCCGGACGGTCCCGCCCAGCGTCAGCGTGCGCACCCCGTCGCGGTCCAGCACGCCCAGCGTGAGCAGCTCCGCGCCGGCGTCCCCCCGCACGAACGTCGACGACGCGGCCAGGCCGGTCGTGCCCGGGTCGACCACGGTCTCCGCGAAGCCTGCTGCGACCAGCTGGTCGCGCACCGCCTGCACCAGCTGGTCCGTCGCGAGCGGGCTGCGCAGGTTCAGGCTGATCGTGGTCAGCCCGGTCGCCGCGTCGGGCTCGGCGCTCGACACGAGGATCTCGCTGCCCTCGGGCGGCTGCACGAGGTCGGACGGGAAGCCGGCCGCCAGGTCCCCGACCGACGAGCCGGTGGACGTCGGGCTGGGCAGCAGCGACTCCGTCGGTGCGGGAGCCGGGGCGGTGGCGGTCGCGGACGCGGTCGGGGCGGCGCCGCCGTCGGCGGTGCAGCCCGCCGAGCCGGCCGCCACGACGGCGAGGACGAGGGCGGCGGCGGTGGGACGGCGGAGCACGGGCGCCACAGTAGCGCCGCTCCACGAGCGGGTGCCGACTCCTCCACAGGGGGGTGGGTGGTGCGCCGTCCCCAGGACGGGTGGGTGACGGTGGCGGGTGCTGGGGATGCCGGGGTCGGGTGGGCGGCATGACGACCACCACGCCCCGGCCGGACCCGCTGTCCGGCGCCGGCCCCGTCCCCCGTACCACGCTCCGGCTGGGGCACCCGCGCGAGCTGCTCGCGCTGGTGCCCTACCTCCTGGGCTTCGAGCCGCGCGACTCCGCCGTGCTCGTCGGCCTCCGGCCGCCCGGCCACCGGGTCGGGCTCGTGGCGCGGGTCGACCTGCCCGATCTCCTGCGCCCGGACGGCGCGGAGCTGGCCGCGGCTCTGGCGGACCACCTGCACGACGACGGCACCGCCGAGGTCGTCGTCGTCCTGTACGCAGGTGAGGGCGACCCGCGCGACGCAGAGCGCGGGCTGCGGGCCCGGTCCGGGTCGCGCGGGGCACGTGCCGCGGAGGTGCTGCGCCGCGGCGTGGCCGGCGTCGGGCCGGTGACGACCTGGTCGGTCGACCGCGGCAGCTACCTCGGCCTCGACTGCCGGGATCGCGGTTGCTGCCCCGTCGGCGGGCGGCCGCTCGCCGACCTGTCCGGCGGGGACCTGGCCGGCCGGCTCGTGTCCCGGCGGGGCGGCGTCGCCGGCTCGCGCGAGGAGCTGGGGCTCGTGCGGCCCGCCACCCCCGGCCGGCGTCGTTCCGCCGCCGCCGCGCGCTCCCGCTGGCTCGACGCCCTGCTGCGCGCCGACGGCCCCGAGGCCGTGCTCCGGTGGCGGCAGCGCTCGCTCGCGGCGTGGCGGGCCGTCCTCGCGGCGGCCGGGGAGCCGGTCCAGGTCCCGTCCGCCGAGCTCGGGCGGGTCGAGGCCGCGCTCCTCGACCCCGTCGTGCGGGACGCGGTGGTGCTGACGCTCGTCGCCCCGGAGGACGCCGCGCTGCCGGACGCGCTGGTGCGCACGGGCTCGGCCGGGGGGACGAAGGTGGGGGCGGCGTGGCCGGACGACGCGGACCAGCGCGGGGGAGAGGTGGGGCGGGACGCGGGGACCGGGCCGGACGAGCCGGACGCCGGGGAGGGGCCGGACGCGGGGGACGGGCCGGACGCCGGGGACGGGCCGGACGCGGACGAGGGCTCCGCCGAGCCGGGGTGGCCGGGTGCCGAGGAGGACGCGGCCGACGGGGGTCCCGGGGCGGCCGACGCCCGGGCGGTGTCGGCACGGGTGCGCGCGGCGCTGGACCTGCTGGTCGACCCGGTCCGCGGCCGCGAGCCTCGCGAGGACGTCGCGGACGCCGGGCGCGCGGCTCTCGAACGGGTCGTCGCCCACGGCCGGCGCGACCGGCAGGCGCCCGCGCTCACCCTGCTCGCCCTGCTGGCGTGGTGGGACGGCGACGCGGTGCGGGCGTCCGTGCTGGTCGAGCGCGCCCTCGACCAGGACCCGGGTCACCGGCTCGCGGAGCTGCTCGACCGCGCGCTCGGCGCTGGCCTGCCGCCGGGGTGGGTGCGTCGTCGCTGCTGAGCGCCCCGGGACCGGTCGTGCGCCCCGACCCCTTCCGGTACGGTCGGACCACGGTCCACGGCCCGCACCCGCGCGACGGCGCACCGGTGCGCGCCCGAGGACGCACAGCGCACGTGCGAGGAGCACACATGAGCATCGTGGTCGGGTACCTGGCGACCGTCGAGGGACGTGCCGCCCTCGCGGCGGCGACGGGCGAGGCGGTCCGCAGGTCGGAGCCGCTGGTCGTGGTCGTGAGCGAGCGCGGGGACGAGACCGACGAGCAGAAGGACGAGCTCGCCGCCGCCCTCGACGAGGTCCGCGCCTCGCTCGAGTCGCGGGGCGTCCCGCACGACGTGCGCGTCGTGACCGGGGGCCGGGACGTCGCGGAGACGCTCATCGGCACCGCCGAGGAGACGGACGCCACCCTCATCGTCATCGGCCTGCGCCGCCGCAGCCCGGTCGGCAAGCTGATCCTCGGCGCCAACGCCCAGCGCATCCTGCTCGACTCCCCGTGCCCGGTGCTGGCGGTCAAGCCCGACCCGAGCTGACCGCGGCGGGGACCGGCCCGCCCGGCGGTCGACACGCCCGGGGGACCGGGACACGCCCGGGCCGGGCCCGGGCCGGCACGACGGGCCCGCCGCGGGAATCCTCGGCGGGCCTCGCGCGTTGAGCACCTACGACAGGTCATCCGGCCTGCCGGACCGAGGCCTCGCCGCCCGTCCGGGGGCATCCCGCGGTGGGTGCGGGCCGGTACAATATCGAGGTACCCGATGCGCCGAACCGGGTCCCTTGCTGCCGAAAGGTCATTCGTGACGCCCCAGACTCCCACCCCCACACTCCCGCGTGAGTTCGAGCACCCCGCCCTGCAGGACCTCGTGCGCGCCGGGCGCACCAACGGCAGCGTCGACGCCGCTGCGCTGCGTCACGCGTGCGAGGCCGCTCAGGTGGAGGACGCCAAGCGGCTGAAGGCCGTCGTGCGCGGTCTGGCCAACGCCGGCATCACCATCGAGGAGCCGACCGCGGCTCCCGCCCGCGCCGTCGCGGCGACCACCGCGAAGGCCCGCCCGTCGGCCAAGGCCGTCGTCGCGGCCGAGGACGGCGACGAGGCCGAGAAGCCCGCCCGCAAGACGCGCGCCGCGGCCGCCAAGCCGGCCGCCAAGAAGGCGGCCGCCGGCAAGGCCGCCACCGCGAAGCCCGTCAAGGCGACCAAGGCCACCAAGGCGAAGTCCGACGAGGACGGCGACGAGGAGGAGGTCGACCTCGAGGACGTCGAGATCGACGACGCCGAGCTCGAGGCCGGCGACGAGGCCACCGACGAGGAGACCACCGAGGACGCCGAGGCGGACACGGAGGGCGCCCCCGCCGCCAAGGCGCCGGCCGCCGCCGCGGAGGAGACCACCGACACCGGCTTCGTCGTGTCCGACCGGGACGAGGACGACGCGCCGGCCCAGCAGGTCGTCACCGCGGGCGCCACCGCCGACCCGGTCAAGGACTACCTGAAGCAGATCGGCAAGGTCGCGCTGCTGAACGCCGAGCAGGAGGTCGAGCTCGCCAAGCGCATCGAGGCCGGCCTGTTCGCCGAGGAGCGCCTCGCCGCGATCGGCGACGACCTCGAGCCGAAGGCCCGCCGCGAGCTGCAGTGGATCGCGCAGGACGGCCGCCGCGCCAAGAACCACCTGCTCGAGGCCAACCTCCGCCTGGTCGTCTCGCTCGCGAAGCGCTACACCGGCCGCGGCATGCTGTTCCTGGACCTGATCCAGGAGGGCAACCTCGGTCTGATCCGCGCGGTCGAGAAGTTCGACTACACCAAGGGCTACAAGTTCTCGACGTACGCCACGTGGTGGATCCGCCAGGCGATCACCCGCGCGATGGCCGACCAGGCCCGCACCATCCGCATCCCGGTGCACATGGTCGAGGTCATCAACAAGCTGGCGCGCGTGCAGCGGCAGATGCTCCAGGACCTCGGCCGGGAGCCCACGCCGGAGGAGCTCGCCAAGGAGCTCGACATGACCCCCGAGAAGGTCGTCGAGGTCCAGAAGTACGGCCGCGAGCCGATCTCGCTGCACACCCCGCTCGGCGAGGACGGCGACAGCGAGTTCGGTGACCTCATCGAGGACTCCGAGGCCGTCGTGCCCGCGGACGCGGTGAGCTTCACGCTGCTGCAGGAGCAGCTGCACCAGGTGCTCGACACCCTGTCCGAGCGCGAGGCCGGCGTGGTCTCGATGCGGTTCGGCCTCACGGACGGGCAGCCGAAGACGCTGGACGAGATCGGCAAGGTCTACGGCGTGACCCGTGAGCGGATCCGCCAGATCGAGTCCAAGACGATGTCGAAGCTGCGCCACCCGAGCCGCTCCCAGGTGCTGCGCGACTACCTGGACTGAGCCGGTACGACGAAGGGCCCGCCCCCGTGGGGGTGGGCCCTTCGTCGTGCTCGCGCCCCGGCGAGATGTCCGGATCGGGACCTCGGTCCCACTCGGTCGTCCGCCGCCGGAGGTGAATGGGGGACGAAGGTCACCTCGACGGCGAGGGGACCCAGGCAGGCGGGCGACGGCGCCCGCCGGAGGAGGACCCGCGATGAAGGCTCTCGTGTACCACGGTCCGGGGCGCAAGGAGTGGCAGGACGTGCCCGACGCGCACGTCGTCGACACGACGGACGTGGTCGTCCAGGTCGACACCACCACGATCTGCGGCACCGACCTGCACATCCTGCTCGGCGACGTCCCGGCGGTCACCCCCGGTCGCATCCTGGGCCACGAGGCCGTCGGCACGGTCGTCGAGGTCGGCTCGGCGGTGGGCAAGTTCGTCGTCGGCGACCGGGTCGTCGTGCCGGCGATCACCTCCTGCGGCACCTGCCGCTACTGCCGCGTCGGCCGCGCCAGCCACTGCCAGTCGGTCGGCGGGATCGGCTGGGTGCTCGGGCACCTCGTGGACGGCACCCAGGCCGAGCTGGTCCGCGTCCCGTTCGGCGACACCTCGCTGCACCGGGTGCCGGCGGGGCTGTCGGACGAGGAGGTGATCTTCCTGTCGGACATCTTCCCGACCGGCTACGAGATGGGCGTCCGCAACGGGGCGGTGTCGCCGGGGGACTCGGTCGTGTGCATCGGCGCCGGGCCGGTCGGGCTCGCGGCGATGGCGACGGCGCACCTGCACGGGGCCCGGCGGGTGATCGCCGTCGACCTCGACCCGTTCCGCCTGGACCGGGCGGTGCGCGACTTCGGGGCGACGCACGCGGTGCGGGCGGACGCCGACGGCTGGCAGGACGAGGTCCGGGACCTGTGCGGTGGGCGCGGCGCGGACGTCGTCATGGAGGCGGTCGGTGTCCCGAAGACCCTGGAGGCGGCGTTCGACCTGGTCGTGCCCTACGGCCACGTGGCGAACATCGGCGTGCACGGGCACCCGGTCACGCTGCCGATCGACCGGCTGTGGATCGAGAACATCACGATCACGATGGGCCTGGTCGACGGGGTGACGGCGCCGATGCTGCTCGACCTGGTGGCCGAGGGTTCGCTCGACATCCGGTCGATGGGGACGCACACCTTCGCTCTCGGCCAGATGCACGAGGCGTACGAGGTGTTCGGCAGCGCGGCGCAGAACGACGCGCTCAAGGTCGTGCTGCGCCGGTGATCCGGACCGGCGGCCGGCGCCGCCGGTGACGCGACGGGGCCCGCCCGGCTGCTGCCGGACGGGCCCCGTCGTGTCGTGGTGGCGCGGTGCGCGGCTCAGCGAGCGGCGCCGGCCCCGGCTCCGTGCTCGGCGAGCAGCTTGTCCGTCTCGTCCTGCACGTGGGTGGCGACCTGCGAGTACTTCGGCGCGTGCTCGCGCGCGTGGTGCGCGCAGAACAGGAGCTCGCCCACGGGCAGCTGCACGCGGACGTAGGCCTGAGCGCCGCAGCGGTCGCAGCGGTCGGCTGCGGTCAGCGGGTTCGTGGTCTCGATCGTCTCCGTCACGTTGTCATACAACCATCCCGGGCCCGGATCCTTCCCGTCGAGGCCGGGTGGTTCGCTCACCGCGTACGCGAACTCACCCGGCGTGACCGGGCCGTCACGCGACCGACACGCCACCGTGACCGGACGGGCACGACGCGCTGAGGATCGGCGGCCCGGGCGGCATGGTGCCGCCGATCTGTCGGTGCGACCGATTACCCTCGGGACTCGTGTCGACCGCTTCCGCCGAGTCCAGCTACACCGCCCGCCACCTGTCGGTGCTCGAGGGCCTCGAGGCCGTGCGCAAGCGGCCGGGCATGTACATCGGGTCCACCGACTCCCGCGGCCTCATGCACTGCCTCTGGGAGATCATCGACAACTCGGTCGACGAGGCCCTGGCCGGGCACGGCGACCGCATCGACATCGTGCTGCACGCCGACTCCTCGGTCGAGGTCCGCGACAGCGGCCGCGGCATCCCGGTCGACGTCGAGCCGAAGACCGGCCTGACCGGCGTCGAGGTCGTGCTGACCAAGCTGCACGCCGGCGGCAAGTTCGGCGGCGGCTCGTACGGCGCGTCCGGCGGCCTGCACGGCGTCGGCGCCTCGGTGGTCAACGCGCTCTCCGAGCGCCTGGACGTCGAGGTGGACCGCGGGGGCAGGACCCACCGCATGACGTTCCACCGGGGCGAGCCGGGGGTGTTCGACGACGCGGCGGGCCGCAGCCCGGAGTCGCCGTTCGAGCCGTTCGTCGCGCGCTCGCAGCTCGAGGTCGTCGGCAAGGTCGCCAAGGGCCGCACCGGGACGCGCATCCGGTACTGGGCGGACCGGAACATCTTCCCGACCTCGGCGGTGTTCTCCTACGACGAGCTCGTGACCCGCGCCCGGCAGACCAGCTTCCTCGTGCCGGGTCTGACGATCACCGTCCGCGACGAGCGCGGGCTCCCGGGCACCCCGGCGGCCGAGGGCCCGCACGAGGAGGTGTTCCGGCACGACGGCGGCACGGTCGACTTCGCCGACTTCCTCGCGCCGGACGCCCCGGTCACGGACACCTGGCAGCTCACCGGCTCGGGCACGTTCTCCGAGACGGTGCCGGTGCTCGACGCCCGCGGGCACATGACCCCCCAGGAGGTGCAGCGCGACTGCGAGGTCGACGTGGCGCTGCGCTGGGGCACGGGTTACGAGACCGAGGTCCGCACCTTCGTCAACATCATCGCGACGCCCAAGGGCGGGTCGCACCTGGCGGGCTTCGAGACCGCCGTGCTCCGCACGATCCGCAAGCAGGTGGAGGCCAACGCCCGCCGGCTGAAGATCTCCGCGAAGGACGGCGGGGAGAAGATCGAGAAGGACGACGTGCTCGCGGGCCTCACCGCGGTCGTGACGGTCCGGCTGGCCGAGCCGCAGTTCGAGGGCCAGACCAAGGAGGTCCTCGGCACCGCGCCGGTGCGGAACATCGTCGCGAAGGTCGTCGACTCCGAGCTGACCGCGCTCATGACGTCCGCGAAGCGCGAGCACAAGGCCCAGTCGGCGGCGCTGCTCGACAAGGTCGTGGGGGAGATGCGCGCCCGCGTCTCGGCCCGCAAGCAGAAGGAGATCTCCCGCCGCAAGACGGCGCTGGAGTCGTCGTCCCTGCCCGCGAAGCTCGCCGACTGCCGCAGCGACGACGTGTCCCGCAGCGAGCTGTTCATCGTCGAGGGCGACAGCGCGCTCGGCACGGCCAAGCTCGCGCGCTCGTCGGACTTCCAGGCGCTGCTGCCGATCCGCGGCAAGATCCTCAACGTCCAGAAGGCGTCGATCTCCGACATGCTGCGCAACGCCGAGTGCGCCGCGATCATCCAGGTGATCGGCGCGGGCTCGGGCCGCACGTTCGACCTCGACGCCGCGCGGTACGGCAAGATCGTGCTGATGACCGACGCCGACGTCGACGGCGCGCACATCCGCACCCTGCTGCTCACGCTGTTCTTCCGGTACATGCGGCCGCTGGTCGAGGCCGGGCGGGTGTACGCCGCGGTCCCGCCGCTGCACCGCATCGAGGTCATCGGCGCCGGCAGCCGGAAGAACGAGTACGTGTACACGTACTCCGAGGCCGAGCTCGCCGCCACGCTCAAGAAGCTCGACAAGGCCGGCAAGCGCTACAAGGAGGACATCCAGCGCTACAAGGGCCTCGGCGAGATGGACGCGGACCAGCTGTCGGAGACGACGATGGACCCGCGGCACCGCACCCTGCGCCGGGTGACCCTGCCGGCCGCCGAGAGCGCCGACGCGGTGGTCCGGCGTGCGGAGGAGACCTTCGAGCTGCTGATGGGCTCCGACGTCGCGCCGCGCAAGGACTTCATCGTGGCCGGGGCGTCGACGCTGGACGCCTCGCAGATCGACGCCTGACGCCGCGGGGCCCCGCACCGGCGGAACCCGCGCCGGCGGGACCCCGCGGGTCCCGCGTCCCGCACCGCGAACGCGCGCCGGGCCGCGATTCCGCGTGACACCACCCGCCGGTGTCGGGCACCGTGTCCCGCATGCCCGAGAGCACCGACACCTCCGCCGCCGCCGCCCCGTCCCTGGCGGTGCGGGCCGCGGCCCCCGCGACCCTGCCCGAGCCCGACCCGGCCGCGACCGGCCTGACCTGGCGCCCGCTCACCCGGGACGACGTGCCGGTCCTGGCCGCGCTGGTCGCGCGCATCGAGGCCGCCGACGCCCAGCCGTTCCGCACCAGCGAGGTCGAGGTCGCCGAGTGGTTCGACGGCGAGTGGAAGGACCCCGCCCGGGACAGCCGCGTGGGGCTCGACGGCGACGGCGTCCCGCGCGCGTGGATCACGCTCGACGCGCCGCCCGGCGACGTGCGCGTGATCCGGGTGTGGGAGGCGGGCGGGGTCGACCCGGCCTGGCGCGGCCGGGGCGTCGGCCGGGCGCTGCTGGCGTGGGCGACCGCCCGCGCCCGGCAGAAGCTCGCGGAGTCCGGCAAGGACGCGCCCGGCCGGATCGCCGCGTTCCTCGAGGACCACCGCGCCGACGCCCTGGCGCTGCACGCGCGCGCCGGGTTCACCCCGGTCCGGTACTACACCGACATGCGTCGGGACCTGTCCCGGCCGCTGCCCGAGCCGCGGCCGGTCGACGGCGTGCGGATCGTGCCGTGGTCCGCCGAGCTCGACGACGCGGTGCGGCTGGCGCACAACGAGGCGTTCGCCGACCACTGGGGGAGTGAGCCCCGGTCGCCCGAGCACTGGCAGCAGGGCCGCGCGATGTTCGCCCCGCAGTGGAGCCACGTGGCACTGGACGAGGCGTCGGGCGAGGTGGCCGGCTACACGATGTCCGGCCGGTACGAGCACGACTGGGAGGTGGCCGGCTTCACCTCCGGGTACACCGAGCTGCTCGGCGTGCGGCGGGCGTGGCGGGGCCGGGGCCTGGCGCCCGCCCTGCTGACCGCCGCGATGGCGTCGTTCCGGGCGGACGGGATGCAGTACGCCGAGCTCGACGTGGACACCGAGAACCCCTCGGGCGCCCACGGGCTGTACGCCAGCCTCGGCTACGAGGTCACGCACGGTGCGGTCATGTTCACGATCGAGGTCTAGCGGTTCGGCCCCGCCGCGCGACGGCGGGGCCCTACGCTGTGCCCATGGCTCCAGAGGACGGGCAGGGGCAGGCGGACGAGGACGCCACCTGGCGCATGTACCTGGGACTCTCCCGGGAGATGTTCACGGCGCTCGAGCGCGGGCTCGGCGCCGACGCCGGCGTGTCCGTCGCGGACCTCGAGCTGCTGGAGCCGCTGCTCGCGGCCGGCCACCCGGGCCTGCGGGCCAAGGACCTCGCCGCTGCCGCCGAGTGGCAGGACAGCCGGGTCTCGCACCAGCTGCGCCGCATGGAGCGCCGCGGGCTCGTCACGCGCACCCGGGACCGCCAGGACGGGCGCGGCACCGTGGTGTGCCTCACCGAGGCCGGTGAGGCCGCCGCGCACGCCGCGCAGAAGACCCGACGGGTGCTGGTGCGCGAGCTGCTGCTCTCGCCGCTCGACGAGGCGCAGGTGGCCTCGCTCGTCGAGGTGTCCGGCCTGGTCCGCGCCCGCATCGCTGCCACGGGCTCCGCGCGCTAGCTGTCGTTCGCCGCGCCGCGCGGCCCCGGCGCGCGCCCGCGCGCGTCGCCGTTCCGTCCCGCGCCCCGTCGCCGAGGTAGGGCCGTCGCGCCGAGATAGGGCGCCCCGCGGTCCTACCTCGGCGCGGGGGCCCTATCTCGGCGGGGGTGGCTCTCGGCGGGGGTCCTCGGCGGGCGGGTCAGCCGATCGCGAGCGGCGGGGCCGCCAGCGGCTGGCCCGAGCCGTCCCGGCGCTCGTCCGGCTCCGGCAGCTCGACCGGCTGGCCCGCCGAGCCCGTGGCCCGCGCCGGCGCCGGGCCGACCCAGGCGAGGAACAGCGCGTCCTCGCCCTTGAGGAACCGGTGCGCCCGGACGCCGCCGGTGGCCCGCCCCTTGCCCGGGTACCGGGAGAACGGCGTGACCTTCGCCGAACCGGCCTGCGTGCCGGGCAGTGCGTCGGACGCGCCCGCGACGGTGACCACGACCGGCCCCTCGTCGTCGTCGGCGGCGTCGGACCCGGCGGGCAGCGCGCCGAAGTGCACGACCCGCTGCCCGGCGGCGAGCTTGATGCCCGCCATGCCGCCCGCCGGCCGGCCCTGCGGCCGCACGGAGGCCGCCGGGAAGTGCAGCAGCGCCGCGTCCGAGGCGACGAACACGAGCTCGTCCTCGTCGGTCACCGTGGCGCAGCCGACCACCTCGTCGCCGTCCTTGAGGCCGATGACCTCCCAGGAGTCGCGGTTCGCGGGGGCCTCCCCGGGAGTGACGCGCTTGACCACGCCCTGCGCGGTGCCGACCGCGAGCGTCGGGGCGTCGGGGGTCACGGGCACCAGGCCGACGACCTTCTCGCCCTTGTCGAGCGCGAGCAGCTCGGACAGCGGCAGCCCACCGGACAGGTTCGGCGCGCCGTCGGTCGGCGGCAGGCCCGGCAGGTCGAGCACGGACACCCGGCGGACGACCCCGCGCGAGGTCAGCACGCCGACCTCGCCGCGGACGGTCGTCGGGACGGCGCCGGCGAGCACGTCGTGCTTGGCGCGCCCCGCGCCCGGCGCGGGCCGCAGCTCGACGTCGGTGCTGCCGGTGCGCGCGACCAGGCCGGTCGCGGACAGCAGCGCGTAGCAGGGGGTGTCCTCGATCTCGAGGGACAGCGCGGGCGCGGCGGCCCGGCCGGACCGCGGCGCGGGCGCGCCCTCGGCGGCGGTCGCGACGCCGCCCGCGGACTCGAGCAGGATCGTCCGGCGCGGGGTGCCGTAGGTGGCGGCGACCTCGGCCATCTCGTCGCTGACGGTGGTCCGCAGCAGCGTCTCGTCGCCGAGGATCGCCTGCAGCGCCTCGATCTCGCCGAGCAGCTCGTCGCGCTCCTTCTCCAGCTCGATGCGGGAGAACTTGGTCAGCCGGCGCAGTCGCAGCTCGAGGATGTACTCGGCCTGCGGCTCGGACAGGTCGAAGACCTGGCGCAGCCGGGTGCGCGCGGCGTCCGCGTCGTCCGAGGACCGGATGACCTGGATGACCTCGTCGATGTCGACGATCGCGATCAGCAGGCCCTCGACCAGGTGCAGGCGCTCCTGCTTCTTGCGCAGCCGGAACTGGCTCCGGCGCCGCACCACGGAGATGCGGTGGTCCACCCACACCTGCAGCAGGTCGCGCAGGCCCAGCGTGCGCGGCTGGCCGTCGACCAGGGCGACGTTGTTGATGGAGAACGAGTCCTCGAGCGGCGTGTACCGGTACAGCTGCTCCAGGACCGCCTCGGGGTTGAACCCCGTCTTCACCTCGATGACCAGGCGCAGCCCGTGCTGCCGGTCGGTGAGGTCGAGGGCGTCCGAGATCCCGGACAGCTTCTTGGACTGCACGCCCTCCTTGATCTTCTCGATGACCTTCTCCGGGCCCACGGTGTACGGCAGCTCGGTGACGACGATGCCCTTGCGGCGCGGGGTGACGTTCTCGATCCGCGCGGTGGCCCGGGTGCGGAACGCGCCGCGGCCGGTGCGGTACGCGTCCCGCACGCCCTCCAGGCCGACGATCTTGCCGCCGCTCGGCAGGTCGGGACCGGGGACGAACCGCAGGAGCTCGTCGAGCGTGGCCTCGGGGTGCAGCACCAGGTGCCGGGCCGCGGCGACGACCTCGACCAGGTTGTGCGGCGCCATGTTGGTCGCCATGCCGACCGCGATGCCCGACGCGCCGTTGACCAGCAGGTTGGGGATCGCCGCGGGCAGCACGCCGGGCTGCGTCAGCTTGTTGTCGTAGTTCGGGACGAAGTCGACGACGTCCTCGTCGAGGCTCTGCGTCATCGCGAGCGCGGACGGCGCCATGCGCGCCTCGGTGTACCGGGGGGCGGCGGGGCCGTCGTCGAGCGAGCCGAAGTTGCCGTGCCCGTCGACGAGCGGCAGCCGCAGGGAGAACGGCTGCGCCATGCGGACCATCGCGTCGTAGATCGCGGTGTCGCCGTGCGGGTGCAGCTTCCCCATCACCTCGCCGACGACGCGCGCCGACTTCACGAACGGCCGGTCCGGGCGCAGGCCCATGTCGGACATCTGGAACAGGATGCGGCGCTGGACCGGCTTGAGACCGTCCCGGGCGTCGGGCAGGGCGCGCGAGTAGATGACCGAGTAGGCGTACTCGAGGAACGAGCCCTCCATCTCGGTGGCGACGTCGATGTCGACGATGCGCTCGACGACGTCCTCCGGCGGGACGTCGGGGGTGCTGCTGCGGCGCGCCATGCTGGGGGCTGCTCCCGGGGTCGGTGGTGCGGGGTGGTCGGGCCATTGTCGCCGCTCCGCGACCCTGTGGACCACCACGACGCGCGGCGCGCCGGTTCGTTAGGCTCCTGGGCATGGCCGAGAGCACCGGGGACGCGCCCGTGGAGGCGGCGGACTACCCGGAGAGCTGGGAGGCCGACGTCGTCCTCCGCGACGGCAGCACCACGCACGTGCGGCCGATCCGGCCGGAGGACGCCGACGCCCTGCAGGCGTTCCACGTCGCGCAGTCCGAGGCGTCGATCGTGTTCCGGTTCTTCGCCCCGCTGGAGCGGCTGGGGGACCGGGACCTGGCGCGGTTCACCCGCGTGGACCACCGGGACCGCGTCGCGCTGGTCGCGGTGACCGAGGACGACGCGATCATCGGCGTCGCCCGGTACGACAAGGTCGGCCCGGACGAGGCCGAGGTCGCGTTCAACATCGCCGACGCGCACCACGGCCGCGGCCTCGGCTCCGTGCTGCTGGAGCACCTGGCCGCGGCGGCGCGCGAGCGCGGCATCCGCCGGTTCACGGCCGACGTGCTGCCGCAGAACGGCCGGATGATCGCGGTGTTCCGCGAGGCGGGGTACTCGCTGCAGCAGCGGCTGGAGGACGGCGTGGTGACGGTCGGCTTCGACATCGACCCCACGGACCGGTCCCTCGCGGTGATGATGGCCCGCGAGCACGCCGCGGAGGCGCGCAGCGTGCAGGCGCTGCTGACGGCCCGCTCCGTCCTGGTGCTGTCGTCGCCGGCCGCGGCGCCCGGGTCGCTGGACGACCGGCGGGCCGAGCGCGTGCTGGCGGACCTCGTGGGCGGCGTCCCCGCCGCGGACGGCCCGGAGCACCGGACCGGCGCCGTGACCGCGGCGGGCGGCGACGAGCGCCCGGTGCAGGTGCACGTCGTCGGCCGCGCCGGGGCACCCGACGGGGGAGCGGGCCGCGGCCCGGCCGTGCACCACTGGGACCGCCTCGACGACGTCCCCGGCCCCGTGGACCTCGCGGTGCTCGCCCTGCCCGCGGCCGAGGCCGTCGTCGCCGTCCGGGCGCTGGGCCGGCTCGGGGTGAAGGGCGTGGTCGTGCTGTCCGGCGGCTACGCCGAGCAGGGGCCGACCGGCCTCGCGCTGCAGCGCGCCCTGCTGCGCGCCGCGCACGCGGCCGGGCTCCGCGTGGTGGGCCCGCGCTCGTACGGGCTGCTCGCGCACGCCGCCGGCGGCGTGCTGAACGCGTCGCTCACCGAGGACCCGCCGCCACCCGGCCGGATCGGCCTGTTCTGCCAGTCCGCGTCCACGGCGGTGTCCATCCTCGGCTCCGTGCGCCGCCGGCACCTCGGGCTCGCCCACCTGGTGTCCGCGGGCAACCGGGCGGACGTCTCCGGCAACGACCTCATGCAGTTCTGGCAGGACGACGACGCCACCGACGTCGTCGCCCTGTACCTGGAGTCGATCGGCAACCCCCGCAAGTTCTCCCGGGTGGCCCGGCGCCTCGCGACGGCCAAGCCGGTCGTCGTCGTGACGGCCGGCCGGTCCGGGCACGTCGTGCCGCCCGGGCACGCGGTGCGGCCCACCCAGGCGTCGCGGCAGACCCTGCAGGAGGTCATGCGCCGGTCGGGCGTGGTGCTGGTCGACAACGTGCACCAGATGCTCGAGGTGTCCCAGCTGTTCGCGCTCCAGCCGCTGCCGCCGGGCCGGCGCGCCGCCGTGGTGGCGTCGTCGTCCGCCGCGGCGTCGCTGGTGTCCGAGGCGCTCGCCGCGGCGGGGTTCACCGTGGGCCGCGCGCCCGCGATCCTGCACGAGGACGCCGACGACACGAAGGTCGAGCGCACGTTCGCCGCGGTGTACGCCGACCCGGACGTCGAGGTCGTCGTCACCATGCACGTGCCGACCGTCGGCCCGCGGGACGACCGGGTCGCCCAGGCGCTGGCCCGGCACGCGGCGGGCTCGGGCCGCACCTCGGTCGCGTGCCTGCTCGGCCTGCACGGCGCGACGCCCGCGCTGACCGCGCCGGACGCCGACGGCGTGCTGCGCACCGTCCCCGCGTACACCACGCCGGAGGACGCGGTGCTCGCGCTCGACCAGGCCGCCCGGTACGCCGCGTGGCGTGCGGCCGACCGCGGCCGGCTCGTGGCGCCCGAGGGCATCCACGCCCGCACCGCGCGCCGCCGGATCGCGGGCTGGCTCGACGAGGCCGGCACCCGCGCCTCGCTCGACCTGAGCCACGAGCAGACCGCGGAGCTGCTGGAGCTCGCCGGCGTGCACGTGTTCCCGACCGTCGGGGTGCACGACGCCGACGAGGCGGTGGCGGCCGCGGACCGGCTCGGCTGGCCGGTCGCGCTCAAGTCCACCGTGCCCGCCCTGCGGCACCGCTCGGACCTGGGCGGCGTGCGGCTCGACGTGCACGACGAGGCCGAGCTGCGCGCCGACGTGGCCCAGGTGCTCGCGCTCGCCGCGGGCCGGGAGCCCGAGCCGGGGCGCGCGCCGCTGGAGGTGCAGGCGATGGCGCCGCACGGGGTGGCCTGCGTGATCCGGTCCGCCGAGGACCCGCTGTTCGGCCCCGTCCTGGGCTTCGGGCTCGGGGGAGACACCACCGACCTGCTCGGCGACGTCGCCTGGGCGGTGCCGCCCCTGACCGACGTGGACGTGTCCGACATGGTCCGGGCGCCGCGGTCCGCGCCCCGGCTGTTCGGCTACCGCGGCGTCCCGCCGCTCGACGTCGCCGCGCTGGAGGACGTGCTCGCCCGGGTCGCGGTGCTCGCGGACCAGCTGCCCGAGCTGCTGCACCTGGAGCTCAACCCGGTGGTGGTCGCGGAGCACGGGGCGTACGTGCTCGGCGCCACCGCGCGGGTCGGGGTCGCGGCCACCCGCGCCGACGGCCCGCGCCGGGCGCTGCCCGTCTGACCGCCGGTCGCCGCGCGTCGGACCGCCGGTCGCCGCCCGCCCGACCCCGCCGGGACGCGGGTGTGACGACCGCGCCCTCGCGGTGGGAGGATGTCCGGGTGCCTGCCCCCTCCACCGACCTGCTGCGCGACCTGCACCGGGCCGGGTACTACCCCGACCTGGTCGCCGACGTCCTGGACGTCGCGCTCGCGGACGAGCCCGTCGAGGCGTACCTCGTGCACCCCGAGACCACGTTCGACGCGCAGGAGGTGCGCCGGCACGTCACGGTCCTGGTGCTGACCCCCACGCGGCTCGTGGTCGCGCACGTCGACGACCACCCCGCCGACAGCGAGCACCCGTCGGCCAGCGCCGCCGCCACGACCGAGGCGGTCCCGCTGTCGGAGCTGCGCTCCGTCGCGCTCACCCACGTCATCGCGACCCCCGAGCAGCACCGCCCGGGCACGCCCGCCGCCGAGCTGACGCTCGCGGTCGGCTGGGGCGCGGTGTCCCGGGTCGACCTGGAGCCGGCCGGCTGCGCCGACCCCGCCTGCGAGGCGGACCACGGCCTCACCGGCACGCTGACCCCCGACGACGTGGTCGTCCGGGTGTCCGCGGTCGCCGAGGGCGAGGGCGCGGTCCGCGACGCCGTGGCGTTCGCCAAGCGGCTGTCCGCGGCGAGCGCGCGCTGACGATGACGGCCGCCGCGTCCTCGACCGTGCCGGCCCGGCTCGCGGACGCGGGCCTGGTGCCGCCCGACTACGAGGGTCCGTCCCTGTCGGGGCTGCTGCCGGCCGTCGCCGACAGCCTCGGTGCGCCGGTGCCCGACGGCCCGGCGCGGCGCGCGCAGCTCGGGCTCCCGGAGGCGCACCGGGTGTGCGTCGTCCTGGTGGACGGGCTGGGCTACGAGAACCTCACCGAGCGCGCGGGGCACGCCCCGTTCCTGCGGTCGCTGCTGAACGGGTCCGGGCCGCTGTCGGCCGGCTACCCGTCCACCACCGCCGCGTCCATGGGCTCGTTCGGCACCGGGACCGGCCCGGGCCGCACCGGCCTGGTCGGCTACACGGTGCGCAACCCCGCGAGCGGCGGGCTGGCCAACATGGTGTCGTGGGACGGGCTCGGCCCGGCCCGGGAGTGGCAGCGCGAGCCCACGGTCTTCGAGCGGCTGGTCGCGCACGGGGTCACGGTCACCACCGTCGGCCCCGCGAAGTTCATGGGTTCCGGCCTGACCGAGGCGGCCCTGCGCGGCGGCGGGTACCGCGCCGCGGAGTCGCTGGGGCAGCGCGTCGACGCGGTGCTGCGGCTGCTGCGCGAGCCGGGCCTCGTCTACCTGTACTGGGGCGACGTCGACAAGACCGGCCACCACGAGGGTGCCGGCTCCTGGCAGTGGGGCGACCAGCTCGAGGCGCTCGACGGCGAGCTCCGCCGGCTGGTGCGGTCGCTGCCGCGCGGCGCCTCCGTCGTCGTCACCGCGGACCACGGCATGGTCGACGTCGACCCGGCCCGGCGGCACGACGTCGCGACCACGCCGGGGCTCGCCGAGGGCGTGGCCCTCGTCGCGGGGGAGCCGCGGGCGCTGCACGTGCACCTCGAGCCGGGGGTCGACCCGCGCGCGGCCGAGGCCCGCTGGGCCGACGTCCTCGGCGGCGACGCGGTGGTGCTCACCGGGGACGACGCCGTGGCGGCCGGGCTGTTCGGGCCGGTGTCCGGGCACGTGCGCCCGCTCATCGGCGACCTGGTGGTGGCGGCGACCGGGCGGGCGACCGTGGTCGACTCCCGGACGCAGACCCCGGCGTCCCTCCGGCTGGTGGGGGTGCACGGGTCGCTGACGCCGGCGGAGCTGCGGGTGCCGCTGCTCGCCGTGCACACCTGAGCCGGCGCACGGTCCGCCTCCCACGCACCACCCGCAACACCCGCACCACCGAGCACGACGAGGAACGAGGAGCACGTGGCCGAGCTGGTCTTCTTCTGCGGCACCATGGACTGCGGCAAGTCCACCCTGGCGCTGCAGATGCACCACAACCACGCGGCCCGCGGCCGGGGCGGGGTGCTGTTCACGCAGAACGACCGCGCGGGGGAGCACGTGCTGTCCTCGCGCCTGGGCCTGTCGGTGCCGGCGCACGAGGTGAACCCGGGCACGGACTTCTGGGACGAGGTCGTCCAGCGGCGCAGCCGCGGCGCGCGCGTCGACTTCCTCATCTGCGACGAGGCGCAGTTCTACAGCGCCGAGCAGGTGGAGCAGCTCGGCCGGGTCGTCGACGACCTGGACGTCGACGTGTTCGCGTTCGGGATCACCACCGACTTCCGGACCCGGCTGTTCGCGGGGTCCGCGCGACTGCTCGAGCTCGCCGACCGGGTGGAGACGCTGCAGGTCCAGGCGCTGTGCTGGTGCGGTGCGCGCGCCACGCACAACGCGCGCACCGAGCACGGCGCCATGGTGGTCGAGGGCGCGCAGGTCGTCGTCGGCGACGTGGCGGTGCCGGCCGAGGACGACGCCGTGGGCTACGAGGTGCTGTGCCGCAAGCACCACCGCCTGCGGATGACCGCGCGCACCTCGGGGGCGGGGACGCTGTCGCCGCAGACGCTGGGCCTGCTCGCGGGGGACTGAGCCGCGCCCCGGCCGCGGGGGCGTCACCGCCCCCGGGCGCGCGTCACTCCGGCTTCGCGCCGAAGACGATCTCGTCCCAGCTCGGCACCTTCGGGCGGCCCCGCCGTCCGGCGGACCGGGGCTTCGGCTGCTCCTCGGGCCGGGCCGGCGCCGTGTCCTCGTCCGGACCGGGCCGGGACGGGTCCGGCTCGCCGGGCTCGAGGGCGACGGGCGTCTCGGGCTCGTCCTCGGCCGGCGTCGGCCGGGCCGGGGTCGGGTAGATGCGGGCCTCGGCGGCCGGCTCGGCGTCGACCGGGTGGGCGCCGGGAGCGGTCGGCTCGTCGAGCTGGCCGAAGTCGAACGCGTGCTGGGGGCCGAAGCCGCCGAACCCGTCGCCGTCCTCGTCGTCCTCCAGGTCGAGCGTCTGCCGCACGCCGCGGCGGGAGCGCAGGTCGTCCAGCAGCTCGTGCGTGGCGCGCAGGTCGTCGGCCGGGTCCTCCTCCTCGCGGTGCTGCGCGCGCCCGGGGGCGTCGACGGCCGCGAGCACGGGGCGCACGTCGGCGTCCACGTCGTAGACCAGGTCGCGCACCGCGGACAGGTGCCGGCGGGGGACCGGGCCGTCGGCGATCTCCGTCTCGGAGAGCCAGCGGGCCTCGTCCTCCTCCGCGTGCACCGCGCGCGCCTGCGCGTCGTAGGACCAGCGCGCCTCGCGGGCGTCGTCCTCGACGCGGAACCGTGCCACGACGACCCAGCCGCCGCCGGGCTCGCGGTACGCGTCCCAGGTGACGGCCGCCGTGTCGACGCCGCGCGCCGCCAGGCGGTCGACCACCAGCTCGCCCAGCACCGGGGCGCCGACGTCGCGGCCGACCCGGGTGCCGCGCGCCTGCTCGGCGACGAACTCGCGCTCGGCGAGCACCGGGCCCTCGAACCGCCGCACGTGCTCGACGGCCAGCCCGGACTCCTCGGCGATCTGCTCCGCGGACTGCCCGGCGCGCACCCGCGCCTGGATCTCCCGCGGGCTCGGCACGCCCGACTGCTCGGCGCGGATCTGCTCCAGCTGCGGGCGGTCGCGGCGCACCGCGGCGCGCAGCGGCTCGTCGATGCGCAGGCGGTAGCGCTGCCCGTCGGCCGCGGCGAGGACCAGGTGCTCCCCGTCCTCGTGCAGCCCGATCAGCTCCAGCTCGGCCATCACACCTCTCCCATCGTTCCGCGGACGAGCCTGCCATCGCCGGGGCCCGATCCCGGGGAGGCTCGGCGGTGCGCCGCGGCGAACTCCCGGCTGCCATGATCTCCCCTGTGCACGTCGACCTCCCCCTGCAGCCCGTGCTCGAGCTCCTGGGCGTGTTCGTCGGCGCGCTGTCCGGCGGCCTCGCCGCGGTGCGCAAGGGGTTCGACATCTTCGGCATCGTCGTGCTGGCCTGGGTGGCCGGCCTCGGCGGCGGCATCCTGCGCGACGTCCTGATCGGCGCGATCCCGCCCGTCGGCATCGCGCAGTGGCAGTTCGTCGCGACCGCGTGTGCCGCGGGGCTCGTGACGTGGGCCGCGCACCCGGGCCTGCACCGGCTGCGCCGGCTCGTGCTCGTGCTCGACGCCGGGGCGCTGGCGCTGTTCACCGTCGTCGGGACCATCAAGGCGCTCGAGTACGGCGTGGGCGCCACCGCGGCGGTGTTCGCCGGGATCGTCACCGGCGTCGGCGGCGGGGTGCTGCGCGACCTGCTCACCGGCGAGGTGCCCGCCGTGCTGCACCAGCGGCAGCTCTACGCGATCCCGTCCCTCCTGGGCGCGCTGGTGCTCGCGGTGCTGTGGCGGGAGGAGGCGCTGTCCGAGGGCACCGTGGTCGCCGCGGTCGTGGGCGTGCTCGGCGTCCGGCTCGTGGCCCTGCGCTTCGGGTGGCAGGCGCCCGGGCCCTGGGACCGCACGGCCGCGCGGGCCCGCCTCGGCCGCGTGGGCGGCGTCGGCCGGGGCGGGCGCACCGGGCGCGTCGCGCGCGAGCAGCCCGCGCCCCTGCTGCGGTGGGTGGACCGGCTGCGCCGGGACCGCGCGGCGCGCCGGGACGGCTCGGCGCGCCGGGACGGCGCCGGGCGCGGGGACGGCGGGCTCCCCGGCGCCGGCTGAGGCGCCCACGGCGGGCGCCGCTCCGGCAGGATGGGCCGCGTGACGAGCGCACCCGAGCCCACCCCCACCCCCGCCCCCGCCCCGCTGCCGGACCCCGCCGAGGTCCGCGCCCTCACCGATCTCGCCGAGCGCCTCGCGCGCTCCGCGGGCGACCTGATCCGGACGACGAGCCCCGAGCGGGTGCAGGTCGCCGCGACCAAGTCCAGCGACGTCGACCCGGTCACCGCGATGGACCTCGCGTCCGAGACCCACCTGCGCGCGCTGCTGGCCGAGCACCGGCCGCACGACGGGGTCCTGGGGGAGGAGCACGGCCTCGAGCCGGGGACGAGCGGCCTCACCTGGGTGCTGGACCCGATCGACGGCACCGTGAACTACCTGTACGGCGTCCCCGCGTTCGCGGTGTCCGTGGGCGTCGTCGCCGGCGACCCGGACCCCGGGCGGTGGACGCCGGTCGCCGGCTGCGTGCACGCGGTCGCCGACGGCCGGACCTACACCGCCGGACGCGGGCAGGGCGCGTTCCGCGACGGCCACCGCCTCGAGGTCAACCCGGCCCGCCCGCTCGCCACGTCCCTGATCGGCACCGGCTTCGGCTACCGCGCGGAGCGCCGTCGGGCGCAGGGGCGCGTCCTCGCCGCGCTGCTGCCGCGGGTGCGGGACATCCGGCGCATCGGCTCGGCCGCCCTGGACCTGTGCCGGGTGGCGGAGGGCTCGCTCGACGCGCACTACGAGCGCGGCCTCAACCCGTGGGACCTCGCTGCCGGCCAGATCATCGCGATCGAGGCGGGTGCGCAGGTCAGCGGCCTGCGGGGCCGGCCGGCCGGGATCGAGATGTCCGTCGTCGGGCCCGCGGCGACGGTGCACGAGCTGGCCGCGCTGCTCGCCGACCTGGGCGCCGACGCGGACGACTGAGCCCGGTGTGCACGGCGCTCCGAAATGAGGCACAATCCGGGGCGCCCGACCGGGAACAAACAGCGACCCCCGTTCGCTTGATCCCGCGTACGCCGATCCCGACCACCAGACGGAGCGTGACCACACCACATGGCAACCGACTACGACGCCCCGCGCAAGACCGAGGAGGACCTCAGCGAGGACTCGCTGCAGGAGCTCCAGGCCCGGCGCTCCGACAAGAACTCGGGCGTGGTGGACGAGGACGAGACCGAAGCGGCCGAGGGGTTCGAGCTCCCGGGCGCGGACCTGTCGGGCGAGGAGCTCTCGGTCCGGGTGCTGCCGCGTCAGGCCGACGAGTTCACCTGCTCGAAGTGCTTCCTGGTCCACCACCGCAGCCAGCTCGCCTACGAGAAGGACGGCATGCCCGTCTGCTCGGAGTGCGCGGCCTGAGCTGCCGTCCGGGCGCGCCGTCCGCGTGACGGGCGTGGCGCGCCCCACCCAGCCGTCGCGACGCCGGCCGGACCCCCGTGGTCCGGCCGGCGTCGTCGTCCCCGGGCCCGCTCAGGCGCCCGGTGCCGTCCCGGGGCCCCGGTCGTCCCCGCCGCCGAGCGCGGCCACCAGGTCCGCCGGTCGCCGGGTCGACACCACCCAGTACGGCGTCGGGTCGGCCGGGTCGTCGAGCTCGACCCGCACGGCGGTCCGCACCCAGCCGCGCAGGCACACGTGCGCGCGCGCGTCCAGGCCCGGGCCGAGCTCGTGCCGGGTCTCGTCGGCGTCCAGCGCGCGCGGCGCCCGGAGCAGGGCGACCGGGACGTGCGCGTCCCCCGCGTGCAGCTCGCCGTCCGCCACCTGCACGCGCGTAGCGAGCCGCGCCGCCGCCAGCCCGGCCGCGACCAGGCCGAGGACCGTGCCGACCGCGGCCGCCGCCGGCGAGAGCGGCAGCAGCACGATGCCGAGCATCGCGGCCAGGGCGGGCACGGCGACCCAGCCGGCGGGGGAGGGCCAGAGGCGCTCGGCGAAGGCGGGGGCGGTCGTCGTCTGCACGGCCCCAGCATCCCACCTGCGGCGGGTAGGGTCGGGGCCCGTGACGGACGACGCGCCCGCCCCCGTGGCCCACGAGACCCTGACCATCGGCCTGCGCCGCCTCGACGACGGCGTCCCGCTCCCGGCGTACGCGCACCCCGGAGACGCCGGCGCGGACCTGGTGACCCGGGTGGACGCGACGATCGAGCCCGGCGAGCGGGTCACCGTGCCGACCGGCATCGCGATCGCGCTGCCCGAGGGGTACGCGGCCTTCGTGCACCCGCGGTCGGGCCTTGCCGCGCGGCACGGTCTGACGATCGTCAACGCCCCGGGCACGGTGGACGCCGGCTACCGCGGCGAGATCGCCGTCACCCTGCTCAACACCGACGCGCGCGAGCCGGTGGTGCTGCACCGCGGCGACCGGGTGGCCCAGCTGGTCATCCAGCGCGTCGAGCGCGCGCTGTTCGTCGAGGCGGACGAGCTGCCGGACTCGGTCCGGGGGACCGGCGGGTTCGGGTCCAGCGGGGGCTGGCGCGCGGCCGGCGGTCCCGCGGCCGCCCCCGGGGCACCCACCGACGCCGCCGGCGCGGCCACCGAGGCCGGTGCCGCGCCCACCGCTGCGCCCGCGGCGGACACGCAGGCGGCCCGCTAGGTGGTCCGTCCGGCGCGGACTATCGTGGAGACGACAGCGCCCGCGACGCGGGCGACCCGGAGAGGGGACTGAGGGTGGCGCTATTCCGGCGCGGTGCGAAGGACCGCACCGCCCAGGACCAGACCGCGGCCGGCGTCGACGCAGCCGAGGAGGCCGCCGACCCGGCGACCACCGCGGGGGACGCACCCGGCGACGCGGTGCAGGACGCGACCCCGGAGGACCCGGCCCCGGCCGTCGTCGACCGGTCCGCCGGCCCCTGGGACTCGGGTGAGGAGATCCCGCCCGGCCCGCGCGTGGACCTGGGCGCCCTGCGGCTGCCCGGCGTGCACGGCATGGAGCTGCGCATGGAGATCGACAAGAAGTCCGGCACCGTGACGGCCGTCGGCGTGACGATCGACGGCTCGACCCTGCAGATGCAGGCGTTCGCGGCGCCCCGCACCGAGGGCATCTGGGACGAGATCCGCGAGGAGATCGGCGAGTCCGTGCGCAAGCAGGGCGGCGCCGTCGACGACGTGCCCGGCCCGTTCGGCCGCGAGCTGCTCGCCCGCCTGCCCGTCCGCACCCCCGAGGGCCGCACCGGGCACCGGCCCGCGCGGTTCGTCGGCGTCGACGGCCCCCGCTGGTTCCTGCGCGGGGTCATCACCGGCCGCGCGGCCGTGGACGAGGACGCCGCGGGCACCCTCGAGGACCTGTTCCGCCGGACCGTCGTCGTGCGCGGCACCGAGGCGCGCGCCCCGCGCGACCTGCTCGCGCTCACGCTGCCCCACCAGGCCGACGGCACGCCGGCCCAGCCCGCCGCCACCCAGGCCGCCCCCACGTTCGACCCGCTGAAGCGCGGGCCGGAGATCACGGAGATCCGCTGACATGTCGCCGCTGTCGCTGCGCGAGGGCCTGCGCCGGGCCGTCGCCTCGCAGGAGGAGATCGAGGCGTCCGAGGAGCGGGAGGACGCGGTCCGCGCCACGGGCTGCACGCCCGTCGACCAGACCCCGGACCGGCACCGGGCCAAGGTCTCCGGCGTGATCCGCTCCGTCGTGCTGCGCCCGCGCCAGGGCGTGCCGGCGCTGGAGGCCGACCTGTACGACGGCAGCGGCAACCTGGTGCTGGTCTGGCTGGGCCGCCGCGAGATCGCGGGCATCGAGCCCGGCCGCCGGCTCAAGGTCGAGGGCCTGGTGTGCACCCGCGAGGGCCGGCGGTCCATGTTCAACCCCCGCTACGAGCTGCGGCCGCGTCCGGGTGAGTGAGCCGACGCCGGCCGGCGGCCAGGAGCCGCCGGTGACGCCGGACCCCGCCGTGACCCCGGCCGCCGCCCCGGAGGACGCCGTGCCCGCGCGCGGCATGCGCGCCATCGAGGCGGACAGCTTCTCCCTCGCCGAGTCCGTCGGCGGCGTCCGCGGCGCCGTCGAGTCGGTGCTGCCCGGCCTGCTGTTCGTGGTCGTCTTCGTGGCGTCCGGCCAGCAGCTGCGGCCCGCCCTCGTCGCGTCGGTCGCCGCGGCCGTGCTCGCCGTGGTCGCCCGGCTGGTCCAGCGCAGCCCGCTGACCCAGGCGCTGTCCGGCGTGCTCGGCGTCGGCATCGGCGTGGTGTGGGCGTGGCGGACCGGCGACGCCAGCGACTACTTCGCCTGGGGCTTGCTGACCAACGTCGCCTACCTGCTGGCGTTCGTCGTGTCGGTCCTGGTCCGCTGGCCGCTGGTCGGCGTGGTCCTGGGCCTGTTCCGCGGCGACGGCCCGATGTCCGAGTCCGGCTCGTGGGCCGGTGCCCTCGCGTGGCGCCGCGAGCCGGCGCTGCTGCGTCGGTACTCCCTGGTGACCTGGCTGTGGGCCGGCATGTTCGCGGCGCGGCTCGTCGTGCAGGTGCCGCTCTACTACGCCGACGAGGTCGCCTGGCTCGGCACCGCGAAGCTCGTGATGGGCGTGCCGCTCACGGCGCTGGTGCTGTGGGCGAGCTGGATCCTGGTACGCGGCTCGACAGCAGCGCGGCCAGGTCCTGCTCCGGCGCGTCCCGCCCGGTGACGAACAGCAGCTCGTCGCCGCCCTCCAGGGTGTCGTCGCCGGACGGCTGGAACGGGCGGTCGTCGCGCACGATCGCGGCGAGCACGGTGTCGGCCGGCCAGTCGATCTGACCGACCAGCGACCCGGCGAGCGGCGAGCCCTCCGGGAGCGTCAGCTCGAGGATGTCCGCGCCGGACTGGTGGAACGTGAAGATCCGCACCAGGTCGCCGACGGAGACGGCCTCCTCGATCATCGCGGTCATGATCCGCGGGGTGGAGACCGCGACGTCCACGCCCCACGCCTCGTCGAACATCCACTCGTTCTTCGGGTTGTTCACCCGGGCGACCGTGCGCGGCACGCCGTACTCGGTCTTGGCGAGCAGCGAGATGACCAGGTTGGCCTTGTCGTCGCCGGTGGCGGCCACGACCACGTCGCACTCGTCCGTGCGCGCCTGGGTCAGCGTCGGCAGCTCGCACGCGTCGGCCAGCAGCCAGTCCGCGTCGGCCACCTGCGCGACGCGCATGGCGGAGGGCTGGCGGTCGATGAGCGTGACCTCGTGCCCGTTGGCGAGCAGCTCGCGCGCGATCGAGCGGCCGACCGAGCCGGCGCCCGCGATGACGACCCTCACGCCTGGACCTCCGGGGCCGCGGTGACGACGCGTTCGACGGCGGACTGCTCGTCGGCGCGGAGCAGCAGGTGCACGATGTCGCTCTCCTGGAGGACGGTGTTCGCGTCGGGCAGCAGCCCGTCGCCGTAGCGGGTGAGGTACGCGACGCGGGCCCCGGTGGCCTCCTCGAGCAGGCGCAGCGGCTTGCCGACCCACCCGGCGTGCACGTCGACCTCGGACAGGCTGATCTTCCCCGACGCGTCGGTGAACTGGCTCGTGGCGCCCATGGGCAGCAGCCGGCGCAGCACCTGGTCGGCGGTCCACCGCACGGTCGCGACCGTCGGGATGCCGAGGCGCTGGTAGATCTCCGCGCGGTGCGGGTCGTAGATCCGGGCGACCACGTTCTCGACGCCGAACGTCTCGCGCACCACGCGCGCGGCGAGGATGTTGGAGTTGTCGCCGTCCGACACGGCGGCGAAGCCGAACGCGTCGTCGATCCCCGCCTGGCGCAGCGTGTCGCGGTCGAAGCCGAGCCCCGTGACCTTGCTGCCGGCGAACTCGGGGTCGAGCCGGCGGAACGAGTCCGGGTTCTGGTCGATCACCGCGACGGAGTGCCCGTGGGCCTCCAGCGACTGGGCGAGCGTGGCGCCGGCGCGGCCGCAGCCCATGATGACGAAGTGCACAACGCGGAACGCTATACCCCGCGCGGACCGCCGGGCACGCCGGTGGTCCCGGGCGGGGTCCGGTGCCGGATCGGCCGCGGTGCGCCTAGCATGGTCGCTCGTGCCGGATCTCGCGGATGCCGCCAAACGCTTGCTGCTGGGCCGACCGGTCCGCAGCGAGAACCTGGGGCACACCCTCCTCCCGAAGCGGATCGCCCTGCCGATCTTCGCGTCGGACGCCCTGTCCTCCGTCGCCTACGCCCCGGACGAGGTGCTGCTGACGCTCGCGCTCGCCGGCGTGAGCGCCACCGTCATCTCCCCGTGGGTCGGCCTGGCCGTCGTCGTCGTGATGATCACCGTCATCGCGTCGTACCGGCAGAACGTGCACGCGTACCCCTCCGGCGGCGGCGACTACGAGGTCGCCACCGTCAACCTGGGGCCGAAGGCGGGCGTCACGGTCGCCAGCGCGCTGCTGGTCGACTACGTGCTCACGGTCGCGGTGTCGGTGTCGTCGGGTGCGCAGTACGCGGCGTCCGCGATCCCGGCGCTGCGCGGGCACGAGGCGCTGTTCGCCGTGGTCATCGTCGTGCTGCTCACGCTCGCGAACCTGCGCGGCGTCCGGGAGTCCGGCAACGCGTTCGCGATCCCGGTGTACCTCTACATGCTCGCCGTGGGCAGCACCGCGATCTTCGGCTTCGTGCAGTACCTCACCGGGGACCTGCAGCCCGCCGCGTCGAGCGCGCTCACCATCGTCCCGGCCGACGGGTTCGACCAGGGCCTGATGGGCGCCGCGGGCGCGTTCCTCGTGCTGCGGGCGTTCGCGTCCGGGTCCGCCGCGCTCACCGGCGTCGAGGCGATCAGCAACGGCGTGCCGTCGTTCCGCAAGCCCAAGTCGAAGAACGCCGCGACCACCCTGCTGATGCTCGGCGGGCTGTCGGTGTTCCTCATCATGTCGATCCTCACGCTCGCGCGGCTCACCGGCGTGCACTACGTCGAGGACCCGTCGACCCAGCTCCTGGACAACGGGGTGCCGGTCGGCGAGGAGTACGTGCAGGACCCGGTCATCGGACAGCTCGCGCAGACGATCTTCCACTCGTTCCCGCCGGCGTTCTACCTGGTCTCGGTCGTCACCGGCCTCATCCTGATCCTCGCCGCGAACACGGCGTTCAACGGGTTCCCGGTGCTCGGCTCGATCCTCGCGAAGGACGGCTACCTGCCGCGCCAGCTGCACACCCGCGGCGACCGGCTCGCGTTCTCCAACGGCATCATCGCCCTGGCCGCCGGCGCGATCGCGCTCATCCTGGCGTTCGACGCCCAGGTCACCCGGCTGATCCAGCTGTACATCGTGGGCGTCTTCGTGTCGTTCACGCTGTCCCAGCTCGGCATGATCAAGCACTGGACCCGCGAGCTGCGCACCCAGCCCGATCCCGAGCGCCGCCGGCAGATGCTCCGGTCCCGGGTCATCAACGCCATCGGCTTCGGCATGACCGCGACCGTGCTGGTCATCGTGCTGATCACCAAGTTCACGCACGGCGCGTGGATCGCGATCCTCGCGATGATCATCGTGTTCATCGGCATGCAGGGCATCCGCCGGCACTACGACGCGGTCAAGGCCGAGCTCGCGCTGGGCGCCGACCCCGCCGCCGCGCGCGCCCTGCCCAGCCGGGTGCACGCGCTCGTGCTCGTCTCGCACCTGCACCGGCCCACCATGCGCGCGCTGGCCTACGCCCGGGCGTCCCGGCCGCAGACGATCGAGGCCGTCACCGTCGGCGTCGACCCCGAGGACGCCGCCGCGCTCCGCGAGCAGTGGGAGCAGATGGACCTGCCCGTGCCGCTGCGCATCCTCGACTCGCCGTTCCGCGAGATCACGCGCCCCGTCATCACCTACGTCCGCTCGATCCGGCGGGAGAGCCCGCGGGACCTGGTGGTCGTCTACATCCCCGAGTACGTCGTGGGCCACTGGTGGGAGCAGCTGCTGCACAACCAGAGCGCCCTGCGGCTCAAGGGGCGTCTGCTGTTCACCCCGGGCGTCGTGGTGGCGTCCGTCCCGTGGCAGCTCGCATCGACCGAAGGGCAGACCGGCATGGAGGACCACGTGCGACGGACCATCTCCCGTGGGCTCTGAGGCGCGCGGGCGCGCGGCCGCAGGCGGCGCGCCGGGGGATCTGGTCGAGCTCGAGGTCGGCCCGGTCGCGCACGGCGGCCACTGCGTCGCCCGGCTGCGGGTGCCCGGCGAGGACGGCCCGGGGCGCGTCGTGTTCGTCCGGCACGCCCTCCCCGGCGAGCGGGTCGTCGCGCGGCTGACCGACGCCGGGTCGAAGGCCAGGTTCTGGCGCGCCGACGCCGTCGAGGTGCTCGACGCCTCGCCCGACCGCGTCGAGTCGGCGTGGCCCGAGGCGGGCCCGGGCGGCGTCGGCGGCGGCGAGCTCGCGCACGTCCGGCTCGACGCCCAGCGCGCCTGGAAGTCGGCGGTGCTGTCCGAGCAGCTGCAGCGCCTCGCGCGCGTCGAGCGGTCCGTGCCCGTGCGGGCGCTGCCGGGCGACGACGAGCGCGGCGGCCTCGGCTGGCGGACCCGCGTCGGCTTCCTCGCCGACCGCGAGGGCCGGGCCGGCATGCGCCGGTTCCGCTCGCACGACGTCCTGCCGGTCACGGCGATGCCGCTCATGAGCGACGCCCTCGCCGACCTCGACCTGCTCGGGCGCCGCTGGGCGCCGGGGGCGCGGATCGAGGCGGTGGCCCCCGCCGGCGGCGACGCGCCGGTCGTGCTCGTCGACGACCAGCCGTTCGACCTCCGGCGCGGCAAGGCCGACCCGCGGCCGAACGCCCGGTCCGCCGTGCGCGAGCAGGTGCGGGTGGGGGAGCGCGCGTGGGCCTACCGCGTCGCCGCGGCCGGGTTCTGGCAGGTGCACCGGGAGGCGCCCGCCGCGCTGACCGGCGCCGTGCTCGACGCGCTGGGCGACGTGGACGGCGCGCGGGTGCTCGACCTGTACTCCGGCGCGGGCCTGTTCACGCTGCCGCTGGCCGACGCGGTGGGCGACGCCGGGTCCGTGGTGGCCGTCGAGGGCGACGCCCGCGCGGTGCGGGACGCCCGCCGGAACCTGCACGACCGGCCCCGGGTGGAGCTGCACGCGGGCGACGTGGCGGGCGCGCTCGCCTCCGGGGTCGCGGGCGCCGGCGTCGACGCCGTGGTGCTCGATCCGCCGCGCGTGGGTGCCGGGCGGGACGTCGTGCGGGCGGTCGCCGGCCTGGCGCCGCGCCGCGTCGTCTACGTCGCGTGCGACCCCGCGGCGCTCGCGCGCGACGTGGCGTACCTGGCCGAGGAGGGCTACGCCGTGGCGGACGTCACCGGGTACGACCTGTTCCCGATGACGCACCACGTCGAGGCGGTCGCGGTCCTGGAGCGCTGAGCGCCACGGCGCCCGGCCTGTGCGGATCGTCGCAGGTCGGGACGCCGATGCCCTCGCGCGGGGGCGCCCGTCGGCCTAGCGTGGGGTCCGGGCGCCGCGGCCCGCGGCGCCCGCCCACCGGAAGGAGCCGACGATGACGACACCGCACGAGGGTGACGCCCGCGAGTCCGCCGCCGAGGCGACGCGCCGGGTGGCCGAGGCCAGCCGCCGCGCGACCGCCGAGCTGCACAAGCAGGGCACCCCGGACTACGACCCGCGCCAGCACCAGAAGGCCGTCGAGCGCGAGCGCCGGGCCGCCGAGGGCACGGCCGGGGACTGACGCCGGCCCCGCGCCCGAACCGCCGCGCCCGCGCGGCCCGGCGCGACCACCCCCGAGGTCGGCGCGCCGGGCCGGGCGGGCGCTCGGCGTCGGCGCCCGGCTCGGGGTAGGATGTATCTCGACATCAAGATACTTCGGCGGAACGCGGCCCGGGCCACCGGCCCCGGCGCGGACCGCCCACCCGCGGCCGTCCCCCAGCGGCCGGACTCGCCAACGAAGGAGCCAGAAGTGAGCAGCGTCGACAGCTTCGGGTCGAAGGCCCGGCTGCAGGTCGGGGACGACACCTACGAGATCTTCCGGCTGGACGCGGTCCCCGGGACGGAGAAGCTGCCGTACAGCCTCAAGGTGCTCGCCGAGAACCTGCTGCGGACCGAGGACGGCGCGAACATCACCGCCGACCACGTGCGCGCCCTCGCCGCGTGGGACCCGACCGCCGAGCCGGACACCGAGATCCAGTTCACGCCCGCCCGCGTGATCATGCAGGACTTCACCGGCGTGCCCTGCGTCGTCGACCTCGCCACGATGCGCGAGGCGATGGTCGACCTGGGCGGCGACCCCACCCGGATCAACCCGCTCGCGCCGGCCGAGCTGGTCATCGACCACTCCGTGCAGATCGACGTCTTCGGCCGCGAGGACGCGTTCCGCCGCAACGTCGAGATCGAGTACCAGCGCAACCACGAGCGCTACCAGTTCCTGCGCTGGGGCCAGACCGCGTTCGACGACTTCAAGGTCGTCCCGCCGGGCACCGGCATCGTGCACCAGGTCAACATCGAGTACCTGGCGCGCGGCATCATGACCCGCGAGGTGGACGGCGCGCTGCGCGCGTACCCCGACACCTGCGTCGGCACCGACTCGCACACCACGATGGTCAACGGCCTGGGCGTGCTCGGCTGGGGCGTCGGCGGCATCGAGGCCGAGGCGGCCATGCTCGGCCAGCCCGTCTCCATGCTCATCCCGCGCGTCGTCGGCTTCAAGCTCACCGGCTCGATCCCGTCGGGCGTCACCGCGACCGACGTGGTGCTCACCATCACGCAGCAGCTGCGCCAGCACGGGGTCGTCGGCAAGTTCGTCGAGTTCTACGGCGAGGGCGTCGCCCAGGTGCCGCTCGCGAACCGCGCCACCATCGGCAACATGTCGCCGGAGTTCGGCTCGACCTGCGCGATCTTCCCGATCGACGACGTCACGCTCGACTACCTGCGCCTGACCGGCCGCTCCGAGCAGCAGCTCGCGCTCGTCGAGGCGTACGCCAAGGAGCAGGGCCTCTGGCACGACCCGTCGCGCGAGCCGGCCTACTCCGAGTACCTCGAGCTCGACCTCGGCACCGTCGTCCCGTCGATCGCCGGCCCGAAGCGCCCGCAGGACCGCATCGAGCTGTCCGAGGCCAAGGAGTCGTTCGCGACCTCGATCCTGGACTACGTGGACGCCGACGAGGCGGCCCCGTTCACCGGCGCGGCCCGCGGGTTCACCGGTCTGGACGAGTCGGTCGACGAGACCTTCCCGGCCTCCGACCCGATCGCCGCCGGCGAGCACGCCGACTCCTCGGACGCGCCCGTGCACGTCGCCGGCGGTGACAGCGCGCGCCGCCCGCACAAGCGGGTGCCCGTGACCATGTCCGACGGCACCACCACCGAGCTCGACCACGGCGCCGTCGTGATCGCCTCGATCACCTCGTGCACGAACACGTCGAACCCGTCGGTCATGCTCGCCGCGGCGCTGCTCGCGCGGAAGGCCGTCGAGCGCGGCCTCACCTCGCAGCCGTGGGTCAAGACCTCCATGGCGCCGGGCTCGCAGGTCGTCACCAACTACTACGAGAAGGCCGGCCTCTGGCCCTACCTCGAGAAGCTCGGCTTCCACCTGGTCGGGTACGGCTGCGCCACCTGCATCGGCAACTCGGGCCCGCTGCCCGAGGAGGTCTCGGCGGTCGTCAACGAGCACGACCTGTCCGTCGTGTCGGTGCTCTCCGGCAACCGGAACTTCGAGGGCCGCATCAACCCCGACGTCAAGATGAACTACCTGGCGTCCCCGCCGCTGGTGATCGCGTACGCGCTCGCCGGGACGATGGACTTCGACTTCGACAACCAGCCGCTCGGCACCGACCCCGACGGGAAGCCGGTGTTCCTCGCGGACATCTGGCCCACCCCGGAGGAGGTCCAGGCGACCATCGACGCGAGCATCGACCGCTCGATGTTCGAGGCCGACTACGCCGACGTGTTCGCGGGAGACGAGCGCTGGCGCGCGCTGGACACCCCGGAGGGCGACACGTTCGCCTGGGACGGCGAGTCCACCTACGTGCGCAAGCCCCCGTACTTCGAGGGCATGGCCGCCGAGCCGGCTCCGGTCGTCGACGTGCAGGGCGCGCGGGTGCTCGCCAAGCTCGGGGACTCGGTCACCACCGACCACATCAGCCCCGCGGGGTCGATCAAGGCGGACAGTCCCGCCGGCCGGTACCTGGCCGAGCACGGTGTCGAGCGCCGGGACTTCAACTCCTACGGGTCCCGTCGCGGCAACCACGAGGTGATGATCCGCGGCACGTTCGCGAACATCCGGCTGCGGAACCAGCTCGTGCCGGGCGTCGAGGGCGGCTTCACCGTCAACCACCTCACGGGCGAGCAGACGTCGATCTACGACGCCGCGCAGGCGTACGCCGAGGCCGGCGTGCCGCTCGTCATCCTGGGCGGCAAGGAGTACGGCTCCGGGTCCTCGCGCGACTGGGCGGCCAAGGGCACGGCGCTGCTCGGCGTGCGGGCGGTCATCACCGAGTCGTTCGAGCGGATCCACCGCTCCAACCTCATCGGCATGGGCGTGCTCCCGCTGCAGTTCCCGGCGGGGGAGTCGGCCGACTCGCTCGGCCTGGACGGCACCGAGACGTTCGACATCGCCGGCATCACCGCGCTGAACGACGGGGCGACCCCGCGGACCGTGCGCGTCACGGCCACCAAGGGCGACGGCTCGGTCGTGGAGTTCGACGCGGTCGTCCGCATCGACACCCCCGGCGAGGCGGACTACTACCGCAACGGCGGCATCCTGCAGTACGTGCTCCGGTCGCTCGTCGCGGCCTGATCACCGCGCTCACCGACGCCCCCGTCGGCCCCGGACCGGGCCGGCGGGGGCGTCGTCGCGCGTGGGCCGTCGGCCCGGTCCGCGGTGCGCCGCCGACGTGACGGGGACCACCCCGGCCCGGGTTTGACCGCGCGGGGCTCGCCGCGTAATGTTCTCCGAGCTGCCCGGACGGGAGGCACGGACTTCGAGGCTCGACCCGAAGGCCGGTCCCGCAGGCAGCCACCCCCGGTACGGCCTCCAGGCGCTTCGCTGCGTCCGGTTCGTCGTGCCGGACCGGGACTTCCTGGGAGCAATGTCGTGCGAATCACGCACAAAGCACTCCGGAAAGCCTGGTAGTGTTCTCCAGGTCGAAAGCGGTGAAGAGATTCACCGAAAACGACCGCCAGAACATCTGGTAGGGTTTCGGAACGTCGGAGCCGCTCGGAAGGGCGGTGAAGACAGGAAAGAAGCTCTGGTAGGGTTCAGGAACGCGAGGAAACGCCGGAAGGCGCGGGAACGCGGGCCA
>NZ_VEGH01000016.1 GCF_007679345.1 Cellulosimicrobium cellulans
CGCCGGACTTCGCGACCACCCCGCCCCCCCCCGCACGGCGACCGAGTGGATCCGTTCGGACGGGCACGCCGGCGCGTGTCGGCCCGAGTGGATCCATCCGGGCGCGAGGCGGGTCCGGCACCGCCGCCGCTCCGCGCGCGTCCCGGCCCGCCCCACCGCGGCCCTAGGCTTCCGGGGTGACCACGCCCGACGCCCTCGACGCCCTCGACCCCGCCTGGCTCGCCCGCACCGTCGCGGTCGCCCTCGACGAGGACCTCGGCCCCGCGCCGGGCCGCGACGTCACGACCCAGGCCACCGTCGCCCCGGACGTCCCCGGCGTCGCCCACTTGGTGGCCCGGGAGGCGGGGGTCGTCGCCGGGCTGCCGGTCGTCGCCGAGGTGCTGCGCCAGGTCACCGACCGCCTCGGCCTCGCGCCGGCGACGGTCGACCAGCGGGTCGAGGACGGCACCGCCGTGGCCCCGGGCGACGTGCTGGCCGTGCTCACCGGCCCCGTGCAGGCGCTGCTGGTCGCGGAGCGCACCGCGCTGAACCTCGCGTCCCGCGCCTCCGGCGTCGCCACGCACACCCGCCGCTGGGCCGACGCCCTGGCCGGCACCGGCGCGCAGGTGCTCGACACCCGCAAGACCACCCCCGGCCTGCGGGAGCTGGAGAAGTACGCGGTGCGGCGCGGCGGCGGCACGAACAAGCGCATGGGCCTGCACGACGTCGCGATGGTGAAGGACAACCACGTGGTGGCGGCCGGCGGCGTGGCCGCGGCGGTCGAGGCCGTGCGCGCCCGGTTCCCCGACGTGGCGATCCAGGTCGAGGCCGACACGGTGGAGCAGGCGCTGGAGGCCGTCGCGGTCGGCGCCCGGTTCCTGCTGCTCGACAACATGCCGACGCCGGTCCTCGCCGCCACCGTCGAGGCGGTCCGTGCGGGGGAGGCCGCCACCGGGCGCGTCGAGCTCGAGGCCACCGGCAACCTCACGCTCGACCGGGCCGCCGAGGTGGCCGCGACGGGCGTCGACTACCTGTCGGTCGGGGCGCTCACGCACTCGTCGCCGATCCTGGACCTGGCGCTGGACCTGGTCGAGGGAGTCCGCGCCCCCGACCCGGCGGCGTGACGGCCGGGGGTCCGCCCGCTCGGTAGGATTCCGGCGTGACCGAGCCCCAGCAGACGCCCGCCGTCCCCGCCGCCGACGACCTCCCCGAGCAGCTCCGGGTCCGGCGCGAGAAGCGGGACCGGATGCTGGCGGAGGGCGTCGAGCCGTACCCGGTCGGCGTCCCCCGCACGCACACCATCGCCGAGGTCCGCGCCGCGCACCCCGACCTGGAGCCCGGCCAGGAGACCGAGGACGTCGTCGGCGTCGCCGGCCGCGTCGTGTTCCTGCGCAACACCGGCAAGCTGTGCTTCGCCACGCTGCAGGACGGCGAGGGCAACCGGCTGCAGGCGATGCTGAGCCTGGCGAACGTCGGCGAGGACCGGCTGGCCGCGTTCAAGGCCGACGTCGACCTGGGCGACCACCTGTTCGTGCACGGCACGGTCGTGGCGTCCCGCCGCGGCGAGCTGTCCGTGATGGCCGACGCCTGGACGCTGGCCGCGAAGTCGCTGCGCCCGCTGCCGAACCTGTACGCGAAGGGCGACGAGGAGGCCCCCGAGCTGTCCGAGGAGGTGCGCGTCCGCCAGCGGTACGTCGACCTCATCGTGCGCCCGGCCGCCCGCGACACCGTCCGGCTGCGCGCCGGCGTCGTGCGCTCGCTGCGGGAGAACTTCCACCGCCGCGGCTACCTCGAGGTCGAGACCCCGATGCTGCAGACGCAGCCCGGCGGCGCCGCGGCGCGCCCGTTCGTGACGCACATGAACGCGTTCGACATCGACCTGTACCTGCGGATCGCGCCGGAGCTGTTCCTCAAGCGCGCCGCGGTCGGCGGCCTGGAGCGCGTGTTCGAGATCAACCGGAACTTCCGGAACGAGGGCGCGGACTCCACGCACTCGCCCGAGTTCGCGATGCTGGAGGCGTACGAGGCCTACGGCGACTACGACACGATGGCCGCGCTGACCCAGGACCTGGTGCAGACCGCCGCGCAGGACGTGCTCGGGACCACGACGATCACGCTGCCGGACGGCGAGGAGTACGAGGTCGGCGGCGACTGGGCGCAGCTCACCATGTACGGCTCGCTGTCCGAGTCGCTCGGCGAGGAGATCACGCCCGAGACCTCGGTCGCGCACCTCCAGAAGATCGCCGACCGCCTCGACGTGCAGCTCGACCCGAAGCGGGTCAGCCACGGCAAGCTCGTCGAGGTGATCTGGGAGCACCGGGTGGGCGACCACCTGCACGCGCCGACCTTCGTGCGCGACTTCCCGGTCGAGACCAGCCCGCTGACCCGCGACCACCGCAGCATCAAGGGCCAGGTCGAGAAGTGGGACCTGTACGTGCGCGGTTTCGAGCTCGCGACGGCCTACTCCGAGCTGGTGGACCCGGTGATCCAGCGCCAGCGGTTCGAGGCGCAGGCGCTGCTGGCCGCCGCCGGCGACGACGAGGCCATGCAGCTCGACGAGGACTTCCTCGCGGCCGTCGAGTACGCGCTGCCGCCGACCGGCGGCATGGGGATGGGCGTCGACCGCCTGCTCATGGCCCTGACCGGCCTGGGCATCCGGGAGACGATCCTGTTCCCGCTCGTGAAGCCCCAGGCCTGATCGACGCGACGCCCGGCGGACCCTCGGGGCCGCCGGGCGTCGTCGTGAGCGGGCGTATTCTGGCGGCATGGACATCGGCCCCGCGCTAGCCGCGCTCATCCCGTCGGTCGGCGTCGGGGTGATCTTCTGGATCGCCATCCGGGCGCTCGTGAACGCCGATCGCACGGAACGCGCGGCATTGGCGCGGATGGATCGCGAGGACGCGGCCCGCGCGAATGAGGCGGAGAAGTCGACCGAAATCTGAACGAATGTCCACCCGTGCTTTGACGCGGGCCTTCCCGGCTGTCATGCTCTTTGACGAACGCACGTATTCACGCCGCTCGCCGACGGGGGCCTGCGACGGCGGCCGATGCTCGGGAGGGCGAAATGGCACAGAAGGTTCAGGTCCTGCTGGTCGACGACATTGACGGCGGCACGGCGGACGAGACGGTGACGTTCGCGCTCGACGGCGTGTCCTACGAGATCGACCTCACCAGCGCCCACGCGGCCGAGCTGCGCGACGCGCTGGGCACCTGGGTGGGCCACGCCCGCAAGGTCGGCGGCCGCGCGTCCTCGGGCCGTGGCAGCAGCGCCGGCAGCAGCCGCCCGCGCCGGTCCTCCGACGCCGGTGCCGTGCGCACCTGGGCCAAGGAGAACGGCTACGAGGTCTCCGAGCGCGGCCGCATCTCCGCCGAGATCCGCGACGCCTACGAGGCCGCCCAGGGCTGAGCCCCGCGGCACGCAGGACGGCCCGGCACCCCGCGTGGGGTGCCGGGCCGTCCTGCGTCCGGGCCGGCCGCGCGGGCTCAGCCGCGCGTGGCCGTGAGCTCGCGCACCGCGGCGTACTGCTCGCGGACGTGCGGGGCGGGGTCGGCCTCGTAGAGCTCGGACTCGCCCGCGGCGGTCCACGCCGGCGGCTGCTCCGACCCGCTCAGCACCCACGCCGCCTGCCGCGCGGCGCCGTCCGCCACGTACTCGCCCGGCGTCGGCACGGTCACGGCCGTCCCGAGGACGGCCGGCGCGATCCGCCGGACGGCCTCGGACTGGGCGCCGCCGCCGATGAGCGACACCCGCTCGACGGGCACGCCCTGCGCGCGCAGCGCGTCCAGGCCGTCGGCGAGCGCGCACAGCATCCCCTCGACCGCGGCCCGGGCCAGGTGCGCGGGGGTGGTGTTGGCCAGCCGCATCCCGTGCAGCGCGCCGGTGGCGTCCGGCTTGTTCGGCGTGCGCTCGCCCTCGAGGTACGGGACCAGCACGAGGCTGTCGGCGCCGGCGGGCGCGGACAGCGCGAGCCGCGACAGCCCCGCGTGGTCGACGCCGAGCATCCGCGCCGCGGCGTCCAGCACCCGGGAGGCGTTCAGGGTGCAGGCGAGCGGCAGGTAGGCGCCGGTCGCGTCGGCGAACCCCGTGACGAGGCCGGAGCCGTCGGCCGTCGGCGTGGCGGACACCGCGGACACGACGCCCGAGGTGCCGATGGAGATCGCGACGTCGCCGGCGACCATGCCGAGCCCGAGTGCGGCGGCGGCGTTGTCGCCCGCCCCGGCGCCCAGCGCCGCACCCGCCCGCACGAGCCCGGTGTCCCCGGCGACCCCCGCCGCCTCGCCCGCGCCGACGACCCGCGGCAGCACGACGTCGTGGCCGAGCGCCAGCTCCAGCAGGTCGCGGCGGTAGTCCTCGGTGAACGGCGACCAGTAGCCGGTGCCCGACACGTCGGACCGGTCGGTGGTGAGGGCCGTCAGGTCGGCGTTGCCCGGGCCGTACCCGGCGAGCCGCCAGGTCAGCCAGTCGTGGGGGAGCGCGACGGCGGCGACCCGCGCCGCGGCGTCCGGCTCGTGGTCGCGCAGCCAGCGCAGCTTCGTCACGGTGAGCGAGGCGACCGGCACCGACCCGATCGCGTCGGCCCAGGCCTGCGGCCCGCCGAGCTCGTCGATCAGCGCCAGCGCGGACGGCGCGGACCGGGTGTCGTTCCACAGCAGCGCGTCGCGGTCGACCTCGCCGTCGGCGTCGAGCGCGACCATGCCGTGCTGCTGCCCGCCGACCGCGACCGCGTCGACGTCGTCGAGGCCGCCGGCGTCGCGCACCGCGGTCTGCAGGGCGTCCCACCAGTGCCGCGGGTCGATCTCGGTGCCGTCGGGGTGCGACGCGCGGCCGGAGCGCACCAGCGCCCCGGTGCCGGCGTCGCGCACGACGACCTTGCAGGACTGGGTGGAGGAGTCCACCCCGGCGACCAGGCCCATGCTGCTTCCTCGCTCTTGCTGGTAGGGGAGAAGCGCCGAGGTCGAGGGTTCCACGCGAAACCGGGGGCAGGAACCCTCGACCTCGCCGGAAACCCTCGACCTCGGCGGTGGTGCGTGCGTCAGCGGGCGCCCAGGGCGTGCTCCAGGGCCAGCTGGTTCAGGCGGACGAAGCCGAAGCCGCGGGCGGCGACGCCCTCGACGTCGAAGTCCTCGTACGCGGACCGGTCGGCCAGCAGGTCGGCCAGGGTCTCGCCCTCGCCGATCGTCGGCTGCGAGAGCTCGAGCACGCCGGACGCCTCGAGGGCCTCCTGGACCTCCGGGTCGGCGCGGAACGCCTGCGCGCGCTCCTTCAGCAGCAGGTAGGTCGCCATGTTGGCCTTGGCCGACTCCCACACGCCGTCGAAGTCCTCGGTGCGGGACGGCTTGTAGTCGAAGTGCCGGGGGCCGTCGTAGCGCGGGCCGCCGGACGGGAAGCCGTTCTCGATCAGGTCGACCGTGGCGAACGCGGAGAACAGGTCGCCGTGGCCGAACACGAGGTCCTGGTCGTACTTGATGGACCGCTGGCCGTTCAGGTCGATGTGGAACAGCTTGCCGGCCCACAGCGCCTCGGCGATGCCCTGCGTGTAGTTGAGGCCCGCCATCTGCTCGTGGCCGGTCTCCGGGTTCAGGCCGACGATGTCGCCGTGCTCGAGCTTGGCGATCAGCGCCAGGGCGTGGCCGATGGTCGGGAGCAGGATGTCGCCGCGGGGCTCGTTCGGCTTGGGCTCGATGGCGATCCGGAGGCCGTAGCCCTTCTCCTTGATGTACGCGGCGACGGTGTCGATGCCCTCGGCGTACCGGTCGTGCGCGGCGTTCAGGTCCTTGGCGGAGTCGTACTCCGCGCCCTCGCGGCCGCCCCACATCACGAACGTGTCGGCGCCGAGCTCGGCGGCCAGGTCCACGTTGCGGATGACCTTGCGCAGGCCGTAGCGGCGCACGCGGCGGTCGTTCGAGGTGAACGCGCCGTCCTTGAAGATCGGGTGGCTGAACGTGTTGGTCGTGACCATCTCGACCGTGATGCCGGTGTCGGCCAGCGCCTGCTTGAACCGGCCGAGGATGCGCTCGCGCTCGGCGTCGTCGGAGCCGAACGGCACCACGTCGTCGTCGTGGAACGTCACGTGCGCGGCGCCGAGCTCGGCGAGCTTGTGCACCGACTCCACCGGGTCGAGCCACGGCCGGCTCGCGGAGCCGAACTGGTCCTGGGCGTTCCAGCCGACGGTCCAGAGACCGAAGGAGAACTTGTCGTCGCGGGTGGGCGTGCGCACCATCGTCTGCTCCTCATCGAGTAACCCTGCGGGGTTTGTCTTGTGAGTGAACTTATACGCGGGACCGGCTAGGGTCAACCGCGTGACCGACCCCGCCGCCGCGCCGCCAGAGGCGCCCGCCGTCGACCCCGGCGCGGCCCGCCCGGCCGCCGCCGGCCCGGCCGCGCGCCGTCGGGTCCCGGCCCGGCAGGGCTCGCTGCGGGAGCACAACCTGGCCCTCGTGCTCCGGCACGTGCTGGACGCCGCGGGCCCCGCCGCGGCGGACTCCACGGGGGGCGCCGCGCCCGCCGCGCCGCCGTCCCGCGCCGACGTCGCCACCGCGACCGGGCTGACCCGCGGCGCGGTGTCCGCCCTGGTCGACCTGCTGATCGGCGCCCGCCTGGTCGACGAGCTGCCGCCGACGGCCACCGCCCGCGCGGGCCGGCCCGCGGTCCCGCTGGTCCCGGCGTCCGGCACCGTCGTGGGCCTGGGCGCCGAGGTGAACGTCGACTACGTGGGTGTGCGCGCGCTCGACCTCGCCGGGCGGGTGCTCGCGCACCGGGAGACCCGCGGCGACTACCGGCACAGCGACCCCGAGCGGGTGCTCGGCGTGCTGGCCGCGCTGGTGGGGGAGGTGCGCGCCGCGCTGCCCGCCGGGGCGCGGCTGGCCGGGATGTGCCTGGCGCTGCCCGGCCTCGTCGACCGCGGCACGGGCCCGCTGCGGCTCGCGCCGAACCTGGGCTGGCGGGACGTCGACGTCGTCGCGCTGCTGGCCGGCCACCCGGAGGTCGACGGCCTGGGGGTGCGGCTGGCGAACGAGGCGAACCTGGCCGCGCGGGCCGAGGCGCGCGCCGGGGCCGCCGGGCAGTCGTTCCTGTACGTGTCGGGCGAGGTCGGCATCGGTGCCGCGATCGTGCTCGACGGCGAGGTGTTCGCGGGCCGGCACGGCTGGAGCGGCGAGCTCGGCCACACCGTCGTCGACCAGCAGGGACCGCGGTGCACCTGCGGGGCGCGCGGCTGCCTGGAGCAGTACGCCGGCAAGGACGCGCTGCTGCGCGCCGCCGGCCGGGACGTCGAGGAGCCGGTCGAGGCGCTGCTCGCCGCGGCCGACGCCGGGGACGAGCGCACCGCGCGGGCGCTGCGGTCGGCGGGGGAGGCGCTCGGGGTGGCGCTGGCGAACTTCGTCAACCTGGTCGACGTCGAGGCCGTCGTGCTCGGCGGGATCTACGCGCCCCTGGCGCCGTGGCTGACGGACGCCGTGGTGGCGCAGCTGCGGTCCCGGGTTCTCGCGGCGGCCTGGGCGGACGCGCGCGTCGGCGTCGCGGCGGGCGGGGAGCACGCGGCGATGGACGGGGCGGCGCTGGTCGTCCTCCGCGCCGTCGCCGACCACCCGGCCGCCTGGCTGCCCGCGCCCGCCGCCTGACCGCCCGGCCCCGCGACCGCCCGGCCCCGCCCGGCCCGGGCGGTCGCGGGGCGTCGGTGGCGTCGCCTACAGTCCTCGCCGTGACGGAGCACCTGCGCGACCTGTGGATCGGCACCTACCCCTCGGCCGGCGCGGGGACCCCCGCCGGGCTCGGCGAGGGCATCTGGCGGGTCGGCCTCGACGCGGGGACCGGGCGGCTCGCCGACCCCGTGCTCGTCGCCGAGACCCACGCCCCCTCGTTCCTCGCCGTCGACCGGCGGGCCGGCGTGCTGCTCGCCGTCGCCGAGCACGCGGCGGGCGCCGTGGCGGCCTTCCGCGTCGGCGCCGGCCCGGACGGCCGCCCGACGCTGACCGCCGCCGGCACCGCGAGCAGCGGCGGCGACGACCCGTGCCACGTGCTGATCGACCCCGCCGGGCGCGTCGCGTACGTCCCCAACTACTCGTCGGGCTCGCTGGCGGTGCTGGAGCTCGGCCCGGACGGCCTCGCCGCCGCCGAGCCCGCGCAGGTGCTGACCCACACCGGCTCCGGCCCGGACGCCGACCGCCAGGAGGCGTCGCACGCGCACTTCGCGGCGCTCACCCCCGACGGCGCGCACCTGCTGGTCTGCGACCTCGGCACCGACGAGATCCGCCGGTACCGCCGCGACCCGGGCACGGGGCTGCTGACCGAGGACGGCATCGCCGCGACCCTCCGCCCGGGCGCGGGCCCGCGGCACCTGGTGTTCTCCGCCGACGGCCGGATCGCCTACGTGGCCTGCGAGCTCGACGTGACCGTCGCCGTGCTCGCCTGGGACGCCGCGACCGCCTCCGGCCGGGTGGTCCAGCACGTGCCCGCGGCCGAGGACGGCACCGGGACCGGCTCCGGCGGGCGGCCGCTGCCCTCGCACATCGACCGGGCCGGCGACCGCGTCCTCGTGGCGACCCGCGGCACCGACGTGCTCGCGACGTTCGCGCCCGGCCCCGACGGCACGCTCGCGCCCGCGGGACAGACCGCGCTGCCGGGCGCCTGGCCCCGGCACTTCGCGGTCGTCGAGGGCTGGACGGTGGTCGCCGACCAGCGCGGCGACTCGCTCACCGTCCTGCGGGACGGCGCCGTCGTGTCGACCGTGGCGCTGCCGGCCCCGGCGTGCGTCGTGCCGGCGTGACCGCCGTGCCGGGGGCCGCGGCCCCGCGCACCCTCCCGCCGCTGCTGCCCGGGCCGCACCTGCGCCGGCTCGACGTGATCACGGTCGTCGCGACGTTCGGCGGCCTGCTGTTCGGCTACGACACCGGCGTCATCAACGGCGCGCTGGACCCGATGGTCGCGGACCTCGGGCTCACCCCGGCCACCGAGGGCCTGGTCACCAGCAGCCTGCTGGTGGGCGCCGCGATCGGCGCGCTGCTGTGCGGCCGGCTGGCGGACCGGGTCGGCCGGCGGCGGACCCTGGTGGTGCTGGCGGTGGTGTTCTTCGCGGGGGCGCTCGGCAGCGTCGTCGCCCCGTCGTTCGAGGTCATGGCGGCCACCCGGTTCGTGCTCGGGCTCGCGGTCGGCGGCGCGTCGGTCACGGTGCCGGTGTACCTGGCCGAGCTGGCGCCCACCGAGCGCCGGGGCGCGATCACCGGCCGGAACGAGATCGCCATCGTCGTCGGGCAGCTGGCGGCGTTCGTGGTCAACGCCGTCATCGGCACCGTCTGGTCGGACCACGCCGGCGTCTGGCGGTACATGCTCGCGGTCCAGGCCGTGCCGGCGGTCGCCCTGTTCGTCGGGATGCTCCGGATGCCCGAGTCACCCCGCTGGCTGCTGTCCCGCGGGCGGGACGACGACGCGCTCGCGGTGCTGCGCCAGGTGCGCGACCCCGGCCGCGCCGCCGCCGAGCTGCTCGAGGTCCGGACGCTGGTCGCGCACGAGCGCGCCGACGCCGTGCGCGGGCAGGGCGGCTGGTCCGAGCTCCGGCTCGCGTGGGTGCGCCGCCTGGTGCTGATCGGCGTCGGCGTCGCCGTCGTCAACCAGCTCGGCGGCATCAACGCGGTGATGTACTACGGCACCCAGCTGCTCCGGGAGTCGGGGTTCAGCGGCGACGTGGCGCTCGTGGCGAACGTGCTGAACGGCGTGTTCTCGGTGCTCGGCATGCTGATCGGCCTGCGCCTGATCAACCGGGTCACGCGGCGCGGGCTGCTGCTGGTCGGCCTCACCGGCATCATCGCGTCGCACCTGATGATCGCCCTGTGCTCGGCGGCGCTCCCCGAGGGCACCGCCCGGTCGGTCGCCGTGACGGCGTTCCTCGTGCTGTTCGTCGGGTTCAACCAGTCGTCGGTCGGGCTCGTGTGCTGGGTGATCCTCGCGGAGCTGTTCCCGCTGCGGGTGCGCGGGTTCGCGATCGGGCTGTGCGTGTTCTGGAACTGGGCGGCGAACGCCGTCATCTCCGGGTTCTTCCCGTCCGTGGTGGCGGGCATCGGCGTCAACGGGACGTTCCTGCTGTTCGCGGCCGTGAACGTGCTGTCCTGGCTGTTCGTGCGGTTCGTGCTCCCCGAGACCCGGGACCGGTCGCTGGAGCAGCTGGAGGAGGACTTCCGGGCCGCACGCCCCTGACCGCCGGGGCCCGGCGGCGCCCCGGATCCCGCCCGGACGGTCGGGGTCCCGTGTGCGGGACCCCGCGCATGGCCGACAATGGGGGAGTCCCGTCGATCATCCGTCCCCCCCCGGAGCCGCGTCGTGCCGCACGATCCGCAGCGCATCGCCATGCTGTCCGTGCACACCTCGCCCCTGGACCAGCCGGGCACCGGCGACGCGGGCGGGATGAACGTCTACATCGCGGAGCTGGCCCGGGCGCTGGCCCGGCGCGGCGCGGCGGTCGAGATCTTCACCCGCGCCACCTCGTCCGCGCTCCCGGACTCCGTCCACCTGGACCCCGACGACGACCGGGTCCTCGTGCACCACGTGCCGGCCGGGCCGTACGAGGGGCTGGACAAGAACGACCTGCCCGGCCAGCTGTGCGCGGTGACCGCGGGCGTGCTCCGGGTCGGCGCCACCCGGCCCGCCGGCTGGTACGACGTGCTGCACAGCCACTACTGGCTGTCCGGCCAGGTCGGCTGGCTGGCCGCCGAGCGCTGGGACGTCCCGCTGGTGCACACCATGCACACGATGGCCCGGGTCAAGAACGCCGCGCTCGCGCCGGGGGACAGTCCCGAGCCGGCGACGCGGGTGATCGGCGAGGAGCAGGTGGTCGCGGCCGCCGACGCGCTGGTCGCGAGCACCGCCGAGGAGGGCCAGGACCTCGTCGGCATGTACGACGCCGACCCCGAGCGGGTGCACGTCGTCGCGCCGGGTGTCGACCTCAGCACGTTCCGGCCGCGCGCCGACCGCGCCGCTCTGCGCCGGGACCTCGGGCTGCCCGTCGACCGGGACGTCGTCGTGTTCGCGGGCCGGGTGCAGCCGCTCAAGGCGCCCGACGTGCTGGTGCGGGCGCTGGGCGTGCTGCGGGCGACCGGGCGGCCGGTGCCGCTGCTCGTGGTGCTCGGCGGCCCGAGCGGCCGCGCGACCGCGCTCACCGAGCTGCAGGCGCTCGCCGCGACGTCGGGGGTGGCGGACGACGTGCGGTTCCACCCGCCCGTCGAGCGCGCCGACCTCGCGCGGTGGTTCGCCGCGGCCGACCTCGTGGCCGTGCCGTCGCGCAGCGAGTCGTTCGGGCTGGTGGCCGTCGAGGCGCAGGCCGCCGGCACCCCCGTCGTCGCGTCCGCGGTCGGCGGGCTGCGGTCCGTCGTGCAGGACGGCGTCTCCGGGCGGCAGGTCCGGGGGCACGACCCGGCCGTGTGGGCGGACGCGCTGGCGGCGGCGCTCGCCGACCCGGCGTCGCGCACGGCCTGGCGGGCGGGCGCCCGGCGGGTGGCCGAGCAGTACGGCTGGGACGCGACCGCCGAGCAGGTGCTCAAGGTCTACGCCCTGGCCGCCGAGCGCCGCGCGCGCCTCGCGGTCTGATCCCTCAGGCGGCGACCGGCTCCAGGACCAGGACCGGGATCACCCGGGACGTGCGGGTCTGGTAGTCCGCGTAGTCGGGGTACGCCTCGACCGCCCGCGCCCACCACAGCTCGCGCTCCGCGCCCTCGACCTCGCGCACGGTGTAGTCGCCCTTCGCCGGGCCGTCCTGCAGCTCGACCAGCGGGTGGGCCAGCAGGTTGTGGTACCAGACCGGGTGCGTCGGCGCGCCGCCCAGCGACGCGACCACGGCGTACACGCCGTCGTGCTCGACCCGCATGACCGGGATCTTGCGCACCTTGCCCGACTTCGCCCCGAGCATGGTCACGACCACGACGGGCATCCCGCGCATCGTCGTGCCCCGCGTCCCGCCGGAGCTCTCGATGAGCTCCACCTGCTCGCGCGAGCGCTGGTCGGTGCTGGGCTGGTACTCCCCGGTGATCGGCATGCCCCGTGCAACGCCCGGCGGGGGTGCGCGTGTTCCGCGGGCCGAACGTCCCCCGACGCGCGGGCGCGCGGTGCGGCAGGATGGGACCCATGACCTACACCCTCGTTCTGCTCCGCCACGGCGAGAGCGAATGGAACGCGAAGAACCTGTTCACCGGCTGGGTCGACGTCGCGCTGTCCGAGAAGGGCGTCGCGGAGGCCAAGCGCGGCGGGACGCTGCTGACCGACGCCGGCGTGCTGCCGGACGTCGTGCACACGTCGCTGCTGCGCCGCGCCATCACGACCGCGAACTACGCGCTCGACGCCGCGGACCGGCTGTGGATCCCGGTCAAGCGCTCGTGGCGCCTGAACGAGCGCCACTACGGCGCCCTCCAGGGCAAGGACAAGAAGCAGACCCTCCAGGAGTACGGCGAGGAGCAGTTCATGCTCTGGCGCCGCTCCTACGACGTCCCGCCGCCGGACATCGAGCTCGGCTCGGAGTTCTCGCAGGACAGCGACCCGCGCTACGCCGGCGAGCCGATCCCGCGCGCCGAGGCGCTCAAGCAGGTGCTCGACCGCGCCCTGCCGTACTGGGACGCCGAGATCGTCCCCGACCTGAAGGCCGGGAAGACCACCCTGGTGGCCGCGCACGGCAACTCGATCCGCGCGATCGTCAAGTACCTCGACGACGTGGACGACGCGACGATCGCCGGGATCAACATCCCCACCGGCATCCCGCTCGTCTACCACCTGGACGAGGAGACCCTGAAGCCGACCAACCCGGGCGGCACCTACCTCGACCCCGACGCGGCCGCCGAGGCCATCGCCGCGGTCGCGAACCAGGGCCGCTGACCGGCAGCACGCAGCACGCGCGACGGGGCCCGGTCCGACACCTGTCGGACCGGGCCCCGTCGTCGTCCCCGGCCGCCGACGCACGCGCCTCGCGATCCGCCGAGGTTGCAGAAGATGCGGGGTTCAGCGCGCCGAACCCCGCATCTACCGCAACCTCGGCGGCCGGCGGCCGGCGGCCGCCCGCGCGGCGACGTCAGCGGGTGCCGGGGGCGTCGCTCGCGAACTCGCCGGTCACCAGGTACACGATGCGGCGCGCGACCGAGACGGCGTGGTCGCCGAACCGCTCGTAGTACCGGCCGAGCAGCGTGACGTCGATCGTCTGCTGCGGGGTGCCCGTCCAGGACCCGCCGAGCAGGACGCGGAACGTCTCCTCGTGCAGCGAGTCGAGCAGGTCGTCGTCGCGCTCGATGCCCTCGGCCTCGGTCAGGTCGTGCGACGTGAGCACCTGGGTGGTGCGCTGGGCGACGCGGCGCGCTGCCTCGTTCATCTCGGTGAACACGCCGGTCAGCGCCGGGTCGATCGCGGCGTTCGGGTACCGGCCGCGGGCCACCTGCGCCACGTGCCGGGCCAGGTCGCCCATCCGCTCGAGCGTCGCGCTCATCCGCAGCGCCGACACGACGACGCGCAGGTCGGTGGCGACCGGCTGCTGCTGGGCGAGCAGCAGGACGCAGCGCTCGTCGAGGTCGCGCTCCAGGGCGTCGATGGCGAGGTCGTCGGCGATCACCGACTCCGCGAGCGCCAGGTCCTGGCGCAGCAGCGCCTCGCCGGCCGCGCCGATCGCGTGCTCCACCCGGCGGCTCATCGCCACCAGGTCGTCCCCGAGCTGCTTGAGCTCGGCCTCGAAGATCTCCCGCATGGCTTCCTCTCGTTCGCGCGCCGGTCGCGCGCGGGCGTGCGTGGGTGCACCAGTCTGGTCCCGGCCGCCCACGCTCGCACGCCTGGGTGAACGCCCCGGTGAACGCGGGGTCGACGCGCGGTGAACGGAGATGAACACTGCGACCGGCGTCCCCGGCTGCGGGCCGCGCCGGTCCCGGGCACGCTCCGCGCGACCGTACGCTGGCGCCGTGGAGGGTCTCAACGGTCTCGGAGCGCTGCTCGCCGGCGTGCTGGGTCTGCTCACCGGCATCGGGGCGACGCTGGCGTTCCGGTTCAGCGAGCGCGCCCAGCACACCGTCCCGGAGCGCCCGGCGCCGGAGGTGGACGACGGCGTGGTCCGGACGCTGGCGGTGCTGCGCTCCGCTGCGGTCGTGCTGGACGACGACGACCGGGTGGTGCGCGCGAGCCCGCCGGCCTTCGCCCTCGGCGTGGTCCGGGACGGGATGGTCGTGCACGCGGCGGTGCGCGAGCTGATCGCCGACGTGCGCCGCACCGGGCTGATCCGGGACGAGGAGCTGGAGCTGCCGCGCGGGCCCGTGGGTCCCGGCACCGTGATGCTCCAGGTGCGCGTCGCGCAGGTCGCCCCCGGCCTGCTGCTCGTCCTCGCGGAGGACCGCACGCAGGCGCGCCGGCTGGAGGCGATCCGCCGGGACTTCGTCGTGAACGTGTCCCACGAGCTCAAGACCCCGGTCGGCGCGCTGTCGCTGCTGGCCGAGACGGTCCAGGACGCCGCGGACGACCCCGAGGCGGTGCGGCGGTTCGCCGGCCGGATGGTGAGCGAGGCGCACCGGCTGTCCGAGCTGGTGCACGAGATCCTCGAGCTGTCGCGGCTGCAGGTGGCCGGCGCCCTGAAGGACATCGCGGTGGTCGACGTCGACGCGGTGGTGGCCGAGTCCGTCGACCGCGCGCGCACCGGCGCCGCCGCGAAGGAGATGACCTTCCAGGTCGGCGGGGAGTCCGGCACCCGGGTGTTCGGCGACCCCACGATGCTCGTGCAGGCCGTGCGCAACCTGCTGGACAACGCCGTGCGCTACTCGCCGGCCGGCACCACCGTCGGCGTCGGGGTGCGCACCCGGGACGGCCTGGTGGAGATCGCCGTCGTCGACCAGGGGGTGGGCATCTCGCCCGAGGAGCAGGACCGGGTGTTCGAGCGGTTCTACCGGGTCGACCCGGCGCGCAGCCGGGAGACCGGCGGCACCGGGCTGGGGCTGTCGATCGTCAAGCACGTCGCGGCCGACCACGGCGGCGACGTGCAGGTGTGGTCGCAGCCAGGCCGCGGCTCCACGTTCACCCTGCGGCTCCCGGTCGCCGTGGGCCAGCCGCCCGTCGCCGCGCCCGACGACCGCCCGCAGACCCTGGTCGTCCCCGACCGCCCCGGCCCGGACGCCCCGCGCGCCGAGGCCGCCCACCCCGACACCGCACCGGAGGCCTGACCCCGTGACCCGCATCCTGCTCGTCGAGGACGAGGAGTCCTACCGCGACCCGCTGGCGTACCTGCTCGGCCGCGAGGGGTTCCAGGTCACCACCGCCGCCACCGGCATCGAGGCCGTGGAGGCGTTCGAGTCCGAGGGGGCGGACCTCGTGCTGCTCGACCTCATGCTGCCCGGCCTGTCCGGCACCGAGGTCTGCCGCCGGATCCGGCAGCGCAGCGACGTCCCGGTCATCATGCTGACCGCGAAGGACGGCGAGATCGACAAGGTCGTCGGCCTGGAGCTCGGCGCCGACGACTACGTCACGAAGCCGTACTCGTCGCGCGAGCTGCTGGCCCGGGTGCGCGCGGTGCTCCGCCGCCGCCAGGCGCCCGCGGCGCAGGCGTCCGACGAGGAGCCCGAGGACGACGGCGTGCTCGCCGCCGGCCGGGTGCGGATGGACGTCGAGCGGCACACGGTCACGGTCGACGACGAGCCGGTGGCGTTCCCGCTGAAGGAGTTCGAGCTGCTCGAGCTGCTGCTGCGCAACGCCGGGCGCGTCCTCACCCGCGGCCAGCTCATCGACCGGGTGTGGGGGACCGACTACGTCGGCGACACCAAGACCCTCGACGTGCACGTGAAGCGGGTGCGCGCCAAGATCGAGCCGGACCCGGGGAACCCGACGCTCCTGGTCACCGTGCGCGGCCTCGGCTACAAGCTGCTCGACGACGACCCGGCCTGACCGGCCGGGCGTGACGCGCGCCACGCGGGTCCCCGCCAGGATTGTCCGCTCGTTCACCGTCCGTTCACCCGGCTACGGGAGCCTGGTCACCTGCGCTCCCTAGCGTCGGCGCCAGGTCGCGCACAGACGGGTGCGCGCCGCGTCACGACAGGACGGACAACACTGTGAAGCTCAACCGCGGTCGTACGGGTGCCCTCGCCCTCGCCGGCGTCGTCGCCCTCTCCCTCACGGCATGTGGTTCGGACAACCCGACCGGCGACACCCCCGAGACCTCGGGCTCCGACACCGGCTCGACCAGCTCCCTGTCGGGCGAGCTCGCCGGCTCCGGGGCCTCGTCGCAGGAGTCCGCGATGGAGGCCTGGCGCGCCGGGTTCCAGAACGCGAACCCCGACGTGACCGTCTCGTACGACCCGGTCGGCTCCGGCGGCGGGCGCACCGCGTTCCTCGACGGCTCCGTGAAGTTCGCGGGCACGGACTCCGCCCTCGACGAGGACGAGCTGGCCCAGGCGCAGGAGCGCTGCTTCGGCGCGAGCGCGGTGGACCTGCCGGTCTACATCTCCCCGATCGCCGTCGTGTTCAACGTCGAGGGCGTCACCGAGCTCAACCTCTCGGCCGAGACGATCGCGAACATCTTCAACGGCACCATCACGAACTGGAACGACCCGGCCATCGCCGAGGCGAACCCGGACGTGACGCTGCCGGACCTGGCGATCACCACCGTGCACCGCTCGGACGAGTCGGGCACCACCAAGAACTTCACCGACTACCTGTCGAAGGCCGGCAACGGCGCGTGGACGGCCGAGCCGTCCGGCGACTGGGCGGTCGAGGGCGGCGAGTCCGGCCAGGGCACCTCCGGCCTCATCCAGACCGTCCAGGGCGGCCAGGGCACCATCGGCTACGCCGACGCGTCGAAGGCCGGCTCGCTCGGCAAGGTCTCCATCCAGGTCGGCGACGAGTTCGTCGCCCCGTCGGAGGAGGGCGCCGCCGCCGCGCTCGACGTCTCCCCGCGCGACGACTCGCGCGCCGAGGGCGACATCGTCATCGACATCGACCGCACCACGACCGAGGCCGGCGCCTACCCGCTGATCCTCGCCTCGTACCTCGTCGTCTGCCAGTCCTACGACTCGCAGGAGGACGTGGACCTGGTCAAGGCGTTCGCGACCTACGTCGCCTCCGCCGAGGGCCAGGCGGCCTCCGAGTCGGCCGCGGGCTCCGCGCCGATCTCGGACACGCTGCGCACCGACGTCCAGGCCTCGATCGACGCGATCACCCTGGCGTCCTGACGACCGGGGGAGGGGCGGTCGTCGTGACCCGTCGGCCGCCCCTCCCGACCGGACCCCGGCCGGTCCACCTCGCGGTGGGCCGGCCGTCGGCGCGAGACACGCCTTCTCCCCTCCCCCTCCCACAGGAGACCGTGTGACCAGCACCCAGCCCCGCACCGCGGGGCCCACCGAGCCGGTGAAGCCCGGCACGACGGCCCGCAGGCTGCGCGCGGGCCACGGCGACCGCGGCGGCAGCCTGGCGTTCCGCTGGCTCGCCACCGGGGCCGGCGTCCTGATCCTCGTGATCCTCGCCGCCGTGGCCGTGTTCCTGGTCCAGCGCGCGTGGCCCGCCCTCACCGCGGACTCGTCCGAGCTGTCGGACGCGGTCAGCTGGTTCCCCGAGGACACCAGCCTGCTGGGCTTCGTCGGCCCGCTGATCTTCGGCACGCTGCTCGCGGCCGCGGTCTCGCTGCTGCTGGCGACGCCGGTCGCCATCGGCATCGCGCTGTTCACCTCGCACTACGCCCCGCGCCGGCTCGCCAGCGCGCTGGGCTACGTGGTCGACCTGCTCGCCGCCATCCCGTCGGTCGTCTACGGCCTGTGGGGCGGCCTGGTGCTCAGCCCGGTCGTGCAGCCGGTGTGGGAGTTCCTCGGGACGTACCTCGGCTGGATCCCGTTCTTCGGCGGCGTGGTGTCGCCGACCGGCCGCGTGATGATGACCGTGGCGGTCGTGCTCGCGGTGATGATCCTGCCGATCATCACCGCCATCTGCCGCGAGGTGTTCCTGCAGACCCCGCGCCTGCACGAGGAGGCCGCCCTGGCCCTCGGCGCGACGCAGTGGGAGGTCGTGCGGATGGCCGTGCTGCCGTTCGCCCGGTCCGGCATCGTGTCGGCCGCCATGCTCGGCCTGGGCCGCGCGCTCGGCGAGACGATGGCCGTCCTGATGATCCTGTCGCCCGGGTTCCTCTACTCGTTCCAGCTGCTCGCCGCCGGCCAGCAGCAGACGATCGCCGCGAACATCGCCGCGCAGTTCCCCGAGGCCAACCAGACCGGCGTCGCGACGCTGATCGCGACCGGTCTCGCCCTGTTCATCATCACCCTGGCCGTGAACATGGCCGCCCGCGCGATCGTCGCGCGGCGCAAGGACTTCTCGGGGGCGAACTGACATGACGACCACCCCGACCACCACCAGCCCGGCGGGCGCGTCGCTGCGCGAGGCGCTGCAGGCCACGGACCGCCGCCGGCGCCGCACCGACGTCACGATGCGGGTGCTGATCAGCGCGGCCTTCGTGCTGGCGATGATCCCGCTGCTGTCGCTCACCTGGACCGTGGTGTCCCGCGGCATCGGCCGGCTGGACTCCTACTTCCTGCTCCACTCCATGCGCGGCGTCTTCGGCGGCATGGACGCGGGCGGCATCTACCACGCGATCATCGGCACCCTCGAGATCACGCTGTTCGCGGCGCTCATCTCGGTGCCGATCGGCCTGCTGACCGCCATCTACCTGGTCGAGTACGGCAACGGCAAGCCGCTCGCGCGGCTGGTGACCTTCCTGGTCGACGTGATGACGGGCATCCCGTCGATCGTCGCCGGCCTGTTCGCCTACGCGCTGTTCGCGCTGCTCCTCGGGCCGGGTGCGAAGTTCGGCGCCATCGGCTCCGTCGCCCTGTCGGTGCTGATGATCCCGGTGGTCATCCGGTCCAGCGAGGAGATGCTGCGGCTCGTCCCGAACGAGCTGCGCGAGGCGTCGCTGGCCCTCGGGGTGCCGCGCTGGCTGACCATCATCAAGGTCGTGCTGCGCACCTCGGTGGCCGGCCTGACCACCGGCGTCATGCTGGCGATCGCGCGCGTCATCGGCGAGACGGCCCCGCTGCTGCTCACCGTCGGCGTGGTCGACTCGATCAACTTCAACCTGTTCGAGGGCCGCATGATGACGCTGCCCGTCTACGTGTACCGGCAGTACGCTCAGGGTCTGGTCCCGTGCACGGACGGCGACGCGAGCTGCATCCCGGACATCAACCTGCAGCGCGCCTGGGCCGCCGCCCTCACGCTCTTCCTCATCGTCATGGTGCTGAACCTGATCGGGCGCCTCGTCACGCGGCTCTTCGCCCCGAAGATCCGTTGACCGCCGCCCCCACCTCCCCTTCACCAAGCACAAGGAGACGACCGAGATGGCTCAGCGCATCGACGTCAAGGACCTGAACATCTACTACGGCGCCTTCAAGGCCGTCGAGGACGTGAACATGACCATCGAGCCCCGCTCGGTGACCGCGTTCATCGGCCCGTCCGGCTGCGGGAAGTCGACGTTCCTGCGCACCCTCAACCGCATGCACGAGGTCATCCCCGGCGCGCGCGTCGAGGGCACCGTCGCGGTCGAGGGCGTGGACCTCTACGGCGCCGAGATCGACCCGGTGGCCGTGCGCCGCCAGGTCGGCATGGTGTTCCAGCGCCCGAACCCGTTCCCGACGATGTCGATCGCGGAGAACGTGCTCGCCGGCGTCCGGCTGAACAACCGCCGGATCTCGAAGGGCGACGCGAACGACCTCGTCGAGGCCTCGCTGCGCGGCGCCAACCTGTGGAACGAGGTCAAGGACCGCCTCGACCGCCCCGGCTCCGGCCTGTCCGGCGGCCAGCAGCAGCGCCTGTGCATCGCCCGCGCGATCGCCGTGAAGCCCCAGGTGCTGCTCATGGACGAGCCGTGCTCCGCGCTCGACCCGATCTCGACCCTCGCCATCGAGGACCTGATCGCCGAGCTCAAGAGCGAGTACACGATCGTCATCGTCACGCACAACATGCAGCAGGCGGCCCGCGTCTCCGAGCGCACGGCCTTCTTCAACATCGCCGGCACCGGCCAGCCCGGCAAGCTCATCGAGATCGACGACACCGCCACGATGTTCTCGTCGCCCAAGGAGCAGGCGACCGAGGACTACATCTCCGGCCGCTTCGGCTGAGCCGCGGGGGGCACGGCGACCGGCGCGCGGGTCGGGAGGGGAACCGCGCGCCGACCGCCCGGGCCGTACGAGGCAGGCCCCGTCCGGGAATCCGGGCGGGGCCTGCGTCGTGCGTGGGGTCGCGGGGCGGGCCCGCGCGGGCGTCAGCCGTCGGTGCCGGTGGTCGCCTCGGCGGTCGGCGCGGTGGTCGCGTCGGTGCCCGGCTCGGTGGTGTCCTCGGCGGACGCGGTCCCGGTGGCGGTCGGCTCGGGGCTCTCCTCGACGACCTCGGGGACCAGGTCCGCGTACTCCGGCAGCGCGCCGTCGAGCACCGGGACCGGCACGGTCTCCTCGCCGGCCACGTCGGTGCTGAGCGTGAGCTCGACCGTCGCCCCCGGGGCGCCGGCGCTGTCGAACACGACCTGCTCGCGCTCGTCGCCGTCCGCGCCGCCCTCGCCGGGGCCGCCGCCGAGCAGCACGGTGGCACCGGACTCGACGCGCACGCGCTCCGACGAGCCCTCGAGGGACAGCTCGACGGTCAGGGTGTCGTCGCCGCGGTTGGTGAGGGCGCCCTGGAGCGCGCCCGGGGCGTCGGCCGCCTCGGCCACGATGAGCAGGTTCTCCGCGGTGAGGTCGCCGAGCGTCGCTCGCACCCCGTCCGACGCCGAGTAGACGCTCTGCGAGGTGATGTCGTTGGTCGCCGAGCAGCCGGACAGGGCCGCCGCGAGGACCAGGGCGGCCCCGACGACGACGGGGCGGGCGGACGTGCGGCTGCGGGCCACGGTGAACTCCTCGGTGCGGTGGGGCGGGCGCTGCGGTGCGCGGGGGGCGTCGGCACGCGCGCGGGCGTGCGAGGCCGAGCCTACGTGCGCGCGGGGGTGCCGTGCACGGCCTCGGCCGCGTGAGGTGGGTCTTCGGTCCCACGGACGGCGTCGTCGCAGGTCAGCGGCCCGTGCCGCGGTCGACGGGGTTGCACGGGGCCCGCGTCGGAGACTAGCCAGCCGGGCGTCGCCTGGCTGCACCTCGCGCGGCGTGTCGAATGTCTGACGTGGCCCACAACGCTCTGACCTGCACAAACGCTGCTGATCTCCACGAAATCCGCCCGTTGCCGCGTGGTAGACTGGGTTTCCGCGAAAGGGGACACCTGCAGATGACTTTCACTGTTGGGGAGACGGTTGTCTACCCGCACCACGGTGCAGCGTTGATCGAGGAGATCAAGACCAGGACCATCCGCGGCGAGGACAAGATCTACCTCAAGCTGAAGGTCGCCCAGGGTGACCTGACCATCGAGGTGCCGGCGGAGAACGTCGACCTCGTGGGTGTGCGGGACGTCGTCGGGGCCGAGGGCCTGGAGCGCGTGTTCGACGTGCTGCGCGCCCCCTACACCGAGGAGCCGACCAACTGGTCGCGCCGCTACAAGGCCAACCTCGAGAAGCTCGCCTCCGGCGACGTGATCAAGGTCGCCGAGGTCGTCCGCGACCTCTCGCGCCGGGACGCCGACCGCGGCCTGTCCGCGGGGGAGAAGCGCATGCTCGCCAAGGCCCGGCAGATCCTCGTCTCGGAGCTCGCGCTCGCCGAGCACACCGAGGAGGAGAAGGCCGAGGCCATCCTCGACGAGGTGCTCGCGTCCTGACGGCGCGCTGACCCTCCGACACCGGCCGACCGCGCCCGCATGCCCACCGCGGCGATCCTGACCGCCGCCGGCAGCGGCACGCGGCTCGGCCTCCCGGGACCGAAGGCGCTCGTCGAGCTCGCCGGGGTCCCGCTGGTCGTCCACGCCGCCCGGCGCCTCGCGGCGTCGGGCGTCGTGCTGTCCGTGGTCGTGACCGTGCCGCCCGGCCGCGCCGGCGGCTTCCGGGCGCTGCTCGGCGGGCCGGTGCGGCCCGGCGTCGGCGTCCCCGTCACCGTGGTCGAGGGCGCCGGGTCGCGGCAGGCGTCCGTGGCCGCGGGTCTCGCCGCGCTCGGGCCCGACGTCGACGTCGTCCTGGTGCACGACGCGGCCCGCGCGCTCGCGTCGCCCGCGCTGATCCGGTCCGTCGAGGCCGCCGTGCGCGCCGGGCACCGGGCCGTCGTGCCGGGGCTGCCGGTCGCCGACACCATCAAGCAGGTCGGCGAGCCCGTCGACGGCGCGGCGCCGGTGGTTGCCACCGTGCCGCGCGCGACGATGCGGGCCGTGCAGACGCCGCAGGGGTTCGAGCGGGACCTGCTGGACGCCGCGCACGCCCACGGGGCGCACCGGGCGGCCAGCGAGACCACGGCCGCGACCGACGACGCGGCGCTCGTCGAGGCGCTCGGCGAGCAGGTGTGGGTCGTGCCGGGGGAGGAGCAGGCCATGAAGATCACCACGACGCGGGACCTCGCGGTGGCGGAGCTGCTGGCGCGGGACGCGGCGGTGCGGGCGTGACCGGGCCGGCGGGCGCGGGGCCGGCGGGCGCGGGCCCGGCGGGTGCGGGGCCGGCGGGCGCGGGGCCGGCGGGCGGGGGGCCGGCGGGCGGGCCGCCCCGCGACCCGGGTGCGGGCTCGGGTCCGCACGCCGGCGTGCCGGGCCTACCGCGCACGGGCGTCGGCGTCGACGTGCACGCGAACCACCCCGAGCCGGCCCCGGGCGCCGTCTTGCACCTGGCGGGCCTGTCCTGGCCGGGTGAGGCGCCGCTCGCCGGCCACTCCGACGCCGACGTCGCCGCGCACGCCGCCGCCGACGCCCTGCTGTCCGCGGCCGGGATCGGCGACCTCGGCTCCGTGTTCGGCACGTCCCGCCCGGAGTGGGCCGGCGCCGCGGGCACGACCCTGCTCGCCGAGGCGGCGCGGCTGGTCCGCGAGGCGGGGTTCGGGATCGGCAACGTCGCCGTCCAGGTGATCGGCAACCGCCCGCGGCTGTCCCCCCGCCGCGCCGAGGCGGAGGCCGCGCTGACGGCCGCGGCCGGGGCCCCGGTGAGCGTCAGCGCCACGACGACGGACGGCCTCGGCCTCACGGGCCGCGGCGAGGGCATCGCCGCGATCGCCACGGCCCTCATCGCCCCCCGCGCGTAGCGCCGCCGCCGCGCCACCCCGCGCCCGCGCCGCCCCGCGCCCGCTCCGCCCCGCGCCCGCGCCACCCGCGCCCCGCGCCACCCGCGCCCCGCGCCACCCGCGCCACGCGCTGCCGCGCCCCGCGCTGCCGCGCCCCGCGTTGCCGCGCCCGCGCGCCCCCGTCGCCGAGTCTTCATCTCCGGTCTCTGCGTCCGCCCCGGTCGACAGTCCGAAAGTGGAGACTCGGCGATGGGCCGGCTCGTCGAGAGAGGGCAGCTCTCGGCTGTACGCGCGGGGTCCGGGACGGCCGAGAGTTGTCATCTCGACGTGGGAGCGGGCGGCGCGGAGGCGGGCGCGGGTGGCCCGGCGGCGAGCGCGGGCGCGAGGGCGGGCGCGGGGGTGAGAGGGGGCGCGGGGGTGAGAGGGGGCGCGGGGCGGCGCGGGGCGCGGGTCGCGATCAGGACGCCGCCCACGACCACCGCGCCCAGGGCGAGCTCGGCGGCGGCCGGCCGCTCCCCGAGGAACGCCCAGGACGCCCCGATGCCGACGACCGGGACCAGCATCGAGAACGGCGCCACCACCCCCGACGGGTGCCGCGCGAGCAGGGCGGTCCAGATCCCCGAGCCGACGACAGTCGCCACCAGCACGGTGAACGCCAGCCCCGCCAGGGCCCAGGCACCGGTCGCGGTCCCGAGGGTCGTCAGAGAGCGCCCGATCGCCTGCGGCCCGTCCACCACCAGCGACAGCGCGAGCATCGGCACCGGCGGTACCACCGACATCCAGAGCATGAACCGCAGCGGGCTGTCGGGGTGCGCCTGCCGGCTGGAGACGTTGCCGAACGCCCAGCCGAGCCCGCCGCACAGCGTGAGCACGACCGGCAGCAGCCCGGCCGAGGCCCCGGAGCCGGCGCGCAGCGCCGCGATGCCGCCCAGCCCGCAGAGCGCCACCGCCACGCCGACCGCCTGCCGGGCGGTGATCCGCTCGCGCAGCCACGCCGCGCCGAGCAGCACGGTGAACGGGGCGGACGCCTAGAGCACCAGCGACGCCAGCCCGGTGGGCATCCCCGTGTCCATCGCGAGGTACAGGAACGCGAACTGCAGCACCCCGAACCCGACGCCGTAGCCGATCAGCCACCGCACCGGCGCGGCGGGGCGCGGCACGAGCAGCAGCGTCGGCACCGCGAGCAGCGCGAACCGGAGCGCGACCAGGAAGAACGGCGGGAACTGCTCGAGCGACAGGTGGATCGCCGGGAAGTTCAGCCCCCAGAGCACGGCGACGACGAGGGCGAGCAGGCGGTCGCGGGTCGGCATGCGCCGATCCTCCGGCCGCCGCACCGTGCAGCACCATCGAAAAGTTCAGCAGGGTCCCTGTAGCGTCGCTGCATGGACACCCGGCACCTCGCGACCCTCCGCGCCGTCCGGGAGCGCGGCGGGGTGACCGCTGCCGCCGCCGCGCTGCACCTGACGCCGTCCGCCGTGTCCCAGCAGCTGCGGGTGCTCGCCCGGGACGCGGGCGCCGCCGTGGTCGAGCGGCACGGCCGCGGCGTCCGGCTGACCGGCGCCGGGCACGCCCTCGCCGACGCGGCCGCCGACGTCGCCGTGGCCCTCGAGCGGGCGGAGGCGGCCGTCGACGCGTTCCGATCCGCGCCGCGCGGGCTGGTCCGCGTCGCGGCGTTCCAGTCGGCGGCGGAGCTGCTGCTGCCGGGCCTGCTGCGCCGGGTCGCCGCGATGGACGGCGTGCGCGTCGAGCTCGGGGACGAGGACGTCGCCCAGGACGAGTTCCCCGCCCTGACGGCGGACTTCGACGTCGTGGTGGCGCACCGCCCGGACGGCGGCGCCGGCTGGCCGGCCGGGGTCGACGTCGTCCCGCTGCTGCGCGAGCCGCTCGACGTCGCGCTGCCACCCGGGCACCCGCTCGCCGCCCGCGCCACCGTCACCCCCGGCGACCTGGCCGACGAGCCGTGGATCGCGGTGCAGGCCGGCTTCCCGGTCGCGGGCGTGCTGGACGCGGTCGGCGCGGTGGCGGGGCAGCCGCTGCGGATCGTGCAGCGGTTCAACGACTTCGGCGTCGTCGAGGCGCTGGTCGCCGCGGGCCACGGGGTGAGCCTGCTGCCCCGGCACACCGCCGGCCGGCGGGGCGCGGTGCTGGTGCCGCTCGCGGGCGTCCGCGCGGGCCGCCGGGTCGACGCCCTCGTCCGCCCGGAGCGCGCCGCCCGACGGGTCGTCCGGGAGGTGCTGGACGCCCTGCGGGCCGAGGCGGCGGGGTTCGCGGACGAGCCGGCCCCCGGCGCCACCGGCCCGGAGCGCCCCGACCGGTAGCCTTGACCCTCGTGAGCCTGCGCCTGTTCGACACCGCCACCCGCGAGGTGCGCGACTTCGTCCCCGTCACCCCGGGCGCGGTCGGCATCTACCTGTGCGGCGCGACCGTGCAGGCGCCCCCGCACGTCGGCCACGTCCGGTCCGCCGTCGCGTTCGACGTCCTGGTCCGCTGGCTCCGCCGCACCGGGCACGACGTCACGCTGGTCCGGAACGTCACCGACATCGACGACAAGATCCTCGCGAAGTCGGCCGAGGCGGGCGTCGCGTGGTGGGCGTGGGCGATGCAGAACGAGCGGGCGTTCACCGCGGCCTACGACGCGCTCGGCGTGCTGCCGCCCACCTACGAGCCCCGCGCCACCGGGCACGTGCCCGCGATGGTGTCCCTGATGCAGCGCCTCGTCGACACCGGGCACGCCTACGTGGCGGCCGAGGGCGACGTCTACTTCGACGTGCGCTCGTACGCCGACTACGGATCGCTCACCAGCCAGCGGCTCGACGACATGGCCCCGGCGCCCGACGGCTCCGCGGGCGACAAGCGGGACCCGCACGACTTCGCGCTGTGGAAGGCCGCCAAGCCCGGGGAGCCGGAGACGGCCTCCTGGGACACCCCGTTCGGCCGCGGCCGCCCGGGCTGGCACCTGGAGTGCTCCGCGATGGCGCAGCGCTACCTGGGCGACACCTTCGACATCCACGGCGGCGGCCTGGACCTGCGGTTCCCGCACCACGAGAACGAGCAGGCGCAGTCCCGCGCCGCGGGCTACGGGTTCGCCCGGTACTGGCTGCACAACGGCTGGGTCACCCAGGCCGGCGCGAAGATGAGCAAGTCGCTCGGCAACGGGCTGCTGGTCAGCACGCTGCTGGAGACCGTGCGCCCGGCCGTGGTGCGGTACGCGCTGACCGCGGTGCAGTACCGGTCGATGCTGGAGTGGACCCCCGACACGCTCGCCGAGTCCGAGGCCACCTGGGACCGGCTCGCCGGCTTCGTGCAGCGCGCGACCGAGCGCGTGGGCGCGGTCGACGCCGCCGAGCTGGCGACCACGGAGCTGCCTGAGGCCTTCGGCGCCGCGCTGGACGACGACCTGAACGTGCCGGCGGCGCTCGCCGTCGTGCACGAGCACCTGCGCGCGGGCAACACCGCCCTGGCCTCCGGGGACGACGCCGCCGTGCGCGCGGGCCTCGTGGCGGTGCGCGCCATGCTCGACGTGCTGGGCCTCGACCCGGCCGGCGAGCAGTGGGGCACGGCCGCGGCCGACGACCGGCACGCCGAGGCGCTCGACGCCCTGGTGCGCGCCGAGCTCGACGCCCGCGCCGCGGCCCGTGCGGCCCGCGACTGGGCCACCGCGGACGCGATCCGCGACCGCCTGACGGCCGCGGGCGTGGCCGTCGAGGACAACGCCACCGGCGCGCGCTGGTCCCTCGCCGCGCGCCAGACGACCGAGGACGAGGACTGATGGCCGGCAACTCCCAGCGCCGCGGCGCGACACGCAAGGCGGGCTCCAAGAAGGGCGCCACCGTCGGCTCGGGCGGCCAGCGCCGCCGCGGGCTCGAGGGCAAGGGCCCCACCCCGAAGGCGGAGGAGCGGTCCTACCACCCCGCCGCCAAGAAGAAGGCGGCGGCCGAGCGCCGCGCGGTCGCGGGCACCCGCGGCTCGGGCAGCCGCCCGGCCGGCCGGGGCGGTGGCGCCGCGGGCAAGGCGCGGGGCGCCGGCGCGACCGAGGTCGTCGCCGGGCGGAACTCCGTGGTCGAGGCGCTGCGCGCCGGCATCCCGGTGTCCGCGGTGTACATCGCCACCCGGCTCGAGGCCGACGACCGCACCCGCGAGATCCTGCGCACCGCGACCGAGGCCGGCTACCCGCTGCTCGAGGTCACCAAGCCCGAGCTGGACCGGCTGACCGACGGCTCGGTGCACCAGGGCGTCGCGATCCAGGTGCCGCCGTACGACTACGGCGACGTCGAGGACCTGCTGGACGTCGCGGCCGCCAGCGACCGCGCGCCGCTGATCGTCGCGCTCGACGGCGTGACCGACCCCCGCAACCTCGGCGCCGTGCTGCGGTCCGCGGGCGCGTTCGGCGCGCACGGCGTGCTGGTCCCCGAGCGCCGCTCCGCCGGCGTGACCGCGTCGGCCTGGAAGGTGTCCGCGGGCGCCGCCGCGCGCGTCCCGGTCGCGCGGGCCACGAACCTGGTGCGGGCGCTGGAGCGGCTGCACGAGGCCGGCTGCTTCATCGTGGGCCTGGACGGCGGCGGCGACGTCGCGGTCGCGGACCTGCCGTACTCGGCCGACCCGCTGGTGCTCGTCGTCGGATCGGAGGGCAAGGGCCTGTCCCGCCTGGTGCGCGAGCACTGCGACGCGATCGCATCCATCCCGATCGCGGGCGAGGTCGAGAGCCTCAACGCCGGCGTCGCCGCGGGCATCGCCCTCTACGAGGTCGCCCGCACCCGCGCCTCCTGACCCGCCCGGCCCGACCGCGCCGTCGCGTGCCGTCGCACGCCGTTCCATGCCGCCGAGATAGGGCCCTCGCGCCGAGGTAGGACCGTGCACGGTCCTACCTCGGCGGGACGGTCCTATCTCGGCGGAAGGGCAGCGGCCGCGCGCCCCGGGGTGCGGTCACCCCGGGCCGGGCGGACAGTGGTCGCATGAGCCACGACACCACCGATCCCGTCCGCACCGTCGCCGGGATGCTGAAGGACGAGCGCCTCGGGGTGCTCACCACCGTCGCCCCCGACGGCACCCTCATCGCGCGCCCGATGGCGCTCCAGGAGGTCGAGTTCGACGGGGACCTGTGGTTCTTCGCCGAGCGCGGCTCCCGCAAGCTGGCGCACGTCGCCGCCGACCCGCGGGTCAACGTGACCGTCGGGTCGGGCGCGACCTGGGTGTCGGTCGCGGGTGTCGCCGAGCCGGTCGAGGACGCCGCGAAGAAGCGCGAGCTGTGGAGCGCCGGCGTCGAGGCGTGGCTCCCCGACGGCCCGGACTCCCCGCAGGCCGTGCTGCTGCGCGTGCGTGCGGAGTCCGCCGAGTACTGGGACGCCCCGGGCGGCCGGGTCGCGACCCTGCTCAGCTTCGTGAAGGCGAAGGCGAAGGGCGAGCGCCTCGAGGGCGAGAACGAGCGGGTCGAGCTCTAGTCAGTCCGGGAGGACCGGCAGCGGATCCGCGTCCTCGCGCAGGTCGGCCGCCGAGACGCCGAGCACCGACTCCTCGTCGGGGCGGGTCGGCAGGATGTCCTTCGTGTAGGACTTCACGGCCTCCCGCATCGGCACGTCGCGCTTCTGCGCCTCCGACAGGAACCACCGGTGGTCGAGCAGCTCGTGGTAGAGCTGCGCCGGCTCGAGCTTCGGCCGCAGGTCCCGCGGCACGGCGCGCACGGCGGGCTCGAACACCTCGGTGAGCCAGTCGTGCGCGACGAACGTCTCGTCGTCGTTCTGCCGGTCCATCGCGGCCCGGTACTGGTCCAGGTCGTTGAGCAGCCGTCGGGCCTGGTTCTCCTGCACGTCCAGGCCGGTGAGCCGCATGAGCCGCCGCGAGTGGTGCCCGGCGTCGACGACCTTCGGCTGGATGCGGACGGTGGTGCCGTCGATGTCGGTGGTGATGTCGAGCTCGCCGACGTCGAAGCCCAGGTCGTTCAGCCGCTCGATCCGGGCCTGCACGCGCCACCGCTCGTTCAGCCCGAACGACTCGGAGCTGGTCAGCGCGGACCACAGCTCCTCGTAGCGCTCGGCCAGCGCGTCGCCGATCGCGACCGCGTCGACGTCCTCCTCCAGGAACTCGCCGGCCTGCAGGTCCATCAGCTCGCCGATGATGTTGACCCGCGCGACCTCGAGGTCGTACCCGCGCTGCCCCGGGGTGAGCTCGTCGTGCAGGTCGCCGGTCTCGGCGTCGACCAGGTAGGCGGCGAACGTCTCGGCGTCCCGGCGGAACAGCGTGTTCGACAGGGACACGTCGCCCCAGTAGAAGCCCACGAGGTGCAGCCGGACCAGGAGCACCGCGAGGGCGTCGATGAGCCGGGTCGCGGTGTCGGGGCGCAGCGCCTGGCTGAACAGCGCGCGGTACGGCAGGGAGAACCGCAGGTGCTGCGTGATGAGCACGGCCTCCAGCGGCTCCCCGTCGGGCGCCGTCCGGCCGGTGATGACGCCGACCGGCTCGACGCTGGGCACGTCCAGGCGGCTGAGCTGCCGCAGCAGCTCGTACTCGCGGTAGGCGACCGTCTCGCCGATCTCCTTGATCGCGACGACCCGGCCGGACAGCCGCGCGAACCGCACGGTGTGCCGGGAGATGCCGCGGGGCAGGGCGGCGAGGCGCTCCGCCGGCCAGTCCACGAGCGGCACGTCCCAGGGCAGGTCGAGCAGCGCGGGGTCCGGCGCGGCCGCGGTGATCTGCAGGCGCGTGCGAGGGGTCATGGGGTCGATTCTCCCATCCGGACGCCGAAGGGGCGGGACCGGTTCGTGCCGGCCCCGCCCCTTCGGCGTGGAGATGTCGTGCGTCAGTGCGCGATGCGCTCGCCCGAGCCGGCGTGGAACAGGTGCTGCTCGCCGGTCCGGATGCGCACGGCGATGGTCTCGCCCTTGGCCGGGACCTGGCGCGGGTCGACGCGCACGATGACCTGCGCGTCGCCGGCGCCGGAGCGGACGTCCGCCGCGCCGGCCTCGCCGACCAGCGAGCCGTACACGAAGGCGTCGGAGCCGAGCTCCTCGACGATGTTCACCGAGACCGGGATCGAGTCCGGCGTGCCCTGCGGGACGACGTCCAGCGCCTCCGGGCGGAACCCGATGGTGATGGAGTTGTTGTCGTCCGCGGCGAGCGTGCCGATCACGTCGCGCGGCACCGCGATGCCGGCCGAGCCGACCTTCGCGACGCCGTCGGTGATCGGGAAGGTGCCGATGTTCATGGCCGGGGAGCCGATGAAGCCGGCGACGAACACGTTGGCCGGGGTGTCGTACATGTCGCGCGGGGTGCCGACCTGCTGCAGGAGCCCGTCCTTGAGGACCGCGATGCGGTCGCCCATGGTCAGCGCCTCGGTCTGGTCGTGCGTGACGTAGACCGTGGTGACGCCCAGGCGGCGCTGCAGCGACGCGATCTGGGTGCGGGTCTGCACGCGGAGCTTGGCGTCGAGGTTCGACAGCGGCTCGTCCATGAGGAACACGCGCGGCTGGCGGACGATCGCGCGGCCCATGGCCACGCGCTGCCGCTGACCGCCGGAGAGCGCCTTCGGCTTGCGGTCGAGGTACTGGGTGAGGTCGAGGATCTTGGCGGCCTCCTCGACGCGGGTGCGGATCTCCGCCTTCGGGGTGCCGGCGATCTTGAGCGCGAAGCCCATGTTGTCGGCGACCGTCATGTGCGGGTACAGCGCGTAGTTCTGGAACACCATCGCGATGTCCCGGTCCTTCGGCTGGACGTCGGTGACGTCGCGGTCGCCGATGAGGATGCGACCCGCGTTGACGTCCTCCAGGCCCGCCAGCATGCGGAGGGAGGTCGACTTGCCGCAGCCCGAGGGGCCGACGAGGACGAGGAACTCGCCGTCCTCGATGTGCAGGTCGAGGGCGTCCACCGCGGGACGCTCCGTGCCGGGGTAGACCCGGGTGGCCTTGTCGAACGTGACCGTAGCCATGATGCATCGATCCCTTCACCGGCAGGTACGTGCCGGACGATCCGTCGTGAAGAGTGTCAGAGTGTCTTCGCTGACACGGGTCGAGGGAGGTCTGCCGACCCCCCTCGGTCCACCGACATCCAACCACACCCGGCGGGTCCGCGGGTGGCGTGGCTCACGTCAGTTGAGGACGACGACGTCCGAGTCGCCGTAGCCCAGCAGGTCGCCGCCGTAGGGCCACACGCCCTGCACGTCGGCGGGCAGCCGCGTGGCCCACGCGGGAGCGCCGCCGGACAGCGTGAACGCGGCGAGCGCGCGCTGGGAGGCCTGCACGCCGGCGCGCCCGGGGTCCGCGCGACCGGAGGCGGTCGGGGCGTCGGCGACGGTCAGGCCGGCCCGTGCCAGCGCGTCCGGCCGGGCGACGACCATGAGGTACCGGCCGTCGGTCATCACCGAGGCGCCCTCCCCGGACACCTCGACGTCGGTGCGCCACACCTGCCGGCCGGTCGCGACGTCGAGCGCCCACACGCCGTCCGTGTCGGCGCCGTAGAGCGTGCCCTCCAGCAGCACCGCGGCCGGGTCCGACCAGCGGGGGTGCGGCGACGACCACAGCTCCGCGCCGGACTCGGCGTCCACCCCCACCAGCACGCGGCCGTCCGAGGTCGAGGACGCGACGAGCTCCACCCCCGGCACCGAGCCGTCGTCCACGGACAGCCACAGCGGCTGGCCCGGGAGGTCGGTCAGGGGGGCGCCGGTGTCGTCGAGGAGCTGGGCGCCCGCGCCGCCGCTGGACAGGAGGCGACCGGTCCGGGAGACGGACAGGTACTCCGTGCCGGAGGCCTGCAGCCGCCCGTCGTCCGCCGCGAACGCCCAGGACCCGAGCTCGCCCTGCACCAGCACCCGGCCCGGCGCGACGGACACCGACGGGGGGTAGAACAGCCGCTCGGCGGCCGTCGCGTCGACCAGCGGCACGTCGGTCCGCCACAGCGGGGCGCCGGCGCCGTCGTCGGGCCCGCCGCGGTCGGCGGCGGTGTCCCAGGCGGTCACGCGCAGGGTGCCGTCCGTGATCGAGGCGAGCACCTGGAGCCCGTCCGCGGCGCCCCAGCCGGACATCGGCGCGACCTGGCGGGTGCTGCGCAGCTCGCCGGTGGCGGCGTCGAGCGCCACCAGCCGGGCCGCGCTCGGCGGGGCCGGCGCCCAGGTGCCGGAGTCGTCCGCCGCGTCCGCCGCCCCGCGGTCCAGCACCAGGCAGCGGACCACCGCGACCGGCTCGGCGTCGGCGACGCAGGTGGGGTACTCCATGCCGACGTCCGGCTCGGCGCGGCCGCCGTCCTCGAGCGAGGTCGACCAGACCTGGGTGCCGTCGCGGTCGAGCGCGACCAGCTCGCGTGCGGCGTCCCACGGGGGCGACGCGACCCCGACCCGCAGGTCGCCGACCGGGATGCCCGACAGCACCACGGACGCCGTCTCCTGGCTGTAGCGGTGCGCGGCGGGCAGCCCGGGGGCGACGCCCCGGAGCACGCCGGCGACCTCCTGCCGGGCGGCGACCCGGCCGTCCTCGCGGGCGTCGAGCACGGCCTGGGTGCCGACCACCGTCAGCGCGGCCACGACGGGGACGGGCCACCAGCGCCGGAGGGCGCGCCGGCGTCGCGCCACCCGGCGGGCGCGCGCGGCCTCGACCGCGGGGTCCTCGGCCTCGGGTGCGAGCGGCAGGTCGGTGCCGACGTCGACCAGCTCGACGTCCTGCATCGACTCCCGTCGGCGCCCCACGAGCGGAACCTACGCCCCGGGGGGCACCTCGCGCGCGGGATCGGCTTCCCCGCCGCCCAGGTCCGCGGCCAGGCCGGCGAGCACGGCGGCCAGGGCCTCGGGGTCCGGCACGCGGTAGCGGGCGACCGTGGCGCCCTCGCCGACCTTGACCGTCAGGTCGTCCGCGCCGAGCGCGCGGAACGCGTTCTCGTCGGTGACGTCGTCGCCCGCGCAGAGCACCGTGCCGGCCCGCAGCTCGTCCCGGAGCGCCGACAGCGCGGCGCCCTTGTCCGCGTCCAGCACGGAGACCTCGACCACCTTCTTGCCGTGCAGGGTCACCGACCCCAGGCGCTCGCCCACCGCCAGGGCCTCGCGCTCGGCCGCGTCGCCCGTCGCCGGGTCCGCCATGCGGGTGTGCACGACGACCGCGGCGGGCTTCGTCTCGACCCAGACGCCGTCCCGGCCGCGGGCGACCGCCTGCAGCTCCCCGCCGAGCCGGGTGAGCCGGTCGGACTGGTCGTCCGTCAGCGTGAGCACGTCGCGGTCGAGGCCGTGCTCGCCGATCCGGGCCCGCTCGGCGCCGTGGCTGCCGATGAGCACGGTGCCGACGGGGACCTCCGCGAGCCGGTGCAGGTCGGCGGCGGGCCTGCCGGACACCAGCGCCAGGTGCACGGCGTCGGGGCGGTCGGCGAGGTCGCGCAGCGCGGTCACCGCCTCCGGGAGCAGCCGCGAGGCCTCCGGGTCGTCCTGGAGCGGGGCGAGCGTCCCGTCGAAGTCGAGCGCGACGAGCAGCGGCAGGCGCGCGGGGTCGGCGAGCAGGCTCCGCAGGGCGGCGCGCAGGTCGTCGGTCGCGCCGGGAGTCGGCGCGGGTGCTGCGGGCACGGCGGGCTCCTCAGACGTGGTGCTCGCGCACCGGGACGGCGGTCAGGACCGACAGGAACGACTCGGACCAGTGCGCGACGTCGTTCTCCAGCACCCGGCGGCGCAGGCGGCGCATCCGCTTGCGGGCCTCGCGGGGGTCGATGTTCGCGGCGTGCTGGATGGCGTTCTTCAGGCCGGCGATGTCGTGCGGGTTCACCAGGATCGCCGCGCCGCCGAGCTCGTCGGCCGCGCCGGTGAACTCGCTGAGCACCAGCGCGCCCCGGTCGTCGGACCGCGCCGCGATGTACTCCTTGGCGACCAGGTTCATGCCGTCGCGCAGCGCGGTGACCAGCATGACGTCGGCCGCGAGGTACAGGGCCGCCATCTCCTCCATCGGGTAGGAGTGGTGCATGTAGTGCACCGCCGCGTGCCCGAGCTCGCCGTGCTCGCCGTTGATCCGGCCGACCTGCGCCTCGACCTCCTCGCGCAGCTGCTGGTAGGCGCCGACGTTCTCCCGGCTGGGCGAGGCGACCTGCACGAGCGTCGACTCGGGCACGGTCATCCGGCCGTCCTCGAGCAGCTCCTCGAACGCCTTGATGCGGTGCCGGATGCCCTTGGTGTAGTCGAGCCGGTCCACGCCGAGCAGCAGCACCTGCGGGTCGCCGAGCTCCGCGCGGATCTCCTTCGCGCGCTGCTGCACCTCCGGGGTGCGGGCGAGGCGGTCGAACGCCTTGGAGTCGATCGAGATGGGGAACGCCGCGGCGCGCACGTGCCGCTCCACGCGGCCGTCGGAGTCGGTCAGCGTGATCATCTGGCCGCGGGTGGTGCGGTCGGTGAGCCGGCGGACCACCCGGACGAAGTTGGCCGCGTCGCCGCCGCGCTGGAACCCGATCAGGTCGGCGCCGAGCAGGCCCTCGACGACCTGGAGCCGCCACGGCAGCTGGGCGAAGATCTCCAGCGGGGGGAACGGGATGTGGTGGAAGTAGCCGATCCGCACGTCCGGGCGGAGCTCGCGCAGGAACTTCGGGACCAGCTGCAGCTGGTAGTCGTGCACCCACACCGTCGCGCCCGGCGCGGCCTGCGCCGCCGCCGCGTCCGCGAACCGGCGGTTGACCCGCTGGTAGGCGTCCCACCACTGCCGGTGGAACGTCGGGGGCTGGATCACGTCGTGGTAGAGCGGCCACAGCGTGTCGTTCGAGAAGCCCTCGTAGTAGTACGTCAGGTCGTCCTCGGTCAGCTTCACCGGGACGAGCCGCATGTCGTCGGCGTCGAACGGCTCGAGCTCGAGGTCGGCGGAGCCGCCCCAGCCCACCCACGCGCCGTCGGAGCGCTGCACGACGGGCTCGAGGGCGGTCACGAGGCCGCCCGGGGAGCGGGTCCAGCTCGGAGTGCCGTCCTCGCCCACGGTCACGTCGACCGGGAGGCGGTTCGCGACGACGACCAGGTCATAGCCAGCAGATGTCACTGAAGTTCAGCTCCTTGGTGTCGCCTCGACCTTAACGTGACCCCGCGCGGACCGCCCGGGAAGCGGGCCGCCGTCCGCGGGTGGTCGGGTGCCTTCACCGGACCCGCCGCGCGGCACCACGACCCCCGCGCGCGCGGCGGCTACCGTGCCCGCATGGAGCGCATCGGGCTGTCGCCGGGCGCCGAGATCGGCGGGTACACCATCCTGGCGCCGCTCGGCTCCGGCGGCATGGGCACGGTGTACCGGGCGGTCGACGGCGGCGGCACGCCGGTGGCGCTCAAGCTGCTGCACCCGCACATCGGCGCCGACCCGTCGTCGCGCGAGCGGCTGCGGCGCGAGGTGCTGGCGCTGCAGCGGCTGCGGCACCCGGGCGTCGCGGCGGTGCTCGACGCAGAGGCGGACTCGACGGAGGCGTTCCTGGTCACCGAGCTGGTGCCCGGCCTCGACCTCGCCGAGCACGTCCGGCAGCGCGGCCCGCTCGACGCCGCGGCGCTGCACGGGCTCGCGAACGGGCTGCGCGACGCGCTCGGCGCGGTGCACGCGGCCGGGGTCGTGCACCGCGACCTCAAGCCGAGCAACGTGCTCGTCACGCCCGACGGCCCGGTGCTCATCGACTTCGGCATCGCGCAGTCCGTGGACGAGACCCGGGTGACCTCGACCGGCTTCGTCGTCGGCACCCCCGGTTACCTCGCGCCCGAGCTCGTCGACGGCGCGGAGCCCACGCCCGCGACCGACTGGTGGGGCTGGGCCGCGCTGCTCGCGTACGCCGCGACCGGCCGCGCGCCGTTCGGCACCCGCCCCCTGGAGGCCGTGCTGGTGCGGACCCGCAGCGGCGACGCCGACCTCGCGGGCCTCGGGCCCGTGACCGCCGGGGCGCTCTGGGACGCGCTGGCCGCCGACCCCGAGGACCGCGCGCAGCCCGACGAGGTGGTGGCGGCGCTCGCCGAGGCTGATCGCCGGGGGGAGTCGTACGACCCCGCGGCGGCGGCCGCCGCGCTCGCGGCGGGCCCGCGGGGCGGTGGGGCGCTGCGCGGGGGGACCGCCGCCGGGGCGACGATCGCCCTGGGGGCGCCGACGGCGGCGACCGTCGCGCTCGGCACCGCGGGCGCAGCGGCGGCGCAGCCGGCCGGGACCGGGCCGCTGCCCGCCGGCGCCGCCGCCGCGACCGGTGCGACCGCCGTGCTCGGCCCCGACGGCGCCGCGGTGCCGGCGGCGGGCGAGGACGGGACGGCCGTGCTGCCCGCGCCGGGGGAGACCTGGGGCGCGCCGCCGGCGCAGGACGGGAGCACGCGGGCGTTCGGCGCCGCCGCGCCCGCCCCGGCGCCGCCGTCCGTGCCGCCCCGCTCGGCGGCGCCGCCGTCCTGGGACGCGACCGGCGAGGACGACCGGTGGGCGACCGGGGAGTCGCCGACGCAGGCCTGGGACACCCGCCCCTACGGCGCGGTGGCGCCCGGTGCGCCCGACGACGGGGGCTACCCGGACCCGGGGTACCCCGGGGAGTGGCCCGACGACCCGGACGCCGGGCCGCCGCCGGCCCCCGCGCCGCCGCGGCGCACCGGCTCCCTGCTCGGGCTCGCCCTCCTGACGCTCACCGCGGCGGCCCTGCGCCCCGGCGCGACCCTGCTCGTGCTCGTCCCGCTCGTGCTGCTCGCGCGGACCGTCGGGTCGGTGGCGGAGGCCCTCGGCCGGCGGAGGGAGCGGGTCGGCGCGCGGCGGTCGGACGGGCTGCGGGCCGTCGCGTCCAGCCCGTGGCACCTCCTCCGCTCCCTCGTGACGCTGCTGCCCTCGCTGCTGGTGGCCGCCAGCCTCGCCGTCATCGTCCTCGGGGTCGGCTGGTGGCTGGTCGGGTCGGGCGCGCTCGAGGCCGGGCCGCTGCGCGCGGCCGGCGACGCGCCCGCCCCGGAGTCGGTCGCGACGCTGCTCGTCATCGCCGCCGCCGCGGGGCTCGCCGGGCTGTGGTGGGGACCGGCCGCCCGGACCACCCGCGGCGGGGCGCGCCGGATGCTCGGCGCGGTCGCGCCCGGGCGGGGCGGGGCGACGGTCGTGGTGCTGGCCGCGCTCGTCGGGGCGGGCGTCCTCGTGGCGCTCGCGGTGACCGGCACGCTCGTGGACTGGGCGCCGTTCGCGGCTCCGGTGCTGCCGGTCGGGGCCTGACCGCCGCGCGCGCGAGGCGGGTCCCGGGTCCCCGCGATCCCGCCGCCCGAGGCCCAGGCCCGGCCCAGGCGCACCCCGTACGCTTGCCCGCATGACCGGGACCGCCGACGCGCGCGTGCCCGGCCCCCTGCTGCCCGGGGCCGGCGCGCCGGGGGAGCGCGCCACCGGGGCGCCGGTCGCGCCCGGCCGGGCCCGGCGTCCCGCGGCGCTGCCGCTGCTCACGGCGGTCGCGTCGCTCCTCGCGCTCGGCGGCGCCGCCTGGCTCGGCGCCGTCCGCACCGTCGTGCACCAGTGCGTCACGATCGACGGGCCGCTGGCCCTGCTCGGCGTGCGGTTCGCGCTGCTCCAGGACGCGGCCGACTGCCCGACCGGCATCGCGCTGACCCCCGGGGCGTCCCACGGCGCGGTGCTCGCGCTGGGCCTGGTCCTGCCCCTCGTCGCCGTGCACGCCGTCCTCGGCGCGCTGGGCCTCGGGCTGGCCGCCCTGCTCCTGCGCGCCGCGGGCACCGCGCGGACCGTCCTCGGTGCCGTGCTGCGTCCGCTGCCGCGTGCCGCCCACGCCCGCCCCGTCGGCGCCCCGCGCCCCGCGCCCGCGACCCGCGCGGGCCACGCCCGCCCGGCCGTCCTGGCCCGGGCCCTGCACCCGCACCGGGGTCCGCCCGCGGCGCTCGCCTGAGCAGCCGCAGCGCACCCGACCGAAGGAGAGCAGGACAGATGAGCAGCACCCCGAGCCCGGGCAAGGGCCGGCAGACGAAGAACGAGCGGCGCGACGCCGCCCGCGAGCAGGCGCGCGCGATGCGCGAGCAGCAGGCCAAGCGCGACCGGCGGAACAAGATCCTCGGCATCAGCATGCTGTCGGTCGCGGTCCTCGCGCTCGGCGGCGTCCTGGTGTGGGTCCTCACCCAGGGCGGCAGCAGCAGCGACGAGGCCCTGCCCGACTACCCCGACACCCCGCTGAGCGAGGTCACCGACGCCCCGGGCGCCGCGCTGCCCGAGGGTGGCATCCCGGTCAGCGCCGCGGGCGTGGGCGGGACCGTCGACGACAGCGTGACCCGGGTCGACGTCTACCTGGACTACATGTGCCCCGCGTGCGGCGCCTTCGAGGAGGCGAACGGCGACAACCTGATCTCGCTCGCCACCGAGGGCTCGGCCACCGTCGTGTACCACCCGATCGCGATCCTCAACCGGTTCTCCAACGGCACCGGCTACTCGACCCGTGCGGCCTCCGCGGCGGCGCTCGTCGCCGACGAGGCGCCCGAGCAGTTCGCCGCCTTCAACGAGCAGCTGTTCGCCGGCCAGCCCGAGGAGGGCACGAACGGCCTCACCAACGCCGAGATCGCGGACATCGCGCGCGAGGCGGGCGTGGCCGACGACGTCGCCGACCAGATCGCCGACGGCACGGCGCTCGACCGGTTCGGGCAGTGGGTGACCTCCGCGACCAACGAGACCTCGGCGAACCCGGACCTGGTCAACGAGCAGACCGGCAGCTTCGGCACGCCGACGATCACCATCGACGGCGAGCTCTGGACCGAGAACTGGACCGACCCGAGCGCGCTGCTGCAGGCGGTCGGCTCCTGACCGGCGGCTGACCCCGCCGCGCCGCGCGCAGCACGAGGGCCCCGGCCCTGGCGACGTCCCGGTGCCGGGGCCCTCGCGCGTCCGGCCGCCGGACCCGGCCCGGTGATCGCTGTACACGCCACGTAGACTCCCGCGGTGCCCTCCCTGCTCGTGGACGTGACCCCGCTGCGCGTCAGCCCCGAGTTCCGCCGGCTGTGGTGGGGCCTGTCCGTCGCGAACCTCGGGGCCCAGCTGACCGTGGTCGCGGTCGGCCTGCAGGTCTACGGGATGACCCGCTCGACGTTCGCGGTCGGCGTCGTCGGGCTGTGCGCGCTGGTGCCGCTCGTCGTGTTCGGGCTGTACGGCGGCGCGATCGTCGACCACGCCGACCGCCGCAAGGTCGCCCTGATCGCCTCGGCGGTCAGCTGGGTCGCGACCGTCGGCCTGGCGGTCCAGGGCTGGTCCGGCAACACCCACGTCGGGGTGCTCTACGCCCTGGTCGCGCTCCAGTCCGGGGCCGGCGCGGTGAACAGCCCGGCGCGGTCGGCGATCATCCCGCGCCTGCTCGAGCCCCGGCTGATGCCCGCCGCGAACGCGCTGCAGACGGTCGGCTGGAACGTCGCGCTGACCCTCGGGCCGCTGCTCGGCGCCGGCCTGGTGGCGCTGCTGGACTACGGCATCGTCTACACGCTCGACGCGGTGCTCTTCACCTTCGCGTTCACCGCGCTGCTCCGGCTCCCGCCGATCCTGCCGGAGCCGTCGGCGACCCGGCGGGCCCGGGCCGGGCTGGCGTCCGTGCTCGACGGCCTGCGCTACCTCGGGACCCGGCCCAACGTGCGGATGACGTTCCTGGTCGACCTCGTCGCCATGATCACCTCGTCCCCCCGCGTGCTGTTCCCCGCGGTCGGCCTGGTCTACCTGGGCGGCGGCGAGACCACCGCGGGCGTGCTGACGGCAGCCGTCGCGGCGGGCGCCATGCTCGCCGGCCTGTTCTCCGGCGGGCTGGCGCGGGTGCGCTGGCAGGGGCGGATCATCGTCGTCGCCATCACGATCTGGGGGCTCGCCGTCGCCGGGTTCGGCGCGGTGCTGGTGGCCGCCGGCCGGTCCGGGCCCGACCACGTGCTGTGGGCCGCGCTGGCGCTCGCGGTCGTCACGCTCGCCGCCGCGGGTGCCGCCGACGCGGTCAGCGCCGTGTTCCGCCAGACGATCCTGCAGACGGCCACGCCGGACGACATGCGCGGGCGGCTGCAGGGCGTGTTCGTGGTGGTCGTCGCCGGCGGCCCGCGGCTCGGCGAGCTGCTGCTCGGCTGGGTGTCGGGGGCGCTCGGCGAGGGCGGCGCGGCCGTCGTCGGCGGGCTCGCCTGCGTGCTGATCCTCTGGGTGCTCGTGCGGGCGCAGCGCGGGTTCTGGCGGTACGACGCGCTGGACCCGCAGCCCTGAGCCGGGCGGCGCGGGGGCCGCGGGGCCGGTGGTGCGGCCGGTAGGCTGGTCGCCGCGCGCGCTCCGGCGTGCGCCTGCCTCCTTAGCTCAGCTGGCCAGAGCAGCTGTCTTGTAAACAGCAGGTCGTCGGTTCGAATCCGACAGGGGGCTCTGCCGAGGGGTTGGAGAAAGTCCAGCGTCGAAGTTGGAGGAGATCCAACGTCCCTTCTGCGCCCCCCAGCAGGGGCGATGTCCGCTTCCCGAGGCTGACGACGACGCGCGCTGATGGTGTGCACATCGGGCCTCACCGTTGGCTCGGGGTGGCGAGTTGGAGGAAGTCATCGGGACGGGCTGGGCGTAGCTGAACCCGCGTCGGGTGTCGCTTGAGCGTCCGGGTCATGGTCGTGGGACCCGGTGGCGTCCTCGATGCAAGCCTGAAGGGACGAGTTCGCCGTCCAACAGGGCGGTCGCATGGTGAACTGAGACCATGCCGGCGCCGTTGCTCATTGATCAGGTCGCAGTCTCCTTCCGAGTCCCTGACGAGGACCTACGAGCGTGGGCCGCCGGCCGGCGCGTCTTCGTCTCCAGCCTGATCACGGACCTGCCCGAGGAACGCGCCGCCGTCCGCCGGGCCATCGTCGCGGTCGGCGGCGAACCGGTCATGTTCGAGGACGACCTCGGCGCCCAGGACATTCCCGCCGACCGCGCCTACCTCGCAGGCGTGCACACCTCGCAGATCTACGTGGGGCTGTTCGGTGAGAGATACGGCGTCCGCATGCCCGACGGTTACTCTGCGACACACGCGGAGTTTCTGGAGGCCGAGAGGTACGGGCTCCGGCTGTGCCTGTTCGTTCACGGCGTCGACGGCTCGCGCATGGACGGTGCGCAGAGGGACCTGGTGTCCAGCGTCCGCAACTCGTACACGACCAGCTCCTGGGCCGATCCAGACGACCTCGCCGAAAGGCTCACGCGCCGGCTGCGGGAGCTCGCCGCCGAGGAACTTGCACCGTGGGTTCGGCTCGGCAGGTGCGTGTTCCGTGCCACGCAGATCGACCATGACGGCAGCGGCATCGTCGTCACCGCTGACATCCGCAGCAACGCCGTGTTCGCCGAGCTAGAGCGGCTGCGCGAGAGCCGGGCGGGAGACCTCCCATTCGCCGCCCCACACCTCGTTCGGCGGGTGCAGGTCTCGGGTGTCAGCAGCAGCACCGCGTCGCTAGCTTCCCACCGGGTGCGCATCTCCCTGACGGTCCAAGAGCGCCGCGGTATCTCGATGCGGTTCGGATCGGTAAATGGTCGATCCGGGTTGGACCTGGCGCGGGATGGGCTTTCCGCGGCGCTGTTCGGCACACCTGTCCCTGACGAGCTCCGGCACTTCATCACGGTGACCGATCCGCTCGATCCGATCCGCGGGCTCGGGCTCGATGATGTGGTCGCCCGCCCTGTCGCACGGTTGCTCGTCACCGAGCATCTGCTGTCGGGCGACGACGTGTCGAGTGTCGACGCGTTCTCGCTCGGCCCGTCACGCCAGGGGCACCGGCGTCTGCGCATCACGTGGACTCCGCGGGCTATCTACACGAACCAGCCCGACCCTGCTCCTCTGACTCTCGACGGTGACGTGTCCGACGTCTAGCCCGAGCGGACCCAGCGGCGTCGGGACTGCCTGAAGCCCGCCTCGTCGAAAGCTCAACGCCACGTGATAGCGGGCGTCAGCCCAGGTGGACGCCTCGGACGAACACCCCGGGAAACGAGACACCGTGAGTTGCGGGCGCTGCCGGTTCGAGCATGGTCCCGTCCGCCGGGGGTTCGGGCTCACCACCGCAGAACTCGGAACCGAGCGTCAGCCACAGGCGCCGCCCCGCGGTCAAGGGCAAGGGCTCACTGACAACGATGCGGGCAGTCTTCAGATCGGTACCTGCCTCCGTCACCTGGAGGAACAGCGTCGTCACGGTGTCCCAGCGGTCATCGACCGGTAGCACGAGCTCGCTCGGATCAGACGGCGCGGCTAAGAACGCGTGACGGAACACCGCGACCGCGAACGCGTGGCGGACGCCATCTATGAACGGCGTTGGCTCGAACTTCCACGGGGCACGATCGTGGTCTTGCGGAAGCACCGGGTTCGACGACCGTCGGTTCTCGCTGGTCTGCGCCCACCGCCACGCCACGTCGCCGTGCAACGACAACTTCCACATGCTCCCGGTCTCGGCGCCGGCCATGTAGATCGAATCTTGCCTCGTCCACACGCGCCATCCGGGGCACGACAGGCCCGCGTTCGGTCCGTCCGTGATCTCGAACCTGAACCGCACCCGGTTCTTCTTGCTCACGACATCCCCTCCAGGTCCGATGCGCCAGCAGCGGCCGCGTCAATGCTCGAGGGCCTGGGCCTGCCACTCGTCGAGGACGTGCACGGGCAGTCGTAGCCCCCAACGTCCGAGGATGTCCTCGGTCAACGAGACGGCCACGGCGCGCGGAGCCGCCAGGAGGTCGACGGTCGTGACCTCGGCGGTGGCCTCCATCTCGTTCGCATGCTGGAGGTGGACGTCGAGCAGCTCGCGCTGCCACGTCCCTGTGATCAGCTCCCGCCCCGCGACGTTGACGAGGCCGAAGCGGATCGACACGCCGTCACATGCGAGGTCGGTCGCGAGCCGCGCCGCCAGCTCGCACACCTCGACTGCGTAGAACAGCACGTCCCAGATCGCGACGCTGCCGGTGGCCTCGGCCGTGGCCGGCCGGAGCTCCGCCGAGCTGACGTACTCGGTCGCAAGCGCTCGTCGTTGAAGGAACTGACCGCTCGAGCACAGCCACCACGCTTCGGCGCGGCGGACTGGCCGTGCCATCGCATCCTGGCCGATCCGGTCGCCAAACCGCTTCAGCACGCCTGCACGGAAGAACATCGGGACCGGCCACCCCCGCAACCGCACGGTCGCGCGCTCGACGACGTCGTCGAGGCGATCCGCGGGGATCCGCGAGGGGTCGAAAGGAAGAGGACGAATGGCCACGTCGAACATCGCTCTGTCCGCGAAGTCCGTGTCCCACGCCGAGGGCTCGGACCACGCTCGAGCGCGTTCAGCGTCGAACAGCTCGTCGTCGGTCGGAGCGGTGCTCGCGCTCAGCGCGAGCATCCCGGCCTGGCCGGCGCGCCGGATGAAGTCGCGCACTCCCTTGGTTGTCGCCAGATCCACGAGGTCCCGCATGTCGGCCGACGTCGGCACGTGCACCGACCTGGGCATGCCGCGAGGGCGCACATACGTCGCGCCGGCGGTCGTCTCGTGGGGGTAGTCCCGCTTGCAGATGTACGGCACGACGTCGAACTCGGTGACCTCGAGCGCCACGACGCGTGCCCCGTTGCTCAGGGTCAGTGGAACGGTCGTGAAGAGCAGGGCGGGATCGCTCAAGCGGGAGAGCTGGGTGCTGACCTCGTCGTGGTCAGACCACGACGCGAGCTCCTCGTCTGTTAGGCCGGGCTGCATCTGCGCGATCGCCGACTCGTCGATGCCGATGCAGATGAGTCCGCCGTCCCGCAGATTCCCCATCGCCATGGCCGCCCGGGCGACCTTCGCGCAGAACCCCCGGTCTCGGAGACTGCCGGGTCCCTTAACCTCGAACGCCCTCAGCTCGTGACCGAGCGCGAGGAAACTCTCCATCTCTGCTGGCGTGATCACAGGGAGAGGCTACGAGTGCTCGAGGCGGGCGCGTGGCCGTTCGACACGCTCGTCTCGGCCGCCGTCTTGCCGCCACGACTACGCCCACGGGCGCCGTCACCAGCAGCTCGGGCTCCTCGAGGTCAAGGTCATCGTCGGCACAATGATGAACGGCATCGCGACCATCGCCGCCCGGTGGATCTGCGAGAGCGTCGGAGCCGTCGACGACAACTCGCGAGCGCGGTGGGCCGAGCTCGTCGACTACTTCCTCTCGGGCCAGTGGTCCGAGATCGACCGCGATGACGCGGGATCGACGCGCTCCTGACGGGCACCGCGCACCGACCGGACCCCAGCGTCCAGCAAGAAGCTCCTGGTCTCATGCCCGGACGCACACTTCAGTCATGAGCGACGAGCAGCTCGGCTGGACCGACGAAGACGACGCGCGCTTCGCGTTCGAAGCGTTGCCCGATTGGCACCCCGCGGTGTTCGTGGACGTGTTCCGCGCGACACTGGGGCTCGAGGACAGGGAAGGGCGCACAGCGTTCCTGACCCAGGCGCTGGTCACTCCGGAGTCGGTGCCGCAGTGGGGGACCTTCGCGCGAGCAACTGCGCTGTTCGGCTCCGGGCTGAGGATGAGTCTGACCGCGCTCTACGCGCTCGACGCACCGGACGTCGCGTACGTGCGCCTGGTCGAGACGGCCGCGCACCAAAGCCCGAGCGTCGTCGACGTGCCCGCGACCGCTCACGTCACCCTCGTGTGGCGTCGCGACATCGCGATCGTGCCCCGGACGGGCTGGCGGGTCCACCACGTCGGCGAACCGATCGCTCCGAACTTCGTGCCCCGCTCCGCGCCCGGCGTCGATCCACATTCGCTCCGCTGAGCGGCGATCGCGACACTGGCGCGCCGGCACGACCCGGGTGAGAGCCACGATTCCGCGTCCATAGGGGTGCGCGCACCTGATCAACCAGACCGCGGTGGATGGGCCCGGCGGTGGGTCTTCCACCATCCGCACGGCCGCGACCTCGTCGACCAGTGGGACCTGCCGCAGCCCCGGGAGCATCACTTCGACGTGACCGACATGGACCCGCTTCAACGAACGGCGGCAGCGGACGTCGAACACGTCAGGCCGGCCCGTCGGAGCCGGCGTCGAGGAGCGGCCAGCGCAGACGGTCGAGCTTCGCGAGCCGCTCGCCGATCCGGGAGCCGGCGCGTTGGTCTTTGGGCAGCAGCGCCAGGTAGCGACGCAGCACCGCGCGCTCCTCGTCGTGGCGACGAAGCTTGCGCAGGATGATCGCGGCATGCTCGGTGTAGGCCGGTGGGGGAGTCAGTCTGTCGTGGGCGTGCTGCGCTTCCGCCCCGGTGATCGCGACGTAACAGAGCTCGAGCGCCTCCTCGAGGCGGCCTTCGCGTTTGAGCTGCTTGATCGGCTCGACCAGCTCCAGATAGTGGATGTTCTCGACCGTTCCGGCGCGGAACGCGTCCGCGCGCGCCCCGCCGTTCGCGAGAGCGTCGGACACCATCTCGCGGCGCTCGAGGTGGCCGTCGACCCGAGTCTCGGTGCGGGTGATTGGCGGCCACTTGTCGGCACTGAACTGCCAGCGCGGGGTGCTGTCCTCGAGCCACACCCACGCGGCGGCGCGAGCACGGCCGTCCTGTTCCTTCGCAAACAGCTGCACGCGCACGGATAGCGAGGCGTCTGTCGGCGGGTCGAGCCGGACAGCGACAGGGTGGGGCAGATAGCCGATCGGCTCACCGTCGACCAGCACGGCGACCGCGGCGGGGTCGGCCGGGTTTGCCGGCTCGCGTTGCGCGATGCCGTCCATCTCGACGTGCGCGGGCAGTTCCAGGCCGCGACGCGCGAGGAACGCGTCAACGGCATCGCGCGTGAACGTCGTGGTGCCGCTCAGCGGGTGGAGCGGACCGATGGTTCCCGCCGTCCGCGTCACGTGCACCCGCGGCGTGGGCTGCTGTGAGTCGTCGTCGGACGGTGCCGAAGTGGGAGGCGTCGGTGCCGATGTCAGTGCGGCCTTGATCCGAGCGAGGATGCCCATCGTCGTGTGCCGTTCAGTCGTCCGTGTCAGTCTCGAGAGAGCCGGCATCGGGCGGTGTGGCAAGCGACCCGGTCGCCGGGCCCTGAAAGTCCGCGCGGTCGGCGTCCGCGCTCGGAGCCGCCGCGAACGGAACCAGGACGCTCGCCACCGTCGCTTGGGCGTGCTCGAGATGGTTCGGCTGATCGTCGAAGTAGATGTGCGGGCGCAGCACCGACAGGACGTGAGCTTTGCGGACCCCGCCGAGGAAGAACGCGTCGTTCACCTGCACGTTCCAGTGCCTCAGTGTCCGCACCGCGCGTTCGTGAGCGGGGGCCTGTCGCGCGGTCACCAGCGCGAGCCGCACCCTGGGTCGGTAGTCGGTGAAGTCCTTGCTGTGCTGGCGTTCGGCCTCCTGGATCCGGCCGAGCGCGACGAGGAACTGCTTCATCGGCCCGTCGCCGAGCGGCTTGCCGGCGTTCTCGCTCTCGTACGCGAGGTACTCCTCGAACGTGGAGTTGTTGTAGACCTCTTCGGCTTCGTTGTCCGCAAGGACCCGGTCGAAGTCCAGCGCGACGAGCAGCGAGTCAGGGTCGTCGGCGTCCGGTTCGATCGCGGTGCGACCGAGCACCTGGCCCGCCGGGTAGCCGGCGGCCGAGGCCGCCACGGCGTCGGCGGCGTTCCCCGACAGGAACAGGCAGATGTTCAACGCGTCGATGTACTGGTACGGCGCCTTGCCCTCGGTGAACACTGCCCGGGTGATGTCGAGCTCGTAGTGCGCGATCGACTTCATGATCCGCAGACCCGTGGTCGCGTCGTCCTTCGCGAGCACGATCACCTCGACCAACGCGTCACCGGGCCGCAGGTCGTTCAAACCGAGCAGACGCTTGACGAATGGGAATGCGACACCCGGGGGCAGAGGGTCGTCGATGTGCTCGTCCTGGTAGGCCCGGTACTCGTCAAGGCCCTTGCGGAACGCGTCGTGCGAGTCGCGCACGTCGAACAGCGCGCTCGGGGTGATCCCGACGACGAGCTTGCCGAAGAGGTTGTATTCCGCCACGTTCGCAGGCTAGAAGTTCCCGGTCGTCCACGGGCCTGGAACCGCGCGAGGGGCGGCACGTTCCCACGAACGGCTCACGACGAGCGTCACGCGCGGCGCGATCAACCACCGCGTCGTGGGGGGCGTGAGGTCTGCTCGCGGCGCACGCCGCCCCGAGCGCATGGGCCTCGACGCGGTCCGCGATGTGGGTAGGGCTCAGCGGAGGCGGCGGACTCGCACGGCCTTGCGCATGCCCTGCACAAGCATCTTCCCGCTCTCGATCGTGACCTCCGGGCGGGAGGAGTACCGGTACGAGTACCAGTACTCCTCCTGCTGCCACTCCGACCCGTCCGTGAGCGTGACGACCGTGTCGCCGTCCCACCCGGTCCACTCGCCGTCCACGTACCGCTTCACGACTTCGCTCCCTCGTGTCCGATGGCAGCGGTGGCCGCTGACAGCGCGCAGTTCTCAGCCGCGTTACGACCGCCGAGAGCCTTGTAGGTGACGGTCCCGACGCCCGAGGCGATCGTGACGATCTCGCCGACCTGGGACACGACTCCGACCATCGCCGGGTGCGCGACGTAGGCCCACATCAGCAGTGCGAACGCCAGAACGGCCATGTAGGCCCCGATGGCGTACCGATCCCGTTCGGTCAGCACCGCATTTTCCGGGACTGCGTCCGCGACGGACTGCTCGACAGCCGTGGCGAGCGTCGTCTCGTCAACGGTCAGATCGAGATCGGTCAGCGCCGCCCCGAGCTTCTCGGCGACCACCGCCGAGGAGCCCAACCGCGCGAACGCGTCCTGGATCGTGAGCGTCGACAGAGCCTCGCGGTACACCTCGCTCGGGTCGAACGGGGCGATCGCCGTCGTGATCCACGGCGCAGGGTCGAGCCCGGCGATCATCGACCGGTAGGTGGCGGACACGTCCTGTATCGGTTGCAGCGCCTTCGCGGTCGACTCCGCCGCGAGGTTGCGTCCCATGACGTCATCCAACGTCTGCTTCCAGCCGCTGGTCAGCGTGCCCATACCGATCGTGTCCAGCTGCAGCGCACGGAACGCGTCCGCACCTGACGCGATCTTCACCACCGAGTCGATCTGCTCCTGCCAACGCGGCCCGAGACTCGACAGCGCACCGATCGTGGCGAACCGGTCGCGCGGCATCGCGGCCGCGACGACGTCGCGCACCGCACCACCGGAGAACGAATCCACCAGCTGCTCGAGGGCGGGCGGCTTCATGGCGGCGAGCAGCTGGTCCAGGACCGGCGACGGGACGGTCGGCATCGAGACGATCGACGCGATCTGGTCTCGGACACCGGCCATCGGGTCCGGCAGCTGCGGGCGCGGCTCCCGGTCATGCAGCTGCCGTCGGCTCATGCGCGGCTGCGGGTGCGGGCTGTCGACCAGTGCCCGGGCGTTTCGTCTTCACCATCCGCTGCCGGCGCACCGGGACGCTCGTCGTCTTCAGCTTCCCGATCCGTCATGCAGGCGAGTGCAGATCGCCGGTCCTGGCCGCCCGTTGGTGGACCACGGGACGAGCCCGACGATCCAAGCCGGTGTCTTGAGCGTTACACCCCGTTGATCCAGCGCCCGCCGTCTGGGCCGAACGACGGGATCAGGGTCAGGCAGGTCCCGGCCAACAGCCGCCCTTGGCCCGAAGGGCGACCGACGAGCAACATCATGATGCGCATTAATATACGCGTATAGTTATCGCATGCCCAGGCCAGCGCTCACCGAGGAGGAACGCGCGAACGGCCGCGCGCTCGGCTCGGTCCTGAGGGCGTTGCGCGGGTCGGCATCCGCCGCTCAGATCGCCGCCTCAGCGGGCGTATCGCTCGACACGCTGCGCAAGCTGGAGCAGGGCGCGGTCGCCGCACCCGGCTTCTTCCTCGTCGTCCGCCTCGCGGGCGCGCTCGGCACCACCCCCAACTACCTGGTCGCTCAGGTCGACCGCCAACGGGAGCAGACGTGACGCTCACCCTCACCGAGGCCCCGGTGCCGCGCGATGCCGAGCACTACAGTCGCGACGTGCTCCTGTCCGGAGGCGACTGGTCGCGCACCGTCGCGTGGTACGACCCGACACGTCTGGCGACGCCGGCGTTCTGGGTGGAGCAGGCGCGCCAACGGCCCCGCCCGCAGACGTACCAGGTCGGTTCCACGCTGCTGGAGGAGGTTGCGTTGTGCCTGCTCGGTGGGCACGCGATTACCGAGCAGATGGCCTACGTATCGTTCGCCCGGTTGCGGAGCGAAGGGCTGCTCACCGGGGAGCCGCAGCCGGAAGCGACGTTGCACGCGGCTCTTGCGCGTCCGTTCGACCTGCCCGACCGGCCCCGTCCGGTGCGGTACCGGTTCCCGGCGCTCAAGGCCCAGCGGCTCAGCGCCGTCATCGACATCCTCGGGGCTGCTACGCCCCCACCGGTCAGCGTTCCTCGCGAGCTGCGCGACTGGCTGACGGGGCTGCCGGGCGTCGGGGCGAAGACGGCGTCCTGGGTGGTGCGGAACCTGACCCGCAGTGACGACATCGCCGTCATCGACATCCACATCCGGCGCGCGGGCGTCGTCGCCGGCGTCTTCGACCCGGGCTGGAAGCTCCCGAGGGACTACGCGCGGTTCGAGGAGGCGTTCGTCGCGTGGGCGCGCGTCGGCGGGGTCCCGACCGCGGACCTGGACGCGTGCATCTGGGCGTCGTTGGCTGCCCTCGGCCGGCACGCACGCGTCGTGTTCGGGGTGAAGGCGCTGACCGACCTGGACTGATCGCACGAAACCGCCCACACGGCCGACCGCCCGGCGATATGTTGCCTCCACCAACTTCTCTCAGGGGGCTCTGATGGGTGGTAGCGGCGGCTCGACGTACAGCGACTACGTCGGGCGTGGCGGACAGGCGTCGGGTGCCTCGTGCGCGCTCCTGGGCTTCGAGGCGGCGGTGAACTCGCCCGACCCGGATGTCGTGCGGGTGCTGACCGTCGGGACGTTGTGCGAGATCCTGCTGGAGGGGGCACCTGCTCAGCTGCGGGTCTACCTGCGGCAGTCCGGTGCTCTGCTCGGCGCGATCACCGAACGCTGGCCGGAGCTGTCGGGGTGCATCGCGGACGGGTTCCGGTACGAGGCGGAGGTCATCACGCTGTTCCCCGCCGTGCGGGTGCGCGTCCAACCGCGCACCACATACGAGCTGCCGGTGCCGTTCCGCGCGCACATCGACGCGACCGTCGCGTTGACCGCCGCAGGGTCGTATGAGCTGACGCTCGGCTTCGACCGCAAGGTCATCGCGACCGCCGACGGGAATCCGGTGGGGACCATCCCCGAGGAGCCGGCGGCGCTCCCCGACGCCGTGGAGATTCAGCGGGCGACGATCGCGGTGGTGACCGACCCGGTCACCGGTGCGGTCGAGGTCCGGAAGGGCTGACCGGTGACCTCGACGTTGGCTGTCGTGGGCGGCACCTACCGCGAGCAGTGCGAGGAACCGCGCGTGCAGAGGCTGTGCGGGTCGGGGCTGCGCGCCACCCAGATCCTGCGAGGGCTGGGCCACGAGGTCCGGTTCGTCACGTGCATCGACGACCACCTGCGCCCGGAGTTCGACGCGGTGACCGCCGCGCTGCCCGGGGTGGACGTCGCCGCGTCACCTCGCACCGGGCCGATCGGGTTCACGTACGACACCCCGGTCCACTCCACGAACCGCGGCGGGACCGCCAACGCCGACCCGGTCACCGCGGCGGCGGACGTCGTCGTCGCGTTCGGCATGGTCGAGAAGACCGAGTGGACCGTCCAAACGCAGTGGGCGGTCATCGACCCGCAGCACGCACCGCTGCCGGACTTGCTGCGCAACGTCACCGCAGCCCATGTCGCGGTCGTCCTCAACGAGCACGAGGTCCGTACCCAGGCGAACGACGACGACCTCGACGCCGCGGCGCAGTTCGTCCTCGGCCTGGGCGTGCACGTGGTCGTGATCAAGCAGGGCGCCCGCGGGGGACTGGTCGTGACGAGCGCGGGGACCGCGACGTTCGGGGCGTGCCCGACCGAGGTCGTCGACCCGATCGGCTCCGGAGACGCGTTCACCGCCGGCTTCGCGCACTCGTGGGCGATCGAGCACAACCCGCCGGAGCAGGCCGCGCAGGACGCGTCACGGGTCGCGGCAGCGCACTCGCTGACCGGGGTCGCCGGGTTCAGCGCGAGCGCGCTGGACGCGGTCCCCGAACCGATCGAGTACGTCCCCGGCCCCGGACCGCAGGTGTACCTGGCCGGGCCGTTCTTCAACATCGCGCAACGGCAGCTGATCACCCTGATCCGCACGGCGCTGACTCAGCTCGGCGTCGAGGTGTTCTCCCCGTTGCACGAGATCGGCCGCGGTGGGGACGAGGTCGCCGAACAGGACCTCGCCGGGCTGCGCGACAGCAGCAGCGTCCTGGCCGTCCTCGACGGCGCCGACGCGGGCACGCTGTTCGAGGTCGGTTGGGCCACCGGGGCTGGCATCCCGGTCGTCGGGCTCGCCGAGCACCACCAGGACCATGCCTGGACGATGGTGCGCGGTACCGGCAGCGCGGTGGTGCCCGACCTGTCATCCGCCGTGTACCGGGCGGCGTGGGCCGCGCTGAGCACCAGCACGGCCGCGCCGTGAGCAGACTGCTGCTGCTGTCCGGGGGACTGGACTCTACGGCGCTGGCGGCGATGACCCGCCCCGAGCACTGCCTCGGGATCGACTACGGCCAGGTCGCCGCCCAAGCCGAGCATCGCGCCGCCACGCAGGTCGCCGTCGAGCTCGACCTGCCGTTCACGCACTTGCACGTCCCCGCCGGTGCCGTCGCGGCTGGGCTGATGAGCGGGGACACGACCTTCGCAGCAGTCGACGGGGTCGCCCCGGAGTGGTGGCCGTTTCGCAACCAGCTGCTGATCACCCTGGCCGCCGCGTGGGGCGTCACCCGAGGGTTCACCGAGATCCTCCTGGGGACCGTCGCCTCCGACGGGGTCCGGCACGCCGACGGCACCCCCGAGTTCCGCGCGGCGATCGACCACCTCCTGCGCCTCCAAGAGGGTGCGATGCGCGTGTCCGCGCCGGCTGCGGATCTGACCACCGACGAGCTGCTGACCCTGTCACACGTCCCGGAGAGCGTCCTCGCGTGGACGCACTCGTGCCACCGCGCGAACCTGCCATGCGCGAACTGCCCCGGATGCGTCAAGCGCACCACGACGCTGCACCGGGCCGGGATGCTGACGTGAACGCGGACCGCACCCGCGTCCGGGTCGTCACCGGTGTCCTGGTTGTCGCGTTCGCGTCCTGCGTCGTGCTCGCCAACTGGGCGATCCTCCACATCGGAGCGGACTACGGCCCGGCGCAGCCGCGCACGATCCCCGTGGGCTTCGGTCTGTCCGCGCCGTCCGGCGTGCTGTTCGCCGGCGCCCTGTTGACGTTGCGTGACGTGCTGCACGAGAGGCTCGGCTCGGGCCGCACCCTCCTGGTGATCGTCGCGACCGCGCCGCTGTCCGCGGTCACCTCCGCCCCTTCGATCGCGCTGGCGTCAATCGTGACGTTCCTGATCGCGGAGCTCGCGGACCTGGGCGTGTACGCCCGTGTCCGGGCTCGTAGCCGGGTCGCGGCGGTCGTGGCGAGCAACGTCGTGTCGAGCGTGGTCGACTCGGCCGTCTTCCTGACGATCGCGTTCGGCTCGCTGCCCGATCCGGGTGTGGTCGCAGGGATGGTGATCGGGAAGGTCGCGGTGTCGGCGCTGACGTTGGCCGTGCTGGCCCCGGCCTTGCGCCCGGCGCGTGCGGGCATCCCGGCAGCCGCAGCGGACCTGGTGTGAGACAACCGGTGGCCACGGCAGTTGTGCCCCCCCGGGCGGGGTCAGCGTGCGGCGGGCCGGCCGCCGTCCGCGGATGCTCCCGGCTGGCGCGACACGCCGATGCGGCCGCGAGCGACCCGGCAACTCCGCAGGTCACGGCCCCACCGCCTCTGAAGGTCCACCCCGACAGTCAACTCCTGGAGATCGGACAACGGACTCCCAGCCGGCAGCCCAGACATCCCAGGTGACCTGCGAAGTCCAACCGTTCTCTGCCGTACAGTCGCCGGCATGGGGACCTGGGGCGTGGGACCGTTCGACAGCGACGCCGCGGGCGACCTGCTCGCGATGATCCGGCACGGCGACTTCACCTTCGCCGAGGTCGACCCGTATTTCGAGGACGACGAGTACGTCGAGGCGGACGGCGGCCAGGCGGCGCTCGCGATGGTGGAGCTGGCGCTGGCGGTGCACGGCGCCCTGCACGCCGCGGTCCCCGAGGAGGAGACCCTGGTGCCGGCGTTCGCCGGGCACCTCACCCCCGACCGGACGCGGTGGCTCCTCGAGCAGGCCGACCGGGTGCTCGCCGACCCCGACACGTCCGAGCTGTACGAGCTGTGGACCGAGCCGGGCGCCGACGCCTGGCTGACGACCTCGCGCGCCTCGGTGGACCGGCTCCGCGCGCTCGCCACGGGCTGACGCCGCCCGGGACCCCCGCGCCGGCTGCCGCCCGCGGGCGTGCTGCCGCCGAGGTGGGCGCCCGCCGCGCTCGGCCGCCTCCGCGCGCCGAGTGTGCAACCGACACGTCGAGCGAGTAGTCGGCGATTGCACTCTCGACGCGTCGAGTACTCGCTCGGCGCGCGCGGCGGGCGGCGGGCGGCGCGGGTCAGCGGCGGCGCGGGACCGCGGTCGTGCCGCGGACGACCAGGTGCGTCGGGAGCCGCAGGTGCTGCCCCGCGCCGGGCCCTTCGCCCGCGCCGGCGTCGGCCCCCAGCAGCGTCAGCAGCATCCCCACCGCCGCGCGGCCGAGGTCCTGGATCTCCTGCCGCACGGTCGTGAGCGGCGGCGTCGTCGCGGCGGACTCCGGCACGTCGTCGAACCCGACCACCGACAGCTCGGCGGGCACGCGCACCCCGAGGCGGGCGGCCGCGTCCAGGATGCCCATCGCGGACAGGTCGTTGGCGGCGAACAGCGCGGTGGGCGGGTCGTCCAGGGCGAGCATCGCCGCGGTCGGGGCGTCGGCCGCGTCCCGCCGGTACTCCGCCACGTGCATCAGCGCCGGGTCGACCGGGATGCCGGCCTCGGCCAGCGCCGCGCGGTACCCGGCCTCCCGCAGCCGGGAGGACTCCAGGTCGGCGCGCCCGCCCAGGAACCCGATCCGCCGGTGCCCGAGCCCGAGCAGGTGCCGCACCGCCAGCACGGCACCGTGCAGGTTGTCGGAGTCGACGGTCGGCAGGCCGCCGGGGCCGGCGTGCGGGTCGACGGCCACCACCGGGACGGAGGCTCCCGCGTGCAGGACGGTGGGGGTGACCAGGACGGCGCCGTCGATGAGGGTGCCGCTCAGCCGCGCCAGGTAGCGGTGCTCCCAGCCCGCCCGGCCCGAGCCGCCTCCGGTGTAGGCGAGCAGCGCGTGGTCGGTGCCGCGCAGGGCGGCGCCGGCGCCCTTGAGGATCTCGGCGCTGAACGGCTCGAACTCCGCGACCAGCACCCCGACGACGCCGGTGCGGTGCGAGCGCAGGCCGCGGGCGACGATGCTCGACTCGTAGCCGAGCCGGTCCACGACGGCGCGCACGTGGGTCGCGGTGCCGGCCGCGATGCCGTCCCGCTGGTTGATCACCTTCGAGACGGTCGCCACCGAGACCCCGGCCTCGCGGGCGACGTCCGTGATCGTCACCCGGCGTGCCATGGCCGTGATCCTAGGTTGCTAAAACGTTATCGACAACGGTTGACACGCTGCTCCGGCGGCTGCCAGAGTCGCCGTGCAGTCAGCGATGACGAGGAGGGCCCGACCCCGGCACAGCCGCAGGGGTCGGCGTCACGAGCACGACGCACGGCGGTCACCCGCCGACGGCGAACGGTCCGGCCCCGGCGGGGAGGACCACGGTCAACTCAACGAAGAGGGCAGATCATGAAGGCACGCAAGACGCTGGCGGTCACGGCCGCGGCGATCGTGGCAGCCATGACCCTCGCCGCCTGCGGCGGCGGCGACTCGGGGTCCGGTGGCGAGGACGGCGGGGACGTCACGATGACGTTCTGGCACAACTCGACGACGGGCGACGGCAAGGCCTACTGGGAGGACACCGTCGCGGCGTTCGAGGAGGCCAACCCGGGCGTCACCATCAACATCCAGTCCATCCAGAACGAGGACATGGACGGCAAGCTCCAGACCGCCCTGAACTCGGGCGACGCGCCGGACATCTTCATGGCGCGCGGCGGCGGCAAGCTCGCCGACGTGGTCGAGGCGGGCCAGGCCATGGACCTGTCCGACGCGCTGACCCAGGAGACGCGTGACGCGCTCGGCGAGGCGTCCCTCGCGGCGTTCTCGGTCGACGGCTCGGTCTACGGCGTCCCGACGGCCGTGCTCCCCGGCGGCCTCTACTACAGCAAGGACCTGTTCGCGCAGGCCGGCATCACCGAGACGCCGACGACCGTCGACGAGCTGAGCGCCGCGGTCGACAAGCTCAAGGCCGCCGGCATCCAGCCGATCGCGCTGGGCGCCAAGGACGCGTGGCCCGCCGCGCACTGGTACTACTTCTTCGCGCTGCGCGAGTGCTCGCAGGACACCATGACGCAGGCCGCCAAGGACATGTCCTTCGACGACGAGTGCTGGACGAAGGCCGGCGAGGACCTGCAGGACTTCGCCGCGACGGAGCCGTTCAACGAGGGCTACCTGACCACCACCGCGCAGCAGGGCGCCGGCTCCTCCGCGGGCCTCATCGCCAACCACCAGGCCGCCATGGAGCTCATGGGCGCCTGGGACCCGGGCGTCATCGCCAACCTGACGCCGGAGCAGGAGCCGCTGGCCGACCTCGGCTGGTTCCCGTTCCCGGCCGTGGACGGCGGCGCCGGTGACCCCACCGCGATGATGGGCGGCGTCGACGGCTTCAGCTGCTACGTGGACGCGCCGAAGGAGTGCGCCGACTTCCTGAACTTCATCGCGGAGAAGGACAACCAGGAGGGCTACGCCGAGGCGTTCGTCACCCTGCCGGCCAGCAAGGACGCGCAGTCCGTCGTGACCGACCCGGCCCTGCAGGACGTCCTGGCGTCCTACAACGACGCGGCCTACGTGTCCGTCTGGCTGGACACCCTGTTCGGCCAGAACGTCGGCAACGCGCTCAACACCAGCGTCGTCGAGATGCTCGCCGGCAGCGGCAGCCCCGACAAGATCGTCGAGACTGTCAACGCCGCGGCGGCCAAGGAGTAGCACGACCATGAGCGACTCGCAGGGCGTGAGCCCGGTGGTCATCTCGTCGCCCGAGGGTCGCTCGGCGGCCGGGGGCGGTGCCGTCGCGGCACCGTCCCCGGCGCCCCTCCCGCGCCGGCGGCGCGGGAGCTGGCGTCAGCGGCTCGAGATCGGCATCCTGACCGGACCGGCCATCCTGATCTTCCTGGCGTTCGTCATCTTCCCCGTGGTGATGGCGGCGTACTACGGCTTCTTCAAGTGGAAGGGCTTCGGCCCGCCGACCGACTTCGTCGGCCTGGACAACTACGTCGCGATCCTGAAGGACCCGACGTTCCACGACGCGCTCCGGCACAACGGGTTCATCGTCGTGATGTCCCTGGTCCTCCAGGGGCCCGCGGCCGTGATCCTCGCGCTGCTGCTGAACCGCAAGATCCGCGGCCGGTCGCTGATCCGCGTCCTGATCTTCGTGCCCTACGTGATCTCCGAGGTCATCGTCGGCACCGGCTGGAGCCTCATGCTCCAGACGACCGGCGCGGTGAACAGCCTGCTCGAGAAGATCGGGCTCGGGTTCCTCACCGCCGACTGGTTGTCCGACCCGAAGATCGCCATCTGGTCGTTGATGATCATCATCACGTGGAAGTACATCGGCTTCGCGGTGATCCTGTTCCTCGCCGGCCTGCAGTCGATCCCCGAGGAGCTGCACGAGGCCGCGGCGATCGACGGCGCCTCCTACTGGCAGGCGCAGCGCTCGATCACGCTGCCGCTGCTCGGCCCGACGATCCGGATCTGGGCGTTCCTGTCGATCATCGGCTCGCTCCAGCTGTTCGACCTCGTCTACATCATCTGGGGCCAGTACGTCTCCGCCACGGCCGGGACGTCGACCATGGCCACGTACATGGTCTCCAACGGCCGCCTGGCCGGGAACTACGGCTTCGGCAACGCCGTCGCGGTCGTGCTGTTCCTGATCTCGCTGGCGATCGCGCTGACGTACCAGCGCTTCGTGCTCCGCCGGGACACCGAGGGCGCGCTGACCGAGAGGAAGAAGTGATGGCCGCCACCGCCGTCCAGACGCCCCCGCTGCCGGCGTCGCGCCCCGAGCCCCGTCGTCGCCGGCCCGGCCGCTCGCTCGAGCGCGTGAACCCGCTGGTCTACGTCGTCGCCTGGCTCCTGGTCGGCGTGTGCATCGCGCCGGTCGCCTACATCGTGCTGGGCGGCCTGCGGACGAACTCGCAGATCACGCTCGACCCGTCCGGCCTCCCGACGACGTGGGAGTTCGGCAACTACGTCGATGTCCTGTCCAGCTCGCTGTTCTGGCAGCAGTTCCTGAACTCGGCGATCTGCGGCATCGCGACGACGATCGGCGTCGTGGTGCTCGGGGTCATGGCGAGCTTCGTGCTGGCGCGGTACCAGTTCTCCGGGCGCGGGGCGATGTACTCGCTGTTCGCGGCGGGCCTGATGTTCCCGATGACGGTCGCGATCACGCCGCTGTACATCATGATCCGGCAGCTCGGGCTGATGAACAGCCTGGCCGGCATCATCCTGCCGCAGATCGCGTTCGCGCTGCCGGTGACGATCATCATCCTGGTGCCGTTCCTGCGGGCGATCCCGAAGGAGCTCGAGGAGGCGGCGGCCATCGACGGCGCGAGCCGGCTCGGGTTCTTCTTCCGGATGGTCGTGCCGCTGTCGGTCCCGGGCGTGGTGACCGTCGGCATCCTCGCGTTCGTCGCGAGCTGGAACAGCTACATGCTGCCGCTGTTCATCCTGAACGACGAGGGGCAGTACACGCTGCCGCTGGGCGTCCAGGCCTTCGCCTCGCAGTACTCCGTCGACACCGCCCGGGTGCTGGCGTTCACGTCGCTGTCGATGATCCCCGCGCTGATCTTCTTCTCGCTCTTCGAGCGGAGGATCGTCGGGGGTCTGACCGGCGCCGTCAAGGGCTGAGGCCGACGGCGGGGCGCCCTGCGCCGCCCCGCCGCCGTGCCCGCCACCCGCACGTCCTCGAACAGGAGCACCCTCGCGTGTCCGACACCACCGGCACCGCCGCCCCGGCTGCGGCGCCCGCCTCCGCCCGCCCCGACGCCGAGCCCGTCCCCGCGATGCCCGTCGTCTCCGACCGGGTCCGCGACCTGCACGCCCGCATGACCCTCGAGGAGAAGCTGGCCCAGCTGGTCGGCTACTGGCTCGACCAGAACGGCACGGTCGCCCCGATGCAGTCCGAGATGGCCGCGGGCCAGAAGGACTCCGGTCAGCTGCCCGAGATCACCCGGCACGGCCTCGGCCACTACACCCGGGTGTACGGCACCCGGCCGGTGGACCCGGTCGAGCGGGCGGCCTGGCTGTGGGCCGAGCAGCGCCGGCTGCAGCGGGAGACCCGGCTCGGCATCCCGGCGCTGGTGCACGAGGAGTGCCTGACCGGCCTGGCAGCGTGGCAAGCCGCGACCTACCCGACGCCGCTGGCCTGGGGCGCGTCGTTCGACCCCGACCTGGTGCACGAGGCGGCCCGCGCGATCGGCGACTCGATGCGCGAGCTCGGCATCCACCAGGGCCTGGCGCCCGTGCTGGACGTCGTCGGCGACCCCCGGTGGGGCCGTGTCGACGAGTGCATCGGCGAGGACCCGTACCTGGTCGGCACGATCGGCACGGCGTACGTGCGCGGTCTGCAGGAGGCCGGGGTGCACGCCACGCTCAAGCACTTCGCGGGCTACTCCGCGTCGGCGGCCGGCCGGAACCACGCCCCGGTCAGCGCGGGCCCGCGCGAGCTGCTCGACGTGTACCTGCCGCCGTTCGAGATGGCGGTCCGCGACGGCGGCGCCCGCTCGGTGATGAATGCCTACGTCGACGTCGACGGCGTCCCGATGGCGGCGAGCGCCGAGCACCTGACCGGCGTGCTGCGCGAGCAGTGGGGCTTCGACGGCGTCGTCGTCGCCGACTACTTCGCGGTGGCCTTCCTCGAGGTGATGCACCGGGTCGCGGCCGACCGCGGTGAGGCCGCCGCGCTGGCCCTGGAGGCCGGCATCGACGTCGAGCTGCCGACCGGCGACGCGTACCTGGAGCCGCTCACGGAGCGGCTGCGCGCCGGGCTGGCGGACGAGCGCCTGGTGGACCGCGCGGTGCTGCGCGTGCTGGCGCAGAAGGAGGAGCTCGGCCTGCTGGACCCCGACGCGTTCGCCGCCGGCCCGCCCACCGAGGTCGACCTGGACTCCCCGCGGCAGCGGGAGATCGCCCGGCGGCTCGCGCAGGAGTCGGTGGTGCTGCTCGCCAACGACGGCGTGCTGCCGCTCGCGCGGCCGCGGCGGGTGGCCGTCGTCGGCCCCAACGCCGACCGGCCCGAGGCGCTGATGGGCTGCTACTCGTTCGCCAACCACGTGCTCGCGCACCACCCGGGCCTGCCGCTCGGGTTCGAGATCCGCAGCGTCGGCGAGGCGCTGGACGCGGCGCTCGCGGGCACCGCGGAGGTCGTGCACGCCGCGGGCTGCGCGGTCGAGGGCGACGACACCTCCGGGTTCGCCGAGGCGGTCGACGCGGCCACCGGCGCCGACGTGGCGGTCGTCGTGGTGGGCGACCAGGCGGGCCTGTTCGGCCGCGGCACGGTCGGCGAGGGCAACGACGCCGAGTCCCTGGAGCTGCCGGGTGTGCAGCGGCAGCTGGTGGAGGCCCTGGTGGCGACCGGCACCCCGGTCGTGCTGGTGCTGCTGACCGGCCGCCCGTACGCGATCGGCTGGGCGCTCGACGGCGAGGGCGCGCGCCCGGCCGCGGTGCTGCAGGCGTTCTTCCCGGGCGAGGGCGGCGGCGACGCGATCGCCGACGTGCTCACCGGCGCGGTGAACCCGTCCGGGCGGCTGCCGGTGTCGCTGCCGCGGTCCGCGGGCACCCAGCCGTACCGGTACCTGCACCCGGTGCTCGGCGGGCCGTCCGACGTCACGTCGACCGACCCGACCCCGGTGCGGCCGTTCGGCTTCGGGCTCGGGTACACCGAGTTCGCCTACGGCGACCTCGCGGTGGACGCGTCCGTCGACTCGTCGGCCTCGTTCGAGGCGGCGGTCACCGTCACCAACGTCGGCGCGGTCGCCGGCACCGAGACCGTCCAGCTGTACGGGCACGACGTGGTCGCGACCGTGACCCGCCCGGTCGCGCAGCTGCTCGGCTACGCCCGCGTGGACCTGGCGCCGGGGGAGTCCCGCCGGGTGACGTTCCGGGTGCCGACGACGCGGTTCGCGTTCGCGGACCGCCGGCTGACCCGGGTGGTCGAGCCCGGTGACGTGCACGTCTGGGTCGCGTCGCACGCCGAGGCGGCGCCGCGGTCCGCCGAGGTCGCCGGCACCAACGGCGCGATCCGGATGGCCCGCGCCCGCACGGAGCGTGCCGTCGCCGGCACCGCCACGGAGCGCCGCGTGCTCGCGGTGACCGGCGGCGTGCACGAGGTGACCGCCGCCGACGCCCGCGTCGTCGAGGTGAAGGTCACCGCCCCGTGACGGCCGTCGCCAACCCGGTGCTGCCCGGCTGCCACCCGGACCCGTCGGTGTGCCGGGTCGGCGACGACTTCTACCTGGTGACGTCGACCTTCGAGTACCTGCCGGGCCTGCCGGTGTTCCGCAGCCGCGACCTCGCGCACTGGGAGCCGGTCGGGCACGCGGTGCACCGGCAGCTCGACATGTCCGGGCTGCCGTCGTCCAGCGGGCTGTACGCGCCGACGATCCGGCACCACGACGGGCTGTTCTGGGTGGTGTGCACGCTGGTGGACCAGCGGGCCGACGGCCAGGCGCCCGACGAGCGGCGCGCCGGGCTCGGGCACTTCCTGGTGACGGCCGCCGACCCGGCCGGGCCGTGGTCCGAGCCCGCGTGGCTCGGCGGCGACGGCATCGACCCGTCGCTGTTCTTCGACGACGACGGCCGGGCGTGGGTGCTCGCCACCCGGCCGGCCCGGGAGCCGGAGTGGCCCGGTCAGACGGAGGTGTGGCTCCGCGAGCTCGACACCGCGGCGCGGGAGCTGGTCGGACCGGAGCACGTGATCTGGACCGGCGCCGTCCGCGGGGCGGTGTGGGCCGAGGGCCCGCACCTGTACCGCGTCGACGGCCGGTACCTGCTGGTGGCGGCCGAGGGCGGGACCGAGGTGCACCACGCGGTGTGCGTCGCCCGTGCCGACGCGATCACCGGGCCGTACCTCGGCAACCCGTCGAACCCTGTGCTCACCCACCGGCACCTGGGCCGCGGCGTCGACGTGGTGGCCGCCGGGCACGCCGACCTGGTCGAGGCGCCCGACGGGTCCTGGTGGGCCGTGCTGCTCGCCATGCGGACCTCGGGCGGCTACCACTACCCGCTGGGCCGCGAGACGTTCCTGGTGCCCGTGGCGTGGGAGGACGGCTGGCCGGTGCTCGCGCCCGGCGTCGGCCGGATCCCGCCGGTCGTGGACGTCCCGGAGGTCCCCGGGTGGCCGGGCGAGCGCGTGGCCTCCGGGCGGCAGTCCGGGCCGGTGCCCGCCGCGGACCTGCGGTGGACCGCGGTGCGCGCGCTGCCGGAGGACGTCGCGACGCCCGCCGGCGACGGCTGGGAGCTGCCGCTGCGCCCCGCGACCCTCGCGGACCTCGACGTGCCGGCCTTCCTCGGCCTGCGGATCGAGCACCCCGCAGCGGACCTCGCGGTGCGGGTCGCCGTGGCGCTCGCGGACGGGGAGGAGGTCGCCCTGGCCGTGCGGCAGTCCGAGCGCGACCACGTGCGGCTGGCCGTGACCGCCGAGGCCCGCGGCCGGGTCGCCCGGGTGGTGCACGTGCAGGGCGGCGCGCCCCGGCAGGTGCTCGGCGAGGTCGCGCTCGCCGGCGACGGCGCCGATCGCGGGGACCTCACGCTCGTGCTCGAGGCGCGCGGGCCGGACCTGCGGCTGCTCGCCGCCGCCGGCGACGACGCGCCCGCCCTCGTCGCGACCGCCGACGCCCGCACGCTCGACAGCGTCGCGACCGGCGGGTTCCTCGGGCTGTGGGCCGGCGTCCTGGCGACCAGCGCGGGGCAGCCGACGACGACCGTGGCGCACGTCCGGTCCGTGGCATATTCACCGGTGCACTGACGCACCCCCGACAGGAGACCCCGTTGCTCCAGGACCTGCCCGAGCCCGCGCTCTGGGAGCACGCGAGCGCGCTCGTCGAGCCCGCCGACCTCGACGCCTTCTGGGCGCGCACGCTCGCGGACGCCCGCCGGCACGACGCCGCCCCGACGGTCGTCCCCGAGGCCACGCCCCTGACCACCCTGGACGTCTGGGACGTGACGTTCCCGGGCTTCGGCGGCGACCCGGTCCGCGCCTGGTACCGCCGCCCCGCCGGGGCCACGGGGTCCCTGCCGGTGGTCGTGCAGTACGTCGGCTACGGCGGCGGGCGCGGCGCGCCGACCGAGAACCTGCTGTGGGCGTCGGCGGGGTTCGCGCACCTGCAGATGGACACCCGCGGGCAGGGCTCGGGCTGGAGCCGCGGCGACACGCCGGACCCGTGGGGCACCGGCCCGCAGGCGCCCGGCGTCATGACCCGGGGGATCGAGGACCCGGAGACGTACTACTACCGGCGGCTGCTCACCGACGCCGTGCGCGCGGTCGACGCGGCCCGCGCCCTGCCCGGGGTGGACCCGGACCGGGTGGCGGTCGTCGGCGGCAGCCAGGGCGCGGCGATGGCGATCGCCGCCGGGGCGCTCGCCGACGTGCAGGCCGTCGTGGCGGACGTCCCGTTCCTCTGCGACGTCGCGCGGGCGATCGGGATCACCGACAGCAAGCCGTACGCGGAGGTCGTCGAGTACCTGGCCGTGCACCGCGGCGCCGAGGAGCGGGTGCTGCGCACGCTGTCCTACGTCGACGGCGTCGCCCTGGCGCGGCGCGGCCGGGCGCCGGCGCGGTTCTCCGTCGCCCTGATGGACGTGGTCGTGCCGCCCTCGACCGTGGTGGCGGCGCACCGCGCGTGGGGCGGCCCCGCGGACCTGCGCGTGTGGCGGTACAACGGGCACGAGTCGGGCGGTCCGGACCAGGACCGCGAGTCGGTCGAGTTCGTGGCGCGGGAGCTGGGCGCCGGGCCACACTGAGCGCCATGCCCTCGCGCGCGATCGTCTTCCACGGCACCGGCGGCCACCCGGACAACGTGTGGTACCCGTGGCTGGACCGGCGCCTGACGGCCCGCGGCTACACCGTCGAGCGCCCGGCGTACCCGGACCTCAACGTGGAGCCGGTCGGGAGCCTCCTGCCCCGCGTGCTCGCGGCGCACCGGTTCGACGCGGACACGGTGCTGGTCGGCCACTCCGGGGGCGCCGCGCTGCTGCTGGCCGTCCTGGAGCACCTGGACGCGCCCGTGGCCCAAGCGGTGCTGGTCGCCGGGTACTGGCGGCGGCCGAACGACTCCGAGGAGCCGGTGCTGCAGGACGACTACGACTGGGACCGGATCCGCGCCCGCGCCGGGGACCTGGTCTTCGTGAACTCGGTCGTCGACCCCTACGGCTGCGACGCGACCCAGGGGCGCGAGCTGCTGGACCGGCTCGGCGGCACCCTCGTGGTGCGCGACGAGGGGCACTTCGGGGACTGGGACCAGCCCTACCCGGAGTTCGGCCTGCTGGAGCGGCTGGTGCTCTGACGGGCCGGTGCGGGGCTGGTGGGTGACCGCGCGGTGTCCGGCGGACGGCGGTCCGGCGGCAGGTGGGTGTCAGCACCCGGACGAGGGCGCGGGACCGCTCACATCCCGGCCGCGGCGGTCGAACATGGCGGACGACACCGACTGGAGGACCGCCATGACCCCGACCCTGGCCCCGCGCCGCCCGCTGCACCCGCTCGACCCCGCCGAGCACGCCCCGTCCTGCACCCGCCCCGGCTGGCACGTCGACACGAGCCCCGTGCGGTTCGGCATGGTCGTCGCCCGGTGCACGCTGTGCGGCGCGATGGAGTGGCGCGAGCGCTGAGCGAGGCCCGTCCGGGCACGGAAAAGCCCTCGGCCGCGCAGGGGGCAGGCGACCGAGGGCGTTGCCCACTCTAGCCGCCTCGACCCGTCCGGGCCAAACGACTCACCCGATCAGACGCCAACGAACCCGACCGGGAGGTCAGTCGGCGCTCGCGGAGAACGGCCTCCCGGGCCAGTACGCCCACTCCTCGAAGTGCTCGACCCGCCCGTCGGCCGCGAACCGCAGCACCCACAGGTCGCGGTACTCCTGCGGCTCGTCGCCGCCGTACCGCACCTCGGCCCGGACGACCGCGCCCGCGCCCTCGACCGCCACCACCCGGGCGTCCAGGGTGAACGGGGTGGGGTCCGACCAGAACCCGCGCACCGCGTCCAGCCCCTCGAGCGGCGGCTCGTACGGCGAGCGCAGGTAGCGCACGTCCCCGGTGAACAGCGCGTCGAGCGCCCCGGCGTCGTCCTCGCGCCACGCCCGCTCGTAGGCGGCGACCCAGTCCCTCACGCCCGCGCGGTCCATCGCGTCCCCCTCGTGGTCGGAGCGGCCCGACCATCGTGCGCCCCGTCGCCGGGGCGCGTCGAGGGGTCGCGTCGAGGGTCAGGAGACCGGGCCGGTCTCCTCGAGCAGGCGCAGGGCCGCCGTCACCCGGGGGTTGCGCGACGGGTCGGCGTCGATCCCCAGCGTCGCGTAGATGCCGTTGATGTGGTTCTGCACCGACTTCTCGGTGATCCGCAGCGCCTCGCCGATGCCGGCGTTCGACAGCCCCTGGGCGAGCAGCCGCAGGACGGCGTACTGCCGGTCCGTGAGGCGGGACACCGCGGAGCCGGCGCGGGGCGCGACCCGGTCCAGCAGGGCGGGGTCCAGCGTCGTGCGCCCCTCGGCCGCGGCGCGGACCGCCGTGACCAGCGTGGCCGCGTCGGTGGACGAGGTCTTCGACAGGTAGGACCAGCCGGCGGCGACGTCCGGGGGCAGGTCCAGCAGGAGGTCCATCGCGTCGTGCGCCGACAGCAGCAGGATCCCGAGGTCGGGCTGGTGCCGGCGCAGCGTCACCCCCAGCGCGATCCCGTTGCCGTCGGGGAGGTCGATGTCGAGCACGGCGACGTCGGCGGCGCCGGGCCGCAGCGCGGCGGCGCCCTCCTTGACGGTGCCCACGGACGCGACGACGCGCACGTCGTCGGCGGCACCGAGGGTGAGCTCGAGCATCGACCGGAACAGGGGCTGGTCCTCGACGACCACCACGCGGGTCGTCCGGGCTGCGGAATCGGACATCGCGGACAGTATGGTGGCCCGGCCCGGTGAGCGGGCGACGGCACGCGGACGGTCCGCGGGGAGGACGGGGTCGGATGCCCACGCCACTGACGCGGGACGCGGCCGCGGTCCGCGCCGACCGGCGCACCCTGCTGCTGGCCGCGGGCATGCTGATGACGGTGTTCGCCGTCGGGGCCGCCGCGCAGACCGCCTGGGTGTATGGCAACCAGGGCGGGACGGTGCCGGTCGGCACCCGCATCCTGGCCAACCTGACCGCCGTCGCGTCGATGCTGCTGATCCTGGCGGTCACGGGGGTGTCGCTGCCCCAGCGCGGCACGCTGCCCCTCGTCGTCGGGGTGCTGAGCGCCGGGATCACGGCGTCCGGGGTGCGGTTCGCGTTCCAGCTGCTGCTCGACGTCTACGTGGACCCGTCCCGGCAGGTCATCTCGACGGAGCTCGCCAGCGGGGCCGTCGTCGCCTGGATCGCCGCGTCGATGGGGCTCGCCGCCATGCTGTCCCAGCGGCGCCTGCGCGCCGAGATCGCGGAGCGGGCCGAGGCGCGGCTGCAGATCGAGCTGGCGCTCGCGGCGCTGCAGCACGAGGAGGTGCGGGTCCGCCGCGAGGTGGCGGAGGGGCTGCACGGCAGCATGCAGCAGCGGCTCGTCCTGGTCGTCGCCCGGCTGGACCGGCTGATCGGCGAGCTGGGGACCGCGCCCGCCCGTGCGCTCACCCCCGAGGACGTGGCGCTGCTGCGCGAGGTGCGCGAGCAGATCGAGACGGTGCGCGAGGCGGACGTCCGCACCACCAGCCGCATGCTCTACCCCGAGCAGCTGGAGGTCGGCATGGTCCCGGCGATCCGCGCCCTGCTCGGCCGGATCCCGCGCACCGTGAACACCCGCCTGGGCGTCTCGGACGAGGTGCGGGTCGTGGACGACCCCGCCGACCCGCGCCTGACCCGCAGCGAGCGGCTGCTGGCGGTGCGCGTGGTCGAGGAGGCGATCAGCAACGCCCTGCGCCACGGGCAGGCCCAGGTGGTCGACGTCCGGGTGTCGCTGGTCGGCGACGCCCTCGAGGTGCGCGTGTCCGACGACGGCGACGGCTTCGGCGAGGACGCCGGCCGGCCGTCCGGCACGGCGCGGCTCGCGGACCGGCTCCGGCTGGTCGGCGGCGACCTCCGTGTCACCTCCGTGCCCGGCGACGGCACCCAGGTGGTCGCGCACCTTCCGGTGGAATCGCTCCGCGGCGCGGCGCTCTGACCTGCGGACCTCCGGTTTTCACCCACCCGGTTTGTCCGAATCGTCCGGATAAATGTTGCAACGTCGGTGTTGACGTGCAGTCACGGGGGTGCTGCCACCCAGGAAGCGCCTTCCCCGGGGGTGCGGCGGTCCTAGTGTTCGCGAGCCGCACCCGCCGGGACCCCCTGCTCCGGTGACGCGGTCAGCGCCCCGCCTCCCGGCTCCGCGGGTGCGCCCGTCCGCCGAGCCGCCCCCTGTCGAGGAGTGCCATGTCCGTCGCCACCGCCCCCGCCCCCGCCGCCGAGGCCGCTCCGGCCGCCCCGCGCCGCTCGGTCCGCCGCAAGGTCGTCGCCCTGACCGTGGCCGGGCTCGGCATCGCGGGCCTCGGCCTCGCGTCCGCCGCGCAGCTCAACCTGACCGCCGGCGCGCTCGGTGCGGGCACCACCGTCGTCGCCTCCTGCGACTCGAACGGCGTGGCCGTCGCGTTCACCAACGCGTTCACCACGTCCGTCAAGGGCTACACGGTCAGCCAGGTCACGCTCAACGACGTCGCGGCCGGCTGCCAGGGCCAGACGATCTCCGTCGACCTGCTCAACACCGACCCGACCGACGGCTCCACCGGCGCCTCGGTCAGCCACCTCACCGGCACCGTCCCCCAGGGCGGCGGCAGCGTGAGCCTCGCCGTCACCGGCGCCGTGAAGGCGGCCGACGTCAAGGGCGTCGCCGTCGTCATCGCGGGCTGACGCGAGCGCACCGTGCGCGCCGGGGCCGTCGACGCGGCCGGCGCGGGCAGCACCGCTGCCCGCCGCCGGCGCCTCGGCGTGCCCGGGCGCGCGGGCGTCGTCGGGCGCCTGCGCCGGGCCGCGCGCCCGTCCCGGGAGAACCGGGCGGTGCCGCCGGCCCCGCGCGCCCAGCGGACCGGCCGCGAGCGGGTGCGCAGCGCGTTCGGCTGGGCGGTCACGGCCGCGCTCGTCGGGGTGCTGGTGTGGTTCGGCTGGCCGAGCACCCTCGGCGGCTGCACGACCCTGACGATCGTCTCCGGCCACTCGATGGAGCCGACGTACTACACCGGCGACCTCGTGGTCTCACGCTGCGGCACCCCCGGGGCGGGCGACGTCGTGGTCTACACCCCGCCCGGCCTCGACCGCGGCCGGATCATCCACCGGGTGGTCGGCGGCGACGCGGCCGACGGCTGGGTGATCCAGGGCGACAACAACGACTTCCTCGACCCCTGGCGACCGCACGCCGGGGACGTGCTCGGCATCGCGCGGCTGCACGTGCCGGGGCTCGGGCGGGTGGCGTCGATCCTGCTGGACCCGTGGGCGTGGGCGTCGCTGCTCGTGGTCGCCGCCGGGGTGCTGCTGTGGCCCGCGCCGCCCGAGCGGGCCGCCTCGCCCGTGCCGGCGTCGCCGTCGGAGCCGCCGACCGCCGACCCGGGGGCGCTCCCCGCCGACCCGGGGGCGCTCCCCGCCGACCCGGCGGTGCCCGCCGCCCCGGCCTCAGCCGGCGCCCCCGCGCCGGGCGTCCCGTGACCGCCGCCGCCCGGCGCGCCGCCGCGCCCGCGGCGCTGCTCGTCGCGGTCGTCGCCGTGCTCGCCGCGCTGGCCCTGTCGCCCGCGAGCGCCGCCCGGCTCGTCGTGCGCGGCCCCTCGGTCACGACCGGCAGCGCCGCCCCGTGCGCCGCGACGGCCCTCGGCGCCGCCTCCGGCGCCGCGACCGCGTCCGGCACCTCGACCCAGGTGGTGCTGTCCGGGGTCCCGGCCGGGTGCCGCGGCCAGGTGGCGACGCTGCGGCTGTACGCCGCGGACGGCACCGCCCTGTCCGCCACCGACACCTCCGCCACGCTCGCCGCCACCGGCAGCACCGCCGTCACGGTGCCGTCCTACGCGGCGACCCGCGTCGCCGGGGTCGCCCTCACCGTCGGCACCTGGTCGCTGCCGGTGACCTGGACCCCGGCCGCCGGTGCGGCGGCCGGCCCCGTGACGCCGGGCGCGGGGACCACCTTCGGCGCCCTCACCTGGTCCCAGCTCGCGTCCTCGGGCACGCAGGCGTGCGTCACGGTGGACGTCTCCGGCGCCGGCGGGTCGTCCTGGCGCGTCGACCTGCACCTGCAGCAGCGCCCCTTCAACGGGGTGGCCTCCGGCTCCGGGTTCTCGGTGAGCCCGTGGTGGGCGGGGGTCCTGGACCCGCGGCCGGTCGACGGGGTCGTCACGGTGGGCGCGCGACCCGGTCAGGAGTCCTTCGCGACGGCGTCGGCCACGGTGACGATCTGCCACTACGGCCTGCCCGCACCCGCCCACGACCCGGCGCTGACCTACGCCCAGACCGCGGGCGCCGTCACCGGGACGGGCGCCTGGGCGTGCCAGAGCACCACGGTCCGGGTCGCCGGGACGCCGCAGTTCTACGCCGGGTGGCGGGCGGACGTGGACGTCGCCCCGCTGGTCGCCTGGTTCGCGGCGCGCGGGATGCGGGCCGACCTCACGACGCTGACGGCCCAGGGGAACTACGCCCTCGCCGCGCAGGGCGGCACCACGTACCGGGTGACCCCCACCGCGTGGGACACGTGGGGCGTCCGCGACGACACGCCGCGCACGTTCGACCTCTGCGCCCGCACCTGACCGGCCGCGCCCCGCCGCGCGGCTCGCGCGGCTCCCTCGGCTCCCGCGGCTCGCGAGCGTGCAACCGACACGTCGAGCGAGCAGTCGGCGGCTACCCCCTCGACGTGTCGGTTGCCCGCTCGGCGGCCGCGGCACCTGCGCCGGGGGGTCGGCGGCGCCCGCGCCGGGGGGCGGCGGCGCCCGCGCCGGCGGGTCGGCGGCACCTGCGCCGGGGGGTCGACGGCGCCCGCCTCCTGCCGGCGGCCGGTGCTGTGCGCGCCCGCGCGGGCGGGTGAGCGGGGTTCGCCCGTCCGGGTGGAGCGCCGCCCCGGATGCTCAACCGCGGGGCGCGCTCGACGATGGGGGCGCCAGGTCGACGGATCGACCGGGGCACGTCCACGGAGGGGGCGCCGATGGCGCACGAGCACGTCCGGGCCCGCCGCGCGGCGGGGGTCACGTTGGCGTGGCTGGGCTGCGCCGGCCTCGCCGTCTCCATGGCGCGGGCGATGACCTGGGAGGGCGGCGACGACGCCCCCGCGGGCGCCTGCGTCGTGAGCCGGATCTCGGTGGACTACGCCGTCGACTACGTCCCGGGCCTCGGCGGCTACGGCGTCACCGCGACGTCGCTGTCGGACGTGCCGGAGGACTGCGCGGGCCGGGAGGTCGCCGTCACCCTGCACGGGGCGGACGACGCGGCGCTGGCCGAGTCGCGCGCGCCGGTCACCGCCCCGACCTCCACCGTGCCGGTCACGGGCGACCCGGTCCCGGTCGAGCGGCTGGGCGGCGTGTCGCTCGCGCTGGTGACGGACGGCGACGCGGCGCCGGCCGGCGACCCGCTCGCGGCCGGCTGACCCCTCAGACCTCGGTGAGCGTCGGCAGCTTCGGCTGCCGGGTGTCGCCCGAGGACGTGCCGCGCAGCCGCCGGGTCGCCCACGGGTAGGCGTACAGCCGCAGCCACTGCGCGTCCTGGCGCGCCTGCACCGCGCGCGACGGCCGGGGCGCCGGCGCGAGCGGGGAGTCCCAGTCGGGGTCGTCCGGCGCGAGCCCGAGCGCGACCAGCGCCCCCTGCGCGACCCGCGCGTGCGCCTCGGAGGTCAGGTGGATGCGGTCGGGCGCCCACATCCGGATGTCGTGCAGGTGCCGCATGCCCCACAGGTCGAGCACGTGCGCGCCGTGCCGCCGGGCGATCGACCAGATGTGCGCGTTGTAGACACCGACCCGCGGGCGGGTGGTGGACACGATCGGGGAGCCCGAGGCGTCGAACCCGGTCGCGAGCAGCACGTCCGCACCCGTCGCCCGGATCCGCGCCACGGCCTGCTCCAGCCCGTGCGCGAGCCGGTCGGGGTCGGCGGTCGGGCGCAGGATGTCGTTGCCGCCGCCGACGAGGCTGACCAGATCGGGCTCCATGGCGAGCGCCTCGGGCACCTGGTCGGCCACGATCGGGCGCAGGAGCCGGCCGCGCACGGCGAGGTTCGCGTACTGCAGCGGTTCCGCACCCGCGGCCCGGCGGCGCTCGGACAGCAGCCCCGCGAGCACGTCGGCCCAGCCCCGGACCGGCCCGTCCTCGCCGTGCGGGGCGTCCCACAGGCCCTCGGTGAACGAGTCGCCGACCGCGACGTACCGGCGCCACGGGGGCGCGGTCGTCGGGTCGGTCGGCGTGCTTGCCTGCGTGCGGGCCGTCGCCCCGGCCCCCTCGTGCGTCGTCACCCCCGCAGTGTGCCCCCGTCGCGGGCCCCGGTTCCAGGAGGGACCCGGCGGCGCCCTACGGCAGGGACCAGTCCACGGGCTCGGCGCCCTGCTCGACCAGCAGGGCGTTCACGCGGGAGAACGGCCTCGAGCCGAAGAACCCGCGGCTCGCCGAGAGCGGGCTCGGGTGCGGGCTGGCGACCACCGGGACGTCGCCGAGCGCGGTCGCCAGCGACTGGGCGTCCCGTCCCCACAGCACCGCGACCAGCGGGCCGCCCCGCTCGACCAGCGCCGCGATCGCGCGGTCCGTGACCGCCTCCCAGCCGCGGCCGCGGTGCGACGCGGGCTCGCCGGGCCGGACCGTGAGCACCCGGTTGAGCAGCATGACGCCGCGGTCCGCCCAGGGCGACAGGTCGCCCGTCGTCGGCTGCGGCACGCCCAGGTCGGCCTGCAGCTCGGTGAAGATGTTCGCGAGCGACCGCGGGACCGGCCGGACGTCCGGCTGGACCGAGAACGACAGCCCCATCGGGTGCCCGGGGGTGGGGTAGGGGTCCTGGCCGACGACGAGCACGCGCACGTCCGCGAGCGGTCGGGTGAACGCGCGCAGCACGTCCGGCCCGGCGGGCAGGTAGTCGCGCCCCGCGGCGACCTCGGCCCGCAGGAACTCGCCGGCGGCGTGCACCAGGGGCTCGACGGGCGCGAGCGCCTCCGCCCAGTCGGGGGCCACCAGCTCGGACAGCGGCGCGGAGGTCACGGGGCCCGAGGCTAGCGGAACCGGCGCGCGCCTCCGGGCCCGCGCGTCGCCGGCCGGAGGAATGACACGCCTGTGATTCCCGCCGTACGATGACGCCGGGCCGGTCGTGGACGCCGGCCCGCGGCAGCACCGGGAGGAGCAGGGACGGATGGACGCGACGTCGGAGACGGCCGACCGGCCCGCCCTGGTGGCGGTCGAGGGCGGCGCGGGCGGCGCGGACGGCGACCTGTCCGAGCGCGACCGCGAGGTGCTCGCCTTCGAGCGGCAGTGGTGGAAGTACGCCGGCGCCAAGGAGCAGGCCGTCCGCGAGCTGTTCGACATGTCGGCGACCCGGTACTACCAGGTGCTGAACGCCCTCATCGACTCCCCGGCGGCGCTCGCCCACGACCCGATGCTGGTCAAGCGCCTGCGCCGCATGCGGTCCACCCGGCAGCGCGCGCGCAGCGCCCGCCGGCTCGGCGCCGACGGCTGACCGGCGCCGCCACCCCCGCGCGGCGCGCCGTGCGTGCCGGGGTGGACAGGCCGAGCCGTTAGCCTGTCCGCCGTGACCAAGGCGAGCGACCGGTACCCGGAGGACGAGTTCGACGCCGAGCCGGCGCCCGACGCGCCGATCGGTGTGCACCGCGCACCCCGCAGCTGGTGGAGCCGCTGGTGGCCGTTCGTCGCCGTGGTCGTGCTGGTCCCGGCCGTCACCGTGGGCCTGGTGGTGTGGGCGTCGTCCTGGGACGGCCGCCTGCCGGGGTTCGGCGACTCGACGGAGCCCGCCGCGGCGGCGCCGGAGACGTCGGCCGCCACGGAGGGCACGGAGGACCCGGCCGCCGAGGACCCCGCCGCCGAGGACCCGGCCTCGACCGAGGAGCCGCCGCCCGTCGCGGAGGAGCCCGCCCCCACGGCCGACCTGACCACCGCGGTGCGGGTGCTCAACGCCTCCGGCCGGTCGGGCCTCGCCGGCGGCGCCGCGAGCGACCTCGAGGACGCCGGGTTCACGTCGGTCGAGGCCGGCAACGGCAACGCCGGCGGGCTGCAGCAGTCGACGGTGTTCTACGCGAGCGCCGACCTGGCGCCGACCGCGCAGCAGGTCGCGGACACGCTCGGAATCGCGAACGTGGTGGAGTCGTCGGGCACCGCGCCGGAGGGCGTCGTCGTCCTCCTGCTGGCGGACTTCGCGGGCTGACCCCTTCCGCAGGTCGGAGGGCGGGGCTAGTCTCGGCCGCGTCGCGGTGACCGCTCTCCACCGGCCGGGGGAGACCACGGCCCCTGCGGCGCACCGATCATCCCGTTGTCAGGAGCACCGCATGCCGCAGGGAACCGTCAAGTGGTTCAACGCCGAGAAGGGCTACGGGTTCATCACCCCGGCCGACGGCGGTCAGGACCTGTTCGTCCACTTCAGCGCCATCCAGTCCAACGGGTACCGCAGCCTCGAGGAGGGGCAGTCGGTGGAGTTCGAGGTCGGGCAGGGCACCAAGGGCCCGCAGGCCGAGCAGGTCCGCCCGCTCTGAGCCGCCCGCCGCGCTGAGACGCCGTCGCGGGCCGGGGCAGGCCGCCCCGGCCCGCGACGTCAGCCGTCCAGCGCCGCCGCCGCCAGGACCACGCACGCCGCGGTCCACGCGAGCGGCGCGACCGCCGCGGGCGAGCCGTCCGCGAGCACCTTCTCCGGCAGGGCGCCCATCGCCGTGCGGTGCGCGTCCAGCCAGTCGAGCCGGGCCCGCGCCTGCGCGTCGTCGCCGTTCACCGCCGCGGTGAGCGCGTACAGCGACGTCTGCGGCGTCCACGAGATGCCGTCCTGCCGCCAGCCGGCCCCCGGCGCCAGCCCGCCCGCCGGGCGCGCCATCGCGGCCGCCGACGCCCGCCACGCGTCCTCGGCCCCGCTCAGCGCCGCCGGCTGGAACGGTGGCAGCACGAACGCGCTCGCCGCGTCGGCCAGGCCGCCGTCGGCGTACCGGCCGTAGGCGGTGTCGTCGCCGAACGCGCGCTCCACTGCCGCGCGGGTGCCGGCGGCGGCGTCCCGCGCGTCCGCGGCGGCCGCGGTGTCGCCGAGCAGGTCGAGCACCGGGCCCGCGGCCTCCAGGCCCGCCAGCAGCGGCGCGACGGTGCCCAGGGTGAGCGCGTCCTCCGGGACCTCCCAGTAGTCCGGGGAGGCCGGCGGCAGCCCGTCCCCGGCGACCAGCGCCACGGCGTGCGCGGCGCCGCGGCGCACGAGCGGGGCCAGCTCCGCGGCCACGGCCGCCTGCTCACCGGCCGGCGCGGCCGCGACCACCTCGCCCGCCGCCCAGAGCGACCACCCGGTGCCGTCCGTCTGCGGCGCGCGGTCGTCGGGGACCGCTCCCGAGCCGTCCGGCAGGTACCGGGCCTCGAACGACCCGTCCGCCGCCTGCACCCGCGCCAGGAAGCCCAGCACCTCGCGCGCGTCGGCGAGGTGCCCCGTCCGGGCCAGGGCGACCGCGACGAACGACGCGTCCCGCGGCCACACGTACCGCCAGTACGGCGTCCAGGCCGCGACGGCCGCGCCGCCGTCCTGGACCAGCGTGTGCAGGTCGAGCAGCGCGTCGGCGACCATGTCGGCGTACGGGCCGTCCGCGCCCGGCACCGTGCCCGCCGCGAGCCACGCGCGCTGCTCGGCGGCCAGGTCGTCGTCGGCGGTCGTCGCCGGGTCGACCGCCACGCGGGTGCCCTCGTGCAGCAGCGGGACCTCGCCCGCCGGGACCAGCTCCGGGCCGGCGGGGGTCGCGACGACGCCCTCGCTGTAGAGCTCGATCGTCCGGGTCCGCGGGCCGGACGCGCCCCAGGCGATCAGCCCCGCCGCGAGCGAGGCCAGCACGACGGCGGCGACGGCGGGGCGGCGGTGCATGCCCGGCAGGCTATCCGGCCCCGCGGGGCGGGCCGGCCGGGCGTCCGCCGAGGGCGGAGCGCCTTGCACTCGATGGGGTCGAGTGCTAACCATGTGCTTAGCACTCTCGGGTCGAGAGTGACAGAATGACAACCCAGGCCGACCCGGTGAGGTCCGCCGCCCGACGGGACATGACCGACGGGCCGGCGCGGCCGTCCGTCGCGGGCACCGACCGGCCGAACCACGAGCCAGAGTGAAGGATCGATAGCCCCATGGCCAAGATCATTGCCTTCAACGAGGAGGCCCGTCGCGGCATCGAGCGGGGTCTCAACACCCTCGCCGACACCGTCAAGGTCACCCTCGGCCCCAAGGGCCGCAACGTCGTCCTGGACAAGAAGTGGGGCGCCCCCACGATCACCAACGACGGTGTCTCCATCGCCAAGGAGATCGAGCTCGAGGACCCGTTCGAGAAGATCGGCGCGGAGCTCGTCAAGGAGGTCGCCAAGAAGACGGACGACGTCGCGGGCGACGGCACCACCACCGCCACCGTGCTCGCCCAGGCGCTCGTGCGCGAGGGCCTGCGCAACGTCGCGGCCGGCGCCAACCCCATCGCGCTCAAGCGCGGCATCGAGCAGGCCGTCGAGGCCGTCACCGCCGCCCTGCTGGAGCAGGCGAAGGAGATCGAGACCAAGGAGGAGATCGCCGCCACCGCGTCCATCTCCGCCGGCGACACCGCCATCGGCGAGCTCATCGCCGAGGCCCTCGACAAGGTGGGCAAGGAGGGCGTCATCACGGTCGAGGAGTCCAACGCCCTCGGCCTGGAGCTCGAGCTCACGGAGGGCATGCGCTTCGACAAGGGCTTCCTGTCGGCGTACTTCGTGACCGACCCGGAGCGCCAGGAGGCCGTCCTCGAGGACGCCTACGTGCTGCTCGTCGAGTCGAAGATCTCGAACGTCAAGGACCTGCTGCCGCTGCTGGAGAAGGTCATCCAGTCCGGCAAGCCGCTGTTCATCGTCGCCGAGGACGTCGAGGGCGAGGCCCTGGCCACGCTCGTCGTCAACAAGATCCGCGGCACCTTCAAGTCCGTCGCCGTCAAGGCCCCGGGCTTCGGCGACCGCCGCAAGGCGATGCTGCAGGACATGGCGATCCTCACCGGTGGCCAGGTCGTCTCCGAGACCGTCGGTCTGAAGCTCGACACCGTGGGCCTCGAGGTCCTCGGCCAGGCGCGCAAGATCGTCGTCACCAAGGACGAGACCACCATCGTCGAGGGCTCCGGCGACGCCGCCCAGATCCAGGGCCGCGTGAACCAGATCCGCGCCGAGATCGACAACTCGGACTCGGACTACGACCGCGAGAAGCTCCAGGAGCGCCTCGCCAAGCTGGCCGGCGGCGTGGCCGTCATCAAGGCCGGCGCGGCGACCGAGGTCGAGCTCAAGGAGCGCAAGCACCGCATCGAGGACGCCGTGCGCAACGCGAAGGCGGCCGTCGAGGAGGGCATCGTCGCCGGTGGTGGCGTGGCGCTCATCCAGGCCGGTGCCGTGGCGTTCGAGAAGCTCGAGCTCACCGGTGACGATGCGACCGGCGCGAACATCGTCAAGGTCGCGATCGACGCCCCGCTCAAGCAGATCGCGGTCAACGCGGGCCTCGAGGGCGGCGTCGTGGCGGAGCGGGTGCGCAACCTCCCCGCCGGCCAGGGCCTGAACGCCGCGACCGGCGTGTACGAGGACCTGCTGGCCGCGGGCGTCAACGACCCGGTCAAGGTCACGCGCTCCGCGCTGCAGAACGCGTCGTCCATCGCGGCGCTGTTCCTCACCACCGAGGCGGTCGTCGCCGACAAGCCGGAGAAGTCGGCCCCGGCCGCTCCGGACGCCGGCGGCATGGGCGGCATGGACTTCTGAGTCCCGCCGCGGGCGCTGAGCGCCCGCACCGCGCCTGACGGGCCGGTCACCCCAAGGGGTGGCCGGCCCGTCCTGCGTCCCGCCCCGCCCCGCCCCGCCCGCCCTGCCCGCCCCGCCCGTCCCGCCCGCCCCGCCCCGCCCCGCCGAGTCGCCATCTCGCCGAACCTGCACGAGCGGTCTGCGCGCGAGGGGTCGGGCACAGGCGCGTCGTGCAGAGTCGGCGAACCTGCACACGCGGTCTGTGCGGGAGGCGTCGGGTGCACGCGCGAGATGGAGAGTCGGCGAGGGAGGGCGAGGGGCGGCGAGCGCGCGCTGCGCCGCGCGGTCAGCGTGCGGCGCGCGGGCGGGCGTGCGCGGTCAGTGCGCCCGGCGCGGGCGGGCGTGCGCGGGGACGCGCAGACCGCTCGCGCGCAGGCGGCGGATGAGCTCGCCCGCCGGCACCGGCTCGGCGCCGAGGGCGACGAGCTCCGCGTGCATGTCGTCGGGGACGTCGTAGTGGTCCAGGTCGAACGCGCGCCGGGGGAGCCCGGCGCGCTCCGCGAAGGCGTGCAGCTCCGCCAGCGAGGCGTCGCTCACCAGGTGCGACCAGTACCGGCCGTGCCGGGGCCAGAGCGGCGGGTCGACGAGGACCGTCACGCCCCGGGCCGGACGGGGTGCCGCTCGGCGGTGCGCGCGGGCGGGACCGGCGCGTCGACGGGGCCGGCCGGTGCACCGGCGACGTCGGCGGGGCCGTCCGCGGCGTCGAGCTCCGCGAGCACCTTCTCGATCTTGTGCAGCTCCGCGCCGAGGTTCTGCCGGGCGGGCTCCTCCCAGGCGGCGCCGAGCGGGCTGACGAACAGGCTCGGGCGCTTGAGCAGCTTGCGGACGATCCGCTCCCTCGCGCGCAGGTAGTCCTGCACCGGGATGTCGGCGTACTCCTCGCGGACGTCGTGCAGGTACGCCTTGTAGCGCTGCGGCTCGGCGGCCAGCATCGCGAGGTCGGCGTCGCACAGCACGGCGCAGTCGAAGTCGCTCGGGTCGGCGGCGTGCCGGACGAGGGCGATGACCATCTGGTGCACCCGGTCGACGCGCTCGGCCGGGACGCCGAGGTCGGTGAGCTGCTCGCGGGCGAGCCGGGCCGAGGCGGCCTCGTCCTCGCCGCCGCGGTTGGCGTAGGCGGCGACCTGCGCGGCGTCGAACACGGCGCCGTGGTACCAGGCGGCCAGCCGGACCAGGTCCGGCTCGTGGGTCTCCTCGGCGAGCTCGTCCACCCGGGCCAGCACGTCGGTCAGGTGCCGGAGGTTGTGGTAGGTCCGTCCGGGGCCCGTCCACCGCTCCACGAGGTCGGACCCGACCTCCCGGAGCCGGTCCTCGGGTGCGGTCGCTCCCGCCCCCTTCGCGCTGCGGACGAACGCGGACAACAGCCACTGTGGCGCGTCGTAGACGCCCATGGGAACAGCCTCACTGCGACAGACGACCCTGCTCGGACGCGCCATCGTAGACCCATCCGGACGGGGTTCCGCCACGGGAGCGCCGTCACCGGACCGGGTGACCTCCGGCGGCCCCGGGACGTGCCGGTTCGCCCGCGTCGCGGCCCGCGGCGTCGCCGTCCGGCCCGCCCTCGCCGGCTCCCGCGGCGGGGAGCACGACGCGGATCGTGGCGCCGCCGCCCGGCGTCTGGGTGATCGCGACCTCGCCGTGGTGCGCCTCGACGATCGCCGCCACGATCGCCATGCCCAGGCCCGCGCCGCCGCCGGTGCCGTCACGGGTGCGGCTGGCGTCCACCCGGTAGAACCGCTCGAACACGCGCGCGGCGTGCTCCGGGGCGATGCCGGGGCCGTGGTCGCGGACCTCGAGCACCACCCGGTCGCCGACCCGTCCCACGCCGAGCTCGGCGGGCGTGCCGGCGGGGGTGTGCCGCGCGACGTTGCCGACCAGGTTGGCCACCACCTGCCGCAGCCGGGCCTCGTCGCCCCGCACGACCGTGCCGCCCGGGGCGCTCGCTCCGTCGGCCCCCGCGGAGCCGGCGAGCGGGCCGACCCGCACCTCCCGCGTCGGGTCGAGGGCGCGCAGGTCGTGGGCCGCGTCGGTGGCGAGCACGGCCAGGTCGACGGGCTCGGCGCGGCCGGGCCGGTCGGCGTCCAGCCGGGCGAGCGCCAGCAGGTCCTCGACCAGCCCGCCCATCCGGGTCGCCGACTGCTCGATGCGCCGCATGGTGTCGTCGACCTGGTCCTTCTCGGTCAGCGCGCCCATCCGGTACAGCTCGCCGTAGCCGCGGATCGCGGCCAGCGGGGTGCGCAGCTCGTGCGAGGCGTCCGCCACGAACCGGCGCATCCGCTCCTCGGACCGGGTGCGCGCGTCGAAGGCCGTCTCGATCTGGGCGAGCATCGAGTTGAGCGCGGCGCCGAGCCGGCCGACCTCGGTCGTCTCGGGCGCGGGCGGGACGCGCTGGGACAGGTCGCCGGCGGCGATCTGCGCGGCGGTGCCCTCGATCTCGCGCAGCCCGCGCAGCGAGCGGCGCACCGCCCAGGTGGCGACGACGGCGCCGATGACCAGGATCGCCACGGCGGAGGTCCACAGCAGGAACGCCGCCTGCCGGACCGTGTCCTGCACGTCGGTCAGGGGCTCCGCGTAGGCCACGTACCCGACGGCGGTGCCGTTGGGGGCGATCGGGGTGACCACGACCCGCCAGGTCGCGCCGCGCACCGTGCTGGTCACCGTCGAGTACGTGGTGCCCTGGATCCGGTCGAGGTCGACGCGCGGCAGGTGCGGCGTCCCCGACCGCTCGACCGTCGAGTCGTCCGGGGGGAAGGTCGAACCGCCGCCGAGCATCGACACGGCCAGCGCGTAGTCGCGCTCGCCCCAGGTGGGGTAGGTGAGCCCGTCGACGGTGCCGTACTGCTCGTAGGCCTTGATGACGCTCTCCCGGAACGCCAGTCCCTGGACCCGCATGCGGTCGTCGACCTGCCCCACCAGGAACCCGGACAGCGACGTGGTCGTGATCGCGCCGGCGAACGACAGCCCGAGCGCCAGCAGCACGGTGGTGATGCCCACCAGCCGCGCGAGCAGCGGCGTGCGGGCCCAGGTGTCCCGGACCCGGCGCGTCACGGCGTCGACCGGCCCGGGGGCGCGGCCCGGCCCCTCGTCCGACCGGCCCTCCGGCGCTTCGTGCTCCGCCGACGTCGTCGTCACGACCCGCTCGGCCGGCGCAGCATGTACCCAACGCCGCGCTTGGTCTGGATCAGCGGGTCGACCTTCGTGCCGTCCGCGCGCTCGACCTGGTCGACCTTGCGCCGCAGGTACGAGATGTACGACTCGACGATGTTCGCGTCGCCGCCCCAGTCGTACTGCCAGACGTGGTCGAGGATCTGCGCCTTGGACAGCACGCGGCCGGGGTTGAGCAGCAGGTAGCGCAGCAGCTTGAACTCGGTGGGGGACAGGTCGACGACCTGCCCGGCGCGGCGGACCTCGTGGCTGTCCTCGTCGAGCTCGAGGTCCTCGTAGGACAGCACGCTGGTGGACGCGACCTCGGCCTGGGTGCGGCGCAGGATCGCCCGGATCCGCGCCACGACCTCCTCCAGGCTGAACGGCTTGGTGACGTAGTCGTCGCCGCCGACGGTCAGGCCGGTGATCTTGTCGGCGGTGTCGTCCCGGGCGGTGAGGAACAGCACCGGGACGTGCTGGCCCTTGTCGCGCAGCCGGCGGGTGACGGTGAACCCGTCCATGTCGGGGAGCATGACGTCGAGCACCAGCAGGTCGGGCTGCACCTGCTTGGCCAGCCGGAGCGCGGCGCCGCCGTCGGCGGCCGCGTGCACCTCGAAGCCGGCGAAGCGCAGCGAGGTGGCGAGGAGCTCGCGGATGTTGGGCTCGTCGTCCACGACGAGGAGCGTCGCCTCGGGGGTGCGGTCTGCTGCGGTCACGGTTCCAGTGTGCTCCTCGACCCTGGAGGATTCCTGGGAGCGAACTGGCCGTGCCGGGATCGCGGTACCGTACCGCCCCGTGAGTGCAGCCGATTCTCCCACCGGTTCCCTGACGCCCGTCGTGACCGTCGTCCAGCTCGACGCCGCGGTGCCGCTCGACCGGTTCGCCGACCACCTCGACGGGGTGGACGTCCGCGTCGTCCGCGCGTACGCGGGCGAGCAGCCCGGGCCCGCGGAGGGCCTCGACGGGCTCGTCGTGCTCGGCGGCAACATGTCCGCCCACGACGAGCACGAGCCGGGCATCCCCGAGACCCGGGCCCTGCTCGCCGACGCCGTCCGCGCCGGCGTGCCGACCCTGGGCATCTGCCTGGGCGCGCAGCTGCTGGCGGTCGCCACCGGCGGCCGGGTCGACGTCGCGGCCCCTCCCGGGCGCGAGGCCGGCGTGGTGGACGTGCGCTGGCGCCCCGAGGCGGTGGCGGACCCGCTGGTCGGCCCGCTGGCGGCGGACGCCGAGCGCACGGCCGCCCGCAGCACGCCGATGCCGACCATGCACGCGGACGCGGTGGTCGACCTGCCGCGCCAGGCGACCTGGCTCGCCGCGTCGCGCACGTACCCGTACCAGGCGTTCCGGATCGGGGACGCGGCATGGGGCCTGCAGTTCCACCCGGAGGCGTCGCCGGAGCTCATGGACGCCTGGTCGGCCGACGCGGGCGACCCGGCCGAGGAGCGGGCCGCCATCGCGGCGGCCGTCCGCGACGTGGACGAGCAGGTCCGCGCCGAGGGCGCCCGGCTCGCGGCGACGTTCGCCGGCCTGGTGGCCGTGCGCGCCGCGGAGCGCACCCCCGTCTGACCCGCACGGCCCGGTCCTCGGGACGACGGACGGCCCGGCACCCCCCACGGGGTGCCGGGCCGTCGCGCGTCGGGAGGCTCAGGCCTCGATCTGCGGCGTCACCTGCGTGCCGCCGAGCTGCTGCGGCTGGCCGCCGCCCTTGAGCGCCGCGAGCCGGGCCTCGATCTCGATCTGCGCGCCGTCGGCCTCGAGCTCGGCGAACTGCGAGTCGAGCGAGGACGCGGCGATCTCCGCCTGGCCCATCGCGAGGGCCTCCTCGCGGCGCACCTTCTCCTCGAACCGCGCGAGCTCGCTGGTCGGGTCGAGCACGTTGATCGACGAGATCGCGGTCTGCACGGTCTGCTGCGCCTGGGCCGACTTCTGCCGGGCCACCAGGGTGTCGCGGCGCTGCTTGAGCTGGCCGAGCTTGTCCTTCATCTGCGCCAGGCCGGCCTTGAGCTTGTCGACCGTCTCGCGCTGCGAGGCGATCAGCGGCTCGGCGTCGCGGACCTCGCCCTCGGCGGCGATCTGCTTGCCGAGCGCGACCTTGGCCAGGTTGTCGAACTTGTCGGCGTTCGCGGCGTCGCCGGCCTGGCGGTACTGGTCGGCGCGCGACGACGCGGCGAGGGCCTTGCTGCCCCACTCGCGGGCCGCGGCGACGTCCTCGTTGTAGTCCTGCTCGGCGAGACGCAGGTTGCCGATCGTCTGCGCGATCGCCTTCTCGGCCTCGGCGATCGAGTTCGTGTAGTCCCGGACCAGCTGGTCCAGCATCTTCTGCGGGTCCTCGGCCTGGTCGATCAGCGCGTTGATGTTCGCCCGCGCGAGCTGGGTGATCCGCCCGAAGATGCTCTGCTTCTCGGTCATCGCCTCGTGCCTCTCTCGTGTCTTGCGTCTGCCGAACATGTCCTAGAACCCGCCCCCGCGGCCGCCGCCGCCGAAGCCCCCGCCGCCGCCGAACCCGCCGCCGCGCCCCCCGCCGCCGAAGCCGCCGCCACCGCCGCCCCAGCCGCCGCCGTGCGCGCCGCCGCCGCCCCAGCCGCCGCCACCGCCGCGCAGGATCGAGTCGATGAGGATGCCGCCCAGCACCATGCCGCCGACGTCGCCGAGCCCGCCACCGCTGCGGCCGCCCGGGCCGCCGCGGCGCTGCTGGTCGTACCAGTCGACGTCCCGCTGCGCGAGCTGCTGGGCCTCCCGCACCAGGCGGTCCGCCTGCTGCGCCTGCCCGAGCGCCGCCTCCGGGTCGGTGTCCCGCTGGTCGACCGCGGCGCGGAACATCCGGCCGGCCTCCGCGAGCCGGGTGCGCGCCTCGGGGCCGACCGCGCCGCGCCGGGTCTCGATGTAGTCGGTGGTGCCGCGCAGCGCGGAGTCCACCCGGCCGAGGGTCTGGTCGAGCAGCTGCCGGGCGCGCCCCGCGCGGTCCTGGGCCTCGCGCATGGGCGCCAGCGCCCGGTCGATGGCGGCCTCGGCGTCGGTGAGGCCGCGCAGGGCGGCGAGCGGGTCGCCGTCCCCTGCGCGCGCCGCCCGGCCGGTGGCGATGGCGGCGCGCGCGGCCTCGGCGCGGGCGGACACCTCGGGGTGCCGCGGCGCGAGCCGCTGCGCGTCGTCGACGTCGGCGGAGATGGAGGCGATCGCCGCGTCCAGGCGGGAGCCGATGGTGGCGAGCTCGGTGCCGGCCCGATCCACGCCGTCGAGCAGCGTGCGCACCTGGCCGAGCGCCTCCTCAGCGGCGCGGGCGTACCGGACGGCCACCCCGCGGTCACCGGCGGCGACGGCGGCGCGGCCCTGGGCGATCGCGGTGCCGACCTCGTCGAGCAGCGCGAGCGCCTGGTCCGGGTTCCCGGTCACCGAGGCGAGCGCGTCCGCGGGGTACCGCGCGGCGAGCGTGCCGAGCGTCGCGCGGGCCGCCTCGACCCGGGCGCGCAGCTCGCCGGCCGTGCGCTCGTGGGCGTCCAGCGCCTCGCCGGCGCGGGACTCGACGTCCCGGAGCCGGTCGAACGCCTCCTTCTGCTCGTCCAGCGCGGCGGACGCGGCACCCACCACGTGCAGGATGCGGGTCGCGGTCTCGCGGACCTGCGGCTCGGTGTCCGGCACGTCGTCGTCCAGGGTCTGCCGCAGCCGGAACGCCTCGGTCACGTCGGCCCGGGCGCGGGCGAGCACCTGCTCGAACTCGCGGGTGGCGTCCGCCCCGAACTGCGCCTGCGCGAACCCGAGCTCCTGCTCCGAGGCGCGCAGCGCGTCGTCGATGCCGACCAGCGCGGAGGCCGAGCGACGGTCGAGCTCGGCGGTCGGCAGCGCGGCGAGCTCGCCGGCCGGGCCCCCGGGGACCTGGGGGCCGCCGGGGAACCGCCCGGGCGCGCCGGCGCCCACCCGCTCGCGGGACGCGCGGCGGCGCGACGACGCCCACGCCGCGGCGGTGATCGCCGCGATGACGACCAGGCCGCCGACGAACAGCCAGCCCAGCGCGGAGCCGCCACCGCCGCCGGTCGCGGCGTCGCGGATGCCGTCGGCCGCGGCCACGGCGGCGCCGGACCAGTCGTCGGCGCGCAGCTGGTCCTCGACAGCCGCGTCCACCCGGTCCAGGTCGCCGGACGACAGGCCGGGGACCTCCATCGGCGCGAGCACGTACGCCCGCTGGTCGACCGCGACGGCCAGCACGAGGTCGTTCGCGCCGAGCCCGGTCAGGCTCGCGGTCTCGTCCACCCAGGCGATGGGCTCGGCGCCGCCGAAGTCGCTCACGTACACGACGTACAGCTGGTACTGCGTCTCCTCCGCCAGCTGGTCGAGGGCCGCCTGCACGGTGTCCTCGTCCCCTTGCAGGGCACCGACCTGGTCGGTGATCTCGCCGGTCAGCGCCTCGGGGTCGGCCGCGGCGAGCGGCGGTGCGGCGGGCAGCGCGGCCGGCGCGGCGGCGCCCGCCGGGGCGGCCCCCGCCAGCAGCGGGGCGGCGAGCAGCGCGGAGAGGAGCGGGACGGCGGCTGACCAGCCACGGGACGACGACGGCACCCGACGATCCTTTCTCAGGGCGTGCACCCCTCGCAACGACACGGCCCGCCCGGTGGTTCCCGGGCGGGCCGTGTCGCGGGGGTCCCCCGAGAGGTCGCCCGGTCAGGCCGGCTCCTCCGTCGCCTGCTCCAGGTCCTCGGCGTCGACGATCCGGTACGCGTACCCCTGCTCCGCGAGGAACCGCTGCCGGTGCGCCGCGAAGTCCTGGTCGACGGTGTCCCGCGCGACCACGGCGTAGAAGTGCGCGGTGCGGCCGTCGCCCTTGGGGCGCAGCAGCCGGCCGAGGCGCTGCGCCTCCTCCTGGCGGGAGCCGAACGACCCCGACACCTGGATGGCGACCGACGCCTCGGGCAGGTCGATCGAGAAGTTCGCGACCTTGGACACCACGAGCGTCGAGATCTCCCCGGCGCGGAACGCGTCGAACAGCCGTTGCCGCTCCGTCACGGACGTCCCGCCGGTGATGACGGGCGCGTCGATGTCGGCGGCGAGCTCCTCGAGCTGGTCGATGTACTGGCCGATGACCAGCAGCGGCTCGCCGCGGTGCTTCGCCACCAGGCGCTTGACGACCTCGGTCTTGCCCGGGGCGCTGGCCGCGAGGCGGTACTTGTCCTCCGGCTCGGCGGTCGCGTAGAGCATCCGGTCGCGCTCGGGCAGGGTCAGCCGCACCTCGACGCAGTCGGCCGGCGCGATGTAGCCCTGCGCCTCGATGTCCTTCCACGGGGCGTCGTACCGCTTGGGCCCGATGAGGCTGAACACCTCGTCCTCGCGGCCGTCCTCGCGCACCAGGGTGGCGGTGAGGCCGAGGCGGCGGCGCGCCTGCAGGTCGGCGGTCATCCGGAAGATCGGCGCCGGCAGCAGGTGCACCTCGTCGTAGACGATGAGGCCCCAGTCGCGGGCGTCGAGCAGCTCGAGGTGCGGGTAGATGCCCTTCCGCTTCAGCGTGAGGACCTGGTACGTCGCGATCGTGACCGGCCGGATCTCTTTGCGGGAGCCCGAGTACTCGCCGATCTCGTCCGGGGTCAGCGAGGTGCGCCGGATGAGCTCGTCCCGCCACTGGCGCGCGGACACGGTGTTGGTGACGAGGATGAGCGTGGTGGTCTTCGACCGGGCCATCGCCGCCGCGCCGACCAGCGTCTTGCCGGCGCCGCAGGGCAGGACGACGACGCCGGAGCCGCCGTGCCAGAACCCGTCCGCAGCCTCCGCCTGGTACGGCCGCAGCTGCCACGGGCGCGGTGCGCCGTCGGTGCCCACGTTCGACTCGCCGGAGGTGTCCAGGTCGATCGGGTGCGCCTCGCCGTCGACGTAGCCCGCGAGGTCCTCGGCGGGCCAGCCGAGCTTGAGCAGCGCCTGCTTGAGGGTCCCGCGCTCCGAGGCGTGCACGACGACGTCGGTCTCGTCGATCCGCTCGCCGACCAGGCCGGCGGTCCGCTTCGACCGCAGCACCTCGGCCATGACGGCGGCGTCGAGGGCGTGCAGCACCAGGCCGTGCACGGGGTGCGCGACGAGCTGCAGCCGCCCGTACCGGGACATGGTCTCGGCGACGTCGACCAGCAGCGCGTGCGGCACCGGGTACCGGGAGTACTCCAGGAGCGTGTCGACGACCTGCTCGGCGTCGTGGCCCGCCGCCCGGGCGTTCCACAGGCCCAGCGGGGTCAGCCGGTAGGTGTGCACGTGCTCGGGCGCGCGCTCCAGCTCCGCGAACGGGGCGATCGCGCGGCGGCAGGCCTCCGCCTGGTCGTGGTCGACCTCGAGCAGGAGGGTCTTGTCGCTCTGGACGATCAGGGGTCCGTCGGTCATGCGGTGTCCGTCTCCCGGGGCTCGGGTGTCTCGTCGGCGTCGGGTGCGCCGACCGGGGTGACCGCGGCGACGCGGTGGGCCGCGACCACGATCTCGGCGTCCCGGGCGGTGTCGACCACGCGCACCCGTCCGCCGTCGACCCGGACCGGCAGCACCCGCCGCCGCTCCAGGGCGCCGCGCGAGCCGACCACGTCCAGCCACACCTCGGTGTGCCCGGCGGCCGCCTCGCGCAGCAGCCCCAACGCCTCGGCGGGGTCGGCTGTTCCCCCGGAGGGCCGCGGGCCGCCGCGGGTGCCCGCGGCCGAGCCGGTGCCGGGCCGCCCGGCGCGCGCCGCGGCGGTGGCGGCGGCGACGCCGGAGGCGCGGTCGCGCAGCGTCGGGCTGCCGTCCGCGCGGGCGGCACCGGCCGCCTCGGCCGCCGCCGATCGCACCACGGCCCCCGCCCCGCCGGTCGAGCCGCCGGCGGCACGCGCCTCCTCGGCCCGGCGCAGGACGCCCACCAGCGCCGCGGCACGCTCGGCCGGCGGCTGCGCCCCGCGCCCGGGCTCGTCCGGGGCGAACCGGGGCCGGGCGGCGGCCACCCGCCGCACCGTGGGGGCGGCGTGCAGCACCTGCCCGTCGGGCGTCTCGGCGACCGGGGCCAGCCCGTGCGCCCGCAGCGCGGCGAGCAGCTCGTGCAGCGGCGCCTGCGCGGCCAGCACCGTCGGGGCGAGCCGGACCAGCCCGAGGTCCGCGTGCCTGGGGTCCTCCGCGAGCCCGGCGAGCAGCGCGGGGTCCTCGGTGCGGACGTACGAGGAGGCGGCGCCGGCGCGCAGCCGCCCGTGCCGGCGCGCGGCGTCCCGGACCAGGTACTCCAGCGGCTGCGGCACGCCGCCGCGGGCGTGGGACGCGAGGTCGGCGAGCAGGTCGTCGGCGGTGGCCCCGGCGTCCAGGGCGTCCCGCACCGACTCCGGGGTGAACCGCACCGTCACGGCCCCGCCGCGGGACTCCACCCGGGCGGACGCGTCGAGCAGCGCCTCGAGCTCCTGGCTCGGGCGGCCCGGCACGATGCCGGTGAGGTCGGCCTGGAGCAGCAGGTCGTCGACCGCCGGGGGCAGCGCCGCGCCCAGCCCGGCGGCCAGCGCGGGCCGCGGGTCGGCGTCGGGGTCCACCAGCGCGCGACCCGCAGCGGGCAGGGCGCCCGCCCCGAGCACGCCCAGCCAGCCCGCCTCGCGCAGCACGGCGGCCACCGCGTCGGCCGGGGGCACCGACCGCGGCGTCCGCCAGGCCAGCGCCTCCCGGACGGCGGTGGCGTCCGGTGCCGCGCCCGGTCCGGCGTCGGCGAGCAGGCCGAGCACCGCCTGCCGCAGCCGCGGCGCCCACGGGCGGCCGAGCTCCGGCCCGAGGGCGGGGCGGACCCCGCCGCGCTCGTCGCGGGTGCCGACCAGCGCGGCCCACCGCGGGGTGGCCGCCCACCACGCCGCGAGCCGGGCCCACCGGCCGGGCAGGTCGAGCGCCAGCCACTCGTCGGCGACCGTCGTCGGGACGTGGTGCGGGGACTCCTCGCCGTCGTCCCGGACCAGGGCGCCGACGCCCGCCAGCTCGACGACGAACGCGGCCTCGGGCTCGGTGACCTCCAGGGCGGCCGCGGTGCGGCGCAGGTCCCGCACACCCAGTCCGCCGGCACGGAGCACCACCGGCGGCGCCTGCCCCCACAGCCGCAGCAGCCCCGCCACCAGCCGGACCGCGCGTTCCGCGGCGCTCGCGTGCTCGGCCTCGACCAGGGCCGGGTCGCGGTGCGGCAGGTCCTCCGGCGCGGGCGGCGTGGCCGGCGCGCGGTGCGTGCGGCCGTCGCGCAGCGCGAGGGCGACGGTCCGGGGCAGCACGACGTGCCGGTCGTCGGCCCGCACCAGCAGGCCCGCGCGCACCAGCTCCGTGACGGCGTCCGCGGCCGGGCCGACCGCCGGGCGCACGCCCACCGGCGGGCCCCAGGTCAGCGCGTCGAGCACCGCGCGGCCCGCGGCGGGGGCGTCCGCGAGGAGACCGGGGACGGCCGCGGGGTCGGGGTCGTGCGGCGCGGGGGCCGCGAGGCCGGCGGTCGCCGGGCCCAGCAGCTCCGCCACGCCCGGCGCGGGCCGCAGCACCGGGTCCGACGCGCGGCCGCCCGCGGGATGCACCAGCGCGAGGTCGGTCGCCGTGGCCAGCGCGGCCCGGACCGCGGGCGTCTCCGCCCGGGAGGCGCCCACCGCCGCGACGACGTCCCGGGCCCGCACCCCGTCGGCGGGGTCCGTGGACCCGGCGAGCAGCGCCACCACGGCTTCGACCACCTGCAGCACCGCCGCGTCGACGCCGGCGAGCGCGCGCTCGAGGCTCGGCCGGCTCGTGGCGCGGGCGGCGAGGGAGGCGAGCGTGGCGGGCGACGGGTGCGCGAGGTCCGGGCGCCGCAGCAGCAGGCGCACCAGCTCGTCGTCCGACCTGCCGCGCAGGTGCTCGCTGAACGTGGCCATCCGCACCACGATACGTTCCGGCGGGTCCGGCGCGGGGCCGGGTCCGCCGGGGCGAGCCGCCGGGAGGCAGCGATGGCACGGGTGCGCAGGACACGGGTCGTGGTGGCGAGCACCGCGGGGATCTTCGTCGAGTCGCTGGACTGGACGATGTACGCGCTGCTCGCGCCGTACTTCGCGGGGCAGGTGTTCCCCGGCGACGACCCGGTGACGCGGGTGCTCGGCGCGTACGTCGTGTTCGCCGTCGGCTTCGTGGTCCGGCCGCTCGGGTCGTACGTGATGGGGCGGATCACCGACACGAAGGGCCGGCGCACCGGCCTGCTGGCGTCGGTGTCGCTGATCGCCCTGGGTGCCGCGGTCATCGCCGCCGCCCCGACCTATGCCGTCGCCGGCTGGTGGGCCGCGGTCGTGGTCGTGCTCGCCCGGATGCTGCAGGGCATCGCGATGGGCGGTGAGGTCGCCACGGCGGCGACCTACGTCGTCGAGGTCGCCCCGCCGGAGCGCCGGCACCGGTACGGCGCGTTCGCGTACTCCGGCGACGCGCTCGGCACGCTCGGCGGCACGGTGGTGCTCGCGGTGCTGCTCGGGGTGCTCGGCCCGGACGGCCTGCGCGACGGCGGCTGGCGGATCGCGTTCGTGGTCGCGGCGCTGTGCGGTCTGCTGGCGCTGTGGATCCGGCGCGGGGTGCCGGAGTCGGAGGTGTTCGAGCGGGCGCGGGACGCCGGGGTGGAGCCGGCCGGCCCGCTGCTGCGCCGGCACGCGGGCCGGATGGCGCTCGCGTTCATGCTCACCATCGGGTCGACGATGGGCGTCTACTTCGGGTCGGTGTACCTGCCGGAGTTCGCCGGGCACACCGGGCGCTACACCGAGACCCAGGCCGCCGCGCAGCACACCGTGGCGCTGATCTGCCTGCTGGTCGCGATGATCGTCTCCGGGTTCCTCGCCGACCGGTTCGGTCCGCTCGCGCTGATCCGCACCGGGTTCACCGCCGCGGCCGTCCTGGTCGTCCCCCTCATGCTCGGGCTGGCGGCCGGCGTCGTGCCGTACGTGGTGGCGGCGCCGGTGTTCACCGTCTGCGTGGGCCTGCAGCTCGGCGTCACGCCGGTGGCCGGGGCGCGGCTGTTCCCGGTGCCGATCCGGGCCGTCGCGCTGGGCGTCCCCGCGGGCGCCGCCATCGCGCTGTTCGGCGGTACGTTCCTGTTCGTGGCCGAGTGGCTGATCTCCCGCGACGCGCTGCGCCTGGTCCCGGTGTGGGCGGCGGCGGGGCTGACGGCGTCCGCCGTCGGCTCGTGGCTGGTGAGCGAGCGGCTGCTCTACCCCGTCGAGACGCTGGCGGGGACCCGTGCCGAGCCGTCTCCTGCACCCGGCCCCGCCGGTCCCGTCGCCGCACCGCACACCACGGAGGTCTGACATGCCGCTCGACCGCTCCGCCCTCGACGCCCTGCGCGCCGACGCCCGGGCGCTGCTGCCCGACACCGCCGGGCTCCGGCACGCGCTGCACCGCACCCCCGAGATCGGGCTCGACCTGCCGCGCACCCAGGCGCTGGTCCTCGAGGCGCTGGAGCCGCTGGGCCTGGAGGTCGGCACCGGCACCGGGCTGTCCTCGGTGGTCGCCGTCCTGCGCGGCGCGCGCCCCGGCCCCGCGGTGCTGCTGCGGGCCGACATGGACGCCCTGCCCGTGACCGAGGCGACGGGCGAGCCGTTCGCGAGCGAGGTGCCGGGCGCGATGCACGCGTGCGGGCACGACCTGCACGTCGCCGGCCTGGTCGCCGCCGCCCGGCTGCTGGCCGCCCGGCGCGAGGAGATCGCCGGCTCGGTCGTCCTCATGTTCCAGCCCGGCGAGGAGGGCGACCACGGCGCGCGCCGGATGATCGAGGAGGGCGTGCTCGACGCCGCGGGGGAGCGGGTCGTCGCGGCGTACGGGCTGCACGTCCTTTCGGCGATCCTCCCCACCGGGGCGATCACCAGCCGCCCCGGCACGCTGCTCGCCGCCGCGGACACCGTGCACGTCACGGTGCACGGCCGCGGCGGGCACGGCTCCATGCCGCACCTCGCGCTGGACCCCGTGCCGGTGGCCGCCGAGATCGTGCTCGCCCTCCAGGCGATGGTCACCCGCCAGTTCGACGTGTTCGACCCGGTCGTGGTGACCGTCGGGCGGATCGAGGCCGGCACCACCGACAACGTGATCCCCGCCGACGCCCGCATCGAGGCGACCGTCCGGACGTTCTCCGAGGCGGTGCACGGCGTGGTGCCCGAGCGGCTCGTCCGGGTCTGCGAGGGCGTGGCCGCCGCGCACGGCCTGTCCGTCACCGTCGACTACCGGCGCGGGTACCCGGTGACGTCGAACCGGCCCGAGGAGGCCGACCGCGTCGCACGGCTCGCGGCCGGGCTGTTCGGCGAGCGGTCCTACGTCACCGCGCCGCAGCCGCTCGCCGGCTCCGAGGACTTCGCATACGTGCTGGAACAGGTGCCCGGCGCCTACCTCGGCGTCGGGGCCACGCCCGCCGACCTCGACCCGCGCACCGCGCCGTACAACCACTCCGCGCAGGCGCGGTTCGAGGACGGAGCGCTCGCGGTGGGCCCGGCGCTGCTCGCGGCGCTGGCGCTGGACCGGCTCGCGCAGGGCTGACCCGGTCGTCCCGCACCCCCGGCGGACGCCCGACCGGGGGACGACCCCCGCCTGATCTGCGGCTCCACCCGCTCGAGCGCTCAGGTCCGCCTCACCCGTGCCGATGACAGGGGTCGACGCGCCCCTCGACGGGCGGCCACGCGCTCGAGCGGAAGGGACACGCATGTCGATCACGGCGGGGCACCTGCCCCGGGCCACGCGCGAGGTGTGCGTGGCGCGCCAGGGCATCTACGACGTGCTGAGCCGGCCGATCGGGCACGAGCTGCTGTTCCGGGCCAGCCCGGACGCCCTCGAGTCCGGCGTGCGCCCCGGCGTCGACGACAACCGCGCCACCGCGACGGTCATCGTGGCGACGCTGACGGAGTTCGGCGTCGAGGACCTGGCCGGCAACGGCGACCTCTTCGTCAACGTCCCGCGCTCGTTCATCGTCGACGAGCTGCCGGTCGCGCTGGACCCGCACCGCGTCGTGCTGGAGGTCCTGGAGAACGTCCCCGCCGACGACGAGGTGGTCGCCGGCGTCGAGCGGCTGCGCCGGCTCGGGTTCGGCATCGCGCTCGACGACTTCGTGCCCGGCGACCAGCGGTGGGACCTGCTCCCGCTGTGCGACTACGTCAAGGTCGACATGTCCGACGTCGGCGACCGGCTCGCCGCGTTCGCCGAGGAGCTGCGCGCGGTCGCCCCGCACGCCGCCCTCGTCGCCGAGCACGTCGAGGACGAGATCGACTTCCTCGCCGCGCAGGACGCCGGCTTCGACCTGTTCCAGGGCTACCACTTCCGCCGGCCCACCGTGCTCACCCGGCCGGCGCTCGCGCACCACGCGATGGTCGCCGGACGGCTGCTCGTCCAGCTGGGCGACCCGCAGGTGTCCTACCGCCGCCTCGCCCGGCTGACCGCCGCGGACCCCGCCATCGCGCTCAAGGTGTTCCGGGTCGTGAACTCGGTGTCGGGCGCCGGGCGCACCGTGCGCAACCTGCACCAGGCGCTGGTGCTGCTCGGGCGCGAGCGGTTCCGCGCGATGCTCGTGCTGGAGGTGCTCGCCACCGCGGGCCACCACGACGACGAGATCCCGCTCATGGCGCTCGCCCGGACCCGGGCTGCGGAGATCCTGGCGCCGCAGGACCCGCTGGAGGCGTCCACCGAGGCGTTGGTCCGCATCGTGTCCGAGCTGCTCGACGTGCCGGTGGCCGAGCTAGACCCCGAGCTGCACCGGTCCCAGCCGAGCGCCCGGGTGGTCGCCGCCTGCGACGTGCTCGACGCCTACCTGGACGCCATCGCCGAGGAGGCCGTGCCGTCGATCCGGTCGCCGTACTCCGCGCTGCACGTCTCGCTCGTGTACCTGACGGCGCTCCGCGAGGCGCGCGCCCTGCTCGCGACCGTCTACCAGCCCGTCCCGCGGCTGCAGGCCGTCCCCGGGGCCGGCGAGGACGTGGCGTTCGGCTGAGCCCCGAGCGGGCCGGCCGGTCCCCCCCGGGTGGTCCGGGGGCCCGGGGACGGGGGCGCCCGCCGGGCGGCGCGACCGGTAGCCTGGTGACGTGCGGCGCGACGCCGCGCGAGTTCCGACGAGCACAGGGGATCGCAGTGCCCACCGGCAAGGTCAAGTGGTTCGACACCGATCGCGGCTTCGGCTTCATCGCCGCCGACGACGGCACCGAGGTGTTCCTGCACGCGTCCGCGCTGCCCGCGGGCATCGGCACCCCCAAGCCGGGCACCCGGGTGGACTTCGGCGTGGCCGACGGCCGCCGCGGCCCGCAGGCGCTCGCGGTCAAGCTGCTCGACCCGGTGCCCTCGGTCGCCGCCGTCCAGCGCAAGCCCGCCGACGACATGGCCGTCATCGTCGAGGACCTCATCAAGGTCCTCGACCGGGTCGGCAACGACCTGCGCCGCGGCCGCCGCCCGGAGAAGTCCCGCGCCGAGCAGGTCGCCACCCTGCTGCGCGCCGTCGCCGACGACCTCGAGGCCTGAGCATGGCCACCGCGACCCAGGACGCCGTGCTCGGCGGCGCCGTCGACCTCGCCCGCGAGGCCGCCCTCGAGCTCGCCGAGCACCCGCAGGACGTCGGCGAGCACCTCGGGTACACCGTCGAGGCCGACCGGCTCGTCTCGCACCGGTTCGCCTGCACCGCCAAGGGCTACCGCGGCTGGGTGTGGACCGTGACCCTGTCCCGGGTGCCGCGCGCCCGGAAGGCCACCGTCTGCGAGGCCGTGCTGCTGCCCGGCGACGACGCCGTCCTCGCGCCCGCCTGGGTTCCGTGGGACGAGCGGCTGCGCCCCGGCGACCTCGGCCCCGGCGACGTGCTGCCGTTCCGCGCCGACGACCCGCGCCTGGAGCCCGGCTTCACCCCGACCGGCGACCCGGAGGTCGACGAGGTCGCGATCGACGAGCTCGCCCTCGCCCGCAACCGGGTGCTGTCGCCCGTGGGGATCGCGGAGGCCGCCGAGCGCTGGTACCGCTCCAAGCAGGGCCCCGCGTCCGCCGGCGCCGTGGCCTCGGCCGAGCCGTGCATGACGTGCGGGTTCCTCGTGCCGCTGCAGGGCCCGCTGGGCACCGTGTTCGGCGTGTGCGTCAACGAGTGGTCGCCGGACGACGGCCGGGTCGTCGCGCTCGAGCACGGCTGCGGCGCGCACTCCGAGACCGACGTCGAGCCGCGGCCGTCCGAGTGGCCGGAGGTGCCCGTCGCGCGCGAGCTCGACGTCGTGCCGACGGCGGACGTCGTCGGGGCCGGGCGCGACGCGGAGCAGGACGGCGAGGCCGTGCCGGGACCGGCCGCGGAGGGCGAGGCCGTCGTGGCCGGCGACCCGACCGAGGACGAGGCGACCGGCGACGCGTCGCCCGCGGAGGACGAGCCCCGGTCGTGACCCCCGACGTCTTCGGCACGCGCGCGCTGCGCGAGCGGGTGCTGGGGACGTGGCGCGCCGACCCGGCGCGCCTGCGCGAGGACGCGAACACCGAGGAGGACCACGCCCGCGGGTACTACCGCGACCGGGTGGTCGTCGAGCTCGCGCAGAACGCCGCCGACGCGGCGGTGCGCGCCGGGACCCCCGGGCGGCTGCTGCTGCGGCTGACCACGCCCGACGCGGCGGACGGCGCCGGAGCGGGCGGCGCCGGGCCGGGCGCCGCCGGGAGCCCGTGGGTGCTCGTCGCCGCGAACACCGGCGCCCCGCTCGACCCCGCGGGGGTCGCGTCGATGGCGGCCATGCGCGCCTCGGCGACCCGGGACTGGCCGGGGGCCGGCGGCGCGACGACCGGGCCGGGCCTGGTCGGCCGGTTCGGGGTGGGCTTCGCCGCCGTCCGCGCGGTCGCCGACGAGGTCCGGGTGCGGTCGACCTCCGGCGCCGTGCGGTTCTCGCTCGACGACACCCGCCGGGAGCTGGCGCTCGCCGCGGCCGACGAGCCGCGGCTCGCCGAGGAGGTCGCCCGCCGCGAGGGCTCGCTGCCCGCGCTCCGGCTGCCCCGCGAGGACGCCGGCCGGCCGCCCGAGGGCTACGACACGGCGGTGGTCCTCACGCTCCGCGACGACGCAGCCGTCGACGCCGTGCGGGCGATGCTCGCCGAGGTCGGCGACCCCCTGCTGCTCGCGCTGCCCGGCCTCGCGGAGGTCGTGGTCGAGGACGACCTCGCCGGGGACCGTCGCCGCGTCGCCGACGTCGACCGGCGGTGGCGCCGCCGCACCGTGGAGGGCGAGCTCGACCCGGCCCTGCTCGCGGACCGGCCCGTCGAGGAGCGGTCCCGCCGGCGCTGGCGCGTGACGTGGGCGCTGCCGTCCCACGAGGTCGGCGGGGCGGGCGGCGGCGACCTGCTCACGGCGCTGTCCGGCCGCGCGTCCGGCGACATCGGCGCGGGCTGGGACCGGGTCCTGCACGCGCCCACGCCCACCGACGACGCCCTGGACCTGCCCGCGCTGCTGGTCGCGACCGTGCCGCTCGACCCGACCCGGCGGCACGCCGCCCGCGGCCGCGCGACCGACGCCCTGCTCGACGTCGCGGCCGGGGCGTACGCGCTGCTCGCCGCCGACGTCGCCGCCGACGGCGCGGACGCGCTGGGGCTGGTCCCGCGCGGCCTGCCCGCGAGCGACCTGGACGCCGCGCTGCGGGGCCGGCTGGTCGAGGCGCTCGCGCGCACGCCCCTGCTGCCGGCGGCGCGGGGCGCGGCCGACGCGGGTCCCGCCGGGCCGGGCGCGGCCGGGCCCGGCGACCTGGTCGAGCCGCAGCGCGCCGTCGCGCTCGCCGGGCCGTCCGCCCCCGAGCTGACCCGGGCCCTGGCGCCGTGGTTCGCCGGCCTGGTCGTGCTGCCCGAGGGCGGCCTCGGCCCGGCGCGGTCCCTGGGCGTGGAGATCCGCGAGGCGGCCGAGTGCGTCGAGGAGCTGCCCGCGGCGTCCGGGCTGCCGCCCGAGCGGTGGCGGGCGCTCTACGCCGCCCTCGCCCCGGCCGCCGGCGACCCGCTGGTGCGGGAGGCCCTGGCCGCGCTGCCCGTCCCCCTGGCCGACGGCCGGGTGGTACGGGGCGCGCGCGGCCTGCTGCTGCCGGTCGCCGGCGCGCTCGACCCCGCGGGCCCGGTCGGCGCCGCGCTGGCGGTGCTCGGCCGCTGGGGCGTGCGCCTGGTGCACCCGGGCGCGGCGCACGAGGTGCTGGAGCGGCTCGGCGCGGCGCCCGCGGACCCCGCGTCCCTGCTGGCGCACCCGGGGGTGCGGCAGGCCGTGCTCGACCAGGCCGGCGAGGACGACGTGGCCGCCGCCGAGCAGATCAGCGACGCGGTGCTCGCCCTGGTACGGGCCGCCGTGGCCGACGGCGCGGTGCCGGCGGGCGCGGCGTCCGCGTCCGGCGACCCGGCCCCCGGCGGCGCTGGCCCCGTCCCGGTGGACCGCGCCCTCCTCGGCCTGCTCACCCTGCGCGCGGCCGACGGCGAGCCCACGCCCGCGCACGGCCTCGTGCTCCCCGGGTCCCGCGCGGCCCGGCTGCTCGACCCGCGGGTGCTCGCGCCGGTCGCCGCCGACGCCGTCGAGCGGTGGGGCCCGGACGCGCTCGCCGCCGCGGGCGTCCGCGCCGACCTGGTGCCGCTCGTCCTCACCGACGTCGTGGCGTCGGCGGACGACCTCGCGCTCGGGGACGACGACGCGGACCTGGTCACCGACGCGCTCGACGGCTGGGACGCGTGGCTGGCCGAGGTCGCGGGGGCGGCGGGGGAGGGCGAGACCCTGCCCGAGGTGCTGGCGGTCGCCGACCTCGACGCCGCCGACCCGGGTGCCTGGCCCGCGGTGCTCGCGCGGCTCGCGGAGCCCGGTCCGCTGCGCCGCGCGCTGCTCGACGAGGTGCGCGTGCCCGGTGGCCGCGCCGCGCCCGGGTACACGGCGTGGTGGCTGCGGCACCGTTCCGGGCTGCCGCTGGCGACGCCGTTCGCGGTGGCCGGCGCCGAGCCCGCGGTCGCCCGGCTGCTCCCGCCCGCGCCCGAGGAGGTCGCCGCGCTCGACCCCGCCGCGCAGGCGGCCCTGGGCGGTGTCGCGTCGCTCGGCGCGGTGCCGCCGGGCGCGTGGAACCCGCTCCTGCGCGCCGCCGCGCCGCTGGGCGGCCGGGTCGACCTGGACCTCGCGGCCGCGGTGTGGTCCGCGTGGGCCGGGCTGGCCGCCGCCGGACCGGAGGCCGCGCCGGACGTCGACGTGCTGCCGGCGCTGATCGCGCCCGACCGGGTCGCGCTGGTGCACGCCGAGGACGCGGCCGTCGCCCCGGCGCCGATGTGGTGGCAGCGCGGTGACGTCGCCGCGATGGTGCCGGTCACCGGCCACGTCGACCCCGAGGACCTCGCCGACGCGCTCGGCGTCCCGCTGGCGGGCGACCTCGCGGACGGCCTGGTGGACGAGGCGGACGGCGACGACGCCGGGTCGCTGTCCGCCACCCCCGAGGCGGTGCGGGTGCTGCTGCCCGGCGCACCGGACACCTGGATCGAGCACGAGTCGCTGCGCGTGGACGGGGTGCCCGTCGACTGGTGGGTGGACGGCACGGGCCCGGACGCGATCGTGCACGCGACGCACCTCGCCGGGCTCGCCCGCGGGCTGGCGCAGGCGTGCGGCGCGTGGCGGCTGCGGCACGCGGTGGAGCTCGTCCTGGTGGAGCCGGCGCGTGCCGCCGAGCTCGCCGTGGAGCAGGTCGCCGACGACGGGGGCATGATGGACGGCCGATGACCCGCAGCCTGCTGACCTCCGCCTACCTGCCCGCCCTGCTGTACGAGACGGGGCTCGGCGCGGTCACCCCGGTGGTCGCCCTGGTGGCCGCGGGGATGGGCGCGGGGCTGGACCAGGCGGCGCTGGTCGTGGCGCTGGTGGGCGTCGGGCAGATCCTCGGCGACGTGCCCGCGGGCGCCCTGGCGGCCCGGGTCGGCGACCGCCGGGCGATGCTCGTCGCGGCCCTCGTCGCGTGCGTCGCCCTCACCGTCGGCGCGCTGGCCCCGACGCTGCCGGTGCTCGCGGTCGGCGTCCTGCTCACCGGTGCCGCGTCGGCGGTGTTCCACCTCGCCCGCCAGGCGTACCTCACGGAGGTCGTCCCGGTGGTGAACCGGGCGCGGGCCCTGTCCACCCTCGGCGGGGTGTCCCGGATCGGGGTGTTCCTCGGCCCGTTCCTCGGCGCGGCCGTGCTGCACGTCGCCGATCTGCGCGCGGTGTTCTGGCTGGCGGTCGGCACCACGGTCGCCGCCGCGGCGGTGGTGGGGTTCGCGCGCGACGTCGACGACCGGCGGCCGGCCGCGCGCGACCGGCCGCGGGTGTCGACCGCGGGGCTCGTCCGGCGGCACCGGCGGCTGCTCGCGACCCTCGGGCTCGCGGTGGTGCTCGTCGGCGCCGTCCGCGCGACCCGGGGCGTGGTGCTGCCGCTGTGGTCCGAGCACCTGGGGTTCGCGCCCGCGACGACCAGCCTGGTGTTCGGCCTGTCGGGCGCCGTCGACATGCTGCTGTTCTACCCGGCGGGCAAGGTGATGGACCGGCGGGGCCGGCTGTGGGTCGCGGTGCCCTCGATGCTGGTGCTCGGCGGGGCCATCGCCGTGCTGCCGCTGACCTCCACGCTGACCGGGCTCTCCGTCGTGGCGATGGTCATGGGCCTGGGCAACGGCATCGGCTCCGGCATCCTCATGACCCTCGGGGCCGACGTGGCGCCGCCGGACGGCCGGGCGCAGTTCCTCGGCGTGTGGCGGGTGTTCCAGGACTCCGGCGCGGCGGCCGGCCCGCTCGTCGTCTCGGCCGTCGCCGCCGCGGGCAGCCTGGCCGCGGGCATCGTGACGATGGGGGCGGCGGGGGTGCTGGCCGCGGGCGCGCTGGCGGCGTTCGTGCCCCGGTGGTCCGAGCACGCCACGGCCCGGACCAGGGCCCGGGCAGCCGCCGCCCGCGCCGCCGCCGCCGCCCGCTCGGCGGCGGACCCGGGCGCGGCCTAGGCCGCGCGGCCCGCGCCGATCGGGCAGCCGCCCCGCTGCCCGCTGCCCGCCGCCCGCCGCCCGCCGCCGAGCGCGGTGGTCCGCGTCGACCGCGGTAGCTGCAGCCACCGCGCTCGGCTGGATCCACCGCGCTCGGCCGGAGCGCGCGGCCGGAGCGCGCGCGGCCGGAGCGCGCGCGGCCGGAGCGCGCGCGGCCGGAGCGCGCGCGGCTGGCGCGCGCGGCTGGCGCGCGCGGCCGGAG
>NZ_VEGH01000017.1 GCF_007679345.1 Cellulosimicrobium cellulans
CCCGACCCCGCCGCCCCCGACCCCGACCCCGCCGCCCCCGACCCCGACCCCGGGCAGCCCCGCCCCGGCGTCCGACCGCCCGCCCGCCGCCAGGTCCCGGTACCGCGGCGGCAGCCACGACGCCGGCTCCGGCAGCACGACCGTCCCCGCCCGCCCGCGCGACGCCACCAGCCCCACGGCGGCCAGCGCCTTCCACGCCCCGCTGACGGTCGCGGGGCTGACGCCCAGGTCGGCGGCGAGCCGCCGGACGGTGGGCAGGCGGTCGCCCGGCCGCAGGTCGCCGCTGCGCACCAGGCGCGAGACGGCGGCGGCGATCCCCCGGGGACTGCGGTCCTCCACGTGCTGGGCCACGTCCATGGGCGTCATCGTGCCCCCGCGCGACCGCGTCCACGGCCCGCCCCGGACCCCGGCGCCCCAGTGTTTACAGCCCCGTCATCGACGTTCTCGGGGCCGTTACGGGCAGAAACGCCGCAGAAATGTTCAACCCCCACAGTCACATTCCCATCGGGCCCTCGCGGCCCGGTCCCAGCACCCGGCATCACCCACTGCGGAGGTCCCTCATGTCAGTCGTGCGCGTCGCCTTCACCCAGGCCACCTGGACCGGCGACAAGGAGTCGATGATCCAGCTGCACGAGGACTGGACGCGCAAGGCCGCGGCCGAGGGCGCGCAGGTCATCGGCTTCCAGGAGCTGTTCTACGGCCCGTACTTCGGCATCACGCAGGACACGAAGTACTACGAGTACGCCGAGACGGTCCCGGGCCCGACCACCGACCGGTTCAGCGCCCTGGCCAAGGAGCTGGGCATCGTGATCGTGCTGCCGATCTACGAGGAGGACCAGCCGGGGGTGCTCTACAACACCGCGGCGGTGATCGACGCGGACGGCACGCTGCTCGGCACGTACCGCAAGCACCACATCCCGCACCTGCCCAAGTTCTGGGAGAAGTTCTACTTCCGGCCCGGCAACCAGGGGTACCCGGTGTTCGAGACGGCGGTCGGCAAGATCGGCGTGAACATCTGCTACGACCGGCACTTCCCGGAGGGCTGGCGGGTGCTCGCGCTGAACGGCGCGGAGATCGTGTTCAACCCGAACGCCACCGCCCCCGGCATCTCGAACAAGCTGTGGGAGGTCGAGCAGCCGGCGGCGGCGATCGCGAACGGGTACTACGTCATCGCGAACAACCGCGTCGGGCTCGAGGACAACGAGTACGGCGACGAGGCGGTGAACTTCTACGGCTCGTCCTACGCGGTCGGCCCGGACGGCAACTACGTCGGCGAGGTCGGCTCGACGACCGAGAACCAGCTGCTGATCCGTGACCTCGACCTCGACGTCATCCGGACGACCCGCGAGCGGTGGCAGTTCTTCCGCGACCGCCGGCCGGACGCCTACGGGCCCATCGTGGCGCCGTGAGCGGGGGGATCGCGATGAAGACCCTCATCACCGGCGGGACCGTCGTCAACGCGACCGGTCGCGGCGCGGCGGACGTGCTGATCGACGGCGAGACGATCGTCGCGCTGCTGCAGCCCGGCTCGACCGCCCTCGGCGTCGACCTGCGCAGCACCGTCGACCGCGTCATCGACGCGACCGGCAAGTACGTGATCCCCGGCGGCATCGACGCGCACACCCACATGGAGATGCCGTTCGGCGGCACGTTCGCGTCCGACACGTTCGAGACCGGCACCACGGCCGCGGCCTGGGGTGGGACGACCACCATCGTCGACTTCGTGGTGCAGTACCCGCACGAGAACCCGGTCGACCAGTACGCCCTGTGGCACCAGAAGGCCGCCGGTAACTGCGCGGTCGACTACGCGTTCCACCAGATCCTGTCCGACGTGCAGGACTCGTCGCTGCACGCGATGGACGAGCTGATCGCCGAGGGCGTCACGTCCTTCAAGCTGTTCATGGCCTACAAGGGCGTCTTCCTGTCGGACGACGGGCAGATCCTGCGGGCCATGCAGAAGGCGTCCGACAACGGCGCGATGATCATGATGCACGCGGAGAACGGCTCGGTCATCGACACCCTCGTGCAGCAGCACGTCGCCCGCGGCGAGACCAGCCCGTACTACCACGGCGTCTCCCGGCCCTGGCAGGCCGAGGAGGAGGCGACGCACCGCGCGATCATGCTCGCCGACCTCACCGGGGCGCCGCTGTACATCGTGCACGTCTCGGCGAAGCAGGCGGCCGAGCAGATCGCCCAGGCCCGGGACCGCGGCCAGAACGTGTTCGGCGAGACCTGCCCGCAGTACCTGTACCTGTCGCTCGAGGACCACCTGGGCGCGAGCAGCGAGCAGTGGGGCGACTTCGAGGGCGCCAAGTACGTGTGCTCGACGCCGCTGCGCTCGAAGCACGAGGGCCACCAGCACCAGATGTGGAACAGCCTCCGGACGAACGACCTGCAGCTCGTGTCCACGGACCACTGCCCGTTCTGCATGAAGGACCAGAAGGAGATGGGGATCGGGGACTTCTCCAAGATCCCCAACGGCATCGGCTCGGTCGAGCACCGGATGGACCTGCTGTACCAGGGGGTCGTCACCGGCGAGATCAGCCTGGAGCGCTGGGTCGAGATCTGCTGCACGACCCCCGCGCGGATGTTCGGCATGTACGGGCAGAAGGGCGTCCTCGCGCCGGGCGCCGACGCGGACGTCGTGATCTACGACCCGGACGGCCACACGTCGATCGGCGTCGGGAAGTCGCACCACATGGCCATGGACTACTCGGCCTGGGAGGGCTTCGAGGTCGACGGGCACGTCGACACGGTGCTGTCCCGCGGCGAGGTCGTCGTCGACGGCGGCCTGTTCCTGGGTCGCGCCGGCCACGGGAAGTACGTCAAGCGCGGCCTGTCGCAGTACCTGATCTGACGACCCCCGACCCCCGCACAGAAGGAGGCACGCCCATGGAGTTCGGCGTCGTCCTGCAGAACGACCCGCCCGCCTCGAGGGTGGTGGACCTGGCCCGCCAGGCGGAGACCCACGGGTTCGACTACGTCTGGACCTTCGACTCGCACCTGCTCTGGCAGGAGCCGTTCGTCGTGTTCTCGCAGATCCTCGCGGCGACCCGCAAGGTGATCGTGGGCCCGATGGTCACCAACCCGGCGACCCGGGACTGGACCGTGCTGGCGTCGTCGTTCGCCACGCTCAACGAGATGTACGGCAACCGCACCGTGTGCGGCATCGGCCGCGGCGACTCCGCGGTGCGCACCCTGGCGGGCAAACCGTCCAACCTGGCGACGCTGCGCGAGTCGATCCACGTCATCCGCGAGCTCGCGAACTCCCGGCCGGTCGAGCACAACGGCCGCAAGGTCCAGTTCCCGTGGTCCCGCGGGTCGGCGCTCGAGGTGTGGGTCGCCGCCTACGGCCCGCTGGCGCTCAAGCTGACCGGCGAGGTCGGCGACGGGTTCATCCTGCAGTGCGCCGACCCCGACGTGGCGTCGTGGATGATCCGCACCGTCCGGGACGCCGCCGAGGCCGCCGGCCGCGACCCCGACGCCATCAAGTTCTGCGTCGCCGCCCCGATGTACGTCGGTGACGGCGACTCCCCGGCCGCCCGGGCGCACATGCGCGAGCAGTGCCGGTGGTTCGGCGGCATGGTCGGCAACCACGTCGCGGACATCGTCGCCAAGTACGGCCAGGGGTCGCAGGTGCCGAAGGCACTGACCGACTACATCGAGGGCCGGCAGGGCTACGACTACAACGAGCACGGCCGCGCCGGGAACTCGCACACCCAGTTCGTCCCCGACGAGATCGTCGAGCGGTTCTGCCTGCTCGGGTCCCCGCGCGAGCACGTCGAGAAGCTGCAGGCGCTGCGCGCGCTCGGGGTCACCCAGTTCGCGGGCTACCTGCAGCACGACAACAAGGACGAGACCCTCCGGATGTACGGCGAGCGGGTCATCCCGGCGATGGCCGAGCACGTCGTGGCGACGGCATGACGACGGGGGTCGCGGGCCCGGGCGTCGCGGAGGCCGGGGACGCGGCGGTCGTCGCCCCGTCGGCGGCCGCGCTCGCACCGGCCGCCCGCCGGAGCCGTGCGCTGCCCGCGCCGCTCCGGGCGCTCCGCCCCGTCGCCCTCGGCCTCGCCGCCCTGGTCCTGCTCGCCGCGCTCTGGGAGCTGGTCAAGGCGGTCGTCCCCGAGGACGGCTGGAGCGTCGGCGACCTCCGGGTGCTGCCGCGCACCACCGACCTGGCGATGCCGCACGTGACCGAGATGCTGGCCCGGCTCGGCGAGCCGCTCACGTCCCAGCCCGGCGCCGACCCGCTGTGGCTCGCGGTGCTCCGCGCCGGCGGCGCCAGCCTCCGGATCGCCGCCGTGTCCTGGGTGATCGGCGTCGTCGTCGGGTTCGCCCTCGCCCTGGTGATGACCCGGTTCCGCGTCGCGCGGTCCGCGGTGCTGCCGCTCGTCGTGCTGAGCCAGACCGTCCCGCTCATCGCGCTCGCCCCGCTGGTGAAGGGCTGGGGCTCGAAGCTCGAGCTCGGCTTCACCTGGGAGCCGTGGATGTCCGTCGCCGTGATCGCCTCGTACCTGGCGTTCTTCCCGGTCGCGGTCGGGGCCCTGCGCGGCCTCACCTCGCCCGACACCCTGCACCGCGAGCTGTTCGCCGGCTACGCCGCCTCCTGGTCCCAGGAGCTGGTCCGGCTGCGGCTGCCCGCGAGCGTGCCCCACCTGCTGCCCGCCCTCCGCCTGGCGGCCACGAGCGCCGTGCTCGGCGTCGTCGTCGCGGAGGTCTCGACCGGGATGCCCGGAGGTATCGGACGCATGATCCTCGAGTTCGCCAACTTCGCCAGCAGCGACCCCGCCAAGCCGTGGGCGCCGATCTTCGGGGCCGTGCTGCTCGGCCTGGTCGCCTCCGGGGCGGTCGCGCTGCTCGGCACCGCGCTGCGCCGGTTCCGCCGGGCGGAGGCGACGGCGTGACCGCGCCGACGTCGGCCGGGGCCGCACCCGGCGCGCCGGCGACCGGCACCGCGGCCGCCGTCCAGGTCTCCGGCGTCGGCCGGGTGTTCCCCGGCGAGGGCGGCCGGGCCGTCACCGCCCTGGAGCACGTCGACCTCACCGTGGGCGCGGGGGAGTTCGTGTCGCTCATCGGCCCCTCGGGCTGCGGCAAGTCGACGCTGCTGCGCCTGGTCGCCGACCTCGACCGGCCGACCTCCGGGTCGATCGCCGTGTTCGGCAAGCCGGCCGAGCAGGCCCGGCTGAGCCACGACTACGGCATCGCCTTCCAGCAGGCCGGGCTCCTGCCGTGGCGCACCGTCCGGGCCAACATCGAGCTGCCGCTGTCGCTGCACGGCGTCGGCCGCGCGGCCCGCCGGGAGCGCGCCGACGAGATGCTGGCGCTCGTCGGGCTCACCGACTTCGCCGACCACTTCCCGGACCAGCTGTCCGGCGGCATGCAGCAGCGCGTCGCGATCGCCCGGGCGCTGGCCGAGCGGCCCAGCCTGCTGCTGATGGACGAGCCGTTCGGTGCGCTCGACGAGATGACCCGCGAGCGGCTGCAGTCCGAGCTGGTGCGGATCTGCGCGGAGACGCAGGCGGCCGTGGTGTTCGTGACGCACTCGATCCCCGAGGCGGTGTTCCTGTCGGACCGCGTCGTGGTCATGTCGGCCCGTCCGGGGCGGATCGCGGGGATCGTCGACGTCGGGCTCGGGCGGTCGGGGTCGCGCGACGACGGGCTGCGCGAGGACGAGGCGTACTTCCAGGCGGTCACGGCGGTGCGCGAGGCGCTGCACGGCGGGTCCGAGGGCGTCCCGAGCCGCGGGGTGGAGACGCGGTGAGCGCCGCGTCCTGGGGCCACCGCGCCGCGCCCGTCCTGCTGCTCGCCGCGCTGGTCGCCGCGTGGCAGGCCGTCGTCACGCTGGGCGACGTCCCGCCGTTCCTGCTGCCGAGCCCGGCGGCCATCGCCGGCGAGTTCGCCGAGTTCCTCCCGACCATCGCCTCGGCCGCGCTGGTCACCGGCACGAACGCCCTGGTCGGCCTCGTGATCGGCGCGGTGGTGGCGATCGCGGCCGCGATCCTGGCCTCCGCCGTGCGGGCCGTCGACCTGCTGCTGGACCCGGTGGTCGCGGGGCTCGCGGTGGTGCCGGTCGTGGCGCTCGCCCCCGTGCTCTACACGATGTACGGCGCCTCGGTGGAGACCGGGCGGCAGATCGTGGTGGCCGTCGCGGTCGGGGTGCCGGTGTTCGTCAACACCCTGCGCGGGCTGCGGCAGGTCCGGCCCGTGCACCGCGACCTCATGCGGGCGTACGCGGCCACGCCGCGGCAGGCGACCCGGGCGGTGACGATCCCGACGGCGCTGCCGTTCGTGTTCACCGGCCTGCGGCTGGCGTCCTCGCTCGCGGTCATCTCGGCGATCGTCGCCGAGTACTTCGGCGGCCCGCGGTCCGGCATCGGGTCGTTCATCACCACGGCCGCGGCGGGGTCGAACTACGCCCGCGCCTGGGCGTACGTGCTCGGCGGGGTGCTCGTCGGGCTGCTGTTCTACGGGGCCACCTCCGCCGTCGAGCGGTGGGGGACCCGCGGGGTGCGCCGGGCCTGACCGCCGCGCCACCACACGTCCCGCGCCCGGGGGTCGGCGCGGGCCGGCACCACCCCGCCTGCCGACGGCGCCAGGAGGGCCCTCCCGTGATGCGACGACAAGGGGACGACATGAGGAACACCACCAGGCGGGCCCGCCTCGGGCTCGGGGCGCTCGGCGTCGTGGCGGCGCTCGCGCTGACCGCGTGCGGCGGCTCGGACGACACGGCCGGCGGCGGGTCGACGGAGTCGGGGAGCGGCGGCGACGGGGACCTGACCCCCGTCAAGCTCCAGCTCCAGTGGCTCACCCAGGCGCAGTTCTCCGGCTACTACGCCGCGCTGGACCAGGGCTACTACGAGGACGCCGGCCTCGACGTCGAGATCCTCCCGAGCGGCGGCGACATCGTGCCGCAGGACGCCCTCGCGAACGGCGAGGTCGACTACGCGATCGCGTGGGTGCCGAAGGTGCTCGGCTCGATCGAGCAGGGCGCGGACATCACCAACGTCGCGCAGATCTTCGAGCGGTCCGCCACGCTCCAGGTGTCGTTCGCGGACGCCGGGATCGACTCCGTCGCGGACCTCGAGGGCAAGACGATCGGCTCCTGGGGATACGGCAACGAGTGGGAGCTGTTCGCGGGCCTCAACAAGGCGGGCGTGACCGACTTCGAGATCGTGCAGCAGGCGTTCGACATGAACGCGTTCCTCGCGGGCGACATCGACGCGGCGCAGGCCATGACCTACAACGAGTACGCCCAGCTGCTCGAGACCGAGAACCCGGAGACCGGCGAGCTCTACCAGCCCGAGGACTTCAGCGTCATCGACTGGAACGACGAGGGCACGGCCATGCTCCAGGACGCGATCTGGGCGGACGCCGGCCGGCTGGCCGACGACGCGGAGTACGCCGAGACGACGGTCGCGTTCCTCAAGGCCTCGATCCAGGGCTGGATCTACGCGCGGGACAACCCGCAGGAGGCCGCCGACATCGTCACGGCCGCGGGCTCGACCCTCGGTACCAGCCACCAGCTCTGGATGACGAACGAGGTCAACAAGCTCATCTGGCCGTCGACCTCCGGCGCCATCGGCCTGATCGACCCGTCCGCCTGGGACGCCACCGTCGCGATGGCCAAGGAGACCTCCAACGAGACCGGCGCGACGATCATCAGCGCCGACCCGCCGGAGACCGCGTACTCCAACGAGTACGTGCAGCAGGCGCTGGACGAGCTCCAGGCCGAGGGCGTGGACGTCGAGGGCGCGGACTTCGAGCCCCTGACCGTCGAGCTCCAGCCCGGCGGCAACTGACCGGGCCGGGGCGGCGGCGACCGACGCGCCGCCGCCGCCTCACCCCGCCCGCACCTCCCCACGGAAGGCCCGCACCCATGACCGCACTCGACGCCGACGGCGCGCTCGCCCTCGAGCTCGACCGCGCGCACGTGTTCCACTCCTGGTCCGCCCAGGGCGCGCTCGCCCCGCTCGTCGTCGCCGGGGCCTCCGGCTGCGAGGTCACGCTCGCCGACGGCCGCACCCTGCTCGACTTCAGCAGCCAGCTCGTCAACACGAACATCGGCCACCAGCACCCGCGGGTCACGGCGGCCATCGCCGAGCAGGCCGGGCGGCTCGCCACGATCGCCCCGTCGCACGCGGTCCTGCCGCGGGGCCGGGCCGCCGAGGCGATCCTCGGGCACGCGCCGGAGGGCTTCTCGAAGGTGTTCTTCACGAACGCCGGGGCGGACGCCAACGAGAACGCGATCCGGATGGCGCGCCTCGTCACCGGCCGGGACAAGGTGCTGTCGGCCTACCGGTCGTACCACGGCAACACCGGCGCGGCCGTGGTCGCGACCGGCGACTGGCGGCGCGTGCCCAACGAGTACGCCCGCGGGCACGTGCACCACTTCGGGCCCTACCTGTACCGCTCGGAGTTCTGGGCCACGACGCCCGAGGAGGAGTGCGAGCGGGCGCTGCGGCACCTGGCGCGGGTCGTGGAGTCGGAGGGGCCGGCGTCGATCGCGGCGATCCTGCTGGAGTCGGTCCCGGGGACGGCGGGCGTGCTGGTGCCGCCGCCGGGCTACCTCGCCGGCGTCCGGGAGATCGCGGACCGGCACGGCATCCTGCTGATCCTGGACGAGGTGATGGCCGGGTTCGGCCGCACCGGGTCGTGGTTCGCGTTCGACCAGCACGACGTCGTCCCCGACCTGGTGACGTTCGCCAAGGGGGTCAACTCCGGCTACGTCCCCGCGGGCGGTGTGCTCCTGTCCGACCCGGTCGCGCACGCGTTCGACGACCGGGTGTTCCCCGGCGGGCTCACCTACTCGGGCCACCCGCTCGCGATGGCGGCGATCGTCGCGACCATCGAGGCGATGGAGGACGAGAAGGTCGTCGAGAACGCCGCCCGGATCGGCACCGACGTGCTGGCGCCGGGGCTCGCCGCGCTCGCGGACGCGCACCCGTCGGTCGGCGAGGTCCGGGGGACCGGGGTGTTCTGGGCGCTGGAGCTGGTCACGTCGCGGTCGACGCGCGACCCGGTCGCGCCGGCGGCGATGGGCGCGGTGAAGGCCGGCCTGCTCGACCGGGGTCTGCTGCCGTTCGTGCAGGACAACCGCATCCACGTCGTCCCGCCCTGCGTGGTGACCGACGCCCAGGTCGCGACGGCCCTGGCGGCCTACGGCGAGGTCCTCACCGAGCTCGACGCCACCCTCTGACCCGCGCGCCCACCCGTGCCGCGCGTCGCCCCTGGTCCCCACCTGATCGTCACCACGCACCCCGATCGATCGGGTGGCGACGCGACGATCGGGTGGGGAACCGGTCGTAGGGTCGATCCGGCACCCCGCGCGCCCCACCTGCTCCGCCCGCCCCACCGCTCCGCCCGAGAGGACCACCCCGCATGTCCGAGACCGCCACGCCCGCCCTCCGCGCCGTCGTCACCGGCGCCTCCAGCGGGATCGGCGCCGCGACCGTCCGCCGGCTGCGCGCCGAGGGCTGGGACGTCGTCGCCGTCGCCCGCCGCGCCGACCGGCTCGAGGCGCTGGCCGCCGAGACCGGCGCCGAGCCGTTCGTCGCCGACCTCACCAGCGACGACGACGTGGCCCGCCTGGCCGCGCACGTCGCGGAGACCGGCGGCCTGACGTCGCTGGTCAACAACGCGGGCGGCGCGCTGGGGCTCGACCCGGTCGCCGAGGCGGACGTCGAGGGCTGGCGCCGGATGTACGACATCAACGTGCTCGGCACCCTGCGCGTCACCAAGGCGCTGCTCCCGCTGCTGAAGGCCAGCGGCCGGGGCGACGTCCTGGTCGTCACGTCGACCGCGGCGATCGGCCCCTACGAGGGCGGCGCGGGCTACACCGGTGCCAAGCACGCCGAGCGGATGCTCACCACGACGCTGCGCCTGGAGCTGATCGGCGAGCCGGTCCGGGTCATCGACATCGCGCCCGGCGCGGTCGCGACCGAGGAGTTCTCGCTGGTCCGGTTCGGCGGCGACGCCGAGCGCGCGGCGAAGGTCTACGAGGGCTACCAGCCGCTGCTCGCCGAGGACATCGCGGACGTCATCGCGTTCGCGCTGACCCGGCCGCACCACGTGAACATCGACACGCTGGTCGTCCGGCCGCGGGCGCAGGTGTCGAACACCCAGACCGCGCGGTCCTGACGACCCGCGGCCGCGGTGCCGGGGACCGGACGGGCCCCGGCACCGCGGCCGGCGCGCGGGTCACGCCCCGGCGCTGACCGTGCCCTCCATCTCGTCCGCCCGGCGGATGTGCCGCGTGACCCACGGCGACAGCGCCAGCAGGATCACCGCGAACACCAGCGCCACGGCGCCGATGCCGCCGAAGTAGGCGGTGTCGGAGGCGCCCTCGGTCGCCTTGATCAGCTGCGCGGTGATCGCCTGGCCGGCGGCCGGGGCCAGGAACCACACCGCCATCGCCTGGTTCCGGAAGGCACGGGGCGCCAGCAGCGTCGTCGCGGCCAGGCCCACCGGCGAGAGGCAGAGCTCGCCGAGCGTCTGGATCACGTAGACCACCACGAGCACCCAGGCCGGGGCGAGGCGGTCGACGAACACGGCCGACGCCAGCGACATCACCAGGAACGACACGGCCGCGAGCGCCAGGCCGATCGCGAACTTGGTCGCGGTCGGCGGGCGGTCGTGCGTCTTCGCCCAGATCCAGGCGAACACCGGAGCCAGGATGATGATCGACAGCGGGTTCACCGACTGGAAGAACTCCGGGCTGATCGTGACGCCGAAGAAGCTGAGCTCCGTGCGGTTCGCCGCGAACGCCGCCAGCGTGGTCGCGGCCTGCTCGAAGATCATCCAGAACAGCATCGCGGCGACGAACAGCGGGATGTACGCGAGCACGCGCGGGCGCTCGGCGGCGGTGACCTTGGGGGAGCGGTACATCACCACGAAGTACGCCACCGGGGCGATGAACGCCAGGTACGACATGGTGTCGATGAACGTGTCCAGGTTGAACCCGCCCGAGACGACCGCCGCGATCAGGCCGACGACGACGATCCCGGCGAGCAGGACGAGGAAGCCGCGGACCAGCTTCACGCGCTCCTCGGGGCGCACCGGGTTCGGTGCCACGCCACCGGCCTTGCCGAGGTACTTGCCGCCCGCCACGAAGAACACCAGGGCGATCGCCATGCCGACGGCCGCGACCAGGAAGCCCGCGTGGTACCCGCCCCAGGCGCGCGCCGCGCCGACCAGGAACGGCGCGGTGAACGAGCCGATGTTGATGCCCATGTAGAAGATCGAGAACGCGGAGTCGCGGCGCTCGTCGTCGCGGGCGTACAGCTCGCCGACCATGCTCGACACGTTCGGCTTCAGCAGGCCGGTGCCGAGGGCGACCAGCGCGATGCCGAGGTACGAGGACCCGGCCGACGGGATCGCCAGGGCGACGTGCCCGGCGGCGATGATGATGCCGCCGATCAGCACGGACCGGCGGGCGCCGATCACGCGGTCCGCGAGCCAGCCGCCGACCACCGACAGCAGGTACACGCTGGTGCCGTAGATCGACACGAGCGCCAGGCCCGTCGTCTCGGCGATGTCGAGCCCGCCGTTGCGGACCGAGTCGGTCAGGTAGTACAGCAGGATGGCGCGCATCCCGTAGTAGCTGAACCGCTCCCACAGCTCCGTGGTGAACAGCGTCATCAGGCCACGCGGGTGGCCGAAGAACGCGCGGTCGCCGGCCAGCTGCCCGGCCGGGGCTTCGCCGTGGGCGGCGGTGGTCATGAGGTGGCTCCTGACGGTCGTCGTGGCGCGCCCGGACGACGACACCGAAATCCAGAATGTGGCCCCCCGTCGCAGCACGGCAACAGGACCATGGGCCCGTGAGGTGGTGAGCGGTCGCCGCTAGGGGTGCTCCCGGGTCGTGCGACCCCCGCTGCTACGGTCGCCTCGTCCGGACGGGCCCCCGCCGTCGCACCGCGTCACCGACGACCGCGAAGGGCCTGCCCATGACCAGCGACGGCCGAGCCGCGCTGCCGATCCACGGCCGCGCCAGCTTCCGCACTGCGATCGACCGCACCGAGTTCCCGCCGCACGGCCTCGACCCGGACGAGGTCTACGAGCTGCTGCACACCGGGCTGATGCTCGACGGGCGGGAGACGCTGAACCTCGCCTCGTTCGTGACCACGTGGATGGAGCCGCAGGCCGAGGCGCTGATCCACGACACGCTGCGCAAGAACCACATCGACCACGAGGAGTACCCGGTCGCCTCGCTCGTCGAGGAGGCCTGCGTGCACATGCTCGGCGACCTGTTCCACGCGCCCGACCCGGCGACCGTCGTCGGCGTCGCGACCATCGGGTCGTCCGAGGCGATCATGCTCGGCCTGCTGGCGCACAAGCGGGCGTGGCGGCACCGGCGGGAGGCCGCCGGACTGCCCGCCGACCGGCCGAACGTCGTGTTCGGCGCCGAGACGCACGTCGTGTGGGACAAGTTCGCCAACTACTTCGACGTCGAGATGCGCAAGATCCCGATGCGCCCGGACCGGTACACGATCACCGCCGAGGACGTGGCGTCGCGGGTCGACGAGCGCACGATCGCGGTGGGCGCCGTGCTCGGCACCACGCACATCGGCGAGGCGGACCCGATCGCCGACATCGACGCCGCGCTGGTGCGGATCAAGGCCGACCGCGGCTGGGACGTCCCGCTGCACGTCGACGGCGCGAGCGGGGCGTTCGTCGCGCCGTTCGCCGAGCCGGACCTCGCGTGGGACTTCCGGCTGGAGCAGGTCGCGTCGATCAACGCCTCCGGGCACAAGTACGGCCTCGTCTACCCGGGCGTCGGCTGGCTCGTGTTCCGCGACGCGTCCCGGCTGCCCGAGGACCTGGTGTTCAGCGTGAACTACCTCGGCGGCGCGCAGCCGACCTACACGTTCAACTTCTCCCGCGGCTCCGCGATGATCCAGGCGCAGATGTACAACTTCCTGCGCCTCGGGCGGGACGGGTACACCGCGATCGTCGAGACCATGCTGGCGAACGCGCGGTACCTGAACGAGGCGCTGAAGGCCACGGGCCGGTTCGAGATCCTCAACCCGGGGCTGGCCGAGCCGGTCGTGACGTTCCGGCTGGCGGGGGACCCGGGGTACGACGTCTACCACCTGTCCGCGCGGCTCCGGGAGAACGGCTGGATCGTCCCCGCGTACAGCCTGCCGCCCGACGCCGAGGACGTGCACCTCATGCGCGTCGTGGTCCGGCTGGACCTCAGCCGGCTGATGATCGACCAGCTGCTGCGCGACCTCGACCTCGCGTGCACCGCGCTCGAGGCGGAGTCGCCGGTGCCGCGGGCGCACCACGCCCCGGACCTGTGGACCGCGCCGGCGCACGCCGCGGCGCGGAGCAAGGCGCGGACCGGCCTGCGGCGGTGACCGGCGCGGGGCCGCCCGGGGACGCGGCGCGGGCGGTGCGCGCCGGGCGGCCGGTGCGCGCCCGGCGGGCGGCGGGATCGCCGCGGCCCAGCGCCGCGAGCGTCCGGCTCGGGCTGCTGTTCGGCCTCGGGTCCGTGTGCTTCGCCGTCGGGTCGCTGCCGCTGTACGCGGCGCGGGTCGCGCCCGAGGTGGCGGCGTGGACGTTCGTGGTCGGGTCGGTGCTGTTCACCTCGGCGGCGGCGTTCCAGGTCGCGGGGACGCCGCGGGACGACCGCCTCGACCGCGCGGCGGCGCTGGTGCAGCTGGTCGGCACGGTGTGCTTCAACGTCAGCACGTACGCGGCGACGCGGGACCTCGCGGCGCCGTCGGCCCGGCGCCTGGTGTGGGCGCCGGACGTGTACGGGTCGGTGTGCTTCCTCGTGGCGAGCGTCCTCGCGTGCGTGGCCGTGCGGCGCGCGGTGCGGCCGCGGGCGGTGCACGGCGTGCCGGGCACCGCGGCGAGCGAGCGGAGCGCGCCGGGCGCGCCGGGCGCGCGGGTCGCGTGGCGGCGCGGGTCCGTCGACTGGTGGGTGGCGGCGCTGAACCTCGCCGGTTCGGTGGCGTTCGGCGCGGCGGCGGTCGCGGCGCGGTACGTCGCGGGCACCACCGAGGAGACGAACGTGGCGCTGGTGAACGCCGGGACGTGCGCGGGGGCGGTGTGCTTCCTCGTCGGCGCGGCGCTGCTGCCGGTGGGGTCGGTGCGCGAGCGGTCGCGCGCCCGCGGCGCGGCTGCGTAGGCCAGGTGGGGCTTGAACCCACGACCGACGGATTATGAGTCCGCTGCTCTGACCGGCTGAGCTACTGGCCCTCGTCGACCCCCGAGGCTACCAGCGGGCCCCGGAGCGCCCTGACCTGCGGGTCCCCGGCGCGCGTTGACACCTCCGCGCACCCCGCACTAGCGTCTGCGGAAACCGGTTGCGAAACACCGACCTAGCAAGGGAGCTAGCCATGTTCAGCACACCTCGGTGGTCCCGGGGGCTCACGGCGGCCGCGGCCCTCGGCGCCGCGGGCCTGGCCCTGACCGCCTGCGCGCCGTCGGCGCCCGCCCCGTCGGGCGCGGGCTCCGGCGCGTCCGGCGACGCCACCAGCATCACCGTCGGCATGGAGGCCGGCTCCCCGCACGAGGCCTTCTACCGCGAGCTGGCGGCGGAGTTCACGGAGGAGACCGGCATCGACGTCGAGATCCTCGGCGTCCCGCACGACACCATGCACCAGCAGTTCCTCTCGGACGCGATCGCCGGCGGCGGCGCCTACGACGTCCTGACCGTCGACCAGCCGTGGATCGCCGAGTTCGCCCAGAACGGCTACCTGTCCCCGCTGGGCGACCGGCTCGAGGACGCGGACCGTGCGGACTTCGTCGAGCACACGCTGGACACGGTGAGCTACGACGGCGAGCTCTACGGTCTGCCGTTCCTCGTGCACAACCTGGTCACGTACTACCGCCCGAGCCTGCTCGAGGCCGCCGGGATCGACGGCCCGCCGACGACGTGGGAGGCGTACCGGGCGGCCGCGGCCGCGACGACCGACCCCGCCGCGGGCGTCTACGGGACGATGGTGCCCGGCAACCGGGACGGCGAGGTCGCGACCCGGTTCGAGAGCTACGTCCAGCAGGCCGGCGGCGACATCGTGGACGACGACGGCGCCCCGACGATCGACACCCCGGAGGCGCGCGATGCCTTCGACCTCATGACGGGGATCCAGTTCGAGGACCAGTCGAGCCCGCAGGGGCTGCACGACCTGTCCGCGATGCAGGGCCAGTTCCTCGAGGGCAAGGTCGCGATGATCTCCATCTGGCCGTATCTCTGGGCGCAGGCCTCCGACCCGGCGCAGTCGAAGATCGCCGACGACGTCGCGGTGGCCCTCAACCCGGGCGACCCGGACCAGGTCAGCACGACGTTCTCCTGGGGCTTCGGCGTCTCGGCGTCCTCGGACGCGCAGGACGCCGCGTGGCGGTGGGTGAGCTGGGCGACCAGCAGCGACGTCCTGGCGCGCAAGGCGATCGAGCAGCTGTCCCCGGCGCCCCGCACGTCGTCGATGGAGACGCTCGCCGCGTCCGACGAGCTCTCGCAGGCCGACCGCGACGCGCTGGCGGTGTTCTCCGAGTCCGTCGAGGCGAGCACCACGATGCCGATGACCCCGGCGTACGCGCAGTACCAGACGGCGATCGCGGAGGCCGTGTCCGCCGTCATGTCGCAGCAGCAGACGCCCGACGAGGCCCTCGCCGCGGCGCAGTCCGAGATGGAGCGGGCAGCTGGCCGCTGACCTGCGTGGTGGCGGGCGACCGGGGACGCCCGCCCGCCACCACGCACCGGCCGGCCCCGTGGTCGCCGACCGCGGGACGCCCGGACGCCGCGCCACGGTCCGCAGGGGCGGCCTGCTCGCCGGGCGCCGGCGCGCCGGCGTGCTGCTGACCCTCCCCGCCCTGCTCGCGCTCGCCGCGACCGCGCTGTACCCGCTGCTGTGGACCGTGTCCCTCAGCCTGCAGGAGTTCAGCGTGGCGGTCGGCGGGCCCGCGCCCTCGTTCGCCGGGCTCGACAACTACGCCCGGGTGCTCGGCTCGCCGGCCTTCTGGACGGCGCTCACGCAGACGCTGGGCTACGTCGTCACCACGCTCGTCGTCGAGCTGGCGATCGGCATCCCGATCGCCCTGCTCCTGCAGCGCGAGACGCGCGGCCGCAAGGTGCTGCGCCTCGTGCTGGCCCTGCCGCTGATGATCGCGCCCGTCGTGGCGTCGATGGCGTGGAAGTTCCTGTTCTCGCCGGGCTACGGCCTGGTCAACGAGGGGCTCGCGCTCGTCGGGATCACCGGGCCCGCCTGGTTCGCCGACCCGTGGTTCGCGCGGACGACGATCCTCGTCACCAACGCCTGGCTCGCGGTGCCGTTCGTCGTGCTGGTGCTCCTCGCGGGCCTGGCCAACATCCCGGGAGAGCTGAAGGAGGCCGCCCGCACGGACGGCGCCTCGCCGTGGCAGACCTTCTGGCGGATCACGCTGCCGCTGCTGCGGCCCTCGATCCTCATCATCCTCGTGATCCGGCTCGCCGACGCCTTCCGGGTGTTCGACGCGGTCTACGTGATGACGGGCGGCGGTCCGGGCTCGTCGACGGAGGTGCTGAGCACCTTCCTGTACCGGCAGATGTTCACCGCCACCGACTTCGGCGGCGGGGCGGCCACGTCGGTGCTGTTCGTGATCGTCATCGGCGTCACCGCCGGTGCGGTCTTCCTCTGGCTGCGCCCGCGAGGTGAGCGATGACCACCCTGACCCTGCCCGCCCGCGGGCCGCGGACCACCCGGCGGGTCGCCCGCGGCACCGCCACCGCGCTCGTCGCCGCGGCCGCGTCGTTCCTGTTCCTGCTGCCCGTCGTCTGGGTGGTCGCGACGTCGCTGAAGCCGGACGTCGAGATCTTCGCGATCCCGCCCACCGTGCTGCCGGAGTCCCCGACCACGACGCACTTCGCGTCGGTCCTCGGGAACGAGACCGTCCTGCAGTTCTTCCGGAACAGCCTGCTCGCGGCGGGCGGGGCGACGGCCGTCGGGCTGCTGCTCGGGGTGCCCGCCGCCTTCGGCTTCGCGAAGTTCCGCTACCGGTTCTCCGGCGTCCTGCTGGGGTCGGTGCTGGTCACCCGGATGTTCCCGCCGGTGGCGCTCGCGCTGCCGTTCTTCCTGCAGTTCCGCCAGCTCGGGCTGATCGACAGCCCGCTCGGCCTGGCGATCGCGTACCTGCCGATCGTGCTGCCGCTGATCATCTGGATGCTCGAGGGCTTCTTCCGCGAGCTCCCCGAGGAGCTGCTGGAGGCGGCGCGGCTGGACGGCGCCGGCACCCTCGGCACCATCGGGCGGATCGTGCTGCCGATCTCGACCCCCGCGGTCGCGGTCGCGGCCCTGTTCGGGTTCCTCGCGGCGTGGAACGAGCTCGTCATCGCCCTGTCGCTCACCCGGACCCCGGCCGCGCAGACGATGCCGGTCGGCATCTCCGGGTACATCACCCAGTTCCAGACGCTGTGGGGCGACATGACCGCGGCCGCGGTCGTCTACCTGCTGCCCGTCCTCGTCCTGACGCTGCTGTGCCAGCGGGGCATCATCTCCGGCCTCACCGCGGGCGCCACCAAGGGCTGAGCCGCCCGCCCGCCGCACGCACCCTCCCGCACCGCCCCCCGACGGCGCGCCCCCGAGCGCGCCCCGAGCACCACCAGGAGCACCCCGTGATCGAGATCCGCACCTCCGGCCCCGACGGCGCCCACGGCGTCGAGCTCTGGTCCGCCCCGGACGCCGGCGCCGAGCGCCTGCTCGCGAGCCCCGCGCCCGTCGTCGTCGAGGTCCACACCGGTGACCCGGCCGACTGGCGCGGGGAGCGCGTGCCCGCGCCCTACGGCGAGGTCCTCCGCGACGGGGCCGCCCTGCTCGCCACCGCCCGGGCCCGGACCGCCGCCGGCGAGGTCGTGGTCGTGGACCGCTGGGCGCCCGAGGGCGACGGCGTCCGCGTCGACCGCCGGGTGCGGGTGCACGCCCCGGCGCCCGGGACCGCGGTGCGCGCCGTCCTCGACCTCGACGTGGTCGGCGCCGGGTTCGACGAGCGGGCCCAGGTGTTTGCGCCGCCCGCCCTCTACGACCTGAACGACGTGGACGGCGACGGCGTCGAGGACTACCTCGACACCCGCGAGCTCGTGTTCCGGGACGACCGGCTCACCGGCCTCGCCGTCCTCGCGTACGCCCGGGGCCGGGGGCTCGGGGTGTGGCTGTCCCGCCAGGACGTCCCCGCGCACGACGACGCCCCGGACCGCGCCCGCGGTCAGCAGGCCTTCGCGCAGCGCACGGACATCGGCTCGCTCGGCCTGCTGGACCGGCCCGGCGGCTGGTCGCTGTCGGCCGCGTACCCCTTCGTGGAGCGTGCGCGCTCGCACGCGCTGACGGCCCGGGACCGGGAGCCGTGGGGCGCGTTCTGGCCCGTCGACGACGAGACCGACCTCACCGTGTCCTACGGCGTCGGCGTGGTGCGCGGGGCGACGGCGACCGACGCGCTGTGGCAGCTCTGGGGTGCCCGCGTGGCGCACCTGCAGCCGCGGCGCGTCGAGCTGCCGGTGCCCCTCGAGGACCTCACCGCCCTGCGCCTCGACGCGCTGCTGCCGTACTACCGGGAGAACGCCACGACGGCGGGCTTCGTGACGAACTGCCACCCGCAGGACGGGCGCCAGCTCGGCGACGTGCTGCAGTACGGCTTCACCGGGCAGACCGTGCTCAACGCCCTGCACGTGCTGAACCACGCCCCCGAGATCGCGGACCCCGCGGCGCGCGACAAGGCGCTGCGGGCGGTCGAGAGCTTCGTCCGGAGGGCCGGCGGCTCGCCGCTGGGCCTGGTGCACACGCTCTACGACTTCGACTCCGAGCGGGACGCGAGCTGGTGGAGCGGGCTGCTGCTGCCGCTGGCGTACGCGGAGGAGGGTGCCGACCTGCGGGACCTGATGGGCCCGGTGCTCGAGCACATGGCCTACGCGGTGGACGCGCTGTCGGGCGCGCCCGACGGCACGTACCTGCGGTGCGTCGCCGAGGAGCACCACGCCCTGCTCCGCGCCTACGCCGCAGAGCGCGAGCGCGGCACGGTGCACGAGGAGTGGCTCGCGGTCGCGCGGTCCTTCGGGGAGTTCCTGCTCGGGGCGCAGGAGGAGGACGGGTCCTGGCGCCGTGCTTACGCCTTCGACGGGTCGGCGCTCGTCGAGCCCCGCGCGTGGTTCGGCCGGGCGGAGCTCAACCAGAAGTCGTCGACCGCGACCGCGGTGCCGTTCCTGCACGAGCTGTTCCTGGCCACCGGCGACCCGCGCTGGCGGGACGCCGCGGTGCGCGCGGCCGGGTTCGTCGCCGAGCACTTCGTCCGGGGGCTCAAGTTCAACGGCGGCATCCACGACTCGATCTACGCCCGGGCCCAGCTGGTCGACTCCGAGAGCATCCTGTTCTCGCTGCGGGCCTGCCTCGCCGCCGCCGAGCTCACCGGCGACGACGATCTGCGCGCGGCCGCGGTGGACGCGGCGCGCGTGCTGGCCACCTGGGTCTACCTCTGGGACGTGCCGCTGCCGCCCGGGAGCACGATGGCCGGGTACGGGTTCCGCAGCACCGGCTGGAGCGCCTGCGACACCGCGGGCGCCGGCTACATCCACCCCTACGAGCTGCACGCCGTGCCCGACCTGTTCGAGGCCGCCCTGATCGGCGAGGACGACGTGCTCGCCGAGGTCGCGGACCTCGTGCTGCACGGCTCGAACGAGACCGTCGCGACCCCCGGGCGCGACTGGGGGTACGCCCGGCCGGGGTTGCAGGAGGAGGGGCTGCTGGTCAGCTGGTGGCTGATCGACGACCCGATGTTCGTGGACACCGGCTTCGGCGGCCGCGGCAAGGGCGAGGGCAACAAGACCTGCCTGCCGTGGATCTCGGCCGTCGGCATCGACGCCACCGACGAGGTCCTGCGCCGCTTCGGCACCACCGACCTGCGGACGTGCTGGCAGGACCGCCGCCGCGCCGCCGTCGCGTCCCGCTAGGGTCGGCGGACACAGGTGGTGGACGTCACGAGCGCCCCGCCCGGGTCGACCGGGCGGGGCGGTGACGCCGGGGACGACGGGAGCGCACGGGCGATGGGTCGGGAGAGCGGCGACGTCGTGCAGCAGCGCCCGGCCGCCCGCGCCACGCTCGCGGACGTCGCGCGGCGTGCCGGGGTGTCGAAGGGCACCGCGTCCAAGGCGCTCAACGGGCGCGGCGAGATCCGGCCCGAGACGCGTCAGCGCGTGCTGGAGGCCGCCGACGCGCTGTCGTTCACGCCGTCGGTGCTCGCCCAGAACCTCGCCAACGGCCGCACCGGCACCGTCGGGGTCCTGACCAACGACCTCGAGGGCCGGTTCGTCATCCCGATCCTCATGGGCGCGGAGGACGCGCTCGGGGCCGGCCGCATCTCGGTGATCCTCACCGACGCGCGCGGGGACGCCATCCGCGAGCAGCAGCAGCTGCGCACCCTGCTCGAGCGGCAGATCGACGGGCTGATCGTCGTCGGCGGCCCGCGCACGGACCCGCGCCCCTCGCTCGGGCAGGACCTCCCGGTGCCGGTGGTCTACGCCTACGCGCCCTCCGAGGACCCGCAGGACCTGTCGCTGGCCGCCGACAACGTCCAGGCCGGCCGCATCGCCGCCGAGCACCTCTGGGACCTCGGCCGCCGCCGGATCGCCTACGTCGGCGGAGACCCCAGCTACGCCGCGTCCCGGGAGCGCGAGGCCGGCGCGGCGGCGGCGCTCGCCGAGCACGGCGCGACGCTGCTCGGCACCGGCGCCGCCTCCGGCAACTGGAGCGAGCGCTGGGGCCGCGCGGCGACCACGCGCCTGCTGGCGCAGCACCCTGATCTGGACGCGGTCGTCGCCGCGTCGGACCAGCTCGCGCGCGCCGCGCTCGACATCCTGCGGGACCACGGCCGCCGGGTGCCCCAGGACGTGGCGGTGGTGGGCCACGACAACTGGTCGCTCGTCGTGACCAACACCCGGCCGGAGCTGACCAGCGTCGACACCCGGCTCGAGCTCCTCGGGCGGACCGCCGCCAGCCGGCTGTTCGCCGCGCTCTCGGGGGACGAGCTGGGGGCCGGGGTGGAGCTGCTGCCGGTCGAGCTCGCGGTGCGCGGCTCGACCGTCGCGGACGGCTGAGCCGCGGCGGGACGGGCGCCGGTGGGTCCGGGGTCCGGGCGCCCGTGATCGGGCTACGGTGGGTCACCGTGCCGCTCTTCTCCCGCCGCCACGCCCTGCCCGACGACGTGCGCCGCACCCTCGACCTCCCGGCGGGCGACCGCGTGCTCGCCGTCGCCGCGTCGGGCGACCGCTGGCTCGTCGCCACCCGGCAGGCGCTCTACGTCGCCGGCGGGACCGCGGACGCGCCGGTGCGCCGGCACCCGTGGTCGGACGTCGACCGGGCGTCGTTCGCGCCCGAGCCGCCCGCCATCACCGTGCACTGGGTGACCGGCGCCGTCGAGGTGCTGCCGCTGGACCCGCCCGTGCCGGTCGCGTTCGCGCAGACCCTGCGGGAGCGGGTGCAGTCGTCGGTCGTGCACGTCGAGACCGTCACCGTCCCGGGTGCCGGGCCCGTCCGGGTCGCCCTGCGCCGGGGCGAGTCGGGGGACCTGTTCACGCAGGTCATCGGCACGGGACGCGTCGACCTCGCCGACCCCGGGGTGGCGGCCCTGCTCGACGCCGCAGAGGCGCGGGTGCGCGCGGCGGCCGGCCTGCGCGCGTGATCCCGGCGGTGACCGGGACCACGCGGGACGTGTCAGGAGCAGCCCCGGAGGGCTGCTAGAGTTCTTCCCGCACGATCCCTCGTAGCTCAATTGGCAGAGCATCCGACTGTTAATCGGACGGTTACTGGTTCGAGTCCAGTCGAGGGAGCAGGAGAAGGCCCCTGACCAGCGGAAACGTCGGTTGGGGGCCTTCGTCGTCCTCGGGGACGGGTCCAAGTACTCTCAGAAGTACTCTCTGAGCCGGCGCGACGCAGTGCGTCCGCGTGGGACGACCGACCGGGATCCTCCGGCACACCGACCACCCGCGTCGACCGAGGCAGGCACGTACGCGCACGCCCGAGGCGGGGCGCCACAGGTCCGCCTCGACGACGGTCAGGCATCGACCTCGCGCTGCCCGCCCTGCCGGCGGGGGACCGGGAGCCTCGGCCACCACTCCTCGCCCTCGCCATGGGGCTGAGGTGGCACTCCCGCCAGCGCGAGGACCTCGATCACGCGCAACGCCTCATCCGCCTCGAGCGGCTGTCGTTTCGCGTGGTCGACCTCGCCGCCGAGAACACCGTTGGTGCACAGCGCCAGCACGGCGCGGGTCGTGGGGCTCAGAGACGTGATGCCACGAGACTGGCCGATCACGACACGCCCGCACCAGAGCGGATCGAAACCTGTGGACGACTCCACTCCTCCGGACCGCTGCAGCCGCGGCGCTCCCGCGGGCTGCCGCGCCGTCCTGCCGGCCGCCGAAGTCCCCGCCAAACGCTGCGCGCAATGATTCTTGACCAGCTTGTCGAGATGCACCCCCTCGCGATCGTCTGACGCGACCTACGACGAGGGCCGTGACCGAGACCGTCTCGCACGAGCACCCGCCACCGGCGCCGCCGGTGGACTCGCAGACACGGAGCCTCAACACCAGCTGACGAGCGCGCCACCACCGTTCTCCTGCGAGCGACTCGTCCCGCTGCTCGGCCCGAAGGGCCGCACCACCGTGTCAGCAGCGGGTGGGAAGCCGGCCGCGCGCAGGGCGGGGGCGGCCGACGAGACACCCCACCCCACCCCATCAGGGGGTGTCGAGGAGGTTCCACGACCGGGGCGACCCGGCTCTGCCGGGCACGAGCAGCGGGAACATCCCGCACTCTCGCGAGTGGGCGCCGAGCGAAGCGAGGTGGCTCGCCCCCTTATGCCCTTTCTCCTCCGTTCGAGGATCACAGCCGTTGCTGGTCCGACGTCGGTCGTATCGACTCGGTGACCAGGGACGACAGGCGGATCGCGCTGGTCCGTATCGGACCCGATCCAAGCCGTATACGGGTATCGGGGCCGATGCTGTGCAGCATGTTGTCCCTGGTCGTGGCACCGGCCCTGGTATCGGGCTTGGCGCGTCAGCTGCCACCCCCGATACCAGGGCCGGGTCGAGGCCGTCGCGACCGCGATGCGCGCTGCAGTGGCCCGGGATCACCGTGCTCGGGGCGGGCGTGTCTCGCGGGGAACCACCCAGCCTCGGCGACGACTGGGGCGAGCGCGGGACCCAGCACGTGCCCGTCGCTCGATGCAGCGTCCGGCGAGCTGGTCGCCAGTCGAGCGACGTGTCATTGCGAGGTCGTTCCGCGCCTCACCGGGCTCAGCAACCCGCCGGTTCCCAGTCGGCATCGTGGGCACCGGGCAACTCGTGCTGCGGTAGCGAGGCACCGCAGCACGAGTCGTGCGAGAGACCGCGCCGCGTGCTCGTGCAGACACGGTGGTGAGAGCGCGGACGACCGAAGGCTGAGGCGCCCAGAACACAGCGCTCCGCGGTACAGGCGGACCCTGATGGGGCCCAACCACGACCCGTGCGCAGGGCCAGAGCGGGTCCGTGTTCGCCCGACGGAAGACGACGAGCCCGGAACGGACCCATGGTGGGGTCCGCTCCGGGCGACGGCCGGTCCCCATCGGGGCTCGGTCATGCGGGAAGCGTGGGGTTGGCCACAGAGACCAGCGCAGGGTCGAGCTTCGTCTTGATCATCCAGAAGAGCTGTCGCCGTCATCGGGCTCGAAGGGCTGCGCCGTTGCGCGCCGGGACGCTAGGTTCCTGGCGACGCTTGGGAGAGGACGACGGCAGTGACGCGCGAGGACGGCGACCGGCTTGGGGATGGGCCCGGGCTTGGCGGGGCGAGCAGCGTCATCGGGTGGCACGACGAGCCCATCGCCAACGACGCGGACGACGCGTTCGGGCGTATCGCGATCGCGGACCACCTCGCCAGGCTCCTGGCGGACAACCACACCTGGGAGGCCAGTCGCGTCTACGGGCTCATCGGGCCGTGGGGCAGCGGGAAGACGTCCGTCATCAACATGGTCTGCGACCGCCTACGACGCGCAGGGGCAGGTGGACAGGGAGAGCGATGGGTCGTCGCCCGGTTCACGCCATGGGCGACGAGCTCCAGCGACGCCCTGCTCGTCGAGTTCTACTCGTCGCTGTCGGCCGCGCTCGGGCGCGACCCCGGCTCCAAGAGAGCGCGCAAGCTGCTCGGCGGATGCATGCAGGCCGCCGCGCCGATGCTCAACCTCGTCCCGCACGTCGGTCCCGCCCTCGTCGGGCCAGCGCGGGCTGGGGGCAAGCTGCTCGCTCGTCAGAAGCCCTGGGAGCGAGCCTTCGCCGACTTCACCCGCGCGCTGGCGAAGATGCGCGTGCGGGTGCTCGTCGTCGCCGACGACGTCGACCGGCTGCAGCCCGACGAGCTCGCCACGCTGTTGAAGGTGGTACGCCTGCTCGGCCGGTTCCCGGGCGTGGACTACCTGCTGGCGTACGACGAGGCGACGCTCTTCGCCAACCTGCCCGGCCCCGCGGCTGGCACCGGCCGGGCTCGGCTGTTCATGGAGAAGATCGTCCAGTACCCGCTGGCCCTGCCACCGCTGCTCGCCCACCAGGTGCTGAACCGCTTCCACGACGGCCTGACGGCTGCGCTCCAGGACCGTCCCGGCACCCGGCCCAGCTACAGCCGGCTCGAGGGTCTGCAGGACCTGCTCGTGCGACAGCTGGACACCCCGCGCAGCATCGACCGCTACCTCGCCCAGGTCAGGTTCGTGCTCTCGATGCACACCCCGGGGGAGACCGACACGATCGACCTCCTGCTCGTCACGCTCCTGCACATGCAGTTCCCGACCGTCTACGCGCGCCTACCGGTGTGGCGCGGCCGCCTCACCGGTCACAAGAGCATCAGCGACCTGCTGCGCCCCGACGGCGAGCAGCACGACTTCAAACCGCTGTTCGCAGGCCTTGAGGGGGACCAGCGCGACGATGCGTTCGGACTGGTCCGAGAACTGTTCGGGATCGTCGACGGGCGAGGCCCGAGCAACCGTGGCGCCCCGCACATCAGCGACCACTTCTACTTCGATCGCTACCTCGTGCACATGGTCCCCGATGACGACATCGCGGACGCGGCCATCACCGCCGCGCTCGCCGAGGCACGTCGGCAGGGTCCGCGCGCCGCGGCGCTGAGCGACCTGCTCACCAACGAGGCGGTCCGCGGGCTGCCCGACCTCGCCCTGATGAAGCTCGAGCAAGCCTCGGAGCCGAACAGGTTCAACCCGCCCGAGGCGACCGGAACCCTCAACCTCGTCGCCGCGATCTGCCACGTCCTGCCACAGCTGCCAGACGGGCCGAACCCGCTGCGCCGGCGCTGGGAGCGGGCGGCCCGCTGGGCGGCGGAACAGATCTGCGCGTTGCCCACCGACGTCGAACCAGACGCCCTGCAGGACGCGCTCGGCTCTTGCCCCGACCTGCTGTTGCGGCAGCGGGTCGTCGAGTACGCCTCGAGGAGGCCCGAGGTCGCGTTCGATGACGGCTGGCCGGCCGAGCCCGCGGCCATCGCGGTCGTCGCCGGCCGGGTTGCCGACGAGGTCGCCACGTTCTGCCTCGAGCACCTCGCGGCGGGCGACGCGGCCGATCCGAGCAGCAACATGATCTCCGCGCTGACGTTCGTGGTCGACAAGGGTGACGCCGAGCAGCTGCGGGCGCGACTGCATGAGCAGCTGGGGGACCGGTTCACGAGCGAGGATCTCGCCGCCCGGTGCGTCGCGCAGTCGGTCCTGATCGCCGCCGAACCAGTTGCAGGGCTCGAGAACCTCGTCGCAGGGCTGTTCTCGCGACTGGTTCCGCCGGACGACCCGTTCTACGACACCGTCCGTGAGGACGATGTCGACCGCCGTGACCTGTCGTGGGCCAACCGTCGACGCTTCGCACGCGGGCGCGCGGTGCGGCCAGCACCGCCCGAACCCGAACCCGAGGCGCATGCGCCGTGACGCCGAGCGCCGCACGCGATCGCGGCAGGTCGGCATCACCTAACAGTCCCGTGCCGACATGATGCTTGGAACGCCTTCGGAAAAAGGAACGTCACGGCTCGCAAGACTCAGATCCTCCTGATCGACGACGTCGATGGCGCCAGCGCCGATGAGACCGTCACGTTCGGTTTGGACGGCGTGAGCTACGAGATCGACCTGACGAGCGCGCGCGCCACCGAGCTGCGTCAGGCGCTGGCCGGCTACGTCGGTCATGGTCGCAAGGTCCCCGGCCGAGGACCGGCGCAGGGAGTGCGCGGGACCAGCAGGTACGCACGCGAGTCGGGCCGTGACTACGTGCCCGCCGAGGTCCGCGCCTGGGCGGTGGCGAAGGGGATGGACGTGCCAGTGCGAGGCCGGATCCCCGGAGACATCCTCGACAAGTACCGCGCCGCACACTGAACCGATTAGTGGACGAGCAGGAGAAGCGTCCTGACGCAGCGTCGCTGAGGCATCTGGTCTCGCTGCGGTTCATGCTTGCGGACGCCACCGGGTGGGCATCGCAAGCCGGCCCCGAGCGGCTGACGACCACAGGCGTCCTCCTGGACGGCGTCGGAGCATGCTCTCGCGCTGGCTGCCCCCGAGGCCGGGGTGTCGGTACGTGCTCGTCGAGCGTCGAACTTTCGAGCTCACGTCTGACTCTTGTTGATCGGCTGCTCCTCAGTGGGCGGCCCAGCTGACTCCTGGCTCTTGTCCGAGTGCTCAGAGACTGTCGAGCGTGACGTCGTCGAGCGTCACGGTCAGGGTGATCCCCGTCGAGGTGATCACAGCGTCGGTGATCTGCGCGCCCGCGGGGAGCTGGCCGGCCAGATCGAGCTGGGCGATGGACGTGGTCAGCACACCGTCCACGGCGCTGACGTCGGCGTCGACGCCGGCGATCTGCGCGCCGAGTATCGATGTGCTCAGCCCTTCGGTTCCGGCAGGATGAACGGCGAAGCTGATGGCGATGGGGACGCCGGCCGCGGTGCCGGTGGCGACGAGAACGTCGCCCTCGACGCTCAGAAGGAGGTCAAGCCCCGACACGGCGCGTATCTGGTCTTGCACGACGGCAGTGGAGAGTGTGCCGCCGGCGACGACGCGGTCGGCTCCGCGCGGGTCTCGGATGGACACCCCGGTCGCCGTGAGGTCCACGTCGGTCAGCGACAGCCCGTTCCAGGTCACGGACGAAGCGTGCGCATGGACGTCCTCGAGCTTGCCGCCGATGACCTGAGTCAGGAACGGGAATCCGCTCACCGTCACGTCGAGGTCCGTCGCCCCGACCTTGGCGCGCACCGCGTCGGCGGCCATGGTCTGCGCGAAGCTGTGCGCGACCCGGTCGACCAGGACCGACCCGCCGAGCAGGAACACCACCATGAGCACCGCCACGAATCGGCCGCGACGTCGGCGGCTGCGTCCGGTCATAGCCATCAGCTGTCCGTCTCGATCCATGCTGCGCTCCGCAGGAACGACTCGAGCAAGGGGCCGGACGTCGTGGACCCGTAGTCGCCAGTCTCGACGAACACCGCGACCGCGAGGTCGCCCTGGGCCGCGATCATCCAGGCGTGGTTGAGCAGGTTCTCTCCGGTCCCGTATTGCGCCGTCCCGGACTTGGCTATGACCTCGGCGCCGGGGATGTCGCTCAGGAACGCTCCGCCGCCCTCGGTCACGACTGCGCGCATCATCGACCGGAGGGCGTCGGCCTCCGTTTGGGTCAACGGCTGTGCGGGCTCGGGGGTGCTCACCTCGGCATCGGGCAGGAGTACGGGGGTCACCCGATGGCCTGCAGCGACCGAGGCCGCCACGGTGGCCATGCCGAGCGGGGTGGCCTGCACCCGCGCCTGCCCGATCATCGAGGCGGCGTGGTCGGTGCGTCCGTCGGCTTCAGCCGGGACCTTTCCCAGAGCGGCAGCGAATCCCAGGTCCACGTCCGCGCTGAGGCCGAGCGCCTCGCCGGCTGCGGCGAGGGCCTCCTGCGGAGCACGGTCAGCGGCGTTGATCAGGGCGGTGTTGCACGACTCGGCGATCACCGTGCGCAGTGAGATCTCTCCGAGGGCTGAGACCGGGTAGCTGGGGTAGTTGCGGAAGTCGCGGCCGTCGACCGTGGTCGTCGACGGGCAGGACAGCGTGCTCTCTGGCGTAAGTCCCGACCGCAGAAGCGCGAGAGAGGAGGCCACCTTGAACGTCGACCCCGGAGGGAACATGCCCAGCGTCGCGGTCGAGGTGCCGTCCCCGCCGGGTCCGCTTGCCGCAGCCAGGATCTCCCCGGTGGATGGCCGCACCGCTACCACCGCACTTGCTGAGTCGGTGACATCGGACACGACGGTTTCGGCGGCTCGCTGCATCTCCAGCATCAGCGTGGTGCGCAGCGGCTGCCCGGAAGCGGGCTCGACCCGGAACAGCTCGCGGTGCGCACCGTCGGACGCGGCTCGGGCGATGACCGCCAGCCCAGGCTCGCCGCGGAGCTGCTCGTCGAACTGCTTCTGCAGCCCGCCCAGCCCGGTCAGGTCTCCCGCGGTGACGGTGCCGTCGGACTGCTCGACGATTTCGGCGGTGGCTGGGCCCACCGTGCCCAGGATGGGCCTGGCGAACGTCCGGGTGGGAGCCAAAGGCACGTCGTCGGCGATCGCGCGTACCCCCGGGATCGCAGTGAGCGCGTTGACGTCGTGCTCGGGGTCCTCCTCGCGCACGGTGAGCGCTTCGACGAAAGCGCGATCGCCTGCGGCCGCCACCCGCGCGGCGTAGGCATCCTCGTCGAGGCTGACGGCCGAGGCGAAGCTACGCGCCGCGGTGTCCCACCCCGACGGGTCGATCAGGGTCTTGTCGACACCGAGCCGATGCACGGGTCGGTAGGTCACCAGCGTGGTGTCGTGGGCGCCGAGCACGTCGGCTCGTCGACCCTGGACCCGTCGCACGGTGAGGTACTCGTCCTCGGTCAGATCCGGCGCGAGCAGCGTCGGGCTCCAGTGAGCACGCCACTGCCCGTCGATTCGCGCCAGCTGGGTGCTGGTGGTGTAGTCCCACGAGCCCGCGGCGCCGTTGATCTCGAGGTCCCATCGGAAAGACAGTTCGACGGACGCCAAGGACTCGTCGCGATCGTCGGAGGAGACTCGTCCCGCAGCGACACGCGGTGCCCAGTCGCTCAGGGCCTCGAATGCTGTGGCGCGCTGGCTGGCGGCTTCGGCGGCTGTCGCGCCTTCGAGCGCGACAGCAGAGAAGTCCCCGCTGGCCATGGCCTGTGCCAGGGCGCGCGCGAGCTGGTTGCGCTCGTCGCTGCGATCGCGGAGTACTGCCCAGCCGCCGACGAGGAGAGCAGCGACTGTCAGGATCGCGAGCGGAACCCGCAGCTGCCCGCGCCCGCGCGCGTTGGGCCAGCTCGCACGTGGTCCCGCCGATGTCGCACGCCTACGCACCCTGATACTCCTGCCTCGCTGAGAACTGGACGTCGCGCTGGTGTTGAGCGGCACGTCGTCGCTGTCCGGAGCGGGGACGGCGCGGCCGTCGCGTGGCGTGGAGCGAGCGCGTCGGGCCGGCGAGGGTGCCGGGGCCGGGAACCTGACCCGGCGTCACCACGTCGCGGATGGAGCGCTTCACGCAGCGCAGGTACGGGGCTCGTGCCATACGGCCGATCAACGCGTACATGTCTACCTTTCATGCGGTTAGGAGGCGGTTAACTCGGAGTCCTGCGAGGTCGTCCCAGCCCTCCCTCAGGCTCTCGGGAGGGCTGGGACGCGGCCGATCGGGTCACGGACGTCTGAGGTCGTGCCCTCACCCGCCGCGGCGCGTGTCGGGCTCAACAGTGCGCCGCTGCGCGGGATCGAGTTCGGGAGGGTGGTCGGCAGGCGCCGTCGCCGTGTGAGCGTCGGGAAGTACTGGCTGATCCCGCGGTGTCGAGGCCGAGGTTGTCTCTCGGGGCCGCGAACGCACGCTCAGGCGACGTGTGATCGCATGCTTCTCGACTGCATGCCAGCTCACTGCGGCGAGCGCGAAGGTCGCAGCGCTGGACAGCAAGGCGTGCAGGGGCGCGTCGATGGTCCGCAGCCACAAGACCAGGGGGTAGTTCCACAGGTAGGCCGCGTACGAGATGACGCCAACACCACCCAGTGCCCGCATCGCATGGTGCGCCGCCGGGGATCGTGCCATGTTGCCCGCTCGGGCGCCGGCGACGATGCGAGAGATGATCACGCAGGTCGCCCCCGCGATCGCCGGCCCGCCCAAGACGTACGCGCCGGGAGAGTCCTGCAGCGCCATGAGTGAGCAGCCAGCGAGCACCAGCACCACGAGGACGACCATCCCCCTGCTGCCGCGCGCGGGCCGCGTTCGTGTGGGTGTGCCGCGGCGGCTCGCCCACTGCGCGGTAGCCCCGATCACCAAGGCGAGCGACCACGAGAAGGGGAGCCGGTACGCCATCGCGTAGTCGGGCGCCGCCCATGCCAGCGTCAGGACACAGCCGGCGAGAACGACGACACCGGACCACGCCAGAGCAGACTCCATGCGGCGCGCGCGCCACGCGATCATCACGATCACAGGCCAGAGCACGTAGAACTGCGCTTCGGTCGCCAACGTCCACAGGTGGAAGGTGGCGCGCGATCCGATGGTGATCGGGAGGTTCGTGAGGTAGCCCAGCGCCACGAGCAGCGCGCGAACCACGGTCTGGCGTTCGCCGAGCGGGTCGAGCGTCCAGGTGACCGCGGTGAACCCGGCGAGCATGATCCCCAGCGCTGGCAGTAGCCGTCGGGCCCTGCGGGCGAAGAACCGCAGCAGGCGCACACGGCCTGTCGCCTCGAGCTCGTCCAACAGGAGTCCGGTGACGAGCCAACCGCTGAGGGTGAAGAACATCACGACTCCGACGGCGCCGGATCCCGGCAGCGCCTCGGGTAGGGCGTGATGCGCCATCACCAGCAGCACGGCTACGCCGCGCAGTGCATCGAGACCGGCGATCCGCGACGTCTTCATGAGGTTGATGCCCGGGCGGTCGAGACCAGCGTGTCGAGCAGCGTGGGGTAGTCGGTGCCTTCGGCGGCAAACATCAGCGGGACCTGGGACTGCGAGGTCAGGCCGGGAGTGGTGTTCACCTCGTTCAGCACTGGTTGGCCATCGACGATGAAGAAGTCGAACCTCGCCAGACCCGAGCAGCCCAGTGCCTCGAACAGGGCGCGTGCGTGTTCCTCGAGGATGCCGCGGGTCGCCGGGTCGAGATCCGCGGGTACCTGAAAGTCGGGTGACGATCCGTACTTGCCGGCGGTGTCGAACACCGCACCGTCTGCCAGCCTGATCTCCAGGGGTTCGCCCAGTCGCAAGGTGCCGTCGGGCTCCTCCAACACCGCAACATCCACCTCCCGGCCGTGGAGGAACGTCTCGACCAGCACCTCCTCGCTGACGGCAAGTGCACGCTCGATCGCCGGAGCCAGCTCGCTGCGACGGTGCACGACGGACACGCCGAAGCTCGAGCCGCCCGTAACGGGCTTGACCACCACGGGCCACCCAAGTGCGTCGACCTGCGCGAGAGCGTCCCGCTCGAGCCGAGCGGAGCTGGTGCCGGACGGCTCGGGTCGCAGCACGACTCCCGGCGCGACGGCGATGCCCAGGTCCACCGCCAGGCGCTTGGTCGCTTGCTTGTCCATGGCCAACGCCCCAGCGCGCACACCCGACCCGACGAACGGCACACCGCAGGTCTGGAGCAGTCCGGCCATCGAACCGTCCTCGCCGGGGGCGCCGTGCAGTACCGGGAAGACCACGTCCGTCGCCTCGAGCATCGCCCCGATGCCACTCAGACCTCCGGGTACGGGGCGACCATTTGCGGTGAACCACTGACCGTCTTCGCCGATCGTCACGCCTGTCACCCGGTAGCGCGATCGATCCAGGTGCGCGCGGACCGAGGCAGCCGAGGCGACCGACACGGCGTGCTCGCAGGAGCGGCCTCCGCCCAGCACGAGCACACGAGTGCGGCCATCAGTCGCCAGTCCGTTCGCGGCGGCCGCTGCGGCCCTCGGACCCGGCGCGGTGCGGAACGCGGACGTACCGGACCCGCGGGCTGCTCGGCGGCCGACGCCTGCGAGGATCTCATGGGGCAGGGTCTTCGCCCACCTCGCCCATTCAGCAACGGTCGGCTCGCCGTGCGTGCCGGCACCGTACAGAGTCGCCACGTCCCCAGGGCTTGCCCCGTCGTCACCCATGTCGACGACGAACTGATCCATCGACACCGCTCCGACGATGGGACGTCGGCGGCCGTTCAGCCAGACCTCGCCGATGCCGCCCAGGCAGCGGGGAACTCCGTCCGCGTAGCCCGCCGCCACGCAGGCCAGTCGGGTTGCTCGATCAGTGACGTGGGTGCCGCCGTACCCGACGGGCGTTCCCGGTGGTACGTCCCGCACAGCGATGACCGGCGCGGTGGCCGTCATCGCCCAGCGCAGGTCGTGCTGTCCGGTCGGGTCGATCCCATACAGCCCTGCCCCGACCCGGCACAGGTCGAAGTGGCTGCCGGGATCGGACAGCGTGGCGGCCGTGGCGGCCATGTGGCGCCAGCGAGGACGTAGGCCCGCTGTGCGGGCGGCACGTACGGCTGTGGCGAACCGGAGGCGCGCGGCTGTGTTCGAGGGGTTGTCCGGCTGCTCCGCGCACGACAGGTGGCCCATCACTCCGACGACTCGCACCAGCGACCGGCGCTCCAACGCCGCAGCCTGCTGGCACAGCACGGGCCAGCTCGCCCAGTCTCGGCCTTCGCGTGCCATGCCCAGATCGACGTGGAGGTGCACGCGACCTGGCCGGTGGTCCGACGCTCGCACTGCCCGCGCCACAGCGGCGAGCTCAGCACCGGAGGCCACAGCCAGATCGACCCTGGCCTCGATCGCAGCACCCCAGTCCGCGTTGGGGGCGTTCAACCAGCTCAGGATCCGAGCCCGCGTCCCGGCCTCCCGCAGCGCCAGGGCCTCGCTGATCCCGGTGACTCCGAGCCAGGACGCACCATGCTCCAGCACCGTGCGGGTGACGTCTCCATGCCCGTAGGCGTCGGCCTTGACCACCGCCATCAGCGAGGGCGCCGCGCTCGCGAACACCGCGGTGTTGTGAGCGACCGCGTCGAGATCGACCGACACCCGCAGCCCGTCGTGCACGGCGCTCATCGGCCCTCACCCCGGATTCCGGGCGTGGAGACGCCCGGTCGTGAGGACGCGGACGGCATCATCTCGAACACCGCGTGGCCAGCACCGGTCACGAACGCCCAGTACCGGTCGCCGTAGCTCCAGTGCCACCACTCGGTCGGATAGTTGACCAGCCCTTCACCGCCCAGGACCCGGGCGAGCTCGGCTCGGTTCGCCCGCGCCCGTTCGTCGATACCCGGGAAGTCGAACGCGCATGCCCCGGCGCTCTGCTCGGGCGTGGCATCGATCTCCGTGCCCATCGGGACGGGGCGCCCGCCCGGGTCCGTCAGCGTCACGTCCACCGCGGCCCCGGCCACGTGCGGCGCTTGGTCGGCGGGTGCCACGAACCGGCTCACCAGACGGGTGAGCTCCTCCGCAGTGGCATTCGGATGTTCCTCGGCGACGCACGCGGAGTACGCCGCGATGATCGCCCGCTGGGCCGTGAGCGCGCGGTGTCCCTCGACGACGAGCAACCGAAGACCATGGCGCAGCGCAGCGTCCGCACGCGCGAGCCGCTGTGCGAGCGAATCGCGCACGAGGTGAGCAGTACGACCTGTGCCGCTCCGGGTGGCGACCCCGTACGCCGTGAGGTCCACCAACGGCTCGCCGCACTCGCGGGCGGGAACTGACCGGACTCGGTCGTCCGAGAGCAGGACGACGTCGGAAGACAGGGGAGCAAGAATCATGGGGGCCTCCTGGATGGGCGATCGCGGCAGCGCGCTGCCAGCGCGCTGCCAGCGCGCTGCCAGCGCGCTGAGCGCGTGGCGTCACGCGCGGGTCAGTGTGGTGAGAGCAGGGGAGGGCGGAGCGACGACCGGGCTCAGGTCCGCCGCCGGCACCGCGGCAGCGCTACGGCACGAGCGCCTGCACGGACTGCGGTCCTCTGTGCTCCGACGTTCCGTTGCTACCCAGTCGCGCGGCGACTTCGGAGACGTCCTGCGGGGTGCCGACCACCTCGAAGTGCATGTCGTCCTTGCGCTCGGCGTAGTCCCCGCCCCACGACACGACCGGATCGACCTCGGCGAGGATCGAGCGGATCACCGAGACCTGCTCGGCGGTGAAGGTGTCGGGCACACCGAGCGGGTGCGCCGGGGCGTTCAGGTCGATCGCGGTCCCCGAAGCGTGGTTGGACAGGTCCTCCCCACCACGGACGGGGCGGTGCGCCCAGCCCCACGAGCTGGCGACGTCGATGGGCTCGACCTCGGCATCGAAACGGTCGGCGACGTACGCCAGGACCGTGTACACGTCTCCGGACAGCACCCTCCCCGTGACGTAGGGGAACGGCTCCATGCGCTGGTCATATCCGGAGGTGATCGCCTCCCAGCCGTTCTGAGAGGTCTGGCGCTCGTCCGGTGCGCTGCACGCGGACAACGCGACGACCGTGGTCAGAGCCAGGGTCAGCGCGGGCGCCCACGCCCGTCGGCGGCGGCGGTCATCGGTGCTGGTCAGGGGGGAGGCTGCGGTGCTCGGCATGCCAACGACGCTAGGAGCGAGCCTGTGGGCGGGGCATCGGCTCCCGGTGCGATCCTCGCTGGCCCGACAACCCACCTCAGGGTGGGTGGGCACCCTCTGAGCGGTGGGGGCGGGACGCTTCGATCGCTAGGTCCTGATCCAGTGGATTCGGGAGCGGCAGAGGGGGCCTCATGTACGCCGGAGCGCGGGCCGCCCGCTCGTGGGTCGAGGCGGTAGCCGCGGGCGGCGCGGCCACCCTCGAGCAGCGGGTCGCGGTGCGGCTCGGCGAGCAGGGCGGACCGGCGCGTGACGCCACCGTGGCTGCCCGGCTCGTCGCGGCCGGGCACGACGCAGCCGAGATTGCGGTCCGGCTCGGCGTGACGACTCGGACCCTGCACCGGCGCTCGCTCGCCGCGTACCGGTACGGCCCGCGCACGCTCGGCCGGGTGCTCCGTCCGCAGCGCGTGCTGCCGCTGCTGGACGCCGGACTGCCGCTGGCCGAGGTGGCGCAGCGGGCCGGGTACGCGGATCAGCCGCACCTGCCCCGCGAGGTGCGGGCGCTGGCGGGCCGGTCCCCGGCGCGCCCGGCGGCCGACCGCGCGGCTGGGTGACCTCAGGCGGTGGTGGTGGGGGGGCCGAGGCTAGACCGGCTACTCGGTCAGGAACTCGTAGGGTCTCCGGACGCCTCGGAGCCCGGCACGATGAGCCCTGCCTCATACGCGAGGACCACGAGCTGGGTCCGTGACGTGCAGCCGGTCTTGCTCAGCAGCTCGTGCACGTAGGTCTTCACCGTCGCGAGGGTCAGCCCGAGCGACTCGGCGGCCTGCTGGTTCGACTCTCCGCGCGCGACGGCGAGCAGCACGTCGCGCTCACGAGGACTGAGCCCGGTCACCTCCGAGAACTGCCGGGCTCCACCGGGACGAGTCGAGGTGCCCGCGCGCCACTGCTTCAGGACGAACCCGGTCACCGCGGGGTCGAGTACGTGGCCGCCGGAGTGGATGCGGTGCACCGCTGACACGAGGGTGGCGGGGTCGGTGTCCTTGAGCAGGAAGCCGTCGGCGCCGATCTGCAGGGCGTCGGTGACGTACTGCTCCTCGTCGAACGTCGTGAGGATCAGGACCCGCACCGCGTTCAGCGCGGGGTCGGCACGCACCTGACGAGTTGCCTCGATCCCGTCGTGCTCCGGCATCCTGACGTCCATCAGGATCACGTCGGGCTGCAGTCGACGGGCCAGGTCCAGCGCCTGCGCCCCGTCGCTGGCCTCGCCGACCGTCTCGATGTCGGGCTCGTTGTCCAGGATCATCCGCAGCCCGAGTCGGATCATCACCTGGTCGTCAGCGACGAGCACCCGCACGATGCCGCTCACAGGTACGGGACCCACATCCGAACCTGCCAGCCCCCGTCGTCGGTCGGTCCCGCCCGCACCACTCCGCCGCATGACGTCGCTCGTTCGCGCATGTGCTCGAGCCCGTTGCCACCTTCTGGCAGGGCTGCGACCGGACGAGCCGGTCCAGCGTCCTGCACCGTGAGCCGCACCCGGTCGGAGACCACCGCCAGACTCACCGACGCGCGTCCCGCAGTGGAGTGCATCAGCACATTGGTCAGCGCCTCCTGCGCGACGCGCACGACCGCCAGGCCCGCCTCTGGGCCGCACGCCGGCATCACGCGGGGCAGGTCGGCGTCGATTCGCAGACCCGCTCCCCGCACGCGGTCGAGCACCGCGCCGAGGTCCGTCAGGCCGGGCACCGGGGCGCGCGCCCCGTCGTCGGCGGACTCCGGATCGCGGGCCAGCTCCTTGTCGGCCTCGCGCAGCACCCGCACCACCGACCGCATCGCCCCGAGCGCCTCTTTGCCGGCGGGCGCGATCCACTCGACCGCCGCGCGCAGCTCCTCGGGGCGAGTGTCAGCGACCCTGCCGGCAGCCTGCGCGCGCACCACGATCGCGCTGACATGGTGGGCAACCACGTCGTGCAGCTCGCGCGCAATCCGCGTTCGCTCGGCACGCACTGCCGCGCGAGCCTGCACCGCCTGAAGAGCCTGGAGCTCGGCATTGCGCTCCTCAAGCGACTGCGTGGTCGCCGCGAGCCTGGCGAATACCGCCCCCAGGGCGGTGGCGCCCCCGGTCAGGAGCATGAGCAGCATGTACTGCGACAGATCCGGCGCGAGTCCGTGGCCGGTCAGCACGCCGCGAAGGTCGCGGATACCCAGCAGCATCCCGAGAGTGCATCCCACCGCCAGGACACCGGCGAGCAGAGGCCGTACGGCACCAGCCCGGGTGGCCGCGTACGCGCCGAGCATCACCGGCATCACGTGGAAATCCGACTGCAACTCCTCACCACGAATCAGCAGTTCGTAGCCGAACGGGTACACCAGCAGGGTCAACCACCACCCGACGCCCGGAGCGACCCGACGAACGGCGAGCGGCACCGCGAGCCACACGCCCACCCAGAGGTAGACGTCGAACCACCGCGGGAACCAGTAGGTGGAGCGCTCGACGACTGAGTAGGCGACCGTCCACAGCACCAGCACCGCCAGCGCAACGGACACGTCCTGAAGGACTGCACGGCGACGGGTGGGTTCCATGCCACGACGCTAGGTGCGCGGTACCCGACCACTCACGGACCTTCGTCGGACCTGCGTGCCGTCGACCGCGACGTCGAGGCCTCGTCGAGCCTGCGCTCGCCGCGCGGTCCGCGTGGGCGACGGGCGGGTTCGCCGCCCGCCCGTCGCCCAGGCGCCGTTCGCCTACCGGGCGATCAGCGCGAACACGCCCCACCCGAAGTAGGTGCGCATGAAGGCCGCGTACTCCCGCGGTTCGGTGGCGAGCAGCCGGCGGACCTCGTCGTGCAGCTCGTGGTCGGCGTGGGCATCCGCCCACCGGCGCATGGCGAGCCACTGGGGGGCCATGTAGCGGTCCCAGGACTCCTCGGTCGCGCACATCATCTCGACCACGTCGTACCCCTGCGCACCGAACGAGGCCAGCAGATCGGGCAGGGTCAGGTAGTCCTCGTCCGAGAACACGCCGCACCCCGCCACGGCCTCGGGGGTGGTGGGGACGATGCGCCAGTACGGCTCACCGATCAGCATCATCCCCCCAGGGGCCAGGCTCCGGGTGAGCAGGTCGATGGTGCCGGGCACCCCGCCGCCGATCCAGGTGGCGCCGACGCAGGCGGCGACGTCCACCGGCGCGTCGGCGACGTACCCGGACGCGTCCGCCTCGACGAACCGCACCGCGTCGGTGACGCCGAGCTCGTCGGCCCGGGCCCTGGCGGAGGCGATGAAGTCGGGGTTCACGTCCACGCCCACGCCGGTGACCCGGTAGTCGCGCGCCCAGGTGGAGAGCATCTCCCCGGACCCGCAGGCCAGGTCGAGGATGCGCGATCCGGCGAGGTCGAGCGAGGCGCTGAGATCGGCGAGCTGCCGTGCGGTCAGGGGGTTGTGGATGCGGTGGCGGGACTCACGGATGGAGAAGAGGCGATGATCGAACACGAGAGAGCTCCTTGGACGGTTCCGACTGGCGTGCGTGTGAGCGGACCGATCCGCTCGTCGTCACCTGGACCGTCATCTGGCATCAGACCTCTCGTGTTCGCGCCCCTCGCGCGCGGCGGGGGACGGGGCTCCGTGCGAGCCTGCTGCGACGCTAGGGCCGGCGCTGCACCGCTGACAACGCGAATCCGGGCCGGGCTGCGGAGTCCGCCGTCGCGGAGCGCCGTCGTCCACAGCCGGCACCAGGCGTGGCCGAATGCGTCGGGACCTAGGGCCCGGGGCGTGGCAGGTTCCGCCGCTACGTTCGACGACGCACGCACCGTCGGAGGTGAGGAGCGCCAGGTTGTGCGAGGCGAGGTGGCCCAGGACGAGCGGCGAGCGCGACGTGCTCGCGCGGGGTCGAGCGGCGCTCGCGGACGGTGCGGCGCGCGGAGCACGAGCGGGCCCCGGCTGATGCCTGACGGTGCGGCGCGGGTGCTCCTGGTCGAGGACGACGTCGAGCTGGGCGCCGGGATCGAGCTCGCGTTCGGCGCGGACCACTACGCCTTCGACCGCTGCACCTCCTCGTTCGACGCGCGTCAGGCGCTCGCGCGCAGCGAGTTCGACCTGCACGTGCTCGACGTCAACCTGCCCGACGGGACCGGCACCGACCTCTGCCGCCACATCCGCAGCTTCTCCGCTGCGCCCGTCATCCTGCTCACCGTCCGGGACCGGGAGACCGACGTCGTGGCCGGGTTCGGGGCCGGGGCCGACGACTACGTCACCAAGCCGTTCAGCCTCGCGATCCTGCGTGCACGGGTCCGGGCCGCGCTGAACCGCGGCGCGCGACACCAGTCGCCGGCGCCCTATCGAGCCGGGCCCTTCGTGCTGGACTTCGCCGCTGGGCACTTCACGCGCGCGGGGCGTCCGATCGCGCTGACTGCCGGGCAGCAGCGCGTGCTGCAGCACCTCGTCCGGAACGAGAACGCGGTCGTCACGCTGCGGTCGATCGCCGAGGCGGCGTGGGACGAGCCGGTGAGCGACACGGTCGTGTACGCCACGGTGCGCCGGTTGCGTGCGCGTCTCGAGGACGAGCCCACCACCCCTCGTCACCTCGTGTCCGCGTACGGGCTGGGGTACCGGTGGGTCACCACGCCGTGACCGCGCTCGGCGTGTGGGCGCTCCTGGTCGCCATCGCCTCAGCGGCTCTTGTCATGGCGACAGTTGCGGCCCGGGCGCGCCACCATCAGCGCGCCGAGCTCGCACGCTGGTCGCAGTGGATCGACGAGGCGATCGCCGGACGGCTCCTGCCGCTGGCCCATGACGAGTCCGTCGAGGCCTCACTGAGCGCGCGCCTGCGCCGGCTCCTGCTGTCCGCGCGCGAGGCCGAGCGCAGGCTCGGTGAGGAGAAGGACGCGATCCAGTCCCTGATCGGGTCGATCGCCCACCAGACCAAGACGCCGATGACGAACATCTCGCTGTACGCCGAGCTCGCCGCCGAGGGTGCTGTCGGCGTCCAGCAGCAGGCGCACATCGACATGATCATCGACCAGGCGGCCAAGCTCGACACGCTGGTCTCCGCACTGGTCAAGGCCGCCTACCTCGAGTCCGGCGCGATCACGATCACGCCCGTGCCCTGCCAGGTGGGCGATGTGGTGGCTGCCGCCGTGCGCGAGATCGACGCGCATGCGCAGCAGCGGCGCTGCGACATCCTCACCCCGGCCAGCGACGCGCTCTGTCTGGCGGATCCGGCCTGGATCGGCGAGGTGCTCGTCAACCTGCTGGACAACGCCGTGAAGTACTCCCCGAACGACAGTGTGATCAGCGTGCGCGTCGAGCAACTGGAGGTGTTCTGCCGCATCGACGTCTGCGACGCCGGAGTGGGGATCGCGGAGGAGGAGACGGCGAGCATCTTCAGGCGGTTCTACCGCTCCCCGCGCACCGCCGACGTCCCCGGCTTGGGCATCGGGCTGTCGCTGACCCGCCAGGTCGTCGCGCTGCACGCAGGGTTCGTGCGGGTGCGCTCGGCCGTGGACCGCGGCTCGACGTTCTCGGTCTACCTGCCACGCGCCGACCTCGGCGACCGGGCTGACGAGTTCTGACGAAATCGTGTCGAACCGCGCCGTTAGCGTCCCAGGCGATCGGGCTGCTCGGCCCGAGGAACCTGTGGGAGGGAACGCGATGGATCACGTGCTGGTCGCCGAAGACCTGGTCAAGACCTACGGCAGCGGGCAGGCGAGCGTCTCGGCCCTGGGCGGCGTCTCGCTGAGGGTGGCACGCGGGGAGTTCGTCGCCGTGGTCGGCACCTCGGGCAGCGGGAAGTCCACGCTGCTGCACATGCTCGGTGGGCTGGACCGCCCGACCAGCGGCACCGTCCGGGTGGCGGGAGTCGACCTGTCCGGGCTGTCCGTCGACGAGCTGGCGGTCCTGCGCCGGCGCTCGATCGGGTTCGTGTTCCAGGCCTACAACCTCCTGCCGATGCTGACCGTCCGGGAGAACGTGGTGCTGCCCACCGAGCTGGACGGACGCCGCATCGACGAGGATTTCGTCCAGGGCATCTTCGCGGGCCTGGGCCTGGCGGATCGTCAGGCGGCGATGCCCGGTCACCTCTCGGGCGGGCAGCAGCAGCGTGTGGCAGTCGCACGGGCCCTGGCGGCGAAGCCTGAGGTGCTGCTCGCCGACGAGCCGACCGGCAACCTGGACACCCGGTCGGGGCAGGACGTGCTCGGGGCGATCACGACCGGAGCGCGGCGCTTCGGGCAGACCGTGGTGCTGATCACCCACGACCACGAGATCGCGCAGCTGGCGGACCGGATCGTGCGGATCGAGGACGGCCGCATCGTGACACCGCGAGCCGCGGCGTGACCGCCGTGCGGAACCGGCCGGTCGTCGCGCGGGTCGCGGACCGCGACTACCGCGTCGCTCGCGCCCGCAACCGGTGGATCATCGCGGCGCTCGCCTTGGCCAGCTTCATGATCGTCACCGTGCTGTCGGTGGGAGTGGCCTACAGCCAGGCCTCCGGAGATCGCCGCATGTACTGGGCGGGGATGGCCTACGACGCGTTCCTCATGGGGCCGACGGCCGACCAGATCGCCGCCGCGCAGAGGCTGGACAGCGTCGCGTGGTCCGGGGTGCGCGTGGACGTCGGGTTGGTCGAGACCTACTCCGGGCGCGACGTCGATCTCCGCATGGTCGCCAGCGACGAAGCCAACTGGACCCACCAGGTGCTGCCTGCCGTGGAACGTCTGGACGGCCGCTACCCCGAAGACATCGACGAGATCGCCCTGTCCGTACCGGCGCTCGCCCAGCTCGGGGTGAGCGACGCGCCCCTGGGGACGACGCTCGACCTGGGCTTCCGCCTCAGCAGCCCACCGGGCACGCAGGCCGGCGAGTCGACGCCGCAGGCTCGCACCTTCACGCTCGTCGGCATCGTGAAGGACCAGACCCGCAACGCCCTGGCCTACGTGGCACCGTCGTTGCAGGACGAGGCCGGGATCGCCGCGACCGACAAGTTCGCGAGCACCCTGTATCTGACGCTGCACGACCCGTACCTGGACGCCGGGCGGGTCGCCGCGCTGAGCGCCGAGCTCGGTGTCGAGCGCGCGCAGTCCTTCTACGCCGACGACACCTCGCTGCAGACGCTGCGCACCGCCGTGGCGGCGGCGGGCCTGCTGGTCCTGCTCATCGGAACCAGCGCCGCTCTGGTCGTGCGCAGTCTGCTGTCGATCTGGCTGACCCAGCAGATCCGGGTGTACGGGCTGTTGGCCACCATCGGGACCACCGGTGCCCGGCTCCGCCGCGTTGTCCGGCGCCAGGTGATCCGGCTCGGGGTGATCGGGATGACGACGGGCGTCACGGCGGGCGCCGTGCTCTGCTCGATCGCCGTGCCGCGGTTGCTGACGGCGGCGCTCGACCTGCCACCCACCGTGTCACCATCGCGACTGCTCGCCGTGGTCATACCCGCAACCGTCGCACTCGTCGCGATCACCCTGGCCGTGAGCGCACGCGCACCCCTGCGCGCTGTCTCGAAGTTGACGCCGGTCGACGCGCTGCGGCACTTGCCCGCGCCCTTCCGAACGCCTCGCACGACACCGCGCAGCCGGTCCACGGTCACGATGCTCGCCGCTCGGTCCCTGAGCCGCGACCGTCGGCGCACCGCCAGTGTCGTCAGCTCTTTCGTTCTGGCCCTCGTGGCCTGCCTGACCGTAGGAGTGCTGGTCGCCAGCAACGACAGCGCCCGTGTGCTCGACCAGACCTGGGCGGGCGACATGGTGCTCTCCGACCGCAGCGAACCCCAGGGGTGGCCCGCCGTCACAGGCCCCGACCGCACCCTGGACGACGACCTCGTCGCCGCACTGCGGTCGGTGGACGGAGTCGCCAGTGTCTCGGCGGTCACGCTGGACGGGGTCGCCGTCCGCAGCCAGCCGGCGATCCCCGAGGACTACTACGTCGAGTTCTTCGACCGCTTCAGGTACGACCGGTGGCAGGACGCCCGCCCAGAGTTCGTCATCGCCGAGCCCGAAGCGTTCCACGGCGTACTGATCGGCGTCGACGACGACCGCCTCGCCGAGATCGCCGCGGTGCTGCCCGAACCCGTGGTGCTCGAGGACTTCCACTCGGGGCGTGCAGCGATCCTCACGTTCCCCCCGCAGGTGTCCGACTGGCAGGCGAGCGCCGTCGTCGGTCAGCACGTCACCGTGCAGAGCGTCGATGGGACCACGATGGCCCCCAGGATCGTCGCCATCGCGCCCGGGTGGCCGGTGCCCTCCGGTGGCCCTGCCCCAGGACTGGTGGTCGCCGCGCAGTACGTCGAGACGGTCCTCGACCCTCCCCATGTCGACGAGGTCACGATCACCTACGACCGCGCCTTCGACCGCGAGACCGAAGCAGTCGTCCGCGCGCTCGTTGGCGACGCGAGCGACGTGCAGCTCGACTCGAAGATCGAGGCCTACGACGCGATGAAGGACGGCGCGCAGCAGCTCAGCCTGCTGGGCGCGGTGATCGCCGCCGTCCTCATGCTGGTGGCGCTGATCAACTTCGGCACCGCGATGGCCGCCACCGCGCACGCCAGAGCCGGCGAGCTCGCCCTGCTCGAAGCCGTCGGCGCAACGCGCGCGCAGCTGCGCCGTGCCGCCGTTCTCGAAGGTCTGGGCCACTGGCTCCTCGCGGTCCCGGTGTCCGTGGCCTTCGCGGTCCCGGCCGGCGCGGCCGCGTTCCGCGCGACCGACGACTTCGGCATCGCGTACACGATCCCGGTAGGAGCGAGCGCAGCGATGCTGGCCGCGGTTGCGCTGACGTGCGCCGTGGTGCCCCTGCTCGCTCTACGGGCGGTCGGACGGGGCGAACTCGTCGACCGCCTGCGGTGAACCTTCCGCCGATGCCGCGACGCTCCGGGGACTTGTCACCGACGAGCCGGGTGCATCGGCCGCGCGCAGACCCCGATCGCCCGCACCTCGCGGCGTCCTGGTGTGGAGGGCCGCGGCTATACCGCGTCGAACAGCACCCCCAGGAGCACCGTGAGTCCCGCTGTCAGCCAACCGAGCACGATCAAGATCGTCATCCGGCGTGGAGCAACCAGCGGACCGCGCGACTCCGGACTGGCCTTGCAGCACGTTGCTCGCGCGTCGCCCCGTCCTGCACCCAGGCCCAGGCTGCAGCGATCGTCCCGCTCACCGCCAGGAGAACCGCCTGCAGCTCGGCAGGCAGACGCACCGGACCGACGGCCAGCTGCTCCACTCCCGCGATCAGCAAGCGCGCCAAGAACGCAGGCAAGACGAGGCACACCGCCGCCGGTGGGGGAGCGCCATTCGGCTTCGAGCGGCTGGCCAGGGACAGCAGTCGCAGGATACCGGGTCTTAACCGGGCGTCAGCCAGACTCGTGTTGCCGCCTCCGGGTAGGTGCCAAGCGGGCCGGATGAGCCCCGGAAAGACCCCCACGTGGCCGGTGCCGGTGGGGCGTCCTCCTCTGTTCGCGTCCCGCGTTGATCCACACGTTGTGCCGACTCGCCAGTTCCCGGCGGGCTCGTGGACGACCCTGACGATGGGACCACTCTCATGCCAGACTCCCAGCACTCCCCGCTCGAGCAGTCCGGACCGGCTCCGGGCTACCCCGCTGCCCCGGGCGAAGGGGCGCCGCGTCCTCCACGGCATCGAGGCGCTGCGAAGGTGCTCGGCATCGCCCTGGGCTGCGCCCTGGTCGTTGGTGCGTTCGCCGCACTGGTGACCGGGGACCCGTCTCGTCACGTCGACCCGAAGGTAGCACTGGCGGATTGCGCCTCGGGCAACATGGCCGCGTGCGACGACCTGCTCTTCGCCTCTGCGCAGGGTTCGGCAGAGGAGACCTTCGCCCTCACGTGCGGGGAGCGGCGACCAGCGCCGGCCGCCACACTGGCGCTCTTCGGACGCCAGCTCGGTACCGGCGGGTCATGTGAGTCCTGGGGTGGGGGGCGCAACTAGACCTCGATCCGACAGCGGCGTCCTTGACTGCTGCAGAGCTGCGACTTCGTGGGCGCCGACTCGGAGGGGACGGCCACGCAGACGCGGAGTGGCGGGTCATGCCACCGCTCAGCTCGCCCCGACCGGGACCGCGACGTGTGCGCCGAACCAGCGGGCGACCTCGGTCGGGCCGACGTCAATGGAGAGTCCGGACACGCTCGCCGCCGTCGGATCCAGCGCCGGTCCGTCGTGCGGAGAGCTTCCCCGGCCTCAGGTCCTCGCCTTCTCGTCGCCGCGTTCCTGCCGGGCATGTGCGTCGAACGAGCAGCAGCTCGGCGCGATCCTGCATACGCGCGCCACGCCCCTGGACCGCATTCGAGCACGCCGGCATGGTCGCGGCCGAACCGTGCGGGTCTCGCACGCTCGACCATGCGCTGGACACCGTTGCGCTGATGTGCGTCGTCGTACCCTGCTCGCACGGCGCGCAGTGAGACGAGGTGAACTGGTCGACCGCCTGCGATGAGCGCCCTGCTGGGGACCGGGCGGAGCCCACAACTCGCGGCGTCACAGTCTGCAGGCGCCATGGCTACACGGCATCAAAGAGGAACCCCAGGAGCACCGTGAGTCCCGCTGTTAGCCAGCCGAGCACGATCAAGATCGTCATCCCGGCGTGGAGCAACCAGCGGACCGCGCGACTGCCTACCGGCTCGGCGTCACGTCGCTCGCGCACTACCTCGTCCTGCACCCATGCCCAGGCTGCAGCGACCGTGCCGCTCGCCACGAGGAGAACCGCCAGCAACGCGGCGGGCAGACGCACCGGACCGATCGCCAGCGGCTCCACCTCCCCGATCAGCCAGCGCGCCAAGAGCGCAGGCAGGACGAGGCACACCGCTGCGATCAGACGTAGTGCCTGGCCGCGCGGCCATGAACCCGGCGCGAGCTCGGAAGGGCGCATGTCTCCAACCTGATCACTCGGCGGTGTGGTCTGCGTTGCTCGGCCGGACGCTGCAGTGGCGCCGTGGTCGGGGCTACCCATCATGGGCTCCTGATCTGGACGTTTCCGGGCGAGTTCGTGACGCCCCTGGTCTAGTCGCGGGAGGGTAAGGGGAGGGTTAACCCATCGCTAACCGGCGGGCGGGATGCTTGATTGGTCACGCCGTCGATCAGGCTCGAGGGGGAACGATGCGCGTACTCGTTGTCGAAGACGAAGTCGATCTCGCGCTCTCACTGGCCGAAGGGCTGAGCGCTGAGGGCTTCCAGGTGGAAGTTGCGCACGAAGGGGCCGCGGGCCTCGCCAGGATCGCCTCGTGGCAGCCGGACGTGGTGATTTTGGACCGGGACCTGCCTGTGCTCGGGGGCGATGCGGTCTGTCAGGCCCTGGCGACTGTGGGCAGCCCGACGCGGATCCTCATGCTGACCGCGGCCGCGACCCTGCACGACCGGGTTGCAGGTTTGGACCTGGGTGCCGACGACTACCTGGGCAAGCCTTTCGCCTACGTCGAGCTCCTGGCCCGCATCCGAGCGCTCGGGCGCCGAGTCGACCTTGATGACCGGCAGGTGTATGAGCGCGCCGGCGTCCGTCTGGACGCCGAGCGCCGCACGGTGACCCGCGACGGTCGTGCCATCCAGTTGACACCGTTGCAGCTCGCTGTTCTGACGGCATTGCTCGTCGCCGACGGTGGATACGTGTCCGTCGACGAGCTGTTCGCCGACGTCTGGGAAGGCCGCAGTGATCGGAGCCGCTCCGTGGTCAAGGTCGCCGTTCACGGCCTGCGCGTAAGACTCGGACACCCCGAGGTCATCGAGACCACCTCGGGCCTGGGGTACCGGATCACGTGATGACGTCCTCTTCGCCGCGCCCAGATCGCGTCGGTCCTTCGCCCAAGCGGCGTCCGCAGTCGTTGCGTACCCGCCTGACGGTGATCACGATCTCGCTGCTGGTCGCCACGGGGTTCGCGCTGACGGCCGTGCTGTACGTCCTGGTTGATCTGTCGATCGACGGTTCCGCGATCCAGCTGCAGGCGGAAGGCGGGCTCACCCGGTCGCTCGCGAGGTGGTCGGCGGTGATCGTGGTGGTGTTCGTCTCCACGGCGTCCGCCGTGAGTTGGTTGCTGCTGCGTCGCGTGCTGGGTGCCCTGGAGACCGCGACTGCCGCGGCTCGCAACATCGGGGCCGACAACCTCGACGCCCGGATCCCGATCGAAGGGCCGCATGACGAAGTCAGGGTGCTGGGCGAGACGATCAACGCCATGCTCGACCGGCTCGCTGAGGCGCTGGAGTCCCAGCGTCGCTTCGTCGCCAACGCGTCCCACGAGCTGCGCACGCCGCTCGCCACTGCCAGGACCGCGCTCGACGTTCCGCTGACGCAGGGCAGAGTGCCGGCCGAGCTCGAACCCGCCCTGCGTCGCGCGGTCACCGCCAACGAGCGCAGCACCCGGATCCTGGACTCCTTGCTCACCCTCGCCCGCACGCAAGGTCAGGGCCTCGGCGTGCGGGTCCCCGTGGACCTCGGCGCGCTCCTGGCCGCGGCGGTGCGCGAACGTGCCGAAGCAGCCGATGCCGCCCAGATCGCGCTCACGGTCCACGAGACCGAGACGATCGTGCTCGGCGATGAGCAGATGCTCGCGCAGGTCTGCGCGAACCTCATCGACAACGCCATCGTGCACAACCGGCATGGCGGGCACGCCCTGGCCTGGGCCGGTGTGCAGGACCTGGACGGGCAGATGCGCCCCGTAGTTGAAGTGACCAATGACGGGCAAGCCCTGCTGCCCGCAACCGTCGAGACACTCAAGGAACCGTTCCACCGCGGGACCGCGACCCGGATCCAGGCACCCCCGACCGCGGCCACCACAGGCTCAGGGTTGGGTCTCGGCCTGGCGATCATCGACGAGATCGTGACCCTGCACCAGGGGCGGCTCACGCTCACCGCCCGACCCGAAGGCGGCCTGACCGCACGCATCGAGCTGCCCGCATCACACCCGGGACCACGACCAGCAGAAAAGGACCGCTCATGAGCACCAACTCGCCCAGCCCAGGTCCCAGCACCACCCCGTGGCGCAGTCCCCAGGCTGCTCGCCCCGACCGGTTCCTCGGTTCGGGCCTGGTCATCCAGACCCAGCACCCGCAGGTGCGCAGGTTGGCCGCGAGCCTGCGCGGCGGCCGCGACGACGAGCAGTTCGCGCGCGCAGCGTTCGAGTGGGTGCGCGATGAGATCGCACACTCCTTCGATGCCGGCGACCCACGCGCCACCCTCACCGCCTCCGAGGTTCTCTACCACGGCGTGGGACTGTGCTACGCCAAGTCGCACCTGGCCGCAGCGGTGCTGCGCGCCGGAGGAGTGCCCACCGGGTTGTGCTACCAGCTGCTGGCCGACGAGGAGAACGGCTTCGTCCTGCACGGCCTGATCGCGGTGTACCTGCGCGGCAGGTGGCACCGCCAGGACGTCCGAGGCAACCGTCCCGGACTGGACGCCCAGTTCTCCCTGGACCGCGAGCGGCTGGCCTACACCCTTGATCCAGAGTCCGGTGAGATCGACTACCCCCACGTCCAGGTCGCGCCCGCCCGGACCGTGGTCGATGTGCTCAGCACCGCCGAGAACATCTTGACCGCGACACTGCCCAGTTCGCTCGGGCGCGGGTCGAGCACATGACACGACGTGAAGCACGCATGCGGTTCATCGTCGAGTTGGCTCTCGCGGCCCTGGCACTGTGCGCGATCATGCTGTTCCTGCGTGACCCTCGAGCCGGCGCCGACAGCATCGCTGAGCCCTCACCTTCCGCGACGAGTACGACAGAGGACTCGGCCCCAGGACCACCGGTGGATGTCCACACGCGCGCCGCGAACGCGCCTACCCATGCCCAGGAAGCGCACGTCGGCGACTGCTACATGCTCGGAGAGCAGGATCCGACCTGGGGGATGGCGAACCTGGCGTTCGTCGACTGTGCGCAGCCTCACCACGGGCAGATCGTGCTCCAGCACATGCTCACCGAAACCACAGCGATCAACGTCGACCACCGGCCGGCAGACGACCCCGTGATGCCTGCGGTCGACTTCGCCCTCGAGGCCTGCGTCATGGCCGTCTGGGGCCTGGAACCCTCCGAGCTGCCGGTCGGCCCCGCCCTGTACTTCCCGACCAACCTCGTGCACGACGGCCTCGCCGAGGACGTGATGTGCGCGCGGGAGAGCCCGCAGCTCCATACGGGCTCGGCGACCGCGAGCAGCTGGTGAGCGCCCGCTCGATGCGCGAGCCCACCGTCTCTCTGCCAGGCATCCGACTCAGCGATGAGCCGTCCCAGCACATCCACCGGAGGACAGCAGATGGCAGTCGACGAGCGTGACCGGTCCGACATCGAGGCCGTGCTCGCACACCGACACGATCAGGGGGCCGACCTGTGGACGACCCCGGACCGCCGGCTGCTCAAGGGAGCGCCGTTCTCAGCGCTCGAGAGCCCGCTGCTCCTGCTCGAGCTCGGCATGAGCCGTGACGACCCGGTGCTGCGCCAGAGCACCGACCTGGTCTTCTCCGCTTGGCAGCCGGACGGGCGGTTCACGCTCTACCCCCGCGGGGCAGTGCTGCCCTGCCAGACGGCGATCGCCGCAAGGTTCCTGTGCCGGATGGGCCATGCAGACGACTCGCGGGTGAGGACCACGCTGCGGCACCTCCTGGAGACCCAGCACCACGACGGAGGCTGGCGGTGCAACAAGTTCAGCTTCGGGCGCGGACCGGAGACCGAGAACTCCAACCCGATGCCGACCCTGGTCACGTTGGACGCCTTCCGGCACACGGACTCGACGGCAGGGCCCGCCGTCGACCACGCCGTCGAGTCCCTGTTGAACCACTGGACGAGCCGCGCCCCGATCGGGCCGTGCCACTACGGCATCGGCACCTTGTTCATGCAGGTGTCCTACCCGTTCCGCGACTACAACCTTTTCTACTGGGTCTACGTGCTGTCCTTCTTCGACCGGGCACGGCGCGACCCCCGCTTCGGTGAGGCGCTCGCCGCCCTGGAGGCCAAGCTCGAGGACGGCCAGGTCGTCGTCGAACGGGTCGTTCCCAAGCTCGCCCGGCTGGCGTTCTGCCGCAAGGGGCGAGCCAGCGAGCTGGCAACCGCTCGCTACCGCGAGATCCGAGCCAACCTCGGTCTGCGGCGGTGATGATGCTGCGCTTCGTCCCGACAACGACAACTCCCGCGTTCGCCCACAGAACGGAGCGACCATGAGCACCGCCATCACGGACGGAATCATCGACGTGTCTGGCCTGACCAAGACCTATGACGGCCACACCGTGGTCGACGCGATCAGATTCACCGTCCGCCAGGGCGAAGTCTTCGGGATCCTCGGGCCGAACGGTGCGGGCAAGACCACCACCCTGGAGATGATCGAGGCGCTGCGGCCCATCGACTCCGGCACCGTCACGATCGACGGGATCGACGTGGCAGCCGAGCCGCAGAAGATCCGGTCGATCATCGGCGTGCAGCTGCAGTCCTCGACGTTCTACGAAAAAGTCACGCTGGTCGAGCAGATGCGGATGTTCGCGTCCTTCTACGGTGCGAAGATCGACCCGATGGACCTGCTCGGCGCCGTCGACCTGACCGAGAAGGCCAAGACCTACCCCGAGAAGCTCTCCGGCGGCCAGCGGCAGCGGTTCTCGATCGCGACCGCCCTGATCAACAGCCCACGCGTGCTGTTCCTGGACGAACCCACCACCGGCCTAGACCCTCAAGCCCGACGCCACCTGTGGGACCTGATCGTCGACATCAAAGCCCGGGGCATCACGGTCGTGCTCACCTCCCACTACATGGAGGAGGCACAAAGGCTCTGTGACCGGCTCGCGATCATGGACGCCGGGAAGATCATCGCCCTGGACTCGCCGCCGGCGATGATTGCCGCTCTGCTCGCCCGCGGGTTCACCAAGGACACCACCGTCGAGCGCGCCGACCTCGAGGACGTGTACATCGACCTGACCGGGAAAGCGCTGAGGGACTGACATGACCGCGATCGTCACCTTCGCGCGCACCCAGCTCCGCGCCTTCTCCCGCGACCCGGTCGCGATGTTCTTCACGGTCCTGTTGCCGCTGGTGTTCCTCGCCGTGTTCGGCACGATCTTCGGGGACACCAGCACGAACTTCCGTGTCGCGGTCATCGACAGCTCGGGATCAGAGTTCACGACAGCCTTCGTGGATCGAGCCGAGGACGACGGGCTGTTCCAGGTCGTCGACGTCGACTCCCTGGACGAGGCCAAGGAGCAGATGGGCCGCGGGCAGATCGACAGCATCGTCGAGCTGCCCGAGGGCTTCGGACAGGTCGGGCCCGTCGGAGACGCCCAGCTGCCGACCGGACAGATGACCGTCTACTACGAGGAATCATCCCCGCAGTCCGGGCAGACCGTCGCCGCGGTCATGCAGAGCATGCTCGACGCGATCAACCGGGAGATGACCGGGTTCGTCGACCCGCTGACCGTCGAGCAGCAACCCACCAGCACCGCGGGTCTGTCGCAGTTCGACTACACCTTCGCCGGCATGGTCGCCTTCTCGATGCTCTCGCTCGGGCTGTTCGGGCTGGCGAACATCATGCCGGCGGTCAAGCGCCAGGGTGTCCTGCGGCGCATCCGGTCCACCCCGTTCCAGGCGCCCTCGCTCTTGCTCGGGACGGCGCTGCAGTATCTGGTGATCGGCTTGATCTCCCTGACGGTGATGATGATCGCGGGCCTGACCATCTTCAGCTTCGACATGCGCGGTAGCTGGCTGACGCTTCTCGCCTTCGCGGTCCCCAGCCTGCTGATGATGATCGGCTTCGGGCTGCTCGTCGGCGCCTGGGCCAAGAACGAGAACCAGGCCGCGCCGTTGTCCAACCTGATCGCGCTGCCGCTGATGTTCCTGTCCGGGATCTTCTTCCCGCGGTTCCTGATGCCCGGCTGGCTCCAGGACGCGACCGCGTGGCTGCCGCTGACCCCGGTCGCAGACGGCATCCGGTTCATCACCACCGAGGGCGCGAGCCTGATGACTGTGGCGCCCCAGCTCGCCGTGGTCCTGGGCTGGACCGTACTGGTGTATCTGCTGGCGTTCCGGCTGTTCCGATGGGAGTGAGCCGATGGCCCACCAACAGCACAAACCCGACCGAAGGGTCCGACGATGATCTGCAGCGCTGCCGCACTCCAAGCGCCCGCCCCGAGCGACCCGATCTTGGTGCGGCGGGTGAAGACCGCGATGCTGTGGACGGACGTGGGCTTCCTCGGTTACTGGATCGCGACAGCCGCGGGGTTCCTGTCGGTGGGAGGCGGGCGGTTCATGAGCGACTGGAACTGGTCCTTCCTCGGCATGGACCTCACGGCGATCGGGACCGGGCTGCTCAGTCTCGTCCTCGCGCGAACCGGCCACCCGGCAGCACGCACGCTCATGGTCATCTCCCTCACCCTGACCTCGGCAGCGGGTCTCATGGCGGTCAACTTCTGGATCCTGCGCGGCGACTTCGACCTCGCCTGGTGGCTGCCGAACCTGTGGCTGCTGCTGTTTCCCGTTGTGGCGCTGGTCGCGCTGTCGCGCGGCGGGCACCTGATCTCATCGCCGCCGGGCACGAGCCCACACCCCTCGAGCACGAGCCGACCCACGACTCGGGACTGAGCAGCTCAGATGCACAAATGGCTGGCATTGCTGGGCGCGATCACCACAGAGGTCGCGGGCTCGCTGTCGATGCGCGCCGCCGTCGACCAACCATGCATGTACGTCCTGGTCCTGCCGATGTACTGCGCTGCCTTCCTGTGCCTCGCCCGCGCACTGCACGCAGGCTTGGCGCTCGGTGTCGCCTACGGGATCTGGTCGGCAGCAGGCGTGGCCCTCACCGCCGTGTTCGCCTCAGCGCTGTTCGGCGAGCAGCTGACACCGATCATGGCCATCGGTATCACCCTGGTCGTAGCGGGGGTGCTCCTGGTCGAGGTCGGCTCCCGCCCCGCGCGCAAGCAAGTGGCCCAGGCGTGAACGCGTGGATCGCTCTCGCCGGGGCCATCGTCTTCGAGGTCCTGGCCACCATCGCCCTGCGGATCGCCGTGACGAGCTCCAAAGCCTGGTACTTCGCGGTAGCCGTTGGCTATCTGGCAGCGTTCGTCGCGCTGGCCGTGACACTGCAACTCGGGCTCCAGCTCGGCGTGGCCTACGGCGTCTGGGCCGCGTGCGGCGTTGGTCTGACCGCCGTGGCCGGCCGGATGCTCTTTCGAGAACGGCTCTCACGGCTGACGGCCCTCGGCATCGTCCTGACCGTGCTCGGCGTGCTTCTCATCGAGAGCGGAGCTCCGGTCTAGCGGCGCCCGACCTGGCGGGTCATCGCGGTGCAGGACGACCGCAGATCACGCCACCTACTCAGTCCTTGCGGGGCCAGCACCTAACGATCGGCCGTTCGTAGCGTGCTGGCATGCTGCGGACAAGTGTGCCCCGACGCCAGTTGACCCTCGTCCAGGTACTGGCTCTGCTCCTCGCTTTCGTCCTCACCGCCGGTGTGGGTGGTCTGCTGACCGCTGGCCTCGTGCTGCCGGCGGTGGCTGCCGCGAACGCCGCGGTCGACCTCAGCGTCGAGGCGTTCGAGGACCTGCCCTCGGAGCTGGAGGCGCGACCGTTGTCGGAGAAGTCGTTCATGCTCGCCGCTGACGGCACCCTGCTCGCCACCTTCTTCGCCGAGAACCGCGAGGTCGTCGCGCTCACCGACGTGGCAACGGTGCTGCAGGACGCCGTGGTCGCCACCGAAGACCGCCGGTTCTACCAGCATGGTGGCATCGACCCGGCCGGGATGGTGCGCGCCCTGGTGCAGAACTCGCTGAACGACTCCACGCAGGGCGCCTCCACGCTCACCCAGCAGTATGTGAAGAACGCCCTGATCGAGTCCGCGGTCCGCGACGGTGACCTTGAAGCCGCGAACGCCGCCCGCGAGGCCGACGGCGCCGAGGGTTACGCCCGCAAGCTGCGCGAGGCGAAGCTCGCGATCGCCCTGGAGAAGGAGCTGACCAAGGACCAGATCCTGGAGGGCTACCTCAACATCGCGCAGTTCGGGGTGGCGACCTACGGGGTGCAGTCGGCTGCGCAGCGGTACTTCAGCAAGCCCGCGTCCGACCTGACCTACCTCGAGGCCGCGACCATCGCCGGGATCACCCAGAGCCCGACCGCGTTCGACCCGGTGAAGCACCCCGAGAAGTCCCAGGGGCGTCGCGACATCGTGCTCGGGAACATGCTGCGAGAAGCCTTCATCACCCAGGAGGAGCACGACTCAGGCGTCGCCACCCCTCTGCCGGACACACTGCACGTCAGCGAGGCCCGCAGCGGCTGCATGGCCGCCGCCGACGTGATCCAAGGGTCGGGCTTCTTCTGCGACTACGTCACCCGGGTCATCCGCAACGACCCCGCGTTCGGCGAGACCCCCCAAGAACGCGAAGACCGGCTCTACCGCGGTGGTCTGACCATCACCACCACCCTGGACCCGCGACTGCAGACCCACGCCGACAGCGAGGTCAAGAACGGCGTCCCCGTGGACGACCGCACCGGGGTCGGATCCGCGATCACCGTCGTCGAGCCTGGAACCGGCTACATCAAAGCCATGGCCCAGAACCGCCACTACAACAACACCGCTGACGCGTCCGGGCGGGAGGTCTCGGTCAACTACAACACTTCCTTCTCCTACGGAGGATCGGGTGGGTTCGCGCCCGGGTCGACGTACAAGCCGTTCACCCTGCTCGAGTGGCTCAAGCAGGGCCACAACCTCAGCGAGCAGGTCAACGGCACCGCGCGGACGCTGGACACCAACCAGTTCACCGCCTGCGGGGCGCGCCTGGGCAGCTCCACCTGGCCGGTGCGCAACGCCGAGGGTGGCAGCGGGTCGATGACGATCATGGATGCCACGCGGCAGTCGGTGAACCTCGCCTACCTGTCCATGGCGATGCAGCTCGACCTGTGCTCGATTGCCGAAGGTGCCGCTGAGCTCGGGCTCGTGCAAGCCCCCCACGGGGTCGAGGGCGAGCCCATGAACGCCTATCCCTCCAGCGTGCTCGGGTCGGACTCCACCAGCCCTCTGGCCGTGGCCGGGGCCTACGCCGCGTTCGCGTCCGGCGGCACGTACTGCCGGCCCGTAGCCATCACCAACGTCAAGGACCCCGACGGAACCGACCTGCCGATCCCCGAGGCCGGCTGCACCCAGGCGATCCAGCCCGAGATCGCCAACGCGGTCAACCACGCGCTGAGCAACGTCTGGAACGGCACCGGCAAGGCGATAGGGGCCCCGTCCGGCTACACCGCCTCGGGCAAGACCGGCACGACCTCCGAGAACGAGCAGACCTGGTTCGTCGGCTACACCCCGCGCCTGGCCACGGCCGTGTGGGTCGGGTACGCCGACTCCTTCACCCCGATGCAGCGCACCACGATCAACGGGCGCTACTACCGCAACGTGTTCGGAGCAACCATCGCTGGACCGACCTGGAAGCGGTTCATGGACCAAGCCCTTGCCGACGGTGAGCCCAACCCGGGATTCGCACCGCCGGACAGCACCAGCATCCACGGCCGCATGATCCCCGTGCCCTCCGTCATCGGCATGGACCAGGCGAGCGCCCGCGCGCAGCTCGAGAGCGCGGGGTTCACGGTTCTCGTCGCCGGGAGTGTTCCGTCCTCGGTGCGTGCTGGCTCAGTCGCCAGTCAGAGCCCCAGCAGGAGCGCACTGCCCGGCGCCACCATCACGCTGACCCTGTCCGACGGAGCGCCACGGTCCCAGCAGGGAGACACGGACCAAGCAACGCTGCCCGATCAAGACCTGGACGGCGAGGGGCACACCGGCGGCTGACGACGGCTCGCGGGGCCAGCGCCGATCTGCGTCACGCGTGCTGGCGGCATCGCGGCGCCCGACCCGCTCGAGCCACGGATCGCATCGGCGGCCGACATGACAGCCCGGCGCGTCGGTGACCACCCACATCCGCAACCGGAAGGACCACTCGTGGATCAGCAGGATCTGCACGAGACGTTCCTCGACCTGAGCACTGCCCACGTCGCAGACGCGATCGTGCGACTCGGAAGCCGAGTGCGCCAAGCACCGCCCACCGTGCGGCCTCTGCGGCGGGACGCTCGCGTTCTGGGACGAGCCCGCCCCGTCCGGCACGCCGGGAGCGTCGACGTGCTGCTAGAGGCCATCGAGCACGCTGCAACCGGCGACGTCCTCGTGATCGACAACCGCGGGCGACGGGACGAGGCGTGCGTCGGTGACCTGCTCGCACTCGAGGCTCGGCACGCCGGGCTCGCCGGCATCGTGATCTGGGGCCTGCATCGCGACACCCGCGAGCTGCGCGCCATCGCACTACCGCTCTACAGCGAAGGCGCTGTGCCGGCAGGACCGGCCCGCCTAGGAGCTCAGCCTGCCGTTGCGACCGCCGTCGCCCAGATCGGAGAAGCGGTGGTCACCTCCGAGGACGTCGTCTTCGGTGACGACGACGGCGTGCTGTTCCTTCCTCTGGGCCACTGGCGAGAGATCGCGGACGCGGCGCGGGCGATCCGTGACACCGAACGAGCCCAAGCGCTGCGGATGAACGCGGGAGTCACCCTGCGCGACCAGACGCGATTCGCTGAGTTCCTCGTCGCCCGCGCACGCCAGGGAACGACGTTCCGTGAGCACCTCCGCAACGTCGGGGGAGCGATCGAGCAATGATGACCAGGAGAAGGCGGAGTTGCCGGGTCGTGCCGGGGGCGGCGAGCGAGACGACTCTGCCTCGCGCGGGCTCGTGTCTCGCCGCCCGAGTCCTAACCCGGGGCTAACCGCCCGGGTCTAGAAAAGAACGGTCACGACAGACCACCACCCAGCGAGGGAAATCGACGATGATCACGCCCTACCTGACCTTCAACGGCCAATGCGAAGAGGCGTTCGAGCTGTACCAGCGGGCGTTCGACGCACCCGCGGCGGAGATCGCTCGCTACGGCGACGCAGTCCAGCCGCAGCAAGCCAGAGTCATGCACGCCTACCTCCAGCTGACCGAAACGGGCGCTATCACGGGGGCCGACACCAGCCAGCCGATCCCATCGGGGTCCGCGGTGAGCCTCCACGCGCACTGTTCCACCTTCGAGTCCGCTCGCACAGCCCTGTCGGTCTTGAGCGAAGGGAGCGCGAACGCGACCCAGCTGGTGCTCAACCCGCCCCCGCACGACGACGGAGTCAGCGCGATGGTCACCGATCGGTTCGGGATCACGTGGGTCCTGTCCGCCCCGTGCCGGACCTGAGCCTCAGCCCAGAGCCAAGTGGCCGGCCGCTTCGATCGCCCGCCGCGCCTGAGTTGCCCCCCGTCGGCCCAGGCCCGGACCCAGCCGCGCAGGAACGGCCGCAGCAAGCTCGAGGAGTACCTAGATGGTCGCGCTGTTTACGAGACGCCTGCACCTACGGCCACTCGTCATCTCGGACCTGCAGTCAGTGCAGGCATACGCCGAGGATCCCGAGGTGTGTCGGCATGTGGCCTGGGGGCCGTGGACGCCAGAGCAGACGAGGGGCTTCGTCGACCAGGTGGTCGCCGAGTGGGCGTCGGCCCATCAAGCGTCCTACACCTTCGCCGTGACTACCGGTGAGGTCATGGTGGGGTCCTGCGCCATCACCGTGACCAGCAGGGAACACCGGCGCGCAGAACTCGGGTACGTCCTCGCGCGATCGCACTGGGCCAGGGGGTACGCCAGCGAAGCGGCTGGCGCCGTGCTGCGGTTCGGCCTGGACAACCTAGGGCTGGGCCGCGTCGAGGCGACCTGCCGCCCCGCCAACGTCGCTTCCCAGAACGTGCTTCGCAAGATCGGCATGGCCCAGGAGGGACGCATGCGGTCCCACGTCGTCATTCGAGGGCAGAGCGAAGACAGCCTGCTGTTCGCTGCGATCAGGTAGACATCGGACGTCCGGTGCAGTCCTGATCTTCGGGTCCGGCCTTGATCGGAGTCATCGTGGGTCGTCGACGGGAAGTCCGTCGCACCCCAGCCACTGCATCTCGCTGACCAGGACGTACTCGGCTCCCTGTTCAGAGACGGCGGCGAGCTCCTGACCTCGGGGGAGCCACGTCGAGGTGTCGACCAGATACCGCACCTCGGTGACCTGCCCTCCGAGGAGTGCTGCTCCGTCGTCGGCGAACTCGACACGAAGCAGGTCGCCTTGGTCATCCGGCTGCGAGTCGAGTGTGCTGAGCGCGCTGGGCCCGGCGTTGACGATGTGGTGCAGCTCGTGAACCGCAGCATCGTGCAGGGCTGTCAGCGGGTCCCTGACCAACGGCACCCTCGGTCCGTCGGCCGTGGCGGCCACCCGATCAACCCGGGTCGCGGACTCCTCACCCAGGCTCGCTGTCGAACGCACCCCGCAGACCTCAGGGGCGGAGACCGCTCGCGCGATGTGCGCTGCGATCTCCGTTCCCGACATCGTGGTCGCTGGCCTCGGGTCGTCCGTTGGCGCCAGGCCGGGCCCGCCAGCGGCGCGACCGGTTGCAGGGGGCTCGGCACCCGAAGGACCCAGCGTGAGAACCAGGCCAGTCACCACCGACGCCGCCAAACCGCCCCAGACCGCCGCAAGGCGCCGGTCACGCCAGGCCCCGCGGGACGCTCGCTCGCCGATGTGCCTCACCCGCACCGTCTCGATGGACTCCGAGGGCGCTGACCCGGCTCCTTCGTGAGCGTCCTGAGTCTTCTCGGCGCGTGCCCTGGCCTGCAGGTGCACCCGCGACAGGTCGAGCTCATCGTCAAGACGCTCCAGCGTGCGCCGGGCTCGCGCGAGTTCATCAGCCACCTCAGGCTCCTTCCTCAGTTCGCTCGGGATAGACGGCGCGTAGACGACGGCGCGCCCTGTGGACCTTGGTGGCCGCGCTGGCCGGCGAGCAATTGAGCACCTGCGCCAGCTCTGCAGTCGTCAGCTCAGCCGCCGCGAGCAGGCGGATGACGTCCCGATCGGCCGGACGTAGCAGGGCCAGGGCTCGACGCAGCTCATCCAGCTCGTGCAGCACACCGTCGTCTGGATCCGCAGGCGTCGCCGGGTGAGACCGCAGGCGCGCGGATAGCGCGGCGCGGCGGTTGTGGGCGCGTACCTGATTGGCCAGGACTCGACGGGCCACGCCCAGCAGCCAGGCCCGCGGGTTCACCAGGTTGCGCTCGCCCTTGCGCCACGCGATCGCGAAGACCTCGGCGACCACGTCCTCCGCCTCCGCAGCCGGGAGGCGCGTGCGTGCGTAGCGGTACACCGCTGGTGCGTGCGCGATGTAGAGCGTCTCGGTCTCGCGAGCCGTCAGCGGTCGCTCGACGTTCTGCGATCCGGCGGGCACCGGCAAGGCTTACCTCCAGAGACGAACGGGATGCGTCTGCTGGAATGTGTGTCCGCCAAGCGGGCCGCCATGACAGACACGCCCCAGTGACATGGGTGAGCCCCGGCCGGACACCGATCAACGGTGTGAGCATCCTTTCCGCCCGCGTCAGCGGGTCCACCGTGACCTTCGTCCTCACCCTGTTGCTCGGCGCGACCCTCGCTGGATGCAGCACGCCGGCTGCGCCGACACCACCAGCGGACGCGCAGACCACGACGCCCGCACACGATCCAGTGGAGTCGACGAGGTCCAGTCCTGTGCAGACTCGTGGCGCGCCTCAGGAGGGTCCAGGCCTCGACCTGTCCGCCCACTCGCACAGCGAAGCGTCGAGCCCGTGGGTCGTCGTGAACAAGCAGCGCCCTCTCGCGCCGGAGACCTACGAGCCAGAGCTCACCACCGTGCGTGGCTACCTCGTCCACCCGGCCGTCGCCGACGACTTGGTCGAGCTGCTGGAAGCGGCCCAGGGCGAGGGAGTCCAGCTCACCGTGCGCAGCGCCTATCGCTCGCACGCCTACCAGGCCAAGGTCCACGCCGGGTGGGTCGCCAGCCTCGGCCAGGACGATGCCGACCGGGTCTCGGCACGCGCGGGGCACAGCGAGCATCAGACCGGCCTGGCCGTTGACCTGGGTAGCTCGACTCGCCCCGAGTGCGACTTCTCGGCCTGCTTCGACCACACCGTCGAAGGGCAGTGGATCGCCGCGCACGGCAGTGAGTTCGGGTTCCTCGTGCGGTACACCAGCGCGAACGCCCACCTCACGGGCTTCGCCCCCGAAGGATGGCACCTGCGCTATGTCGGTCAGGACCTCGCCGAGTACATGAACCGTCAGGACATCAGCACCCTGGAGGAGGTCTTCGACGTGCCGGGCGGGGATCGGTACTCATGAACCGCGCCGCGAAACCTGCCGCACCGCTTTCGCCGACACGCAAAGCAATGCGCAAAGCGGTCGAGCGCAGCATTACCCACGTCGCGCCCGGATATCGCACAATGCTGCGTTGATGCCGCCTACGGCCTGCGGTCAATGTAGAAAGCCGGCCGCACGGGGGCGGATCGAACGCGGGTGACGGGTGGGACCTGTGAGGGATTGCAGGGGGGGTGGTGTGCGCGGCGTGCATCCCCGCCCGAAGAGCGGACTCGAGGCTCGCAGTTCGAGCGCACTGACCTGGAGAAATGTGATTTCATCCGGTTCGGATCTCCGGCCGCATTCCGTCGAGGGGGGACCAAGGTCCCCGATTGTTCTCGGGTGCCGCCTTTACGATTGTTCGCGCGCCCGGCGAGCCTTCGTGGGTTCGACTCGGGAAATCGACTGACGCCGTGCCGCTCGTACCAGGAGCGTGCGATGGAGCCGTCGACGCATCCCCGCAGGCGGTTTTCTTCGCGCCGCTCCGTCCCGTTCCTGGAAGGTCAAGACGTGCACCGCACTCATGTCCGAACGACCGCAGCCGCGACCGTCTCACTCGTCCTGGCGCTCGCTCCATCGGCAGCATGGGCCCGACCGGCACCTGATGCGGGCCCGACGGTCGGCGGCACCATAGTGCGGATCGAGGTGGCCGAGCCGGGCTGGACTCATGTCGCCGCCGGCGGTGAGCTGTCCGCCGGCATCGACGAGCAGGGTCGAGTGTCCACCTGGGGCTGGAGCGACGTCGGAGGCCACGGAGACGGCGACGGGTCCGACCGCGACGTCCTGGAGCCCGTCGCGGTAGAGGCCGCGGGCGTGTTGGCGGGCAAGGCGATCACCCAGGTCGACGTCGGCGATCACCGCATGCTCGCTCTCGACGAGGAGGGCCGGGTCTACGCCTGGGGCTATGGCTACGGCGGCGGGCTCGGCAACGGCTCGGTCGTCGACTCCGCGGTGCCGGTCGCGGTCGACACCACCGGTGTCCTGGCGGGCAAGACCGTCACGCAGGTCGCCGCCGGGTGGCACTCTCTCGCCCTTGACGACCGCGGCCGGGTCTACGCCTGGGGTGACGGGGGAGCCAGCGCTGGCGGGGGCGGCTCTCTTGGAAACGGGTCGACTTCCAGTTCGTCCGTGCCGGTCGCGGTCGACACCACCGGTGTTCTGGCGGGCAAGACCATCACGCAGGTCGCCGCCGGGGGCTTGCACTCGCTGGCCCTGGACGAGGACGGCGCGGTCTACGCCTGGGGAGGGTTCCGAGCCGGGGGCGCGCTCGGCGACGGCGCAGGGACGAACTCGGCGGTGCCGGTCGCGGTCGACACCACCGGCGTCCTGGCAGGCAAGACGGTCACCCAGGTCGCCGCCGGCTATCACTACTCGCTGGCGCTCGACGAGGACGGCCAGATCTACGCGTGGGGTGACGGCGCTTACGGATGGGTCGCTGACTCGCCGGTGCCGGTCGCGATCGATCTCAGCGGTGTCCCGTCAGGCAAGACCATCACGAGCATCGCCGCCGGCGGGCACCACGCGCTGGCTCTGGACCAGGACGGCTCGGTCTACGCCTGGGGCTGGGGCAGAAACGCCGGAGCGTTGGGCAACGGCACCGTCGCGGACTCCTTGAGTCCACTCGCCGTCGACGCCACGGGCGTCCTGGAGGGCGTGACGATCACGCAGATCACAGCCGGCGAAGGCCACTCAGTGGCGCGCGACGAGGACGGCAAGCTCTACGCCTGGGGCCGCGGCCAGGAGGGCGCGCTGGGCAACGGGACGACCACCGACTCCGCCGTGCCCGTTGACGGCCCGCGGGTGGACGTCACCGAGTCGGTGTTCTTCGGGCCGGTCGAGGCGACCTCGGTGTCCCGCACAAGCCCGGCGATCCTGGAAGCAGTGACACCAGCGCACCCCTCCGGCGTGGTCGATGTCCGCGTCCTGGCCGACGGCGCCGAGCGCCACGTTCTGCCATCTGGCTTCACCTTCGGGGCCGCTCCGGGCGTCACCCATCAGCCGGCCGGCGGGAGCCACGCGCCGGGTGCAGCGGTGGTGCTGACCGCCGCAGCCAACGGCGACGAAGCCCCATCAGTCGTCTGGCAGTCCCAGCGCGGAGGACAGAGCTGGGAGACGCTGAACGCAGGGGTGTCGAGCGTGCACGCCGCCGGCGCGACCACCACACGGCTCGCGGTGAACGCGCCCGATGCCGGCCAGCGCGTGCTCTACCGGGCGGTGTTCAGCAACGGCCTGGGGGACGCCACGACCCACGAGGCGACCATCACCGGCGCAGTCACCAGCAACCCGGGAGCCCCCCAAGGCGGCGGAACCACCGGGATGCCCGTCGACGCTGGTGACCCCGGCCTCGACGCCGCCGCCGCGAGCGATGGTCAGACGAGGCTCGCCACGACCGGGGCCCAGCCTCTCGCGCTGATCATCGCGGCGTTGGCTTTGATTCTGGCCGGCGCAGTCGTAGTCGTGCGCAAGCGCCTCTCGGCCGGCCGGGCCCGAGACCAAGGTGGGCGCCTGTGAGGGGCTCCCGGCCCGCGCGCAAGGTCTCTCCGAGTCCCCTGCGCAGCACCGTGCAGGTCGCCGAGCGTGAGATCCGCGACCGGCTCGCTCACCGCCGCCTGCTGTACGCGACGGCTGCCCTGCTCGTCCTGGTCTACACCCTGATCGTCGTCGGCGCTGCGATCGGCGATCGAGGCGCCAGCCGAGACCCCGTGGCCGAGGCACTGCAGGACGCGTTCGTCGGCGAGGCCGCCGTCAGCGCCCCGCTCGTCGTCAGCGACACGTCGAGCAATCGCTTGCTCATCGCGTACTGCTTCGGCGGCCTGTTCTACCTCTCAATGGCGATCTTCATGCGCTTTGTCTTCCACAGCACGCTGCGCGACCACGGCTACCCGGAGGGCGAGTCCCACAGCGGCCAGACTACGACCGGATCGCAGTTCGCGGGGCGGATCCTTGGTCATGCTGTGCTCGCCGTCGCCCAGATGCTGGCCGTCGGCGCGACCGCGGCGATCGCTCTGGCCGCGACCCAGCAGGCCGATGTCATCCCCCTGATCGCAAAGCCAGCGGCTTTGTTCCTGCTGCTCTTCGTGATCACATTCGCGACGATCGCGGCTCGGGGGTCCGCCACTGCTGCGCGCATCGCGACGGGCGACGGCGACGGTCCTCGGCGCAGCCTCATCGGCGTCTTCGTCCCCATCGCGACCCTCGCGACCCTCGTGCTGCACGGAAGCGACATGTCCATGACGGTCGGCTCGTACCTGCCGTTCGCCGCTGTGGTCGCGATGCCCCTTCGCGTCTTCGTCGGCACCGCCGCGTGGTGGGAGCCGCTCACCTGCGTCGTCGTAGTGACGGCGACAGCCGTCCTCGTTATCTGGAGGAGTGCGCGCAGCTACGCCGGCTGCACGGGGCTGCCTGACGCCGCATCGACCTCGGGTTAGCCCATGGATGACCGCTCGATGGCTAGGGTGCCGAGCGTGTCCTCGTGGCTCCCGCGCCGAGTTCGAGTAGTGGGCAACGAACGCTGCCGCGGGCAAGACGACCTTCGCCAGGACGCTGGCCACGAAGATCGCGGTCCCGCACCGCGGACTCGTTGCGGATGCTCGCCAAGACTCGAGTGCGGATGCTCGCGAAGACTGTGGTGCGAAGGTGGTGCTGGTCGCCGCGGGATCGGCAACCGCCATGAGTCTCTGGACACCGGTTCCGGGATGCCGAGATCATCGTGTGATGGACGCGCTGCTCAAGGTCCCTTCCGGTGTGCAGGCCTACTACGCCCTGGGCCACGAGCAGCGCAGGCTCGACCGCGGGCAGGGGCGGCTGGAGGAGCTGCGGACGCACGAGCTGCTGCGCCGCTGGATTCCCAAGCCGCCGGCGGTCGTCCTGGACGTCGGCGGCGCTGCCGGACGTTACGCCCTCGCACTGTCAGGCCACGGGTACGAGGTGCACCTCGTCGACCTGTCCCCGGTGCACGTTCGGCAGGCGGAGGTGGCGAGCGCGGCCGTGGCGCACCCGCTCGCCTCGGTCAGCCAAGGCGACGCTCGGCGGCTCGCGTTCGATGACGCTTGTGCCGACGTGGTGCTCCTGCTCGGCCCGCTCTACCACCTGCCCGACCCGGCTGACCGGGGGCTCGTCCTGGAGGAAGCGGCGCGCGTGTTGCGCCCCGGCGGGGTGGTCGTGGCTGCGGCGATCTCGCGGTGGGCCTCGGCGCTGGACGGCGTCGCGGCGGGTTTCCTGCGTGAGCCGGAGTGGGCGGAGGTCGTCGCGCGGGATGTGGCGACCGGGGTGCACGAGAATCCGACCGGCCGGCCCGACTGGTTCACGACCGCCTACTTCCACCGGCCGGACGAGCTCCGCGAGGAGCTCGCCGCCGCAGGGCTGGCGGTGGACGGTCCGGTCGCGGTCGAGGGCGTCGCGCACATGGCGCCCGACATCGACGCCCTACTGGACGACGCCGCGACGCGCGACCGCCTGCTGGCCGTCATCCGCTCGACCGAGCGGGAGCCTGCGCTCCTGGGCGCAACGGGCCACCTGCTCGCCGCCGGACAGCGCCCGTCCTGAGCATGACGTCGTCCTGCGCAGCAGGCACCGGCCGTGGCGATCGCCGGTGAGCAGCCGCGGAACGTGCGCGCTCGACGAGACGTCGACCCGGCCGAGCTCACCGGCGTAGGACGTCACGACCAGCCACCCGGCGCCCTGAGGGCACCGGCGGGTGCCGGCCGCGCCTGCGGCGCGCTGTGCCTCCTGCCCCGGGCCCAGCCTCGGAGCGGGCAGCCATCGCGGCCCGCCTCGGCTGTTATCGCCGTCGCTCCCCACCCGATGCCGGCTGGCACCTCGCGGGCGTCCAGCAGAGCGACTGCCGCTGCGATCCGCTCCATCCCGCCGGGGACCTGCTGCGGCAGGCTCATCGGCGGGTCACCGCCGACGCCCAGACCCACACGAAGCCCTGTCGTCCGTGCTCGTCGAGGTACCGCACGTGCACGACGCGAGGTGTCCACGCCACAGCCTCGCCGTCGACCTCGAGGTCCCTGCCGCGGGCGTCGAGGATCCAGGCTCGCACCGGCACGGCGGACGCCGGGCGCGTGATGCGCTGCCCGGCAATCGCACCTGCCGGCGCCTGCCGCGCCATGTCACGCATCGGTACCCTGTCCACCACCAGCCCAGTATCGAACATATGTTCGATCTGCGGCGAATGCGCAGTTGGCGGCGGTGCGCGGTGCTAGGACGTGTCTCCCAAGTCGCAGGGGACGAGTGCCCGGCGTGCAGGTCTGGAAGCGAAGCTAGGGCGCGCGGGAGGCGAGCACGATCACGAAGGCCAGTCAGCCCGCGACCGAACCCATCGCGTACCGGTGGCAACGGCGCGGGTTCGGGCAGCGGCGCGTCGGGCAGGCCGAGTGCGCCCAGGAGGGCGGCGACTCACGCCGGGCGCCACGCCCCGTGCACCAGGGCTTCCCGACGTCGACGCGGGGTCAGTCTCAAGCGAGCAGCTGGTTGACCTTCCTGAACAGCCGCTCCGCGCGGTCCAGGACGGCGGCAGGCAGCTTTCGAGAGCCCGTTGCCTTCCGCCGGAGGAGCGCACCCGCGGGGGAGTAGTGGTTCAGACGGCCGCTGCCCACCGGGCGGGCAGCGAACGCCTGCTCGACGCGCACTACCAGGCGCTCGCCAGCGGGCAGTTCTTCCACGGTGAGCGGCTGTCCCTTGAGAGCGCCCTCGTAGGCCTCGTTCACGAGGTCGACGTAGAACTTGGGCTCGAAGAGGTCTTCAACATCCGCCTCGTCGCGACCGAGCGCGTCGCCGACCTGCACGATCCCCGCAGCGTAGAGCTTGCCCGCCTCCCGGAGCTTCCGGATCGTGACGTCGTTGTCCTCTGAGCTGTCGGTCAGGACCGCGACGGTGATCTTGTTCGCTCCGAACAGGGTGAGGAAGGCCGGCAGTTTGGTGATGCCACCGCCCGGGACGATCACCCAGCGCTCGTCGAGCCCTTCGCGGCCCACGGCCTTGAGCTGGTCCGACAGGTAGTTGAGGAAGATGACGTCGGACGCGCCCTCGACGAACAAGACGTTCGTTCCGACGAAGAGCGTTTGAGTCAACTCGATGCCGAGCGCTGCGTGGAGCGGGAACGCGGTCTCGCCGTCAACCCGAAGGACGTCTGCCGAGATCGTCGTCCCGAGCTTCACGTCATCGACGACCGTCCGAACACGCTGGAACTTGTGGGCGTCGACCATGAACGGGGAGTGGGTCGTGAAGATCACCTGGTGCGTCGAGGCCAGGCGCTCGTCGATGAAGCGCAGGAGGTCGTTCTGTGCTGTCGCATGCAGGCTCAGGCCCGGCTCATCGAGTAGGAGCACGAGGGGCTGCTCGGCCTGCTGCTCCAGCTCGGAGAAGTACGCCAGGAACGAGAAGAACCACACGAAGCCCCGCGACCGCTCGTCGAACGGCACGCTCACGTTGTGCCGGGTGTTGCGGACACGGATCTGCATGAACGGCGCACGCGCGCCGCGGGCCGTCGAGGCGGTGTTCGACTCGGCGCTTCCCATGATGTTCAGCTGTACGGCCAAGTTGGTGTTCTGGGTCCAGTACTCGAACACCTCGTCGCTGATCGAGTTCGAGGCGTTCTCCATACTCCGGACAAGGTGCTCGTGACTCTCCGGGTTCAGGAAGTCCTCAAGCTCAACGCCAGAGATCCGCAGCAGAGCCAGGAGCGCCTGCTCGCCGCGCGACAGTTCCTCGTCGTCCCGCTTCTGGATGAGGTCAGGGATCGAGACCTTCCCGGGCATCACGTCGTAGTCGCCGAAGTAGACGAACTTGGGCCGGCGCGCGTCGAGGATGTCGATCGCCTTGTGATCCGGGCTCGCAAGCCGCCAGGACCCGACCTTGGCGATCACCGCCGTGCTACCCGGGGTGGGGCCCTCCATCGCCTCGAGTGCAGAGACGAGATCGGCGACGCTCGTGGCGTTATCCGCCGCGGCCGCGGTACTCGCCGGAAGCTCCATGTCTCCGCGGAGGTGGCGCACCACGGCCGACTGGTCGATGGTGAAGCTGAATGTCCCGCCGCCCTTGCGCTTGTAGCCCGTCGTAACCGTCATCGATCGGGAGACCAAGGATCCCGGACCGAGCTCCGCCTCGACGGCGGCCACGTCGTCGTCCTCGAGTTCGTAGGTAAGCGTGCTGACGTCGATCGGGTCATCGGAACGCAGTTCGCGGGTGCGATGGCTCGGGTAGTCGAGGCTGTCGTCGAACCGCGTGCCGTCGATGGCGCGGCTCTTGAACAAGGCCTGGAGCGTCGCCGTCTTGCCCGACTCGTTCTTGCCGACGAGGCACGTGACGTCCGGTTCGATCTCGAACTCGTCGAGCTCCTCGATGCTGCGGTAGCGGCGAATCTTCGCCTTCACGAGTTTCATGCTCGTCAACGTAGCGGTCGACGCTGACGCCGGGACCTGCGCGGCACCCTCTTCACTCGGCTAGTCCAAGGGTGGTGCGTGGGGTCGGGTTCGGGGCTCGGGTCAGGCGATGGGCTCGTGGTGGCCGGTGCCCGGACGGTGGGTCCGGTTGATCTGGGTGCGCCGGCCTTGAGGTGATGTGCGGCTGGTGCCGAGACCCGTGCGTCCGGATGCGGCCCTGGCGAATGCCCCAGGGACCGCGGCGGGCGATCGTGACCCCTCAGTACGCTCGAGCCGGTCCGGATGACTGAGCTCGTGGTGCGACGAAGGAGTCCGGCTCGAGGCCAGCGCGAGCGGTTCACCCGTTCGGCTGTGGTTCTGGCGCGTCGACCACGACCCCGCGGTCTTGGGCGTGGCCGTCGCAGTAGGTTCGCCGGCCATGGGGCAGAACAGCAAGGCGCGTCGCGACGCGCGAGCCAAGGTACGGCGCAAGGCGCAGCGCGCGGCGGAGCGCGGTCCGGGCCGTGCGCCTGCGACGCACGTGCACCGTCTCGAGGACGACGAGCTACGGCTGTTCGACGGCAGCGATCGGAGCGTCGCGCAGCTGTTCCGTCGCGCGTGCAGCGAGTGCGGGTCGAGCGACCTGGAGTGGATGACGCCCGGCGAGCTGGCTGATCGGGACGACCAGGCTCGCGCTGCGCGGGTCGCCGAGGGCGTGGAGTTCCTGGGCGGGGCGTCCGACGCGTGGTTGTGCCGTACTTGTGGCAACTTCGGCCTCATGTGAGAGGCGTGCACGGGACGCAGCGCCCGGGGCCTTCGAGGACCCGGCTGGCTCGTGCTCGCCGGTCAACCCGGACGGTTGACCGGTAGCACGCGCGTCGTCGGGACCCAACCGCCGTCGCCGTCGTCCGCGAGCCATTTCCCGGGCGAGGCTTCCCGCACGCGGATCAGGTTCCCGTGCTCGTCTCGTCGCCACCAGCGGTTCCCGCTGTCGCGGAACGTCATCGAGAGCAGCAGGTCGGACGACGCGCCGTGGATCGGAGCGACATCCATCTCCAGCGGATCCTCGCGAGGCACCAGCACCAGGTGGTCCCACGTCAACGCGATGCTCAGACCCCCGCCCGCCCAGCGGTACCGCACGCGAACGTCGTAGACAGGCGCGGGCGAGGTGTTGTGCAGCCGTATCGTCCTGGTCGCCCGACCTCGTAGACGTGTGGAACGCCTTCGTCGTCCACCTCCTCTTGCACGACGGACACCTGTTGCGACCAGGCGACGATGTGGCTCGCCTGCTCGCGCTCCTGGTCTCGGCGTTGGCGTGCGCGCTCGGTCGCTTGCGTTCTGCGTTCTTCGGCGCTGACCCGGGTCTCGTGACGGGTGGTCCGTACCGTCCAGATGAGGGTGATCACGGTGGCGACTCCGATCACCGCGTTGATCACCAGCGTCCAGACGTCCAGCGCGTCGCCGGCGACGATCACGCGGTACACGGGATCGGCGGGCATCACGACCGGCGGAACGGGTAGCGGGGTCGCCTCGGCTGAGAGCACACGCCACCGTAGACATCACAGGGCACGAACGCGGGCGGCTCCGCGCGGGGGTCACCGGAACGGAGCAGCAGGCGCCTCACCGGCGAACGAACTGCTCCGCGTACGAGATCGTGAAGCTGTGCGGGTCTCAACCCGGGTGGTACGCCTGCGTCTCGACGTCATCGAGCTCGTGCTCGCTCAGGGAGGTCTTCCTGAGCCCAAGATCACGCTGCATAACCCTGCGGTAGCGCTCCTCGGCCTCCTCGGCCTCGGCCATCGCACCGATCGTCGCACCCTCGTCCTGAAGGCGCTGCAGGGCCCGGTAGACGGCGCCTCCGGCCTGGGCGAGCCGCTTGCTGCCGAACACCTCGATCTCCGCGAGGTCCATGGCCACGTCTGCCCGCCACCTCGGATCCGGGAGGACGTCACCGACCTCGCCGACCCGGTCGTGTCGCGACAGCATCAGGTCGACTCGGTGTACCTCTCGCAGGAACTGAAGCGCGGCTCGGACCCGCTGATCACGGCGCCATGTCCGACGATCGCGCCACGCTTGAGCGATCAGCGTGAGTGCCGTGCCCGCGATGGCCGCGGCAGCACCGATCCCAGCGGCTAGCAGCGCGATCTCACCTTCGGTCACGTGGTCATGGTGCCCCGAACTCGGGCCGGTGCGCGAGCGGCGAAGAAGACGGGACCGGAGCGTCGCGCGCCGAGCCTGCAGGGGGCCTGGCTCGACGCGCGACACGCTCACGCTACGACCGGACACGGTCAGCCCATCGAGTGCGCCCGCGGATGGTCGACAGGGCTGACGTGGCCGGTTACCAGTGCCGGATGCGCATCACTCAGGTTCGGCGGCGGCCAGGAACACGAACCCGACGATGATGCCGGCGGTTCCCATTGCGGCGAGACCACGCGCGATGGTGTCCCCGGAGAACCAGCCGACGGCAACGGCCAGAGCGAGGACCGCGATCAGACGGATCTTGCCGCGGCCAGCGCCTGTCGCCCTGAGCACCGTCTCGGCGAGCAGCGACAGGGCTGCCCCGGCGGTGAGCAGGCTGAGCTGGACGAACCCCGAACGGTCATCGACGGGCCCCTCGCGCCAGCGTGCGATCACGGACAGGTGACCGTCGCGCAGCCGGTCGTGCAGTACGTGGCCGGTCGTGGTGACCTCGTCGGCGTTCGGCAGCAGCGTGTGGACGGCGCCGGTGCCGGTCTCGGGCTGGACGTGCACGGACACCCGCGCATCGGACATCTCGGACCACCCGTACGCGCGACGCTCGTGCGCCTCGGCGTCCGTCTCGGCCGGGTGATGGCCGGCGAGCCGGTCGATCGCCGAGTGCTCGTCGAGGCGTAGCCACTGGCTGACGAACGCGGGGTGGTCGCTCTCTGCGAGCAAGAGATCCTCGTACTCGCAGACGACGGAGACGCCGACGGTCGGCGGGTGAGTCGCGTCGATGCCGAACACACCGGGGTCCGTCGGGCACTCGAAGTACAGGACGTCCTGAGGACCGAGCGCGAAGTTCTCGACGCTCTCCGCGGCGACCACGCTGAGGCCCGGGTGCACGCTGATGTGCGGGGCATGTTGATCAGCCGGCAGCATGATGCAGTGCGGATGGCCGGTGTCGACCTCGCCGTCGCCGTCGGAGTCGAACCGCGGGGCGACCTGACCAGACGGCAGCAGGTACCCGACCCGGTCGATCTGCGGCAGCAGGTACTTCGGCGTCCTGGCGACGATCTGCAAGCGCCCGGTCGAGCCCGGAGTCCAGTGGATGTCGAGGGCTGGGCCCGGGGTGTGCACGTCGCTGGCGACCAGGTCCCGGATCGCGTCCGCGCCGTCCACCACCCGCAGCGCGGCGACCGACACGACGAGCCCCGGTGCCCAGACGTCGGAACGGCCGGTCGTCGGCACCGGGGTCGATCGCAGGCTCGAGTCGGTCGGTGACTCTGTCGTCGACGGGGCCGTGCTGGTGACCGTCGGTGCGCTCGACGAACCATCGTGCGCAGGGCTCTGGTGGTACTCGGTGTGCTCCACGTTGAGCCCGTCGGTGCTCGCATCTGGGTACGGGTCGGCCCGGGTGGCTTCGTGACGGTGCGACCAGTCGAACACGATCACCGACGTCAGCAGCATCATGACGCCGATGAACAGCGTGGCGAGCGCGGAACGGGAGCCGTCGCGAGCCGAGGGGGCGACGGGGCCCTTAAGTGCTGGTCGACCCACGCTACGTGACCCGAGCGGCGACTGCACCCGACGGCCAGATCACGGGAGCTCCGGGCGCCCGGGTCTCGTGACCTGGGCGTCGGGCGCGGGGCCAGGACCCATCAGTGCGAAATCGGGGTGCTGGATCAGTGCGAGGGGGCCGTGCAGTCTCGGCGGCGATCCGGTCGGTGCGTGCCTGCACCGCGGCGTCCAGCGCGTCGTGCGCGGTGCGCGCGGCGTCGGTGTGGGCGAGCGCAGTGTCGCGCTGGGCGTCCTGGGTCGCGACGGTGACGGCGGGGGTGGCTGCTTCCACGGCGGTCGCAGCGTCGAGGACGTCGCGCAGTGCCTGGCGGACGATGTTGTCGTCCACAGCGCCCTCGGTCTCGGCCAGGCGCTCATCAGCGGCGCTGATGACGTCGGCGAGGGTGGTGGTCTGCTTGGTCGCCTCGGTGGTGGCCTGCTGCAGCAGCCAGGCCTCGTGCGAGTCCTGGACCGCCGTGCAGGTCTCCTGCAGCCCGGTGGTGGCCGCGGTGACCTCGGCGAGCACGGCGTCGGCCTGGTCCTGGGCGGCCAGCACCTCGGCGAAGGGCTGGTCGTCGCGGGCAGTCGGCAGATCCATCTTCACGGCCGCCTCGGCCGTGGTGATGGCCTCGGCCAGTGCGGTGCGGGTCTGGTCGTCCAGGACCTGCTCGGCGGTGCCGGCGTGCAGCCCGCGGGGGGCTCGGCCAGCGCAGCCTGCTCGGCGGTGGTCTGCTCGCTGGTCGCCGTGATGGCCGCCGACGCTGCCTCGATCTGACGGCGGGTGGCCCACGCCCGGTAGCCGAGCACATCGGCGGTGCTCACCACGGCCGGCACAGCCAGCACCGCGAGCACCAGCACCCACCGAGGACGACGCGAACGCCCCGGCTCAGCAGCAGAGCCAGCCGGGTCGGTGGGGACGACAGCAGAGCCAGTGGGCGGGGACTGCTGTGCAGGGTCAACGTACGTGCTCATGGTGGCGGCTCCTTCCGCGCTGGTGAGCGTAGCGATGTTCACAGGTGTCATAGAACACCGCTGCGCGCTTTGTGTTGAATGAGTGGTATGCGTTGTCCGATCAGGTTTGATAGCAAGTGTCGCGTCTGTCCCGAATGCGGTCCTGGGTCGCCGGGAAACGTCTGGGCGTTTCGTCCATTGACTCGCCTGGAATGTTCCTTCGGTGGGTGACCAGATGACACCTACCCGCTGGTTCCCCGACGCTCGGGGTCATGACCTCACGGCGCGCGGCGACCACCCGGCTCGAACCCGGGCAGCCTTCCATCGACCGAGCCACGCCCACCTGGGACGAGGGCCGCTCGGCCTGGCTGGTGCGGTCGAGCCTGCACCTACCCGATGCCCGACTGATCCGATCCCGGTCGCAGGCGACTACCAAGGGCGAGCTCAAGCGCCGCGCCCGCGCCGAGGAGCAGATCGCCAAGGCCGGGCACGCGGGCGACTGGAAGTCCACCAGCGACGTGGCTGACTACATCGACCAGATCAGCCGGCCCGCCGTCAAACGGGCCAACGACCACCCGAACACCGTGCGGCACTACCTCAAGGTGCTCGACTGGCTACTCGGACGCTGTCCCGAGCACCGGCGCACCAGGTCCCGGCCAAGCACTCCATCGCCTCGGGCACCCGGTTCCGCGTCCTGGAGGGCTGCCTGCAGGAAATCGCGGCGATGCACGTCGACGAGAGCGCATGACAGGCCCGCACGGTCATGTCCAAGTACCTGCTCTCCAGCTCGTCCGCGACGAGCTGCTGCCGGCCAACTCCCTGCACGGCATGAACGTCGACCTCAAGCGCGGCGCGAAACCCAGCCCGAGCCGGCGCGGGCGGCGGCGAGGGCGCTCACCAAGGAGCAGTGGCACGCCGCCCTGGACCACCTGCTCGGGCTCGACCCGATCCAGTCGAGGGAGCAAGCACGACGGCCCGTCACCTGCGTCCCGCAGGAGGCGGGCCGTTCGCGTGCCCGGGGCACGTGACCGCACCGCGCGTCGTCTCTCCCTGGTCGTCACCGCGGTCGCCCGCGCCGGGGCCGGGGGACGTCCTCACCTGCCCTGGTCGCGCAGCGTCGTCGCCACCTCCTGGACGTACCGGTCGATGCGGACGACCTCGTCGCGCGTCCACGCGGCGGGCAGGCGGCTGTAGGCGTTCAGCGCGACGGTGGTGATCTCGTCGACGTAGCCCGGCAGTGCGACGAAGGACCGGTAGCCGTGGCCCCGTGCGCACCGGTTCCACCGGGGCCGGCGCGCGTCGACGTCGAGGTCGTCCGCGACCACGCTGCTCAGCCGGCGGATCGCCTCGAGGCAGGGGCCTGCCCCGTCGTCCACCTCGAGCTGGTCGCACTCCGCCGCGGCGGGATCGCTGCTCGCGACCTGGTCGAACCGGTCGCCCGTGCGCAGGATCACGCTGCAGGCGGGGACCCCGGTCCGCGAGGGTGCGGCATCGGCGAAGGCGTCGAGGATCTCGTGCACGATCTCACCGGCTCTCGGGCGCGAGCTGCGCCACGGCCGGCGAGGGAACGCCCTCGTGGGCGCCTGGTCGACTCCGACCCCGCCAGTGTGGCACTTTCCGCGCGGAAGGCCGATGACTGCAGCACAGGACGGATCGAACCGGGCGTGCGATCCTGACTCAGTACCGTCGTCAGCCTCGACGACTCCCGGCGGTCGCGCCGCGGTCCGCATCGGGCATCGCAGGCGCGCCGGGACGCGAGGGGTCACCGTTGAGAAGCGACGCGTACGAGGTGCACGTCCTGCTGCAGGACCTCGACGGCGGATCCCCCCGGTGGTGGCGCGAGCGCTCCGGGGCCGGTCCGCCGAGGACGGTCCTGGCGCTGCACGTCCCCCCGCGGCGCGGTGCGGTGTGGATCGCCCGGCACTGGGCGAGCGACCGAGCCCGCGAGACGGGGGTCCCCGGCGAGTCTCTCCCCGACATCGAGCTGCTGACGAGCGAGCTCGTCGCCAACGCGATCGTGCACGGGCCCGGCGGCGAGGTCGAGGTGCGGTTCAGCGCCGACAGCGACTGCGTCAGGGTCGAGGTCTCGGACGGCTGCGCCGGCCGGCCGCGGGTGCGACGCCCGGACCCGGACACCCCCGGTGGGCAGGGGCTGCGGCTGGTGTCGATGCTCGCGACCGAGTGGGGCCACGGGCGTCGCTCCGGCCGGACCGGCAACACCGTGTGGTTCACCCTGTCGATCTGACCGCTCGGCGGTCCGGCCGGCGAGACGCGGCCACCGGCTGCTGGGGTCGTGCCGTTCGCCGCCCGCCCGGGCCGCGCCGCTCAGAGCAGCCACGTCCGCGCCATCGCCACGAGCCGGTCCCGCGTGGTGACCCCGAGCCGGTGGCAGGCCCGCAGGATGTGGCCCTCGACCGTCCGGTGGGACACCCCGAGCACCGAGGCCACGCGGGAGGCGCTCAGCCCTTCGCCGAGCAGGGCGGCGATCTCCTGCTCGCGCCCGGAGAGCCCCACCGCGGCGCGCAGCGGCGCGAACAGGGCGCGGCGGGCGGTGCCGAAGCCGCCGGCGCGGCCCCAGGCGGCCTCGGCCTGGTCGCCGGCCTCCGTGGCACGGCCGGCCTCGTGCAGCGCGACGGCGCGGGCGACCGACGCGGCGGTGGCGTGCAGGACGTCGCCGGTCGCGTCCAGCTCCGCCGCCGCGGTGCTCAGCGCGGCCTCGTCGCGCCGGCTCGCGGCGTCGACGTAGCGCGCCACCGCCGGGAGCAGGCGCCCCTGGACCTCGCGTGCGGCCAGCGTGATCGCGGCGGCGCGGTCCGGGTCGGCGACGGGGATCTCGAGCGCGGTGCCGGCGAGGAACAGCGCGTGGACGTGGTACCCCCGCGCCGAGCGGTCGGCGGCGAGCGCCCAGACCTGCGCCCCGAGGTCGGCCGGGCTGACGTCGGCCTGCGGCGCGAACGCGAGCATCCCGGGGAAGGGCCCGGCGCCCGCCCCGATGTCCTGTCCCTGTGACCACAGCCGCGCCGCGTAGTCCTCGCGGCCCTGCCACCGCGCGATCTGGGCGCCCCAGCCGAGCAGCCCGGCGCGGAAGTGCGCGCTGACCGGCGTGGCGCCCGGCACGGTGAGCACGGCGGTCAGCAGCTGCTCGACCTCGTCCAGCCGGCCGCGCAGGACCAGGCCGAGCGCGCCGACGTAGGCGTGCGCCTGGATCGCGTCGGGCTCGAGGTCGTCGAGCGCGCGGGCGAGGTGGCGCGTCGCCGTGGCGGTCCCGGCCTCGACGTCTCCGCTCAGGACGTCCGCCAGGCCGTCGTAGGCGTCGTGGTGCTGGGCGAGGATGTGCGCCGTCCGCGGTCGCGCGACGGTCCGCACCTCGTCCTGGGCGTCGCCGACCCGTCCCGCCGCGAGCAGCGACCCGAGGCGCGCGAGCGCGTGCGCGTCGGCCTCGATCTCCGGCTGCCCCGGCGCCCGGAGGAGGGGACGCACCTCCGGGACGCGGTCCAGCACCAGCTCGGTGTGCAGCCGCACCGCCTCGATCAGGCCGCCCTGGCCCGGGGCCTCGGGTTGCAGATCGGCGGCCGGGTCGACGGGCTCCAGCCGCCGCCGGGACAGCACGCGGTACAGCGTGGACCAGGCGTCGAGGACCGCCCGGTCGGTGGGCTCGTCGCCGGGCCGGTCGGTCGACGCGATGACGTGCTCGATGAGCCGCGGGTCCGCGCCGCCGGCGTTCATGGCGCGCACCAGCTCCAGGGCCGTGCGGGAGCACGGGTCGGCCTGCCACTGCTCGCGCAGGTCCTCCGAGACCCGGCGCCAGTGCTGCCAGACCCGGCGGGACAGCACCGGCACCGTCTGGCGGTCGATCGACGTCCCGACGGCGGAGGCCGGCTCGGCGCGGCCGTCGCCGAGGCCGTGGTCGGGGCCGGGCGGGTCGGCGAGCGAGGCGGCGTGCTGCAGGTAGTCCTCCAGCAGGGGCGGGTACACGGTCGCGACCTCGCGACCTCCGGTGCCGGTGACGGTGAGCAGCCCGCGGGCGTGCAGCCGCGCGAGCAGGCCCGGCCCGACGTGCGCGGCCGACGCGGCGACCTCGAGCTCGCCGGCCGCGGCGACGGCACCCAGCGCGTCGCGCTCGGCGGCGTCCAGGTCCTGCAGCAGCGGCTCGACCGCTGCGGCGAGCATCGGGTCCCACAGGTCGCCGCGGGCGCGCCACACGCCCTGCTGCCGGGACAGCGCCCCGGTGCGGCGTCCGGCGGCCACCACGGCGCGGAGCAGCGCGGGCAGCCCGCCGGACAGGGTCGCCAGCCGCGCGACGGTCGTCGCCTCGACGAGCCCGGGCAGCATCTCGTGCACCGCGGCGTGCACCTGGTCCAGCCGCAGCGGACCCACCCGCAGCCGGACCGCGGGCTGCGTCCGCGCGGTCAGGGTCGCGGCCCTCGCCGTGCCGGGGTCGGGGCGGGCCGCCGCGAGGACGGGGAACGGGACCCGGGCGCGGGCGGCGGCGAGCGCGCCGAGGCTGACCTCGTCCACGTCGTCGCCGTCGTCCACGACGACGACCGTGCCCGGGGTCTCGACGCGCTGCACGAGGGCGTCGACGGCGGCGGCCAGCGACGCCGCGCCCTGGCCGGTCGCGAGCGGCACCCCCGCGACGGCGAGCGCCGCCAGCGGGCGGTCGCGCAGCGGCCGGACCCCGGCCAGGCGGACGACGCGGCGACCACCCTCGCCGAGCAGGTCCGCGGCCGAGGCGAGCGCGTGGGACCGACCGGAGCCGGCCACCCCCACGAGGTGCACGCTGACGCCCTCGGACAGGAAGTCCACGATCTCCTCCGCCAGCGGCCGCCGGATGCCGCCACCCGCCGGCCGGACCGGGCGGACCTCGCCGCCGTCGGTGCTGTCCTCGGTGGCGTACTCCACGATCGCGTTCCCCTCTGCCGGCGGTCATCTGGCGGCGAAAACGTTCCACCCCCGACGCCGTCCCGCGTCCGCCCCCGTCACGGGGCCGGGATTGAGGTAGGTGAACCGGGACCCGTGGCGCGGACCGCCGCGGGCCGGTCCCCGCGGTTGCGCGGGCCGGGCCCGGCATTGGGGGCGATTTGCGCGGATGACCGGGGCGTCGTACGCGCCGGGCCCTGCGGACCTACCCGACGTGCGGTCCCGCCGTGCGCAGGCGGCCCGTGGCCCGCCCAACCTGGGCCCGCGGACACACTCCGCCGGACGCACAGGCCGACCCCGTGCGACCGACCCGGCCGCGCGCCGCTCGCGCGACGCCACGACCCCGGAGGTGCGACTGTGGAGTCCACGACCAGCCCGACTCCCGCGGGACGCCGGTCGCTGCGCCCCGCAGCCGACCGCGGACCCCGCGCCCGGCTGCGGGGCGCGCTCGCCGTCGTGGCGACCGCCGCCCTGATCGCCGTCTCCGTCCTGGTGGCGCTGCCGGCCCGCGCGGCGTCGTACGAGCTGGTCGTGGACTCCGTGGAGTTCGGGGGTCGGGACGCCGCCCCGGGGGACGGGCAGTGCGCGACCGCCGAGGGCACCTGCACGCTCCGGGCGGCCCTCGAGGAGTCGAACGCGCTGGGCCGCCCGGCCGGCGAGGTGCAGATCACCGTGGCCCCGGGGCTCGCGGGCAACGTCGAGCCCGACGGCAGCAACACCGCCGCGGCGTCGAACCGGCCGAACTGGATGTATCCCACCGCCACCGGGAGCACCGCCGGCCGGGTCTCGACGTACGACGTGGGCGGGGCGTTCTACCACGTCACCGCGCCGGTCGTGATCGACCTCGACAACCGGCTGTCGATCAACGACGGCGCCTACGACACGTCCCAGGGCGCGGCGTTCTACGTCGACGGCCCCGACGTGGTCATCCGCAACGCCTCGCAGATCTTCGGGTCCGGGTCGTCGTTCGTGATGGGCCCGAACGCCGATCGCGTGCTCATCGAGGGCGGCGAGACCCGCACCCGGGCGTCGAACGTCGCCGACCGGTTCCTCACCTTCACCAGCGGGTCGCGCAACATCGTGCTGCGGCACTACACGGTCGGCGGGTTCGCGCACCACAACAAGGGCACGACCGCCAACGCCTCGCGCAGCGGGCTGCTCTGGTTCGACTCGGCGGCGAACACGACCTTCACCAGCTACACGGTCGACGACGTGCTGTTCGACTACCCGACGTCCGGGACGTGCACCGCCACCGACGGCACCGGCTGCGCGACCTCGCTGACCGACTTCCGCACCCGCAACGCCACGAACAACAGCATCCAGGTCACCGGCTTCACCTTCCGGAACTCGACCGTGCGCAACATGCCGGCGACCAAGGGCGTGTTCGCCTTCGCGTTCGGCGACGGCGAGACCCTCGCGAACAACACCTCGATCACGTCCTACGGGGTGACGCTGCGGGACCTGTCGATCACCGACAACCGGTTCCTGGACAACCGGCGGTACAACGCCGGCGCCGCCACGGCGGACCCGACCAAGTACGGCGCGTTCATCGTGCTGCCGTACATCGCGATGCACGGCACGAACCTGATCGCGCGCAACGAGTTCGTGCGGGCGGAGCCGGGCGTGGTCAGCACCAGCACCACCGCCGGCCTGAACCCGTACGCGATCTACCTGCAGGGCAACACCGCCACGGCGAACAACACCACCCAGCGCAACCTCGGGATCGTCGAGAACCACTTCGAGGGGTACGCGGGCCAGTCCGCCATCCGCTTGTACCAGGCGGGCCGCGTGACCGTCGACCGCAACACCTTCGGCCCGGGCGTGTCGAGCACCGCCCGTGGCAGCAACGGTGCGCAGACGGAGGAGACCGGCACCGGCACGGTGATGTTCACGAACGCCTCGAACTCGTCGAACCGGAAGATCAGCACCTGGTACCCGCGCTCGGCCGCCGTGGTCCAGGCCGAGGGCACGTGCTCCGCCCAGGTCGAGGTGACCGCCCTGACGGGGACCGCCAACCAGACCCCGAAGATGCCGGTGCGGGTGTCCTACTACTGGACCGCCGACCGCACCGCCGAGGTGTTCCTGGGCCAGGAGCACTACGACACCCAGGTCAACCGGACGGCCACCCTCGCGCTGCCCCTGGCGGGTGACGACCGGCTCCGGTGGGTCGCCGACCAGCGGGCGGGCACCGTCCCCGTGGACCCGGCCACCGGCGAGGTGGGCGGCTACGTCCGGGTGCAGACCCAGTCGTTCGCGGCCGGCGCGGGCAGCGGGGACCCGGTGGACATCGTCGCCGAGTCGTCCCAGTACTCCCGGGTGGTGCCGCTGTCCGGGTCGTGCGCGCCGGAGCTCACCGTCGATCAGGCTGCCGACCAGGCCGACCCCACGCCGGTCCGCGACCTGCGGTACACCGTGACGTCGACCCTGCCGCTGGACCCGGCCTCGCTGACCGCCGACGACGTCGAGCTCACGGTCGCCCCCACGGCGGACACGCTGGACGAGGCCCGGATCGCCCCGCGGGTGGCGTCGGTGACCGAGGTCGCCGGCTCCGGCGGCACCCGGTTCGAGGTCGTGGCCCGGGTCGACGACTCCGCGACGGTGAGCGCGACGGTCCGCGCCGGCGCCGTCACCTCGACCCGGGGGTTCGCGAACACGTCCGACGCGGGCAGCACGGACGACCAGGTGACGTTCCGCAACCCGCTGACCGTCGACCCGGCGCGGTTCGCGCTCGTCGCGGGGGAGCCGGCAGGCAAGGCGTACACCCTCGGCGTGCGCGCGGACGCGCCGGCGCCGGTGGCCGGGCTGACGTTCACCGCGGTCCTGGACGACACGGCGACCGGCCACGGGGTGGCCCTCAGCACCACGTCGCCGGTCATCCCGGCCGGCGGGCGGTCCGCCGACCCCGTCACGGTGACCGCGGCCGCCGGTGACGTCCCCGCCGGGACACCGGCGACGGTCGCGCACACCGTCCAGTCGGCCGACCCGGCGTACGACGGCCTGGTGGTGCCCGCCGTCACGGCCGCGCTGTACGCCACCGACCCCACGCTGGCGATCGCGAAGCGCGCGTACGTCGGGATGACGGACACGACGAGCGCCGCCGGGATCCGGTCGACCGGGACCGAGGCGCCGGCCGACGCCCGGCTGACCGACCGGGAACCCGTCTGCTTCGTGTACACGGTGACGAACACCTCCGCCGACGACTGGGCGACCGTGCTCACCGACGCGGTGGTCACCGACACCGACACCCGGCTCGGGGACGGCGGCGTCGTCGGGACCGTCCCGCGGCTCGGCATCGGCGAGGCGGCCGAGCTGTTCGCCTGCACCTCCCTGGTGCCGGTGGACACGACCACCGGCCCGGTGGCACCGTGACCGCGCGGGCGCCGGGCGCGGCCGGCCGGCGGCGGGACCGGGCGGCGCGGCACGGCGCGGTCGCCGCGGCGGCCGCGGGGCTGGTCACGGCCCTGGTCGTCGGCGCGGGCACCCACGCCCTGTGGTCCGGCCGGGACACCGCCTCCGGCGGGGTGCTGACCGCCGGCGACCTCGACGCCGAGCTCGGGCAGGGCACCTGGGAGCAGGTCACGCCTGGGGTGCCGGCGCCCGCCTCCGGGCTGCTCACGGGCGACGCCCTCGAGTTCGTGGCGATGCCCGGCGACGTCGTCCGGCTGGTGCAGCCGGTCACGGCGCGGCTGCGCGGGGACAACCTGCGCGCCGGCTTCTCCGTGCGGCACCTCGCCTCCGTGGACAGCAGCCGGTACACGTCGTCGTTCCACGTCGAGGACGCGGACGGTCGCCAGGTCGCCCCCGCCACGGGCGACGCGCCGGCGGGCACGCTGGTCGAGGTGCCGGCGATCGCGGGCGACGACGCCGGGGTGGCCCACCAGTGGCGGGTCGTCGTCCGGGTCGAGGTGGTGGGGGACCACTTCTGGAACCCCGAGGGCCGGCCGGCGGTGAGCGGCGCGTTCTCCCCCGGGGCCCTGATCCTCCGGCTCGAGCAGGTGCGGAACGGCACGGGCTTCGTGGAGACCGGGGGTGCGCCGTGAGCCGCCGCGGGGCGCGGGTCGCGGTCACCGCCCAGGCGACGGCGGTCGTCGTGTTCGGACTGGTGACCGCGGCCCATGCGCTCTGGTCCGTCGACGACGTCGTGCTGCAGCCGATGGTGCAGACGGGTTCCGTGGCGTTCGCCGCCGGGTCGGAGGGCGCCCCGCCGACCGTCTCGGCGGGCGGGGCGGTCGTGCTGACGCTGCCCGGATCCCGGGTCGCGGACGTGCTCGACCGGATGGGCCCGGACCCGGAGCCCGTGCTGTGGCGGTTCACCGCCACCGGCGCCGCCCTGGGCATCGCCGGCCTCAGCTACGACGTGCAGGTCACCGCGCAGGTCGCGCCGGACGGCACGCGCCACGACCTGTCCGGCGGGGTGGCGCGCCCCGGCACGGTGCTGGCGGGCTCGACCATGTCGGTCTACCCGGCGGCGGGCGCGGACGGCACGGACTGCTCGGCCGTCCCCGCCGCGCCCGCGCCCGCCGAGGGCGAGGCCCCGCGCAACGTGCACGCCCACGCCGCCGCGCAGCACGTGCTGCAGCAGCCCGGCGCCAACCCCGACGGGGAGCCGGTGACCCAGACCTGGTGCGTCGCGCTCACCTGGAACCACGACCCCGACGGCCGGTACGCCAACGACGTGCACGTCGTCGCCCGGGGTGCGGACGGCACGTCGAGCCGGGCGCTGGACCAGTGGCGGGCCGGCGTCGCGTTCCCGCCGCTGCTCGACGCCAGCGGGACCTACGCCGGCCGCGGCTCCGTGGCGGCGCTGGGGGAGGACGGCACGACCTCCCGGGCGCACGACGACTGGTGGGCCGTGCTGCACCCGGACCCCGACGGGGAGCCCGACGTCACCCTCACGCTCAGCCCGGCCGTCACCACGCTCGCCACCAGCGGCGCTGCGCCGCCCACCGACCCCTGACCCCCCAGCCCCGGCGCACCGCCCGGTCGCCGGCCCAGCCCGCCCCACCCCGGGGCCCCACCGAAGAGGGAGAGCACGATGAGCACCTCCACCCCCACCCCGGTCGTCGTCGTCAGCGAGGAGACCCGGCGGCGCCGCGGCCTGCTCTGGGTCGCCGGCGGCGCGGCCCTGCTGCTCGGCGGGTCGACCTTCGCCCTGTGGTCGGCGTCGGACACGTTCTCCGGCGGCACCATCACCGCCGGTGACCTGAATGTCGTGGCGACCCGCGACACCACGTTCTGGGACGTGTCCGGCGACCGCACCGACGCCACCGAGACGGTGCCCGGCACCGACGGCTCGCAGCCCGGCCACAGCCTGGACCCGGCCGACGCCAGCACCTGGCGGATCGTCCCGGGCGACAAGGTCGCGGCGACGTTCTCGGCGGACGTCACGCTCGAGGGCGACAACCTGGTCGGCCTGCTGTCCCTCGACGGACTGGACGACCGGACCGGGGCGATCTCGGGGCTGTCCTACAGCTACGAGATCTACCAGGCCGGGAGCCTCGTGGTGCAGGAGACGGCACTGCCCGCGACGGCCGACGCGCCGCTGCTGCACCTCGCCGCGCCGGGCACGGGGCAGGCCGACGGCGCCTCCGACGCCACGGCCGCCGGGGCGGTGGGCGGCGCCGCGGCCACCACCACCGTGTTCCCGATGTCCGGGACCACCGAGGACCTCACCGTCGTCGTCTACGGCTCGTTCTTCACCGACACCGACGGCGACTTCACCTGGAGCGAAGCCGACACGACGGTCACGGGCCGGACGGACGCGACGCTGGCCAGCACGCTGGCCGGGCTCACGCTCCAGCTCACCCAGGTCCGGGACACCGGCGCCCAGTTCTGACGCCGCCGCCTCGTCCCGGGGGCGGGCGCCGTCGCCCCCGCCCTCGGGACGCCCGACCCGTCCGCCGCGTCCGAATCCGTCCGCAGGGAGCCCTCATGTCCGTCGCACCGCGCCGGCCCCGTCCGGCTGCACCCTGGTACGACTCGCCGTGGCGGACCGCCGCCGCGGTGGTCGCGACGGCGCTCACGGTCGCGGCCGTCGGGCTCGTCGTCGCGCTGGCGGTCGTCCCGCGGCTCGCCGGGGGTGCGGCGCTCACCGTGCTCAGCGGCTCGATGGAGCCCGCGCTCGCGCCCGGGGACGTCGTGGTCACCCGCGGCATCACGCCCCGGGACGTCTGCGCCGAGGTCGGCGTCGGCGACGTCGTGACCTACCTGCCGCGACCGGACGACCCGGCCCTGATCACCCACCGCGTCGTCGGCAAGACCATCGGCACCTTCGACGACGGCACCGGCTGCCGCCTGATCACCCAGGGCGACGCCAACACCGCGGTCGACGAGCCGGTGTCCCCGGAGCAGGTGCGCGGCACGCTGCTGTACGGCTTGCCCCGGCTGGGCTGGGCGCGACAGTGGGCCGAGCAGCACCGGCCGGTCGTCTTCGTGCTGGCGGTGCTGGTGCCGCTCGGCTGGGCCGTGGTGAGCAGCTCCCGGCGCCCGCGCACCCGCGCCGTCCTGGTCCCCGGCCCGCTCGGTGGCCCGCCGGCCGCCGCCGACCACCCCCCGCAGGGCGGCGAGTCGCGCGAGCAGGAGCTCCGCGAACGGGAGCTGGTCCTGCGCGAGCGGGAGCTCGCGGTGCGAGAACGCGAGCTCGCCCTGCGCGCCGGCACCCGTCCCTCCTCCACGAACGAGGCATCATGCGCACCTCCCGCCTGACCTCCGCCCACGGCGGCCCGCACGCCGCCGCCCGTGCAGCTGCGTGGGTGCTGGCTCTCGCGCTCGCGCTCGGCGGAGCCAGCGCTCTCGCCGCCCCAGCCCCGGACGCCGGTACCGGCACGGGCGCGGCCGGCGGGCCGGCCGGCGGCGCCGAGCCCTCGGCCGCGGAGCCGGTGTTCCCGGCGGGCTCGGGTACGGCAGCCGTGGTCGGTACCGGCGCGTCTGGTTCCGGGGCCGTGCGCGCGCAGTGGGACGGCCCCACCACCCATCTGGACTGGACCGGGCGCAGGTACGCGACTGCCGAGGCCACGTTCGTCGGTGACCGCGTCGCCGTGCCGGGCGACCAGGCGCAGCGCACGCTCCACCTCGCCAACGCCGGCCCGGGCGGCGCGGTGATGACGGTGAGCCTGCTGCTCACCGACGTGACGCCCGCTGCGCCTGCGGGCGGTGTCGCCGACGCCGTCGAGCTGGTGTGGGACGTCGCCGGAGTCGCGGGCCGCGAGCGGCTCGCCACCCTGCGCGGACCCGGAGGACGCGTCGCCGTGGCGCAGGTCCGGGTCCCGCGCGGCCAGACCGCTGCGGTGACCGTCGGGTTCGCCGTGCCCGCCGAGGTGAGCGCGGCGGGCGGGGACGAACCGGTGCTGCAGTTCGACGTCGAGGCTCGTCTGCAGGGCGAGACCGGACCGGAGGACGTCCCCGCCCTCGCGGTCACCGGCACGCACCTGCTGGGGGCCCTGGCAGTCGCGCTGGGCCTGCTCGCCGCGGGGTGCCTGGCGCGATCGGCGGCGCGTCGTCGCCCGCGCTGCGGCGTCTGCGGCGCCGTCGTCGACGACCGGCCCCGCGGCCGCCCGGACGACCCGGCCGGCGCGGACGCGCCGCTGCCCTGCGGCCGGTGCGGATGGCCGGTCGGCGCGGTGCTCGTGGCGGAGGCAGGCCGATGATCCCGGTGCCGCACTCGTCGGGAACCCGTGCCGGAGCGTCCGCGGCAGGCGTGGAGCCGAGCCCGCCGCGAGCGGTTCGGACGGCCGCGGCCCGCGGCGCCGTCCGCGCGCTGCGCGTGCTGGAGCGCCAGGTCCACGCCGGCGACCCGGACTCGAGCGCGGTCCGGGCCGCGATGGACGACCTGGCGGCGTGGAGCAGGCACGTGGGTGCGGCCGCCGGGCCTCGGCGGCTCCCGGCCCCGACCGGTCCGCGTCCTGGGGCGAGGCCGCGCGGGGACGGCCCGCTCGAGCTGCACGCGACGCCGGTGACGGCGGCGGCGATCCGGGCCTGGGCGAGGCGCCGAGGGCTGCGGGTGTCCGCCGTGGGCCGACTGCCCTCGGCCGTGGTGCGGCTCTACCTGGCGGACCGCGAGCAGTGGCTCGCCCAGGCGCGGATCCCGCGGGACTGGAGCGTGTGGAACGAGAACCGGGTCCGCAAGGCGGGAGCGGCGCACGCTCCGGCGCCTGACCCGCGTGCGGGCGGCAGTGCCCGGGCGCGGCCGCACCGGTCCTGGGCGGCGGGCGACGCGCGGTGAGCGACCAGATCAGCGGGGGCGGTGCCGCGCGCGCCGCCGGGGAGGACGGCAGCCTTGCCACGCACGAGCCGACAGGTCGGAACGGACCCCGACGACGTCATGGCGGCCGTCCTGGCGCAGAACGCCGCCCTGCGCCGACGGGTCCGCGACCTGGAGCTGGCCATGCGCTCCCGGTGGGCGATCGACCAGGCGCTGGGCGTGATCATGGCGCAGAACCGGTGCGACGCCCCGGAGGCGTTCGCGATCCTGCGCCGGGCGTCCCAGAGCCGCAACCAGAAGATGAGCACGCTCGCGCGCAGGATCGTCGCCCAGGTCGCGGGGCGGGTGACGCCGCCGGCGGACGTGGCGACGCGACGTGAGTCGCCGGACGCCGCGCTCTGACCGGAGCAGCGGTCCGGCGACCACCAGGACGGGACCACGGTCCCGCATCGCGGTCGCTCGCCGCGGGCGGCCCGCCGCCACCGCGCGGGGAGCGGCCGTCAGAGCACGACGGCGAGCAGCGCGATGTCGTCGTCGCCGGTCCCGCGGGGGACCATGCGGGCGAGCACGTCGTCGAGGACGTCCTCGGGATCGAGTGCGTCGGGCCCGCCGGCCGCGTCCGCGAGGTCGGACAGCAGGTCCCGGAGCCGGGTCAGCCCGGCGTGCAGGTCCTCGCCCCGGCGCTCGACGAGCCCGTCGGTGAACAGCAGGAGGAGGGAGCCTCGGGGGACGCGGGCGTACCCGCTGCGTCGCTCGGCGGACGGGTCGACCCCGAGAACGAGTCCGGGACGTGCGCCCGGCAGGTCGGCGACGGCGCGGTCCGGGGTGACCAGCACCGGCGGGAGGTGCCCGGCGCTGGCCCAGCGCACCGCGGTGGCACCGGTGCCGTCGTCCGTCGGCTCCAGGCGGACGACGGCCGCGGTGGCGATCGTCTCCAGGCGCGGGTCGGCCAGCGCGGCGTCCAGCCGCTGCAGCACCTCGGCCGGGTCGGCGCCGGTGGCCAGGGCGATGCCGCGCAGCAGGCTGCGGACCTGGCTCATCTGCGCCGCGGCCAGGGCGTCGTGGCCCATGACGTCGCCGATGACGAGGAGGCAGTCGCGCTCACCCCGGTGGAAGGCGTCGTACCAGTCGCCGCCGACGTGGGCGGCCTCGGCGGCCGCGACGTACCGGGCGGCGATCCGGGCGCCCCTGGGCACGACGGGTGGTGTCAGCAGGGCCCGCTGCAGGGTCTCGGCGATCTCCCGGTGCCGCTCGTGCCGGCGCGTGCTGGCCAGCAGCCTGCCCGCCCGGTCCGCCAGCTCGGTGAGCGTGCTGAGCTCGTCGGGCGCGAGGTCCGGCTCGTGGTCGTCGAGGAACAGCGAGATGGCCCCGACCGTGCCCTGGGGCCCGCGCATCGGCACGGTGCAGGCGGCGCGGGGATCGAGCTCGTCCAGCAGCCAGCGGGCGGCCCGCGCGAGGACGAGCGGGCTGAGGGCGCGCACGTCCGGGACCAGCGCGGGCTCCCCGGTGCGGATCGCCTCGTGCAGGGGCGCCTCCGGCGACAGGTCGTGCTGACGGAGGGCCGCGTACCGCGCGACCAGGTCCGACCGGTCGGGGTCGACGTGCCGGCTCGCCAGGTCCCGGAGCCGGCCCCGCTCGTCGACCATGGTGATGACGCACCACGACCCGAGCGCGGGGACCAGCCGCCGGGTGAGGCGGCGGACCGCGTCGAGCACGTCCGGCGCTGACGCGAGGTCGTCGCTCACCGCCGCGAGCAGCGCGTGCCGGCGCGAGGCCGCGGTGGCCGCGCCGGCCGCGGCCTCCAGCGTGGCCGTCGTGGTCGCCGCGAGGTCGCGCATCCCCTCGATCTCCGCCGGCGTCCAGGTCCGCGCCCGCGACTCGTACACGCACAGGGCGCCGAGCACGTGGCCACCGCCGTCCACCAGCGGGACGCCGAGGTAGGAGCGCATCCGGCCGTCGACGACGGGGCCCAGGTCGCGCAACCGGGGGTCGGTGCGTGCGTCGTCGACCACGAGGGGCTCCGCGCCCACGGCGGTGATCGTGCAGGCGACCTCCTCCAGCGGGGCCGTCGCCCCGACCGGCTCCGCGTGCTCACCGGCCGAGGCGACGATCGTCCGCACGTCGGACAGGACGGAGATCTGCGCGTTCTGCGCGCCGAGCGCCTCGCGCGCCCGCCGCGCGACGTGCGCCAGAGGGGCCGCCCCGACCGCCGACAGCAGGCGTCGGGCCGCACCCGTCCGCTCGGGTTCGCCCCGCAGCCGGTCCGCTCGTGCGGCCGCACCCGCGGGCTCCGGCCAGGGCTCGACGCCGCCTTCCGTCATGGCGCTCACGACCTCTCCGCCGGGCTGGTGTCGTGCCGGGCGGGCGCGACCGACGTGGCCGCGACCGGCTCCGCCACGGCCTCACTGTCGGGCGGCCGGGGACCACCGCGGGGCGGTGGCGGGCGGCTCGCGCGGATTGGGTAGGTGGTGCTGCGGTTCGTCCGGGAGGCGGCACGCGACCCGCCGAGGACCTACGGCCCGCACCGGCCGCTTCGTGGTTCTGGCAGGATGCCCCGGTTCGTCCGAATCGCTGCAGGAAGTCAGGGTCATGCGCAGGATCGCCGTCGCCGGCATCGTGGGAGTCGTCGCACTGGGTCTCGTCGGGTGCGGGGAGCTGTCGGTGCACCGCACCGGGTCGCCGGACGCCCGGGAGGTCGCCGAGGCGCGCGCGGCGCTGGCCGAGTAGGCGGGCCCGGGCGGGTCAGTCCGCCGCCTCCGGCGGCCACACCACCCGGAACCGCTCGAGCACGATCTCGTCGGACTCGCTCCACACCGCACCGCGGGCGGCGCAGGTGCGCTCCCAGTAGATGCGGTGCTGCTCGCGCCAGCTGCGCAGGCTGCGGTCGTCCTCGGCCTCGTCGAACGCGAAGTCGGCGTCGACCTCGCGGAACGTCGCGATCCTCAGCTCGACCGTGCGGAGCACCAGAGCGGGCGCGCCGCGGCCGTCGCAGGCGACCCAGTGCGCGCCGACCCGGGGCAGGGACTCTCCGCGGTGGGCGAACTCGGCCACCAGCTCGGCGGTCGCGCGCTTGGCGCCGTGCCGGACGATGCCGAGCAGCTCGTCGCTCAGCTCGACGGAGTCGCCGAACCGGTCGACGACGTACTCGTCGCCCGCGGCGACCGCCTCGGGGTGCGCGGCGACGTACGCGCGCCAGAGCGCCTCGGCGGCGGTGGTGTCGAGCGGTCCGGGCGGGGTGCGGTGCTGGTTCACCCGCGCATCCTGCCAGGCGGCGGCGCGTGCCGGTCGAGGCGGGTGGGCGCGCCCGCCGAGCGGGTGGCCGCGCCGGCGGGGCAACCGACACGTCGAGCGAGTAGTCGCCGACTACTCGCTCGACGTGTCGGTTGCACCCTCGAGGACGGGGCCGGGCGGGGGCCCGGCTACCGTGGCGGCATGGCGATCATCCACCGGGCCACCCTCGTCCCGACCAAGACCGAGCTCGTCGCCGCGTGGCTGCCCGCGCAGCCGTGGTTCGACGGGCCCGCGGACGACGTGCGGCCGGTCGGCGCGTACCGGTTCGACGACCCGGAGGGCGAGGTCGGCATCGAGTCGCACCTGCTCGACGTCGCGGGCCGGCTGGTGCACGTGCCGCTGACCTACCGCGGCGCCCCGCTGGCGGGCGCGGAGGAGTGGCTGGTGGGGACGATGGAGCACTCGGTGCTCGGCACCCGCTGGGTGTACGACGGCCCGGGGGACCCGGTGTACCGCGCCGAGCTCGCCCGGGTGGTCCGCGAGGGCGACACCCAGGTGCGGATGTGGGTGGAGACGCCCGACGGCCGGGAGGAGCGCGAGCCGACGGCGCGGGTGCGGGGGAGCGGGGCCGGCGACGCGGCCGGCGCCGGCGACCCCGAGGTGGTCGTCGTGCGCGAGCCGCTCGCCGGGGCCGACGTCCCGGCGTCCCGGGCGCTCACCGGCACGTGGGCCGGTCAGGACGTCCCGGTGGTGCTGGCCTACCTGGCCTGAGGCGCCGGCGCGCCGCCTACGCGAACAGCGCCTGCCCCAGGAACGGCCCGTCCGGCGCGAGCGCCGGCGTCCCGTCCGCCCCGGTGGGCAGCGCGCCGTCCGGGACGCCCGGCGGCACGGCGAACAGCCCCGACCCGGTGTGCACCAGGTACTCCATCAGCCCGTCCTGCGACGACAGCCGGGTCTGCATCGGCACGTAGTGCGTCCGCGGGTCGACGACGAACGCGAGGAAGAACAGCCCCGCGTCCAGCCGCCCCAGCGCGTCGTTGCCGTCGGTGAAGTTGTACCCGCGGCGCAGCATCCGGACGCCGTCGTTCTGCGTGGGGTGCGCGAGGCGGACGTGCGAGTCGAGCGCGACCAGCGGCTTCCCGTCGCCGCCCGTGGCGTCGAGGTCGGGCTCGGTGAACTCGGTACCGCCCGACAGCGGCGCCCCCTCGCCCTTGGTCCGGCCGACGAGCGCCTCCTGCTCGCGCAGCGAGGAGCGGTCCCAGGTCTCGATGTGCATCCGGATCCGCCGGGCGACGAGGTAGGTGCCGCCGGTGAGCCAGGCCGCGTCGGTGCCGCCCTCGGCCGCGGCGCTCGCGGGCACCCAGACGTGGTCGTCGACGGCGGCCGGCTCCTCGGCCTTGAGGTTGGCGGTGCCGTCCTTGAAGCCGAACAGGTTCCGCGGTGTCTTCTGCGCGGTGCTGGTGGAGGAGGTGCGGCCGTAGCCGAGCTGGGTCCACCGGATGCGGGCGGTGCCGAAGGCGGCGCGGGACAGGTTCCGCACGGCGTGCACGGCGACCTGCGGGTCGTCGGCGCACGCCTGGACCACCAGGTCGCCGTCGCTGCGGGCCGGGTCGAGGTCGTCGCCGGCGAAGTGCGGCAGCGTGATGAGCCCGGCGGGCAGCCGCCCGGCGAGCCCGAACCGGTCCGCCTCGGCCCCGGGCGCCCCGACGAACAGCGACCGCCCGAAGCCGACCGTGATCGTCAGCCCCGCGGCCGGCAGGTCGGCCGCCTCACCGGTGTCGTCCGGCGGCGCGTCGTACGGGCCGGAGGCGGGGTCGAACCGGCCGGCGGGCAGGCCCTGCGTCATGCGGGCGGCCATCACGGTCCACCGGCGCAGCAGGTCGACGAGCGCGTCGCGGTCGGTGGTCGTCACGTCGAACGCGGCGAGGTAGAGCCGGTCCTGCGCGGGCGTGACGATCCCGGCCTGGTGCGCGCCGGTGAACGGGTAGGTGCGGTCGGCGGCGGACCCGGCGGACGCCCCTGAAGACCGCGCCTGCTCGACCGCCGTCGTGGCCGCGGCCCCGGCGGCCGCCGCCCCGACGACGAGGCCGCCGCCGAGGCCGAGCAGCGCCCGCCGGGACATCCCGCGCCGGGCCCCGGCGGGCGCGCCGGTCCCGGGCGCGGCGTCGTCCGCCGCGCCCGGGACCCCCGTGTGCCCGCCCGTGTCAGGCCCCCGTCACGGTGCTGGTCAGCCGGGACAGCGGCTCGGACAGCGCGTCCACGGCGGCGGCCAGCTCGGTGACCTGCGCGTCGGTCAGGTCGGTGTACGGCGCGAAGCCCGCCTCGATCGAGCCCTGCGCGGCGAGCAGCGCCTCGAGCTCCACGAACCGCTGGTCGAGGTCGGCGGCCAGGTCGGGGTCCTGCTCGGTGACGACGTCCTGCAGCACCTCGTACGCGACGCGGGCGCCGTCGACGTTGGCCTGGAAGTCCCAGAGGTCGGTGTGCGACCAGATCTCCTCCTCGCCGGTGACCTTGCCGGTGGCGACCTCGTCGAGCAGGCCCTTGGCGCCGTTGGCGATCTGGAACGCCTCGAAGGTGAACCCGTCGGCGGTCACCTGGTCGACGAGCTTCTGGGTGTTCGCGACCAGGTCGTCCGCGGCGGCGACGCGCTCCTCGGGCGTCAGCGGCACGTAGGTCGCGCCGCCGTTCGCGTCGGGCGCGGGCTGCCACAGGTCCTTCTCGACCAGGTGCCAGCCGGTCCAGGCCTGGCCGTCCTCGAGGTCGGCCTCGCGCAGGTCGAGCGCGGGGTCGAGGTCGCCGAACGACTCGGCGACGGGCTCGACGCGCTCCCAGTGCACGCGGGTCGCGGCGTACAGCTCCCGCGCCCGGTCGTCGTCGCCGGCGGCGTAGGCGTCGGCGAACTCCTGCGTGCCGGCGATCAGGGAGCCGACCTGGTCCTTCACGTAGGCGACGTACGACGTCTCGGCGGCGGCGAGCTGGTCCGCGGTGTCACCCGTCGGCCCGACGTCCTGGCCGGAGTCGGTGACGGTGAACGCGGCGCGGATGCCGTCGCCGACCATGCCCGGCTTGCAGGCGGTGTAGTAGTCACCGGGCGCGGCCTGGACCACGAGGTCGCGGGAGATGCCGGGCCCGATGTTCTCGATCTCGGACACGATCCGCAGACCGTCGTCGGCCAGCAGGTAGAACTCGGTGACGTCGCTGCCGTCGTTGGTGACGGAGAACGTCAGGGTGCCGCTCGGCGCGCTGTCGGCGGACACCTCGCAGGCGTCGGCGGTGGAGCTCACGGTCAGCGCGCCGGCGGCGTCGCTGCTGGCCGCGCCGCCGGCGGGGTCGTTCGGGACGCACGCCGCGAGCAGCGGCAGCAGGGCGACCGCGGCGGCGGCGCTCCAGGAGGTGCGGGACATCGGGGCTCCTTCTCGGGGCACGGGTCGACGAGCCGGGGCGGCGGCGGGGGCGCCGCGCGCGGTGCTCGCGGGTCAGGCGGCGGGCAGGGGGGAGGTCGTGGCCGGTGCGGGCGCCGCGGGGCGCGCGGGCGGGCGGCGGAAGGCGGTCCGCACGAAGAAGGTCATGGTCGGGACCACGTACGCGGCCCACGCGATCGCCTGCAGCCAGGTGGTCGCCGGCGTGAAGTTGAGGACGCCCTTCAGCAGCGTGCCGTACCAGCTGGTCGGCGGGACGGCGGCCGAGACGTCGAACGCCAGGGTGTGCAGGCCGGGCAGGATGCCGGCCTCCTGCAGGTCGTGGACGCCGTAGGACAGCACGCCCGCGGCGACGAGCACGAGGAAGGCGCCGGTCCAGGCGAAGAACGCCTGCAGGTCGAGCCGCAGCACGCCCCGGTACAGCGCCCACGCGACGAGCACCGCAGTGGCCAGGCCGAGCGCGGCGCCCAGCAGGGGAGCGGCGGTGCCGCCGCGCGCGCCGGTCGTGGTCGCCTGCGCGCTCGCCCACAGGAACAGCGCGGTCTCCAGGCCCTCGCGGCCGACGGCCAGGCACGCCATGACCACGACGGCCCGGCGGCCCGCCGCGACGGCGTCGTCCAGCTTGTGCTGCAGGTCGCCCTTGAGGTGCCGGGCGGTGCGCGCCATCCAGAAGATCATCCAGGTCACGAGCCCGACGGCGACGATCGACAGCGAGCCGCCGATCGCCTCCTGCGCGGTGAACGACAGGCCCTGCGGCCCGAAGGTCAGCAGAGCGCCGAACCCGAGCGACACCGCCACCGCCACGCCCACCCCGGCCCAGAGCGCGGGGAGCAGGTCGCGGCGCCCGGTGCGCACCAGGTAGGCGATGAGGATGCTGACGACGAGGGCGGCCTCGAGGCCCTCGCGCAGGCCGATCAGGTAGTTCGCGACCATCGGGCGGCTCCGACGCGGGTGGTGGTGGACGGCACGGGCGTGCCCGGCCCGGGGTGCCGGGAGGGCCCCGCCGGCTAAGGCGAGGCGAACCTTACTCGCGCCACGGGGTGCCGCGGTACACCGTTCCGGGTCGCGACCGCGCGGATGCCGGCCGGGCCGGAAGACGCCCCACGTCAGGGGGGCAAATCGGGACTTTCGTCCCCACGCCGCCGCCGCGTTCCCGTGGCCCGGGCGGGTCCGGCGGCGGCCGGTGCACGAACGACGCACACCGACCCCGTCCCCCACGCCAACGGGCCCCGGGGTGCCGGTGCCGGCCCCGCAATACCTACGCAAAGGGCGCCGTCCACCGCCCGAATGGCATTTCCCATCGAATGTGCACGGTCGCCCGACGGCCTGTCCCGAATGATCTCAGTCGCGGCGAAAGTGCAGGTCAGAGGCACTTTTGCGTTGTGGTGACGAGCCCGTTGCAATGGGTGTCACGTGTCCGGTGATCGGTTCTTCAGCTGCAGGAGGTGTCGTGGTTTCTCGTCTCGCCCCGGCGTCGCTCCTCGGGATCACCGCGGACTCCACGGTGGTCGCCCTGGTGCTGGGCGCCGTGGGCGTGCTGGCGGCCGTCGCGCTCCTGGTCGTGCTGCGGACGCGCCGACGGCGGGCGGGGCGCGGCGGGACTTCCGCCGGCGCCGCCCCCGCGACGGGCCCGGCTTCCGCCGGGCCGGGCCCGGCACCCGCCGGGCCGGGGGTCGCCCCCGAGGCCCCCGGCCCGGACGGGGTCGCGCTCGGCTACGTGCCCGAAGGTGCGCCGGCCTCACCGTCGACGGGCGCGATCGCCCTCGTCCCCGGCGCCGGCGGGGCGCCCGCCTCCGGCCCGGTGCCGGTCCCGGCGCACGGCGCCGACCTCGCCCCGGCCGGTACCGCCGGGCACGGCGGCGGCGACCCCGACCCGCACGCGGCGTCCTCGGCCGCGTTCGCCGTGGCCGCGCGCCGCGACATCTCCCTGCTCAACCGCCAGCTCCAGGCCCTCGACGAGCTCGAGCAGACCGAGACCGACCCCGACACGCTGCAGCAGCTCTTCCTGCTGGACAACCTGACGATGCGGCTGCGCCGCGGCGCCGAGTCCCTGCTCGTGCTCGCCGGCAGCCCGCCGGGCCGGCGGGTGCGGGAGGCGATCCCGGTGTCGGACGTCGTCCGCACGGCCAGCGCGCAGATCGAGGCGTACGAGCGCGTCCGCGTCGACCTGACGGACGACCCGCCGCTCGCGGCGGTGCACGTCGTCCCGGTCGCGCACCTGCTCGCCGAGCTGCTGGAGAACGCGACGGTGTTCTCGCCGCCGGACACGGTGGTCGACGTCGTCGGGCTGTGCGACCCCGAGGCCATGCACGTCACGGTCCGCGACAGCGGCCTGGGGATGACGGCCGACGAGCTCGCCCGGGCGACCGCCGCGCTCGCGTCCCGCGCCGGGGTCACCGCGGGGACCGACCGGCTCGGCCTCGTCGTGGTCGGTCGGATCGCGCACCGGCTCGGCATCGACGTGACGTTCGCGCCCCGGACCGACGGCGCGGGCACCGAGGTGACCGTGCGGCTGGCCCGGGAGCTGTTCGACGTGGCCGGCCCGGACGAGGCGGACACCGGCGCACCCGCCGACTCGGCCCCGGTGCTGCCCGAGCCCGTCGTGCTGCCGCCGGTGCTCGACCCGGACGCCCTCGCCCCGCCGTTCGCCGACGGGGTCGCCGGCCTCCCGGGGATCCCGGACGCCTACGTCCCCGAGCGCGCCGCGGACGACCTGCCCGGCCGCCACGCCGGCGTCCCCGGGCCGCGGCGCAGCACCCGGTCGCGGGCGCACGCGGCCGAGGAGCTCTCGCCCGAGCACGCGGCGCTGCCGTCGTTCGACGCCATCCTCGCGGGGACGCCCGCGGGCGACGACGCGGGCGGGCTGCCCCGGCGCGCGGTGCCGGGCGCCGCCCTCCCGGCCGAGCCCCCGGTCTACGGCTTCGTCCAGCCGCACCCCGAGGTGCCGCACGCGCCGGGGTCGCACGCCGCGCCGCGCCGCCACGCCGCGCACCCCGCGACCGAGCCGGTCCCCGTCGCGGCCGAGCAGGTCGCCGAGCCGGTGGCCGCGCCGGTCGTCGCGCCGGTCACCTCCGGCCAGACCTTCCTGCCGCAGGACCCCGCGGGCCCGACCCCGGCGTGGTCCCCGGAGGGCCTGCCGGACGCGTCCCGCGCGTGGACCGGCGAGCAGTCCTCGCTCGCCGAGCGCGCCTCGCTCCAGCAGCAGGCGCTGGCCGCGCTCAGCAGCATGTCGTCCTACCGCCCGCAGGTGGCCGAGGCGGGCGGCGGGACTCTCGCCCGCCGGTCCCCGGTCGCGGTGGACGCCGCCACGGACCTCGCCGAGGAGGCCATCGTGCGCGACGCCGAGGCCCTGCGCGCCCGGCTGACGGCCTTTCGCGACGCCACCCTGCGCGGCCGCGCGAACGGCGCCGCCGCCCCTCTCGACCTCCCTGCCCCGACCCCGCTCGCCGAGGAGATGCGATGACCGACCCGACACCACGCCGCCGGGAGTTCGTCTGGCTCCTGGACGAGTTCGTGCGGTCCACGCCCGGGACGACGTTCGCGCTGGTCGTCTCCGCGGACGGGCTGCTCATGACCATGTCGCAGGGGGTGGACCGGACCCGCGGGGACCAGCTCGCGGCGATCGTCTCCGGCATCTCCAGCCTCACCCGCGGCGCCGCGCGGGAGCTCGGTGGCCGCCAGGTCGCCCAGTGCGTCGTCGAGCTGGACTCCGGCTTCCTCGTGCTGATGAACGTCTCCGGCGGGTCGGTGCTCGCCGTCGCGGCGGACACCACGTGCGACGTCGGCGTCGTCGGCTACGAGATGGCGATGCTGGCCAGCCGCGCGCAGACCACCCTCACGCCGCAGCTGGTGTCCGACCTGCGGCGCGAGCTCCCCGTCGACAGCCCCAGCCGGACGGAGGTCTGACGCCGTGCCCGACTCCCCGCGCCGTGCCGCCCCGGAGGTCCGCCCGTACGTCATCACCGGCGGCCGGACCCGGGCGGAGGGCGACGACGTGCGTCTGGACACGCTGGTGCACGCGGACGGGTCGACCCACCCGGCGCTCACCGCGGAGCAGCGCGCGGTGCTCGCCGGCCTGGCCGGGACCTACCTCACCGTGGCGGAGATCGCCGCGCGGATCGAGGTGCCCCTGGGCGTCGCCCAGATCCTCGTGGCGGACCTGGTCCGGGCCGGGGCGGTCCGGGTGCACGACGCCGCCGTGCCCGGGATGGGCGCGGCCGCGGCGGCCGACCAGGAGCAGCGCTATCTCATCCTCGACGTCCTGGAGAGTGTCTACGATGGCATTTCCGCCCTCTGAGGGCCCGGACCCGCGGGGTCCGGCGCGCACCGGGCTGCCGGACGGCGTCCCGGCGCCGCACGCGAACGGCCACGCGGCGACGCACCGGGCGCAGGCGCCGACGGTCGTGAAGATCGTCGTGGCGGGCGGGTTCGCCGTCGGCAAGACGACGTTCATCGGGTCGATCTCCGACATCGAGCCGCTGAACACCGAGGCCGC
>NZ_VEGH01000018.1 GCF_007679345.1 Cellulosimicrobium cellulans
CGCCGGCCGCTACCGCCGCGCCGGCGCGCCGGTCGCGCCGCGCCACCCGCCCGGCCGGTGCCGGCGCCACCCCGGCCGCCGCGCCGGAGCAGCCCGCCGCGCCGGTGCAGTCCGCCGCCCCGCAGGCGGCCGCCGTGCCGGCCGCCGTCGAGGCCGCCCCCGTCGAGGAGCCGGTCGAGGCCGACGAGGACGCCGTCATCGAGCAGCCCGAGGACGAGCAGGTCGCCGAGGCGGTCGAGCAGGCCGAGGAGACGTCGGCAGCCGCGCCGGAGAGCCGCCTGGACGTGCTCGCCGAGCTCGGCCGCACCCAGCCCGCCGCCGAGCGCGAGCCGCGCCGCTCGCGGGGCCGCCGGTCCGGCAGCCGCAGGGCCGGCGCACCCGAGGCCGCCGCCGCGGACGGCGCCGAGCAGCAGGCGGCCCCCGCCGAGCGGCCCGCCCCCGCCGAGACGTCCGCCCCCGCCGAGCAGCCCGCCGCCGCGACGCCCGCGGCCGAGCGGCCCGCCGCGCAGCAGCGGGGCGGCGGCCAGAAGCCCGCCGACCAGGACCGCGCGGCCTCCGCGCGCCTCGCCACGACGGCCCTGCTGTTCCAGGCGCCCGAGGCCCCGCGCCGCCGGCGCCGCGCCCAGGCGCCGTCGGGCTCGCCCGAGGCGATCTCCGCCGCGGCGCAGGCCGACCTCGAGGCCGCGCCGGCCGCCGAGGCCGCCGCCGACGCCGTCGAGGCCGCGCAGGAGGTGCCCGCCGAGGAGCAGGCCGCCCCGTCTCGCCGCCGCGGCCGCCGTGGGCGCTCGCGGGCCGAGCGGGCCGAGTCCGCCGAGGTCGTCGAGGAGAGCACCGACGCCGTCGAGGCCGAGGACGCCGCCGCGGTCGAGGCGGCTGCCGCCGCCGAGTCCGACGAGGATGCCGAGGAGGCCGCCGCCGAGCGGGCCGACGACGAGGGTGACGAGGGCGCCCCGCGCCGCCGCCGGCGCCGGGGTGGCCGGGGCCGCCGCTCGCGCGGGGGCTCCGACGGCGACCAGGCCGAGGACGACGCCGACCAGACCGAGGACGGCGACGAGCCCGCGGAGGACGCCGAGGACCGCGAGGACGAGGCCGACGAGCAGGCCGAGGGCGACGAGCAGGGCGGCAGCAGCCGCCGTCGCCGTCGCCGCCGCCGCTCGGGCCGCGGGGGCGGGGACGACGCGGGCGAGCCGCAGCAGCAGTCGTCGCGCCGGTCCTCGTCGCGGGGCGGGGACGAGGTCACCGCGCTGCGCGGGTCGACCCGCCTGGAGGCCAAGCGCCAGCGCCGCCGCGAGGGCCGCGACGCGGGCCGTCGCCGCCAGATCATCACCGAGGCCGAGTTCCTGGCCCGCCGCGAGTCGGTCGAGCGCTCGATGGTCGTGCGCGAGGCCGGCGGCAAGACGCAGATCGCCGTGCTCGAGGACGGCGTCCTGGTCGAGCACTACGTGTCCCGCCAGGCGCAGGTCTCGATGGCCGGCAACGTCTACCTGGGTCGCGTGCAGAACGTGCTGCCGAGCATGGAGGCGGCGTTCGTCGACGTGGGGAAGGGCCGCAACGCCGTGCTCTACGCCGGCGAGGTCAACTGGGACGCCGCGGGGCTCGACGGGGGGCAGCCGCGCCGCATCGAGCAGGCGCTCAAGTCCGGCGACCCGGTGCTGGTCCAGGTCACGAAGGACCCGATCGGCCACAAGGGCGCCCGCCTGACGTCGCAGATCACCCTGGCCGGCCGCTACCTCGTGTACGTGCCCGGCGGCGGCATGACCGGCATCAGCCGCAAGCTGCCCGAGCCCGAGCGCGCCCGCCTGAAGAAGATCCTGCGCGAGGTCGTCCCCGACTCCGCCGGCGTCATCGTGCGCACGGCCGCCGAGGGGGCCTCCGAGGAGGAGCTGCGCGCCGACATCGCCCGCCTGCAGTCGCAGTGGGAGGCGATCGAGAAGAAGTCGAAGACCGCGAACGCGCCGGCGCTGCTCCAGGGCGAGCCGGACCTCGCGATCCGCGTGGTCCGCGACATCTTCAACGACGACTTCTCGTCCCTGGTCGTCCAGGGCGACGAGGCGTGGTCGACGATCTCGGGCTACATCGGCGAGCTCGCCCCGGACCTGGCCGAGAAGGTCTCGAAGTACACCGGCACCGGCGACGTGTTCGCGGACCACCGCGTGGACGAGCAGCTCGCCAAGGGCATGGACCGCAAGGTCTGGCTGCCCTCGGGCGGCTCGCTGGTCATCGACCGCACCGAGGCCATGACGGTCGTCGACGTCAACACCGGCAAGTTCACCGGCGCCGGCGGCACGCTCGAGGAGACCGTCACCCGGAACAACCTGGAGGCCGCGGAGGAGATCGTCCGCCAGCTCCGGCTCCGGGACATCGGCGGCATCATCGTCATCGACTTCATCGACATGGTGCTCGAGTCGAACCGCGACCTGGTGCTGCGCCGCCTCGTCGAGTGCCTGGGCCGGGACCGGACCAAGCACCAGGTGGCCGAGGTCACCTCGCTCGGCCTGGTGCAGATGACCCGCAAGCGGGTCGGCCAGGGCCTGGTCGAGGCGTTCTCCGAGACCTGCGAGCACTGCAACGGCCGCGGGTTCATCGTGCACGCCGAGCCGGTGGAGAAGCACAACCACAAGCCGGAGGCGGGTGCGCCCCAGCAGCCGGCCGAGAACGGCGGCGAGGCCAAGAAGCCGCGGCGCAAGCGCGGCGGCGCCAAGGAGCAGACGCCCGCGCCGGCCGCGGCCCCGGCCGTGCCGGTGCTGCCGGAGGCCCGCGACGCGGTGAAGGCCACGCTCGCGACGATCGCGGCCGCCGCGGCGCACGCCCACGCGCACGACGGCGAGGAGCACGCGGCGCACGCCGCGGCGGGGGAGCAGGCCGCCCAGGCCGCCCCCGAGGCCGCGCCGTCGGCCGCCGCGGACGACGCGGTCGCGGACGGCCACGCCGAGGCCAAGCCCGCGCTCGACGTGCTCGCCGCGCTCGGCGACCTCGCCGCGCGCACCCCGGAGCAGCCCGCCGAGGCCCCCGCCGCCGGGGAGCCCCACCTCGAGCTGACCCCGGTCGACCCGGGCCTGTTCGAGCTGCCCGAGGCCGAGTCCGACCCCGAGGACGACGCGTCCTGACCGTTCCGGTGGCCCCCCGCCCGGGTGCGGGGGGCCACCGGGACGCGGTTTGACCCTCTCGGAGGGTCTGCGTATCCTTGAACGTCGGTGCGCTCTGATGGTGAGCCCGGTTGACCCGGGGTCGCTGCGCAGAGGCACCGTTCGTGCGTGACGCCCCAGCGGCGCCGACCTCCCGAGCTCCGCGGCCACCGCGGTGGCGCGCCGGGACCGGCAGCAGGGCGGGGCGCCCCTGAACCTGAAGTTCGACGAGCAGAGATGAGCAGCAACGTGGTGTACGCGATCGTGAAGGCCGGCGGCCGCCAGGAGAAGGTCGCCGTCGGCGACGTCGTCGTCGTCGACCGGCTCGCGGCCGCGGCCGGCGAGACCGTCGAGCTGCCCGCGCTCCTCCTCGTCGACGGCACCGCCGTGACGTCGGACGCCGCGGCGCTCGCCAAGATCAAGGTCACCGCGGAGGTCGTCCGGGACGAGAAGGGCCCGAAGATCGACATCCTGCGGTACAAGAACAAGACCGGCTACCGCCGCCGCCAGGGCCACCGTCAGGCGCTCACCCGCCTCAAGGTCACCGGCATCAAGTGACCTCGCGGGCCTGCCGGCCCGTGACTCCTCCCGTAGACAGCACCGCAGGAAAGCAGGCCTGAGATGGCACACAAGAAGGGCGCGAGCTCCTCGCGCAACGGTCGTGACTCCAACGCCCAGCGTCTCGGCGTCAAGCGCTTCGGCGGCCAGGTCGTCAACGCCGGCGAGATCATCGTCCGCCAGCGCGGCACGCACTTCCACCCCGGCGTGAACGTCGGCCGTGGCGGCGACGACACCCTGTTCGCGCTCGCCGCCGGTGCGGTGCAGTTCGGCACCCGTCGTGGCCGCAAGGTCATCGACATCGTGACGGCGGGCTGACACCGCCGCACCCCAGCACGCTGGCCGGAGGGGCGCACCGCACGACGCGGTGCGCCCCTCCGTCCGTCCAGGAAGGAACCACCCGCACATGGCCGCGTTCGTCGACCGAGTCGTCCTCCACGCCAGCGGCGGTGACGGCGGCCACGGCTGCGCGTCCATCCACCGCGAGAAGTTCAAGCCGCTCGCCGGCCCCGACGGCGGCAACGGCGGCAACGGCGGCAGCGTCATCCTGGTCGTCGACCCGCAGGTCACCACCCTGCTCGACTACCACCACGCGCCGCACCGGCACGCCCCGTCCGGCACCCAGGGCATGGGCGACCACCGGCAGGGCTCGACCGGCCAGGACCTGGTCCTGCCCGTCCCGGACGGCACCGTCGTGAAGTCGACCGACGGCGAGGTGCTCGCCGACCTGGTGGGCGCCGGCGCCACGTTCGTCGTCGCCGAGGGCGGCCACGGCGGGCTCGGGAACGCCGCACTGTCGTCGCCGCGCCGCAAGGCCCCGGGCTTCGCCCTGCTCGGCGAGCCCGGCGACGCCCGCGACGTGGTCCTCGAGCTCAAGACGATCGCCGACGTCGCGCTCGTCGGCTTCCCCAGCGCGGGCAAGTCGTCGCTGGTCGCCGCGATGTCGGCCGCCCGGCCGAAGATCGCCGACTACCCGTTCACCACCCTGGTGCCGAACCTCGGCGTCGTGCAGGCCGGCGACGCCCGGTACACCGTGGCCGACGTCCCGGGCCTCATCCCGGGGGCGAGCGAGGGCAAGGGCCTCGGCCTGGAGTTCCTGCGGCACGTCGAGCGGTGCGCCGTCCTGGTGCACGTCCTCGACTGCGCGACGCTCGAGCCGGGCCGCGACCCGCTCACCGACCTCGACGTCATCGAGGCCGAGCTCGCCGCCTACGCCGGCGACATCGGCATCGAGGGCGGCCGGGTGCCGCTCACCGAGCGCCCGCGCATGGTCGTGCTGAACAAGATCGACGTCCCCGAGGCCCGCGAGCTCGCGGACCTGGTGCGGCCCGACCTGGAGGCCCGTGGCCTGCAGGTGTTCGAGATCTCGACCGCGAGCCACGAGGGCCTGCGCCCGCTGACGTTCGCGCTGGCCGAGGTCGTCGAGCGGGCCCGCCGCGAGGCGCCGGCGCCCGAGGCCACCCGCGTCGTGCTGCGGCCGAAGGCGGTCGACGAGGCCGGGTTCACGGTCGCGCGCCGGCAGGACGGCGACCACGAGTACTTCCAGGTCCGCGGCACCAAGCCCGAGCGCTGGGTCCGGCAGACCGACTTCGCGAACGACGAGGCCGTGGGCTACCTCGCCGACCGGCTGGCCCGGCTCGGCGTCGAGGAGAAGCTGCTCAAGGCGGGCGCGGTCGCCGGTGCCGAGGTCGTCATCGGCGACGGGCCGAGCGCCGTCGTCTTCGACTGGGAGCCGACGCTGATGACCGGCTCCGAGCTGCTCGGCGGCCCCCGCGGCTCCGACGCGCGCCTGGAGGACCAGAGCCGGCCGACCCGCGGGCAGAAGCGCCAGGAGTACAAGGAGCGCATGGACGCCAAGGCGGAGGCGCGCGCGGAGCTGTGGACCGAGCGCGAGGCCGGCCTCTGGCGCGAGGACTGACGCCGGGCGCCAGCCCGGCCCAGCCCAGCCCGGCCCGCCCCAGCCCCAGCGCCGCCCCCCCGGCCCCGGTCCCCACCCCGCCGCGACCCCCGTTCCCGCACCGAGTGGATCCCTTCGCACGGACACGCCCCGGCGTGTCGGGGCGAGTGGATCCATCCGGCCGGGCGGACAGACCGTCCCGGTCCGCGAGCGGCCGCCGCCACGGACCCCGGACGCGGGGGATGATGCTCCCCGTGAGTGCCGCCGCCCTGTCCGACCGCCGCCTGCTGCCCGAGGTCCGCCGCGTGGTGGTCAAGGTCGGCTCCTCGTCGCTGACGGACGGCACCGGCAAGCTCGACCCCGCCCGGCTGCGCGCGCTCGTCGACGTGCTCGCCGACCGGGTGAACGGCGGCCACCAGGTCGTCCTGGTGTCGTCCGGCGCGATCGCGACCGGCATGGACCCGCTCGGCCTCGCGCAGCGCCCCCGGGACCTCGCCACCCAGCAGGCGGCGGCGTCCGTGGGGCAGGGGCTGCTGGTCGCGCACTACACCCGCGCGTTCCACGAGCACGGGCTGAGGGTCGGCCAGGTGCTGCTCACCGCCGACGACACGATGCGCCGCACGCAGTACCGGAACGCGCAGCGCGCGCTGGAGCGGCTGCTGGACCTCGGCATCGTGCCGATCGTCAACGAGAACGACACCGTCGCCACGGACGAGATCCGGTTCGGCGACAACGACCGGCTCGCCGCGCTGGTGTCCCACCTGGTCCACGCCGACGCCATGGCGCTGCTGACGGACGTCGACGGCCTGTACACCGGGCCGCCGGACCGCGAGGGCTCGCGCCGCATCGCCGAGGTGCGCGGACCGAAGGACCTGGACGGGATCGACGTGTCCGCGCGCGGGTCCCGGGTCGGCACCGGCGGCATGGTGACCAAGCTGGAGTCGGTGGCGATCGCGACGGCGTCCGGCGTGCCCGTCGTGCTGACCTCCGCCGCCCAGGTCGCGCCGGCGCTGGCAGGCGAGGACGTCGGCACCTGGTTCGCCGCCACCGGCAAGCGCGCCTCGACCCGCCTCATGTGGCTGGCGTACGCCGCGCGCACGCACGGGCGCCTCGTGCTGGACGACGGCGCGGTGAAGGCCGTCGTCGAGCGGGGCAAGTCCCTGCTGCCGGCCGGGGTCACCGCGGTCGAGGGGGAGTTCGAGGCCGGCGACCCGGTCGAGGTCGTCGCCGCCGACGGCACGGTGGTGGCCCGCGGGCTGGTCGCGTACTCGTCGCAGGAGGCGCCCGAGATGCTCGGCCGCAGCACCTCCGAGCTCCGGGACGCCCTGGGGGAGGGCTACGACCGCGAGCTCGTGCACCGCGACGACCTCGTGCTGGTGCGCCGCCGGCGCTGAGCGCCGCCGGTCCGGCCCGGCGCCGTCCGGGTCGCGCACTGAGACGCCCGCCGGGTGCCCGCCGGTCCGGGACTAGGCTGGCACGATGACCACCTCGCTCGACGCCCCGGCCACGGACGGGGCCCAGCCCTCCGCCGTGCCCGCCGCGCCGTCGGCCGACGACGTCACCGCCCAGGTGCTCGCCGTGGCCCGGCGCGCCAAGGAGGCGTCCCGCGCCCTGGCCGTCGCCACCCGCGGGACCAAGGACGCGGCGCTGCACGCGCTCGCCGACGCCCTCGTCGCGCACGCGGCCGCGATCGTGGCCGCCAACGCCGAGGACCTGGAGCGCGGCCGCGCCGACGGCCTCCCGGACGGCCTGCTCGACCGGCTCGCGCTGACCCCGGCGCGGATCGACGCCATCGCCGACGCCCTGCGCGAGGTCGCGGCGCTGCCCGACCCGGTCGGCGAGGTCGTCCGCGGCTCGACCCTGCCGAACGGCCTGCGGATGCGCCAGGTGCGCGTGCCGATGGGCGTCGTCGGGATGATCTACGAGGCGCGTCCCAACGTCACCGTCGACGCCGTGGGCCTGACGCTCAAGAGCGGCAACGCGGTCGTGCTCCGTGGCGGCTCGGCGGCGGCCCGCAGCAACGCCGTGATCGTCGACGTGCTGCGCGCCGCGCTCGAGGCGCAGGGCCTGCCCGCGGACCTCGTGCAGTCGGTCGACGCCTGGGGCCGCGCCGGCGGCGTCGCGCTCATGCACGCGCGCGGGCTCGTCGACGTGCTCGTGCCGCGGGGCGGCGCCGGACTCATCCAGACCGTCGTCCGCGAGGCCACCGTGCCCGTCATCGAGACGGGCGTCGGCAACGTGCACGTCTACGTCGACGCCACCGCCGACCCGGCCGTCGCGCTGCCGATCCTGCTCAACGCCAAGACCCAGCGCGTCGGCGTGTGCAACGCCGCCGAGACGCTGCTCGTGCACCGCGACGCGGCGGACGCGTTCCTGCCGTCCGCGCTGACCGCGCTCGCCGAGGCCGGGGTCACCGTGCACGGCGACGCCGCCACCGCCGCCGCGGCGCCCGCCGGGGTCGAGGTCGTCCCCGCCACCGACGAGGACTGGGCCACCGAGTACCTGTCCCTCGACCTGGCCGTCCGCGTCGTCGACGACCTCGACGCCGCCCTCGAGCACATCCGCACCTGGAGCTCCGGCCACACCGAGGCGATCGTCACCCGCGACCTCGCCGCCTCGGAGCGGTTCGTGGCCGAGGTCGACTCCGCGGCCGTCATGGTGAACGCCTCGACGCGGTTCACCGACGGCGGCCAGCTGGGGCTCGGCGCGGAGATCGGGATCTCCACCCAGAAGCTGCACGCCCGCGGGCCGATGGGACTCGGCGAGCTGACCACCACCAAGTGGGTGGTGCACGGCGACGGGCACGTGCGGCCCTGACCCCGCCTCCGGCGGGCGACCCGCCGGACGTGCGACACTTGACCCTCACTTCGACCCGTCCGGGAGGACCACGTGAACGCTGCGCTGCGCGTCGCCGAGACCGCCGCCGAGCACACGACCGAGCTGCCGTTCTCGCCCGTGGTGTTCGGCATCACCGCGTTCGGCGTGCTGCTGGCGCTGCTGCTGGTGACGTTCGCGTTCCGGAGCGTCGGCACGCGCCACGACTGAGCCACCGGCAGGGGACCCGCATCCGATGACGCAGCGACGAGCCCGGCTGGGCGTGATGGGCGGCACGTTCGACCCCATCCACCACGGCCACCTCGTCGCCGCCAGCGAGGTCGCCGCGCGGTTCGACCTCGACGAGGTCGTGTTCGTGCCCACCGGCGCCCCGTCGTTCAAGCAGGACGTCGAGGTCACGCCCGCCGAGCACCGCTACCTCATGACCGTCATCGCGACGGCGTCGAACCCGCGGTTCACCGTCAGCCGCGTCGACATCGACCGGCCCGGGCTGACCTACACCGTCGACACCCTGCGGGACCTCGCGCACGAGCGGCCTGACGCCGACCTGTACTTCATCACCGGCGCGGACGCCATCGAGCAGATCCTCACCTGGAAGGACTCGCCCGAGCTCTTCGAGCGCGCGCAGTTCGTGGCCGTGACCCGGCCCGGGCACACGCTCACGACCGACGGCCTGCCCGCCGACCGGGTCAGCCAGTGGGAGATCCCGGCGCTCGCCATCTCGTCCACCGACGTGCGCGCCCGCGCGCGCGGCGGCAAGCCCGTCTGGTACCTGGTGCCGGACGGCGTCGTCCAGTACATCGCGAAGCACGGTCTGTACCGGGGGAGCGAGTCGTGATCCACGAGATCGCCCGCTGCGCCCCCGGTCCCGAGGAGGCCCCGAGATGAGCTCGTCCGGCAGCCCGCTGACCCGACGGGAGCTGCGGGAGCGCGAGGCCGCGCGGCTCGCGGAGCAGGAGCGCGCGGCCGCGGCGCCGCCCGCCGCCGCACCCGAGGCCGCCCGGGCGACCCCGGCGCGCGGCACGCAGCGGGCGCCGGGGGCGTCGCCGGCGTCGACGTCGCGGGCGACCCCGGCACCGCAGTCGACCCCCGCGTCGCAGCCCACCCCGGCGTCGCAGCCCACCCCGGCGTCGCAGCCGACCCCCACGGCGCAGCCGGTCCCGACCCGCACGAGCGCGTCCGCCGCCTCGCCGTCCTCGCGGCGCGCCCTGCGCAGCCAGCCCGTCTCGGCCGTCGGCCCGGACGGCTCCGCCGCGCCGTACCAGGTGCCGGGGCTCCAGCCCGAGCAGCCCGTCCGCACGCGCCGGTCCATCCGCACGTCGGACGCCCCGCGGCCCGACGCGGCGCAGCCCGGCGCGACCGGCGCCGCGGCCCCGCGGACGACCGCCGCGAGCGGCTCCGGTGCGGCGAGCGGCTCGGGTGCCCACGGAGCCGGGGCGCGGGCCGCCGGCACGCCGGCCGCCGGCGCGGGCTCCGCTCGGACGGCCGAGCCCACCGCGGCGCCGCGCGTGCCCGACCTCTGGGCCGCTGCGCAGCGCGACGCGGGCGGATCCGGCGCCCCGGCGACCGGTGCGGCCGAGCAGCCGACGCGCCCCGCGCCCACGCGTTCCTCGGGACGCCGGCCGCCGACCGGCGCTGCGCCGGCCGGCGGCGCGACGGGTCCCGCCGCTGCCGTGACCGGTTCCGCCGCTCCCGCGACGGGCCAGGGCGGCGCGCCCGCGCCGTGGGCCCGCACCGGGACGACCGCGGCCGCGGCCGGCGGGTCGACCACCCCCGCCGCCGCGCCGGGGGGCCGCGCCGCCTCCCGGTCGGCGCAGGGGGTCCCCGGGCAGGTCGTCCCCGGCCAGGCGGTGCCCGGGCAGGGGACCGCGCCGCACCGCCCGTCGGCGACCCCCGGCGCGGACCAGCCCGCCGGGCGGACCGCGGCGAGTGCGCCCGGCCGCGCGTGGCCCTCGACCGCCGCCCCCGGGTCCGCGACCGCCGCCGGGCCATCGACCGGCACCGGGGCCGGCCCCGCCGCGTCCCGGGCCGCCCTGTCCACCGGTGCCGCTCCGGCCGCCGCCGCCCCGGCCCCCGCGCAGCAGGGCGGCCCCGGCGCGCCCGCGTCCTGGACCGCCGGCGGCGCCTCCTGGCGCCCGCTCGCCGGCGACGCCGCCGCCCCGGGCGCCGGGACGGCCGGCGGCACCGGCACGTCGGCGCTCCCCGCGGTCGGCTCCGCGGCCGCCCCCGCCGCACCGGCGACGCGGGACCAGCCCGGTACCGGCCCGGGTCGCACGACGCCGGCGCGCACCACCGGGGCGCGCCCGACGCCGGCCGAGCCCGCGGCGGCCACCCCGGCGGCCGCCGCTGCCCCGACCCGGCCCGCTGCGCGCCCCGAGGCCGAGTCCGACGACGACGAGGCCCCGGTCCCGCAGTGGCAGAGCCTGCTGCGCGCGATGGCGCCCGCGCCGCTGCCCGAGGACGAGGCCGAGATCACCGACGCCACGGGCGACATGCTCCGGGGCGTCGACGCGGACGAGGAGATCGACGAGATCGACGAGCAGCCCGAGCGGCTGCGCCGCCCGCTGCCCTACACCTGGCTGCAGTGGGTGATCCTGGCGGTCGTGGCCTTCGTGCTCGGCTTCCTCGTCATCCTCGTGGCCAACACCGCCTCGAACGGCGCGGGGCCCGACGTCCCCGCCCTCGCGGCCGCGGTGCTCGACGCCGCGCCCGCACCCTGACCTGCACCACCCCATCCAGAACCACCCCGAGGAGACCCGTGTCGGCTACCGACCGCGCGATCGAGCTCACCGTTGCCGCGGCCCGCGCCGCGGCCGACCTCAAGGCCCAGGAGATCATCGCCCTCGACGTGAGCGGCCAGCTGGTGCTGACGGACGCGTTCCTGATCGCCTCCGGCACCAACGAGCGGCAGGTCGGCGCGATCGTCGACGCCGTGGAGGAGTCCCTGCACAAGCTCGGCGCCAAGCCGCTGCGCCGCGAGGGCAAGTCCGAGGGCCGGTGGGTGCTCATCGACTTCGGCGACGTCGTCGTGCACGTGCAGCACGCCGAGGACCGGACCTACTACGCCCTCGAGCGCCTGTGGAAGGACTGCCCCGTCATCGAGCTGCCGGCCGACGTGCACGGCACCCCCGAGGGCGACGAGGCGGGGGAGTGACCGCCGGGCGCGTCGTCCTCTGGCGGCACGGGCGCACCGCGCACAACGCCGCGGCGCGCCTGCAGGGCCAGTCCGACATCCCGCTCGACGAGGTGGGCGTCTGGCAGGCCGAGACGGCCGCGGCCGCGCTCGCCAGCCGGTACGCCCCGACGCGGATCATCGCCTCCGACCTCGGCCGCGCGCGGTCGACGGCGGAGGCGCTGTCCGCGCGCACCGGCCTGCCCGTGCACACCGACGCGCGGGTCCGGGAGCGCTCGTTCGGCGACTGGGAGGGGATGACCTCGGCGGAGATCGCCGAGCGCTGGCCCGAGCAGCACGCCGCCTGGCGTGCGGGCCGCGAGCCCGAGCGCGTCGGCGCCGAGACCCGCGCCGAGGTCCAGGCCCGCATGGTCGCGGCGATCGCCGACCAGGCCGGGGCCCTCGAGTCCGACGACACCCTCGTGGTCGTGTCCCACGGCGCCGCGATCACCCTCGGCCTCGTCGGGCTGCTCGGGCTGCCCGCGGAGTGGAAGGGCGTCTCCGGCATGTCCAACGCCCACTGGGCCGAGGTCCAGCCCGGCCGCCCCGGCTCCGGCCTGGCGTGGCGGCTGGAGGCCCTGAACGTCGGCCCGGTGCACGCGTCCTCCGACTGGAACGCGGGCCCGGACCGGGCGGAGCACGGCATGGACGAGGAGGTCCGCGACCCGGCCTGACCAGCCGATTCGCATCTTCCGCCCGGTTCGATTAGAGTTCAGGACGCCCGCTCAGCGGGACGGGAGAGGGCCGGAAGGCCTGATCACGGGGCTGTGGCGCAGCTGGTAGCGCACCTGCATGGCATGCAGGGGGTCAGGGGTTCGAATCCCCTCAGCTCCACAACGGAAGCGGGCGAGAGCGGAAGCTCTCGCCCGCTTCGTCGTTCCCGGCCGTCGCCGCGCGGCCGATCGTGGTCGTACAGCTCGAGCGGGGGGCGGGGCAGGGATGACTCAGCGCGACGTCGTCGTCCGCGATGCCGTGGGGGACGACGTGAGGCCGATCTGCGCGTTCGGCGCGACCCACGTGCCGCCGCACTACGCGCCGTTGATCGGTGCCGCAGCCGCACACCGGCAGGTGGTGCGCTGGTGGGGCGAGGCGCAGATCGAGACCGCGGTGTCCGACGGTCTCGTCGTCGTCGCGGAGGCGGGAGGTCGGCTCGTCGGTGTGGCGCAGCGCGGGCGACACGGTGCCGACCACGTCCTGTACAAGCTCTACCTCGACCCGGGCTCCCGCGGGCTCGGGCTCGGGCCCCGGCTGATCGAGGCCGTCATCCGACGGCTGCCGACCGACGCGAGCAGGTTGTTCGTCGAGCACGTCGCGAGCAACACGCGGGCCGGGGCGTTCTACGAACGCGAGGGCTTCGTCGTGGAGCGGGTCGAGCGGAGCGGCGCCAGCTCCGCCCTCGACGTGGTGTGGCGTGTGCGGGACCTCGAGCGCGGGGTGGAGGACCGGCCCGGCGCGTGAGGACGTCTGCGCCCGCCGGTACCGGGCGGGGACCGGTGCCACCCCGTCAGCCCTCGCCCGCCACCCCGTCCGCCCCGCCCAGCGCCGCCGTCCCGGCGCGCAGCACCTCGACGATCCGGTCCACGTCGTACACCGCCCCGCCCCACGTGCCGCCGCTGGCCTCCTGGAGCGCCGCCCACAGCCGGGTGTCGTCGGGCAGCTGCGGGTGCGGCGCGAGCCCGGGGTGCGGCTCACGGGCGGCGAGCACGCGGGCGCCCTCCTCGGGCGTGAGCGGCGCGGACGCGTCGCCGACGTAGTCGACGCTGCCCTCCAGCCCCGCGACGTCGACGCGGATCCGCACCAGGTCGCCGTCCCGGAGCCGCCCGATCGGCCCGCCGGCCAGCGCCTCGGGGCCCACGTGCCCGAGGCAGGCGCCGGTGGAGACGCCGGAGAACCGCGCGTCGGTGATCAGCGAGATGTCCCGCCCGTAGCTGAGGTGCTTGAGGGCGGAGGTCACCTGGTAGGTCTCCTCCATGCCGGTGCCCAGCGGGCCGCCGCCCATGACGACCATGACGTCGCCGGGGGCCACCTCGCGGGCCTTGATCGCGGCGATCGCCCCGGCCTCGGACGTGAACACGCGCGCCGGGCCGACGTGCTCGAACACGTCCCCGTCGAGGCGCGCCGGGTCGATGGCGGTGGACTTGATCACGGAGCCCTCGGGCGCGAGGTTGCCGGTGGGGAACGCGGTCGTCGGCATGAGCCCCCGGCGGCGGGCCGCGGGCGGGCTCATGATCACGTCGTCGGGGTCGACGCCCTCCTGGTCCCGCAGGACCTGCCGCAGGCGGGCGCGGCGCTCGCAGCCGGCCCACCAGTCCAGGACGGTGCCGAGGGTCTCGCCGGTGGCGGTGAGCGCGTCGAGGTGCAGCACGCCGAGGTCGCGCAGGTGCAGCATGACCTCGGGGGCGCCGCCGGCCAGGAACATCCGGACGGTGGGGTGCTGGACCGGGCCGTTCGGCAGCACGCTGACCAGGCGGGGGACCGCGCGGTTCACGCGCACCCAGTCCGCGACGGACGGCCGCTCCACGCCCGCGGCGTGCGCGATGGCCGGCAGGTGCAGCAGCAGGTTGGTCGAGCCGCCGATCGCCGCGTGCACCGCCATGGCGTTCTCGAACGCCTCGGGGGTGAGCACGTCCCGGGTGGTGAGCCCGAGCGAGCGCTGCCGGAGCACGGCGAGCGCCGACTGCCGCGCGACCTCGGCCCAGACCGGCTCGCCGGACGGGGCGAGGGCGGAGTGGGGGAGGGCGAGGCCGAGGGCCTCGGCGATCACCTGGCTGGTGCCGGCGGTGCCGAGGAAGTGGCAGCCGCCGCCGGGGGAGGCGCACGCCCGGCAGCCGGCCTCGGCGGCGTCCTCCAGCGAGAGCTCGCCGTTCGCGAACCGGGCGCCGATCGTCTGGACGCGCGCCAGGTCCTCGCCGCGGGTCGGGGGCAGCGTGACGCCGCCGGGCACCAGGACGGTCGGCAGGTCGTGCTGGGACGCCAGCGCCATCATCGTCGCCGGCAGGCCCTTGTCGCAGGTGGCGACGCCGACGACCGCGGACCGCGTCGGCAGCGACCGGATGAGGCGGCGCATGACCGTCGCGGCGTCGTTCCGGTACGGCAGGGAGTCGAACATGCCGGTGGTGCCCTGCGAGCGGCCGTCGCACTGGTCGGAGACGAACGTCGCGAACGGCAACCCGCCCTCGGCCGCGACGGTCTCGGCCGCCGCGCGCACCTGGTCGACCAGCTCGAAGTGCCCCGAGTGCAGCCCGAGCGCGATCGGCTCGCCGGTCTCCGACCGCAGCCCGCCGGCGGTGGACACGATCATCACCTGCGGCCCGAGCAGGTTCGCCCGGGGCCAGCCCATGCCGGCGTTCTGCGTCATGCCGAACACGTCGCCGCTCGGCGAGTCCCGCAGCGTCTGCGCGGTCAGCGGCAGCCGGCCGGACGGCCCGTCGGCGTGCGAGCGCAGGGCGTAGATGCCGTCGTGCGGCTCCAGCAGCTGCTCCCAGGACGTCACGGCAGGTCCTCGACCGTCGCCATCAGCGCCGCGAGCGCCTCGGCCTGCTCGGGGGTGGCGGGCAGGTGCGGCGCGGTCGAGTGGTGCTCGAGCCGGACGCCCCGGCCGACCATGCCCTCCTTGAGCAGCGGGAAGAACGGAGCGCCGAGCGCGTAGACGCCCATGAGCACGTCGATGCGCCGCTGCGCGGTGGCGATCGCGGCCGCGTCCCCGGAGTCGACGGCTCGCGCGTACGCGGCGCAGTACTCGGGGTACAGGTTGGCGAGGCCGCCGATCGCGCCGGCGCCGCCGGACGTCACGACGTGGTGCAGGTTCTCGTCGAACCCGGCGAACACCCGGAAGTCCGGGAACTCCGGCAGCAGCTCGGTGAGCAGCCTGCGGGTGTGGCCGACCTCGAGCACCGTGTCCTTGTAGCCGACGATGTTCGGGTGCCGGCGCAGCAGCCGGCGGGTGACCTCGGGGCTCAGGTCGTAGCCGGTGCGGGCGGGGAAGTTGTACAGGTAGAGGTCCCCGGGCACCTGGTCCGCGACCGCGGAGAAGTACGCCTCGACGGCCGCGTCCTCGAGCGCGAAGTAGTACGGGCTGACGACCATGACGGCGGGTGCCCCGGCGTCCAGCGCGTACCGGCTCAGCTCGACGGTGTCGTCCACCCGGAGGCAGCCGGTGCCCACGATCAGGTCGCCGCGCGGCAGCACGTGCTCGACGGCGAGGTCGATCAGCTCGCGCTTCTGCTCGGGCCGCAGGGCGAAGAACTCGCCGGTGCTGCCCATGAGGACGATGCCGTCGACGCCACCGTCGAGGATGTGCTCCCAGACGGCGAGGTTGCCGTCGGGGTCGAGGGACCCGTCGGCGCGGAAGGCGGTGACGGCGGGGGCGTAGAACCGGGCCACGGCGCTCACCAGACCCGGACGCGCGCGGCGCCGGCCTCGAGCCGCGCGAGCGGGCCGGGCGGGTAGCGGGTGTCGTGCCGCTTGCGGTGGCCGAGCAGGTCGACGTCCGCGACCAGGGGCGAGCCGTCGGGGTGCTCGAAGGCGGCGCCGACGAGGCGCACGTGCCCGAGGTCGGCGCCGGTGACCACGCCGAGCAGGGGCGCGGCGAGCGCGGCCGGCACGTCGTGCTCGAGGTGCACGACGTCGCCCTCGTCCACCACCCGGAACCGCGCGGGGCCGTCGACGGTCCGCGCGTCGGTCTCGTGCGCGGCGGGCCGGGCGCCGTCGGCGTAGGCGTTCGACCACAGGTAGGCGGGCTGGAGCTCGGAGTGGAACCGCGAGTGGTCCCCGGTCCCGCCGGCGCCGACGCGCTCCAGGTAGGCGTCCCACGAGGCGGGGGCGCGGTCGTACGCGTGCGTGCCGAACGACTCCGGCGGGAAGTCGTCGAGGACGAGCGGGGCGTCGGCGCCGTAGACGCCGCCGCGGGCGCCGGCGAACAGGTTCCCCGCGTACCGGTCGTCGCCGCCGTACACGAAGGCGTAGCCCGCGACCTGCGTCGAGTGCGGCACGTGGTACGGGGTCGCTCGGTCGAGGACCGGCTGCATCCGCACGGCGCCGAGGACCAGGTTGTGCAGGAACGCGGTGCCCTGGCTGAACAGCTCGATCGCGATGGGGGAGGCGAGCACGTTGTGGTCGACGGTGGCCGGGCCGTGCGCGACCTCGACGAACAGGTCGCGGAGGTTGTCGTACAGCAGGTTCCGGCTGACCCGGGCGCCCTGCGCCTGCCAGTCCAGCCAGATGCCGAGGGTGGTGTCGTGGACGCGGTTGTGCACGACGGCGACGTCGAGGGGCGCGTGCAGCTTGATGCCGGCGATCTCGTAGCCCGAGAACTCGTGCCGGGTGCCGATCCGGTGGATGTGGTTGTCCGCGATGGTGCTGAACGCGCAGCCCAGGTGGCCCACCACGCCGTTCTGGCCGCAGTCGCGGATCTCGTTGCGGCGCACGACGTGCGAGCCCACGCGCTCCCGCTCCCAACCGAGGTGCCGCGCGGTGAACACCGCTTCGATCTGGTACTGGTAGCCGGGCTTGTCGCCCCGCTCGTGCGCGAGGTTGTCCCCGGTGGCCGCGGTCGTGCCCAGCGAGACGCCCGCGCACTTCGCGTCGCGGATCAGGTTGTCCTCGATGACCCAGCCGCGGGACCAGCGCGGGCCGACGAGGCCGAGCTGGTCGGCCGTCGGCGGCGCCCACGGCGTGGCGGCCTGGGCGAGCTCGAAGCCGCGCACGGTGATGTAGTCCACGTGCGGGCGCTCGGGGGTGAACACCGAGGGCCGGACGTTCACCTCGACGAGCTCGGTGTTCGGGTCCGCGTCCTGGAAGTTGGCCCAGACGGTGGTCACGTCGTCGCCGACCTCGGCGTACCAGACGAGCACGGTGGCGTCCGGGTCGAGCAGGGGGGTGTCGAGGGCGGTCCACTGGTACCGGGCGGTGATGCGGCGGACGGGGGCGTCGACGGCCGCGCGGTCGGGCACCTCGCGCAGCGCGCGGCCCGCCAGGTACACCTCGCCGCGGTGCGCGACGGCGCCGTCGGTGGCCGGGTGCAGCCAGTCGCCGGCCACGGGCTCGGCGAACGGGTTGAGCTCGCCGAACAGGGCGTTCGGCACCGCCGCGCGCCAGGTGGTGCCGGCCTCGCGGGTCCAGCCGGTGACGACCTCGGCGCCGGTGATGACGACGTGCTCGCCGGGCGCGGCGGCGAACGTGATGCGGCGGTCGTCGGCGACGCCCCCGCGCGGTGGGCGCACCCACTCGCGGTAGGTGCCGGCGTGCACGAGCACCGTGTCGCCCGGCATCGCCGCGCGCGCGGCGCGCTGGATGGTGCGGAACGGGGTGCCGGGCGCGCCGTCGGCCCGGTCGGAGCCGCTCGGGGCGACGTGCAGCGTGGTCAACGGGCGTCCTTCGGTCGGGCCGGAGCTGGTGCGGCACCGCCCCGGATCGGAAAGACTTTCCGGCCGCGCTGCCGCTGTGCCGACCCTAGATGGCCCCCGGCGCGAGCGGAAGAGGTCGTGGCGCGGCTGGCGTGATTGGAAATCTTTTCGCTAGGCTCGCGGCCATGGATGACCACCGCCGACCGACGCTGGAGCAGGTCGCCGCCGCCGCCCGGGTGTCGACGTCCACCGCGTCCAAGGTGCTCAACGGGCGGCCCGGGATCTCCGCCGCGACCCGGCGCCGCGTCGAGGACGCGATCGAGCGGCTGGGCTACGCCCCGACGACCGGCCCGCGGGCGGGCGCCGCGCCGCTCGGCGTCGCCGTGGTGTTCCGCACGCTCGCGGACGTCTACGCGCTCCGGGTGCTGGAGGGCGTCGTCGCCTCGGCGCGCGAGCACGGGATCGAGGTGGTCGTCGACGTGCTGGACGTCGACGCGCGGGCCCCGGGCGACGACGACGCCGCGGTCCCGCTGTCGCCCGCGTGGATCCGGCGCCAGGCGGCCCGGGACCGCGCCGGCGTGGTCCTGGTGACCACCCAGCCCACGGTCGCGCAGCAGGAGCTGCTCCGCGCGCTCGGCGTGCCCACCGTGCACATCGACCCGGTAAACCCGATGGACGACTCGACCGTCTCCGTCGGCTCGACCAACTTCTCCGGCGGCGTGCAGGCCACCCGGCACCTCCTGGAGCTCGGGCACCGGCGGATCGCGTTCGCCGGCGGCGCGCCGACGTTCCTGCCGTCGGCCGAGCGGCTGCAGGGGTTCCTCAGCATGATGCGGGCCGGCGGCGGCCAGGTCGACGACGCGCTGGTGCGCGAGCAGGCGCACACCTTCGAGGCCGGGCTCGCGATCGGGGACCGGCTGCTCGAGCTGCCCGAGCCCCCGACGGCGGTGTTCGCGGCGTCCGACTCCATCGCCCTCGGCGTGCTGGCGGCCGCGCAGCGGCACGGCCTGAGCGTCCCGCAGGACCTGTCGGTGGTCGGGTTCGACGACAGCTCGGCGGCCGCGTCGTCGGCTCCGCCGCTGACCACGGTGCGGCAGCCGGTGGTCGAGATGGGCCGGGTCGCCCTGCGCACCCTGCTCCAGCTGGCCCGGGGGGAGCGGGTCGACTCGCACCACGTCCAGCTGTCCACCGCGCTCGTCGTCCGCGAGTCCACCGCGCCGCCGGCCGGCGCCTGACCGCGCCCGGGTGGCGCCCGACCGCCCGCGGCCGGCGCCCGACCGCGCCCGGACGCCGCGGTCAGGCCGGCACGGCCCCCGTGCTCGCCCGGACCGTCAGCGACGTGCCGAGCTCGACGCGCGCGGAGGCCGGGGGTCGCCCGTCGGCCATCGCGAGCGCGGTCCGCACGGCCATGCGCCCCATGTCCTCCAGGTGCTGGTGGACCGTGGTGAGCGGCGGCGTGGTCCACGCGGCCTGCGGGGTGTCGTCGAAGCCCGTCACGCTCAGCCGCTCCGGCACCGCGACGCCGAGCGCGCGGGCGGCGGCGAGCACGCCCACGGCGATCTCGTCGTCCGCGGCCATGATCGCCGTCGGCGGGTCGGCGGCGGCGAGCAGGTCGCGGGCGTGCCGCTCGCCGGTGTCCACGGCGAACTGGTCGGAGCGGACCAGGGCCGGGTCGGCCGGGACGCCGGCCGCGTCCAGCGCCGCGCGGTAGCCGGAGAGGCGCTCGCGGGCCGCGTCGGAGTCCTCGGGGCCGCCGACCCAGGCGATGCGGCGGTGCCCCAGCTCCAGGAGGTGCTCGGTCGCGGCGCGGGCGCCGTCCCAGTTGCCCGACCCGATGCTGACGAGGTGCCGGTCCCGGGTGCCGACCGGGTCGACCATGACGAACGGCAGGCCGGCGTCGCCCGCGGCGCGGATCAGCGCGCCCGGCCGGGAGAGCGTCAGGCCCACGACCCCGACGACCCCGGCGGCCTGCTGGTCGGCCACCCAGTCGCGGGCGACGGCCGGCTGCGTGCGGGTGTCCCGGTCCGGGGCGAGCCGGGCCAGCAGGTCGACCCGCTCGTCCGTGCTGGCGGCCAGCGTCCCCTGGAGCACCGCGAGGATGTACGGCGAAGCGGGCAGGTCGAAGACGACCGCCAGCGCCCGCCGGCCCGCGGCGCTCCCGGGGGCGGGGGCCGCGCGGTACCCGAGGGCGCTCACGGCGTCCAGGATCCGCTCGCGCGTCCCCGTCGAGACGTCGTCGCGGCCGTTCAGCGCCTTGGAGACGGTCGCCTTGGAGACGCCCGCCGCCGCGGCGACGTCCTGCAGCGTGGCACGGCGCCGGCCCGGGGCACTCGGCATGGGCACTCCTCGTCTCGAAACTGTTTCGCGAGTCTATAACGGTCCGCGCACGGCCACGGTGGGTTTTCGCCGGGGTGTTGCGCGATCGTGCCGCGATCTCCTACGGTCGGCCCCACGATACAGGTTGCGAAACCGTTTCGAACGACCGCGGGCAGCATCGCCGCCCCCCTGCCGACCGAAGGAGGTCTGCGTGTCTGCCGACGCACTGGCGTCACCCCTGACGATCGACGGTGGTCCCGCCGCCGACGTGCCGCTGCGGCACGTCTGGAGCGAGTGCCTGGGAGCCGGCCGCGCCAACGAGGCGCTGCGGGTGGACTGGCAGGACCAGTTCCGCGAGGCGGTGCGGGTGCTGGGGGCGCGCTCCGTGCGGTTCCACGGGGTCTTCCACGACGACATGTTCGTGTACCGGGCGTCGAACGGCGGCGGCTTCGGGCCGCCCACGCCGCTCGCGACGCCGGTGTACACGTACGCCTACGTCGACAAGGTGTTCGACGCGATCCTGGACGCCGGCGCCCGCCCGTTCGTCGAGCTCGGGTTCATGCCCCGCGAGCTGGCCCGGGACACCGAGACGCTGTTCTGGTGGAAGGCGCACGGCAGCCCGCCCACGGACCTGGGCCGGTGGGTCGAGCTCGTCACGACCACCGTCCGGCACTGGATCGACCGCTACGGCCTGGACGAGGTCCGCCGGTGGCCGTTCGAGGTGTGGAACGAGCCGAACCTGGTGCCGCACTTCTGGACCGGGACCCGGTCCGAGTACTTCGCGCTGTACGAGGCGACGGCCCGGGCGATCAAGGCGATCGACCCCGGCCTGCGGGTCGGCGGCCCGTCGTCGTCGGTGTTCGTCCCCGACGCCCGGTACGACGGCGAGTACCACGACCCGTCCCTCGAGGGGGCCACCGCCGAGTCGCCGGACCCGGACGCGCTGCCCTGGAAGCCGGTGTGGATCGAGGAGCTCATCGCGTTCTGCGCCGAGCGGGACCTGCCGCTCGACTTCGTCTCCACCCACCTGTACCCCACGGACTACGCGTTCGACACCCAGGGCGTGGGCCGGCCGATCAGCCGGCACCGGGACGCGACCCGCGACGACCTGCTGCACCTGCGCGCGCTCATCGCGGCGAGCCCGTACCCGCAGGCCGAGGTGCACGTCACCGAGTGGTCGACGTCGCCGTCCAGCCGGGACCACATGCACGACACCCTGTTCGCGGCCACCTACATCACCCGGGCGTTCCTGCAGAGCCAGGACCTCGCCGACTCGATCGCGTACTGGACCTTCACCGACGTGTTCGAGGAGGGCGGCGGGGGCATCGGCCCGTTCCACGGCGGGTTCGGCTTCGTCAACGAGCAGGGCCTCCACAAGCCCACGTTCCACGCGATGGCGATGCTGAACCGGCTCGGGGACCGCCTGCTGCTGCAGACGGAGCACGGCGTGCTCACCCGCCGCGCCGACGACGCCGTCGCCGGGGTGTTCTTCAACTACCCCGACTCGATGGGCGCCCGGTCCGTCGGCAGCGCCGGCAGCTACGCCGACGCGCGCCGGCTCGCCGGCGAGGGACCCGCCCGCCGGGTCACGCACACCGTCGCCGGGCTGGTCCCCGGCGCGGAGTACCGGGTCGAGGTCCTCGACTGGGAGCACGGCAACGTCGCCGAGGCCTGGTACCAGCGCGGCGCGCCGCTCAACCTGTCCCGCCGCGACGTCACCGAGCTCGCGGCAGTCGCCGACGACCTCGACCGCCGCACTCTCGCCGTCGACCCCGACGGCGTCCTGACGATCGACCTCGTGCTGCCCCCGTGGGCCGTCGCGTCGATCAGCCCCGTCCCGCCCACCCGCTGAACACCCACCGACCCTGAGAGAGGACCTCATCATGAGGATCACCGCGAAGTCCGCCGGCGCTGTCGCCTTCGCCGCCGTCTCCGCCCTCGCCCTCGCCGCGTGCGGCGGCGGTGGCGGCGGCGCGTCCGAGGAGGCCGGGGAGGACAACAAGCCCGACAAGCTCACCGTCGCCGCCTGGATGGACTTCCCCCAGGAGCTGCTGGACTCCTTCGAGGAGGAGACCGGCATCGAGGTCGTCGTCAACCGGTTCCCCGACGGGGCGTCGGCGCAGACCGTGCTGCGCAACGGCCTGTCGTCGGACGGCGCCGGGCTGTCGGACGTGCACCTGGTCGAGCTCGACTGGTGGACCGAGATGATGGCCGTGCCCGAGGACTGGGCCGAGCTGCCGGAGGTCCCGGACCGCTGGGTCGACTGGAAGGTCGAGCAGGGCTCGGTCGACGGCACGATCACCGGCTACGGGACGGACATCGGCCCCCTGGCCATCGCGTTCAACCAGGACATGCTGGCCGGCACCGGCCTGGCCACCGACCCCGAGTCCTTCGGGGAGCTCATCGGCGGGGACGGCGCCACCTGGCAGACGTTCCTCGACGCCGGCCGCCAGTACGTGGCGACCAGCGACAACTACTTCGTCGATTCGCTGACCAACGCGTTCCAGGCGGCGATCAACCTGCTGCCGGCGGCGTTCGAGGACCCGGAGTCGGGCCTGCCGTACGACCTCGCGGACAACACCGAGGTGAAGGACCTGTTCATGATGTTCGCCTCTGCCGCCGAGGACGACATCTCGGCCGGCATCGCGATCGGGCACGCCGACTGGGGCGCCGGGTTCCAGAACGAGCAGTGGGCGAGCGTCGTCACCCCGGCGTGGATGACCGGGATCATCGCGGAGAACGCCGACGGCGTCGACGGCTGGCGGATCGCCAGCACGTTCCCCGAGGGCGGCGGCAACTGGGGCGGCTCGTTCTTCGCGGTCCCGTCGACCGGTCCGAACACCGCGTGGGCGATCGAGCTCGCCGACTACCTGACCACCCCGGACGCGGCGATCGACTGGTTCAACGAGACCGGCCAGTTCCCGTCGCAGCTCGAGGCGATGTCCGCGCCCGAGATCGCCGAGGCCGAGAACCCGTTCTTCGGCGACCAGCGCGTCGGCGAGATCTACGGCGACCTGGCCGCGGCCGCGGGCGACGCGGCGGCCGGCGGGTACCGGGGCGAGAACTTCGCGGGCATCCAGACCCTGGTCACGGACGGCATCCGGCTCGTCGAGTCGGACAGCGCCACCGCGGAGCAGGCCTGGGCGTCGGTGGTCGCGGACTTCGACGCGCTCGGCTTCGAGACCGCGGACTGAGCCGCCCGTGTCGACCAGGTCGGCCGTCCCACCCGACGCGCGCCGCGTCGGGTGGGGGCAGCGGTTCTCGCGGTGGGACATCAAGGTCTCGCCCTACCTCTACGTCTCGCCCTTCTTCCTGCTCTTCGCGGTGTTCGGGGCCTTCCCGCTCCTGTTCAACGTGGTCGTCGCGGTGCACGACTGGCACCGCCGGGCCGGCATGGGCGACTTCGTCGGGATCGACAACTTCACCTGGGTGCTCCGGCAGCCGCTGTTCTGGCGGTCGCTGGAGAACACGTTCTCGATCTTCCTGTGGGGCGCCGTCCCGCAGCTGGTCCTCGCGCTGCTGATCGCGGCCGTGCTGGACCAGAACCTGCGGGTGCGGACGTTCTGGCGGATGAGCGTGCTCGTGCCGTTCGTCGTCATGCCGGTGGCGACCGCGATGATCTTCGGGCAGGTGTTCGGGCAGTTCGGGCTGCTGGTGCCGAACCTCCAGGAGCTCGGCCTGCTCACGGGGTCGGACTCGCCCTTCTTCCAGGACCGGCTGCTGTCGCACATGGCCATCGGCTCGATGGTGGTGTTCCGGTGGACCGGCTACAACGCGCTGATCTTCCTCGCCGCGATGCAGGCGGTGCCCCGGGAACTCTACGAGGCGTCCACCGTGGACGGGGCCGGCCGGCTCCGGCAGTTCTTCTCGGTCACCCTGCCGAGCATCCGGCCGACGATGATCTTCGTGACGCTCACCATGACCATCGGCGGGCTGCAGATCTTCGACGAGGTCCGGCTCTACGACGGCGGCGGGACGGGCGGGGGCAAGGGCGGCGCCGACAACCAGTGGACCACCGTCGTCCTCTACCTCTACGAGCTCGGTTTCGGCGACTGGCAGGACCGCCTCGGCCAGGCCGCGGCGGTCGGCTGGATCTTCGCCGTCATCATCGCGGTGTTCTCCCTGGTGAACTTCCTGCTCACCCGGTCGATCTCGTCGTCGCGGTCCCGGGCGCCGCGGGTCACGCGCGCGCAGCACCGGGCCGCCGTGGCGCGGGCGCGGGCCGTCGCGGCCGCGTCGACCCGGCCCGAGGCGGCCGCGGCCGCCGCACCCGGCAGGGACGGACCACCACCCGACGCGCCGGTCCACGACGCCGACGTCCAGGAAGGAGCGAGCCGATGAGCACCGGGTACATCGGGAACACCGCGGGCAAGGGGGCGGTGCGGTACGCGCAGAAGCGCGCGGCCCGCGGCCGGCCCGTCCGGCAGCACGACACCGCGGGGCGCCGCCCCGGGTGGGCGTCGTACCTGTTCCTGCTCGTCGTCTTCGTGGTGTCGGTCTTCCCGCTGTACGCCGCGGCGATGTACGGCTCGTCCACCAGCCAGGAGATCGCCCGGGCGGTCGGCGACCTGCCGACCTGGTTCCCGACGCTCGTCCTGCTGGAGAACTTCCGGGAGGTGGTCACCGCCTCGCAGTTCAACTTCTGGATGGCGTTCGCGAACTCCGTGCTGGTCGCGGTCGCGGTGACCGCGTCGACGGTGTTCTTCTCGACGCTCGCCGGGTTCAGCTTCGCCAAGCTGACCTTCCGGGGCCGTCAGGTCCTCTACGTGACCGTGATCGCCACCATGGCGATCCCGGCCCAGGTCGGCACCATCCCGATGTTCATCATGATGAACGACTTCGGCTGGATCGACTCCCTCGCGGCGCTCGCCGTGCCCACCCTGGTCACGGCGTTCGGCGTCTTCTGGATGACGCAGTACCTGCAGGAGGCGCTGCCGTTCGAGCTGGTCGAGGCGGCCCGGGTCGACGGGGCGTCGCTGTTCCGCACGTTCTGGTCCATCGCGATGCCCGCCGCGCGCCCGGCCGCGGCGACGCTCGCGCTGTTCACGTTCGTCGGGTCGTGGAACAGCTTCTTCTGGCCGTCGGTGGTGATGCGGTCGCAGCTGACCATGCCGCTCGTCGTGCCGCAGCTCAAGGGCGCGTTCACCTCGGACACCGGCCTGGTGATGTCCGGCGTGTTCCTGGTCGCGGCGCCGCTGCTGGTGGTGTTCGTCGTCGCCGGCAAGCAGCTCGTCGCCGGCGTGATGGCGGGTGCCGTGAAGGGCTGACGGCCGGCCGGGTGACGGCCGGCCGTCGGGGGGGTCTGGTCGCGGGACGTGCCCGCGGTCAGACCCCCAGACCGTCCAGCGCCCGCGCCAGCGACCGGCGGTTCGCCGCGTCGTACCCCGCGAGCCAGTCGCCCGCGTAGCCCCGCAGCGGCGCCTCGATCGTCATGACCAGGGCGAGCCACATCCGCGCCAGCAGCAGCCGCGCGGCGGCCCCGGGCGAGGTGGTGTCGAGGTCGCCGGCCACCGCCTCCGGGATGCCGTCCCACATCGGGTCGGCACCCACGAGGTCCAGCACCGGGTCGCCCCACAGCGCCCGCTCCGGGTCGATGACGCCGGTCAGCGCGCCGGTGCCCGGGTCGACGAACAGGTTCCCCGGCCACAGGTCCGCGTGCACGAGCCGCGGGGTCGGCACCTCGTCGAGCGCACCCGCGTGCGCCGCCAGGGCCGCGCGGACCCGGTCGGCCGGGATGTCCGGGACGCCGCCCCGCCCCGCGTCCGCGAGCAGGGCCTCGACGATCGCGGTGAACGCCGCGCGCCACGTCGGCGCCTGCAGGGCCGGCTGCTGCGGGTAGCCGAACACGTCGCCGGTGACGGTGCCGATCCGGCCCAGGACGACGCCGAGGTCCGCGCGGGCGCGCGCGGCGCGGGGGTCCTCGTCCGGGGACCCGAATCCCGCGCCCGCCCACGGCACGCCGTCGAGGTGCGCGGCGACGACGACGTCGCCGGGCACGACCGTGCGGCTGAAGTCGGTGTGCAGCAGGGCGGGCATCAGCAGGTCGGGCCGCTCGCCCGCGAGCGCGTAGACGGCGGCCTCGGTGCGGATCAGGTCGCGCTCGTGGGTCAGCAGGCCGGGGGCGTCCGCCGGCGCGGTCTTCACGACCACCCGCCGCCCGCCCGCCAGGGCGACCCGGTAGGTGGTGGCGAACATCCCGCCGTCGAGGCGCTCGGCGCTCTCGAGGACGCCGACCGGCGCGACGAGGACGCGCAGGGCGTCGAGGGGCAGGGCCGGGGGCGTGGCGTCGTCGGGCACGAGCAGCAGCGTAGGGGCTGGTCGGGGGCCCGGAGTGCGACCATCGGCCCGGTGGCCGCCCGGTGGCCGCCCGGTGGCCGCGCGGTCGGCCCGGTGCCGGGCCGCGCGGCCCGCCGCGGTCAGCCGCCCAGGCCCGCCCGGTCGACCTTCCGGTGGAACCGCATGCCCGCGAGCCCGCCGGCCACCGCGCCGAGCAGGCTGACCACGGCGACGACGAGCAGCGCGATGATGCCGCCGGTGGTGAGGTCGCCCTCGGCGACCGGGATGCGCGGGAAGCTGTCGAGCCGGCCGAGCACGTCGTACTGGTCCCCGGCGACGAGCGCCGCGACCGCGACGACGACGGCGATCAGCACGGCCCACAGCCACACGGCCACGCCCTGCTTCGCCCCGTCGAACCGGGCCATCCGGCCCGCGACGTACCCGCCGCAGTAGTAGGCGACGAACAGGACGACCGCGAGCACGATCGCGCCGACCAGCCCGATCGAGGTGGGGTCGGAGGCGGCCTGGTCGGCGGCCTCGCCGACCGAGGTGTCGTTCGCGACGCCGACGGCGGCGCCCGCGGCGGCCGCGAGCGCGGTGAGCAGCACGGCGGTCCCGGTGGCGGTGAGCCAGCCGAAGAACGCCGAGCCGAACTTCATGCCGCCGTACTCCTCCTTCTCGCGGGCGACGACGGCGTGCCGGTCGCGCGCGAGCGCCTCGGCGGCGGCGGGGTCGGCCGCGGCGGGGTCGCCCGTCGGGGCCGGCGCGACGTGCGCGCCCTCGCCCGGTCGGTCGGGGGTGGTGCGGGGGTCGTCGGAGGTGCTCATGGGGGGATGCTCCTCGGCTCGGCGCCGCCCCGGTCCTGGTGCGGCGGTGCGGCCGTCCGGCCGCGGGCGGTCCGGACGGCCTCGATGCGGGCAACGTAAGTCCGCCGGGCCGTGCCCGCGACCGCAGGGGGCCGCCCGGAGCCGGTCGCCGACCCGGTCGGTGCGACCTGGCACGATGGCCGGGTGGTGGACGACGACGCGACGACGGTGATCCGGGACGTGCGGCCGTGGGGCGGTGCTCCCGCCGACGTGGGGGTCGCGGGGGACCGGATCGCCTGGGTGCGCCCGGCCGGCTCCGCGCAGCCCGCGCCGGGCGCCGAGGTGGTCGAGGGGCGCGGCCTGCTGGCGCTGCCCGGGCTGGTGAACACGCACGCGCACGCCGACAAGAGCTGGTGGGGCCTGCCGTGGCAGTCCTACGGCGGCGAGGGCGGCACCCAGGGGCGGATCGCCCACGAGCGGGCGCGCCGCGACGAGCTCGGCATCCCGAGCGCCCCGGTCGCCGAGCGGGTGCTGCGGGAGTACCTGCGCACCGGCACCACCCGCGTGCGCACGCACGTGGACGTCGACCTCGGGCTCGGGCTGCGGGGGATCGAGGCGGTGCGCGAGGCCGCCGCGGCGCTGGACGGGGCGGTCGAGCTGACGGTCGTGGCGTTCCCGCAGGACGGCGTGCTGCGGTGCCCCGGCGTGCTGGAGCTGCTGGACCGGGCGGCGCGAGCGGGTGCGGAGCACGTCGGCGGCCTCGACCCGGCGCTGATCGACCGCGACCCGGTGGGGCAGCTCGACGGGCTGTTCCGGATCGCCGCCGAGCACGGCTGCGGCCTCGACATCCACCTGCACGAGCCCGGGGACCTGGGCGCGTTCGAGATCGACCTGATCCTGGACCGGGTCGAGCGGGACGGGATCGCCCCGGGCAAGGTCAACGTGGCGCACGGGTTCGCCGTGGTCGACGTCGACCCCGCGCGGCGCCGCGACCTGCTCGACCGGATGGGCGCGCTCGGCGTGACGATGACGACGGTGGCCCCGGTGCGGATGCGGCAGCTCCCGCTCGCCGAGATGGACGCCGCCGGGGTCAGGTTCGGGTTCGGCACGGACGGCATCCGCGACCTGTGGAGCCCGTACGGCGACGGCGACCTGCTCGGCATCGCCTGGCAGTACGCGCGTGCCGGCGGCGTGGTGCGGGACGAGGACCTGCGGCGGGTCGTCCAGCTCGCGACCCGGGACGGGGCGGCGTTCGTCACCGACGAGGTGCACGACCTGGTGCCCGGGGCCCGCGCGGACGTGGTGCTGCTCGACGCGGAGAACCCGATGGACGCGCTGGTGCGGCGCGTGCCGCGCGCGGCGGTCGTGGCCGGCGGGCGGGTCGTCGACCTGGCGGCGCTCGCGACCCGGCCCTGGGAGTGACGACGGACGTGCGGCGGTGAGCGCCGGGCGGGAGGCGGACGGCGCGGACCCGGCCCGGCGTGCGGGCGTCGGGACCGGCCCCGGGGCCGTGCTGCGCCCGTGGACGGCGGACGACGCCCCGGCGCTGCGCGCGGCGGTGGCGGGCGACGCGGACCTGGCCCGCCAGACCGGCGGGGCGGACCTGTCGACGGACGAGGCCGCGGCCGCGTACGTCCGCCGGCACCTGGCGCCGCGCGGGCCGCGGTCGTACGCCTTCGCCGTGGCGGTGGACGGGCTCGTCGTGGGCAACGTCGGGATCGGCGCGGTCGACGAGGTGCACGCGACGGCCTGGGTGTCGTACTGGCTCGCGGCGACGCACCGGGGCCGCGGGCTCGCGGTCGCCGCGCTGGTCGGTGCGTCCTCGTGGGCCGTCCGCGAGCTCGGGACGTTCCGGCTGGAGCTGGGGCACCGGGTCAACAACCCGGCGTCGTGCCGGGTCGCGACGCGGGCCGGCTACCCCGCCGAGGGGATCGAGCGGGCGAAGCTGCGGTACGGCGCCGAGCGGTTCGACGTCGAGACGCACGCCCGGCTCGCGACCGACCCGGCGCCCGGGGTGGCGGGCCTGCCGGTGCGCTGACCCGCGGACGGCGACGCGCGCGTCCGCGGTGGACGGGTGGCCGTCGCCGGGCGAGGATGCCGCCATGACCGAGACCGTCGCCGTGACCGGCGCGCTGGGCAAGGTGGGCCGCGCGGTGGTGCAGGACCTGCTCGCGCACGGGTACCGGGTGCAGGCGTCCGACGCCCAGGGCCCGTTCGGGGAGCGCGCCGGGCTGGGCGTGGACGTGCTCCGTGCGGAGCTCACCGACTACGGGCAGGCCGTCGAGGCGCTCGCGGGCTGCTCCGCGGTGGTGCACCTGGCCAACATCCCGCAGCCGGGGATGGAGTCGCCGCCGGACACCTTCAACCGCAACATGGCCGCCAACGCGAACGTGTTCCTCGCGGCGCAGCGCCTCGGGCTGCGCAAGGTGGCGTGGGCGTCGAGCGAGACGACGCTCGGGCTGCCGTTCGACGTGCCGCCGCGGTACGCCCCGGTCGACGAGGCGCACTTCCCGCACCCGACGACGACCTACGCGCTGTCGAAGGTGCTGAGCGAGGACCTCGCCGCGCAGGTCGCGGAGTGGTCGGGCATCCCGTTCGTCGGGCTCCGGCTGTCGAACGTGTTCCCGGCCGAGGCCTACGCCGCGGTGCCGTCGTTCCAGGACGACCCGGCGAAGCGGCGGTGGAACCTCTGGGGCTACATCGACGCGCGGGACGCGGCGACGGCGTTCCGGCTGGCGCTCGAGGTGGAGACGACCGGCTCGCAGAACGTCATCATCGCCGCGGCCGACACGATCATGGACACCCCGTCGGCCGACCTGCTCGCGGCGGAGTTCCCGGGCGTCCCGGTGCGCAAGGAGCTCGGGACGCACGAGACGCTGCTGGCGATCGACGGCGCCCGGGCGCTGCTGGGCTTCGAGCCGCAGCACTCCTGGCGCGACGAGGTCCCGCGGGGCTGACTGCAGGCGGCCCGGGGGATCAGACCCGGGCGGGGGCCGGGGCCGCGCGGCGCAGGCTCAGGACCGCGGCCGCGAGGACGGCCTCGGAGTTGTCCGCCAGCTTCTCCGCCCCGTAGCGGCCCTTCAGCCGCACGGTCCCGCCGCGCTTGAGCACCAGGGTCGCCCGCAGCGGCACCTTGCCCCGGACCTTCGCCGTCGCGACCTCCTCGAACGGCAGGTAGCGGAACCGGGCGGCGAGCTCGCCGACGGAGGCACCCTCGACGAGCGCGACCAGCCGCTTGCGACCGGACCCGCGCCGCGGCGCCGGGACCAGCACCAGGCCCTCGTCCAGCACGAGCACGTCGTGCCGGGCCCCGTCGACGGCGACCGACGCCACGCCGCCGAGCAGCGACGCCCCGAGCGCGTCCGCCTGCGCCGCGGCCTGGCCCGCGCGGTCGACGTCGACCCGGAGCGCCGCGAGGTGGCGGCGGGCGTCCCCGACGGTGCGCGGGTCGGCGGCGAGCACGGCCAGCGGGCGCGGGTCGATCGGCACGCCCGACAGGTCGACCAGGCGGGGGCCGCCGACCCAGGGCTGCTCCCAGCGGCCGATGCCGGCCTGCACGGCCGCGGAGCACACGACGACCTGGAGCGCGTCGACGAGCGTGCCGGCGTCCTCGTCCGGGGCGGGCCCGCCGGCGGGGAGCGCGGGCTGCGGGGCTCCGGGCGGCACCGCTCCCGGTCGGGCGGCACCCGGCGCCGCGGGCTCGGGGGCCAGGCCGAGCTCCAGCGCGAGCTCCGGTCCGCGGCCCTGGGCGACCAGCCCGAGCACGGTCGCGAGCGTCGCCCGCGGCAGCCCCGCGAGCCGGGCCGCCGCGCGGTAGACCGCGTCCGCGGTGCGCTGCCGGTTCCGGGTGGTGGCCGCCTCGCCGAGCGCGGGCCAGTCGAGCAGGGTCCGGTCCTCGAACCGCAGCGAACCCTCGGCGACCATCGCCGCGGCGTCCGGGAAGCCCGGGACCAGGAGGGTCGCGCGCCGGGTGTCCCGCGCCCGGTGCACGTCGGGCACCCGGTCCATCGCGGCGATCCGGGCGGCGTGCGACGGGTGGCTGTCCCAGCGGGACTGCGTGGCGTCGGGGGCCTGCCGGCGCAGGTCGGCGAGCTCGTCGGCGCGGGCGTGCAGCAGGGCGTCGAACCCGCCGAAGAACGCCGGCGCGGTGGGGGCCAGGCCGACCTCGAACGCGGGCGCCACGTACACGCCGGTGTAGTGCTGCCACGCGGCCGACACGACCTCGACCTCGCGCAGGGACTGCTGGGCGACCTCCCGACCCGCGACGGCCACGCTGATCTCGTCCGCCTCCAGCTCCTGGCGGCGGCTGACCGCCGCGGACACCAGCAGGTAGAGCCGGGCGTACCCCGCGAGCAGCCAGCCGACGACCGAGCCCGACGTGGCCTGGACGGTCGCGAGGACCATCGCGCGGCCGCGGTAGGCCAGGGGGCCGAGCCGGGTGTGGTTCCGGGAGTAGTGGCCGAGCTCGTGGGACAGCACGGAGCGGAGCATCGCGACGTCCAGCGCCTGCAGGAGCGGGACGCCGAGGTACATCCGCCGCCGGCCGCCGACCAGGCCCAGCAGCCGGGCCTCCTCGGAGACGGCGGCGTTGACGTCGGGGACCAGGCGGATCTCGTCGGGGGCGCGGGTGTGCGCGGCGGCCGCGAGCTCCCGGACGACGGTCCAGAGCTCCGGCGCGGACTGCGGCGGCACCTCGACGCCGTGCGGCGGGGCGGCCTTCGCGCGCGCGACCTTCCACAGCGCGGAGACGATCCCGACGACGAGGATGATCGCGAACAGCGCCAGGTAGCCGGCGCCCCGGGCCTGGTCGTTGGTGAACGCCAGCACGCTGAGCCAGCCGAGGAGGACGGCGAGCCCGACGGCGACGACGTAGAAGCCGGCGAGCATGCGGAGGGACAGCGCGGCGCGCAGCGTGGTGACCATCGGCGCCGGACGCTAGCACCGGGTCGGGCCGGCCCGCCCGGTGGGACCGCAGGTCCACCCGGGTGGCGGTCCCGGACGCCTAGCATCGGGGGCGTGCCGACCCCCGACTTCGTCCTCGACCTCCGCGCCCGCATCGGGCACGACCTGCTCTGGCTGTCGGGGGTGAGCGCCGTCGTGGTGCGACCCGGTGCCGACGGCCGCGACGAGGTGCTGCTGGTGCGGCGCGCGGACAACGGGGCCTGGACGCCGGTCACCGGGATCATCGACCCGGGGGAGGAGCCGGCCGTGGCGGGCGCGCGGGAGGTGCTCGAGGAGACCGAGGTCGTGGCGGTGGCCGAGCGGCTCGCGTGGGTGCACACGCTGCCGCCCATGCAGTACGCGAACGGCGACCGGTCGCAGTACCTGGACCTGACGTTCCGGTTCCGCTGGGTGTCGGGCGAGCCCGGCCCGGGCGACGGGGAGAACACCGAGGCCCGGTGGTTCCCGGTGGACGCGATGCCGGCGATGTCGGAGGAGATGCTGGCGCGGGTCGCGCACGCGCTGGCCCCGGACGAGGCCGCCCGCTTCGCGGTCTGAGCGCGCGCGCGGGACGGTGGTCAGACGCGGCGGCCCGACGCGCGGCGCAGGGCCAGCAGCTCGCGGTGGAACGCCACCCGGCGGCGCAGGCGCAGCGTCTCCTCGTCGACCGCGGCGCCCGGTGCGGCGCCCCGCGCCAGCAGCAGCGCCCGGGTCGCCGCCAGCTTGGCCGCCGACTCCGCCGCGGACGGCCGCTTCCCGAGCAGGTGGTGCGCCAGGTACGCCTCGCCCCGCCCGCGTCCGGTCGCCTGCTCCGCGAGCCGCGCCGGGTCGAGCCGGCCGGGGTCGGGGTGGTGCTCGACGGTGGCGCCCGCGACCGCCGCCTGCCGGAAGCCCGCGGCGAGGACGTCCAGCCGGAACACCGTGTCCTCCGCGCCGGGGTAGCGGGCGGTGCCCAGCGCCTCGTCGAACGGCACGGCGTCCAGCACCGCCCGGGTGGCGCCGATGCTGGCGGCGGCGAACTCGCGGCCGACCACGGGTGGCTCGGGCACGACGGCGAAGTAGGCCGCGGCGAGGGCGGGACTCAGCCAGTCGCGGTGCAGGTGCGGCGCCAGGCTGACGGCCCCGCCCACCAGGTCGGCCTCGCCGCGGCGCAGCGGTGCGGCCATCGACCGGACCCAGTGCGGCGGGACGTGCACGTCGTCGTCGGTGAACAGCACGACGGGCGCGACGGCTGCGGCGACCCCCGCGTTCCGCGCGCGGGCGATGCCGGCGCGCGGCTCGGGCACGACGCGCAGCCGCGGGTCGCGCCCCGCGGCGGCGGCGAGCACGTCGGGGGTGCCGTCGGTCGAGCCGTTGTCCACGACGACGACCTCCGCCGGCAGCCCGGCCCGCCCGGCCTCGTCCAGGGCCGCCCCGAGGTGGTCCAGCGTCGGCCGCAGCCGCCCCGCGCCGTCGCGGGTGCACACGACCACGCTGACCTCGGGCGTGCCGGTCCCAGCCCCCATGCGCCTGCTCCGCTCGGTCCGTGCCTCGGGCGGTCGCCCGGTGCAGTATGCGGCCGGGTGCCGGGTCGGCGGAAGGTCAGCGGCCCTGGTGGGGGAGCCGGTCGGTAGGCGCGTCCGGGTGCCGGTCCCCGCGCGTGCCCGGGCCCGGGACGGGCCGACGCCGGGTCCGCTTGGCCTCGTAGAGCGCCACGTCCGCGCGGGCGAGCAGGTCCCGCGCGCCGTCCCCGGCCCGGGCGGCCGCGATCCCGGCGCTCCACGGCGTCGGGCAGCGCGTGCGCGCCGCCGCGACCCAGCGCTCCGCCGCGGCGGCGTCGTGACCCGGCAGCACGATGACGAACTCGTCGCCGCCGACCCGGCCCACGACGGCGCGGCCCGCCGCCGGGCCGCGCCACGACGCGACGAGCGCCACGAGCACGTCGTCGCCGGCGAGGTGGCCCCGGGTGTCGTTCACGGCCTTGAAGTCGTCGACGTCGGCGGACACCACCGCCAGCGGCGCGCCGGCGCGGCGGGCCTCCCGGAGCCGGCCCTCCAGCCGCTCGAGCACCGCGGCGCGGTTCAGCGCGCCCGTGAGGTCGTCGGTGGTCGCGTGCCGGCGCAGCCAGTGCGTCACGTGCCCGAGCAGCGACGTGCTCGCGACGGTCATGATCACGACCACCAGCCAGGTCAGCGCGTGGAACGGCACCGGCGCCAGCACCATGCCGGCGGTCACGGCCACGATCGCCCCGGCCACGAGCGGCGCGGCGACCCGGGCCCGGAACGCGTACGCCGCGTACTGCGCGGCGGTCATCACCCCGATGGACAGCACGACCAGCCCCTCGGCGGTCCGGCAGGACGCGAGCAGCACCCCCGCGCCCGCCAGGGCCACGGCCAGCGCGCCGGGCATGGTCCAGCGGCGGGCGGGGAGCACCTGCACGCCGACCGCCAGCGCCGCGAGCAGCCCCGACGCGGCGAACCACAGGCGCACGGGCGACTGCGGGCTCAGCGGCCACAGCCCGCCGCCCAGCACGAGCACCGCCATCAGGCCCAGGGCGCACGCCAGGTGGCCCCGGGTGGCGTACAGCCGGGGCGTCCGCGAGCCGGAGCTGCCCATGCGGAGTGTGTCGGCACGCGCGCCCCCGGGGATGACCGGCGCCGCGGGTGAGCCACGTATCCTCCGCGGGTGCACCTGCCCGCCCGCACCGGCCCCGTCCTCGCCCTCGTCGGAGCCACGCTGTTCTGGGCGGGCAACTACGTGCTGGGCGCCGTCGCCGTGCGGGAGCTGACCCCGGTGAGCCTGACCGCCCTGCGCTGGGCGCTCGCGGCCGTGCCGCTCGCCGTGATCGCCCAGGTCGTCGAGCGACCGGACTGGCGCGCCGTCCTCCGGACGTGGCCGCGGCAGGTGGTGCTGGCGCTGCTCGGCATGATCGGGTACGCGCTGTTCGTCTACACCGCGCTGCAGCACACGTCGTCGGTGAACGCGTCGCTGGTGAACGCCCTCAACCCCGCGCTGATCGCGCTGCTCGGGTCGGTCGTGGCCCACCGCGCCCCGTCGGGCCGGGCGGTGGCGGGCATGCTCGTGGGGCTGCTCGGGGTGCTGGTGGTGCTCACCGGCGGCCGGCTCGCGGCGCTGACGGCGCTGGAGCTGAACGTCGGCGACCTGCTGATGGTCGGCGCGATCGTCGTGTGGAGCGTGTACACCGTCGGCGGCCGCGGGCTGGCGGGGGTGCCGCCGATCGCCTCGACGGCCGTCCAGGCCGCGATCGCGGCCGTGGTCATGGCGCCGTTCGCCGCGACCGGGCACGTGCACTGGCCGACGGGCCGGGACGCGACCGTCGCGCTGGTCGTGATCGCGGTGCTGCCGTCGGTCGGCTCCTACCTGCTGTGGAACCTGGCGCTGCGCCGGGTGCCGCCCGCCGAGGCGGGGTCGTACCTCAACCTCATCACGGTGTTCACGGTGCTGATCAGCACGGCCACCGGGTACGTGCTCGGGGCGGCCCAGGTCGTGGGCGGCGCGCTGGTGCTCGGCGGGGTGCTGCTGGTGCGGGACCGGCGGGCCGGTAGGGTCCCTGGTCATGCGGGTGAGACCGTTCGCGACGTGCGACCTGCCGGGGATGTACCGCGTGTGCCTGCTGACGGGCGACGCGGGGACTGACGCGACGCCGGTGTACCGCGACCCCGACCTGCTCGGGCACGTGTACGCGGCGCCGTACCCGGTCGCGGACCCGACGCTGACCTGGGTGGTCACCGACGACGCGGGCGTCGCCGGCTACGTGGTGGGCACCGCCGACTCCCAGGCGTTCGCCCGCTGGCAGGAGTCGGCGTGGTGGCCACCGCTGCGCGAGCGGTACCCGCGGCGCCCCGAGGTCGCCGGCTACCGGGACCACGAGCTGCTCGGCACCGTCCACGACGGCGCGCGGTACGACCCCGCGGTCACGGACCGGTACCCCGCGCACCTGCACATCGACCTGCTGCCCCGTGCCCAGGGGCGCGGGCTCGGCCGGACGCTGATCGAGACGCTCGCCGGCGCCCTGCGCGAGCGCGGCGTGCCCGGGCTGCACCTCGGGGTGGCGGAGCAGAACGCCGGGGCGATCGCGTTCTACGACCGGGTCGGCTTCCGGCAGGTCCAGGCGCACCCGTGGGGCCGGACGCTCGGGATGGACCTGCGCGCCGCGGCCTGACCCTGGCGCCCGTCGCGTAGCGTGGCCCGCAGCGGACCAGCGGCGGAGCCCCGCCGCACCCGACCGGCGCGAGGAGGGCGTGGTGAGCGACACCGGGTACGGCGACTTCGAGTTCGAGCGCCGGTTCTTCGTGCGGACGCCGCCGATGGAGCTGCTCTCCGAGCCCGACCCGGTGCTGATCGTCCAGTCCTACTTCCTGGCCCAGGACGGCTACGCGCTGCGGCTGCGGGTGCAGGCGTCCGGGGTACGGCTGCCGCTCGGGCCCGACGCGGACCCGCTGGACGTGCTCGACGAGGTCGGCGACCGGTTCGAGTTCTGCGCCGTCACGCTCAAGGGCCCGATGAACGTCGGCACCCGGTACGAGGCGGAGCGGGAGATCGACGTGCTCGTGGGCACCGAGATGATCCGCCGCGGCGGGCACCGCATCGTGAAGAACCGGTACTCCGTGTGGCTGGGCGCGGACGGCTGGGTGGTGGACGTCTTCGGCGGCCCGAACGCGCCGCTCGTGATCGCCGAGTGCGAGCGGTCCGGACCCGTCACCGACCTGCAGATCCCGGCGTTCTGCGAGTCCGAGGTGACCGACGACGCCCGGTTCGCCAACGACGGCCTGGCGCGGGTGCCGTACCGGGGCTGGGCGGGGGAGTACGAGGCGGAGCTGCGCGAGCGCGGGCCGCGGTTCCTCACGGACTTCGGCCGGAACGACCTGCAGCGCCGGGGCTGACGCCCCCCCCGCACGGCCCGGCACGCGGCCGGGTGGCTCTCGCGCGCTCGGAGGTCGACGCGTGTCTCGACAACCGTTGAAGGCTCAACTATCGTGGTCGGCATGACCACCGCCGACCCCCGCCCCGCCCTCGACCGCCTCGCCGCCGACACCGCGATGGGGCCCGTGACCCTGCTGGTCGGCGACCTCGACGTCCAGCTGCGGTACTACCGCGACGTGCTCGGCCTGCAGGTCGTCGAGCGCCCGGACGAGCGCATCGAGGGCGTCGGCCGCCCCGACGTCGTCGTCCTCGGGCGGGGCACCCAGCCGCTGATGGTGCTCCGGCACACCCCGGACCTGCCGCCCACGAGCCGCGGCCAGGCCGGCCTGTTCCACACCGCGATCCTGTTCGACACCCAGGAGGCGCTGGCCGCCACGCTCGCGTCGGTCGCCGCCCGCGCCCCGCACACCTTCGTCGGCAGCGCGGACCACCTGGTGTCCGAGGCGTTCTACCTCACCGACCCGGAGGGCAACGGGGTCGAGCTGTACTGGGACCGCGCGCGGGACCTGTGGGGCTACGACGAGCAGGGGCGGGTGCTGATGGACTCGCTGCGGCTCGACCCGAACGCGTTCATCCAGGGCCACGTCACCGACGCCGCGCTGGCGGGCCCGGCCGGGAAGCCCGTCGTCGGGCACGTGCACCTGCAGGTCGGCGACGTCGCCGGGGCGCGTGCGTTCTACGTCGACGCCCTGGGGTTCGACGTGATGGCCGAGTGGCACGGCGCGCTGTTCGTCTCGGCGGGCGGGTACCACCACCACATGGCGATGAACACCTGGAACTCCGCCGGTGCCGGCCCGCGGGCGAGCAGCCTCGGCCTGGGCGAGGTCACCCTGGTGGTCCCCGGCAGCGACGACGTGGGCGCGCTGCGCGAGCGCCTCGCGGCGCACGGCGTCGCGGTGCGCGACGACGGCGCGACGGTCACGTTCGACGACCCGTGGCGCAACGTGGTCCGCGTCCGCCCCGTCGCGGCGTAGCCGCGGCCCGGCGCTCGGCCGAGGTCGAGCGCTTCCGTCGAGGTCGAGGGTTTCCGGCGGGTCCGGCGGGGGAAGCCCTCGACCTCGCGCGGCGGCCGCGCCCGGGGTCAGCCCGCCATCGCCTCCGCGGTGTGGGTCGGGTCGACGCGCTCGTGCTCCCGGACCGGGGCGGGCGGGGTGCCGTCGCCGAACGGGCGGCCGCCCAGGGACTCGCGGCCGTGCTCGGTCAGCCAGCCCCGCAGGTCCGGGCCGGCCGGGACGATCTGCGTCGGGTTGATGTCCTCGTGGACCACGTAGTAGTGCCGCTTGATGTGGTCGAAGTCGATCGTGTCGCCGAACCCCGGGGTCTGGAACAGGTCCCGCGCGTAGGCCCACAGCACCGGCATCTCGGTCAGCTTGGAGCGGTTGCACTTGAAGTGCCCGTGGTAGACCGCGTCGAACCGGACCAGCGTGGTGAACAGCCGGACGTCGGCCTCGGTGATCGTGTCGCCGACCAGGTACCGCTGGGTCGACAGCCGCTCCGACAGCCAGTCCAGGCGAGAGAACAGCCGGTGGTAGGCGCGGTCGTAGGCCTCCTGCGAGCCCGCGAAGCCGCAGCGGTACACGCCGTTGTTCACGTCGGTGAACACCTTCCGGGCGACCTGGTCGATCTCGTCCCGCAGGTGCTCGGGGTACAGGTCGGGCGCGCCGTCCCGGTGGTACGCGGTCCACTCGGTCGACAGGTCGAAGGTCAGCTGCGCGTAGTCGTTCGTCACGACCGCCCCCGACGGCACGTCGACGATCGCCGGGACCGTGATGCCCTTCGGGTAGTCCGGGAACCGCCGGAAGTAGGCGTCCTGGATGCGCGGGATGCCGAGCACCGGGTCGACCCCGCCCGGGTCGAGGTCGAACGTCCAGGAGCGGGCGTCGTGCGTCGGGCCGCAGACGCCCATCGAGATCACGTCCTCCAGCCCGAGCAGCCGGCGCACGATGATCGCCCGGTTCGCCCACGGGCACGCCCGCGACACCACGAGCCGGTACCGGCCGGGCTCGACCGGGTAGCCGTCCCGGCCGTCGGCGGTGATCCGCGTCGTGATGTAGCTCTGGTCGCGGACGAACTCCTCGCCGCCCGTGACGTAGGCGCCGGCGGTGCTGAACTCCTGCTGGGTGGGCTCGGGGGTCATGCGTCGATCATCCCCGACCCGGGGCGCGGTCGCCGCCCGGCTCTCGGGGTCGCCGGTCCGGCGGCCTCGCCGGGTGTCGGCGGGGATGCCTACAGTGGCGCAGTCCCCGTGTCCCCGGCCCCGGAGAGCCGTGCCCGCCGCACCCGCCCGCCCGACCCGTCCGACCCGCCCTGCCCGGCTTCCCTGGGCCCGCCCGTGGCGTCCCCTCGCCGCGCTGGCCGCGCTCGGCCTGCTCGCCGCCTGCACCGGCGGCGGGACCGACGGCGCCACCCCCGACCCGACCCCGTCGGCGGTGACGCTGCGGTCCGCCGTGACCCTGCCCGACGCCCCGACCACGGTCGTGCCGGACGGGACGGCGGCAGGGACGGCGCTCGCGGTGAGCGCCGCGCTGTTCGCCGAGGCGCCCGTGGCGGTGCTGGTCGCCGACGAGGCCCCGGCGGTCGTCGCGCCCGCCGCCACCGCGGCGGTCGCGCTCGGCTCGCCGGTGCTGGTCGCCGGCGCGGGCGTGGCCGACGAGCTCGACCGCCTCGGCACGACCGACGTGGTCGTGGTCGACGACGACGCCGACGGGCGTGCCGCGCTGGCCGCCGACCTGCCGGAGGGGCTCCGGACCTACGGCGTCGACGCCGGGGACCCCGCGCTCGCCGACCTCGGGCTGGCCGTCGGGGAGGAGCAGGAGGTGGACGACCGCGGGCTGGTCGCCGCGGTCGCGGGGCTCACCGGGCCGGAGCCGGCGCTGCTGCTCGGCGCGGCGCGGGCCGACGACGGCGCAGCCCCGACGGCGTCCCCGTCCGGCGCCCCGGGAGCCGAGCCGACCGGCGGCGCGGGCCGCGAGCCGGAGACCGCGACGGCGGCCGGCTCGCCCGACGCCTCGCCGGGGCAGGGCGACGTGCTGGGCCTGCCGACGACCACGGTCGAGCCCCCGGCGGCCGCCGACGCCGCCGCCCTGCTCGTGGACTCGCACGCCGCGCCCGCGGGCACCGCCGTCGCCGCCGCGACCGCCCGCGCCGCCGGCCTGCCCGTCGTCGACGTGCCCGGGGCGGACCCGCGCGCCACGTCCGCGACCGTGCGGGCGCTCACGGGCGTGGACACCGTCGTCGCCGTGGGCTCGTCGTTCGGCGACGCCGCCCGGCTCGGTCCCCGCGTCGCCAGCGCGTCGACCGGCGTCGAGCTGCCCGGCGGCGGCCAGCTCGTCTTCCCGGACGCGTCGACGGCCCCGGGCGTCGACGGCAAGCGGTACGTCGCCCTCTACGGCACGCCCGGCACCCCGGCGCTCGGCGTGCTGGGGGAGCAGGACGTGCCGGCCACGATCGCCCGGGCCGAGCAGACCGCCGCCCCCTACCGGGCGCTGACCGCGGACACCGTGGTGCCGACGCTCGAGATCATCGCCACCATCGCGTCGGCCGCCCCCGAGCCGGACGGCTCGTACTCCCGGGGCCGGTCCGTGGACGAGCTGCGCCCGCTGGTCGAGGCGGCCCAGGAGGCGGGGCAGGCGGTCGTCATCGACCTGCAGCCCGGGCGCACCGACTTCCTCACCCAGGCGCAGCGGTACGCCGAGCTGCTGGAGTACCCGCACGTCGGGCTGGCGCTCGACCCGGAGTGGCGGCTCGCGCCCGACCAGGTGCACCTGCGGCAGATCGGCTCCGTCGGCATCGACGAGGTGAACGCCACCGCCGACTGGCTCGCCACCTTCACGCGCGACCGCGCGCTGCCGCAGAAGATGTTCCTGCTGCACCAGTTCTCGCTGCGGATGATCACCGACCGCGAGCGGCTGCACACCGGCCACGACGAGCTCGCGATGATCGTCCACGCCGACGGGCAGGGCTCCCAGCCCGCCAAGGCCGGGACCTGGGCGACGCTGCACCAGGGCGCACCCGACGTGCACTGGGGCTGGAAGAACTTCTACGACGAGGACACGCCGATGCTCGACCCGGCGCAGACCTACGCGGTGCAGCCGGTGCCGGACCTGGTGACGTACCAGTAGCCGGCTACCGGGCGCCGGGGAGGGCCCGGTACCGGTGCACGGGCAGCAGCCCGGCCGGGGGCGAGCGCGCGAGCAGCCGGGTGGACGGCGCGAGCCGCTGACGACCGAGGCGCACGTGGGCGTGACCGGGGTGCTCGAGGCGCACGGCGAGCGCGTTGGCGACCTCGTCCCCGAGCCGCCCGGTCATGTCGCGACGAGCGCCGGTCAGGCCACCGCGGCCGAGGCGGCCTCGGTGCGCTCGTACACCCGCTGGTGCCCGGTGATCGCCGCGAGCCGGAACGGGCCGCGCGTCAGCCGCTCGACGTCGTGGTCCCCGCCGTCGACCGGGTTCACCGGGGCGACGATCCGCAGGTACTCGGCGTGCGACACCCGGTCGCGCTCGTCGAGCAGGCGGCGGTGCGCGGCGGTGCGCAGCCGCCCGCGGTAGCCGGGCTGCACCACGCCGGTGAAGAACTCGCCGACGGCGCCGGAACCGTAGGAGAAGAACCCGATCCGCGCCCCGGCCAGGTCCTCGGCCGCGTGGTCGAGCAGCGACACGAGGCCGATGTACATCGACGCGGTGTAGGAGTTCCCGATCGCGCGGTTGTACCGCAGGGTGTCGGCGATCTGCGCGTCCATCACCTCGGCGTCCCGCGGGGCGCCGACCAGGCGGGTCAGGTGCGCGTGCGCCTTGACGGCCATCTTGGTGAACGGCTGGTGGTAGACGAACGCGTCGATGTCGCCGAACTCGGGACCGCCCTGGGCGCGGAAGTCCTGCCACGCGCCGGTGAGGGAGTCGGTGTAGGCGCGCAGCGACAGCCGGCCGTCGACGACCGCGGTCGTGCGGTAGTTCGGGCGCCAGAAGTCCATGACGTCGGTGGTGTGCAGGCCGGAGACCGGCTCGATCGCGACCAGCCGCGGGTTCGCCGTCACCAGCATCGCGACGGCGCCGCAGCCCTGCGTCGGCTCGCCGGACGAGCCGACGTCGTACCGGGCGACGTCCGAGCAGATCACGAGCACCTTCTGCTCGGGGTTCCGGGCGACGAGCGCGAGGGCCATCTGCAGCGCCGAGGTGCCGGAGTAGCAGGCCTGCTTGAGCTCCACGACGCGCGCGGCGGGGTTCAGGCCCAGCAGGTGGTGCACGTACACGCCGGCCGACTTGGACTGGTCGATGCCGCTCTCGGTCGCGAGCAGCACGGTGCGGATCGCGGCGCGCTCGTCGTCGGCGAGGTCCGCCACGAGCGGGAGCGCGGCCGCCGCGGCCAGCGTCACGACGTCCTCGTCCGGTGCGCACACGCTCATCCGGTCCTGGCCGAGGCCCACCGTGTACTTCGCCGGCTCCACGCCGTGCACGGGCGCCAGGTCCGCCAGGTCGAGGTACCGGCCCGCGGTCGCGAACGCCAGGTCGTCGATGCCGAGCTGCATGTCGGGGTGGGATCCTCTCGGGCTGGACGTCGTCCGCGGGCGGTGACCCGGCGTGGTGACGGGCCCTGCGGTGCGGCCCGCCGTCGTCGGCGGTCACGCGAGGCCCGGACGACTGTAGCCCTGCGTGCGAGCACCGACCAGCGAGCGTCGGGACTCTTCACCTGCTCCACACGGAACGCCGACGGCGCCCGGAATCATCCCGTTCGTGAACGTGGTCACGATCACGCCGGGGTCAGCCCTTGGCGGGGGTGCCCCGCTCCAGCGTGAGGTGCGCGGCCATGAGCTCGCCCGGGTTGGTCTGCGCGGCCATCAGCGACAGCTCCCCGCACAGCACGGTCGCCGCGCACAGCACCGCGAGCCGCCGGGCGTTGGCGCCGGGCTCGCGCTGCTCGCGGCAGCCCAGGCGGGTCAGGTTCTCCTCGACGAAGTCGAGGCCCTTGCCGTTGCCGACGCTGCCGACGATGAGGTTCGGCAGCGTGCAGGAGAAGTACAGGTCTCCGTCGCGGACCTCGGCGTGGGTCAGGCCCTGGGAGCCCTCGACGATGTTCGCCGCGTCCTGGCCGGTCGCCAGGTAGAACGCCAGCAGCATGTTCGCGTAGTGCGCGTTCGCCGACCGGAGCCCGCCCGCGAGCATCGTGCCGATCAGGTTCTTGCGGATGTTCAGCTGGACGACCGCCTCGGGCGTCGTGTGCAGGAACCGCTCGACGTGCCGGCGGGGGAGCACGATCTCGGTCACGACGTTCTTGCCGCGGCCGAGGATGCCGTTGACCGCCGTCGCCTTCTTGTCGGAGCAGAAGTTGCCGGAGATCGACCCGTACCGGACGCCCGGGACGGTCGCGAGGACGTGGTCCATCAGCGTGTCGGCCGCGTTGGTCACCATGTTGTGGCCCGAGGCGTCGCCGGTGGTCAGCTCGAAGCGCACGAACAGCAGGTTCGCGGCGATCTGGACGTGCAGGTCGATCAGCCGGGCGAACCGGCTGGTGGTCGCGACGACCGCCGCCAGCTCCTCGCGGCGGGCGGACAGGTGCTGCCAGGCGGCGAGCGCGGCCTCGGCGTCGTCGGCCTCCAGCAGCACGGAGCGGGACATGCGCTCGTCGACCAGCGTGGCCTTGATCCCGCCCTCGACCATCGTCGACAGCCGGGCGCCGCGGCGGACGCTCGGCCACAGCGGCGACTCGTACGTCGCGAGCGGCACCTCGGTCTCGCCGGACATCACGTTGCCGCTGATCCGCAGGGGTCCGACCCAGCGCAGGGGGATCGGCGCGGACGTGTCGGCGGCGGGCATGGGGACCTCCGGGGATCGGGTGCGGGCGCGCGGCCGGGCGCGGCGGTGCGCGTGGTGCGGCGCGTCGGCCAGCGTAGACGCCGGGCGCACGCCCGTCCGCGCGGACGTACGGTCTGTCCATGACGCGACCGCTCCGCATCGGAGTCCAGATCCAGCCCCAGCACGCCGACTACGCGCAGATCCGGGACGCGGTCCGCCGCGCCGAGGACCTGGGCGTCGACGTGATCTTCAACTGGGACCACTTCTTCCCGCTCTACGGCGACCCGGACGGCAAGCACTTCGAGTGCTGGACCATGCTCGGCGCCTGGGCGGAGCAGACCAGCCGGGTGCAGATCGGCGCCCTGGTGACCTGCAACTCGTACCGGAACCCCGAGCTGCTGGCCGACATGGCCCGCACCGTCGACCACATCAGCGGCGGCCGCCTGATCCTGGGCGTCGGCGCCGGCTGGTTCGAGAAGGACTACGACCAGTTCGGCTACGAGTTCGGCACCCCGGGCACCCGGATCGCCGAGCTGGCGTCGGCCCTGCCGCGGATCAAGGCCCGGCTCGCGGCGGGCAACCCGGCGCCGACCCGCGACATCCCGATCCTCATCGGCGGTGGCGGCGAGCGGAAGACGCTGCGCGTCGTGGCCGAGCACGCCGACGTGTGGCACTCGTTCGGCGACCTGGACACGCTGACCCGCAAGAGCGCGATCCTCGACGAGCACGGCGCGGCCGTCGGCCGGGACACCGCGTCGCTGGTCGAGCGCAGCGTCGGGGTGAGCGCGGCGCCCGCCGAGGTGGCCGCGCCGCTGGTCGAGGCGGGCGTGACCCTGTTCACGGTCGGCGTCGGCGGCCCGGACTACGACCTGTCCCTGGTGGAGCAGTGGGTGGCCTGGCGGGACGCCCGGGCCTGAGCCCGGGCGTCGGCCGGGCCGCCGGCGACCCGGGCGCCGGGCGGGGCCGGCGGCGTGCCCCGGTCACGCGTGGGGTGCCGACCCCGGGGCCCTAACCTTGTCGGCGTGAGCGAGACCAGCGACCTGACCTCCGTGGCCCAGGACTACCTCAAGGTCGTCTGGACGGCGCGCGAGTGGTCGTCCGCACCGGTGACCACGAAGATGCTCGCCGAGCGGCTCGGCGTCGGCGCCTCGACCGTGTCGGAGACCGTCCGCCGGCTCGCCGACCAGGGCCTCGTCGAGCACGCCCCGTACGCGGCGATCACGCTCACCGAGGAGGGCGTCCGGCACGCGGTGCAGGTCGTCCGCCGGCACCGGCTGATCGAGACGTTCCTGGTCAGCGAGCTCGGCTACGCCTGGGACGAGGTGCACGACGAGGCCGAGGTGCTGGAGCACGCCGTGTCGGACCTCATGGTCGAGCGGATCGACGCCCGCCTCGGCCACCCCACCCGCGACCCGCACGGCGATCCCATCCCCGCACCCGACGGCACCGTGCCCGCGCCGGCCGCGGACATGCTCTGGGAGCTCACCTCGGGGTCGGGCCGGATCGCCCGCATCTCCGACGCCGACCCCGGCCTGCTGCGCTACCTCGCGTCGGTCGGCGTCGTGCTGGACGCCCGGGTCGAGGTCGTCGAGCGCCGGGACTTCGCCGGGATGACCGCGGTGCGGGTGCTGCCGCCGCTCGACGGCGGGTCGGTCGCGGACGCGGCGGCCGGGGCCGTGGGCGCCGCCGCCGAGGCGCGCCCGGTCGAGCTCGGCGAGGTCGCCGCGCGCGCGATCTGGGTGCTGCTCGACCCGGCCTGACCCGGGCCCCGGGCCGCGACCGACCGGCCGGTAGGCTGGGCGGCACCGGACTCCTCGCCGACGCGGTCCGCCGGGACGGGCCGCCGCACCCGTCGGCGCGCTCCGCCGGGTTCCACGCGGTCCACCGACGACGACCGCGGGAGCCGCACATGCACACGAGCACGCCGGGCGCCGGGCCCGCCGTCGACACCGAGGTGGTCCTGGACCCGAGCCTGGTCCGCCGCCGCGCGCGGCTGCCGCTGCTGGCGCTCGCGCTCGGCGGGTTCTCGATCGGCACCACCGAGTTCGCGACGATGGGCCTGCTGCCGCTCATCGCCGAGGACCTCGACGGCACGATCCCCGAGGCCGGCCACGCGATCACCGCGTACGCCCTGGGCGTCGTCGTCGGGGCGCCGCTGCTGACCACGATGGCGGCCCGGATGGACCGCCGGAAGCTCCTGCTGGTCCTCATGGCGGCGTTCACCGTCGGCAACGTGCTGTCGGCGCTCGCGCCCTCGCTCGGCTGGCTGGTGGCGGCGCGGTTCGTCGCGGGTCTGCCCCACGGCGCGTTCTTCGGCGTCGGCGCGGTGATGGGTGCGCACGTCGCCGGGCCGGGGCGCCGCGGGCAGGCCGTCGCGACGATGATGGCCGGCCTGACGATCGCGAACGTCGTGGGCGTGCCGCTGTCCACCGTGCTGGGGCAGGCGTTCGGCTGGCGGGTGGCGTTCGTCGCCGTGGGCGTGCTCGGGGCGCTGACCCTGCTGGCCCTGCTCCGGTTCCTGCCCGGCCTGCCGGTGCGGGACGGCGCGACGGTGCGGGCGGAGCTCGGGGCGCTGCGGAACCGGCGGCTGTGGGTCGCGTGCGCCGCGGGCTCGATCGGGTTCGGCGGCATGTTCGCCGTGTACTCCTACGTGTCGCCGCTGCTGACCGAGGTCACCGGCATCGCCGAGGCGACGGTGCCCGTCGTGCTCGCGCTGTTCGGCGTCGGGATGACGGCCGGGACGCTGCTCGGCGGCCGCCTCGCGGACCGGTCCGTGGCCCGCACGGTGCTGCTCGGGTTCGCGTCGACGATCGTCGCGCTCGTGCTCATCGCGGTGCTCGCGCAGTGGGTCGTGCCCGGCGTCCTGGCGATCGTGCTGCTGGGCGTGACCACGCAGGTGCTCGGGCTGTCGCTGCAGGCGTGGCTGATGGACCTGTCGCCGTCCGCGCCGTCGCTCGGCGCCGCGCTGTGCCACTCCGCGCTCAACGCCGGGAACGCGTTCGGCGCCTGGGTCGGCGGCCTCGTGATCGCGGGCGGCCTCGGCTACGTCGCGCCGGCCTGGGTGGGGGCGGGGCTGACCGTGGTCGGCCTGGTCGTCTCGGGCATCGTGCTGGGCGGGGCCGCCCGCCGGCGCACCGCCTGACCCCGACGCGCGGGCGTCCCGCCGGTGTCCGCCGGCGTCCGGCGGCGTCCGGCCCTCCGCCCGCCGAGTGCGGCAGTTCGCGCCGAGCGCGGGGGCTGGGGCGACCGCGCTCGGCGCGGACCACCGCGCTCGGCGACACCCGGCCGAGGGCCGCGCGAGGCGCTCGCGCCGCGTCCGGCGGCGGCTCCGCGCGTCGATAGACTTCCCCGGTGACGTCGCCCGCCAGCACCCAGCCCGATCCCGCCTCCGCCCCGGCCACCGCCGGCGGCCAGGACGTGCCGTTCCGGTACACCGCCGAGCTCGCCCAGCAGATCGAGCTCCGGTGGCAGGACGAGTGGGTCGAGCGCGGCACGTTCTTCGCGGCCAACCCGGCCGGCAGCGCGCTGACCGACGGCGACGGCGCGAACGCCCGCGAGGGCGCGCGGCCGTTCTTCGTGATGGACATGTTCCCGTATCCCTCGGGCGCGGGCCTGCACGTCGGCCACCCGCTGGGGTACATCGCCACCGACGTCGTCGCGCGGTTCCGCCGCATGCAGGGCGACAACGTGCTGCACGCGCTGGGCTACGACGCGTTCGGCCTGCCCGCCGAGCAGTACGCCGTGCAGACGGGCCAGCACCCGCGCACGACCACCGAGGCGAACATCGAGATCATGGCGCGCCAGCTCAAGCGCCTGGGCGTGGCGCACGACCCGCGCCGGTCGTTCGCGACGATCGACCCGGACTACGTGCGCTGGACGCAGTGGATCTTCCTGCAGATCTTCGAGTCCTGGTACGACGAGGACGCCGTGCGCCCCGACGGCGGCACGGGTGCCGCCCGGCCGGTGTCGACGCTGGTCGAGGCGTACGAGTCGGGCGCCCGCGCGGTGCCGGACGGGATCGACGGGGTGCCCGAGGGCGCCGCGTGGGCCGACCTGGACGCCGTGCAGCGCCGCCGCGTGGTCGACGCCCAGCGCCTGGCGTACGTCTCCGAGACGCCGGTGAACTGGTGCCCCGGCCTGGGCACCGTGCTGGCCAACGAGGAGGTCACCTCCGACGGCCGGTCCGAGCGCGGCAACTTCCCGGTGTTCCAGCGCACGCTGCGCCAGTGGAACATGCGGATCACCGCGTACGCCGACCGCCTGGCCGACGACCTGGCGCTGATCGACTGGCCGGAGAAGGTCACCGCGATGCAGCGGAACTGGATCGGCCGGTCCGAGGGCGCGCACGTCGACTTCGAGGTCACCGACGCCGACGAGCCGCTGACCGTCTTCACCACCCGCCCCGACACGCTGTTCGGCGCGACCTACGTCGTCCTGGCGCCCGAGCACCCGCTGGTCGACGCGATCGTCGCCGACTCCGAGCCGGCCTGGGACGAGGACGTGCCGGAGTCCTGGCGCGGGGGCGCCGCGAGCCCGGCCGAGGCCGTCGCCGCCTACCGCCGCGAGGCCGCCGCCAAGACCGCCGTCGAGCGGCAGGCCGACGCCGGCCGCAAGACCGGCGTGTTCACCGGCGGGTACGCGCTGAACCCGGTCAACGGCGCGCAGCTGCCCGTGTTCATCGCCGACTACGTGCTCATGGGTTACGGCACCGGCGCGATCATGGCCGTGCCCGGCGGCGACACCCGCGACTTCGCGTTCGCCGAGGCGTTCGGCCTGCCCGTCGTGCACACCGTGCAGCCGCCGGAGGGCCACGAGGGCCCCTGGACGGGCGACGGCGCGATCATCAACTCGTCGAACGACGAGATCAGCCTGGACGGGCTGTCCGTCGCCGAGGCCAAGACCCGGATCGTCGACTGGCTGGCCGAGCGCAGGGCCGGCTCGCGCACCACCACCTACCGGCTGCGCGACTGGCTGTTCAGCCGGCAGCGGTACTGGGGCGAGCCGTTCCCGATCGTCTACGACGAGCACGACCTGCCCATCGCCGTCCCGGAGCAGGCGCTGCCGGTCGACCTGCCCGACGTGCCGGACTACGCCCCGCGCACCTTCGACCCCGACGACGCCGACTCCTCGCCCGAGGCGCCGCTGAGCCGCAACGACGACTGGGTCAACGTCACGCTGGACCTGGGCGACGGCCCGAAGGTCTACCGCCGCGACACCAACACCATGCCCAACTGGGCCGGGTCGTGCTGGTACTACCTGCACTACCTGGACCCGTCGCACGCGACCGGCCAGGTCGTCGACCCCGCCCTCGAGCAGTACTGGATGGGCCCGGGCCACAACCCGGGGGACACCCACGGCGCGGGCGGCGTCGACCTGTACGTCGGCGGCGTCGAGCACGCCGTGCTGCACCTGCTGTACGCCCGGTTCTGGCACAAGGCGCTGTACGACCTGGGCCACGTCTCCAGCCGCGAGCCCTTCTACAAGCTGTTCAACCAGGGCTACATCCAGGCGTACGCCTACACCGACGCGCGCGGCGTGTACGTCCCGGCCGCCGAGGTGGTCGAGGACGAGTCCGTCGAGTCCGGGTTCACCTGGAACGGCGAGGAGGTGTTCCGCGAGTACGGCAAGATCGGCAAGTCGCTGAAGAACGCCGTGTCCCCGGACGAGATGTACGCCGAGTACGGCGCGGACACCCTGCGCGTCTACGAGATGTCGATGGGACCGCTCGACCTGTCCCGCCCGTGGGAGACCCGGGCCGTCGTCGGCGCGCAGCGGTTCCTGCAGCGCGTGTGGCGCAACGTCGTGTCCGAGGAGACCGGTGAGGTCACCGTCGTCGACGAGGAGCCGACGGTCGAGACGCTGCGCGTCCTGCACCGGACCATCGCCGAGGTCGGCGAGGACATGCAGGGCATGCGGATCAACACCGCCATCGCCAAGCTCATCGTCCTCAACAACCACCTGACGTCGCTGCCCGCGGTGCCGCGGACCGTCGCCGAGCAGCTCGTGCTGATGACCGCGCCCGTCGCGCCGCACCTGGCCGAGGAGCTGTGGTCCCGCCTGGGCCACGAGCGGTCGCTCGCGCACGAGCCGTTCCCGGCCGTCGACCCGCAGTACCTGGTGCAGGAGTCCGTGACCTGCGTGTTCCAGGTGCAGGGCAAGGTCCGCGGGCGGGCCGAGGTCGCGCCCGACGCCGACGAGGCCACGCTGCGCGAGCTCGCGCTGGCCGACCCCGGCGTCCAGCGCGCGATGGCCGGGCGCGGCGTGCGCACGGTGATCGTGCGGGCGCCGAAGCTCGTCAACGTGGTGCCGGCCTGACGCTGGCCGAGGGCGCCGACGCCCCGTCCGCCGCGCTGGGCGCGGGGGCGGGGCGCGGTGCCGCGCGCGGCGGCGGGGCTGCTGGAGCGGGTGGTGACGGGGGTGCGGCGGGCGTCGTGGCCGTGACCGGCGACGGGGGTCCGGCGGGGGCCGGGGCCGCGACCGGTGACGAGGGAGCGGTGCGCTCCGGGGGCGGGACCGTGGGCGGGTCCGGTCCGGGACCGCGCGCCCGGGCCGCGCTGCGGATCGCGGTGCCGCCGCCCGCGTGGGCCGAGCGCGTCGCGCGCCGGCTCCGCCGTGGTCCCCGGGCGGTCGTCGACCCCGAGCCCGCTCAGCCCGCCCCGCCCCGGGTCGTCGTGGTCACCGACTCGACGTCCTGCCTGACGGCGGCCGACGCCGCGGCCTGGGGGATCGACGTCGTCCCGCTCGACGTGGCGGCCGACGGCGAGCGGTTCCGTGACGGCGTCGACCTGACCCCCGACGGGCTGGTCGCGGCGCTCGCCGCCGGGCGCCGCGTCACGACGTCCCAGCCGCCGCCCGCCGCGTTCGCCGCCGCCTACGAGGCCGCCGCCGCGCGCGGGGCCGCCGAGGTGGTGTCCGTGCACCTGTCCGGCGAGCTCTCCGGCACCGTCCGCGCTGCCGGCCTGGCCGCGCAGCTCGCGCCGCTGCCCGTGCACGTCGTCGACTCGCGGAGCGCCGGGCTCGGGCTCGGCTTCGCCGCGCTGGCCGCCGCGGAGGCCGCTCGCGGCACCGTCTGGGGGCCCGCCGACGGCGCGTCCGTGGCGGGGGCCGCCGAGCAGGTCGGGCGGTCCACCGCGGCGTGGTTCGTCGTGGACTCGCTGGACCACCTGCGCCGGGGCGGGCGGCTGGCGGCCGCCGCCGCCGCGTTCGGGACGGTGCTCGGGCTGCGGCCGGTGCTCGTCCTGCGCGACGGGCGGATCGAGGTCGCGGAGCGGGTGCGGACGCGGCGCGCGGCGCGGGAGCGGCTGCACGCGCTCGCCGTGGCGGAGGTGGGACGGCGAGTGCCGGGGGCGGGTTCCGGGGTCGCGGGTGCCGGTGCCGCGGGTGCCGGCTCGGCCGTGTCGGCCGTGCGGGTCGGGGTGCAGCACCTCGGCCGCCCCGAGGTGGCCGAGGAGGTGGCCGGCCGGCTTCGGGACGCGCTCGGCCTCGACGAGGTCCTGGTGCGTGAGGTGGGGGCCGTGCTCGGCGGGCACCTCGGCGTCGGTGCCCTCGCCGTGACCGTGACCGACCGCTGACGTCCCGGGCGGGGCGCAGGCGGGTCGCCCGAGGGCCGGCGCGTGCTCGGCGGCGGTGCGGGTCCCGGCCGTGCCCGCTCGGCGAGCGGTCGCCGAACCGTCCACAGGGGGGTGCCCCGTGCGTCGTCCCCAGGTCGGCGGCCGCCTCGGCACCACCGACGGGGAGGCTGCCTAGCGTCGCCGCATGACCTGGTACGACGGTGGACCGCCACCGGACCCGCGCCACGACGCCACGGTCCCCTTCACCACGGGCGCCGGCGCTGCGCGGCTGCGTGAGGCGGCGCGGGGGGCGTCGGCCGTGCTGCCCGCCGCCGGCGAGCGCGGGGCGGGGCCCGAGCGGGACGAGGCCGCGCGTGCCGGGGACGGTGCGGTGCGGGGTGACGGCGGGACGCCGGGCGCCGAGCAGCCGGTACGGGGTGGTGGCGGGGCGCGCGTCGTGCCGGTCGGTGGCGTCGGTGCCGGCCCGGGCGCGGACCTCGACGAGCCGGACCGCGCGGTCGATGACGGGCGGTCCGGGCTCGACGGCCTCGTGCGGTGGCGGGTCGCGCCGCGGACCGCGGGGATCGCGCTCGGGGCGCTGCTGCTCGCGGGGGGAGCGGTGGCCCTGCGGTCGGCCGGGCAGCCGACGGGGGAGCCGGTCGCGGTCGAGGAGCCCGCGGTGACGGCTCCGGTGGCCGGGCCGGGAGGTGCGGAGCCCGGCCCGACGCCCGAGGAGGCGACCGTCTGGGTGCACGTCGTCGGCGAGGTCGCGTCGCCGGGGGTGGTCGCGATGCCCGCCGGTTCGCGCGTGGCCGACGCCGTCACGGCGGCCGGCGGCGCGCTCCCGGGCGCGGACCTCACCGCGCTGAACCTGGCGGCCGTGGTCCAGGACGGTGCCCAGATCCGCGTCCCGGCGCCCGGTGAGGAGCCGGTGGCGGCCGAGGACGCGGGCGGCGGCGTGGGTGGCGGCGGTGCGGCGGGTGGCGCGGTGGACGTGAACGCGGCCGGCGCGGCCGAGCTCCAGACGCTGCCGGGGATCGGCCCGGTGCTCGCCGAGCGGATCGTGGCCTGGCGCGAGGCGCACGGCCCGTTCGCGAGCGTGGACGCCCTGCAGGACGTGTCCGGCATCGGCCCCGCGGTGCTCGGCCAGATCCGTGACCTGGTGCGGGTGTGAGCGCCGACGAGGCGGTCGACGTCCGGCTGGTCCCGGCGGCGCTCGCGGTCTGGGCGGCCGCGGTGCTCGCCGTCTGCGGCACCGCGGGGGTGCTGGTCGGCGCCGGTGCGGTGGTCGGGGCGCTCGCCGCGGCCGTGCTCGGCGTGCGGCCGCGGGCGGAGGCACCGGCGCGGAGTGCGCGGCGTGCGCGGGCGTGGGGCGCGGTGCGGGCCGGGCCGCGCCCGCCGGACCGGGCTGCGCGGCGCCCGCCGGACCGGGCTGCGCTGCGCGGGCAGGGCGGGCTGGCGCTGGGCGCGGTGGCGGTCCTGCTCCTGGCCACGGGGACCCAGGTCCGCGCCCGCGAGGCGGGCGACATCCGGGGGCTCGCCGAGGAGCGAGCACGCGTGCGGCTGGCCGGGACCGTCCGGTCCACCCCGCAGCCGCCCGGGGGCGGGGGCGGCTCGGGCGGGGTCGTGCGCTTCCTGCTGGCGGTGGACTCGGTGGCCGACGTCGGTGCCGGGCGGGGCGCGGAGCAGACCACCGGGCGGGACGCCGGGCAGGAGGCCGAGCAGGAGGCCGGGCAGGAGACGCGGCGGGCGGGCGGCCCGCGTGCCACCGCGTCGCGTGCCGCCGTCGAGGTGTACGCGCCTGCCACGGCGTCCGACCTGGCCTACGGCACGCGCGTCGTCGTCGAGGCCCGGCTCTCGCCGGTCCCGGACGTCGCGCGACGGGCGATGGCGCGCGCCCGGGCGGACGGCGACCTGGGGGTGCGGGCACCGCCTCCCACCGTGCTCCGCGTCGCCGACGGGGTGCGGGCCGGGCTGGTCGCGACCGCGGCCACGGTGCCCGGCGACGCGGGTCGGCTGCTGCCGGCGGTGGCGGTCGGCGACACCCGCGGGGTCGGTGACCTGGACGACGCGATGCGCGTGTCCGGGCTCGCGCACATCACGGCGGTGTCGGGGGCGCACTTCTCGATCCTCGGGGCGGTCGTGCTGGCGGTGGTCACGCGGTGCGGGGTGCCGCGGCGGTGGCGCTGGTTGCCGCTCGTGGTGGCGCTCGGGGGGTTCGTCGCGGTGGTGCAGCCCGGGTCGAGCGTCGTGCGCGCGGCGGTGATGGGCGCTGTCGGCGTGCTCGGCATCGTCGTGGGCCGACCGGCGCGGTCGGTGCCTGCGCTGGCGTGCGCCGTGATCGTGCTGCTCGTGGTGGACCCGTGGTTGGCGCGGGACGTCGGGTTCGTGCTGTCCGTGGTCGCGACGGCGGGGATCGCGCTGCTCGCGGGGCCGCTGGCTCGACGGTGGTCGGCGACGGCGGGCGCCTCACGGACGCGCGCGACCAGCAGGGCCGGTGCCGACGAGCTCCCGGCTGCGCATCCCGTGGCGACCGCCTTCGCCGTCCCCGTCGCCGCCCAGGCGGTGTGCGGGCCGGTGCTGCTCGTGCTCACCCCTGCCGTGTCCGCGTACGCCGTGCTGGCGAACGCCGTCGCGGCGCCGGCCGTGGCTCCGGCGACGGTCGGAGGGCTGCTCGCCGCCGTGCTCGGCCCGTGGTGGCCGGCGGGTGCGACCTGGTGCGCGCAGGGGGCGGGCGCGGCGTGCTGGTGGATCGCCGCGGTCGCCCGCACCGCGACCGGGCTGCCGGGCGCCCAGGTGGCGTGGGCGGGCGGTGCGCTCGGCCAGGTGCTCCTCGCGTGCGCGTGCGGCGCCGCGCTCGTCCTGGTGCTCCGGTGTCGGCGGGCCGTGGGACGCTAGGCAGGTGCCTGCTCCCACCTCCGCCGCGCGCCGACCCGCCCGGGGCGGCCGCGGGTCGTCCGCCCCCGCCGGCCTCGCGTGGGACGAGGTCGGGCTCGCCCCGGTCGTCCTGATCACCGGCCCGGAGGAGCTGCTCGCCGAACGCGCCGCCGACCGGGTCGTCGGGCTCGCCCGCGAGCGGGACGCCGAGGTCGAGGTCACGCGCCTCGACGCCGCGGCGTACGGGGCCGGCGAGCTGACGCTGGCCACGAGCCCCTCGTTGTTCGCCGAGGACCGGGTCGTGGTGGTCGAGAACGTCGAGAAGGGCACGGACGACCTGATCCTCGAGGCGACGGCCTACGTCGCGGCCCCGCAGGAGGACGTCGTCCTGGTGCTCCGGCACGGCGGCGGCCAGCGCGGCAAGCGGCTGCTCGACGCGGTGAAGGCGGCCGGCCACCCCGTGGCGGTGTGCGAGACGATCAAGCGCGACGCCGACAAGGCCGCGTTCGTGACGCAGGAGCTGCGTCGCGCGGGCCGCCGGATGGAGGCCCGTGCCGTCCGGTCCCTGGTGGACGCCGTCGGCAGCGACCTGCGCGAGCTCGCCGCGGCGTGCGCCCAGCTCGTCGCGGACACGTCGGGCGTCATCAGCGTCGAGGTCGTCGAGCGGTACTACGGCGGCCGGATCGAGGCGACGGGGTTCCGCGTCGCCGACGCAGCGGTCGACGGCAACGCCGGGGAGGCGGTCGCGCTGCTGCGGCACGCGTTCGCCACGGGCGTCGACCCGGTCCCGCTGGTGGCGGCGCTCGCGGCGCGGCTCCGGGTGCTCGCCAAGGTGTCGGCGGTGCGGGGGCGCGGACCGGGCGCCGAGCGCGACCTCGGGCTCGCGCCGTGGCAGGTCGACCGGTCGCGCAAGGAGCTGAACCGGTGGACGCCCGAGGCGCTCGCGTCGGCGATCACCGCGGTCGCGCAGGCGGACGCGGAGGTCAAGGGCGCGAGCCGCGACCCGCGCTTCGCCGTCGAGCGCGCGGTGCTGCGGATCGCCGCGGTCGTCCGGCGCTGACCGCCCCGCGGGGTCGGCCCGCCGCACGGCGAGGCAGGCGGGCGACGAGGACGTGCGCCACGTGCCCGGCGCCGATCAGATGTAGTGCTGCCCCAGCGCGTTGGTGCCGGGCCGCAGCAGCGGCGCCGCCGAGCGGTCGACCAGCAGGCTCCGCTCCAGCAGGTTGCCCTGGTAGAGGTCGAAGCCGAGGCGCCGCCCGGCCTTGAGCTCGGCGCTCGTCTCGACGAACTCGGCGACCAGCAGCGCGCCGTGGGACCGCGCCAGGTCGACCACCGGCTCGCCCTCGAGGTCGAGGTCCCGTGCGTCGATCTTCACGAAGTCGGCCTGGGGGAGGAGCATGCGCTGGTCCTGCCGGGAGACGAACCCGGCCATCGCGATCCGGAAGCCCTGCTCCCGGAGCCGGCGGACCCCCCGCAGCACGTCGCCGTCGATGCGGGTCGTGCCCGTGATCTCCACCACGAGGCGGTCGGGACGGTTCGGCAGGTGCAGCTCGCCGGTGAGGAACGCGCGCGGGCACCGCGCGAACAGCCAGCGCCCGTGGCCGACCTCGTCGACGTCCGCGCGGCCGAAGGTGGCGCGCAGCACGGCGCTGGTCGCGCGCTCGTGCTGGAGCTCGCTCCACGCGCCGGCGTCGGCCGAGGTGGCGCCGGGTGCCCGGAACGCCAGCTCGTAGCCGAAGGGGTGCAGCCGGGGGGAGAAGATCCCCTGCCGCCCGACCAGCACGCGCTCCGTCGCCACGTGCCGCTCCCACTGGCGGCGCAGCACGTCCGGGATCGCGGCGTCGATCTCGTCCGCGAGCTGTCGCTCCACGTCGCCCTGTCCCCTGGTCATGTCATCCATGACACCACAGTCAGCGCCGCATGACACGGGTTCGGCTCTCCGACCGGGGGTGATATCGCGAGATGACGGGGCAAAGTGACGTCGGATTCACCCGATCGGGCGGAACCGCGCCAGAACTGCTCAGCAGGTGGTGCGAAGCGCATCGCATCAGTCATGATCGTCGTGACAGCCAGTCAACATTCTGTGACAGGAGACCCCCCATGCGCACCTCGATCAAGGCCATCGCCACCGCCGCCCTCGCCCTGACCCTCACCCTCGGCGCGTCGGGCGCGGCCAACGCCGCCGGCGGCTTCACGATCCAGAGCGGCGCGACGGGCTGCTGCCGGACCGTCGCCTGAACGCCTTCGGGGCGTCCCGGCTCGCTCCGCCGACGCTCGGCGCGTGCGGCGAGCCGGGACCGAGTCGTGGCGGACGGGTGACAGGCTCGCCGTCACGAGGCGTCATAGGTACAGTGACACCCATGACGACCATTGCTGACCGCGTCCGCCAGGCGCGGTTGGCCGCTGGGCTCTCCCAGACGGCCCTCGCCGGAGACGCGCTCTCGCCGAGCTACATCTCCCTCATCGAGTCCGGTCGGCGCGAGCCGACCGACGCGGCGCTCGGCGTCATCGCCGAGCGGCTCGGGTCCACGGTCGAGTACCTCAAGCACGGCGACGAGGGGCCGGCCGAGGCGCGCGCCAAGCTCGCGCTCGACTACGCCCGTCTCGACCTGGTGTCGGGGGAGGCCTCGTCGGCACGGGACCGGATCCTCGCGCTGGACCTCGAGCCGGTGTCCCGGCAGGTGCGGGTCGAGGCGCTGCTGGCCCTCGCGCAGGCGCACGAGATGCTCGGCGACCTCGAGTCGGCCGTCGGCGTCCTGGAGCCCCTGCTCACGCAGGCACGCGTCGAGCAGCACCACCTCGACGCCGCCGCGGCGGCCACGGCCCTCGTCGCCTCCTACGTGGAGTCCGGCGACCTCGGCCGCGCGATCGAGGTCGGCGACCGCCAGCTCGCGGAGCTGGAGGAGGCCGGCCTGACCGGCACCGACGAGCACCTCCGCCTCGGCTCGACGACCCTGTGGGCGTACGTCGAGCGCGGCGACCTGCTGTACGCGACGCACCGCGCGGCCGAGCTGATCCGCCAGGCGGAGTCGCTGGGCACCCCGCGCGGCCGCGGGTCGGTCTACTGGAACGCGGCGCTCGTGGCGGAGCAGCGGCACGACTACGGCCTGGCCAAGCGCTACACCGAGCGCGCGCTGGCGCTCCTCGGCGAGGGCGAGGTCAGCCGCGACATCCCGCGTCTGCGCCTCAACTACGCGTGGCTCCTGCTCCGCAGCGACCCGGCCGAACCGGCGACCGCGCTCGAGCAGCTCGAGCGCGCGGCCCCCGAGCTCGAGGTCTCCGGCTCCGAGGTGGAGATGGCGCGCCTGGATGTCGAGCGGTCGCGCGCGCACCTGATGCAGGGCGACCCGGTCGCGGCCGAGTCCTTCGGCCGCGCGGCTCTCGACCGGCTCGGCGACCAGCCCCGTCTGGACGGCGCGGCGGCGCAGCTCGCGATCGGCGACGCGCTGCACGCCCGCGGGGAGGTCGAGGCGGCGTCCCGCGCGTACCGCTGGGCCGCCGACATGCTCGGCATGATGTCCGCGTCGCGGCAGTCCGCCGCGGTGTGGCGCGAGCTCGGCGACCGGTTCCTGGGCCACGGCGACGTGACCGGGGCTGCGCAGGCGTTCGACCGCGCGCTGCGGGAGGCGGGCTTCCGGCCGGCCGTTCCCGCGGTGCTGTGGGAGGCGTGGAGCGCGGTGGCTCAGGACTGAGCGACCGCGTTCCCCACGGGAGGGCCACGGCCCGACCCGCACAGAGGGCGTCACCCCGCAGGGGGGGTGACGCCCTCGGCGTGTTCCGGGAGTGCCCCGCGCCCCACGCCGTGCGTCCCGGCGTGCCGTCGCTCCGCCGAGGTTGCAGCAGATGTCGCCATCACGCGCGTGAAGACAGCATCTGCTGCAACCTCGCCGGGCCTGGGCAAGGCGTGGGCCGGTCGTGGGCGGGGCGCGGGCCGGACGCGGGTGGGACGACGAAGGGCGCCACCCCGTGGAGAGGGTGACGCCCTTCGTGAAGGCTACGGTCGCGTCAGAGCGCGTTGACCGACTTCGCCAGCGCCGACTTCTTGTTGGCGGCCTGGTTGGCGTGGATGACGCCCTTCGAGACGGCCTTGTCGAGCTTCTTCGACGCGGCGACGAGCGCGGTGCTCGCGGCGTCCTTGTCGCCACCGGCGACGGCCTCGCGCACGCGGCGCACGAACGTCTTCAGCTCGGACTTGACAGCCTTGTTACGCAGGCGCGCCTTCTCGTTGGTGCGGATGCGCTTCATCTGGGACTTGATGTTGGCCACGGTGTGGACTCTCTTCGTGTGTTCGCCGGAGCGAGAGGAACAAGGTCGTAGAGGGCGCGTCCGGCGCCGGGACTGGGGCGTGGGGACACCCGCGGAGAGGAACCGGACTTGTGCCCGCCGACCCGGGCGGACACGCGACTGACAAGCCTACCAGGCGAGCAGCCGCCGGACGAAGCCCGGCCGCACGACCCCGCGACTCCCCGGGACGGGGTGCCCCGGGCCTCGGGCGGCCGCGGGCCGATAACCCCTCGTCGTCGCCGCGCGACCCACCCTAGGGTGCCGCTCATGAGCAGCGACGCCGTGGCCGTGAACCGGCGCAGCTGGGACGCCGTGGTCCCCGCCCACCTCGGGGCCTACGGCGCCGACGCCTTCGTGGTCGAGGACGGCCGGATCACGTCGGTGGTCCGCGACGACCTCGCCGCGCTCGTGCCGCACCTGCCGGGCGGCTCGCCGGCCGGGCTCGACCTGGTGCACCTGCAGTGCCACATCGGGCTCGACACGCTCTCGTGGGCGCGGCTCGGGGCACGGGTGACGGGGATCGACCTGTCCCCGGCCTCGACGGCCGCGGCCCGGGACCTCGCCGAGCGGGCCGGCCTGGCGGCGACCTTCCTGGAGAGCGACGTCGCGCGGGCCCTGGACGTGTGCCCCGACCGGTTCGACGTCGTCTACACGGGGATCGGCGCGCTGTGCTGGCTGCCGGACCTGGACGCGTGGGCGCGCGTGGTGGCGGGGCTGCTGCGTCCGGGCGGCACGTTCTACGTCCGCGAGGCCCATCCGGTGCTGTACGCCCTGGACCCGGAGCGCGCCGACGGGGCGCTGGTCCTGACGCAGCCGTACTTCGGCGGCGCGCCGCGGCACCACCGGCACGCCTCGACCTATGCCGGGGGAGCGGTGCCCGAGGACGCGCGGGACACCTACGAGTGGCAGCACGGCCTCGCCGAGATCGTGCAGGCGCTGCTCGGCGCCGGGCTGCGGCTGGTCGAGATCGCGGAGCACCGGACGATCCCGTGGCGTGCGCTGCCCGGGATGGAGCCGACCGGCGACGGCAGCTGGGCGCTCCCGCAGGGTGGTGACCGCGTGCCCCTGACGTTCGCCCTGACGGCCACGAAGCCGGCGTGACGCGCAAGCGGGGCCACGCCGGGCGCCGGCGGTGGCGTCAGGGCGTGAGCGGGGCTGCCCGGGCCGCGTCCAGGGCGGCGCGGTCGCCCGTGACCGTCAGCGCCGGGTCGTCCGCAGGGGTGCGGCCCCAGAGGAGCAGGGCCAGCGCGCGGGCGGGGCCCGCGACGGTCACCGGCGCGCCGTCGGGCGCCGACGGGGCGGTCGCGTCGCCTGCCGCCTCCGGCCGCAGGCCCGCCGGGCCCGGCTGCCCGTCCGCCGGCGCGCCCAGCAGCCACGACCGCCCCGCGTCGTCCGCGATCAGCTCCACGGGCGCGTCCAGCGGCGCCATCCGCCCCAGCCGCACCTGCCGCGGCGTCATCACCGTCACCACCTCGTCGACGGCGTCGGCCCACAGCACGGGGTCGGCCACGGGGTGCGGGGCGCCGGCGGCCGCGGCGAGGTCGTGCAGGTGCACGAGCGTCTCGTGCAGCTGCCTGCGGTGCCAGAACGCGGCCGGCCCGGGCCCGAGCAGGGTGTACGCGGGTGCGTCCGGGCCGAGCGACCGGAGGGTGGCCTGCAGCACGTCCGCCTGCTCCCGGTAGAACGTCCGGAGCGCGTCGGGCTCGCGGGGTCCGACCGGGTCGGCGCCGTCGTCGTCCTCGCGCCGTGCCATCGCCGCGGCCCAGCGGTGCACCCCGCCGAGGTGCAGCGCGAGGTCGGTCACGGTCCACGGGGCGCATCCCGGCACCGGGGCGCCCGGGTCCGCCTCGGCGAGCAGCGCGGCGAAGGCGTCCTGGGCGGCGGCGAGCGCGTCGAGCACGGCGGTCCCGGCCGCCGGCTCGGCGGTCCCGGCGGACCAGGAGTCGGCGGCGGCTCGGGTCCCGGGCGCGGGCATGGGACCATGGTGGCAGTCCGACCCTGCGAAACCGAGGGAGCACGTGTCCCCGATCCCGAGCGCCGAGCAGTCCCGGCGCATCACCCCCGCGGCGACCCCGCCCGAGCTGCTGCGCAACTTCTGCATCATCGCGCACATCGACCACGGCAAGTCGACGCTCGCCGACCGCATGCTGCAGCTGACCGGCGTGGTCGACTCGCGCGCCATGCGCGCGCAGTACCTCGACCGCATGGACATCGAGCGCGAGCGCGGGATCACGATCAAGTCCCAGGCCGTGCGCATGCCGTGGGCGCTGGGGGACACCCCCTACGCGCTCAACATGATCGACACCCCGGGGCACGTCGACTTCACCTACGAGGTGTCCCGGTCGCTCGCCGCCTGCGAGGGCGCCGTGCTGCTGGTCGACGCCGCGCAGGGCATCGAGGCGCAGACGCTGGCCAACCTGTACCTGGCCATGGAGAACGACCTCCAGATCATCCCGGTGCTGAACAAGATCGACCTGCCGGCGGCGCAGCCCGAGAAGTACGCCGAGGAGCTCGCGAGCCTCATCGGCGGCGACCCGGCCGACTGCCTCAAGGTGTCCGGCAAGACCGGCGAGGGCGTCGAGGCGCTGCTGGACCGGATCGTCGAGCTGGTCCCCGCCCCGACCGGCGACCCCGACGCCCCGGCGCGCGCCATGATCTTCGACTCGGTCTACGACACCTACCGCGGCGTCGTGACCTACGTGCGGGTCAAGGACGGCAACCTCAACCCGCGCGAGCGCATCGCGATGATGTCGACGAAGGCCACGCACGAGCTGCTGGAGATCGGCGTCATCTCGCCCGAGCCCGTCCCGACCAAGGGCCTGGGCGTCGGCGAGGTCGGCTACCTCATCACCGGCGTGAAGGACGTCCGCCAGTCGAAGGTCGGCGACACCGTCACGAACGCGAGCAAGCCCGCCACCGAGGCGATCGGCGGCTACTCCGACCCGAAGCCGATGGTGTTCTCGGGCCTGTACCCGATCGACGGCTCGGACTACCCGGTGCTGCGGGACGCGCTCGACAAGCTCAAGCTCAACGACGCCGCGCTGAACTACGAGCCCGAGACCTCGGTCGCGCTTGGCTTCGGGTTCCGCGTCGGGTTCCTCGGCCTGCTGCACCTGGAGATCATCCGGGAGCGGCTGGAGCGCGAGTTCAACCTCGACCTCATCTCGACCGCGCCGAACGTCGTCTACGAGGTGACGATGGAGGACCGCACGGTCGTCACCGTGACCAACCCGAGCGAGTTCCCCGGCGGCAAGATCCGCGAGGTGCGCGAGCCGATCGTGAAGTCGACGATCCTCGCCCCGAGCGAGTTCATCGGCGCGATCATGGAGCTCTGCCAGGGCAAGCGCGGCGACCTGCTGGGCATGGACTACCTGTCCGAGGACCGCGTCGAGATGCGCTACACGCTGCCGCTCGCGGAGATCGTGTTCGACTTCTTCGACCAGCTGAAGTCCCGGACCCGCGGCTACGCGAGCCTCGACTACGAGCCCGTCGGCGAGCAGGTCGCGGACCTGGTGAAGGTCGACATCCTGCTGCAGGGCGAGCAGGTCGACGCGTTCAGCTCGATCGTGCACAAGGACAAGGCGTACGCGTACGGCGTGATGATGGCGTCCAAGCTCAAGGACCTCATCCCGCGCCAGCAGTTCGAGGTGCCGATCCAGGCGGCCGTGGGGTCGCGGGTCATCGCCCGCGAGACGATCCGCGCGATCCGCAAGGACGTCCTCGCCAAGTGCTACGGCGGTGACATCACCCGCAAGCGGAAGCTGCTGGAGAAGCAGAAGGAGGGCAAGAAGCGCATGAAGACCATCGGCCGGGTCGACGTGCCGCAGGAGGCCTTCATCGCCGCGCTGTCGTCCGACGCGGGCGGCGCCAAGGACGCCAAGGACGCGAAGAAGAAGTGAGCCCGGCGCTCCCGGAGGGCGACGCCGCACCCGCGGACGGAGCCCTCCCGGCCTCGGTGCGCGACGGCGCCGACCGCCGCGGGTTCGGCGTGTACCTGCACGTGCCGTTCTGCACGGTCCGCTGCGGGTACTGCGACTTCAACACGTACACGGCGACCGAGCTCGGCGGTGGCGCGTCCCAGGTGGCCTACGCGGACACGGCGCTGGCCGAGCTCGCGCTCGGCGGCCGGGTCACGCGCGCCGCGGGGCTGCCCGAGCGGCCGGCGTCGACGGTGTTCGTCGGCGGCGGCACGCCCACGGTGCTGCCGGCCTCCGACCTGGTCCGGATGCTCGACGGCGTCCGCGGCGCCTGGGGCCTCGCGGACGACGCCGAGGTCACGACCGAGGCCAATCCCGACTCGGTGACCCCGGAGTCGCTGGCCGAGCTGGCGCGCGGCGGGTTCACGCGCGTGTCGTTCGGCATGCAGTCGGCCGTCCCGCACGTGCTGGCGACGCTGGAGCGCACCCACGACCCGCGCCGCATCCCCGACGTCGTGCGCTGGGCGCGGGACGCCGGCCTGGCCGTGTCGCTCGACCTCATCTACGGCACGCCCGGGGAGTCGCTGGCGGACTGGCGGACCTCGCTGGAGACGGCCCTGGCCACCGGCGTCGACCACGTGTCGGCGTACGCGCTGGTCGTCGAGCAGGGGACCAAGATGGCGGTGCAGGTGCGTCGCGGCGAGCTGGCGCTGCCCGACGAGGACGACCAGGCCGCGAAGTACGAGCTCGCCGACGACCTGCTCACCGAGGCCGGCCTGCACTGGTACGAGGTGAGCAACTGGGCGCGCACCCCTGCTGACGCGTGCCGGCACAACCTCGCGTACTGGCGCAACGACGACTGGTGGGGCGTCGGCCCCGGCGCGCACAGCCACGTGGGCGGCGTGCGGTGGTGGAACGTGAAGCACCCGCGGGCGTACGCGGCGCGGCTCGCGGCGGGGGAGAGCCCGGCGGCCGGGCGGGAGACCGTCGAGGACGCCTCGGCGCGGCTGGAGCGGGTGATGCTCGGGGTGCGGCTGGACGAGGGGCTGCCCGTCGAGGCGCTGAGCCCGTCCGGGCGTGCGCGGGTGGCCGGGCTGGTGGCCGACGGGCTGGTCGACGCGCGCGCGGCGCTCGGCGCCGGGGGCCGGCCGGGCCGCCGGGTGCGGCTGACCCGCCGGGGCCGGCTGCTGGCCGACGCGGTCGTCCGCACCCTCGCGGACTGACCCTCGGGGCGCACCGCCCGGAAGACGAGTGGAAGGTCTGGCCGGACTCGCCGTGGGCGTGTCGGGCCAGACCTTCCACTCGCGGTCGCGCTAGCGCGCGGGGGTCACTTCACCAGGCGCAGGGTGAGCGGGTAGCGGTACCACTCGCCCTTGTTCACGGCCACGGCCGCGAGGATCGAGAACACCAGCGCGACGACGCCCACCACGAACGGCAGGAAGAACAGCACGCCGAACGTGACGCCGGCCAGGATGCCGGACGCGATGTAGGCGATCACGACGGTGATCTGGAAGTTCAGCGCCTCCTTGGCCTGGTCGTCCAGGAACGGGCCGCGGCCCTTGAAGACCAGCCAGATCACGAGCGGCGCGATGAACGAGAAGATGATCCCGCCCAGGTGCGCGAGCAGCGACCAGGTCTTCTCCTCGTCCGGGCGCAGCGGCTGCTGCGGCTGGGCCCCGTACGGCTGCTGCGGCTGGCCGCCGTACGGCTGCTGGGGCTGACCGCCGAACGGCGGCTGCTGCTGGCCGCCCGCGGGCGGCTGCTGGTCGTACGACATGAGTCTCCTCGTGGGTGGTGCGGGGCTACGGCGGTCGAAGCGTAGCGGTGTGACCGGGTCTTTCGTCCTCTTCTGTCCAGAATCGGCCTCCTTGACACCCGGTGGCCGTCTTCGGTTCGCTGGCTCGACGGCGACCGAGCGCCGACCAGGAGGGCACGATGACCGAGAACCCGGGCACCACCCCGCCGCGCGACGACGAGCCGCAGCCGGGGCCGGGGCCGCAGCAGCCGTACGGCCAGCCGCCGTACCCGCCGCAGCAGCCGTACGGCCAGCCGCCCTACCCGCCGCCCGGCTACGGCCAGCAGCCGCCGTACCCGCCGCCCGGGTACGGCCCGCCGACCGCCGGTTCGAGCGTCGGGGAGGCGTTCACCTGGGGCTGGACGAAGTTCACCCAGTACGTCGGCCCGTTCCTGCTGGGCGTCCTCGCGTACCTCGCGGTCATCGTCGTGGTGTCGGTGGTGCTGTTCTCGGTGCTCGTCGGCGGCACCGTCGCGAGCGTCGACCCCGCCACCCAGGAGCTGCGCGGCGGGACGGGGGTCGGCCTCGTCCTCGGCTACCTCGTGGTCGTCGCGGTGATCGCCCTGCTCAGCGTGTTCATGCAGGCCGGCGTCATCCGGGCGACCCTCGAGGTCGCGGACGGGCGCCGGGTCGAGGTGGGCACGTTCTTCCGGTTCGACGACGTCGGCAAGGTGCTGGTGGCCGCGCTGCTCGTCGGGCTGGGCACCGCGGTCGGCATCGTGCTGTTCGTGATCCCGGGCCTGGTGTTCGCGTTCCTCGCGCAGTTCACGCTGTTCTTCGTGATCGACAAGCGCATGGCGCCCGTGGACGCGATCCGGGCCAGCTTCACGATGGTGACCCGGAACCTCGGCGCGGTGCTGCTGCTGTTCCTCGCGGTCTACGCCGCGAACCTCGTCGGGTCGGCGCTGTGCGGCATCGGCCAGCTGGTGTCGTTCCCGGTCGGCCTGCTCGCGACGACCTGGCTCTACCGCCGCCTCCAGGACGAGCCCGTCGCCCCCTGAGCGCGACGGGGCGGCGCGTCAGGGCGCGGTGACGAAGTCGATCAGCTCCTCGACCCGCCCCAGCAGCGACGGCTCCAGGTCGGCGTAGGACCGCACGGAGCGCAGGATGCGCTGCCAGGCACGGGCGACGTCGGCCTGCTCGTCGGCGGGCCAGCCGAGCTCGCGCAGGATGCCGCGCTTCCACTCGGTGCCGCGCTCGATGGTCGGCCACGCGGTCAGCCCGACGCGCGCGGGCTTCACGGCCTGCCACACGTCGACGTAGGGGTGGCCGAGCACGAGCAGCGTCCCGGCGGGCACCGTGCGCGCGGCCTCGTCGGCGATCCGCTGCTCCTTCGACCCCGGCACCAGGTGGTCGACCAGCACGCCGACCTTCTTGCCCGGCCCGGGGCGGAAGTCGCGCAGCGCGTCGACCAGGTTGTCCACGCCGTCGAGCAGCTCGACGACGACGCCCTCGGCCCGCAGGTCGTCGCCCCAGACCTTCTCGACGAGCTCGGCGTCGTGCTTGCCCTCGACCCAGATCCGGCTGCCGATCGCGACGCGGGCGCGCTGGTCGGCCGCCGCCAGCGAGCCGGACGCGGTGCGCTTCGGCCCGGTCGGCGCGGTCGGTCGCGGCGGCACCAGCTCGACCGGCTTGCCGTCGACCCAGAACCCCGGCCCGAGCCGGAACGTCCGCGTGCGCCCGCGGCGGTCCTCCAGGACGACGACGTGCTCGCCGCCCGACTTCTCCACCCGGACGACGGCCCCGACCCAGCCGGTCGTGACCTCCTCGACGACCAGGCCGCGCTCGGCGGGGGTGGGGGTGGAGGTGGGGCGGCGGTGCGCGCTCGAGGATGCCCCGGACAGCACGTCGGTTCCGTAGCGGTCGGTCACCCGCGGCAGCCTAGGTGCCGACCCGCGGCCCGCGTGGTACGACACGACGGTGACGTCGAGCCCCGCGCAGCACCCGCCCGCCGGCCGCCGGGAGGCCCCCGGCGAGCGCCCCGCCCCCGACCCGCACCGCTGGCGCGCCCTCGGCGTCTGCCTGGCCATCGGGTTCATCACGATGCTCGACGTGTCGATCGTCAACGTCGCCCTGCCCTCGATCGAGCGCAGCCTGCACGCCGGGGCGAGCCAGCTCCAGCTCATCGTCGCGGGTTACACGCTGGCGTTCGGCCTGGTGCTGGTGCCTGCGGGCCGGCTCGGCGACGCCCGCGGCCGCCGCGGCCTGTTCCTGATCGGCCTGACCGGCTTCGCCCTCACCAGCCTCGGCGCCGGCCTGGCGCCGTCGGACGAGCTGCTGGCTGTCGCGCGGCTGCTCCAGGGGATGAGCGCCGGCCTGCTGAACCCGCAGGTGGTCGGGACGATCCAGCAGCTGTTCTCCGGGTACGAGCGCGGGAAGGCCTTCGGGTACTTCGGCGCGACCATCGGGGTGTCGACCGCGCTGGGCCCGCTGCTCGGCGGTCTGATCATCCAGGCGTTCGGCGCCGAGGAGGGCTGGCGCTGGGTGTTCTTCGTGAACGTGCCGGTGATCGCGGTCGTGCTGCCGTTCGCGGTGAGGTTCCTCCCGCGCGGCACGGTCGGGGCACCGAGCGGCACCCTCGGCCCGCGCGGCCGGCCGCGGCTGGACGGCGTCGGCCTGGCGGGCGTCGCGCTGACCGCCGCCGCGGTGATGGTGCCGTTCGTCACGACGACGGGGGAGGGCGGCGACGACCCGGCCCGCTGGTGGTGGCTCGCCGTCGCGGCCGTCCTCGGCGTCGCCACCGTGCTGTGGGAGCGCCGGTACCAGCGCCGCACGGGCGCCGCCGTGCTGGACCCGCGGGTGCTCGGCGAGCCGGCGTTCCGGAACGGTGCGCTGCTCGGCATCGCGTACTTCGGCGGGTTCACGTCGGTGTTCCTGGTGGCGACGCTGTACCTGCAGCAGGTCGCGGGCTTCACCCCGCTGCAGGCCGGTCTGGTCAACATGCCGTTCGCGATCGCCTCGGCGGTGTCGGCGCAGCGCTCGGGCCGGCTGGTCGCCACCCGCGGGCGCGCGCTGGTGGTCGTCGGCCTGGTGCTCGTGGTGACCGGCCTGATCGGCACCGACCTCGCGATCCGGCTCGTCGACCCGCCCGCCGTCGGGTTCGTGATGGCGGCGACCCAGATGGTCGCGGGCGCCGGCAGCGGCCTGGTCATCGCGCCGAACCAGACGCTGACGCTCGCGCAGGTGCCGGTCGAGCGGGCCGGGGTGGCGGGCAGCATGCTCCAGGTGGGTCAGCGGGTCGGCTCGGCGCTCGGCGTCGCGGTGGCCCTGTCGACGTACTACTCGGCCCTGGCCTCGGGCGTCGACGGCAGCGCGGCGGCCGGGCGCGCGCTGCTGCTCACCGTGTCGCTGGTCGCCGTCGCCCTCGTGGTCGGCCTGCTCGATCTGCGGGCCCGGCGGCGGGACGCGGCGGCCGCGCCGGCGGACGCGTAGAATTGGCACTCGGTTCGAGCGAGTGCCAGGAGGTCAGGGAGGTGGCGATGAGCGAGGACCGCAGGCTGGACGTGCTGCGGGCGATCGTGGAGGACTACGTCGCCACCCGTGAGCCCGTGGGCTCCCGCGCGCTGGTCGAGCGGCACGCCCTGGGGGTGTCGCCCGCGACCATCCGCAACGACATGGCGGCCCTGGAGGACGCCGGGCTCATCGTGCAGCCGCACACCTCGGCCGGCCGGGTGCCGACCGACAAGGGCTACCGGATGTTCGTCGACCGGCTGGCGACCATCAAGCCGCTGTCCGCCCCCGAGCGCCGCGCGATCGAGACGTTCCTGGAGGACGCCGCCGACCTGGACGACGTGGTCGACCGCTCCGTGCGGCTGCTCGCGCAGCTCACGCACCAGGTCGCCGTCGTGCAGTACCCGTCGCTGCGCCGCACGGCGCTGCGGCACGTGGAGCTGGTGCCGATCGGCGACCGGCACCTGCTGGTCGTCATCATCACCGACCACGGCCGCGTCGAGCAGCGCACCATCGAGGTCCCGGACGCCCTGGACGTCGGCACGGTGGCGCGGCTCCGCGTCCGGCTGAACACCGCGGCGGCGGGCCGCCGGCTCGCCGAGCTCGGCACCGCGCTGTCCGACCTGGCCGACGACTTCGCCCCCGCCGACGGCCCGCTCGTGCGCGGCGTGGTGGACGTGGTGGAGGACACGCTGGCCCAGGAGAGCGAGGAGCGCGTCGTGCTGGCGGGCACCGCGAACCTGGTCCGCGGCGGCGGCGCGGACTTCGCCCGCACGATCAGCCCGGTCCTGGAGGCGCTGGAGGAGCAGGTCGTCCTGCTGCGCCTGCTGGGCGAGATGGCCGAGGACGAGGCCGCGGTGTCGGTCCGGATCGGCCGCGAGACCCAGCACGAGGGGCTGGTGGAGACGAGCTTCGTGACCACCGGGTACGGCGGACCCGACGGCGGCGGGACCGCCGTCGCCCGGATCGGCTCCGTCGGCCCGCTCCGCATGGACTACCCCGGGACCATCGCGTCCGTGCGCGCCGTCGCCCGGTACCTGTCCCGGATCCTGGCCGGATGACCGGCCGCCGGGCACCGTCGCGGTCCCGCGCACGTTCGACAAGAGCAACCGACCCCGCGCACGCGCGCGCGGCCCGCACACGCACAGGAAGTGACGAGTGAGCGACTACTACGAGGTGCTCGGCGTCGAGCGTGACGCCACGCCCGAGCAGATCAAGAAGGCCTACCGCCGGCTCGCGCGCGAGCTGCACCCGGACGTCGCGGGCGCGGAGGCGGGCTCGGAGGACCGGTTCAAGGACGTGTCGCGCGCGTACGAGGTGCTGTCCAACCCCGAGAAGCGGCGCATGTACGACATGGGCGCCGACCCGTCGGCCCCCGGCGGCGGCATGGGCGGCCAGGGCGGCTTCGGCTTCCAGGACATCTTCGAGACGTTCTTCGGCGCCGCCGCCGGCGCGGGCGCGCAGCGCGGGCCCATCCCGCGGGCCCGCCGCGGCCAGGACGCGCTGCTGCGCCTCGACATCGACCTCGCCGAGGCGACGTTCGGCACGCACCGCGAGGTCCCGGTCGAGACGGCCGTGGTCTGCCCGACCTGCGACGGCTCCTGCTGCCGCCCGGGCACCTCGCCGCGCACCTGCGACGTCTGCGGCGGCCGCGGCACCGTGCAGCGGGTGGCCCGGTCGTTCCTCGGCCAGGTCATGACCTCCCAGCCGTGCGCCGCGTGCCACGGGTTCGGCACCGTCATCCCCGAGCCGTGCACCGAGTGCGCCGGCGAGGGCCGGGTCCGCTCGCGCCGCACGCTCGAGGTCGACGTCCCGGCGGGCGTGGACACCGGCACCCGGATCAAACTCACCGCGCAGGGCGAGGTCGGCCCCGCCGGCGGCCCCGCGGGCGACATCTACCTCGAGGTGCGGGAGCGCAAGCACGACACGTTCCTGCGCGAGGGCGACGACCTGCACTGCACGCTCGAGGTCCCGATGACCGCGGCCGCCCTGGGCACCGTGCTCACGCTGGACACGCTCGACGGCCCGCAGGAGGTCGACCTGCGCCCGGGCACCCAGCCCGCGCAGGTCGTCACGCTGCGCGGCCTGGGCGTCGGCCACCTGCACGCCGGCGGCCGCGGCGACCTGCACGTGCACGTCGACGTCAAGGTCCCGACCGCGCTGGACGACGAGCAGTCCGAGCTGCTCCGCCGGCTCGCCGGCCTGCGCGGCGAGGAGCGCCCCGAGGCGCGGCTGTCGGCCTCCGGCGGCGGCGTGTTCTCGAAGCTGCGCGACAAGCTCGCCGGGCGCTGAGGTGACGGCACCGGTCTTCCTGGCGGAGCCGGGCGACCTCGACGCGCTGGACGTCGGCGGCCGCTACCTGCTCGCGGGCGCCGAGGGGCGGCACGCGGGCGTCGTGCAGCGCCGGGCGCCGGGGGAGCGGGTCGACGTCGTCGACGGGGCCGGCACCCGGCTGGTCGGCGAGGTCGAGGCGGCGGGGCCCGAGGGGGTGCACCTGCGCGTGCAGGCGGTCGTCGTCGAGCCCGCGCCCGCGCCGCGGCTGCTGCTCGTCCAGGCGCTCGCCAAGGGCGACCGCGACGAGCTCGCGATCGAGGCGGCCACTGAGGTCGGCGTCGACTGCGTCGTGCCGTGGCAGGCCGAGCGGTCGATCGTCGTCTGGCGCGGCGACCGCGCGGCCAAGAGCCGGGCCCGCTGGCTGGGCACGGTCCGCACCGCGGCCAAGCAGGCGCGGCGGGCGCACGTGCCCGCTGTCGACGTGGCGCTGGCGACCGCGGCGCTGGTCCGCCGGGCGCGCGAGGTGGTCGAGGCCGGCGGCGCGGTGCTCGTGCTGCACGAGGAGGCGACCACGCCGCTCGCGGCGGCGGCGCTGCCCGCGGCCGGGGTCGCGGCCGACGTGCTGGTCGTCGTCGGGCCCGAGGGCGGGATCGCGGAGCGCGAGCTCGCCGACCTGGTCGACGCCGGGGCGCAGCCGGTGCTGCTGGGGCCGCACGTGCTGCGGACCTCGACCGCCGGGCCGGTGGCGCTCGCCCTGCTCGCGCAGCGGCTGGGGCGGTGGGGCTGACGCCGGTGGGTACCGCCCGTCTGGGCCGTACGTCTCATCCGGACGGGTCGCGCCGGTCCTAGCGTCGAGGGTGACAGCGAAGGCGCTCTCACCAGGGACCCGACCGTGAACACTGACGTCCGGACCGGCACCACCCCCTCGCGCGCACCGGCGGCCCCGGCGCGCCCGGCCCCGGCCCACCGGCCCCCGGTCGGCCACCGGCGCCGACGGCGGGGTGCGGGGCTCGCCCTCGCCGGCGCGACGCTGCTCGGGTCCGCGCTCGCGGGCTGCGCACCCGGCTCCGCCTCCGCCGACGGCGGCGGGGTGCACGGCGGCGAGGCGAGCCTCGAGCTGCCGGACCTGGGCGCCGTGACCGTGCTCGGCTCCGTCTCGGGCCGGCTGCTGCTCGGCCTCGGGCTGCTCGTGTGCGTGCTGGGCCTCGCGTTCGGCGTCGCCACCTACGTGCAGCTGCGGCGGCTGCCGGTGCACGCCGCGATGCGGGAGATCTCCGAGCTCATCTACTCGACCTGCCGCACGTACCTCACGCAGCAGGGTCGGTTCCTGGTCCTGCTGTGGGTGTTCATCGCCGCGGTGATCGTCGTCTACTACCGCGCGCTGGTCGGGTTCGGGTGGGGGCGGGTCGCGATGATCATCGCGTTCAGCCTGCTCGGCATGGCCGGGTCGTACGCGGTCGCGTGGTTCGGCATCCGGGTCAACACGCTCGCGAACTCCCGTACGGCGTTCGCGTCGCTGGCCGGCCGGCCGCTGCCCGTGCACCGCATCCCGATGCAGTCGGGCATGTCGATCGGCATGGTGCTGATCAGCCTCGAGCTGCTCATGATGCTGGTCATCCTGCTGTTCCTGCCCGCCGACGTGGCGGGCGCGTGCTTCATCGGGTTCGCGGTGGGGGAGTCGCTCGGCGCCTCGGCCCTGCGGATCGCCGGCGGCATCTTCACGAAGATCGCCGACATCGGGTCCGACCTGATGAAGATCACGTTCAAGATCAAGGAGGACGACGCCCGGAACCCCGGCGTGATCGCCGACTGCACCGGTGACAACGCGGGCGACTCGGTGGGCCCGAGCGCCGACGGCTTCGAGACCTACGGCGTCACCGGCGTCGCGCTCGTGACGTTCGTGCTGCTCGCCGTCGACGACCCGCTGATGCAGGCGACCCTGCTGGTCTGGCTGTTCGTGGTGCGGGCGGTCATGGTCATCGCCTCGGCGGTGTCCTACCTGGCCAACGACGCGTGGACCCGCCGCCGGTACGCCGCCGCGGAGCGGATGGACTTCGAGAAGCCGCTGACGTCGCTGGTCTGGCTCACCTCCGTCGTGAGCATCGCGCTGACCTACCTGACCACCTGGGCGGTCCTCGGGCACCTGGACGGCGTCGGCGGGCTGTGGTGGAAGGTCGCGACGATCATCTCCTGCGGCACGCTCGCCGGGGCGCTCATCCCCGAGCTGGTCAAGGTGTTCACCTCCACCAACAGCCGGCACGTGCGCGAGGTCGTCACGTCCTCGCGCGAGGGCGGGCCGTCGCTCAACATCCTGTCGGGTCTGGTGGCCGGCAACATCTCGGCCTACTGGCTCGGCATGACGGTCGTCGCCCTGATGGGCGGGGCGTTCCTCATCAGCGAGCAGGGGCTCGACCAGATCATGCTCGCCCCCGCGGTGTTCGCGTTCGGGCTGGTGGCGTTCGGGTTCCTCGGGATGGGGCCGGTCACGATCGCCGTCGACTCCTACGGCCCGGTGACCGACAACGCGCAGAGCGTCTACGAGCTGTCGCTCGTCGAGGAGCTGCCCGGCGCCGCCGAGCAGATCGAGGCCGAGCACGGGTTCGCGCCGCGCTGGGAGCCGGCCAAGCGGATGCTGGAGGAGAACGACGGGGCGGGCAACACGTTCAAGGCCACCGCGAAGCCGGTGCTGATCGGCACGGCCGTCGTCGGGGCGACCACGATGATCTTCTCGATCATCATGGCGCTGACCGAGGGCCTGACCACCGGGCTCGACAGCCTGTCGCTGCTGCACCCGCCGTTCCTGCTCGGCCTCATCACCGGCGGCGCGATGATCTTCTGGTTCACCGGCGCGTCCATCCAGGCCGTCACCACCGGCGCCTACCGCGCGGTGGAGTTCATCAAGGCGAACATCCGCCTGGACGGCGGTGAGCGGGCCAGCGAGGCGGACTCCCGCCGGGTGGTCGAGATCTGCACCCAATACGCCCAGAAGGGCATGCTGACGATGTTCCTGGCGATCTTCTTCGCCACGCTCGCGTTCGCGTTCGTCGAGCCGTTCTTCTTCATCGGCTACCTGGTGTCGATCGCGGTGTTCGGGCTGTACCAGGCGATCTTCATGGCGAACGCCGGCGGCGCGTGGGACAACGCGAAGAAGATCGTCGAGGTCGACCTGCACGCCAAGGGCACCGCGCTGCACGACGCGACGATCGTCGGCGACACGGTGGGCGACCCGTACAAGGACACGTCCTCGGTCGCGCTGAACCCGGTCATCAAGTTCACGACCCTGTTCGGGCTGCTCGCCGTCGAGCTGGCGGTGAGCCTGACCGGCGACGGGCGCGGGACGCTGGTGCACGTCCTCGCCGCGGTCTTCTTCGTGGCGTCGGCCGTGTTCGTGTACCGGTCGTTCTACGGGATGCGGATCGGCGGGGCACCGGCCGGGGAGCACGAGCCCGCCGAGCCCGCGGAGCCGGTCGAGCCCGGGGTGCCGGCGGCCGACGGGGCCGGCGGCGCGGCCGACCGCGGCGCGGCCGACCGCGGCGGGCTGCTGCCCCGGCAGGGCGCGGCGGCCGAGGACGACGGCACGCTGGTCGACGCTGAGGGGCGGTGACGGCCGTGCGGGTCGCGATCAAGCACGACGACGTCCTGGTCGACGCCGAGGGCCGGGTCGCCGGGCACGACGCGGGCGCCACGCTCGTCCGCCGGCTGCTGCGGGTCTTCCCCGGCTCGGTGCTGATCGGGGCCGGCCCGCGGCGCTGCGACGGGTTCGACCTGCTGCCGCTGGGGTTCGTCGACGGCACCGGCACCGTGGTCATCACCATGGACGTGCTCGACTCGGTGCAGGTCTGGCAGACGCTGCGCGCGGGCGGGTGCGCGGAGCCGCGGGTGATGAACTTCGTCTGGTGGGACGCCACCCGCTACCCGCACGACGTCGAGCGGGCGGCGCTCGCGCTGTCGTGCGCGCTGTTCCCGACGTTCGCCAACTCGGCGCGCACCGCCTCCGAGATCCGCGAGCTCGTCGCCCGGCTCACGGTGCCCGCGCTGGGGGAGCGGGCCCGCACCGGGTGGGTCAACCTCGGGTTCCGGGTCGACCACGTGCGACCCCGGCACGAGCCCGAGGTCCCGGTCGTGCTGTACCCCGCGATCTACGTCTCCGAGCGCAAGCAGCCGCGGCTGTTCCTCGAGGTCGTCGACCGGGTGCAGCGGCGCACCCCGATCCGGGTCGAGGCGCGGCTGCACGAGTCGCACCTGGTGTCCGATACCGCGATGCGGATGTCCGAGCGGTCGTGGTGCTGGGTCGGCCCGCTGACCGCGACCCGCGACTCGTACTGGGAGGCGCTGAGCCGGACCACGGCGTTCCTCGCGACCGCCACCGAGGAGTCCTACGGCCTGGAGTACGTCGAGGCGCTCGCGGCCGGCGCGGTCGGGGTGTTCCCGGACCTGCCGTGGGCGCGCGCGCTGCTGCCCGCCGGGTACCCGTACCTGTACCGCACGCCGGACGAGGCCGCCGAGCAGCTCGAGCTCGCGGTCACCCGGCCCGCCGCCTGCCGGCGGGAGCTCGACGCGGTCGCGGGCGGGTCGTTCGTGCGCTGGCTGTCGGCGCACCACGACGACGACGCCTTCGACCGGACCGTGGTGGACCGGGTCCGGGACTGGTTCGGGGAGGTGCCGGCCGGGGCTTGACCCGCGGACCGGATCGGCGGGAGGCTGGCGGCCCGCACCGCAGGGGGATGAGCCGAGGGGGACTCATGGGACGGGTGGTCGCCGTGGTGGCCGGCGCGGCCGTGCTGGCGCTCCAGATCTGGCTGACGCTGTACGCGCAGGTCGTGCTGGCCTACGAGGCCGCGGTCCTGGTCGTGCTGCTGCTCGGCCTCGGGCTGCGCGGCTGGGCGCGCTCGCGGCGCCGCGGGCAGCGCGCCGACGCGGCCCGGTGGCCCGACGCCCACGGGATCCCGGTGCCACAGCCGACGATGCTGGTCGGCGGGCCGGTGCTGCCGCCCGTCGACGCCGGGACTGGCGCGCCGCCCGTGCCGACGCAGGTGGAGGACCGGGGCGACCCGCTGGACGAGCTGCTGCGGCGCCGGCGCCCGCGCCCCGTCGGCTGAGCCCCCGCCGCGGGCGCGCCCGCTCGCGCGCGCCCGCGCCCGCCCGTCCGCCCGCGCCCGCCCGTCCGCCCGCGCCCGCCCGTCCGCCCGCGCCCGCCCGTCCGCCCGCGCCCGCCCGCACC